>CANRNN010000031.1 GCA_947632025.1 uncultured Clostridia bacterium | reverse complement strand
AAAATAATTACAAAAAAGTTACAAAAGGTTACAAAAAGATTACAAATTATTACAAGTTTGTAATAATTATTGACATTAGGTGCAGAACGTGCTATAATAAATAAAAACAGCAATATATGGAGGTATCCCAATGAAAAGATTCACAGCTATTATCAGCACACTAACGGTTATAGCGAGCTTGACAGCTTGCAGCGAAGCAGAAACTCCGGCACAAAACGTTTCCGAAAATCAAAGCTCTTCACAAAGCTCGACTTCGTCACAAGAATCCACAGTTTCACAAGGTTTAACCTCGTCTAAAGAATCATCATCTACAGAGAACTCCTCTTCGCAAGAAGATTATGATACTTTGAGAGAAAGGGATTACGAACTAAAAGGCGAGGATCTTATCGCAAAATTCAAATGGCCTTATGATGCTCCGATAGAAGTTGATGGAATGGCGTCGCAAAAAATGACAACTACGATGGATAAAGGCGATGTTTACAATGATATAGAAATTTCCGAACTTTCCAATGAATTCTACTGGAGAATTGTCTGCGATTACGGTTATCTTGCAACTGCTCCTGAAAGCGGTGATAACTTTGAATTTAAGAAATATAAAAAAGGTGATAAAATAGGAGATTTTACTGTAAAAGAAATAGCTACACAGTTTGATAATGTAGAATGGCTGGGGCTTTATAATGACTATTTTCAAGGTGTGAAAGCAAGTTTTGACGGTGAAATAACACTTACGGGCGAATTGGCGATATCGCTTGAAGGTGAAGACGATTTCCGTCTGGACGAAATAGTGTTTTATCCCGATGAAGAAAGCTGCAAGGAATTGCCGATAGTGAATTACGAGCCGCTGCTTGACCCAAAATACAATTTTAAGCCTAAAGTTTACGATGTGTCGATTTGTCTTGGGGATGAAGAAGATTATCCGGAAATTGATTTCACGGGCATTCCGACGCACAGCACGCACGTGAAAGCTAAGATCAAAATAAAAGATTACGAATACCATATGCTTAGCATTCCAGGCTTGAATTACTGTGGATATGCATCTATTGCTGACGGCAAACTTGAATTACTTTGATTACATAATTATATGAGTTTTGTATGTTAAATAAAATTAAAAGCGGCAGTTTTGTAACTGCCGTTTTTATTATGTGTTTTGATGGAGTTGGAGATAGGAATAAAATATCTTTGCCTCTCTTTTGACTCCCCACCCAAGCGGATCTTTTCCGTTTGTTTATTTCGAGTCCCCGATCACTCGAAAACTTTTTTATCTTTTTAGGAGGACTATTATGTTGAAAAGAAGAATTTTTGCTGCTTCATTGGCTTCCGTTCTCGCTCTTTCCTCTTTCTCTGTTTCTGCTTTCGCTGCAGATGAGAAGAACGTTGCCTATGCAAGCAAAAGCGACCTTCAGAATCTCGTTAAGACCTGCGATGAATTTAAGGACAAAGAGCTTGACCAATACGGTGAGATCTCCGCGAACAAGTTTGAGAATGTTCTTGCTTACGCAAAACAGGTATCAAACAACTCTAAAGCAACACTCGATGAGATCGCGGTCGCTTTCCTTATGCTGACTGAAGCTAAAAACCAGCTCACGATCCACACTGCCGACGAACTTAACACGCTTCTCGAACTGTATAAGGATGACTACGAGTCTGAAAACATCATCAACGAGGAGCTTGATGATGAGATCTGGTTCAACGAAGTTGAGGAAACCTCTTATGACAACTTCGCTTATGAATACAGTCAGGCTCTGAATGTCGATACTTCCGACAGTAAGGCTGTTTCCGATGCGTATGAGAACCTCAAGAAAGCTCGTGAATCTCTTGTTGAAAACAAGTCTGTTACAAAGAGAGATTTCAACGCTTCTATAGTTGCTCTCGAAAACGCTCTTAAAAAAGAGTATGACTACAACTCTTGGACACGAGTTACGGTAAAGGGTATGACGACCAAGCCCAAGAGCTTCTATGAGGGCAAGACCTTTGGCTGGAGCGCACTGTTCTACCACATCAACGCGGCTTATACCGAGATCGTAAAGGAATTTAATACCATCAAGGAAAATAAGAGCATCAACTACACCACTAACGGAGCGATCGTCCGTGCAAAAGAAGCCTGCGATGTTGCGGTTGACGTTCTTACTCACATTCAGCCCGCAAAGGAAAAGACTTACGGCACAGAAGACGCTGTTCTCAATATCGTTCTTAAGGACTACAAAAATAAAATTATGGTGGACGAAGCCGAGTGTGCATTTATTGAAGATACCGCGAAAACTGATAGCAACGTAGATGGTCTTGGCGTGAATTATGTATCTACTACAATGTTTGCGGGTCTTACTGGTGTAGCGTGGAAGGATTGTGCTGGTGCAGTTCCTACAGCTGCGGAATTGAAGAAACTTTACAATGAAAAAACTGGTAAGCTTGAGTTGACACTTTTGAATGATGGTTCAACAAACCAAAAAGTATATTGGGATGCTGAAAATACAAAATTTGTAACAACTCAAACTAGTAGCGAGCCGCTTGTCTTTGATGCATCTAAGAATGACGCAAAAGTTGATATTATGGATTATGTCGATTTGTTTGCAGTCCTTGCAGGTAAGGCAACAGCGATTACAACGGTTAAGCAGAATAGTGACAGTATTTATGATGGAGCGACCGGTCATAAATCCAGTGTAGCGAGCGATAAAGACGTGCCCAATAACTCTCTCTGTGATTTCGTGTCCGTGGATTTTGACAAAGATGATTATGACGCTGAACGTGATGGTGAACCCGTAAATTATGCTACAAGCGGCGACGTTAGCAATTTTGCATCAAGTGCTACGGCATTGAAAGATGATGCTGGTGATCGAAAGGCTGCAACTGTTGATTTGAAAACAGTAATTAAAATTCTTCAGGGTGGTAGTACCGAATTTGGTGCAACAACCACAACAGAAACCGTTAAGGGGTATGGTAAAAACGAAAGCGAAGATGCCGATGCTCGTGAAGCAATACTTGCCGACATCAATGATAACGGCAAGGTTTCGATGGGTACCGACAAGAAAATAGGCAGAGGCGAGTGGAGCCTTATCGGTTCTTATTTGCAGCAGGCTATGTCTTATCTGTTTGACGAAACTATAGAAACATACACATTGGCGGAGTATGAAAAGCTCATCGACCAAAGCGAAGATATTCTTGACAAGACCTCGGAGTCGTATGTTTTTGCAGCTCATCACAATGCGTTAGACACAGCGCGTAAGACCGCAGTCGGGATCCTCAACGACTATAAGAAAGAGGGCAAGAAGGAAGTCACCAAGGCTGAATACAAGGCACTTAAGGACGCAAAAGATGATCTTGAGGACGACCTTGACGCATTCTCAATAGGATATGATGAGATTTTCGATAAGATCGCCGAGATAGCAAAGAGCGACGTGGCTGCTACCGATGAGAATCTGTATGATAAGCTTCTTGATTGCGCTTATAAGCTTGCTACGGTTGAGGAACTTGCGCTTACTGACGGCTCGTTCGCAGATTCTACCGAATCGCTAATTGATGATAAGTTTGTTGATTATAACAGAGTATTCACGAGCGACAAGAAATACGGAAGTTACGCAGCTTCCAGCGGCGGCGCTAACCAGTCCCACTACGACCTCAAAACCGCCTATGAGGCTCTAAAGACCGCTTACGATGCGCTGACGTCGCCGACGACAACGAAGGGGGACGGGCAAAAATCGCGATGTGCAACTTTTCCATAATAAAATAGCGGCTGCATTTTGATTTTGCAGCCGCTGTGTTTTGCTTTATCTTGCTTTCAATTGATATTGATAAGGACGTCCTTGTAATCTGAAATTTCGCCGACGGAAAAATCATTTTCCGGGTTTATTTCCGCCTTGGGAGCATTGGTGTACTCCGCAAGATATTCAAGTACAGCCACCGTTTCCTCCTCGGAAAGCCCGTTCGTGACAACTCCCACGGAGATGTCGTTGCCCTCAAATTCCGCGAAATAATATCCGCTGTCGCCGCGGCGGGCAAGCTTCATTTTCACTCCCGATATCAATGAATCGGGAACGGCTTTCATTTCATCGCTATCCAGTATCCAATTCCAGTACCAGGGAATACGTCCCTCAAGCGAAAAAATAATTTCCGCGCTCTTGCTTTTGTCGGAGTTTTCAAACCAAAAAGCATCAGTTTCATAACAGAATTCACCCCATGTTTTGACCCCGTTTTCATCAACATAAAGCTCTCTCGGAAAACCATGCTTTCCTGTCATATTCATAGCCGTGAGTTTCAGCTCGGTTTCACTCAGCTGCCCGACCGCTTTCGACAGATCCAGATCCGCGCTAAGCCCGAAACGATTTAAGACCTCTTCGCGTGTCATCTCAAAAATCGTCGGTATATAAAACATATTGGCAAGCTGTTCCCCGTCGTCTTCCTTGACGACTCCGATATTCAGAATATTATCGGATATATCCGTTACGATATCGGAGTCCACGGCAGCGGACGGCAGAGCGGTATTTATTTCACCGGAATTTCCCTGACTGATTTGTTGACTGCTTGTGTTTGTCTGAGCGATCTTTACGGGAAAAATCACCCCTGCCAGCAGCGCCGCGCTGCATACGGGAACAGCAGTTCTGACCGCGATTTTCCGTGTTCTTACGCGTTTTTCCGCAAGCTTGTCGCGGCGCGAAATTACATAGTTATAACATTCCTCAACCGATCTCATAATTATACCCTTCTTTCAGCAGCTCGTTTTTCAGAGCGATCCTTGCACGATGCAGCAGCACCTTCACGGCAGAAGTTGACTTATTCATGACCTTTCCGATCTCCTCGCAGGAAAGTTCCTCGAAGTACATAAGCCATACAGCCTCGGCGTAATCGCGTTTCAGTTTTTTCAGCGCATTGTAAAAAATCAGATTTTGTTCTTTTTTGAGATATTCTTTTTCGGGATCTATGTCGTTGGGGATCTCTCCGACATCATCGAGAGGGATCTCGTTTCGCCGTGAATTTTTCCGAAGATACGAAAGCGCGGTATGTCTGCCTATCCCGAATAAAAAGGTTCCGAATGACGAGCTGCCCCGAAATTTCGTTTTTTTATCGGCTAAGATAACGAAAGTTTCGCAGCAAAGCTCGTCTGAGATCTCAAGATTTTTAACCATACTGTTGATATACATAGTAAGACTGTTTTTGTACTTTTGAATAATTTCGAGAAGCGCCTTATCGTCGCCGTTTAAGTAGCGTGCGTATGCGTCATTTTCCATTGTTATACCCCTTTGAACGGTGCCGGCTTTTTATCCGTTCACTTATTAGTCGTCCTAAAAGCCGAAAAGGTTACAGAAAAAAATTAGAGTGGATGATGTTTTTTTGATTTTGTGGAATAAAGGGGAACCATTTTAGTCAGACGTCCCCCTTCGTTGTCGTCGGCGACGTCAGCGACTCGTAAGCGTCTTGGAGAGCCTTATACGCGGTTTTGAGGTCGTAGTGGGACTTATTTGAACCACCTTTGGAAGCCGCTACCTCAAAGGTCTTGTTGTTGACCTTGGTCTTTCCGTCTTTGGTGTATACACGATTGAAGTTCTGGAACTCACCGTCAATTATCGCCGCGTCGGTAAGGTCCTCGACCTCGTCACTAGTACTCTTAAGATCGCCTGCCTGACTGAGCTTCCACGCTACGTCACTGATCATTTTCGCAAAATCTGCGTTTTCGGCAGCTTCGGGAGATTTAGCGTATCTCGCAAGATCGTTGAAGATAGTATCGTAATCATACTCAAACGCCTCGTACTCGGTCTTAAGCTGCTTTACATTGTCATTAAGCGCGTCATACTGCGCCTTTGTTACAGTCGTAACACCGCTTCTCTTGCAGTCGTTCACAAGAGCGATCGCTGTCTTGCGTGCGCTTTCAACAGCATTGTGGCTGTCGGCAAACATCGCAGATTTATCCGTCTTGGAGGTAATATCATAACTGTCGTTGATGAGCTTTTCAAGTTCGGAAACCTTCTTGCTTGTGTCAACCTCGTCAAAATAATCCGAGAGCGCGGTCTTAAGGTACTTGCCTATGAGCGCCCATTCCGTACCGCTCGGCTCCTTGTTGTCCGCAGAGAACGTTACGCCCTTTTCAGCGTCGTAAATTGACTCACGGAGAGCTTCCATACGTCCTTCCTTATTAAGGGACTTGTTATAGGACGATTCAGGTGTGCTGCTGTAATCATCACCATAGAGAAGCTTGAAGATCGTATCGAACTTAACGGTAGCGGAAACACGGGTAATTGTAGAATCGGATTTCAAAGGCGAGTTTGTTTCCTGTCCGTTCGCTTTATGATCTTCACCAACGCTGCCGATCTGATCAGTGTCACCGAGCTTCTTGCTTGCTCTTTTAGTGCCGTCGAATACTTCAACCTTGTCTTTCTTATCTCCGCTTGCCAACGCGGTATCAGCGTCGGAAGCATTTGCAAGAAGCAAATCAAGCGGGTCAATCGCTTCTGCAAAGTCGAATTTGCTACCCTTGTCGTAGAATTTGAATGTGTATTTTGCTAATTCAGCATCATAGGCAGCTTTAACATATCCCTTAACAGCAGCAAGCGCCTCACCATCGCTCTGCTTGTCTGTTTTTAAATCAGTTCCTTGAATGCCACCATTTAAATGTTTTTCAACCAACGTGGTCGTAATATCCGAATCACCATTCTCAAGGTAATCACCCCAAGTTACACCTTCTAGAGCTTTTAATGCTGTAACAACGGCATTCGCAACAGTATTTGCGCCGTCCACCGTATCAATAGCATCAGCCTTATCTTTATCTGTCGCAGTATTGGGGGCAGTCCCACTTGTTTTGTACTTAGTAGTTTTAGAACCATCTTCCGTTTTAATCATAGAGTAGAACGATGCCTCAACCGGAAGTTCAAGCTTGCCTGTTTTCTCGTTGAAAGCAGCAGCCATATCCTCTTTTTCAGGAACCGTACCACCAAACGCACCGGTCACACTGGAAGTCGTCTGAATAGCGGTAGCCACTTCTACAGCCTTATCAAAACCCCATTCCTTGATAATGTTGTTCTTGTAATCTTTGTTTATAAGATTAAGAACGCCTTTCTCGGTGGTGTAGCTGGAAGTCTTGACCTCGGT
>CANRNN010000030.1 GCA_947632025.1 uncultured Clostridia bacterium | reverse complement strand
AAATTCAGAAAGTCAATAGGAAACTTAAAAAATTTCCCCCTCTTTCGAGGGGGAATTGACTTTAATGGGTCTTGCCTTTCGGCTTGTGTTCCGGCTTATCGGTTGTTTTTTCTTTTGCTTGTTTAAGTGATGCCGTTACTTCCTTTTGAGTCTTATCTAACGCTTGACGGTCAGCATTGTTGACGGAAATTGAAGTCTTGCCCTCATAGGACTTAGAGAAATATTTTATACCCTGCTTGTCGAGCGCGTCCATTACCTTTTCCGCATACTTTGGATTTAAACCGTACTGCGTTGATACTTCGGTTTTTTCGCCCAACTCGGAAAATCTTGCACCCCTGTACTCTGTTTTTTCGAGTTTTTCATATGCACCGAGAACGGCGCTATTGATCTTCTCGTAGCAGTCCTTGGTTATGGGATTAGCATACTGATTGTATTCGCCGGTCTGCGTCTGATACTGCGGCATAGATACAAAATCTTTTTCTATGCCTTCAACATTTGCGCCGTGTTTAACCTTAACGCCCGAAACGACGATACAATTGTCAATAACAATTTGCCCCGCCGCCTTGGTATGCTCGTCGTTCACACGATGCATCGTAACTGTTATGTCAGACGTGCTTTTTTCGGGGGGAGCTTTCTTTTCAGCTTGGAACTTTTCAATTCCTTTCGCTGCCATATCCTCATATCGCTCCAAAACAGCATTGTGCAGCTGTTCTCTCGCTTCGGCGGTTATAGGGAATATAACGTCTGTGTATTCCCCACCCATTTTACGGGAAGGCATTGAAACGAAAAGTCCATTTTCGCCTTCGTACACTTTAATTCCCTTGAGCGCAAATTCATCATTGATAACAACTGTTGCAACCGCCTTTGCGCCGTTGCCCTCAAGGTTTACCATTGAGGACACTTCCATTTTTGTGCTGTGTTCTGCCATACTATTACCTCTGCTTTCTCCCCGTGTTGCCGATAGGTCAGCGTTAATGTTATGTGAAATATCCTGCTTTTCGGCAAGATTTTTCTCTGATTGCAATTGCTGTGTTTTATACTTTTCGCGTTCACTTGACAGAATGTCAAACCTTTCGTTTCTATGCAACTCCTCACCAAGATCTTTATACAAATTTTCTCCCAAATTCCCGCCTAAAAGCCTGTAAATATCTCCCGAAATAATAAGCGTATCCTTAGCATCGACATCAGCGTTTGGTGTTCCAAACCTAATGGTTTTTTTATCGGGATCATATCCGTATCTTATGTGGCATTCGGGAGCGCCTGCTCCTACTTCAAACAAGCAGTCGTTGTGTACGGCAAAATCTTCCAGAAATTCGGGTGTAACCTTGCCGATTGGCATAAAATCAGTTGTGTTTTCCATAGTATTACCTCTACTTTCTCCCCGTGTTGCCGATAGGTCAGCGTTAATGTTATATGAAATATCCTGCTTTTCGGCAAGATTTTTCTCGGATTGAAATTGCTGTGCGCGTTCATCTTTCGGAAAATCGCGCTGATACTTGCCCTCATACCCTTTAAGACGTTCAGCAATCTGTCCGACTTCAAAGTTATCTGATATGTCGTTAAGCCAAATGGGTATATATTCTGTTTTGCCCGACAAAATGCTGTCACAGATGTTCTCCCATTCACTACGCCCATCTCTCCACCTATAAGAGCTATCTCCCATATTATTCAAATCTTTGGCATAGTCATCAATGGAATATGTGGGGTCTTTGGACAAAACCTCGTCATTCAATCGGTCAATATCATCGGTCAGCGTTTCCAACTCTCTGTTTTGTTCAAACTCAGAACGTGGCGCAAAAAAACTGTGCTGTTCTAAGTCCGTGACACTAAACGTTATAAAGAGCTGTTCGTAGGTTATCTGCCTGTCCGTGCCGTCCATATAAACGCTAAAGCCGTGTTCGACCATTCCGACCGCCGTATCGGCATCAATCGCACAAAAATCGTCGTCGTTTCGTTTTTCGGCGGGTATTTCGTAGTCAAGCGGTTTGCCATAAAATTCCATCATTTAGTCCTCCTGTAAGTTTATACTTATTTTTGACGAGGTTTGCACCGCCGCCGATACCGAACCACCTGTGATACTCGGAGATAAGATATTTCCGAGGTCGACTGTTTTCATAGCTATTGTATAAGCTGTATCAGCATCTTTGGCGATTACGGTTAATTTTGCAACTCCTGATACGCCGTATAACTTGTCATTGTTTTTCTGCTCGTCGGTCAGAGATACGCGTCCTGCGTTTTCCGCTGCAAATTTATATTTGTCGTATACTTGCAGCGTTTCGTTAAAGAGTTTGCCAAGGCGGCTGTCCTCGCAAGCAAAACCTATGATGCTTAATTCCACATCATAATTTGAGTTTGATTTGTTTTCCATATATAAGCACCCCTCCCCCGTATAGCCGTTAGGACAGCATAATAAAAAGCCCCTGTTTGGGGCTTTGGACTTATTTCTTAACTTTGCCATTCGATTTCTCAATCAGCCAAATAAAGAAATTTGCAAAAAACATAATAACACTTGTGATTTCAAGCAACATTGCTCCACCTGCGACAGAAATAATCAGAATGCCATTGTCAGTCTGTATCACCTCCTTAAATATATTTACAATTGCAAACGGCAATACAATTGAAACTGCCATCGCAATCAATATCACAAATCCTCTGTGGGTCTTGAAAAATCGTTTCTTCACCTTGTTCCTTTCGCAAAACGGTGTTACATATAACACCGAAAAACTTCGCCTTACGCAAAAATCCCCACCGTTTCCGATGGGGATAGATGTTATTCAATTGTAGTTCATCTTCTGCCGTGCTTGGGCGGCTTAGGCTTAGGAGTGTTCTCACTGAGAACGGAAGTTTTGTTTCGCTCTGCTAACGCTGCTTTCAACTGCGCAATCTCCGCTTCAAGTCTTGCTCTTTCGGCTTCGCCCTCAGCTCTGCCCTCGGCTCTGCCCTCGGCTCTGCCCTCAGCTCTGCCCTCAGCTCTGCCCTCAGCTCTGCCCTCAGCTTTGCCCTCAGCTCTGCCTTGTTTTATTGCGTCCTGCAGGCGCGAAGCTTCTTCGTGTTCCGCAAAATAGCGTATCCGCGCAAGCTCTCTTACAGCAGGATCGCTGCTCATACTGTTCACAACGCCTACTGCTTCGTTCATTACCGAATTGTTGATCTTTTTCAGCATATCGAGTTCCTCCTTGCTTTCAGAATTTATGAGCTTCAACCACAGCTCTTTCTGGCTGAATTGTGAAATGTCCTTGTTCAGATTTCTCAGCTTGTGAAGCTCAAAGAAGAAAAACGCGCACTTGTTCGTCAGTCTTTGATTATGCTTTTCGTCGTAAAGCGTGTAAAGCGACGCATAATCGGTATGCTTAAACTTGTCGTGGTCGAAGTCCAGAATGCTTATTGAAATGTTCTGGCGTAATTCACCATAGCTCTGACCTTTATTCAAGTCCTGCGCACACATTTTCGCCCAGTACACAAGTTCCTTGTCTACAAAGTCGTTGCTGTCTGTTGTCTGCATTTCGAGGTCTATTGACCTGTCTTTGGTCGTCATAAGAATATCCAGCCGCGAAAACTTTTCGCGTGCCATATCGGGCGTTATTTCGGGATTAAGTACCGTAACGTCCCGAACGTCGTTCTTGTCGATATCCATCAGACTTGCCAGAAGGTCGATAAGCAGCCCCTTGTTGTTCTTGTCCGCGAACATTTTCTTGAACACAACATCTATTTTCGGTTTGATAAATTCGTCCATCGGTATCACCTCACTTAAAATGACTTTCCTTGCTTATATTATACATCACTTCTCCCCGAAAGTCAAGGGCAAACTGATGTTTACCGAAAAATTTGATTAAAACGGGTAGGGAGCATCGTCGTCACCGCCGAGGAAGTATTCCTCAGCCGCGCTTGTCGTGCTTTCGGGAACAGGCGGTTCTGGCAGCTCACCGTTCTGCGTTTTGCCCCTGTCACCTGTAAATGAAACATTCTGCGTAACGATTTCGTACCACGTCGCGGGATTGCCGTTCTTGTCGGTATACTGCCGAGTGCGGAGCGAACCCTCGATATGTACGAGCTGACCTTTTTGAAAATATTTGCAAATGAAATCGGCGGTATTACGCCAAGCGGTCACGTTGAAAAAGTCCGTTTCGCGTTCCTCGCCCTTTTTGGCGTAATCACGTTCGACCGCCAATCTGAAAGAACATACGGCAATGCCCTGCGGAGATGCTTTCAGTTCCAAGTCATTGACGATACGTCCCATTAAGATAATCCTGTTGTACATAATGTTTAACCTCCTAAAATATCATTTATTCCCTTGGGATAGGGTAAACTACTGTTTGCAGTATCGCGCTGCCATTCTGTAAATCCGCTGCCTGCTGCGTTGAGTACGGCAAGAATACCGTCCACTTTAAGCCCGCTTTCGGGAACAGAAAGTACCATAACTCGTGCCAACGAGCGTGGTTCGCCGCCGATAGACGGGTAATTGTTAGTTTCATCGACTACGCAATATGCAATGGTATGAACGTAATTATAATTTTCGTTGTCGTCACCGCCCGAAATTCCTCCGTTCTGCACACCGTTAAGGTATACTCCTGCAACATAACAGCTACGGATATACGCATTAGCAATGCCGCAGCTCAACCCAACGACACCGCCGCAATAATCGGAATTAGAGCATATAAACGATACTACTCCGCAGCCCGAAATATTTCCTCCGTATCTGCGAGCTGAGTTGCCGTACTCATATATTTCTTTGCCGTGGGCTGTTCCCGCAATACCGCCTATCGCGCTGCCTCCAGACGCGGAGTTAGAAACCGAAAGACACCCGCTTATAGTGCAGGCATTACCCGCTATGCCGCCCATTGCGGAACAAGTACCCTGTATTGTATTGCCCTGTGACAGACAGTCCTTGATATACCCACCGTTGCCGCAAATAGCCCCCGCGTTCCGCGCGTCCTCAACCGTAAGATAACTGTTTGTTACGGCACAATGCTGTATAAGAGTATTTCCGGTTGCATAATTCCCGCCGCTGCCTGTAAAAGAGTAGCTTGTAACACAATTGCAAAGTATTCCTGCGTCACTTTCGGAGGAAACGACCATTGCACCGTCAATGCGGACGTTCTTGATTGTGCTTGCCGCCAAAGTCCCGAATAAGCTCTCTTTTAGATTGCTTATGGTATAATTCCCGCCGTCAAAGACAAACAGGTCATAGTATTTGTTCTCATACCCCTGCGAAATTTTTACCGTACTTATGGACTTATTCGGCACATCATTTGGGAATTTTATATCCGCTGTCTGAACGAAATAACCGCTTGCCTTGTTTTCGGCAAGATAGAGGAGCTGGTCGTAATAGTTGATGACATACGGGTCTTTTTCCGTTCCCTTACCGCCGCCGTACTTGTTCAATACGCGGTAGAGCGTTGTGTCGCGGGTGAATGTGCTTTACTCTGTATCGTAATATTCAATAACGCCGTATTCGCCGCTTTGTTTTTTCGTGGAGTAGCCATAGGTGCAGCCGAAAACGTGTTTATATGGGTCGCTGCGGTCGTTGACCTTTGGCAGCGTGAGCTTTGCCTCGCCATTCATATCGAGTGTGAGTTTGTATTTTAACGGAGATTTATTGAGGTAGCTCTGGTCTACCGTAATTGTGATATATGTAGCACGCTCCCACTTTGCGTACACGTCCACGTCCTGCGATACGGTAAGATAATCAAGCGCATTCGGCGAATTCTGCAAATACCACCCTGCGATTATATATCCGTCCTTAGATATACCGAAATCCTGCCGCATATCCATTACACCGCGCTCGACTGTCCGCACCATAACGTTATCGTCATAGTGGAAAGTGACTTTCGAGGTCGGCTTTTTCTCACTCCATACAGCATAAAGCGTGAGATTTTCTGCGGGCATTTTAAGCTCTTGCAATGCTGTTTTTGCAGCCTTATCGGTGTGCCAACCCGCCAAATTGAGATTATCTCTATATACTGCAATTTCTGTCGGCATAGGCACACTATCGCCGTATTTTACTTTTACCGACGATAATTGTCCCGTGCCGCCATTTGAGTTGTATGTTACCGTATATTCCTGCGGTTCCCAGACCGCGTAAAGCGTAACGTCGCTGTACGGCATTTTGTAATCATACAGAGGATAATTTATTTCCACGTTATCGGAAAATCCGATAAGTTTGTACCCCTCTTTTGTGAGCTTATCACCCACATCAGCAGCAGAGGGCAAAACAACATACTGGTCGGGCGCGGACTTAATGCTATCAAGAGTACCCTCGCCGCCGTTAGCGTGAAAAGAAATTGTATACTCGCTTTGGATAGTGTCGCTTGTGCCTGTATATCCGCTGCTGCCGGAATAGCCGCCCGTTGTGTATCCGCTGTCGTTTGTTTCCTGCGGAGGGATATCTGTATAATCGCTTGTATCGCTCTCATTCGGGGGAGTATCTACATAATCGCTGTCAGTAATATCGGAACTGTCCGAATACTCGGAATTATCGGAATTAACGCTCTCTGCGTCTGAGGAAGTGTCTGAGCTTTCGTCCGATATTTCCGAAGATACTTCCGAAACGTCGCTCGTGCTGCTTTCATCATCAGATTTTCCCGCGACAGCGGAAACGATTATCAGTATAATGACAAGAATAACCGCTCCCGCGATAATTCCATACATCATAAGATTATTTTTGCCGCCGAGAGCTTTGTTTTTTTTGCCTGTTGTGATACTTATGTCATTACTTTCAAGTTTTTCAGCTTGTGCGTTCTGCAAAAGCTGATTAAATTCATCGTCATTTATACTCTCATTGATTGCGGTATCTGTCTTAAACAGCTCGTAAGATACGTCCACAATACTTGTTTTCGTATCTTTGACAAATTCCTTGAATACTGTATGTGCGCAGAGCTGCTTTTCTGAAAACGGCGGTTTCCCGCTTTCATCGAGAGCATGTTGATCGGGAAAAATAAAAAAACTTTTTTTCTCGTCGTCAAAACTTGCAAGCGTGATACGAAAAAAAAACATTATTTTTTGCCCCCTTTCTTCGACTTGTCGGAATTGTCAAACTCCATTGCAAAACCTATCCGCTTATTCCCGTTCTTGTCCGTCCAGTCTGAAAAAGAAACAATGGCGTCGTAGGTCTTGCCTGTTTTCTCGCTTTTCAGCCCCGTGACCTTGATTTTCCCCTTTGCCAAGAGCGATTTCAAGATGCTTTCCGTCAGCTTTTTACCTTTTGACGACCAGAAATAATCATCGTCATAAACGCGGAAAATGCAAGGGTTTTCCTTTTTCGAGGACGCATTTTCGCAGTAAAACACGGTCTTTCCGTCCTTTGTGAACTTGTAGACATTGCCGCCGCACTTCGGGCACTTGCCGAGAGAAATCTTCGGCGGGGCAAATGATACCGAGCTGTCAACCAAACCGTATTTTTGGCATATCGTTTTTACAAAGCCTTCAATGCCGTCCATAAACTCCGACGCACTGTATTCTCCACGTTCAACACGTTTCAGCTGCATTTCCCATTCGGCGGTCAGCTTTGCCGATTTGACCTCGTCGGGGACAACATTTATAAGGTTTACGCCCTTTTCCGTTGCGACTATCTGCTTTTTCTTGCGTTCCGCGTAGCCGTGCTTTACAAGCCCCTCGATAGTCGCTGCCCTTGTTGCGGGTGTGCCTAAACCTTTCTTCTCGGTGTTCTCGTCATAATCCTCCGCGCCTGCGTGTTCCATAGCGGACAGCAGCGTATCTTCAGTATAAGGCTTCGGCGGACTTGTCCAATGCTCGGCTTTTTCGGCGGTAACGTTCTCAAAGGTCTGACCTTGCGATATATCGGGCAGGCTCTTTTCTTCGTCCTTTTCCTCGTCATCGGTGTTTTTATTTTTCAGCTCTGCTTTGACAAGCTGTTCGACAGCTTTCCAACCATTCTCAAGAACGGTCTTGCCGCTTGCGGAAAAATCCGTGTTTTCGCAGATTATCCCGACTTTTACGGCTTCGTATTTGTGAGGATCTCCGATTGCCGAAATAAGCCTTGCCGAGATGAGTTTTAAGATGTTTATCTGCTCTACAGGCAGGGCAGACAAATCGGCTGCGGCTATATTTGCGGTAGGAATTATCGCGTGATGTCCCGTGACTTTTTTATTATCAATGACACGCGCAACATTGACCGTCGCGGGAGCAGATCCGAAAGCAGGGAACGCCGAATAAATCTTTCCGACAACATCAGCCGCCGTCTGCTCCATATCGTCCGTCAGATATTGACTATCCGTCCTCGGATATGTAGACAGCTTTGCTTCATACAATGCTTGCAGGAAATCGAGCGTTTGTTTAGCCGTGTAGCCAAACTGTTTATTTGCCTCGCGCTGTAAAGTCGTAAGGTCATAGAGTTTCGGAGGATTTGTCGTCTTGACTTCCTTTTTTACTTCCTTGACAATCGCCGTTTTACCGCTTATTTTAGCGATTATCTCGTCAGCTCGTCCCTCATCATCAATGCGCTCCGAGGACGCTGTAAATGCTCCGCAGTTTAACTCAACCGTAAAATATTTCTGCTTGACGAAATGTTTAACGTCATTGTCGCGCTTTACTATCATTGCAAGTGTGGGCGTTTGGACGCGTCCGAGATTTAGCAGACTTCTGTATCGGCAGGAAAACAGCCTTGAACCGTTCATTCCGACGAGCCAGTCGGCTTTTGCGCGGCAAAATCCAGCGGAAAATAAATTATCGTATTCAGATCCGTCTTTCATTTTTTCAAGACCGTCTTTAATTGCCGTTTCTTCAAGTGAGGACACCCACAAGCGCTTGACGGGTTTTGTGCTGCCCGAAAGATTGTATACATAGCGGAATATGCACTCGCCCTCGCGGTCTGCGTCTGTAGCACATATAACCTCGTCAACGTTGCTGCCATTGAGAAGATTTTTGAGTATTCCGAATTGCTCCTCGCAGTCCTTGTTGAGAGTAAACTCCCAAGTATCGGGTATCATCGGGAGTTGTTCAAAGCTCCACTTGTCAGCCCATTTTTCATTGTAGTCGTTGGGGAATTTCAGCCCAACAAGATGTCCGAAACACCACGATACTATGTACCCGCCGCCCTCGGTATAGCCGTTTTTCTTGTCCAATGCTCCGATTACGGGAGCTATCGCCCGCGCTACCGACGGCTTTTCAGCTATCACTAATTTCATTTGTATTCTCCTTTACATCTGCTTCTTTCGTGCTGTCAGCCGAAGTTACGGTGTTATATGTAGCACCGTCCTGTTCTTTCCCTTTATCCGTTGTCGACGGTTTAATAAGCCCTGCTGCGATTGCCTCCTGCACATCGGCGGCAGTTATCCCGCTTGTATTGAGCGTTTCGGACAAGGCTTTAACTTCGAGTTGAGCAATTTCCTCGACAATATCGCTGACCTCTTTATGCAATGCCTTTGCCCGCGCCTTATCTTTGGCAACCTTTGCGTCGTTCTTTTCAAGCATTTTATTTCGAGATGCCAACTTTTTACGCAAAGATACCAGTTTTTGTGCCGTAGTCATTACTATTTCCTGCCTTTCTTTGATTTTTTTATAATAAAATATCCCGCCGTTAATCCAACGAGAATAATAATGTCAATAATGTTGCCCAAATCAAGGCTTAACACAGCTTTTTCGCTTTGATCGGAAGGAGCGTCAAACACATTGCCCTTAATAAAAAATACAAAGAATACAATTGCTAGGGCAGCGATGATAAAAAGGCAGATACGCTGTTTTCGGTTTTTACTGCCCCAGTATATTCCCCATTTTTCCTTGAAACTCACGACGATGTGTCACCTCCATAGTCCCTAATAAGCCCGTCAATAAAAGCCTTAGCAGCCTCAAACCGTATATTCTCATTATCGGAAAAGCTGTAAATATCCGATAGTGGTCTGTCTGTATATTCTTGTATCGTATACAACCTTACTTGTAATTTGGTATGTGTATGCGGGCAATACGGGTGTCCTCCGCAATAGTAATGCTTGTGTCCGTCCTCGTCCGTGTATGACGCGCATTTGCAGCCTGTTCGATATTCGGTTTCGCAATTCTCACCGGGGCAAGCGCAGTTTGGAATTTCCGTCGTTGTCTTATATACATATGTAGACCCGTATTTACAACTGTTGGCATCAACTGTTCCAAGCAAATCCTCAAAGTCCGACCGCTTAAAATCGAAATCATAAATTGTCGTATCGTCCGTACCATCCGCTTTCTGTTTGTCGCGTGTCATCAACACGAAAAGGGCTGCAAGGAAATCGGGATAAAATTCCAAATCAAAATCGTCTATATACCCGTTTACAATGGTGTCGTGTCCCGACGCGGGAAAATACAAAACAGTATTATTTTCGCTCACATATTCGAGAATGCGTCTGGGCTTATTTGTATCACCATTGCAGAAACCTGTAATTTCGTTTTTTAGCGGCTTTTGGACTTTATCATCAAGAGATTTCTCCGCTTCGTCAAGGAACTTCTCAAGATTTTTATAAATATCCTGCGGGGTGTTTGGCGCACTATCGTCTATCACCCACGCGCCGCCGCCTGCCGTCTGACCTCCAATGTTGGATACCAGCACGCCCGTGTTCACACCTTACCAACACTCAAATACTGAATTTAATATCAATACCCGTTTCATCGGAAATCGTCACAACCTCAATCATCGTTAAAGCTATTTCGTGCTTCTCGTG
>CANRNN010000029.1 GCA_947632025.1 uncultured Clostridia bacterium | reverse complement strand
GAAAGGACGGCGAATAATATGGCAGAGAGAATTAAGGGCGTAGATATCTCGGCTTACCAGAAAGGGATATCGTTTGACAAAATCAAGGCGGCAGGCGTGGAGTTTTGTGTAATCCGCGCGGGGTGTGCCAAGACCAAGGACAGTCAGCTTGATACATTTGTCAAAGAGTGCGAGAAGCGCGGGATCAAGTACGGATTTTATTGGTACTCCTACGCGCTGACGGTCGACCGCGCAAAGGAAGAAGCAGAAGCGTGTATCGAATGCATTAAGGCATACAAACCCGATTATCCGGTTTGCTTTGACATGGAGGACCCGTCCCAGATCGACGGGCTTTCCAAGCGTACCCGCACCGATATGGCTATTGAATTTTGTGAGACTGTCCGCGCGGCGGGGTATACGCCCGGCATTTATGCAAATCCCGCGTGGTTCGAGAGCTATTACAAGAAAGCGGAACTTATCGGGAAATATGATATATGGCTCGCACACTGGACGGAGAACCCCGACAGACCCACTAAGTACAATTACGGACAGCGTATCTGGCAGTGGGGGCTTGACAATATCGGTGGGTACAATGTCGATGGAGATCTCTCCTATTATGACTACACGGCAAGCGGCGGGGACATCGCATCTGCCGAAAAGAGTGAGGTGACCATTGAGGTCGGAGATATCGTGATGTTTGCCAGCGGTTCGCATTATGTTTCTTCCACGGCAACGACAGCGACGGGCGGCACGAGGACTTCGGGGCTTGCAAAGGTGATGAACATCGCCCCGACCGCTCCGCATAAGTACGCGCTTCGCGGTGTTGATGGCGGCTCGAACGTCTACGGTTGGGTCGACGAGGGACTTGTGAGAGCCGTCGAGGAAACAAAGGACACGCTCTCGCTCGGCGACCGCGTAAAAGTAAAGCCCGGTGCCAAGACCTACAAGGGCGGCGGACTGGCGAGCTTTGTTTACAGCAGTACATACGTTGTAATGCAGGTCGGGAGCGGCGTAGCGCCCGATTACATCGTAATCGGCGACGGTAAGGACGTTACGGGCGCAGTCAAGGCAGAATATCTTATCAAACAGTAAAGGAACACGGCGGGGGTTTATTCCTCCGCCGTGTTTTTTTGTTTATTTTGTGTAAAAATATAAATGAAATTTATTGGAAATGAAGAAAAATACTTCGCAAATTATCACAAAAAAATTGTCACTATCCTGTCACTAACCCGTGTGAAAATTCACGAATTTAAGTCGGTGAACAGTTCACAGAAGCCGTATAAATAAAGCGAATAGCGATTTGACAAAGTGAACAAATTTATTGTATCATAAAGTTTTTTCATTGTCAATAAAAGGTAACAAAACTGTAATTTTTTCCGGTAAATTGTAACCTTTTTGTAATCTTTTGAAACTTTTTTGTAACCATTTTGTAACCTTTGCGGCAAGCAGCGATTTATAGAAATTAAAATCAGGCTGTGTGGTAATAAATATTTGCTGGACGTGCAAAACACAGCTCCCGAAAAATCTTTTGAAAATAACAAACCGATTTCCACAACAAAAAACGATCATTCAAAACACGGGTATGGCATTAAAAGCATAAAGAGTATTGCAGAAAAATATAACGGTATGGTAAATTTCTCGCAAAGCGAGGAGCGTTTCCGAAGCGCCGTAGTTTTAACAGTTAAGAAATAACCATTTTAATTCTCACTTGCGAAAAGTGAGATTTTTTGCGGCTAATTATCCCAACATTCGTCAAATTATCCCAACTTTATTGACAAATTCAAGAAAATAATATATAAAGAAAGTAAAAGAATGCAAGGTAATGATCAAACGAATCTCACTTAAAACAGCGAGTTTATATCGGGCGCTGTATTAAATTTAACTCTGAATGCAGAAGAATGGGGACGGCAATATTCCACTTTACATTTTTCTTTTATACCCCTCCCAACGCGTTCCGTCCCCATTCTTGTGTGTTTATTTGGTTAAAACCGCAAAATTTCTAAGTATGACCTATAAAAATCCCGACCTCAAAATTATTACAAAAAAGTTACAAAAGGTTACAAAAAGATTACAAATTATTACAAGTTTGTAATAATTATTGACATTCAATTGAGGGTATGCTATAATAAATAAAAACAGCAATATATGGAGGTATCCCAATGAAAAGATTCACAGCTATTATCAGCACACTGGCAGTTGTGGCAAGTTTGACCGGCTGCAATTCGGAAGTGAACACTTCCGAAAAGTCGGAGAACTCCACGGAAGAATCTCAAACAGATTCCGAAATCAAATCTGCGGATAGCTCCATTTCGTCAAGTGTCCCGGAGAGCTCGGAAAATTCTAGTTATTCACAAATTGAACTTACAACGCCCGACGGGAGTATTCTTGACTTATCAGCTGCAGCCAAAGGCGAATATGGTGACTATATATTTGATTTTTCGTTTATTCGCTATGCAAAAACCCCGCTCCAAACAACGCTTGACATTACTGATAAGTCAGAATGGGAACAAGTCGCCGAAAATCAAAAGGTTGAAGTAAGTGACTTCATTAAAATCAATGTTGGCGATAAGCTTAAAAATGGTCTTGTCGTAGAATCTGCAACTACAATTACAAGCGGAAACCCTGAAAGTGGTATGTATAGTGCAAAATTTAAAGGTGAGCTTACGCTGGGTGGGGTATTGTACTTGTATCCTGACGGTGAATGGTATAACATAAACGGCGGCGATTTGATCTTTTTGGCAGATCCCGCGCAAAGCGATCCTATACCGATAGTGTCAAGTAAGTCGCTTGCTGAATCGGTTGCTGAAACCCCGTTCAGATTCTTTAATATTGACGGCAGTGATTTCGAATCATCCGGTGATTATACAGAGATACGCTTAGGAAACATAGCCGATTGTGAGTTTGATTTATCCGGAGCGATCCGTGCAGGTGAGTATGTAAAGGCAAAAATAAAGGTAAATGATTTGGGCGGATATAGTTCTGAGTCGGATGTAAGTGGATTGTATGCGAAACTTATTTACGCAGAAAGACTATAACTTTAAGCGCAAATTTCAATTTGAAATGGGGGGATTTTTAACGAGTTACTGCACCTGAAAAATGATGAACAAGAAGTAATCATTTTCTAGCAACTGTTCGGAAGAGGGCATTTTTGACAAAAATACTATTTTCCGAATGAACAGATTGTTCCATTCAAGAGGATAGACTGTAACATCATTGATTACAATGTCTATTGTAACAATTCTAACACTTTAGGAGGACACAAATTGTGAAAATCACAAACATTACGAAGAAAAGAAATCCGAAAGCATATCAGAAGGGTGGTATTACATTGAACGGCTATTGGCACGGAAATCCGAGCAATACAATGCTTCCGAGTGACTTTGTGGAGCAGAACCCCGATTTGAGCATGAAGGCTTCCGTTGGTTGGGATAGCGGCGAACATAGTTGGAAATGATTTTATGAAAAGATTTTTATCAATTTTGCTTAGTTTTGTGCTTATGCTCTTATTGGCAGGTTGTCAAGGTAACACGAATAATCCGAATTTCCGCGACGAATCGGCTTACGACGAGCGGGATGGTTTTGCGGAATCTCTTAAATCTGACTATTTGAGTTTTCGCAAGATATACCCAGAGCAAAAAAACAATGTCTGCTATTACGTCAACGCGCAAAACAAAATGCCTGAAGGACGCGAAGTCAAGGTTTGCTTTACAAATCCTTTTTCTAGCGGCTGGCGCGAAGCCGGGACAGTAAATATCTCGTCTATGGGAGTTGATGTTTCAGATGAACAGTACATTTTTACGTTTGGAAAACATTTTCCTGTGAATACTGTTACGGCGATGACAGGGTATCAATCGGTTGACGACCTTTTTGATAAAATAGGGCAAGTTCAAACATACGAGGAATTTGGCGACTTTTGCGCTTTTTCGGTCAATCAATATGACAGACGCCCCGAATATGTTGATACGGTTTTTTGGGGAACGGCAAATGACGTAAAATCTGTTGATATCAGCTTTGGCAAATTGTCCCAGCCGCCTGATCAATCGCTTCAAATAACCGAGGAAAATATCTATTATTTTGCCTATGATTATGGAGTTTTGACGAAAAGTTCTATCACTGTTGTGCGGATACCGAAAGACGGGGGGAAGGTCATCACAAAAAAAATATTCTTATCGGATATAGGATTCCCCGATCTTCATAACAAAAGCTTTTCGGAAAACATCTTCGTTGACGGCAACAATCTATTTATGCTCGGAAATTTTATACTATCTGTGGAGCCGTTGGAATTAGAATTTTACATCGTGGCATATAACCTTGAAACCGATGAGTTTGATGTGTACAAAACACAAGACTTTAAAGGAATGGGAAAGCTTTTTCGCAGCGACGACGGCTTGGGCGTTATGACGGCTTTGTTTGACGAACAAGGATATTATTCGAATATGGGTGTACGTTTTCTGAATCTTGACGAAAACAACTACAAACTGACCTTCGATAAAGATATCTCATTCGCGCAATCGGAGAATTGGGCGTATGATATGGGGCTTAGTGAAAAGGAGTTCTATTGCATTGACGATATGCTCTGTGGTATTCTGACTTATAAGGCTAACTGCGCGATGATGATGTATGTTGAAATTGACCTGAAAACGGGTGCGGTAACAACATGCGTTCCTTTTGCTAAAAATGACAAGAAAGAAACTAAAGGTTGGGTTTTTGACAGCATCCTTATCCGCGATAATGGAAGAGCCGTGTCACAACACAACTGTTCCTGATGTAAACGGTTTACAATATCGTATGCTCTGACGTTCATCGGAAGTACAGACAGAGCAAACAAAAAATCGGATAAACAATCCGATGTCACCTATGGAACTATGGCTTTATACCGGGTTTGGCAATCGTGTTGATACAAGCAGATGGGATGGAGATAAATCGTTTAGTGGAGTAGAACTTACCGCAACGACAGCAAAAAAATACTTGCAAGGATTGTCAACAGGTGCTTATATAAGGTTGTACATGGGAGGAAAAGATTACCATTCGGTTGCAGTACTGAGTACTTCGGATAATGGTATTGAAGTTTATCAGGCAAATCTGGGCGGGAAATGCCTTGTTACCATTAAGACATACACTTGGTCTGAATTTGCAAATGCTTACCCACAACTGCTCTTTTTTGTCGATTAATTTTGATATGATCAACGTTTGATATTAAAACCGCTTGCTTTTTTGATGATAATTGAAAAAGCAAGTCGGTTTATTTTAGTAAGAAAGATTACAATGTGTTTTTCTTCAAATTTATCATAAGTTTGTAATAATTATTGACATTAGGTGCAGAACGTGCTATAATAAATAAAAACAGCAATATATGGAGGTATCCCAATGAAAAGATTCACAGCAATCATCAGCACACTGGCAGTTGTGGCAAGTTTGACCGGCTGCAACAAGACTGAAACTCCGACACAAAACGCTTCCGAAAATCAAAGCTCTTCACAAAGTTCAACTCCGTCACACGAATCCACAGTTTCGCAAGACTCAACCTCTTCGGAGGAGTCAACGTCTTCGGAAAACACCTCTTCGATAGAACCTTATGTTCCTTTGAAAGAAAGGGACTATGAGCTGAAAGGTGAGGATCTTATCACAAAATTCGAATGGCCTTATGACGCTCCGATTGATCTTGACGGGGCAAGGGCGCAAAAGATTACCACGGGGGAGTTACAAGATGTTTTTGAGGATATAGATATCTCCGATCTTTCCAACGAAATCGACTGGATGATTATCTGCGACTACGGTTATCTTGCAACAGTCCCCGAAAACGGCGGGGAATATGAATTTAAGAAATATAAAATCGGCGATACAATCGGGGATTTTACCGTTAACAGAATAATTACATATTTTACCAATGCTGAATGGTGTAAGTATAAAGGCTGCGACTATTTTCAAGGCATAAATGCAGGTTTTAACGGCGAAGTGACGCTTACGGGAGAAGTATCAATTGCACAAGAGCGCACGAATATAAGTGAAATTCAATTTTATCCCGATAAAGAAAGCTGCAAAAAATTGCCGATAGTAAATTATAGACCATTGTTGAATTTAGAATATATAGATGATACGTTTGATGATATTCGGATAGATCTCGGAGACAAGAAGGATTACCCCGAAATAGATTTTTCAAAATTCCCGATTGACACGCGCGTAAAAGCTAAGGTTAAAATAAAGAATTACAATTGCACTGAAATGCCGCTGATTGTGATAACGGGGCATGCGGACATTGTCGACAGTGAACTTGAATTAGTTTGAGCGTCAAAATTGTTAAGTTTAATGGTGCAAAAATTGTGCTGTATATTGACAAAGTATTGGTGTTAAGGGAAAACTTATGAAATTTAAAATAAAATATATATTGCCAATCTTGTTAATTTCCACACTTGTTGTCCTCGGCTGCTTGACTTCACAATTTAAGCAAAGCAGAGCTGACGATTCGAGTCCCACGGCTGTCGTACCGGAGAATGAGGACAGCCTGCTCGGTAATATGTCGCGCGATGCGAAGGAGTACCTAGCGGTCCTCTGTGCCGACAACAACATTGAACTTAATATCAAAGAAGATACATATATAGGGTGGTATTACGATTGTTGAAACATTCTTAACATTTCATTTTATACGAAAGACTGTTATGTTCACGACCGCCTGTTGCTCACGCGTAACGTTGCTTATTATATTCAGGATTGGATCAATGATAATTATTCCGTTGAAGAAACTTCTCTTTATCTGATAAAATGTTGGGAGAACCATTCCCCATCACCCCTCCCATCTAACGGATATATCAGCTTTTCCAATTTTGACTGTTTTAACTTCCGTGATATTGAAGATGCAAAGCCCACACGTTCGATAGAATACGTTGATTTGCAGGTGAGTTACGACGAATCGAACTACCGCGATCTTTCCTTTGAAGGAATAACGTATCTTCGCACCGGAACAAACAAGTTGATAGAAGATTTCAGCGAATTAAAATATTTCCCTAATCTGGAAATTGTTGAGTTCCCAATTCCGGTGCCCAAAACAGATGAAGAAATAGACAAGCTAATTGACAACGTAAAACAATATTGTCCCACAGATTGTAATATCATAGCGGGCAAAAGGTAACTTTCGGGTATTGTTTTACAAAAGTTGATTGTCATAGTCCTAACAACATGAGGAATCAAGTACACTCGTGCCTGCGGGCTGTTGGCTAGATCAGCTCTTAATAATTTCAAATCCGAGGCTACCACACTTCGGATTTTTTTCAAAAAACCTCTTGACAAATGCGTGGTAGTTCGGATTAAAAACCCCCGGACGGCATTGCCGCTCGGGGGAAAAGTGTTTATTTGGGGAAGTGTTTAGTCCAAAGAACCGTATGTCTTAGTAAACGCCTCTTTAGCTGCGTCAATGACAGCCTTATCGGTGTTTACCTTAACAGTACATTCTTTGGCGTTGATTTCTTCCTTATTTTCGTACTGCCAAATATTGAGACCGACATAATACTTGCCGGTGTTGACATATTCACCGGGCTCTTCTTCTTCGACGTACTCACTGTAGTATACAGTAACCCTTTGAATCTTGTCTGCGCCGAGTTTCTCTTTCAAAGCGGATGTCAGCTTTTCTCCGACCTCCTTCTCCAGCTTGTCGGTAAGTTCGCCGACCTTCTTGTCGAATTTCTCTGCGCTGCAAAGTGCTCCTGTTGTTAAAACCATAATTTTTTCCTCCTAAAGAAAAATTTTTCCGCGCCCGTCCCGATGTTCCCCCGAAAGCCCCGAACGGGCGCGCAAAACAGGCTTTCAAGGGTTTATTTTATGCACCGCACGCGCGGCGCGGGAAAACTGATTATCAGGGAAAGAAAGCCGTCAACGTCACCATAAAGCACAAGCCCGCAATAACACTCGCCCAAAATGTTTTCATAACAAATGTTCACCGTCCTCAATTAAAACACATATTTCCAGCCCTGACCGTTTTTGTCGACATATGTAAAACCGTCGTCTGTCAAATTAGCTTTCAGCTCTGTTCCGTCAAGGGCATATACATGAAGCTCTGTCGATACTTCCGACCTATCCAACGAGTTTCCTTCGTTGTCAAACCGACTGCCGTAACCCGGACCGTGGAAACTTGTGCCCAAAACGAGTATATTCGATTTACGCTGACCGGCTGCTCCGGTCACAAAATCGGTATAAGTCCACTTTCCGTTGACTTTTACGACATTAGCCATATGATTATTGCCGTCGCTGCATAAGCCTGTTTCAACGCCGCATTTGTTCAGTATGTATTTTGCGGTATAAGCACAGCCCGTACAGTTAGCTTTATGGGTTTCAAGAACGCCATATGTGTCGTGAGTTATATCATATTCTATATTATCGACGAACCACTTTCTGAGCAGGAGTAGCTTTTCCAAGTCGGTTTTGTTTTCGTTGTCCAAATCAAGCTCTTCAATTATCTGATGCACCCACAAATCCTGTTCGGCAGACATTAAAGAATTGAAGGTTGCGGTTTCGTCATAATAATTGTAAAAGCAATCATACGTAATTTCCTCTTCTTCGCCGCATACAGTGCATACCATTTTCTGCACACGACCCGGTGTGTCCTTGGTAGCTGCAACAGACGGCACTAATTTAAAATTGTGGCGAGTGTTTGGATCGTCGGGTGTGCAGTCGCCGGAGTAATGTAAATCCAGATTGCCGTATTTTGAACTCGATGAACTCGACGAGCTTGACGAGCTTGACTGTACGGGCTTGCTTGAAGATACAGCCGACGAGCTTGATGAACTTTCCGGGCTTGAAACGGCGGACGAGCTTTCCGTGCTGTACGAGCTTTCCTGACTATTCACACTTTGCGGTGCATATGAATATGACGAGCCTGAACTGTCGTTCGAGCTGCACCCCGCAAGGCATACTGCCGCAAGCATGGCGGCTATTATACTTTTAATGTTCTTTTTCATTTTAGTTCCTCCTGTTTTGTGTGTTTTGAACAATCATTTGCATTCAACGTTCCAAATACCATTATACTATATATATGTCAAGCCTTTTTTGGAATTTTTCTATAAAAATTTTAGTTAGTATCACTAACTTGCAGAGCAAAACCACCGTAACCGGGTCGGTTCAATAAATCTATGCAGTCCGAACTGTAAGTCCACAGTTCATTAGTTTCATCGCAGATCAGTTTATCAAAAGCGCCGGATCCGCTCCCCGCTTTCCTCTTAGTATGGGAAAAATTGTCTTGACAAACGGGAAATAATATGCTATAATCAATATGGTTAGCGTTTGCTAACTTTATTAAAGCTAAACAGTTAGCACGGGCTAATCAAAGGAGGTTTGACGTCTTATGATGATAAATAAGCGTCTGATATCAACAATAGGAGAATCAAAGAAATACATCGCGGGGAACGTTGCCGTGCAGTGGTTGAGTTTGCTTATCAACATTGTGATGATCTTTTCGGTAGCAAATTTGCTCGGAAAAATTGCTGAAAAAACAACATCAATTGGCGATGTTGTTTTTACGGTATGCGCTGCCGTTGTCGCGGTTGCGGTGCGGTTTGTATGCTCCCGTTTGCAGGCAAAATTCAGCTTTCTCGCGTCAAAGACCGTCAAGAAAACTCTGCGTGAAATGATATACAAAAAACTGCTGCGGCTGGGCGGCAGCTATACCGAAAGCACGTCCACTGCCGAGGCAGTGCAAGTTTCTGTTGAGGGTGTGGATCAGCTTGAAACCTATTTCGGTTCGTATCTGCCGCAGTTTTTCTATGCTATGATCGCTCCGCTTACGCTGTTCGCGGTGCTGGCGTTCGTCAGCATAAAAGCGGCTGTGGTGTTGCTGATATGCGTGCCGCTTATCCCGGTTGTTATCGTGGTAATTCAGAAGATCGCCAAGCGTCTGCTCTCGAAATACTGGGGTCAGTACACGCAGCTCGGTGACACGTTCCTTGAGAATTTGCAGGGCTTAACAACGCTGAAAATCTATCAGGCGGATGATTACAAGAACCAAAAAATGAACGAGGAATCCGAAAAATTCCGCAAAATAACGATGAAAGTGCTGACAATGCAATTAAACTCCATAACGGTAATGGATCTGGTCGCATACGGCGGCGCGGCGCTCGGAATAATTATGGCAGCGACGGAGTTTAACGCGGGTAATATCGGATTTGCGGGGTGTTTTGCGATAATTTTGCTGTCTGCGGATTTCTTTATTCCCATGCGGCAGTTGGGCAGTTTTTTTCATGTGGCTATGAACGGAATGGCGGCAAGCGACAAGATTTTCCGCCTGATTGACCTGCCTGAACCGGAACAGAAAAGCGGCGAAATTTCCCCCGAAAACTGCGGCATAACGATTGAAAATCTCCGCTATTCCTACGAGGAAAACCGCGAGGTGCTGCACGGCGTTGATATTGAAATTCCGGAGCATTCGTTTACTGCGATAGTCGGTGAGAGCGGCTGCGGAAAATCCACGATTGCGGCGGTGCTTATGGGGCGCAATAAGAATTACGGCGACCCGAGCCGGGCTGGCGGTTCGGTGAAGATAGGCGACAGGGATCTATCGGAAATATCCGAGGAGAGCCTTATGAAAAACGTCACCTATATCGGTCACAACAGCTACCTGTTTAATGGGACGGTGCGCGATAATCTGCTTATGGGCGATCCGAACGCCGACGATAACGCACTGTGGGAAGTTTTAGAAAAGACTAATCTCGCGGATTTTCTGCGCTTGGAGAAGGGCTTAAACACCTCGCTTTCCGAGAATGCCGCGAACCTTTCGGGAGGTCAGCGGCAGCGGCTTGCGCTTGCGCGGGCGTTATTGCATAATTCGCCGATATATATTTTTGACGAAGCGACCAGCAACATTGACGCGGACAGTGAAAATGAGATTATGGAGCAGATAACGCGGCTTGCCGAAACGAAAACGGTGATCCTGATATCTCACCGACTGGCGAATTGCGTTCACTCCGATACGATCTACGCAATGGAAAACGGCGCGGTTTTGGAGCGCGGAACTCACGAAGAATTGCTTGAAAACGGCGGCTTGTACGCGAAACTTTGGAATGCTCAACAGCGGCTTGAAAATCTCGGAAGGGAGGCGGTTTGAATGAAAAAGCGCGGAAATTTAAGGATAATGGCGCGGCTGATAGGTCTTGTAAAACCGCTTTTGGGATTTATGATTTTGGCGGTCACAATGGGCATAATCGGGCATTTGTGCGCGGCTTTTATCACGATATTCGGCGGGTATGCACTGTTGGATATTCTCGGAATAGGAAGCCCCGCGACACTTAAAACGGTGTTTGTCTGCGTTGTCGTATTCGCACTGGTTCGCGGAATTCTGCGTTACGGCGAACAGTCCTGCAACCACTTTATTGCGTTCAAGCTACTTGCGATAATTCGCGACCGTGTATTCAAGGCGCTGCGGCGGCTCTGCCCCGCAAAGCTGGAGTGCCGTGGCAAGGGCGATATGATTTCGGTCATCACCTCGGATATCGAACTTTTGGAGGTGTTTTACGCGCATACTATATCACCGATATGCATTGCGGTCATTTTTTCCGCGATAATGTGCGTGTTTATCGGCTCTTACAGCATTGTTCTGGGGATTATCGCTGCGGCGGGATATATCGCTGTCGGCGCGTTTGTTCCGATAATTATATCTAAAAAGAGCGGCAGCGCGGGCGCGGAATTCCGCCGTGAGTCGGGTAAGCTGTCGAGCTTCGTGCTGGATAATCTTCGTGGATTGAAGGAAACAATTCAGTACAACAACGGCGAAAAACGGCTTGCCGAACTCAACCGGAAAACCGACGAGCTTTCCGAAAAGCAGGCGAAAATCAGCCGCAGCGCGGGATTTGACGCGGCGATTACAAACACCGTGATTTTGATTTTCGACCTTTTGATGCTTGCCGCAAGCGCATTGCTCTGCGCAAACGGAATTGTGGAATTTGACGGCGTTCTTATCCCGACAATCGCCATGATGTCCTCGTTCGGACCCGCAGTTGCCCTCGCAAACCTCGGAGTTTCACTGCAAAACACATTCGCGGCGGGCGACAGAGTGCTTGATATTCTCGACGAGAAGCCCGTTACGGAGGATATTGTAAACGGCAAGGATGTTGAATTCACGGGTGCGGAATGTGAAAACGTGACGTTTTCCTACGGCGATGAAATTATTCTTGATAAATTGAACGTTGAAATTCCCAAAGGCAAGATAATAGGCATTTCGGGAAAAAGTGGGTCGGGAAAATCCACTCTGCTTAAACTGTTAATGCGCTTTTGGAATGTCAACGATGGCGAAATTATAATTTCGGGTGTTAATATAAACGGAGTGAACACCGAAAATCTCCGCGAAAACGAGGGATTTGTAACGCAGGATACCCACCTTTTCCACGATACGATTGAGAATAACATTCGTATCGCGAAACTTTCTGCGACGCGCGACGAGATAATTTCGGCGTGCAAAAAAGCGTCGGTACACGATTTCATTATGAGCCTGCCGAACGGCTATGAAACGCAGGTTGGCGAACTTGGCGAAACGCTTTCGGGCGGAGAACGACAGCGCATAGGGCTTGCGCGGGCGTTTCTTCACAACGCGCCGCTTATACTGCTCGACGAGCCTACAAGCAATCTCGACAGTTTAAACGAGGCGGTTATTCTGAAATCGCTTGCCGATAACGGCGGAGATAACACGGTCGTTCTGGTGTCGCACAGGAAGTCTACGATGAAGATCTGCGACAAGATCTATTCGGCGGAGAACGGGAGAATGAGCTGATGAATACAGAGCGAGAAGGAACGCCTTGGAAATAGCGTCAACGTCGTCGCTTGTTACCTTTCCGTCTTTGTCCATGTCCCCCTTCGTTGTCGTCGGCGACGTCAGCGACTCGTAAGCGGACTTGAGATCATTATACGCGGTTTTGAGGTCGTAGTGGGACTTATTTGAACCACCCTTGGAAGCCGCTACCTCAAAGGTCTTGTTGTTGACCTTGGTCTTTCCGTCCTTGGTGTATACACGATTGAAGTTCTGGAACTCACCGTCAATTATCGCCGCGTCGGTAAGGTCCTCGACCTCGTCACTAGTACTCTTAAGATCGCCTGCCTGACTGAGCTTCCACGCTACGTCACTGATCATTTTCGCAAAATCTGCGTTTTCGGCAGCTTCGGGAGATTTAGCGTATCTCGCAAGATCGTTGAAGATAGTATCGTAATCATACTCAAACGCCTCGTACTCGGTCTTAAGCTGCTTTACATTGTCATTAAGCGCGTCATACTGCGCCTTTGTTACAGTCGTAACACCGCTTCTCTTGCAGTCGTTCACAAGAGCGATCGCTGTCTTGCGTGCGCTTTCAACAGCATTGTGGCTGTCGGCAAACATCGCAGATTTATCCGTCTTGGAGGTAATATCATAACTGTCGTTGATGAGCTTTTCAAGTTCGGAAACCTTCTTGCTTGTGTCAACCTCGTCAAAATAATCCGAGAGCGCGGTCTTAAGGTACTTGCCTATGAGCGCCCATTCCGTACCGCTCGGCTCCTTGTTGTCCGCGGAGAACGTTACGCCCTTTTCAGCGTCGTAAATCGAGCCGCGGAGAGCGTCGGTACGGTCGTCTTTACCGAGAGACTTGTTATAGGACGATTCGGGTGCGCTATCGTAGCTCTCACCATAGAGAAGCTTGAAGATCGTATCAAACTTAACGGTAGCGGAAACACGAGTAATTGTAGAATCGGATTTCAAAGGCGAGTTTGTTTCCTGTCCGTTCGTTTTATGATCGTCACCAACGCTGCCGATCTGATCAGTGTCACCGAGCTTATTGTCCGCCATCTTAGTGCCGTCGAATACTTCAACCTTTTCTTTCTTAGCTCCGCTTGCCAACGCGGTGTCAGCGTCAGTCGCCTTAGAAAGAAGCAGTGTCAGCGGGTCAATTGCTTTTGCAAAGTCGAACTTGTCACCCTTGTCTTTGTCATAGAATTTGAAGGTGTATTTGTCAAGCTCTGCCTTAATTAGTGGGTCAACAATCGCCTTGGCAGCCTTCAAATCATCATCATTCTGCTTATCCACCTTAAGATCGGTAGTTGCAACACTACCATCAATAAACTTGTTAATCAGTGTATTATCAACAGAATCAGCGTAGTCATCCAACGCGCCATCAAGCGCACTAATAACATCTGTCGCTATAGTATTAGAACCATCCGAGGCAGTATCAATAGCAGTAGATTTCTTACCATTATCACTAATATCAGGCGCGGCTGCACTAGCTTTATACTTGACAAGTGTTTCTTTTCCATCCTCGGTTTTAATCATAGAGTAGAACGAAGCCTCAACCGGAAGCTCAAGTTTTCCTGTTTTCTCATTGAAAGCAGCAGCCATATCCTCAGCGTCGGGAACTTCACTGCCAAAAGCATTAGTAACACTTGAAGTTGTCTGAATAGCCGTCGCAACAGTTGCAGCCGCGTCAAAACCCCATTCCTTGATGATGTTGTTCTTGTAATCTTTGTTTATAAGATTAAGAACGCCTTTCTCGGTGGTGTA
>CANRNN010000028.1 GCA_947632025.1 uncultured Clostridia bacterium | reverse complement strand
TTGAAAAATGGCTCAACCATGCGGTTTTCTTGTGTGTTATTTTCAGTGATTACAGCAGTACAGCACAACATGAACGCGCTCAATGCGTACAACAAGCTTAACGCTAATGTGGCAGGTCTTAAGAAGTCGTCTGAGAAGCTCTCCAGCGGCTACAGAATCAACCGCGCAGGCGACGATGCGGCAGGTCTGGCGATTTCCGAGAAAATGCGTTCTCAGATCAAGGGCTTGAATCAGGCTGTCCGCAACTCTCAGGACGCAATTAACATGATTCAGACTTACGAGGGCGCGGCTCAGGAATCTCACTCCATTCTGCAAAGAATGAAAGAGCTTGCGTCTGAATCCGCACACGGTACTTACCAGAACGAGGTTGACCGTGACGCTATCCAGTTGGAATTCGATCAGCTGAACGACGAACTTAATCAGCTTGCTGACACCGATTTCAACGGCGTTGTTGCACTCAACGGCGGCGTTATGGCGGACGGCACGGTTGTAAACAACACCGGCGCAGTTGCAACCAGACCCACCATTAACTACACCCAGAATGTTGACGACAACGGAAGCCTTGTTTATTCCGAGAATGTAAACGGTACGATCGACAGCTCTCAGAATGGTACAATCGTTGTAAATGGCGTTCGTGTTGACCTTGTTGGTGGTGTAACAGGAAATGTTACAAATGGTGCTTTTACCAAAGGTGGTTATACACCAGACGGAACTGGCGAAGGATCTGAATACAAGGTTGGAACTGCCGCTACACTTGGAACGGAAGCTAAAGGCTGGCTTGAAACGACTGAGGTTTTTGCAGTAGGCAAGGACGATACTCAAATCACCATTAACGGTCATACTTTCACTATCGGTCGTGATGATGCAGGCAAGATTACAAGCTTGACGTCTACTGATGGACAGAATAAGGACATCATGAAAGCTGACGAAGCAAAACTGTATGGTTTTGATGGGGCGTTAACGTTTGATGAAAACAAAAACCAACTTACATCAAAAATTAAGTATGACCTTGGTGCTGATTTGACAATTAAGAACGCTAATACCAACGAAATTGTTGGTAAACTGACCGTATCTACCGGCGTTTCCACTCCCGACTCGTTCCAGCATGGCGCACGCAACCTGACCTACACAGACAACCTCACGGTTCAAGCGGGTGCGCGTTCTAAGGACAGTGTTCGTTTCAACTTTGCTTATGCAACGAACGGAATTGGAAATCTCCAGTCCGATCTGAACATATCGGCTCGTGGTCTGGGTACCGATCAGCTGAACCTCAACACTGCTGAGGAAGCCAACTTTGCTATCGACCAGATCGACAATGCAATTAACAAGGTTTCGATGGTAAGAGCGACATTTGGCGCTGCTCAGAACAGATTGGAACACAAGATTACCAACCTCACGACCAACAGCGAGAACCTGCAGGAAGCAGAAGCTGCAATCCGCGACACGGATATGGCTTCCGAGATGATGAATTACACCAAGTTCAACATTCTGCAGCAGGCGGCTCAGTCTATGCTCGCACAGGCAAATCAGCAGCCGCAGTCCATTCTCCAGCTCCTCGGTTAATTCCCAGAGTTGGCGCGAATGTGGCATAACTGAAACACAGTCCCCCGAAGCGATTCGGGGGATTTTTTCGTGCAAATTAAACGCGTTCAACCGAAGAACCATCAAGTAACAATAAACTCTACATCTGCCACTTTTGAAGAACCGTCGCGGTTATATACTGTAATCTTATAATTCCCAACTTCAAGCGTTTTGGGAATTTTTGCGTAAAGGCAAGTATTTGTCGCACTTGTAAGCGTCGCTTTCACATCATCACCTATTATTACGGTATTTCCGCTTCTTGAACCTGTGAAATTCTCGCCTTGTATCTTTATTACCACTGACTCGCCTTTCTTGCAGGAAGCGGGAGTAACAGACGTGATTTTGATCTGCGGGACTTCCTTTGGATTAACGGTAAAGCCGCTATTCAGCGTTACAGTGCCGCCTTCGCTGTTGATTACCTCAATGTCATAACTACCGGCGTTTGCGGTAATGCCTGCGGGAACAGTCGCGTAAAGAACCGTTTTGGACGCGCTTGTAATCGTTGCTTTTACGCCGCCTATTTTTACGGTATTGCCGCTTCTCGAATTTGTGAAATACTCGCCTTTAATGCATATCTTCACGCTGTCGCCCTGCGTACATACATTTGGCGTGATTTCGGTTATTGCGGGTTGAGGGATCAGCTTTGGTTTAACTTCAAACTGTACGGGAGCGGTTGCCGACAGACCGTCGCTGTTAATTACCTCAACATCATAACTGCCGTCGTTGGCGGTAATGCTTGCGGGAACAGTCGCGTAAAGAGCCGTTTTGGACGCACTTGTAATCGTTGCTTTTACGCCGCCTATTTTTACGGTATTGCCGCTTCTCGAACCTGTGAAATTCTCGCCTTTAATGCATATCTTCACGCTGTCGCCAACCGTACACTCAGCGGGCGTGATTTCGGTTATTGCAGGTTGAGGGATCAGCTTTGGTTTAACTTCAAACTGTACGGGAGCAGTTGCCGACTGCCCGTCGCTGTTGATGACCGTGATAGTATAACTTCCGGCAGTGGAGGTCACGCTTGCGGGAACATTCGCGTAAATAGTCGATTTGGACGCGCTTGTAAGAGTTGCTTTCACGTCGTTGAACATGACTTTATTTGACGAGCGCGAGCCTGTGAAATTTTCACCCTTTATAACAACTTTAACGCTGTCGCCCTGCATGCACTCGGTCGGAGTGACCTCTTTAACTACAGGAGCAGGAACAGTAGGGACCGGCTTTTCAACTACTTCAAATGCCTCAGGCTTAATCCTAAAACGTCCGTCGTCGTTTTCGACCTTAACATCATATTTTCCAACAGGAAGCGCCGACGGTGATTTCGCGTACAGACAAGTCTTAGACGCGCTCGTAATTGTGCATTTCACATCATTTATGTAAACTGAATTTCCCGAACGTGAACCCGTAAAGCCCGTACCCTCAATCTTTACCGAAACAGAATTCCCTTCCACACACTCATCGTGAGTTACCGAAGTGATAGCAAAAATCTTGGAAATATCCTCCTCGACCGTAAATCCGTTTGGAACGGTCACTACTCCGCCGTTGCTGTTGTAAATGGTTATATCGTAAACTCCGGGCGCGAGTTTCTGCGAACCCGAAACATAGACTGCCTTTGAAGCGGTACTTGTAAGCGTCATTTTTTCGCCGTTGAACATAACACTCATTGACGCACGCGAACCAACAAAATTCTCACCCGTGATTTTTATAGATACCTTTTCGCCCTCGATAATACGATTAGGGGTAACATCGGAAACTATCGGATTCGGTCCCACATAAAGAATATCCGTGTCCGACTGACCGTCGCTGTTTTCCACTTTGATTTGGATTTTTCCGTCGTCGTGGATCGGCGCCTTAAAAATAATACTGTTCGCGCTCTGTGAAATTACGGGGGTCAGAACATTGTCCAGATAGAGCTTCGCGTCAGTTGTGAAATATTTTCCCGAAACCACAACTGTTCTTTCGGACTTGCCGTCATAGAGCTTAGGAGAAATATTCGTAATAACAGGCGGGTGAAGCTTTAATTCGATCATTTGAGGATCAAGTGTAATGGTTTGAGTATTGCCGTCGTAATCCTCATATGTGACCGTTCCCGTGCCGTGTTCATATGAACCGAGAGCAAGTCCCGCTTTCGGGGAAACTTCATAAGAAAGCGTGGAGATCCCCTTTGAAAGCTGAGGTATTTTCCATGTAAGTGTGTTCCCGCTTTGCGTCGGGATCGGGATATTGTCGTCCGCCGAACCGCTTACCAACGTGAAATCTTTTCCCGCGGTCTGTGTTATCACAACATTTTTCGCGGTGCAGTTTCCTATTTTATCTGCAATTGAATTATATACCTGTGAGAGCTTGCTTGTTTCAAAAACGGAATAATGATCCGTTTCCGAAGTAGCCATTTTTTTCAAATTTTGATTTGCCGTACTGGTTTCGCTGTCACAGAGTGCGACAGTAAAAAAATTATACCCTTTCGCCTTGGCGTTTTCGGCGGCAGTCATAGCGAGGTCGGGGTCGTCCGCCGCGCCGTCGGTCATAAGCACAATAGAACCTACCGCGTCCTTGCGCTTGTCCGCGAGAACAGTAACAGCGCTGTTTATCGCGTCATTCATATTAGTCGTGCCGCTTAAATTTATTGTATTCAAAAAAGAATTTATTTCAGAGCGATTTGAAGATAATGGAAAACTTACTGATTCAGAACCGTAAGAAACAACTCCTATACGGTGCGTATTTAAATTTACTTTGGAAACGAACGACTTCGCCGCCGATTTCATAGCGTCAAGTTTTCCGGACATACTACCGGAGCGGTCTATAATAAGCACCACGTCCGTCGGTACGGTTTTCCCGCCGTATGGGATGCCCTCCAGAGAAATAGTGACCTTGGCGGTGGTGTCCTCATAAACAAAACCGTCCGCTTTTACACTCGCTTTCACCATATCCACCGACGCCGTCGCCGCAAAAGCGAGCGTCCCTGTTCCAAAACAACCTATCAATACGCACAGCGAGGTGAAAAACGCTGCGAACCTTTTAAGATAACTCCTCATAAAAAAGCCTCCATTCTTTTTTGCCTAAATATGGCTTAAATCAGCACTCAAAATTTGAATGCTGATGTAAACCATATTAGGACTTCCCTTTGTGATTTTATTCACTTGGGGAAGCCCTGTTTGTTACGGTTTAAGCCGCTTCACGCAGCCTGTCGGTTAAAATTAACCGAGGAGCTGGAGAATGGACTGCGGCTGCTGGTTTGCCTGCGCGAGCATGCTCTGTGCAGCCTGCTGGAGAATGTTGAATTTTGTATAATTCATCATCTCGGAAGCCATATCAGTATCACGGATAGAAGATTCTGCTTCGGTCAAGTTTTCAGAAGTCGTGGTGAGGTTCGTGATCTTGTGCTCAAGACGATTCTGGATAGAACCGAATGTCGCTCTTACCATGGAAACCTTGTTGATAGCCTTGTCGATCTGATCCATAGCTTCGTTTGCGGACTTCTGGTCTGCAAGGCTGAGGTTTGCGGTGTTCAAGCCGTCCTCGCGAGAGGAGATGTTAAGGTTAGCCTTAAGAGTACCCATATCAGCTGTACCGTCAACATTGTAGTTGAATGTGAAGTTTACGCTGTCCTTGGTGCGTGCGCCAGTCTGGAGCGTGATATTCTCGGTATAGGTCATTCTCGCGGTGGAGTTGTTGTAAGAATCGGACATCGAAACGCCCTTGCCGCTCAGGAATTTCTCAGCGGATTCGAGGTCCTTAATGGACTGCTGTGCGAGGGTCGCGTTTGCGAGGTCTGCCGCAGCAGCGTCGAGAGCCTTCTTAGCCTCGTTGGAAGTGCCGAGGTTGGGGTCGTCGCCTGCCTTGATAGTGGGTTCAGCGGAAGCGCCCTGATAAACTGCGGTGTCGATTGCGATACGACCCTTAGCTGAACCAATGTCGGTTGCTGCACCTGCTGCCATTGCTGAAGTGTCAATTTCGATAAAATCAAATGTTCCCTTTGCCGTTCCAGCTTCATTTACCGACGAAATTGTCAGTTTTCCTCCGTCAAAAGCTGCCCAAACCTGAATTTTATTTCCTTCGGAATCAAGAAGGTCATTTCCTTCTGCATCTTTTAAGGTTATGGCACCGCCTGCTTTAGTAACAGCCTGCCCGTTCAGATTGAATGCACTCGCCGTGGTTTCGGTGTTGCTTTCCCACTTAGCTTCAAATTCAACATTATTCAATGCATTCAGAACATCTGCCAACGTTTTATCAGCAAGGATATCATCATCGGTAGGTGTATTATCAGCAGCCATAACTATTGTAACTTTAGTAACATCAAAAGCGTTATCTCCCGCGATTTCACCTTCAAGAGAATCAGCTTGGAACGCAACGTGTGTCGGAGCGTGTGTCTGAGCCTGAGAATTTGTGAAGGTCAAGGTAACAGTGTCCCCTGCCTTAGCATTTGTTGCATCAAATACCGCGTGAACTTTCTGTCCGCCTACAGTGAAACTAAAGCCGCCCAGACCAGTGGCGTCATCATTGGTGTTATCTTGTGTTGTTATACCTGTAATTGCCGCTTCAAGCAAATCACTATCAATTGCGCCGGTCTTATTTGACTTACCAGACTGAATTGTCCAAGATCCGTCATCGCCAAGAACGAAAGTCACATCAACAGAAGTACCTTTTGTGAGGTCTGCGTCACCAGTTCCGTCACCCTTTGTATCAAGCTGGAGTGCTGTCCAAAGAGTATCTGCTACATCCTTGTCATAAAGATTATTATCAACGGTATTCCACTCCAAAGCAACACCGTTTTCGGAGAGGTCAAACTTAGTGCCTGCAAACGTGGTTTCAGCCTTGTTGTAAGCTGCATTTGCCTTGTCGAGGTCAGCCTGTGCCATCTGGTTAGCCTTTGCGATAAGCTGACCTTCCTTGTTCGCGTAGTCAAACTCACCGTCTACTGCAAGCAGACCGTCGGACATCTCGCCGCCGTTCAGAACAACAGTGCCGTTGAAGTCGGTATCTGCGATCTGGTTGAGTTCGTCGTTCAGCTGGTCGAATTCAAGTTGAATAGCAGCACGGTCGGTCATGTTGTCGTAAGTACCGTTTGCAGATTCGGAAGCAAGCTCCTTCATTCTCTGGAGAATGGAGTGAGTTTCCTGAGCAGCGCCCTCAAAGGTCTGGATCATGTTGATACCGTCCTGCGAGTTGCGGACTGCCTGATTCAAGCCGCGGATCTGAGAACGCATTTTCTCGGAAATCGCAAGACCTGCCGCGTCGTCACCAGCGCGGTTAATACGATAACCGGACGAGAGCTTCTCAGAAGCCTTTTTCAGACCTGCAACATTGGCATTCAGTTTGTTGTACGCATTAAGTGCGTTCATGTTGTGCTGTACTGCTGTAATCACTGAAAATAACACACGAAAAAACCGCATGGTTAAGCCATTTTTCGATTTTCAGAAAAATAAAAATCCTCGGATTTCGAGAAGATCCGAGGGGAAAAATCAACAATATAAAAACTTTCGGTAAACCATCTTTAGAAAAGTGTGAATTATCTCGCCGAAATTCACCGTTTCAGTATAAAAATCAAAAAGCTGTAGTACAGTCAATTTCCCAAAAATTCCAGAAAATTTACAAATTCAACCAAAATATACCATAAAAAGGAAAACCGCGGGCTTCCAAACAAAACCCGCGGCAGGAATATTAAATGTTCAAATCAAGCGTAGGTGCTGAACAAAGCGCCGATATTGTAAGCGTATGTAGAAATCTTATCCGCGCCGTAGCCCATTGCACTCGCGCTGCTTACAAGGCTCTTGACCTGATCCGCTTTCTGCGTGACCTTGTCAAGGAATCCGCCGTAACCGAACGCGTACTTAGCGTCCTGTTCGGTAATTTTCGCGCTCTCATCAAGGGTCAGCTTAAAATCGTCGCCAACGCTTATTCCGACACGCTTCAAAGCGTGCTTATACGCGTTTGCGGTACTCTGCATGATAGCGCCTTTTTGACGGACGCTTGTGTTGTTGGACTTACTCATTTCGTCAACAAATGAATTGTACTTTTCGACAAAATCCTTTGCTGTCTTTGTAAAATCGGTCGGCGAGAAAGAATTTTCCTCCGAACCCAGACCGTGTACATACGATTTAACAGCGGTCGCCGCGTCCTTAACGGCTTCGGTCATTTCTTTGAGAGTTCCCGAATTATCGACCTTGTCGGAATTTTCAGTTTTGTTTGTGGAAGTGCTTCCCGAAACGCCCTTTGTGAAAAATCCCGAACCGCCCGAAAGGGTATTTATCTGGCGGGCTTTCTGGATAACCTTATCAGAATATCCGTTTCTGCCGAATGTCACCTTAACATCGGAAGCCTTGATATTAGAAAGATCTTCCATAAGCGAGAGCTTATTATCTGCTCCGACGGTTATTCCCGCGCGTTTGAGTGCGCTTGAATATACTTTTGTGGAGTTTACCATAAGAACGCCCTTTTGGAGAACGTTTGCGTTTTCGGCGTTGCCGACCTTTTCAACCATTGAGTTATAGCTGTCGACGAAATTCTGTGCTTGTTTTTTGTAAGCCTCAACATCAAGCTCGCCGCCGTATTTCAGTCCCTCGGCGAAGTCCTGAATTGATTCTGCCGCGCCGCCTGCTTCCGCGGAAGCTGCCTTTATGGACTGTGGGGTGGAATACCCCTCCTCGTTCTCGCCGTCGTCGTTTATTCCGAAAATACTCTTATAGAGCTGGCTGAACTGAGAACGGAACTCCTCACTCTGATTCTTGAGCTTATTGGATTTCAGAAGCTCGTCAAGCGTTTTTGTGGAACCGGAGTACTTGGCAATATTGTTTTTATATCTTTTTGCCATCATCGAGCCGTAAAGGCTGTCGAGCTGATTTCCGTACTTTGCCTGAACCTGAGCCACGCCTAACTGGATCCTTGCCTGATTACCAACTGTCATAACTATCACCTCTCTGAAAAATTTGCCTTATCAAAAGCTGAATGTATAATTGTAAGCGTTTTTATGCGCCGTACTGTTCGCGGTAGGCTTTCATTTTTCCGACAAATTCCGCTCCGGGGATTATGCCGTCCTCCAAAGCCTTGATAATATCCTCGATATTGACGATGGAGTAGACCTTTACGCCGAACTCGTCAAACACCTCGTTCACGGCGGACTTATCGGAATTAAGCCCCTTTTCCGCACGGTCTACGGTGATGACCATACCCTCTATGCTGATCTTCGCCGCGCCTTGAAGTTTCGGAAGCACCTCGCGCAGAGCCTTTCCGCTGGTCATAACGTCCTCGATTATAACGACCTTTTCGCCGTCCTCAAGTGTTTTACCGACGAACATTCCGCCCTCGCCGTGATCCTTGACTTCTTTTCTGTCGAAGCAGTAATTGCAGTCCATGCCGTACTTGCTGTAAAGTGCCGCACACGCTGCCACCGAAAGCGGTATTCCCTTATAAGCGGGACCGAACAGAGTATCGGGCTTCAAGCCGTGTTCGTTTATGCACTCCGCGTAATACTCGCCGAGCTTTGCGAGCTGAGAGCCTGTTTTATAGTTTCCGCAGTTTATGAAATACGGAGCGAGCCTTCCGCTTTTAAGCGTGAACTCTCCGAATTTCAGCACACCGCTTTCAACCATAAATTTTATGAAGCTTTCCTTGTAAGTCATAATAAACCCCTTTATAAAGCTATCTCTACACTTACATTATAACACATAGCTCCAAAAATTGCAAGTGTTTTTCATATATTTTTCCCTTAAAATTAAAATATTTTCTTGACAAAACAACAAGATGGGATTATAATATTTACAGATACATTATGTAGGCTGCGGGGTATTGTTCTCAAAAGAAAACGGGCATTCCGTTCGGCCAAAAATTCAGCAAGGAGAAGAATATGAACGATAGTATTGCCAGTCCGAAAATCAGTGTTATAGTGCCTGTATACAATTCCGAAAAGTTTCTGCCGCGCTGTCTGGAGTCTATATTTGACCAGACGACAGAGGAAAAGTACGAGGTCATAGCCGTGAATGACGGCTCGACCGACAATTCGCTTGAAATACTCAAGGGCTACGCCGAGGATTTCAAAAATCTGCGTATTTTGACACGAAAAAACGGCGGTGTTTCGTCGGCACGAAACGCGGGTATCGCTCACGCAAAGGGCGAATATATCGCGTTTGTCGACAGCGACGACTTCGTCGAACGGGATTATCTGGAAAAGCTTTACAGCGCCGCAGAGCAGTCGTCCGCGGATATCGCGATTTGTAATTACAAAAACACAAATTCCGAAAATTCGTTAAGTATCGGTTGTATTTTTCGCCACCGTTCGGGAGTTTTTGATTCCGGAAAAATGCTTCGTTCACTGCTTTGCGACGTAACAGTCCGCAGTTATTTGTGGAATAAACTATACAAACGTGAATTATTTACAGAAAACGGCATAGAATTCCCCCTCGGAGTACATTTCGAGGATTTCACCATAATGCCGAAACTATTCTACTATTCGAGAAAAATTGTACAAATTCCCGACGAATTGTATAATTATGTTCAGCGCAAAGGCAGCATTACGGGCTCGCTTTCGTCAGAAAGTATTATGGATTATGTTTCCGCATATGGGAATATAAGGGAATTTCTTGACGAAAAATGCGCACTTGATGAATACAGGGCATATTTTGTGTTTTTGGGAATTAAAATTGCTTGCACCGTCGTGCCGATTTTGATCGGCTGTTCACGGAGGGAGCGCGATTTGGAACTTTTCAAGGCGATTGAAAAAGCATTGAGCGAGTTGGCAAGGTCTGCGGTTTCACCTCAAAGCGCGTTGAAAAATCGTCGTCCGAAGCCTGCGGAATAATTGATATTTTCCTTTTTATGGAATATTCTGGCTTAATTTGTAAATTTTACTGGAATTAATTTGGAAATTGACTGTACTACAGCTTTTTGATTTTTATGCTGAAACGGTGAATTTCGGCGAGATAATTCACACTTTTCTAAAGATAGTTTACCGAAAGTTTTTATATTGTTGATTTTTTCCTCGGATCTTCTCGAAATCCGAGGTTTTTTATTTTTCTGAAAATTGAAAAATAGCTTAACCATGCGGTTTTTTCGTGTGTTATTTTCAGTGATTACAGCAGTACAGCACAACATGAACGCACTTAATGCGTACAACAAACTGAATGCCAATGTTGCAGGTCTGAAAAAGGCTTCCGAGAAGCTGTCTTCGGGCTACAGAATCAACCGCGCTGGTGACGATGCTGCCGGTCTTGCAATCTCCGAGAAAATGAGATCCCAGATTCGCGGTTTGAATCAAGCGGTCCGTAACTCGCAGGACGGCATTAACATGATCCAGACCTTTGAGGGCGCGGCTCAGGAATCCCACAGCATTCTGCAGAGAATGAAGGAACTCGCTTCCGAATCCGCAAACGGCACCTACGACAATGCGACCGACCGCGCGGCTATTCAGCTCGAATTCGACCAGCTCAACGATGAGTTGAACCAGATCGCAGACACCGATTTCAACGGAACGATCGTTCTCAACGGCGGTCGTATGTCCGACGGTTTGGAAGCTGTTATGAACGATAACGGCACGGGCGATTTCGACTACGCAAACAAGGCAAGCCAGTTGGCAGCTGAAAAGGCAGACAAAATCAAGGCTCTTGAGGAGCAGATTGCCGATTTGACTGCAAATACCAAGCGTGATATCGGCGAATCCGATTTCTTCAATACCTATGACAACTATGGATATGATATTGAAGCTGCGCAAAAATTGTGGAGTGCTGATGACGGTATCGGTCTTAACCCCAACTCCGACGCAAGCATAAACGTTGTTTTTGAAGCAACCGTTGACGACGAAACCGGAATGGTTACTTACGCGGCTGTGGACGGTGATATTCTTGACGCTTCCGGAAAGTCTATCGGCAAGCTTACCGAAGATCAGCTTGCAAAATTCGCTCCTACCGCTCCGACAGTAGCAGACGCTACCGGCTATGGTGGATTTACCGTAAGCGCAGGCGGCACTAACAATGTAAATGTAATTTTCGACGCTACAAAGGTTAAGTCCGGTGACGTTATTACATTGAGCTTTGACGGTCCCGGCGCTGCTGCTAAGGCTCCGACAAACGCAGGTCTTGTTGGATATACCGCAGAAGAAGCAGACGCTGGCGATACTCAGATTGACTACTCGAATGAAGCGTCGCGTGGTGAAGATCCTACCGTAACTTTAGCCGGTATAAAAGATACGGATATGACCGAAGAGCTGTTTAAGGCATTGAACGCTCTTAACAATGCCGAGTTTACTGTTACTGCAACTGGTGCAACTGCTGCTCCGCAGACATTGGGCAATATAAGCGTTGGTGGAACCGCAATCGCTGGTGGTGGTACATTTACTTTAGACGGCGTTAACTTCTTTGCAGAGCTTACTGACGGTTCGCTTAAAATATCCACTGCAAAAGATGGTGCCGCTGGAACAGAGATTCTTACAATTGATATGAGTAAGTTGTTCGCAGCTGACGCTAATACTAAGGGTGGTGATACTGCAACATTCAGTATTGCATTTGATTCGTATAACTACCCCACAGGCGGCGGTGTTGAGAGCTTAGTTGAAAGCTCTGCAGCTTATCTCGGCGAAGAGAACGCTGCAAATGCTGCTAAAATAGCAGAGCTTGAAAAAGAAAAGGCAGACCTTGAAAATGATGTATTCTCCGGCGTAACAAAGTCTGACGCGTTCGACAACTCGACCGCACGCATGACCTACGCAAACCACATCATTCTCCAGACCGGTTCGAGAACCAAGGACGCTGTTGACTTCACGTTCAACTACAATCTGGACGATTCCGTTGACATGAGAGGTTTGAAGAACAATCTGAACATCTCTGCCCGCGAGGACGGTCTGAACACCGAGAATCTTTCTCTCGCTGATCAGGATAGCGCGAACGAAGCGATCGACAGAATCGACAAGGCTATCAACAAGGTTTCTATGGTTCGTGCGACGTTCGGTTCTATCCAGAACAGACTTGAACACAAGATTACAAACCTCACGACCACAAGCGAGAACCTGACCGAAGCAGAGTCTGCAATCCGCGACACGGATATGGCTTCCGAGATGATGAACTACACCAAGTTCAACATTCTCCAGCAGGCTGCGCAGTCGATGCTCGCGCAGGCAAATCAGCAGCCGCAGTCTATTCTCCAGCTCCTCGGTTAATTCCCGAAACTGGCATGAATGCGGCTTAAGTGAACAACAGTCCCCCGAAGCAATTCAGGGGATTTTTTCGCGCCGAATCAATTTTTGTTCACATTTTTCTCAAAAAGCTCCTTAATGTCTATTGATAGATTCTCACAGATTCTGAACAACAAATCAAGTGACGGTGTTCTTTTTCCGGTTTCGAGGTAGCTCATGTAAACAGGACAAATTCCGAGAATTTCCGAAAGTTTTTCCTGCGTGATTCCGAGCGCAAGCCGATGTTCCTTGATGATTTTCCCCAGATTATTCACATAATGATACTTTTTGATATTCATATTATTCTCCTTTGATGATTTTCGGGCGAAATTGCCGCTAATTTAATCATAAACTAAAAGTTAAAAAATGTCAATACGGTTTTTGCGTTGTTGAAAAATGTTGAAAACTTTCGTCGAAATAGCCAAAAAAACGAAATGAAATTGTTGAATTTACAATGAAAAAACGCGATTTTTCAAATTAACCATATACTTCCAATTTGATTTGTTGAAAGCTCTTGTGCAAAAGGAACAGAAAACAGCGGTTGAACGCGTTTAATTTGCACAAAAAAATCCCCCGAATCGCTTCGGGGGACTGTGTTTCGTTTATGCCGCAAACTCGCAGTTTCTGGGAATTAGCCGAGGAGCTGGAGAATGGACTGCGGCTGCTGATTCGCCTGTGCGAGCATGCTCTGTGCAGCCTGCTGCAGAATGTTGAATTTTGTATAATTCATCATCTCGGAAGCCATATCAGTATCACGGATAGAAGATTCTGCTTCGGTCAAGTTTTCAGAAGTCGTGGTGAGGTTCGTAATCTTGTGTTCCAATCTGTTCTGGCTTGCACCGAACGTAGCGCGAACCATAGAAACCTTGTTGATCGCATTGTCAATTCTGTCGATCGCGTAGTTCGCGTCCTCCTGAGTTGCAAGAGAGAGGTTAGCGGTATTCAGACCGTCCTCACGGGAAGAAATGTTAAGATTGGACTTAAGATCTCCCATGCCATCGGTTGTATACTCAAACGAGAAGTCAACAGAATCCTTGGTACGAGCGCCGGTCTGGAGAACGAGGTGATCGGTGTAGGTCAAAGGAGCAGTTGCAGCCTTGTAAGAGTTCGACTTGGAAACAGACCCTGTCGATGCAACGTCAATCGTAGGTGCTTTTGCAGAATCATAAGCATAGCCTTCGATTCCGAGCTGGTAAGACATTGTACCGGAAAGATGACCATTGGCGCCTTCGGCAGAAGGTGTCAACGTCAACAAAGTTGTGTCTCCTTTACCGTCCGCTCCGGTGTCTTTAATTGTAATTGCGCCGGTATCCGCTGCAACTCCCAAACTAAACTTAACACCCTCAAATTCAAAAGTGGTCGAAGAAGCTTTAGTTGCATCCATTGCAAGTTTTGTGCCGTCTTTAAATGTAAACGTTATAGAATCAACTTTACCATCAGCTGTGCCGTCTTCAGCAAGTCCATAAGTAACATCAATTTGTGCTCCATTCAATTTGTCATAGAGTTTTTTCCGTGCCTCTGTCATGTCTGCATCAGTGCCAAAAGTTTCAGTTACAGTCATATCCACATCTCTAAGCGACACGGTACCCTCTGTTGCACGCGAAGTATCAACAACGCTTATGCCTGCATTTGTAGGTGCATACTTGCTAAGAGCAGGATTATTAAATGTCAGTGTAATGGTATCGCCATTGCCAAGCTTTGTTGAATCAACAACTAATGTGCCAACTTCAACATTATTTATTTTTATGCCGAAGCCGCCGTTTGTTTTGCTGTCAGTTGTGATTTGTGATTTGTCTGCGCCGTTTGTAGCGTCTGTAACCAACCACTTACCCGCAGTAGCATCATACTTGAATGTTACATCAACAGACTCAGGACCATTGTTGTCCATTTTTGCGTCTGTGCGAACCCATGAGGAGTTCAGCGCTGTCCAAGCCGTATCAGCAACAGTTCCATTGTTCCACGCCTGACTATCAAGCAAATTGATGTCGGATTTCGAGAGGGACGTAGGAGCAGTCGGACCATTTATATAGTCAAACTTGCCGTTGATTGCCTTCGTTCCGTCAGCCATCTGACCGCCGTTGAGCATTGCAACGCCGTTGAAGTCGGTATCTGCGATTTGGTTCAACTCGTCATTCAGCTGATTAAATTCGAGCTGAATCGCATCGCGGTCAACCTCGTTCTGGTATGTGCCGTTAGCAGATTCGGAAGCGAGTTCCTTCATTCTCTGGAGAATGGAGTGTGATTCCTGAGCCGCGCCCTCGTAGGTCTGAATCATGTTAATGCCGTCCTGAGAATTGCGGACTGCCTGATTAAGACCGCGAATCTGGCTGCGCATTTTCTCGGAAATCGCAAGACCTGCCGCGTCGTCGCCTGCACGGTTGATTCTGTAGCCCGAAGAAAGCTTCTCACTGGACTTCTTCAAACCTGCAACATTGGCATTCAGTTTGTTGTACGCATTAAGTGCGTTCATGTTGTGCTGTACT
>CANRNN010000027.1 GCA_947632025.1 uncultured Clostridia bacterium | reverse complement strand
ACAAAAACGGTCTACACGCCGAACACGAACGCGCTAACTCCTCTCGAAAGCGGAAATAACGACTTGACAAACGACGAAAAAAATGATATAATTGAAGAAAGAAAAAAGACCAACTGGGTCAAAGGTTCAAAAGGCAGATTCGCGGGAAGCGTGCCGATGGGCGGCGCTTCTCCGTCCGGTGCGAATAAATTTGAGGTCAGAGAGTTTCAGAACAAGCAGAAACTCAACAACCATTGGCAAAACGGACGGACACACCAACTCGAATATGCCGCAGATGGAATTACGACCAAAGAAGCGTATGTCAATCGTGCGCTTGAACTTCTCGAATCGCCAACGGGCAACGGAATCCTCGGTCATATGGATAAGAGCGGCAATATAATTAGATATGACACGGCGAAAAATGATTTTGCTAAGGGCAACCCGCAAAAGGGCATAAAAACAATGTTTAAGCCAATTAGCGGTCGGAAGTATTATGACGCGCAAAAAGAGGAGGATTTGAAGCATGGCGGAAAAGAATAATTTGAAGCAAGGAGAATTCTTTTGCCCTGTTTGCGGAAAAGGGATTTTTGACGGATATAATTCTTTGGAAGAGTGTGAATGCTGTGGTTGGCGAAACGATGGTAGGCAGACAGACGATCCGAATTTTGCACGTCCTTCAAGCAACGTTCACACACTTAATGAATCTCGCGAACTCTATAATAAGGGCATGTCGATTCTGAAATGATTTCCACTGCGTGGGTAAAATAATTTATCACAGCAAAGATACCTCAAAGCCTGTTTAAGGAGGAAATATAATTTATGAGCGACAACGCACTCACCGAATCAGAAGAAAAACTAACCAATTATATTAAGCCGCTTATTGAGGAAAATCCTTTAATTAAAGAAGATTGTGTCGCTATCACACTGGCAGCAATACAATTGAACAAAGTGGAAAAAACTCTGCAATACATCGAAAACAACCTTGACAGTTACACCTACGAGGGTATCTGCGAGGTAGTCCTTGAAGGAGTTCAGCCCGTCGAGATCGTCGACGACGAAACAAACGAAGATGAATGATCTGCCTTTCGGGGCAGATCTCCTTTTTCAATGCTTAGGAAAACTACTACAGAACACTGTGGTTACGGGGGACGCTGTCCCCCCGTTCTCCCTGCTTAAGGGCGCGTCCGCCCTTAAGAATCCGCGCGGACTTCGTCCGCTTCAGCTCGCGCTGTGCGCGAGTTTTTTATTTTTATTTTTATTTTTATTTTTTTTGAAAGGAGCTATCATGGCAGACGAACAGCGTAATCTTACAGCAAGCTTTGTCGCTGATACAAGCGGTTTCCCACCCGAAATAGACGAGCTTATTCAAAAACTGAAATCACTTAACGGCGAATTCCAAGATAATCAAACAAAACTTAAAGCCCTTGAAAGAGAGCTTAAAGAGTATCAACAAAAACTTGACGAGCTGAACCGTACCACCCGCAACGGTGCTGACGCAAATGAAGCACAGCTCCACCGGATGCATGAACTGAGCGACTCTATCGCAAACTGCAATACACAGATCGGCTCTCTCAGAGCCGCACAAACAAATATCCGTTCGCAGATAAATTCCACCAACCGCGAGCTGGTCGCGCAGCAGAACGCTCTCAACGGCACTCGCACTGTACTCTCGGAAGCTTCGGATTCCGCGCGAAGATTCGGCGATGTCCTCAAAGCGAACCTCGCTTCAAGCGTGGTCACGGCAGCGTTTCAAAAAACACTTAGCTTCTTCCGGAGCTTTGTTCAGGAGTGCTATAACGCGGGTGCGGCGTTCGATTCGGGAATGTCACAGGTCGCAGCGATATCCGGAGCGACGGGCAGTGATCTTGAAGCCCTCACCGATAAGGCAAAAGCCCTCGGAAGCTCGACAAAATTTACCGCGACCGAAGCCGCCGAGGCGCTGAATTATATGGCAATGGCAGGCTGGAAAACCGAGGATATGCTGTCGGGTATTGACGGCGTACTTGGTCTGGCTGCGGCTTCGGGAGAAGATCTAGCGACGACCTCGGACATCGTGACAGACGCACTTTCGGCATTCGGACTGTCCGCAAAGGACTGCGGGCATTTCGCGGACGTTCTCGCGGCGGCTTCCGCGAATCCTTACGGGCTTATAGCAGCGGGGGTCGGGATCGCGGTCGGGGCATTACGGAGTTTGAAGCACATCTTGACGACTGCAACGAAAAAACATCCGACTTAATTTATACGGTCGGGAAGTTGACCGAAGAAACTGGAGGAACTGACAACAGCGCTGCGCGGCATTATGGGTGTTCAGAACAATTCCACGACCAACAACACGAGCATTGACGAAAGTACGAGAAATCAATTCGTGAATGTTGTGCTGCAAGCGGCAAACCGCTCCAACGAGCAGCTTGTAGATGAGCTTATAAAAGCACTGCACAGCGGGATATGAAATAGCTGAAATTAGGCGTTTTTTCAAAAAGCTCTTGACAAACCATTATTATATATGTATAATATAATTATGGATACTTTTGAATTTGAATGGGACGAAAATAAGAATTTGTCCAACATAAAAAAGCATGGCATATCGTTTGAGGAGGCTAGGGAGGTTTTTGAAGATGAAAACGCTATCCTCTTTGATGATCCCGACCACTCCGAGGGAGAAGAACGTTTTCTTATTATCGGAGCATTGACATCGTCAAAAATATGTATAGTAAGCCATTGCTATAGGAGGGGTGATGTAATTCGTATTATTTCCGCGCGACAGGCAACAAAAAAGGAAAAGAATTTTTATTTTAAGGGGTGGTGAGTTTATGAGAGATGAGTATAACATTAAGGATCTTAATCCACGGAAAAATCCTTATGCTAAAGCTTTGAAACGACAGGTAACGATCAATCTTGAAAGTGATACCGTGGATTATTTCAAAGAAATGGCAGCAAAAAAGGGAATACCTTATCAAACTCTTATCAACCTTTATCTCGCGGACTGTAAAAAACGAGATCTGGAGATCAATATTTCGTGGGAATAACTTTTCAGGAACAATAAACAAGAAAGCGCGGATCTGACCGCGCTTTTTTATGCCCTTTTTCAGTAGACCGAACGGAGGTCATTATGCAAAAAATCACTTATACCAATTACCTCAACGGTTTGTCGGCAACATTTTCAAACCGCGACCCGC
>CANRNN010000026.1 GCA_947632025.1 uncultured Clostridia bacterium | reverse complement strand
AAAAGTTTTCGAGTGATCGGGGACTCGAAATAAACAAACGGAAAAGATCCGCTTGGGTGGAGAGTCAAAAGAGAGGATATAACTTCATTCCTGTTATACCACATCTTTTATGAGTTTGCAGGCGCTTTGTGCTACGGTGTCCAAGTACTCCGGTACTCCACACTAGCCGATTTTTTGCTCCTTCGGGGATTGACAAAAAAGAAGAAATATAGTACAATATAAGTGTAGTGATCCTTGAAAACCACTTTGGAATTTTTTCAGAGATCATCATTATATAGGAACACATAAAGAAATGGTGATATAATGAATGTGAAAAACGTGAAAAGAGTGCTTTGTCTGATTATGGCTTCGCTTTGCTTCAGCGGCTGCTCTCCGCAGAAAACCGAAACATCAGGTACAGAGAAAACGATCGTTACCATGCTGTATACCTCCGAGCTTCCCAGTCTGGAAAAGCTTGTGGAAACTACCTATACCGATATTGATCTTCAAATCGAAAGAAATACGCCCGGAACTATCGACGGTGAAATCGAACGCCGCCTGCGCAACGGACACGGCAGCGATATCGTCGCTTCCACACTCGCGACAGGCGATGTGCTGAATTATCTCGCGGATCTCAGCGCGGACGAATATATCTCGGCATATCAGTCCGGAATCATGCATAAAACTTCCAAAGACGGGAAAAACCTCTTTATCCCGCTGCCCGCACAATATTATGGGTACATATATAATACCACATTTATGAAAGAACTCGGCTTGTCTGTTCCTACAACACAGGACGAGCTGCTTGAAATGCTTGAAAAAGCAAAGGAAAAGCATATCGGCACGGACGAAAACGGCTCTGTAATCGCCACAGATGGCACTGCTTCCGTTACGGCAACTTTTGCTATTGCAACGCAGATACCCGATTTTTTCGGATTGTCTGAGGGAATAAAGTGGCTTGACAATATGATAAACGGCAAGGCGACGTTTAAGGGCACGCTTGAACCGAGCCTTGATATGCCGCTTGAGCTGATTGAAAAAGAGTATATGAATTCGCTGTCGTTCCGCTCTGTTACAAACGCCGTGCCTATTCTTGAAAAAATGCGCGGCGGGAAGCTGCTTATGGCGTTTGACAATGTCACTATGCTTGATAATATCCGCAGGGACAGCGAGTATGAATTCGATATGCTTCCGATTTTAAGCAGTAAGGGCAACCCCGCGTGGACAGTTTCCGCGCCGACGGCTTTTTTAGGATTAAACAAGACGCTCACAGAAAAAGGCAATGAAGCGAAACTAAACGCCTGCCGAAAAATACTCTCGCTTATCTCAACGCCCGAAGGACAGGACGCTTTTATGATGGATAACGGCGCGGCTTATTCATATCTTGTGGACTATACGCCCGCTTCGGATTTGGTTCCGGAGGGGATAAAGGACTGCGTTGAAAACGGCTATATCTACAATATCTCTATGTCCAATGATTTTATGCGCTATTTCGGAAACCGCTGTAATGCCGTGCTGTGCGGGCAAAAAGATATTGACAAGGCATTTTCGGAAATTGACGGTTATATGCAAAACGGCGAAACGCAAGCCGCCACGCTTATCGGAACGATAAACCACGATATGATAGTTGAAAATTATAATGTGCGTCTTATGGAAACCGAGATCGGAAATCTTATCTCCGACGCGGTGAGAGAAGTTACCAAAGTGGATATTGCGGTCGTAAACGGAGGTTCGATAAGGGGCAGTCTTTACAAAGGCAATGTTTACAGCTACGACCTTGAATATGTCTGTCCGTATGAAAACAAAATAATCGTTCTGGAGGTAAACGCTGAGGTTATCCGAAAAATGCTGTCGAACAGTTTGTCAGCTATGATCAGGGACGTGAATATCCCCGGCGGAAGATTTCTCAATGTTTCGGGGCTGAAGTATTCCTTTACGCCGCCGACAGATGACGTGCCTGCACAGCTTGTTGATGTAACTCTTCCGGACGGTTCGCCGCTTGACGAAAATGCTGTTTACACCATCGCAGTGACGGACTATATGGCGGGAATAAGCGGTTACGCCGACAACAACGGCGACGGCTTCACTATGCTGAATGTTTACAGCGAGGATACCCCTAAGCCTGAAAATGTAAAGCTTGTCCGAGAAACGGAATACACGATGCGCAGCGTGCTTGAAAAATATATCCGCAATCACAACAACGAGGAAATTGCGTCGCAGCTCGAAGGAAGGATCACATCGGTGAATGAAAATGAGTGAAAGTCGTGATAAAAGAATTTCACACAGGCGGTTTTATGCTGTACTGATCTTGGCAATCTTGATCGTATGTTTGCTGGTAAACTGGCTTATCGCCGCTGCCACGGTTATCACATCGGATTTCACGAAAAATATGAACACCATTTACCTGCGTGAAATGACTAATCTTACTCAGGCAAACTTCAAATCGGGGCTTTCCATGAGGTACAGCGGACTGAAAGCAGTGGCAGAAAGCGTAAATGCCGAGGATATGATAAGTCTGCAGGCAATGCAAAGATTTATTATAGATGCCGAGCGGAATAACGACTTTAAGTTTATGGCTTTTATTGATGAGAACGGTTTTTATTACAGCGAGGACGGAAAACGCCCTGCAGCGTCAAAGTTAAGCTTCCTTGCGGAGCTGCTCGACGGAAAGGACGAGCTTATATCTTATAACGAAACGTTTCTTGACGACAATATGATAGTTCTCGGCACACAGATTTCGCCCATTCGCTATGACGGGGCAGAGCTTATCGCGATTATAGCGGGTTTTACGGCGGATTCTATCGGGCAGCACCTGTTTCTGCGCAGCGAGGACGGTCAAACCAACGCGAGCATTGTCACTTCCGACGGCAGTTTTATCGTGTACAATACGTTTTTCTCAGAGCTTCCGACGGGCAGCAATATCATCTCTAAATTCAAGGAATACGCCGAATTTGACAAGGGATTCTCCGTTGAACAGCTGGAGAGCGATTTCAGAAACGGCAACGCGGGTATGGTGATATTCAAGGCTGTCGGAATACATATGTGTATGTACTATGCGCCTATAGAGGGTACAAAGTGGTATATGCTGATGGAAGTGCCGTATGAGGTCGTTGACGAAATGACCGAGGATCTAAGCCGCCGCCTTAACAGAAACGCTATAACCATGATGGCTTCCGTTATGCTGATGATATTTGTCATCTTTTTTATTTATCTTATAAATCTGAAAGCACATTCAAAACAGCTTGAAGCCGCCCGCGAATCGGCAGAAAGGGCACAGAAAGCCGCCGAGCAGGCAAGCCTTGCGAAAAGCGAATTTTTAAGCCGTATGAGCCACGAAATACGAACGCCCATGAACGGCATAATCGGAATGACGGAAATAGCCCGCAGAAACTCCCAAGATCCCGAAAAAGTGGACGACTGCCTTAAAAAGGTTTCGCTGTCGTCTAAACATCTGATGTCGCTTATAAATGACGTGCTGGATATGTCGAAGATAGAAAGCGGTAAGATACAGCTTAAAAACGAACTTTTCGATCTGCGACTGTTTCTTGAGAATATCGAAAATATCTACAGCGTTCAGGCGGAGGAAAAGGAGATCGGCTTTGAAATTTCCTTGTCCGGCAGAATAGACGAGCTTATCGAGGGCGATTCTCTGCGCCTAAATCAGATACTCACAAATCTTCTCTCGAATGCTTTCAAGTTTACGCCTAAGGGCGGCAAGGTGATCCTCAAAGTATGCGAGCTTAAGCACGAGGAAAATTCCGTTTTGCTGCGGTTCTCGGTAAAGGATACAGGTATAGGAATCAAAGAAGAAAATCTCGGAAAAATATTCGAGGCTTTTGAACAGGAAAACAGCGAAATTACGCACAAATACGGCGGAACAGGGCTGGGACTGTCGATCGTCCGCAGATTTTCCGAACTTATGGGCGGCAGTGTCAACGTACACAGCGAATATGGCAAGGGCTCGGAATTTGAAGTCGAGCTGCCGTTTACCGTTACCGAAAATTCCCGTATGATAGACTGGAAAGGCGAACGCTCTTCGGAAAAAAGAGTTATTGAAAACAAAACTTACAACTTTAACGGAAAGCATATCCTGCTTGCCGAGGATAACGAGTTGAACCGAGAAATCGCCGTCGAGCTGTTAGGGTCAGTGACCGGCGCGATAATCGACGAGGCAGAAGACGGGGAAAAAGCAGCCTCGCTTTTTGCCAAAAGCTCAATAAATTATTACGACCTTATTCTTATGGATATTCAGATGCCGCATATGAACGGTTTTGACGCAACAAAGAAGATCCGCGCAATGGATCGTCCTGATGCTGCGACGGTCCCTATCTTCGCTATGACCGCAAACGCATTTGCCGAGGACGCGGAAAAAAGCCGACAAGCAGGCATGAACGCACATCTCTCCAAACCTCTTGAAATTTCCGCGGTGCTTGCCGCAATGAATGAAATATTGAATCATTGATGTTATACAAACAATTTTTTTAAGCTGACCGTAAAACAAAAAGAGCGTCGTTTTCCTGATAATGATACACAGGAAATACGGCGCTTTGTTTTATTTAATTATAAATTGTTAATTTGAAATATGATGATTTTATGGTTCGTTAGCTGCGTTGGCTCAGACAAACGTGAAATCAAAGCTTTGCTAAAATCTCCGAAACAGATACTAAAGCAACCTCGCCGCTAATATTAACACGATTTTCATCTTCCTTCCGGCAGTGCAAATAACCGCCGCGCTTAGATGCCTGATATGCGAATATCTCTTTTTTGTTCAATTCTTTAGACCAATAATCTGCTATCTGACAATGCGCTGAACCGCAAACAGGATCCTCTGCTATGCCCAGTTTCGGACAGAAGCTGCGGGATACACAGTCGGTTTCCTTTCCTAAAGCAGTTGCGTTTTGAATTCTGCCTTCAATGTCCAATAATAATTTTTGGTCAGGTTTCATATTTCTTACTGTCTCTTCAGATTCAAACACACATATCAAATCGAGTCCTAAAACTGCTCTGACAGGGCGAAAACCGAAAGCTCTTTCCATTGCATCTGTGACGGGGATCTCTCTTAGATCATAGGTCGGAAGATCCATTTCATAAAGATTGCCATTTCTGTGAACTGTCAGCTGACCGCTGAGAGTGTCGAATTTCACTTCATTGTTCTGTGGTTCATAGAAATTGAGAATGACATAAGAAGAAGCTAAAGTTGCATGGCCGCACAATTCAACTTCCGTACTTGGCGTAAACCAACGCAGGTGATAACCTGAGTTCTCTTTTACAATAAAAGCTGTTTCAGACAGGTTGTTCTCTATTGCCAGCTTTATCATAGATTCTTCAGATATCCAATTCTCCATCACGCAGACAGCCGCAGGATTGCCTGCAAACGGTTTGCTTGTAAATGCGTCCACAATATATTGTTTCATTTGTTTTCACCTAAATTTTAATTTATTGTCGCCATATACCACTCCATATATTATACCATATTTTTTGTGAAAAAACAAGCTGGACCAAATTCATTCTTTATAAAAAAATCTGTATAAATGTGTAATCAAAGTAATTCAAGTTTGCCGTCAACAATTTTCGCACTGCCTAAAACCGGAAGTTCCGACATTACGCGGTATTGGTAATTATCTATCTTGATCTCAACCTTTACCCGCGTGCCGTCTGTAGGGAACTTTGAAAAATCAATTTCCGGGTAATCTTCCATGTAACCAAATTCTATTAAAATATTATCATACGTTGTAGGATAATATCTTTCATCTTCCCATTGCAAATCCAGCAACGGTATATAGTTTACAATCGGTAATTTTTTTCTGCTTTCCGCATCGGGGAAAAACAACAAATCACTTACAGCATAATTATCATCAATTTCAATTGATAATTCGCCCGTAAGCGTCACTTCGCCCTCAAAACTTGCCGCTGTGCCTTGAAAATAGTCGAGGTAGTTCCAGTTTATATTAGTAAAACGAGTAATTATTCCATTAACAGTAAAATCCCCGATTGTATCGCCGATTTTATATTTCTTAAATTCATAATCCCCGCCGTTTTCGGGGACTGTTGCAAGATAACCGTAGTCGCAGAAAATATCCCAGTAGAATTCATTGGAAAGCTCGGAAAGTTCTATATCCTCGTGAACATCGCCTTCACCTATAATAGTTGTCACTTTTTGTGCTGTCATTCCCTCAAGTTCTATCGGAGCATCATAAGGCCATTTGAATTTTGCGATAAGATCCTCGCCTTTCAGGTCATAGTCCCTTGTTGTCAAAGGAACATAAGGTTCTGCAGAAGAGGTGCTTTCCGTAGATGACGAATCCTCCGAAGAGGTTGAGTCTTGCGAAACTGTGGATTCGTGTGACGAAGTCGAACTTTGTGAAGAGCTTTGATTTTCGGAAGCGTTTTGTGCCGGAGTTCCGGCTTCGCTGCAAGCTGTCAAGCTCGCTATAACTGCTAGTGTGCTGATAATAGCTGTGAATCTTTTCATTGGGATACCTCCATATATTGCTGTTTTTATTTATTATAGCACGTTCTGCACCTAATGTCAATAATTATTACAAACTTGTAATAATTTGTAATCTTTTTGTAACCTTTTGTAACTTTTTTGTAATAATTTTGCGATGCGGCTGATGATAAATAAAATATTTTTCTCTCTTTTGCCATCCACCCAAGCGGATCTTTTCCGTTTGTTTATTTCGAGTCCCCGATCACTCGAAAACTTTTTTATCTTTTTAGGAGG
>CANRNN010000025.1 GCA_947632025.1 uncultured Clostridia bacterium | reverse complement strand
CCGCTTTTTCTTTTTCAGAAAGCAATTCCGTACAGCAGACGCTGTTCGATTTGGAGATGAACGGTGTTACATATAACGCCAAAATATCGGGCTTGCTTTGTGTGTCAGAAACTTTTTGCGCAATGCCCGAAACGTTCCGCGGGAACTGTCATTTAAGCGGCGTTGAGCTTGACGGCATAACAGACGCATTGCACAGCAGTTGTATCAAAACGCGGATATTAAAGTCTGCGGTCACGAAAAATCCGATTTTTCGGATAACTACTTTGACGCGTTTGTAATTGATGAAGCACACAACTACAGGAAGGGACTTATTGCCATAAAAATGTCTAATGTTTCGGGTCTTGGTTCAACCGCGGCAGCAAAAAAACGGTTTTCTGATGAAAACGCAGTGGTTAAACAAAAATATTCCAAACTTTCAGCGGCTTTGTGTTAATGGTTCTCTGCTTGCGTGTTCTGGTATGTAGCTTTATTTCAAGAGCCGATTTCTGCTCGTTTTATCCTTTCAGGAAAAGGCATTTTATCAATATTTTCAGGTATTGAACCGATTTTAATTTCATGTTTAATTATAATTTTCTCCGAAAAATCTTTGCTATGTAAATTTTGCGGAGCGTAGTTTTCTCACACAGCTTCAATCTGTTGTTGAATATAATCCCATATCCACCACTATTTCTGTACCCGTTAAATAACAAAATTCAATTATATCGTGAGAAAATCCAATAACCCTATCATAATTCTCGTTATCTGAGCAAGGAAATATTTGTATACTAAATGTCACGTTGAACATTTCTTTGATCCTTAGTAATTCAGATACGTGAGGTTTCAGTTCATTTACAATACTTTCACATTGAATAAAACGGTTTGTTTCAGGTTCTACTCTTTTGCAGGCAACCCATGATGAAAAGTTGTACCTTTCCTTTTTATTTCGCTTTAATTCTCCGTATTTCACTACTTCAAAAGGGCTTATACCAAGCATTTGTGTAATCAAATCCGGATCAAAAGCACTATCAGCCTGCGGAATAAATCCATCTTCGTAATCCAAGTAACCTGCGCTGCGTATCATAAAGAAAGCGTAACAAGAAGTATTCTCTATATTCATTCTATTCTCCTAAACTGCGATTGCATAATCGCTTACTTACACTTTTTTATTATACACTACTTTTCCAAAAAAGTCAACACGGAATGCAAATTTCATCAACCCTCCGCCCGGACTGCGTTGAAACTGCACCATATCGGATTAAAATAAAATCGCGAAGCAGCACAAAATCAAGCCGTGAAATGGCTAAAAAAACGAGCAGAATTCCCGTTCGCAGAGCAATCGAGAAAGCGAGGACAATAAAATATCAATATTCAAAAAAACAGGCGAAGATTTCCTTTCAAAGCTGTTCAAGCATATGCAAGCCGGGGAGCTTGCATAGGAATTTGTTCGCAAGGATCTGCTATATCAAGATAAAAAAAGGAAATGCGGTTTTCCTTTATAAAGACGAGAACAGGAAAATTGCCGATGCGGAGATCCAAGGTACAAATTCAGAAAAGCGATATAAGAGCGTAGCCAAAGGAACGTCCAACAGCGTTTTTTCTTTTCAAATCAGTGCACCAAACCGCGCCTACGTTTTCGGGAGCGCGATAGATTTGCTCTCTTTCAAGCAACTTGCAAATACGAAAAAATTTCAAAACTGCATATTATCTAACCTATACGAAAAAGATTTCAACTAATTCGAGAAAAAACAAACATTCCGCAATAACATACGAGATGTTATGGTGCACGCATTATGCGCTTCGAGCAAAACGTTGCATTACCCTGCCGGTTTCAATGGCGGGACTTAAGCTGAATTCGCTGACACTGCGGCGTAGGCGGTTTACAGTTAGCAGTGTTGAGTGTACAGCAAGGGGATCCGATCCGCGGATTTTTTTGATTATCACAAAGGGAAAAGTTGCAAACAACTTTACAATTATGACGAGCTATCGTCCACCTACCCGCCGTACAGAAAAGGGCGTTTGAAGTAGAGCGCCTATGTTTGAAAATGGTCAAGGATTGTCTTTGCGTGGAAAATTTACACGTTCCAAAACAACGCGAACAGAAAAAGCTCCTCCGAGTGAAAGAGCTTATTCGGGCTTGTGGAAAAATCGCCGAGTGCAACTACATTGACGACCTTGTGAGGACACAGAAAGAACAATATTTTCTTATTTTTTACCTTGCAAAAAGGCTACGAAAAGAAGTTTTTAACGTCCTTGAATTTCTAAAAGTTTGTCAACAAAGTCGCCTGCCTTATCACACTTGTAATATTTTCGCTCCTCGTTCACTCTAATAGAAAACGCATTACCCATCATTCCAAGAGAGAACGAGCCATCTTTGGTTTCTGCTGCAACAATTTCAAGCATTTGTATCGGCTCCGTAGGTTCATTGATAGTCTCGAACTCTGCATCCATAACCGTGTTCAAAAGAGCTATAATATATTCCAGATTGTCGCACTCTTGATTTCGGTTTGGAATTAGGCTCTGAAACTCAGCAGAAACTATTTGTTTATGGAGAAGAATGTCAATGCCCACATCAGAAGCCGACAGGCTTTTTTCACGGCGGCTATTATTGTTATAGACAAGAACGCCGATAATTGCTGCAACTACACCCACTATCGCTAACGCGCCCATCGTGAAGTTAATAACTTTTCCTCTCATACTGCCTCCTTAAAAATAAACATCAACAACACCTTAATTCTGATTGTCTGTTTAACCACATATTATTTCGTCATTGCCTCCGTAATCAATATCTTCATTTTGTAATTGCATTTCCGCTTGATACCTCTCCGATGTTGCCTGTGGCTCAAATATGACCAACTGTTTTTCAAGCCAGTCTGTTGTTAATTCAAGATAAATAAGGTCTTTATTAGGGTCAAGGAAAATTCGACCGCTGACACCAAAAGTGGAAACAAAATCGCAGTCATTTTCGGGGACTGTCCCGTTAGTGTGTTTTATCTCACCATAGTAGGTACTGCCAACAGGCAATTCATCAACGAGCGCCACTCCAAAATGCCATTCATAAAGCGTGCCGTTTACCATTATAGTCGGATATATTTCATCAGCACCCGGTAATGTGCCTGCAGCACTCACATTACTTTCAATTGGATTGTTTCTATTTTTGGAATAGTTCACCGTTAATCCGATTGTCAAGCACAAACACGCCGCCAAAATCCCTGCTCCGACCGTATAACCTATTTTCCGTGCTTTTGAGCGAACCCAATTCTCCGCCTCGAAAATAAGATCGTCATCAACATAACTGATGCACTCCATAAATCCTATCCCTGTCATATTAAGCCCTCCATAATAAGGTAGTCATACAGTGCTTTTTTTGTACGAAAAAGCATTGATTTAATTTTCCCCTCGCTTATCGAATAACGCTTTGAAATAGCTGAGATGCTGTCCATAAACCAATAACGACGCAAAAAAACACACCGTTTTTCGGTACTCAAGGTGCGAAGAAAATCACTTATCGCTTTCCCCAACACCACTCCGTCAAATTGATCTTCAACACTGCACAAGCTTGGCATACTTTCCTCGATTTCCTTCGTTAATTCCAGAAGTTGAACATTGCGCTTTTGCCTTGTTTCTGCTTTCACACGGTCTATGGCAATACATCGTGTGATTTTGGCGAGGAAAGAGAAGAAATAGTCTTTTGGCGTATGCGGCGGGATGGACTCCCACGCTTTAAGGTATGTATCATTTTCACATTCTTCAGCGATGGTCATTTCCTTGCAAACACGATACGCAAGCAAGCGCAGTTTTGTTCCATACTTTTCCGAGGTTTTGTTGATTGCCGTTTCGTCTCTTGCTAGATACAGTTCAACGATCTCATTGTCCTCCATTACAATTATCCCTACTTTCCTAATATCGCCTTTCATAAGTTGTATCGACATTTTATGGTTATTGGTTTCATTTTTCTAAAAAATATTATTTCGCAAAGATTGTAAATCATAGCCAAACTTTCTAATCAATATAATCAAATTTTTTCAACATTAACAACGAGCAGATTTGCCGAGAAGCTATAATTTGTTTAACTTTTTCATTTTACATACTTCCTTTCATAACAAATAGAAATTTAATTAAATAGTTTTCTAAATTTTATTTTAATAATTTCCTTTCAATAAAAATGGGTGATTTAGACATATTTATATATGCGTCAATATACCCATTCACATTATTATCCTTGAAGTAAGAATTGTTACCGCAAGGTATATAACTTAAATACTGATATGGCAAATTCGCCTGTAAAATCCTGAGCCTCCTCTCTATTCCTTTCTTTGTATCCACATTATACACTCCACATGTTTCGTCCTCGGAAATAAATCGAACGCTCGGACTTTTTCGGTTTCGTAGCCAAGCTCCGACAGCAGTTTGCAGTCGCGCGCTGCTGTCGCGGGATTGCACGAGATCATCACAATCCTTTCCGGCCGCATTCCTGCACACTCCCGCAGAGTATTCTCATCACAGCCCTTTCGCGGCGGGTCAAGCAATATCACATCGGGCTTTATTCCTCGATTTTTGAATTCTTTGGCAGCCTCGCCAGCGTCCGCGCAGATAAATTCCGCATTCGGATAATTCACGGCGATTCTTTTTGCGTTTTCGACCGCTTCGGGAACTATCTCCGCGCCGAAAACTCTCTTTGCCTTATCTGCCATAGAAAGCCCGATCGTTCCCGCTCCGCAGTACAGATCGAGCAGTATTTTCCCGTCAGGCTCGGCAAATACGGCAGCATGCGCGTAAAGATTTTCTGCGGCTTTGGTGTTCACCTGATAAAAAGATCTCGGCGAAATTTCAACGTCAACACCGCACATTTTATCGTGAATTTCCGCTCTCCCGAAAAGCGTTACTTCCCGCTCGCCGAGAATAACATTCGTTTTATCGGGATTTATATTCAGCACCACTCCCGTGACTTCGGGGAATTTATCCGATATTTCGCGCGCGAGTTTCTTAAATTCGGGAACATTTTTCCGCGCTACCAACGTCACGCAAATTTCCCCGCTGTAATGCCCTTTTCTCAGGAAAATATGCCGAACCGCGCCCGTATGTTTTTCTTCGTTGTAGATAGAAATTCCGAATTCCTTTAATTTCAGTTTTATAAACCCGATAATTTTTGAAAAAACTTCCGGCTGTAATTCGCATTTTTCCACGGGAATGACCTTGTGCGTGCGTTCCGAGAAAAATCCCGAAACGATTTCCCCGTCGATTTTCGCAAGCGGCATCTGAAGCTTATTCCTGTAACCCGAAACGTTCTCACTTCCGCAAATAGGCAAAAATTCGGGCGAAAGACCGCCAATACGCTCGAACGCATCACGGACGAATTTTTCTTTTGCACGAAGTTCCGCCGAATAATTTATGTGACGAAAAACGCACCCGCCGCACCTTCCGAAAGCGGGGCAATCGTTTTCTATCCTGTCTGCGGACGGCTTTATTATTTCCTCTATTTTTCCGAAACAATAATTTTTCAGCACCTTAACAATGCGGCAGGAGATAATATCCCCCGCCGCCGTTTTTGGTACGAAAACCGCCATTCCGTCATATCTTCCCACGCCCGAACCCTCGTTCGTGAGGTCGGTTATTTCAAGCTCGATTATATCATTCTTGTTCATTTTACTTATTCTGTAACTTATATCTCGCCTAAGCTCTTCGCCTTGAGATACGCGTTTATAAATCCGTCGAGGTCGCCGTCCATGACCGCGTTTATATTGCCGTTCTCGAAGCTTGTACGGTGATCTTTTGCGAGAGTATACGGCATAAATACATACGAACGTATCTGGCTGCCCCATTCGATCTTAAGCTGTTCGCCCTTGATGTCGGAAATTTTATCGAGATGTTCCTGCTCTTTAATCTGAACGAGTTTACTCATCAGCATTTTCATCGCAAAATCTCTGTTCTGCACCTGCGAACGCTGTGTCTGGCAAGATGTGACTATTCCGGTCGGTTTATGGATAAGGCGCACCGCCGAGCTTGTTTTATTGATATGCTGACCGCCCGCGCCCGACGCTCTGTACACTTCCATTTCAATATCTTCCGGACGTATCTCGACGGAAACGTCTTTTTCTATTTCGGGCATAACTTCAACCGACGCGAAACTCGTCTGGCGGCGCCCCGACGCATCGAACGGGGAAATTCTCACCAAACGGTGTACCCCATGCTCCGACTTTAAGAATCCGTAGGCGTTGAACCCCTCTATATGCATTGACGCGCTTTTTATGCCGGCGGTATCGCCGTCGAGGATATCAAGCATTTCCGACTTGAAGCCGTGTCTGTCCGCCCATTTGGTATACATTCTTATCAGCATCTGCACCCAGTCCTGAGCCTCCGTGCCTCCCGCGCCCGCGTGGAACGACAAAATGGCGTTGCAGCTGTCATATTCGCCCGTCATAAGCACGGCGAGCTTCTGCTCCTCGTATTCGGTTTTTACGGTTTCGGCGAGAGCGTTCACCTCGCTTACCATTGATTCGTCGTTATCCTCCTCGGCAAGCTCTATCATTGTCAGCACGTCGTCGAGGTTGGAACGCAGCTTTTCATAGCTCTCGACAGTCTGTTTATACTGTCCTATCTGCTGCATTACCGACTGTGACTTTTCGGGGTCGTCCCAGAAATTCGGCTCGGTGGTTTTCATCTCCAGCTCGTCGAGCTTGATTTTTATCCCGTCGAGATTGAGCGCGCCGCGAAGCTCGTCAAGCTGTGGTTTAAGGGCTTCCATTGCAAGTCTTGTTTCATCATACTGTATCATAAATCTTCTCCTTAAGATCCAATAAAGGTCATTCTTCCCGAAACGGGATACACATACACATTATATTATACCACCTTCCGGAAACATTTTCAAGTACTTTGAGCAAAATTCCCCTAAAATAGTCAAAACCCCTTGACACGGGGCGCTCTTTGAGTTATAATTGAGTAAAGAAGTAGTTTTGGAGGTATTTTTTATGAAATTTGCGAATAAAATACGACAGGCAATATTGCCGCTGACCCTGCTTGAAATGGTTTTCGGACTGTTCCTTATTATTTTCAGCAATGATTCCCTTTCGATGATAATCAAGATGCTGGGTATTATAGCGGCTTCTTACGGAATAGTTACGTTTGCGGCGTGGCTGATACGCCGCGAGGGATTCGGGCTTTCCGTAATAATAACGTCGCTTCTCGGAATAATAGCGGGTGCGTTTTTGATTTTCCTGACGGACAACGTGCGCGAGGTATCAACTATTATTTTCGGTATCCTTGCGGGAATTTTCGGCGTGTCGAAAATTCCATGGCTCTTCGGCGCAAAATCGGCAGGCTTCAAACACTGGTGGAGTATTATTATTCCCATTCTGGTGATAGTCGGGATAGGGGTCTTTATCGGGCTGAATCCGTCGCTTTCGACCTCGTCGGAATATTCGCTCTCGATGATAATGCTCGGCATAGCACTCATTGTCGGCTGCGTGGCGGATTTTATGACGCTTGGCGGAATAGTCCATGCGGAGCGTCACCCCCGCGCTGAGAATGGCGAGATCGAAGCTCAGGTCGCATCCGAAAACGAAAATCTCCCAGAACAAAAGCAGTGATACATATTTCCCGAAAACAAAACGTGCGGCTCGCCACCGCACGTTTTTTATTTTTATTTGTTGACTTCCACAAGTCGGGAATTGAATTCCGACGCGGGTATCGGCTTTGAATAATAAAACCCCTGAGCCGAATCACAGCCGCAGCGACTTAAAAATTCAGCCTGCTCGCTTGTTTCAACACCCTCCGCGACTATTCCCAGACCTATATCACGCGACATCGAAATTGTATGCTCGATGATCTTCCGTCCGCGGTCGGAGTCCATAAATTCCTCCAGAAACGCCCTGTCTATCTTAAGCACATCAAACGGAGTGGATTTTAACATATTCAGCGATGAATAGCCGCTTCCGAAATCGTCCATAAGCATTGTGAAGCCTTCGTTTTTCATTTTCTTCACAATATCCTCCACGCCCGCAGTGTCCTGAGATTCGGTTATCTCCAGCTCCAGCAGGCGAACGGGGATATCATATTTTTGGGTAAGTGCTTTCAGCTCCGAGATAACATCGAACGAATTGATATATGTCCGCGAAATATTAACGGAAATAGGAACAGGCGTTATTCCAAGGTCGAGCTGCTCGCGCAGCTTTGCACAGGCTTCCTCCCATATGAATTTATCGAGTTTCAGGATAAAGCCGTTTTCCTCAAACACGGGAATAAAATCTGCCGGCGAGATAATGCCCTTAACGGGGTGTATCCATCTCGCAAGCGCCTCTGCGCCGATTATCTTTCCGGTGCTTATTGAATATTTCGGCTGAAGATACATCGCGAATTCGCGGTTGAGGAGAGCTTTCTGCATATTCTCCTCAATGATCTGTTTTTTCTTAAGCCCTGTTTTCATGGAGCTGTCATAAAAGCCGATATTCTCTATGGCGCTGCCCTTTATGAGCTGTCTTGCGAGAGAAGCGTTGTCGCCGTGGCGGCGGGTATGCAGAGTTCTGTCGTCCACTATGGCAACTCCGAAAATAAGCCTGTATTCCATTCCGTTAAAGCCCGTCAGCATACTTTCGACCCTGTGGATAAAATCCAAAAGCTCGCTGCGCTCCTTAAACGGGGTCACTATCATAAAAACGTCCGCAGTAAGGCGGCAGAACGGCTGATCGCTGCGGCAGATAAGCTCCAGCGAATCGTTGAAGAATCTGAGCAGGTCGTCGGCTTTATCCACGCCATAGCGCTCGTTTACAAGCTTGAACCGCTCCACGTCGAACTGAATGAAAGCGATCTCGTCATCTGGGTGAGAATCCATCATCAGACGTATTCTTTTGCCGTAAAGCTCTGGACTCTTATCCGAGGTGAATTTCCGTAAAATATCGCGTCTGAAATTCAAGTCCTCCGAGTATGGCAATATAACGAAGTGGATATCGGTGATCCTGTTCTGCTCGTCTTTCAGCAGCTGTGCGCGGACGTGGCACATTTTGTATTCTCCGAAGTTTTTAAGCCTTATGGCGATATCTGTTGAAAGGCTGCTTCGCTCTGTGCCGGAAATTATTCCCTCCTCGATACACTCGCTGAAGACCTCAAGTACAGCGACGGAATTTTTCTCCACGCGATCCGACTTTACCAAATCTTCAAGTGCGTTTTCCGTTCCGTCGAGGTCGAATTCGTCCGACAGGGAAATGAATTTTCTTTCATTCACACTGCAAAAAAGATGGATAGCGCCGGTGTCACTGTAAACCATCTGCACGATTTTTTTCTCATATTCCTTTGGCAGTTCCGGAAGCATGACATCACCTCGTTTCGTTGAATAAAACACTTTTTGTAGAGTGCTTTAATTTTCAAATCAAAATTATATATTTTAATTTTACCATATTTATTCAACAATTGCAATAGATTTTTATGCAGAATAAACATAATCAGCGAAAAAGTTTTTACACAACCGCAAACAAAACGAGAAAATTTATGAAAATAAAAAAATATTGAAGAAAACCTCTTGACAAAAGTAAGAAAAAAGTGTATAATAATATAGTTATGGAAGCGTATCGAAGTGGTCATAACGGGACTGACTCGAAATCAGTTGTACGGCAACGTACCGAGGGTTCGAATCCCTCCGCTTCCGCCAAGTTGAAAGCTACATTTTTAGTGCAATATGCACAAAGAATGTAGCTTTTTATTTTATATATTTACTAACCGCAG
>CANRNN010000024.1 GCA_947632025.1 uncultured Clostridia bacterium | reverse complement strand
CTCCTAGTACCTCATTCCGCAGACCAGAATCAACTAAGGTCTTTCAGTTCACTGTTCAATTTTCAAGGAGCAAGCGTTTTTCAACAACTTTTAAATTATACCACTTTCAGGACAGCTTGTCAAGAGGTTTTTGAAAATTTTCTTCAACACCGCTTCCTCTGTCCCTTGAGGATACAACCCTTTCGGGTGGAGGCGCCACCCGGATTTGGACCGGGGATCAGGGTGTTGCAGACCCTTGCCTTACCACTTGGCTATAGCGCCGAATGTGACAGCGAATTTCTTCGCATAATGGAGCGGATTACGAGGCTCGAACTCGCTACCTCCACCTTGGCAAGGTGGCGCTCTACCAGATGAGCTAAATCCGCGCATGGTGCCTCCGATCGGAATCGAACCAACGACACAGGGATTTTCAGTCCCTCGCTCTACCAACTGAGCTACAGAGGCATTGGCGACCCGGATGAGACTCGAACTCACGACCTCCGCCGTGACAGGGCGGCGTTCTAACCAACTGAACTACCGGGCCACGTCCGACGCGCTTCTGCACGCCGGATTTTATGGTGGAAGTTATAGGGCTCGAACCTATGACCCTCTGCTTGTAGGGCAGATGCTCTCCCAGCTGAGCTAAACTTCCATTTGCGCCCTTTTTGCGGGCGACTATTATATTATACACTCATTTTCAGGAAATGTCAAGTGTTTTTTCAAAAAAATTATTCTTTCAGCAGTTTGACCAATTCCTCTGACGAAAATTTGTACTTTTTATTGCAAAAGTGACAACACACCTCGGTTTCCTCCTGCTCTTCAGCAAGGCGGGCTATCTCTTTTTTGCCTAGAGAAGCTAATATCCCAAGCGTCCGTTCACGGGAGCAATCGCAATAATAAACAGCCTCCCATGAGTCGAGTATCTCACCGCCAAGCCCCGAAAGCACCGTCAGCGCGATCTTTTCGGGTTCAAGACCGTTCTCCAGCAGCTGTGTTATCCGCTCCATTTTTCCAAGATTATCTTCGAGGACTTTCACGGATCTGTCGGAAACAGGCGGCACTACCTGTATCATATAGCCGCCCGCAGCCTTTATTTCGGCGCTTTCGCCAAACACTATCCCAAGTGCGCAGACTGTTGGTATCTGCTCGGAGATAGCGTAATAGGAAGTAATATCCTGTGCTATTCCGCCCGTGACAAGCGGGATCTGCCCGACATACGGCTCTTTCAGTCCCATATCCTTTATTACGGTCAGCGACCCGTCCTGTCCGACTACTCCCTCCACGTCGAGCGTGCCGTCGGCGCGCGGCGGCACATATGCCTTCGGGTTTCCCGCACAGCACTTCACATTTCCTCTGTAATCTGAAACCGCCGTCAAAGTGCCGCATGCACCGCCACCGTTTATTCTCAAAGTCAGGCGGTCGCCTTCATATTTAAGCATAGCGCCCATTATTGACGCTGCGGTCGTCATTCGTCCGAGAGCCGCCGTCACGACAGGCGTAGATTCGTGCAGGAGAGCGATTTCTCGCACCATATCGGTCGAATCTATCGCAGAACACAGTACTCCGCCGTCCTCCGACAGCGCCCTTACTATTTTTCCCATTTATTTCACCGACTTTCAATAACTTTCTGTAATATAATGCCGAAATATTTCATTTTGTGCTGAATTACGGCGTTTTTTGAAATTTCAATGCACATATTGCCGTTTTTTGCGGCATTTTTAAGTTGAATCTCAAACCGCTCCGCTGCCGAATTATATAATACGCCCTGTAATATTTACGGTTTTTTTGCCGAAATTAGCAGTTTTTCGGAGGAATCTGTCGGCTTATCGAATGTCAGATATTCCCAAATATTCGCAATTTCAAAGCCCGCTTCTTCCAGAAGTTTCCTGTAATCCTCCTCAGGAAGCGCTATTTCACGGAAGCTTTCCGAGCCGCGTGAATACAGCTCGCCCTCTTCAAAGAACAAATCAAGCTCTATATCCACTCCGTTGTCTGTTTCGTCGAACGAGTTCTGCCAGACGCAATACACCCCGTCAACGTCATACACAAAAGTGTTCCGGCTCAGAATTTCCCGATGCTTGAAAATCGTATTCACGTCAAAAACGAACACTCCGCCGCTTTTCAGATTTTCAAACGCGCATCTGAAGCACCTTGCAATATCACTGCGGGAGCTCAGATGGTTTATGCTGTCAAGCGTCGACACGATAACATCGGCGGGGATACCCAGCTCGGTTTCCTCCATATTCTGACATATCCATCTTATTTTGGAGGATTTTCCTGCCGCTATCGAAAGCATTTCCTCCGAAGCGTCCTGTCCGATAACGTCATATCCGAGCTTTGCGAGCCGTATCGTAAGATTTCCCGTGCCGCAGCCCATATCCAGCAGACGTTTTCCTTTGGGATCTCCTGCCGACTTGCAAATCACCTTATTATAGTATTCCGCTATCTCATCATAAGGCACATTGAACGTCAGAGCGTCGTAAGCTTCGGCAAAATCACCGTAGCCGCTCACGCTTTGTCCCTTCCGAGCCGCTCGAATACAACACGATAACCGCCCGCCGCCTGATAGTTCAGAGTTTTGTTGACACGGGAAATCGTCGCTGTTGAAGCGCCCGTTTCCTCAACGATCTTGTTGTAAACGTTCCCTTTTGTGAGCATATCCGCGACATGAAGTCTTTGAGCAAGCGAATTCAGCTCCTGCGGGGTACAAAGATCCGCCAGAAACGCTGCGCACTCTTTTTCGTTTTCAAGTGTCAGTATCGCCTTGTAAAGAAGTTCCAGATTTTCTTGTGTGTTATTCATGATCCATCTCTCCTCTGCAATAATCAAAATAAAGATAAACGCTCTTTTTTATATTTTAGCATAATAAAGCAAAAAAGTCAATACCCCTATTAAAATTCCCGTGATGTTTATTGGTTCGGGTGGAATTTCGGGAAAAAACCGCCCCCGAAATCTCGGAGGCAGTGTAACACTTTAATATTTTTGTCCCTTTTCGGAAAAGTGTTCCTACTAGCTACAATTCTGGAAAGAAACCTGTGTTGCTATTTAGTTGTGATTATAAATACTGTTAGTTCGACAAAAATGAATTTATTTCAATTCCATTTTATAAAACTTTGCCTTAAATGTTTGACTGCCGTCGAGCTTTGTGTATTCTCCGTAATGGTCGAATTTCAAACCGCATTTTTCCATAACTTTACCGGAGCGCGGATTATCCACCGCATGGTATGAACAAATCTTATTTACACCAAGCTCTTTGTGCGCAAAATCAATAATAGCGTACATCGCTTCGGTACAATATCCCTTGTGCCAATAATCATAGTGGAGATTATATCCGATGCCCCAATAACCTTTCATTTGGGCACTTGGCACTATACTCCCTGTTCCGATCACTTTATTTTCTTCTTTCAGAACAAATGCCCAGAGCCATTCGTTTTCATCAGCAAAAGTCGACTTTATCCAATCGACAGTTTGGCTGATATTGGTATATGTAGAATATGACATATACTTTGTAACTCTTTCATCGCTGTTCCAACTATAACAGGCTTCTGCGTCGTCAAGCGTGAGCGGACGTAAAATCAGCCTGTCTGTCTCAATGATTGGTTCTTTGCTCATGTTATATCATCCTTCAAATCCCGATTTATTCCGCCATCCCTTTTCGGAAAATTAAAAAATCAACCATACCTATCGGAGTGCGCACCCAATCGGGCAGGGCTTCGACCAGACCCATAATTCCCAAAAGGGACATATTTTAACATTTTACGGAAACAGCATTACTTTCCGGACTTTATGTACTCGTCCATAGCCTTGGCTGCGGTCTTGCCCGCGCCCATAGCGAGAATTACCGTAGCCGCTCCCGTGACCGCGTCGCCGCCCGCGAAAACGCCCTTGCGGGAGGTCTGACCGTTCTCGTCCGCGATAAAGCAGCCGTGCTTGTTGGTTTCAAGCCCCTTTGTGGTGTTGCGGATAAGCGGATTAGGAGAAGTCCCTATAGACATTACAACGCAATCCACGTCAAGAGTGAACTCGCTGCCCTCTTTCGGGATAGGACGGCGTCTGCCGCTCTGGTCGGGCTCTCCAAGCTCCATTTCCACGCACTTCATTCCCGTAACGAACTTATGCTCGTCGCCGAGGATCTCCACGGGATTGTTAAGGGTCTTGAAGATAATGCCCTCCTCCTTAGCGTGTTCTATCTCCTCATTTCGTGCGGGCATTTCCTCCTCGCCGCGTCTGTAGACTATGTAGACGTTCTCAGCACCCAGGCGCTTTGCACATCTTGCCGCGTCCATAGCGACGTTTCCGCCGCCGACTACAGCGACGTTCATATTCTTTTTAATAGGAGTATCAGCGTCGGGCTTATATGCCTTCATAAGATTTACGCGGGTGAGAAATTCATTTGCGGAATAAACTCCCTTAAGGTTTTCTCCAGGGATATTCATAAAATTCGGAAGTCCCGCGCCCGAACCGATAAAGATCGCCTCGTAGCCGTCCGCGAAAAGCTCGTCTACTTCTATAGTCTTTCCGACGACGACGTTGGTATTTATTTTCACTCCGAGAGCTTTCAGATTATCGACTTCGTGCTGAACGATAGACTTCGGCAGACGGAATTCAGGGATACCGTACACAAGGACTCCTCCCGCAAGGTGAAGCGCTTCAAACACGGTAACGTCGTACCCCATCTTTGCGAGATCGCCCGCGCAGGTCAAACCGCTCGGACCCGCGCCTATTACCGCGCACTTGTGACCGTTCTTTTCGGGGACTGCGGGAGCTTCGGTGCTGTGAGCATTGTGCCAGTCCGCAACGAATCTTTCAAGTCTGCCTATTCCGACAGGCTCGCCTTTCACGCCGCGCACGCACTTACTCTCGCACTGGGTTTCCTGCGGGCAGACGCGTCCGCAAACTGCGGGCAGGGAACTGCTCTTGGCGATTATCTGATACGCCCCCTCGAAATCCCTCTCCTTTATCTTCGCGATAAAATCGGGAATATCAATAGACACGGGGCAACCGCCCACGCAGGGCTTATTTTTGCAGTTAAGGCAGCGGTTTGCCTCGTCGACAGCCTGCTCCTCGGTATAACCGAGAGCGACCTCGCTGAAATTCTTGTTGCGGACGTTCGCGTCCTGAACGGGCATTTCATTTTTCTTCAAACTCATATTCGGCATAATTCTTTACCCTCGCTTCCCTTACGCATTTTTGAACAGATTGCAGACTTCCTCGCGGCGCTTTGTTTCAAATTCCTTATACATAGTGCCGCGTTCCATCGCCTCGTCGAAATCCACCAGATGACCGTCAAAATCGGGACCGTCAACACACGCGAACTTCGTTTCTCCGCCGACGGTCAGGCGGCAGCCGCCGCACATTCCCGTGCCGTCTATCATAATGGGGTTCATAGAAACTACGGTCTTTATACCGTATTCCTTTGTGAGTTTGCACACGAACTTCATCATGATCAACGGACCGATAGCGATCACCTCGTCGTACTTGTTTCCGCCCTCGATAAGCTCTTTAAGAGCGTCGGTAACAAGACCCTTTGTTCCGTATGAGCCGTCGTCGGTCATAATTTTCATTATGGAAGAATTTGCCTTGAACTCGTCCTCAAGGATAACAAGGTCTTTGTTGCGGAAACCGACCACTGCGTGTACCTCGCAGCCGAGATTATGCAGCTTCTTCGCGATAGGGTACGCTATAGCGCAGCCCACGCCGCCGCCCACGACAGCGACTTTTTTCAGTCCGTCGGTATGCGACGCGACGCCCAGAGGACCTACAAAATCGTGTATGTATTCGCCCTCTTTAAGGTGATTGAGCTTTTCGGTAGTAGCTCCCACTATCTGGAATATAATGGTAACAGTACCCTTTTCGCGGTCGAAATCCGCGACGGTAAGCGGTATTCTCTCGCCGTTTTCGTCGACACGCAGGATAATAAACTGTCCCGGCTCGGCTTTTTTTGCGACCAGCGGAGCGTCAATATCCATAAGTGTTACGGTAGGATTAAGCTCTTTCTTCCTTACAATTTTATACATTATAAAACCTCCTTGGAATATACAAAAAATCACACAAAGAAATTATAACACATTCTTTTGAATTTTTCAATAGCTTTTAAGAGTAAAATTGTGTAAACAGCGCCGAGAGGATAAAAAAAGAAAAAACCGGCGGGATTTTTTTAGGAAATTTCACAAAAAAGCCCTTGACAAATTATTTAATTTGCATTATAATGTTTTATATCCAACAAAATAAATTTATCCCACATTTTGAGAAAAGGGGAGAAAAATGCAGAAACACGAGATCGGACCGCGCCTGAGAATGCTGAACAACGCCGTAAGACGGTATCTCGACCGAACGTCCGAGGGGAAAAAAATGCTGGACAATATAAGCTGCTCGGCGGGGTGGATAGTCGGACACGTCTGCCTGATGGAGGAACTTGGGAAAGACCTCTATCAGCGCGATTTTGAGAATGAATTCAAAATAACCCGCTCGACGGCTTCTAAGGTTCTTGGTCTGCTCGAAAAGAAAGGACTTATCGAACGGGTGGGAGTGTCCCACGACGCCAGACTGAAAAAAATAGTCCCCACCGAAAAAGCCCGCGAGATAGGCAGGATCCTCCGGAAAGACAACGAGGAGCTTGAGATGAAGCTTACAAAGGGATTCACGGAGGAAGAACTGTCGCAGCTGTACGGGTACTTCGAGCGGCTTATGCAGAATCTCGGCGAAAACACAGACAAGAGAGGAGAAAACAATAAATGCTGAAAACACTTATAAAAAGCGTGAGGAACGCGGCGACCGCCGTGCCCGCGATACTTACGCCTATTTTCGTGCTGCTGGAATCCTTTATTGAGGTTTCGATAGCAAGCGTTATGGCGGATCTTATCGACTACGGGATAAATCCCGGAAATATGGACGAGGTGATAAAATACGGCATAGCACTTCTTATAAGAACGCTTTTGGCGATGTTTTTCGGAATTATGGCGGGATATACAGCGTCAAGGGCAAGCTCGCGCTTCGCGAAAAATCTAAGGCAGGATATGTACTACAATATCCAGAACTACAGCTTCTCAAACATTGACAAGTTTTCCCCCGCAAGCCTTGTAACGCGCCTGACAACCGATGTTCAGCGTGTGCAGATGGCGTTCCAGATGCTGACGAGAATATCGTTCAGAGCGCCCGCTATGCTTGCGTTCGCGTTTATTTTCTCGTATATGACGAGTCCGAAGCTTTCGTTCACGTTCCTTTACGCGATACCGTTTCTTGTCATAGTGCTTGCGGTGATAATTAAATTCGCGTTCCCGAAATTCAGAAAAACTTTTGAAACCTACGACGAGCTTAACGAGGTGGTCGAGGAAAACGTCCGCGGAATACGCGTCGTAAAGAGCTTTGTACGCGAGGATCACGAAATAGGTAAGTTTAAGAAAGTTTCCGACAAGATCTATTCGCTTTTCACGAGCGCGGAAAAAACTGTCGCGTTCAATGCCCCCGCAATGCAGGTGTCGGTGTACGCGTGCATTATCGCTATATCGTGGCTTGGCGCGCACGCTATTGTTGAAAGCGGAAACGGCGAGGGTCTGGGGCTTACTACGGGCGGTCTTATGTCGCTGTTCACATATACGATGCAGATACTTATGAGCCTTATGATGCTTTCGATGATTTTCGTAATGCTTACGATGTCTAAGGCAAGCGCGGACAGAGTGGTCGAGGTGCTGAACGAAAAAAGCGACATCACCGACGGTCCCGAAAATGAGATAAAGGACGGCTCGGTAGAATTCAAGAACGTTTCGTTCAAGTACTTCAAGACCGCCGAAAAAGGTGCGCTTGAAAATATTGACCTCAAAATCAAGGCGGGCGAAACCGTCGGCATCATCGGCGGCACGGGATCTTCAAAGAGTACACTCGTGCAGATGATACCGCGCCTTTACGACGTGACAGAGGGAGAGGTGCTTGTCGGCGGGAAAAACGTCCGCGAGTACAATATCGAAGCCCTCAGAACGAGCGTTGCTATGGTTCTTCAGAAAAATACACTTTTCAGCGGGACTATTTACGAGAATATCCGCTGGGGCAACGAAAACGCCACCGACGAGGAGGTTCAGCATATGTGCCGGCTTGCCTGCGCGGACGAATTTATTCAGGGATTTCCCGACAAATACAATACATATATAGAACAGGGCGGCTCGAATGTTTCGGGCGGTCAGAAGCAGCGTCTGTGTATTGCGAGAGCTCTGCTGAAAAAGCCGAAGATACTCATTCTCGACGATTCGACCTCGGCTGTGGATACCGCGACAGACGCATCTATCCGCAAAGCGCTGCGCGAGGAAATACCGAATACCACGAAAATTATAATCGCGCAAAGAGTTTCCTCCGTCTGCGACGCGGACAGAATAATCATTATGGACGACGGCAGAATAGCGGATATGGGAACGCATGACGAGCTTTACGAAAGAAGCGGTATTTACCGCGAGATATACGATTCTCAGACGAAAGGAGCCGAGAGCGATGAGTGACATAAACGAGAAAAAGGAACAGCCCGTGAAAATGCAGGGCAGACCCCCGCGAGGCGCGAGAGTTCCTATGAAAATAAACAAGAAAACGGTAGGACGGGTCTTGAGTTATCTGAAGCCGTTCAGAGGAAAGCTTATCCTTGTGGTGTTTTGTATACTGCTGTCGTCGGGAGCGTCGGTAGCATCGTCGCTGTTTTTGAAAACTCTGATAGACAACTATATCCTTCCTCTGGTCGGAGCGGCAAACCCTGATTACAGCGGACTTGCAAAGGCTATATTGATGATGAGCGTATTGTTCCTTGCCGGAGCAGTCGCGTCGCTGTGCTACAGCAGAATTATGGCTGTGGTATCTCAGGGAGTACTTAAAAAGATACGAATGGAAATGTTCGCCCATATGCAGTCGCTTCCGATAAATTACTTCGATACGCACACTCACGGCGACGTTATGAGTTTCTACACCAACGATATCGACGCTATGCAGCAGATGCTATCGCAGGCCATACCGCAGGTGATCTCCTCGGCGGTGACGGTAGTGGCTGTGTTCTTCTCTATGCTTTCGCTTTCGCTGTGGCTGACGCTTACGGTAATTGTTTTCCTTGTGCTGATAATGATGATAACCGCTTTCGTCGCGGGAAGATCGGGAAAATACTTCGTGAAGCAGCAAGGCTCTGTGGCAAGAATGAACGGCTACATTGAGGAAATGATAAACGGTCAGCGTGTCGTTAAGATATTCTGCCGTGAGGAAAAAGCCAAGGAAGCATTTGACGTCAAAAATTCTGACCTGTGCGAGAACACCTGTATGGCAAATACCTACGCAAATGTTCTTATGCCGATAAACAACTGTCTGGGATATTTTCTGTATGTAGTAATAGCGATAATAGGAGGATTCTTCGCGATAAACAAGGTCCCGAATGTCGCGCTCTTTTCAGTGAACCCGCATTTCTTGTTCTTTGTAGTGAATATTCTGTCGCTGGGTTCGATAGCGTCGTTTTTGCAGCTTTCAAGGAGCTTTATAGGTCCTATAGGACAGGTTTCGCAGCAATTGAACGCCGTCGCAATGGCAATGGCAGGAGCAGAGCGTATATTTACGCTTATTGACGAAAAATCCGAAGTCGATGACGGATACGTCACTCTCGTAAACGCTAAACGCGTGAACGGCGAATTAGTCGAAACCGAAGAACATACGGGGCTCTGGGCATGGAAGCACCCGCATACTGCGGACGGCTCTGTGACCTACACGGAGCTTAAGGGAAATGTAGTTCTTGACGACGTGGATTTCGGTTACGTTCCCGAAAAAACCGTACTCCACAATATAAATATATATGCCGAGCCGGGACAGAAGGTCGCGTTTGTAGGAGCCACGGGAGCCGGAAAAACGACCATAACGAATCTTATCAACCGATTCTACGATATTGACGACGGAAAGATACGCTATGACGGTATAAATATCAACAAAATAAAGAAAGCGGATCTCAGACGTTCGCTGGGAATAGTTTTACAGGACGTAAATCTTTTTACGGGAACGGTGATGGATAATCTGCGCTATGGCAAGCCCGACGCTACGGACGAGGAGTGTATAAACGCTGCGAAGCTTGCGAATGCGGACGGATTTATCCGAATGCTTCCAAACGGTTATAATACTGTTCTTACGGGCGGCGGCAGCGGACTTTCGCAGGGACAGCGGCAGCTTTTGTCAATAGCGAGAGCAGCAGTAGCAGATCCTCCGGTAATGATACTTGACGAAGCTACTTCCTCGATAGATACCCGCACGGAAGCGATAGTACAAGCGGGAATGGACGCGCTTATGAAAGGGCGCACGGTATTTGTGATAGCGCACAGGCTGTCGACGGTCAAGAATTCCGATGTTATAATGGTTCTCGACCATGGGAAAATAATCGAGCGCGGCAGCCACGAGAAGCTGATAGCCGAAAAAGGGCAATATTACCGTCTTTATACTGGAGCCTTCGAGCTTGAATAAGAAAAAAGACAGACGCTTGAACGGCGTCTGTTTTTTTGCGGTTATGTGGTCGGTCAACATTCCCGCCCGCCGTCCCCCTTCGTTGTCGTCGGCGACTTCAGCGCATCGTAAGCGTCTTGGAGAGCCTTATACGCGGTTTTGAGGTCGTAGTGGTCTCCACTTGTGGCAGAGGTGTGAACACGATTCAAAGGCTGGAATACTCTGTCCTCTGTAAATGCCGCGTTCTCGGTGTCAACGATGCCGTCAATAATCTCAGGCTCTACAGTTGACAGATAATATGAGCAGTTCTCAAGCTCGGTCTTAAGTGCTTCTGTTCCGGCAGGATTCTCATCAATGTACTTAGCCACAATCGTGATCATGTTTGCAATGTCACCGAAGCTGTATTGGTAATTATTATATAGGGTATCCAAAACTGTATAAGCGGCATTAAGCGTCGCGTAGGCATCGTTCGAAGTAGCAGCATTCACATCGCTTACAGTTTGGTCGTAATAATGAACGTTGTAAATATAATCCTTATAGCCCTTGTCAGCTATAGAAGTATCATACCAACGCTGAATGTTCTCCATTTCCTCAATAAGAGCCGCAGTCGCGGTGCTGAATTTGGAAGCGTCCTTTGTGAGGTCAACCAGTTTCTCGGACGCAGTAAGCAGATCCTTAACGTCTTTTCTGCTGTACTTCTTTTCAACCTCAGCATCAGCATACTTGTCGGTAAGAGCATATGTCAGATACCTATTAACAATTGCCCACTCTACAGCCGCACCGGTAAGCTTATACTTTACAGCAGCTGATCCGGTAAGCTCTTCAGCCTTCTTAGCAGACAAAGTACCGCTCGTATCTATTGAAGAATTGAGCAGCTCAGCAGCACCAGTAGTATCGGCAAGATTATCGTTAATGTAGTACATAGCCAATGTAAATGCAGTTTTAAGATCAACATTTCCTTTATTGGTATTTGTACCGTCATAGCTTATGCCGTCTTTTCCGGTAAGATCTGCCATAGCCATTGTACCTGTAATGGTTTTAGCATCGGCGGAGTTTTCTCCAAAGTATACCTTGCTCTTGTCATATAATGTGCTTGTATCATAGTCGCCATCTATGACACCGTTATACTCGTTGTTTACAAGGTCGGAAGCGTCAAATGTTCCCACCGTTTCGGTGCTTGCATGAGCAATATCATCAGTATCAATCGGAACATACTGAAGGAGCTCAAAAGTGCTCTTTGCGGGGAAGGACTTCCAAGTCTTAACATCCTCAGTGCCCTCATACTGCGGCTTTGCCTTATCATCAGGTGAACTAGCTTCTGTTGTTTTTGCATCTAGTATTTCTTTAGAAGTCATTGCAAGCGCATAAACTTCAGTGCTTCCCGTTCCATCTTTTCCCTTATCAGTCAATTCAACAATTTTGCCGTTTGCGTCAAGTCCCACGGTGATCTGCTTGAATGTTTTAATTGTCATTGAAGCGGAAGTGAGTTTGTTTTCATAACCGCGTGCGCTGCTAGCATCTTGAAGTTCGGTTTCAATAAAATCGGTAATTGTGTCAGCCTGAATATCGGTGTAACCCTCACCGTTCACCTCCACAACAGCTGTATCGGCAGGCTCACTCCCGGTAGCTTCGGTATCAGCACTTCCAGCAAGTCCATTAGCTGTAGCGATAGACTTAAGAATAGCCTGAGCCGTATCGCTTGCGTAGTCATTTACCAATCTTCCCCAGTATTTCTTCAGTGTAGTCTCAACATTTGCCTTTCTTGCGGTGTTGGTGCTATCGGGAGCGAATGCGTTGATCACAGTAACTGCGTCCTTGCAAGCGAGATAAGCAGCAACCACATCAGTATCGGAAGTTATGCTGATGGTCTTTTTCTCGGTAAGAGCAGCATATTGAGCAAGAACATTTTCGTTTACCTCGTTAAGATGAGAATAAAGCACACCGAATGCTACATTCTTGCCGTTGTAAGCTGCCTTGTCAGCTCCCTCGGATTCGAGCTTGGAAATTTCGGAAATAGTACCGCGTCTCCAAGTGTCGTACTTGTGGGAGTTCATAGCGTTCTTGTAGGCATTGATCGCGGAGGTGAACTGACCCTTGGTAACAGTCGGAAGCTCGCTGTCTTTGAGGTTATCCCATTCCTCTTCAAGAATGACATAGGCATCACAGATAGCGCGGGAATCCCCGGAATTAACAGCGGCGTCCGCATCGTCCCAAGCCGCGCAGAAATCTGTGTACGCATCGTTATCCCATTTGAGATCGCCCTCGGCATTGAGAACGTTGCCGTTGTCGTAGTCGCTCTGAGAATTTTCCATCAAGCCTCTGAGATCGTCAATGCCGTAGATGTGAAGTTTGTTGTAGACTGCCTTAATCATACGATAAGCTGCGATAGCATCATCTTCTGTAGAATCGCTGTCGGAAACTACTTGCTCGCCGTATTCAAGTGCGTCAAGGAATTCGGTTCCCTGCGTTGAACCATAGTCATAAAGTTCATCAGCCTTGAAGTCCTCAAAGCTCTCCACAAGCTTTTTCAGATCGTTCTTGGTAATGATCTCCTTGGAAAACTCAGTCTCGTCCGCGAATGCGGCAGCGGAGAAAGAGGAAAGAGCGAGAACGGAAGCCAATGAAGCAGCAAAAATTCTTCTTTTCAACAT
>CANRNN010000023.1 GCA_947632025.1 uncultured Clostridia bacterium | reverse complement strand
CCGAAAAATTTTGCTGGGGAGGGGTTCAAGCCCACTTTTCACATGAAAATATCTGTGGAGCGCGAATCCTGTTTTCCACAAGATTTATGTAATAGCCGTACAGAAAAAAACATTCCCAGCAGAGCCACCCCTGCTGGGAACCGGTGCAGGGCATTGCCCTGCTGGTCGAGGCGACGGGATTTGAACCCACGACCTCCGCGTCCCGAACGCGGCGCTCTACCAAGCTGAGCCACGCCTCGATAACCGCTCTCTCAAACGGTACCTATACATTATAACACATTCTTCAGAAAAAATCAAGTACTTTTTTCAAAAAATTTAAAAATTCTCTTGACAAATATAAATACTTGTGTTATAATTAAATTTGTCACCCTCGACGTGAATTTATCGCCTGATTTCGGTTCAGATCGATATAAAACGCCGGAGGGCGGGATTTCCCGTGTACGGATGAATTTCAAGGTTCACCGATGCGGGCGGCTGCGCGCCGGTAGGTCAGCGTATTGCCGAAAAAAACAAACTTGTCCGTTTGTTTTCCGGAGTGCATGACGCTCCTGTAACAGGGGGCAACGGCGTTTCGCGGTTGCTCCACGCTTGGGTTCGAATCCCAAACTGCCTCAAAAGCAGTCTCTGTGGCTAGAGATCTTTATTGGAGGAAACTCCGCAAATGAAGTCCGCTTCCGCGCTTAAAGCACGCTTTAAGCACAACCGCTTCGGCTTTGTCGGGGAAAGGATACCGCGCAGAATACCGTCAAAAACGCACCCGAAAAACCGTTCGGAGTTCGCTCCGCTCGGCGGTCGGGAGTATGACCTTTGGTCATACGGCTGCTTTGGCGGAACGCCGCGCTTAATTTTCCTGCCGCCGTCGCAATTCTCCGATTGGGGAATTTTCGGTTTGGGGAGCGGATTTTTGCTCAGTCCGCGAGTTTTATTAACTTTACTCGCTTTATCACTATAGCAATAGTCAGACTGTATTCCGTGAAAATACGGTCCGACCGACTATCCTCTTAAGAAAGGAGAGTTACAATGACAAAAACAATTATTAGCGAAAATCAACTTGGACTTATGTACAAAAACGGCGTTCTGACAAAAATCCTCGGAGCGGGAAAATACACGCTTTTCGGCGGAAAAACCGTGGAAGTACTCTCGGCAGACGACGAGATCATTCCCCAAAACTGCACCGTTCAGAAATTTATCGACTGTCTTGCCGACAAAAATTCCGTAAGCGAAATTACCGTCCGCGACGGCGAACTCGCGCTCCACTATATCGACGGCGTTTATAAAAACATTCTCAGGGCGGGTCGTCACGTTTTCTGCAATTCCTGCGGCAAGCACGAGTTTAAGGTCTACAACACCTCCGAGCCGAAGATAACCGATATTCCCGCGTCGGTTCTCACAAAGCTTGCTGAAGACGGACATATCTGCGTTATGGTGGGAGTACCCAACGGTGCGAACGCCGTTATTTTCTTTGACGGCAAGCCCGCGGAATACGTTGGCGCAGGGCGGTATTTTTACTGGAATCAGTCAGTTTCGGTTACCGCGAAAATCTTCAACTTGAAAGAGCGGATCTTGTATATTCAAGGTCAGGAAATCCTCACTAAGGACAAGGCTGCCGTCAGGGTCAATTTCACCGCCGAATGGAAAATTACCGATTATAAGAAAATCAACGACCAATTCACTGACGTCGGCGAAATCGTAAGTATGCAGGCGCGTCTTGCGCTGCGCGATTTTCTCAGCTCGAAAACGATGGACGAGCTTCTCGAAAACCGCGAGGCTCTCGCGAATGAAATTCTCGATCTGTTCAGGAAGCGCGTTGAGGGAATAAGCGTTGAAATCCTCTCGGCGGGAATTGTGGACGTAATTCTGCCGGGGAAAATTTCCGATATTATGAACTCAGTCCTTGAAGCGGAAAAACGCGCTCAGGCGAATGTTATAACCCGCCGCGAAGAAGTCGCGTCGACACGTTCGCTGTTGAACACTGCAAAGCTTATGGACGAAAACGAAACTCTCCGCCGTCTGAAAGAGATGGAGTACATAGAGCGCATTTGCGACAAGGTCGGCGAGATCACAGTCGACGCACGGGGAGATATCCTCACCCAGCTTACGAAGATCGTTGGCAGCGGAAAATAAATTCAACGAAGTTATTGCAAAAGATACGCGCAAAACAGACGTTGAGCGTTTATTTGAACAGACAAAAAACGCGGGCAGCTTGCTGCTGTCCGCGCTTTTTATTTACTTTATTCTGCGTATCTTTACCTTTACGGGAACATCGTTTCTTACCCGCCGTATTTTGACGACTGCCGTTTCAGACGTGTCGCTTCTTGTATCGTTTTCTTCGGGAATTACAGGAGCGGCAGGCTCGCTGTTTATCATACGGGAATTCGCGGCAGTGTTTCCTGCTGAACGGGCGTTGGTATACGCCTTGTCGTAGAAGTACAGCTGCGAATTCAGCGGCTTATCTCCTGTTTCGGCACGGCGGTAAAGACCGTCCGGACCCATAACACGGGCTTTGACGTTATCCATAAGCATAGTGTTGAAAATATCGCACACTCTGTCGGCTATGTTCTTGTCGAGGAGCGGTGCGGCTACTTCCACGCGGCGTTCGGTGTTTCTCGTCATAAAGTCCGCGCTTGAGATGTAGACCCTGCGGCGTTCGTCCTTGCCGAAAATATATATTCTCGAATGTTCCAAGAATCTACCAACAATAGATATGACGCTGATATTTTCGGTTTCTCCCTTAACTCCGGGAACAAGACAGCAAATGCCGCGCACTATCAGTTTCACCTGAACTCCCGCACGGGAAGCCTCGGCAAGCTTTTCAATAAGGTCACGGTCGGTAAGAGCGTTCATCTTTATTCCTATATAACCGTCCGTGCCGTGAGTTATCTCGTTGTCAATAAACTCAACAATGCGGTTTTTAAGTCCCTTCGGAGCTACAAGAAGCTTGTTCGTTCCTCCTGCGGGAGCGCCTACCATAAGCGCGTTGAACACGAAAGACGCGTCTGTTCCTATGTCTTTGTCCGCGGTCATAAGCGTAAGGTCGGTGTAAAGCTTTGAGGTGCGCTCGTTGTAATTTCCCGTGCCTATCTGCGTGATGTAGGAAACGCCGTTGCCCTCACGCAGCGTGATAAGCAGCAGCTTCGAGTGGACTTTAAGATCGTCCAGCCCGTAAATTACATTCACGCCTGCGTCCTCCAGCTGCTTTGACCAGCCTATGTTGTTTTCCTCGTCGAATCGTGCGCGAAGCTCCACAAGCGCCAGAACGTTCTTTCCGTTTTCGGCGGCTTTGTTTAAGGCATTGATTATCTTGCTGTCACGGGCAACACGATAAAGCGTGATCTTTATGGATACCACATTGGGATTATCTGCTGCTTCCTCCAGAAGCCGTATAAACTGATTTATATTCTCATACGGATAAGCCAGCAGAATGTCGCGTTTTTTTATCTGCCTTATCATAGGAACATCGGGCAGCACGGCAGGGGAACGCTGCGGCGACAGCGGTTCAAAAAACAGCTCCGCACGGTTTTCAAGTCGCTTTTCGAGAGTTGACAAAAATCCCATTGTAAGCGGCGAATTCTGGCAGAAAACAAAAGCGCGCTCTACATCTAAGATTTTCGACAGTATCCCGACTGTGTCCGAGTCGGGATTTCCTTGGAACTCCACACGGACAGGGCTTAATTTCTTGCGTTTTTTCACGAGAGTACTCATTATGTCGCGGAAATCCACATCGTGGTCGAAAAGTCCCTCGTCTATCTGAATATCGGCGTTTCTCGTCACGCGGAAAATGCACTTCGAGATTATATCGAAATTGCCCCACACAAGTTTCGCGAAGCGGTGTATTATCTCCTCAACAAGCATAAATCTCCCTGCCGGTCGGTTCTTTTCGTCGGCAGCAGAGGAGCTTTTTTTCGGAGGCAGAAAAACAACTCTGGGAAGATTTTCGGGAACGGGCAAAATTCCGAACGTGTACTTTCCCGATTCGGTTTTTTTGGCGAGCTTGCACCCGATGTAGATCTCGCCGTTTTTGAGAAACGGCACGGGGTGTTTTTTGTCAACTATTCCCGTAAAGAGAAGCGGTCTTATCTCGCGGTTGAAGTACGCCTTGAAATAAGCGTCCTCTTCAGGCGTGAGGAGATCAGCCGAGATATGACGGACGCCGAACTCTGACAGTCCGCGCATAATTTCAGCGTAAATAGCGTCTTTCTGCGGCAGCAGCGCCGCGACCTTCTTCGCGACGGCGGACAGTTGCTCTTTGGGTGTCATATTTGTTTTGTTGTCGCGGTCTTTCGGGTCAACGAGCAGCTTGTCGTGCAGGCTTCCCACGCGTATCATAAAGAACTCGTCGAGATTCGAGCAGAATATCTGCACAAACCTAAGCCGCTCGAAAAGGGGCGTGGTTTCGTCCTTTGCCTCTTCGAGAACACGCTCGTTGAATTTCAGCCACGACAATTCGCGGTTGTCGTAAAATTCATTGCCCATTGTCATCATTCCCTTGAAATAATTTATGACAGCACATTCTGTGTGCCGCGGAATTACCGCTGCGTTTTGTCTTTAAGCTCCGACGCTGTTTTGATGAACTCCGTAAACAGCGGGTGCGGGCGGTTCGGTCTTGATTTGAATTCGGGGTGGAACTGCACTCCCACAAAGAAAGGGTGAACATCACGCGGAAGCTCCACGATCTCAACGAGTTTTCCGTCGGGAGAAAGCCCCGCGAATTTCAAGCCCTTTTCGGTCAGCTGCTCGCGGTAAACATTGTTGAATTCATAACGGTGGCGGTGGCGCTCGTAGATCAGCTCATCGCCGTATACCTGCCCCGAAATGCTGTTTCCGTCGAGCTTGCACGGATACAGTCCCAGGCGCATCGTGCCGCCCATTTCAACGCCCTTCTGGTCGGGCATAAGGTCTATTACGGGATAGTCGAACTCGCCGAACTCGGAGGAATTCGCACCCTCAAGACCCGCTACATTTCGTGCAAATTCTATCACTGCCATCTGCATTCCCAGACACAAACCGAAATACGGCACTTTGTTCTCCCTTGCGTAACGCACGGCTTCTATCTTGCCCTCTATGCCGCGGTCGCCGAATCCGCCCGGAACGCAGATCCCGTCGCAGTCCGAAAGGAAAGCTCCGGCGGTTTCGGGAGTGACCTCCTCGGAATTTATAAGCTTTATCTCAACCCGGCAGTCGTTGACAGCGCCCGCATGACGTATTGATTCCATTACGGAAATATACGCGTCCGGCAGTGCTACATATTTTCCCACAAGCCCTATAGTCAGCGGCTTTGAGGCGTTTTCCTGACGGCGCACCATATTTTCCCATTCCGTGAGGTCGGGCTTTCTGTCCTCAAGTCCCAGATGGTAGCATGCCGAGTGCGCCAGACCTTCTTTTTCAAGCATAAGCGGCACCTCGTACAGTGACGGCGCTGTGAGGTTCTGTATCACGTCCTCCTTGCGGACGTTGCAGAAGAGCGCTATTTTTTCACGCATTTCGGGCGGAACTTCGCATTCGCTTCTCAACACGAGAATATTCGGCTGTATTCCGAGCGAGAGCAGCTCCTTGACGGAGTGCTGCGTGGGCTTTGTTTTCAGCTCGTTAGAGCCTGTTATGTACGGCAGCAGCGTTACATGGATATAGAGGACGTTCTCGCGTCCCTTTTCGTAGCTTACCTGACGGATAGTTTCAAGGAACGGCGTGCTTTCGATATCGCCGACTGTGCCGCCGATCTCGGTTATGACCACGTCGACAGGCTCGGCGGAGCTGTTCGCGGCACGGTAGACGCGGCTCTTTATCTCATTCGTGACGTGAGGAATGACCTGCACTGTACCGCCGAGGAAATCTCCGCGGCGCTCTTTATTCAGGATAGTCCAGTAAATTTTACCTGTAGTTACATTGGAGTTTACCGAAAGGTTCTCGTCAATGAAACGCTCGTAGTGACCAAGGTCAAGGTCGGTTTCCGCGCCGTCGTCAGTGACGAAAACCTCGCCGTGCTGATACGGCGACATTGTTCCTGGGTCGACGTTGAGATACGGGTCGAACTTCTGGATAGTGACGCGGTAGCCGCGCATTTTCAGAAGTCTTCCGAGCGATGCCGCCGTTATTCCTTTACCCAGACCCGAAACCACTCCGCCCGTTACGAAAATATACTTAGTAGCCATTTTTTAACCGCCTTTCATTTATACAAACACTTATTATAATTATATCACTTTCGGCAGACTTTTTCAAGGGATTTTTATCCCATTCGGCAAATTTTATCCCGATCCGCTCTATTCTCAAAAACACTCAAAAAACCGCCCGAATTTCTCCGAGCGGTTTGATCTTTGATTTATGCGGTCAAATTACAGCAGCTTTTTGTAAAGCTCCGCAAGCTCCTCGACGGACGTGTCGCGGGGATTTCCGGGACGGCAAGCGTCGTCAAATGCCGACTGTGCCAGGAACGGAACGTCCTCAGGCTTTACAATATCTTTCAGGTTGTCGGGGATACCTACGTCCTTAGAGAGCTGCTTTACAGCTTCTATAGCCGCTTTGCGGTATTCGTCCTGCGACATTTTCTCCGTACCCTCAACTCCCATAGCCTTAGCTATATCACGGTACTTTTCGCCCGTTGCGGGAGCATTGTACTCCATAACCGTCGGGAGAATAATAGCGTTTGCAATTCCGTGAGGAGTGTCGTACAGTGCGCCGAGCGGGTGTGCCATAGAGTGAACTATTCCGAGTCCGACGTTCGAGAAGCCCATTCCCGCAACATACTGACCCAGAGCCATACCCTCTCTGCCCTCGGCTTCGTTCTTGACAGCACCGCGCAGCGAACGCGCGATTATCTCGATAGCCTTGAGGTGGAACATATCTGACAGCTCCCACGCGCCCTTGGTGATATATCCCTCGATAGCGTGAGTGAGCGCGTCCATACCCGTAGCCGCCGTAAGAGAAGCGGGCATTGTACTCATCATATCGGGGTCTACGACCGCTACGATAGGAATATCGTGCGGGTCAACGCAGACCATTTTTCTATCCTTCTCGACATCAGTGATAACGTAGTTTATCGTAACTTCCGCCGCCGTACCCGCCGTAGTCGGTACAGCAATTATCGGAACGCACGCCTTTTTGGTGGGAGCCACGCCCTCCAGGCTTCTCACGTCAGCAAATTCGGGGTTGTTTATGATAATGCCTATCGCCTTTGCGGTATCCATAGACGAGCCGCCGCCGATAGCGATTATATAATCCGCTCCGCTCTTTTTGAACTCCTCAACTCCGTGCTGAACATTTTCGATAGTGGGATTGGGCTTGATATCGGAATAGATATCGTACTTAAGACCCGCGCCGTCAAGCACATCTGTGACCTTTTTTGTTACGTTGAATTTAATAAGGTCGGGGTCGGAGCATACGAAAGCCTTTTTGAAGCCTCTGCCCTTAGCCTCGTCGGCAACGGCTGAAATTGCGCCTTTTCCGTGATAGGAGGTTTCGTTGAGAACAAAACGATTCATAACTCTCAATTCCTTTCAGATTAAATATAATTTCCGCATTGCAGTGCGGTAAGTTACTTGATGTTCGTAACAAGGACATTGACGTTTTCGAGCAGCTCGCGCAGGGACGCTATATCCGTTTCGGTTTTTCCGATAGCGGAGTAAACGTCCTTTATCTGTTCGTTTATATCGGTCATTGCTTTCTTTATGCCGTGAAGAGTTTTCTCGATCTCGACAGCCTGTTTTGTATTCTTATCGGCAAGAGAACGGACTTCCTGTGCTATTACGTTGAAGCCCGCGCCTGCAGCTCCCGCTCTCTTTGCCTCGATAGAAGCATTGAAGCCGATAAGCGTAAGCTGCGTAGAAGAATTCTCGATGGTTTTGATAATGTTGTCGGTTATTTCGACAGCCTTAGCCGTAGCCGCCGCCGACTCCTTAATGGAGGTGAAATTATCGGACAGTGCTGTTATTCCTGCCACAGCCGAATCTGTCTGTGTATTGATGTCGACGAATCTGCGCTGTATTTCGGTAACAGCCGCGTCGCTTTTTTCAGTTTCACTTTGTGCGATAGCTCTCTGATATCCCACATCGGACAAGGCGTTTGCCATTTGATAGAGTAGGTTTGCCGCGGCGTCGACCTGACTTTTCGGGACGATCTTTATCTTATGTAGAGCCTTGACGTACTCTTCGGGGTCTACGCCTATTTCGCGTGCTATTTTGCGGAACTTATTATCGTCGGGTTCTTCTGTAAGGACCTGTCCGCCGATAAGGGAGCCGATATGTCTGCCGTTAAGCATAATAGGCGCCGCGAAATCCACAAGTCCGCCGTGGCAGAAATAGACGGACGGTCTGCCTGTTCTTGACGATTCCGACCCGCCCTGAAGGTCACACTTATTGCAGCGCTCGCAGCCGACGGGTGATTTTCTTGTAAGGTTCATACAGAAATCGGTAGGATTTGACAATCTTGTGACTGCGCCTGTTGAATCCGTTGCGAGAGCAGCCATTCCGGTGGCGTTTGCAAAAGCGTCCTGAAGCTGCTGTAAGGTTTGTCTGTCTATGACATCAAGTAAGGTGATATTTTCCAGATCCATAATAATAACTCCCTTGCTAAAATATTTCTCCTTTTATTATACAATATTTTTTTGAATAAATCAAGAGTATTTTTTGTTAAAGATTTCACTAAGAGAAAAATTTTCAATGTAGAATTTGTGCAATTTGCCGAAAATATTTTTCGCCTTTTGCACTTTTTTCTTCCGGATCTGCAAAAAAGGAGCCTTATCGGCTCCTTTCTGCGGACTGTATAATGATTCATACAGATTTAAGTTTTTTATTTCTTGAATATCGAAACTGTACCGTTCATCTTGCTTACAAGCTCCTTGTTGAGCCGTGTCTGTTCGAGTATCTTCTCTGCCACGTTTTCGCTGAAGCGGTTCTTGTCCACGATGGCAAGAACAGAGTCCTTGTTTTCCTTTGAAGCGTCGCGCACTTCCTGAAGGCGCTCGGTGATATGCTCGACGGATTCGCTTAATTCGTTGGTAGACTGAGCTATTGCCGTTATCTGGCTCTCGATGCCGTTTGCGACCTCTGTGGACGCTTCGTTGTTTTCGTCAAGTACCTGTTCGTCGACTGTTGCCTTAAAGAATGCCGTTATTCTGTCAAAGCAGCTCTTGACCTGATATATTGCACTGTTCATATCCTCGCAGGTCTTGCGGATATTCTCGGCAGATTCGGCGGAATTGCCCGCGAGAGAGCCGACCTCCTCCGCGACTACTGCGAAGCCCTTGCCCGATTCGCCTGCTCTTGCGGCTTCTATCGCGGCATTGAGTGACAGTATCCTTGTCTGGCGGGCTATATCGAGTATCTCGACGACCATGGTATTGACCTTCTTGAATTCTTTCAAGCCCTCGATAGAATCGTTTATTGCCGACTGTATCTCCATATAAGCCGCTTCGTTCTTTTCATATTCTTCACGCGAGCGGTTCTTTATCTGTGCGTTGAATTCGAGAGTTCCGTGCAGACCTTCGAGAATTCCGTTTACGGAATTGCGTATGGAAGCGATTTCCGTATATACACCCTCCGAAGCCGCCTCTGTATTTTCGATAGACTTTGAAAATTCGTCGGTGGTTCTGGTATTTTCGTCAACACATTCGTTAAGAGCCACTGCCTGAGCCGCCAGATCCTCGCTCTTTTCCGTTAGAGTATAGCAGCACTCGTGAAGCGTGCTGACGATATCGTTCATAGACTGATTTAGATAGCTTGCCGCCTTGCACATATTTCCGAATTCGTCCTTGTGGCGCATATACACACTAAGAGCCTGCGGGCGTGACAGATCGCCGTCTTTAAGCCGCAGCAGCGCGTCCTCAACCACGGAAACGGGTCTTATCGAAACGTTAATGACTATATAACTCAGGAACGACATAAGCACTATGCCTGCCAGACACATAATAATGATTATGTTCGTGAGCCTGTAGACGTCCATAAACACTTCCTTGTAGCTGTCGGTGACGATCATAGCCCAGCCTCTGTCCGATACTGTCGTGTATGCCGCGAAGTTGCGTGTGCCGTCGTTATAATCGAACGAGCCGGAAGCCTGTCCGTTATTTATTTTTGAGATAACGTCAAGAATGTACTGCTCCTGTGCGACTGTTGCTATTTTATCGGAATCGCCGCAGAATATGTATTCGCCGGTATTAACGTTTATGAGAACGTATTTTGCCTGCGGGAGCTGCGCGAGCGGCATAGAATCCAGCGTTGCGAGAAGTCCGTCGGTATATATGCCCACTCCGACAAGACCTATCGGGTCATCTCCGTTGAAAACTCCGCGGTACATTGAAATTATCTGTTTTCCCGAAGCGGGGGAGATGATTATTCCCGCGTTGTATACTCCGCCCTTTGAAAGCTCCGCCTGAAGCTGCTTTAGCGGCTCGTCCTTTCTTGTCGTAATTCCGACGACAGACGGCGTGGAGTGCGCTATGCAGTGCGTATCCCACTCGGAAGTGTAAATTCCTTCCAGATACTCCATATCCGAGCCAAACTGTTCGGTATAGCTCTGAGCCTTGGAAAGAGCCTGCGAATCGTTCTTATTTAAAAGGAGCTGTGAAATCTCTCCTGCTCTCGAATAAGCCGTCAGCTTTTCCTCAATGGATTTTACATAATCCTCGATTATAGCCGCACGGTCGAAAGCCGCCGTCGTCATGGAATTAACGGCGGTATCGGATGCGTTTTTCCGCACCGTCGCGTTCACAATAATGAACAGTACGGCAAAGATAATGATCTGAATAGCCACTATCAATGCCGAGATCTTAAGTCCGACCTTACAAATTTTGTTTTTCATTTTGTGTACCTTCCCTTTCGGGATATATCGTTTTGGAATTAACGGTATATCTTTAGATATCGTATTACTCTTATTATACCACACTCAATGTCAAATTGTCAATATTCTCCGAAGATTTTTTCAATAAAAAATATCATCAAAAATTCTCGTATCGTTGTTGACAAAAGAAAAGTAATATGATATAATAAAGTTGTGTATTCAGAGGTATACATACAACATATGACTCTTCGGGAGGATATTTATGGAAAAAATACTTATCGTTGACGACTTGCCTATGAACCGTGAAATTCTCACGGATATGCTTGACGGCTACGAGATCTACGAGGCTGAAAACGGACGGGAGGCTATAGCACAGCTGAAAGCGCATCTTACGGAAATTTCACTTGTCCTGCTGGATATGATTATGCCGGAGATGGACGGTCTGGACGTTCTGGAGATAATGGGCGACAACGGCTGGCTTTCCGATATACCCGTAATTATGATAAGCTCCGACGACAGCGCGGACGTTACGCATAAGGCATACGAGCTTGGCTGTACCGAGTTTATACGCAGACCGTTCGACGCCCTTGTTGTTCAGAAACGCTGCCGCAACATCATAGCACTTTACTCAAAGCAGAAAAAGCTGGTCGACCTGTTCGCAGATCAGTTCTACGAAAATGAGAAAAATTCACAGATGATGGTGGATATTCTCGCACATATCGTTGAATTCAGAAATAACGAGTGCGGAATGCACGTCATAAACGTTCAGCGCTTTACAGAGATAATCCTGCGGGAGCTTGTCACAAGAACCGATAAGTACGACCTCACAGAAAAGGATATAAAGCTTATAACCAACGCTGCCGCGCTCCATGATATAGGAAAAATTTCCATTCCCGATAATATACTCAACAAGCCCGGAAAGCTGACCAACGAGGAATTTCAGATAATGAAATCTCACTCGGCGGCAGGCGCGCAAATGCTCGACGACCTGCCGTTCCATAAGGACGAACCGATAGTCCGCGCTTCGCACGATATCGCAAGATGGCATCACGAGCGCTGGGACGGTCGCGGCTATCCCGACGGTCTTAAAGGCGACGATATACCGATAGGCGCACAGGTCGTGTCGCTGGCGGACGTTTACGACGCTCTTACGGCGGAACGCTGCTATAAAAAAGCGTTCTCGCACGAAACCGCTATCGAGATGATAACCAAAGGCGAGTGCGGACAGTTCAATCCGCTTATCCTTGAATGTATGAACGCATGCAGTGAGCAGATGCGCCTTGTCAAGGAAGGCACTCAGAATATAAATAAAAACGACGAGGAAGAGATCAAGGGATTCGCCCGCGAGCTTCTCAAAAACGACGCTATCTACACGTCTGACAGGCTGCTTAACCTGCTGGAGTACGAGAAGATGAAAAACCGTTTCTTCGAGGGAATAACAGGCGGCTGCTCGTTTGAATATTCCGTGAACACAAGAATGCTGTCGTTCTCAAAGACCGCCGCGTCGGCTCTCGGAGTTCAGGAAAGCATAATCGACCCTGTCCACGACAAGGCGCTGTGTTCGATACTCAAGGCGGATACGTTAAAGCTTCTTTCGGCAAGATTCCGCGCTTCTACGCCCGATTCTCCGATAGTTCAGCTCTATCTGCACCAGTACATAACAGGAAGCGAACAGACGTTCAGGATAGACACAGCGGAGGACCCCGGAAGCTATCCGCCGGGTACCAAGTGCCACACCTACAGGCTTATCTGCCGCACGACGTGGACGCTGGAGGCTCCGCAAAGATATACGGGCGTTATCGGAAAGCTCGTTCCGAACGAAAGCGCCTACGGAATAATGAAAGGAGTGGACATCTTTGACATTAAAGGAATTTTATAATACCATCGGCTCGGATTACGAAGCTGTCTGCAAGCGTATGGGCGGTTCGGAGAAAATGCTTGACAAGTTCGTGAGAAAATTTCCGAACGACAAGACTGCTGAAAGCCTGTTCGAGGCTCTGGAAGCAAAGGATACGGAGCTTGCGTTCAGAATGGCGCATACTCTGAAAGGCGTTTGCTCGAACCTCGGTCTGGACACGCTAAGAGATCGTTCTTCGGAGCTTACGGAGGCACTCAGGCATCAGACAGAGATCCCCGAAAGCGCTGCGCCGCTTGCTTCGCTTGTCAAGCAGGAGTACGAAAAGGTAATGAACACACTGAACGAGCTGGACGGCTGAATCAGAAAATAAATAATAAAAGCGCCACCGCTTTGCTGCGGGGGCGCTTTGTTGTGCCGTAATTTTTATTCAAGCTCCGAAAGCTCGTCCGTGTCGAGATAGTCCTCAACATACTGCTTTTTCAGCAGCACACGCGGGATAAAATCGTTGTATTTTCCCGAAATTTCACAGTTGTCAGGTATGCTGAAGCCGTACTTATCCGCGCCGTTTTGCTTTATCGCGTTCAATGCCGAGATCACCGCGCCCAAGCCCCTGTCCGTCTTGACTTCAATGCATACGGGAATATACCGCGACAGCCACACGTCCGCGCCGAAACCTTTTTCGCGCAGCGCATACAAAAGCGCCATTGTCCCTCTTGTTCCGAGGAACGGAAATACCGCGAAAACCGTTTCGGAAAGCGGCACCACAAAATGTTCCCCACATTCTGCCAAGGCGTTTCTCCACTTAGCCCGAACGTCCGAAAGGCGCTTTTTCGCCGATTCGTCCAGAAACGAAAAATCCTCATCGGTGCGCAATATTTCCAGAATTTTCTTCATTACACGGAGATGGACGTACTCGTTGCCTGTGTCCGTCCACATATTTGCGGATATTCCCTCTATCTTACGGACATAGATGTTAAGCGCCTTTCTGTCGAGAGAAACGACTTCCCACGCCTGTCCCGCAAGAGCAAACTGCGAACCGACGCCGAACGGATTCTGCACCGTGCCGATGATTTCCGCAGAAGTGCCGTCCACAGACCTTACGGAATACTCCACGGGAACGGAAAACACCGCCAGAAAATCGTAGTTGTTTACTTGTGCTTCGCCGCGCGAACCTATAAGAAGTCCGTCCTCGCCGCGTTCGAGATGTCCGTTTTCGAGAAGCTCCGACAGCAAAAGCCGGAAGTCCTCTTTAGAAACATTCCCGAAAACCGAAAGCGTCAGTATCTGCCTTGCGAGTTCCTGCGGGGTCATACAGCCGCTCGCTGCCATGACCGACATAGTCTGATGATACAGCAGACTGTACGGAAGTTTAGGCAGATACATAGGCTCGACCCACCCCTCGCGCATATAAAGCAGTATCTGCGCTATGCACATAAGGAAGTCCCAGTTTATCTCACGGTAGAAAACAGACGGCGGCAGGCTCATATCATACCTGAACACGAAATACATCTCGCTTGCGCTGCCCCGCCGCCCCGAACGTCCCAGCCTTTGCACGAATCCCGAAACGGTCAGCGGGCAGCCCGTCTGAACGATACGTTCAAGCCGTCCCAAGTCGATACCGAGTTCAAGAGTGACTGTAGCTCCGACGCACACCGGAAGCTCCGCCGACTTCACCCGTTTTTCCGCAAATTCGCGCAGGGCGGGAGAAATATTCGCATGGTGCGCAAGATAACAGTCGTTTGCCTTTTTCTTTTCGGAGATGCGCCGTAAATGTGCGACGTTTTCCTCGACCTCGCCCTTGCTGTTGGAGAATAAAATGCACCGTTTGCCGTGTGTCACCTCGTAGAGATATTCGTAGTATTTTTCAAGGAGAGTTTTGCTGTCGGAATTCGGTATCTTCTCCGCTATCGGAAAGAAGCGGACGGAGATCCTTGCCCGACGTTTTTTCGCTTCTGTTTTCGGAACGACGCACCGAGCGCCCGTCCCCATGGAAAGCCATCTTGCGGGAGCGGAGCTGTCACCGAGCGTCGCCGAAAGACCTATCCTCCGCGGGCAGAATCCGATCATTCGCTGTATGCGTTCCAGCACCGAAAGCAGCTGCAAACCTCTGTCGTTGTCCATAAAATAGTGGACTTCATCAATTATTATGAATCTTAAGTCCGAAAACAGCTTCGCGACGCTTGTACTGTTTCGGATAAGCATACTTTCCAGACTTTCGGGAGTGGTCTGCATAACGCCCGACGGATTTTTCAGAAGCCGTTGCTTGGCGCTTTGAGAAGCGTCGCCGTGCCATTTGGTTACGGGAATGTATGCTTCTTCAAGAAGCTCCTCCAGACGCTCGAACTGGTTGTTTATAAGCGCTTTAAGCGGTGAGATATAAAGTATACCTACACTTGCGGAAGGCTCCTCCCACAGTTTCGTCAGCGCAGGCAGAAACGCGGCTTCGGTCTTGCCGCTTGCCGTACCCGACGTAAGCAAAAGATTGTCCTCGGTATCAAAGATCACTCTCGCCGCGGCGACCTGAATATCACGCAGCTCCTCCCAATGGTTCCGATAGATATGATCGCGGATAAACGGCGCGAATCTGTTAAAAACCTCGTCCGACATTATGTTCTCCTATCCGAGAGTAGAGTCAAAAATTCAAATCAAAAAGTCCTCAAAGCCGTCCCCGCCGTCGGAGGGCTCGTCCCGTACAACGAATTCATCCCCGCCGAGCAATTCGGAAAATGTCTTTTCGGGGTGCTGGAGGGCGATATTCATAAGCTCGATATAGTCGCGGATAAGCTCCCGCGGGGTAATATTCGTTGAAGCGCCTACGCGTCCGAATTCCGCTTTGATAAACGAGATCCTGTCCTCGTCGGTGATTTTCGGCTCGTAGTCGTAAAGCACGGCGTGTACCTCTGTAAGCTTTTCCGCAAGCACCGTAAGCTCCTCGTATGTCAGCGGATTCAGCCTTATGATGGGCGCGAGCATATCGAAAGTATCGTCTGTCGCGAAACGTCCGCGCTCCAGACGGCTTTTCAGGGCATCGTAACTGAAAATTCCCCTGCGGGGATCCTCCATACACTGCGGAGTACTTCCCATAATTATTCCCAGTCGGGAAGCCTTTCCCTGCATTACGTCGTTGTACATCATCAGCATTTTCTCATAATTATTCTGGCGGGAAACGGCGTTAGGTATCTTCATAATGTTGACAAGCTCGTCGATCATAATGACCAGCCCCTTGTATCCCGCGTTCACCAGAAACGAACTCATAAGCTTTATATAGTCGTACCAGTTGTCGTCGGAAATAATAACATTCACGCCGAGGTCCTGTTTTGCCTCGGCTTTGATGGAATATTCCCCGCGAAGCCAACGCTCGGCATTATTGCGAAGCTCATCGTTCCCGTCACGGAAGCCACGGTAATAGGCATTGATGACCGCCGAAAAATCAAACCCGTGTACCATATCCTGAAGGGCGTTGATCTTTTCATATATTCTGCGTTTTACGGTTCCGTCAAACTCCGTAGAATCGGGGTCAAGACCGTCGGATACGACCTCTGTCCGAACAGAGTCTATCCATTTTTCGAGGATAAGCGACAGCGCTCCGCCGTCAGGCTTTGTTTTTACAGAAAGCGAACGCATAAGCTCGCGATAGCACGCCAGTCCCTGTCCCTTTGTTCCGCAAAGACGGCGTTCCGGAGAAAGGTCGGCATCAGCCGCCGCGAATCCGCGGTCCATAACGTGCTGGCGCATGGTCTGCAAAAGGAAGCTCTTGCCGCTTCCGTAACTGCCGACGATAAAGCGGAAGAAAGCTCCGCCCTCCTCGGCGACGGAAACGTCGTGCAAAAGAGCGTTTATCTCATCGGTACGCCCCACGGCGATATAGCCCAAGCCCACGCGGGGCACGACTCCGCCTTTAAGAGCGTTTATAACGGCGGAAGCAATTCTTTTTGGAATCTGCATTTTTATCAATCCTTAAAGTTAATAAAGAACGGCGGTCGGCATCTGACCACCGCACGGTCAACTACTTACAATTATAACATATTGCGCCTGATATTTCAAGCGGATACTGAAAAAGAGGGGGGATTTTACGGCAGCTGAAAATTTTTTTGAAAAAGTACTTGACAATCATGTAAAAGTGTGATATAATAATAAAGTATTGAGTGTGCGGGTGTAGTTCAATGGTAGAATCCCAGCCTTCCAAGCTGGTCGCGTGGGTTCGATTCCCATCACCCGCTCCAGTCAGGTCGCCGATTTTCGTCGGCGACTGTATATTTGCGTCATTAGCTCAGTTGGATAGAGCAACCGCCTTCTAAGCGGTAGGTCGAAGGTTCGAATCCCTCATGGCGTACCAGTAGGAGTTTACGGTAAACAGTTGAAAACGGACTGTATCGGAGCAGGATAACGCGTTTGTGCCGTTTATGCGGTGTGATTTAAGGAAACGCGGGTGGGAGAGAGCGGTTGTTGACTGTTGACCTTTGGAAGTATATGTGGGGCATGGCTTAGTTGGTTAAAGCGTCGGATTGTGGTCCCGAAGATCGTGGGTTCGATTCCCACTGCCCCACCCACATAAAAAGGCACGGCTAGTCTGTGCCTTTAATATTACATTTACAATGGGATATAGCCAAGTGGTAAGGCAAGGGACTTTGACTCCCTCATTCCGCTGGTTCGAATCCAGCTATCCCAACCAAGTTGAAAGCTACATTTTTAGTGCAATATGCACAAAGAATGTAGCTTTTTATTTTATATATTTACTAACCGCAG
>CANRNN010000022.1 GCA_947632025.1 uncultured Clostridia bacterium | reverse complement strand
AGGAGGAATTACGAAATGAAAAATCAGAACAAGCCTGTTCTTTCCGAGGAACAGCTTGACGCGCTGGCACAAAGTCTGTTGCCGGTTATGCAAGAATTTTTTTCTTCGGATAGGCAAGAAGATTTGGGCAGAGCAGCTTGAAGGTATCGCACCCGAAAGGGCTACACGCTTGTTAGCAGGTCCAACATCATTCAGGTTAAAGGTATTGACAAATTGAAATAATTGTGCTATACTTGCAATAGAGTTGTTAGGGAGGTCAAAAAATGAATAAAAAAATTATCAAAGCGTTCGCAGGCGTATGCCTTGCAGCCGCAGCAATGAGCCTTTCGGGCTGCGGAGAAAAAGACAGCGGAGCAAATTTCACCATTGATATTGCGGGAAGTTATGACAATAAGATCGAAGGAAACGGAAATTTATCATCAAATACCTTTGAGCTGTCCGCAGACCGTACATATAAGCTCGTTTTATCAGGCATAAGCCGCTCAAACAGCACGTTCAAAGCAGTTATCGATCCGACAGGTAACAACGCTGTTCTTGAAGCAGATGAAAATGCTCTCGTCGACTTAAAATTAAATGTTGATGAAAACAGCGGAACGATCACTTTATCCGGAACGGAAGGCACAATGTTCAGTAATGTTGCTTGTACGTTAACGCTTAATGTTCCCGTAAATTCAATAAGCGCAGACGGAGATACGATCATTGATTACAAAACGCCTGAAAATCCGGATAGTGTTGATATAACGGCATCGGGTTCCGTAAAGATCACGGCAGCGGGCTCTGCTGAAAAGGTAGTGTATAAGCTGTCGGGAAGCGCATCACTTTCCGCAGGCGAACTTAAAGCAAAAGATGTTGAAGTTGACGCTTCGGGTTCGGTGAATTGTAATGTTTATGCGGAAAATTCCATTAATGTGACAGCATCGGGATCAAGTTCCGTAACATACTCCGGAGATCCTGATACGGCAAATGAAAACGCATCGGGTATGGCATCCATAAATAAAAAATAATTTGCAAAGTATCAGTAAAGAGAAAAACTATGCTTGACTGGGATAAAGTAAAAATGACAAAGCTCTGCTTACAAAAGTAGAAAAGATAGTTGATGATGTTTCGCTTATACATTATGATTTTCCCGATGATATTCGTGACGAACTTAATCGTCTTACGGGAAACGAATGGAGCGGAGATGACTACATCAATTACTGCTCGGAATACTGGGAAACATTATACAGCTTGGAGGCTGTCGTGTACGCACTGTTTCATGACGGAGAATACCCGCATATTGTCGAAAACAAATTGACATTTATAAGACCTTACGATAAATCGGTTTTACCGACGCGTGAGGTTTGCCGTAAATTACGTACCGCAAGGCCCGACGACAGCTACCGCGAACAGTTTGAACCGTTTCCTGTTGACGAAATGGAAGAATGGTTTACAAAACATTTTTCCGGCTGGGAAAAGGCTGTTCAAATAAAGAAAGACGAAATTAACAAAAACAGCTGTGATTACGGAAAAACGAGTTTCCATTTTGAATACAAGGGCGACAGGGAATACGGTTTTGAAAAATACATCAATATTTTCTTGTCCAACGGCAGAACAGGTTTTATCAACAGCCTGAATTTCACTTCCGAGGAGTGGAACGACGTGTTAAATTATTTTAAGAATGATGGCAGTTATACTTTTATAGAGAAGTAATTTTTAATAATAAAAATATACTTTGCAGCCGCAAACGGTCACTCTCATAGTTTGGCGTAATGATAATTTGTGAATTCGTTTATTTAGGACTGACTGTTGCGGAAGAGGTGTATAATGTTGTTATGAAATCGTGTCTTTTTAAGCAACTGAACATTTTTTAGGAGGAATTTGTTATGGCATTTACTAATGAAGAGCTGACTCCAACACAAAGAGAAGAACTATTTAAGAAAAAGATTAAAAACCCTTACGGGAGCTTTATGGACATAACAGAAGGCATCATGCCACTGTACTTAACTATTGACAAAAATGCTGAAGTATGGTTAGCTTATTGCTATAAACATCATGACACAAATGATGATATAGAGGAATTTATCTTTATGTATAAATCAAATCCGATACCTGTTCAGGCAATAAAGAGTATTCACGAGCAGCAAGTTTGTTGGAAAATAACTCGTATAGATTTTCCGAAAGGATTTCCAAACGATAAGGAACATTTTCAAACTTTGTTAACTGATGCGTTCAAAGCCTACCATACATCAGGATGGCCCGGTGAAGAAAGTAAACATACTGAGGTAATATATAGCTTTGAGCTAGGAGGTGTATTGTAGGCTCCTCCCTTAAATTACCCTTAAATGCTTTTATTATTGCGAGGTTTAGACTATGGCATTTGTAAATGAGAGATTAACAACTGGGCAAAAAATGGACTTTAAGAACCGTCAGATTAAGAACCCAATTTCAGGCAACGTTGCGTGTCCGCGTTGCAGAACCATTGACACGGAAAAAGGCATGTGTCTTTGGAATCTGGGAAATTTAGGGCGAGATGATTTTAATGACCACGCGTTTTTATTTGAATGGAAAGGAAATGAGTATGTTGTAATTATGGAATATTCCGATCCTGATCCCAATTCAAATTTGATTAAATGGTCAATTTCAAAGTATGAAACAGAATTTAACGGTAAAGAGGATTTTGCCGACGACTTCAAAGACGCATTAAGAACTTTTGCGATAGACGGCAGCGATCTTCAACGTAACGAAACTATTGTTGATATTGATTTCAGTCGCGCATTAAAATGACAATTGATAAATCCTCGTTTTGTCCGCAAAATTATTACAAAAAAGTTACAAAAGGTTACAAAAAAGATTACAAATTATTACAAGTTTGTAATAATTATTGACATTCAATTGAGGGTATGCTATAATAAATAAAACAGTAAAATTATGGAGGTACCTCAATGAAAAATTCACGGCAATTATCAGTACACTGGCGGTTATGGCAAGCCTGACCGGCTGCAACAAGACTGAAACTCCGGCACAAGACGTTTCCGAAAATCAAAATTCGTCACAAAATTCAACTACATATCAAAGCTTAACCTCTTCTGAGAAGTCATCTTTGTCAGACTACCAAACACTTTCTCAAAGCAGTCAAGAATATCCCGATTTAAAAAGTGACGACATTATTGCACAGTTTGAATGGCCGTTCGATGATCCGATAGATCTGTCAAATGCGACCGCGATCAATAATAATTTAGAGGAAGTTCCGCTCTCAGAGCTTGCCGAAGGAAATTGGGCAGCTGTATTATGCGATTATGTCTATCTTGCCGAGCCTGTCGGAATTTTTTACAACAACGTTGACAATGCTGATTTTTTGATACGGAAAATTTAACGTTTAAGGATACTCCCGAAACTGTTTCATACAATTATAAAAAATACAAGGTGGAAGATAAATTCGGCGATTTAACATTAACTTTTGCCAGAACGGAATTCAATGTCGAGGCCGGCATCAAACAACCGCGATATTTTGATGGCGGAACGGCATTTTTCGATGGCAGTGTCGCTCTTACAGGGTGGTGTTCAATAGCGCCCGAAGGTGAAGGATATATATTTAAACGGGATATTATCTTTGTGCCCGACGGGGAAAGCCATGAATTGCCGGTCATAAATAATATATTAGATGAGAACCGTAACGTCTCACTGATTTCAGGAATGGAAAAAAATTTCAGCTGGCTTGGCGAGTATGATTCTCCGATACGGCTCAAAAATGCAGAGGATTATCAAAATCTCGACTTGAGTGGATTTCCCGCTGACGGTACATTTGTTAAAGTCGAGGTTACTATTGAAGGAATCACCTGTAAACCGGCAAATTCTCCGCTCTACGCTAGACTTGTTGATATTAAGTATATTTGAGTATATAAAAGTCAATACGAAAAGGATCGCACCATGTCAAAATGGCGCGGTCTTTTATTGCTTAAAAAATTTGTGTTATGACTGCAATAAATTCGGGAGCATGAGATTGTTTCGAGATACATGAAATGGAGATGGACAGAGCCGGCTGGAGGGACGGATTTACTACTGTACACTATAATATAATAACTTTCCGTTTATCAATAAAACTTACATTGTGAAATAGTACAAAAATATGTCTAAATAATTAGTTAATTCCACAAACAATTATTGCATTTTGCGCAGGATTTTTACATCTTGCGCAAAATGGCTTTGTTTAGCTAAAAAAACCGTAATTTTATAGGAAAATATTTTGACATTTGGCGAATTGTGTGATATAATAATCTTATGCAATGGTCGCAGATAATTTTATTTGAGGAGGAAAATATATGCCGAGAATCATTTCGTGGAACACCCAAGGCTCATATGGTTCTAAGCTCAGTGAATGTTACTCAGAGCTTTTGACGGGTGCCGATAACATAATTATGATACAGGAGGCTGGAAATGTTGGGCATAAAAGCGGTGAGTGCTTTGATGTGATTTATGGAACCCGAATATACAGTCATAAGTTCAAAGCTTGCTTTTTTGAACAGCCCGATGCTGACAATATAAGATGTACCACAGGAATGCTTGTTGAAACAACTATTGCCGAAGATCCTATAATTAAATCCTTTTATTTAGAAGGGAAAAGACCTGTTGTATGCTTTGAATGCAGATTGAAAAATAATAAAACAGGGGAATTTGAAAATTTTGTTTTTGCGACTGTGCATCTTACTTCAAATGAGGTAGCAGCAAAAAAAGAACTCGCAAAAATATATACTGACTTTGAATGTAAATACAATAATTCTCATTGGTTTATAATGGGAGATTTTAATTGTGATGTAAGAAAAATTAAAGATATAAATAATAATCAAATATCATCTCCGCCTCGGCAGACGCACCGGTCGGGAAGTATTTTGGATTATGCATTACATTCTAAAAGCCTATCCGGAATAATCAAGGTTATAAACGGCGTACCAAATAACGAGCATATGATACCTTTAAGCAGCGACCATTACCCGATAAGCTGTTCATTTGATTTTTAGCTGATTTACAAGGATAACAGTGAGGTGATGAATTAGTTTAATTAAATTGCATATCAAATATATTTTTTAAAATTTTTTGAAAAGAGGTTAAAATCCATGCCAAGTGTAATACCCTATGATCCGTCAATTGCTCTGGGAAACATTGTTTCTCCCTCCAAGCTCGACCAACTAAATCGGATTGCCATAGAGCAGGCACCGATAGATGCTGCTGAAAATGAGATGAATTCACTTATTCAGCTCAGAAACAGTATGGATATGACCATACGCGAACTTGTTGATCTCGGAGTTGATACCTCCGAGCTTTCCAAAAAAAGTCAATCAGTTAATGCTCAGATAATCGACGCCGCACAGAAATATCTCGACGCGAAAATCAAGGGCAAAACTAATATCCAGAAGATAAAAGCGGAGCCTGCCGTTAATTCCTCATGGGAAAGTCCGATAGATTACAACCGCACTGAGATAAAAAATATGCCGCTCTCCTCCGATTCGATGAATATGAACGTCCAGTATTTTTCGTATGACAAAAATAAGCAGAACGCCCAAACGCAGAGCCAGCAGATAATGGATTTTATCAGCAGCGAGTTTAAATTTCTCGGCAACGAACTTGCAGACTCCACAAGTAAATCCGCACAGAGCCAGATGAACAGCCAATACTCTCGCCATGACATTTCTGGAACACTCGTTATAGCGGTAAGCTGCACTCACAAAAACGCCGCATTGCTTGCGCCATGCGTGATTGATGTGGATAAGGCGATAAAGGTGTGGAATCAGATGTACAGAGATGATATGCTGAAAACCGATTCTCCTGACGACATTGTCCGTACCGCAAAAAATGCCGACACCGCTGAAGAAAAGCAAATGACGATAGTGTCAGGCGCTACCTATGGCTCGTGCTTTGTAGGAATGGTACATATTCTCAACTCCGAGAAAACCTCATCTTATGAGTCGATTCGGTCAGTTGTTGATTCAATTCAGGCACAGGCTAAACTTGAAAAATGGTTCAGCGATATAAACGGCGGCTTCGGAATATCGGAGTCGTTTGCTAAAAGCATTAAATCCCTGCTCAGTACACAGGAAATCTCGACCCACTGTTCCCTTACAACAAAGGGTATAATTCCATCAATAAAATCAAATCAAGTCAAGATGGCAGTAAAGCAATTTACGTCTTTTGACGGAAAAGCGGCAATAGATGACATAGCGGGGCTACAAAACGCAGTAGCTGCCGACAAGGATTCCGTTGACGCTTCCGCTGGTGCTGCGCACACAGGCGGTCAGATGATCGCGCTCAAAAACGCGCAGATAAAGGGCGTTCTCTCTGAACTTAGCGAAATTGACGACGGAAGCAATCAGATAATTGACATCAACTCAATGATGAATGCTCTTGATGATTACATTGACAAAGCAGTGAGCGGAGAAATAGGAACACCGATAAACTACTACCTGAAGCCGATAACGAAATCCCAACTTGCTCAGATGTGGGTAGATAAATACTTCCCCGATAAGTTTCTTAAAGTAAATACTGCTGAGAAGTAGAAAAAAGAGCTTTCGGGAGAATGCGAAATTTCGAAAACTCTTGACAAATGTATTTTTAAAAAGTAAATCCCCGTCAATTTGACGGGGATCTTTGTTTTTCAAAGCTGAAAAGAAAACGTGCTGTAGCACAATTAGCGCTTGGGCTTATTCGGTTTATGGATCTGCGTCTGAGTGCTGGCATTTTTACGAGTCTCGTTCATTTTCCGAGCGCGCTCCTGCAAATCGTCAAGACCCTGAGAAAAAGATTTTTGCACATTTGTAATCGGCTTTTCCCTTGAGAATTCGTTCAGTTTGTATTCAAATATCTGTCTAGGATTTGTATTAGGCTGCTCCGAATATTTGTATATACAATTCTTACTTCTGTCGAAAAGCCTTATTTCATCAAAAATCCTACGCTTGTAAAGCTCGGAAATATTCTGCGGCAGTGCCTTTACCGTTTCGATATACTTGTCACGAGGAACGGCACGGGGAGTAACCCCAGCTTCTTTCATCTCGTTATACCTGTCAATTGTGCTTTGCCACGCGACTTCCTTGTCGGTACACATAACTGCAAGTTCCACCCGATAACCCTTTTGTTTCAAGAAATTACAAGTGTTTATCGGCACATTGACATTTCTACAAGTCCCTTCAACGATAAGGTTGTACTTTTCTGAGCTTAAACGGTCTATAAGTGATGAAACCATCGCGTTTACAAACGGCTGCGTATAGTTTGCTGCTTCTTTGCCGTACTGTTTTTGAATTTCAAAAAAGTATGGGTGAACTTCACGAAACCTGTCGCCGTCGATAACTATAACATTCGGTTCTTCATCGGATAAAATTGTATGAATTGTACTTTTTCCCGAACCGCTCTGACCACCGAGAAGAAATGCCTTCGGCAATTCACAAGGTTTGCAATCGGATATTAAATCCTTGTAAATTACTTCTAATTGTTCATTAAACTGTTCTTTTGTATATTCAAACATATCTTATCTCTGCGGCTGCGGAGTTATCTCCTTTACGCGTTTCATAATTTTGCACAAGCGGTTCTGATATTCGACCTGTTTGTCAAAATCTTTTTCCAAAGGCAAAGCCTTGTAAATCTCGCCGACTTCATTTCTTAAATCAACGATTTCCTTCGGCGCGTTTTCTTCATAAGGATATTTGTAGTTCCTCGAAATAAATCCGCGAATGCTTGCAATTATCTCGTTGGATATCTCGTACTTAAATGCTACTTCGTAAGGTGTATGCATAAAAATTCCTCCTTTCAAGGTAATTATATTATATACCATTTTGCGTTATGTTGTCAACAGGTTTTCAAAATTTTTTCAAATCTGAAAAGAAAAATTATTCCTTATCGTATTGACAATCTGATCTTCTCCACCGCTGCAGAAAATAGCACCAGCCTTCCTTAAAACTCAATATGAACTGTCATTTCTTCGTTTTCTTCCTTAAAATGATACCCACCAAAAGCATAAACTGTCATCGCATCACGCAACGCTTGCTTAACTTCCTCATAATCATAGGGAAAATCCTTAATATGTTCTATACTGCAGCCACGCCAATAAACATCATGGTCGCCCAATACCTTTTTGGATTCAACCCTTAATGGAAATCCCTTGTAGTCGAAGATAAATTGAAACAGGTCGCTTGGCTCATCTACCGGACCATTACCGTATTTGAACAAACGAATGTCATTTTCACGGTCAATTGTCCCGACTCCGGGTATAAATTCACCATGAAGCCATTCTTGCCAAGGATATCCGGGATCATACTTTCGTAATTCATTATCGTTTAGTCTGCAATTTTTAAAAGCCATAATTAACCTCCTAGATAAAGCACCTTTGTTTTACTAGCCTAATGGTTGCTTAATAAAATAATACCACATCTTAACAGGAAAATCAAGTGATTTGTGAAGTTTAACAAAATCTTGTTAAGTTTAGCAATTTTCGCACGGTTTGTTAAAAAAAACAAGCCGACATATTCCATCACTTATAAGGGAGAACCGATGTTTCCCGAAAAATACAGTTAATGCCGCCTATTTTTCTTGTATTTATCACACTTGACAACCTTTTTCAAATGTGGTATAATAAAAATGAATCCGGTTGTAATTAAAATCGGAAAACAAAAAATATGGAGAAAAATATTATGGCAATATCAAAAATAAAGGTAGTGTTTCCGGCAAATGTAAAAGAGGTCTGGGACATTGTCACTTCTTTGGAAAATTATCAATGGAGAAGCGACCTGAGCAGAATAGAAGTACTTAATGAAAAGCAATTCGCGGAATATACAAAAGAAGGCTTTTCCACAACATTTACAATTACCGTATCGGAACCATATAAGCATTGGGAATTTGATATGGAAAACAGTAATATGAGTGGGCATTGGGTCGGTTTTTTTTCCGAAAAAGACGGAAATACCGAAATAGTTTTCACAGAAAATGTAACCGCAAAGAAACTGATTATGAAGCCGTTTGTAAAATCATTTCTGAAAAAACAGCAAAGTCAATATATAGCCGATCTGAAAAAGGCATTACAGTTTTCTGACGTAATAATTTAATTTCCCGCCAATTTCAGCAATATCAATGTTTATGACATAAAAAAGAGCCCCTCAGGCTCTTTTTGTTTTATTTTGTTTTGTCACGCCTTATACAGTTTCAGCGTCCTTTTTTCCAGAAGCACGACCGCCTGCGCGCCTATTCCTTCGCCTGCAAGCCCCAGACCCTCTTCTGTCGTCGCTTTTACCGAGATCCGTGAAACCTCACACGAAAACGCCCCCGCAAGATTTTCCCGCATTTGTTCAATATACTCCGAGAGTTTGGGCTTTTCCGCGATTATTGTAATATCGCAGTTTCCGAGAACATATCCCTCTTGTCCCGCAAGTTTTATTACTTCTGCCAGCAGCTTCATGCTGTCCGCGCCCTCATATTTCGGGTCGGAATCGGGAAACAGTTTCCCGATATCGCCCAGCGCCAAAGCTCCCAGCATAGCGTCCATAAGCGCGTGTACTGCCACGTCAGCGTCCGAATGTCCCGCCAGACCTTTCTCATTCGGTATTTCAACGCCGCAAAGTATCAGCTTTCGCCCTTCCGCAAGCCTGTGAACGTCATATCCCGTACCTATTCTCATAAAAACCTCACACCATCTTTACCGTTCGTTTGTTGGTATGTATCGCAGCTGCGGCGACCAGATCGTCCGGACGCGTTATTTTCATATTGCAGCCGGAAATTTCCGTAATATGTACATATTCCCCGCAAAGCTCCAGAATAGAACTGTCGTCAGTCGCGTTTTCAGCGGTTCTGCCGAGCTTTTCCACACATGAAACATACAGTTTTTTTCGGAACACCTGCGGCGTCTGTGCCGCGTAAAGTTTTGTCCGCGGAATCGTTTCCTCTATAAAACCGTTGCTCCCGACTGATTTTATTGTGTCGAAAACGGGAGCCGCCGCAACGGAGGCGTTGTACTTTTCAGCGTCGGCGATTACCCGTTCAATATCCTCCGTTTCGATAAGCGGTCTTGCTCCGTCGTGGATAGCGATAAAGTCCGCTTTCGGCGAAACCTGTTCAAGAGCATTTTTCACGGAAAGAAACCTTGTTTCACCGCCCGCCACCACTGCCGCCAGCTTTTCAATTCCAAAATTCTGCGCCAGCTTCTCGTAACGGGAAACCTCCTCTTCCGGAGCCGCTATGATAATTTCGTCCACCTTATCGCTTTTCTGGAATTTAAGCGCCGACATTACAAACACGGGCGTATCCGCGATTTTTTCAAGCTGTTTGTTTACGCCATCCATACGCGACGAAGCGCCCGCCGCGACTATTATTGCCGATACCATAAAATATGATCACCTTAATTATTCTTAAAATTACCGTGGAATTTGAAGAAATTCAGCTCGTCCTCATAATTCTGCAGCAGCTTTCTTACCTTTGTTTCCCGTAAGCTTCCGTTGAATTCTATGTAGAACATATAGTCGTTCGGGAATTTCTTTCTTACCTCCGGCGGAAGCGGCTTTGACTGTATTTTCGACATCGAAAGCCCGTTGACCGCAAATTTTGTCAACAGCCTGTAAAGCGCTCCCGAAATATTCGGAATAGACAGTGAAACCGCGACTGTATCCGCGTCGGAATAAACTTCCACGTCCTTTGAAATGCACACGAACCTCGTGCGGTTGTCGGGGTCGGTCGCGATATTCTTAAGTACCGTGTCTAAGCCATGCATTTCCGCACATTCCTCGGAGCATATGCACCCCAATTCCGAACTCGGATTTTCCGCGACCATTTTCGCCGCCGCTGCATTATTGTGGTACGGTATCACCGTTCCGCCGCGTTTCGAGAGGAACTGTCCGCACTGCCGCAAAGCCTGTTCATGTCCCAGAATAATTTTTATATTCTCCTCGGACGTCCCTTTCTTTGCAGCAAGAACATGCGCACATTCGACGGACGTCGTCCCGCAGATATGAACATCGTGCCTCAAAAGAAGCTCCATATTCGTCGTGACCTCGCCCGCCGTGCTGTTTTCGACAGGAATAATGCCATAGTCCACGTCGCCGTTTTCGACTGCCTCGAAAACCTCGTGAAAAGCCGCGTAATAGCTTATGCTGCCGCTTTTGAAAAGTTGCTTTGCGGCGGTGTGACTGTATGCTCCCTCTATTCCTTGAACTGCCACTGACGGGCGTTCCTTGGGTTTTTCCGCATACGGTATTTCAATATCGGGAGTTATGGCGTTTATCTGCGAAACCTTTCCAATATCCATAATATTCATAAAAAGGAAAGCCGCGCTCCGCTTAAATTCCTCCGGAGAATTTGCCTTGACGTTTTGAATTATGCTTTTTTCGCGGTCGCTCTGGAAAACCACCATATTGTTCGCTGCCTTGTACTTCGCGACCTCTGTTGTAAGATTCATACGCTCGATAAAAAGGTCGAGTATCTGTGTATCAAGCGCGTCTATCTGCTTGCGTATCTCACTCAGATCCATATTATGTTATTCCTCGCTGTTCTGTGTTTCCGCTTCGGAAGGTTCTTCAGACTCGCTGTCAGAGCTTTCCGGAGGTTCGGGTGTGAACGGTTCTGCCACATATACAATGATAGTTTCGCCGTGTTCAACGTCGACAGGGTCGCCGACTTCCTTGCTGCAGTGAACGACATAGCCCTCCATAAATTCGTTGTTCGGCTCCTTGCGGATCTCGTATTTAATGTTGAGCGAGTCAAGCGTAGCAGTGTAGTCGCTTCCCGACTGCATAAGATATTCCGGCAGAGCCACGACGCTGCTTCCCTTGGAAACCTTCACGTGTATCTCCGAATCCTTCGGAACGTCCGTTCCTTCTTCGATATCCTGTTCAAAAATAAGCCCTGCCGAAACCGCGTCGTTGTATACATAAGTCGGCACCAGCGTAAGTCTGCCCTGATATGTCGTAAGCGCCGTTTCGTAACGATAATTCTTAAGATCCGGTACTGTGACGGTTTCCGTCATGGTATTTACACCCGATCCTGACGTGGGGGCGTCGGGTATGCTCTCCGAAGCCCTGTTCGACGAGCTTCTCCTTGAGGAACTCGAAACCGAACTCGACGAAGAACTTCCCGTATTTACCGGAGGTTTCGACGCGCAGCTTCCCGAAAGCGTCATAGCAAACGCGATTATGAACACGACCAGCACAGCTCCCGCCAGCGCCAGTACCGCAAGCAGTTTTGCGCGTTCCTGTTTCTGCTTTTTAAGGCGGGCTTCCTCTTTTCGGGAAACCGCTCTCTCGCCCGACATTGAGCCCGTGTATCTCGGCGGCGCAAAGAGTTTGTCGACAAATTCGGTAATAGTGCGTATCCGCGTTTCTCCCGACATTCTCATGCCGCCCATAACAGCTTTTGAAACATTTGCCGGAACGTTTCTGTTCAGCATCATAGGCTCCGGCGTGGGATTTACTTTTCTGGCGATCGCTTCCGGAGGATTTGCCCCCGTCAGCACCTTATACAGTACCGCCGATATTCCGTAAACGTCCGTCCACGTTCCGTTAAGTCCGTTCTCATATTGCTCCGGAGCGGCGTATCCGCTGAATATCTCGCAGGCAATCTCCGTATTTGTCGTTCTTGCCGCCGAGATCGCGAATCCTCCGAGTTTAAGCTCCATTTTATCCGTGACGAATATCGTCATAGGCGATATTCCCCGATGGATTATCCCTGCCGCGTGGATAAGCGAGATAGTTGTCAGTATCGGCGGGAAAAGCTCCTTCACCTGTTCCCACAACATTCCTCCTGAGGAATTGGCAAGATAGCTTTTAAGGGAGATACCGTTTACAAATTCAAGCACGGCATAGCAGGTGTTGTTGTCGTAGAAAACGTCCAGCACGCCCTGAATATGCGCCATTCCCCGCAGCTTCATAAGCGAGCGGTTAAGGTCGGCGAATTCCGACATATACGTTTTGTACAGCGGCGCGTTGTTGGCGTTTACTACGACCTCTGTTTTTCCTTTCGGACGCGAGCAGAGCGTATCCGGCATAAATTCCTTAATTATCACCTTAGTTGAGGTGACGGTATCGAATCCCATATACATCGCGCCCTCTCCGTTATACGAGAGCAGCCTGCCGACGACATATCTTTCTGCAAGTATCGTTCTCGGCACGAGGTATGTCGGTATAGTAGGATCCTTTTCGGAAAAGCCGCACAGTTTGCACGTCCCGTTCAGGTTGTTAGGGTCTTTCGGGTTCATACAGCCCATACATAGTGAATTGATATTTATCATCGCAAAATTTCTCCATATTCACAAAAACACTTATACACTATATTAGTTTACACCAATCAGAAAGAAAAGTCAACAATTATGACAAGATTGTAATAATTTTAGCGCGATTTTTGACGTGATTTCTTATGTTTTCACATTTTTGGGAGATTATTTCACCAGTTTTTGTGCATTTTAACGAGGAAATTTCTGGAAATATTTCGAATAAATTAAAAAATATTTCAAAATAGCCCTTGCAAAATGTATAAGGATATGATACAATATCAGTAAGGGGAATTTTTTCCTCGAAGCTTTAAAATGCAGAAAGGGGTATTTTTCAAATGGGCTTTCTTGATAACATGATCAATACGGGAAAAAATGCGGTTTCCACCGCAGGCAAAAAAACAGATGAGGCTGTACGCATTTCCAAACTCAAGGTAAAGCAGGGACAGATAAACGCCGATATTAAGGCAAAGTACGAAAAAATGGGCGAGCTTATCTATCAGATGGCAAAATCCGGCGATAAGGATAACGACGCTTTCGATAAGAGCGTTGCAGAGATTGACGAGTGCTATACAAAGCTCGATGAGATCGACAAGGAGCTTGATAAGCTCCTCAACCGTGTCGCTTGCACACATTGCGGAGCAAAGTGCAAGATCGAGGAGGGCAACCTCTATTGCCCGAAGTGCGGTACAAAACTCCCTGAACCGGAGTTCGATGCCGAAACAAATATCAAGGACGTGGAATAATAATTCACAAAATACTGAGAATTACTCGGAAGAGAGCAGAACGCTCTCTTCTTTTTTGTGCAAAAAAGCAAGAATCATCGGCACAGCTTGCGGAAAAATTTGCATTTTTCACAAAAATCCAAGAAAATATCGGAATTGATAAAAAAATATTTGTCTTTTGGGAATCAATGTGGTATAATTAAATGTAGCGCAGTGCGCTTGAAAATATAAATTAAAAAAACTAAAAACAAAGAACAGGAGAATGACAATGAAATTAAAGAAGTTCTTTGCCGCTTTCGCAGCGGTAACAATGCTTTGCGGTCTTACCGCATGCAATAATTCAAATTCGGAAAGCAACAGCTCGTCCGAAAGCTCCGCGGAAAATTCTGCTGCGGATAACTCTTCGGCTGATGCAAGCAGCGCCGATAACACAAGCACCTCCGACAATACCGAAAAGAAAAACGTTACCGTCGGCGTTGCAAAGCAGATGACCCACGACGCGCTCGACAGGGCAGAGGAGGGCTTTATCAAGGCTCTCGACGATAAGGGCTACAAGGAGGGCGCAAACCTCACTCTCGACCGCCAGAACGGTCAGGGCGAAACCACTAACCTCACCACTATCGCTGACCAGTTCGTAGGAAACAATGTTGACCTTATCTTCGCTATCGGCACAAAGTCCGCTCAGGCTTGCTTCGGTAGGACGCAGACAATCCCGATCATCGGCACGGCTATCACCGATTTCGCAGACGCAGGACTCGTTGATTCCAATGATAACCCCGGCACAAACGTTTCCGGTACTACCGATATGAACCCCATCGAGGATCAGGTAGACCTCCTTCTGGAGCTTTTCCCCGACGTTAAGACTATAGGTACCGTTTACACCGGCTCTGAGGACAATTCCGTTCTTCAGGCAAATATCCTTAAGGAATGTGTTGAGGGCAAGGGTCTTAAGTACACCGAAAAGACCATTATCAACACCAACGATATCCAGCAGGCTGTATCTTCTATAATCACCGAGTGCGACGCGCTCTATATCGGTACGGACAACAATATGGCGTCCGCTATGGCGCTTGTAAGCTCCGTTTGCAACCCCGCTAAAGTCCCCGTTATCTGCGGCGAGAGCGGAATGGTCGAGAACGGCGGTTTCGGCACACTTTCCGTTGATTACTACCAGCTCGGTTATCAGGCAGGTCTTATGGCTGTAAGAGTACTTGAGGGCGAGGATATTTCCAAAATGCCTATCGAAAAGTCCACCGAGTTCGCTTACTGCTTCAACAAGGACGCTGTAGAAGCACTTGAATACACACTTCCCGACAAGTACGCGGAATTTGTTGTTGAAACCAAGACAGCTGAGTAATTTTAGGTTTCAGTTTTTAATTCTATAATATGGCAGGGCAGGAGCAAACTTCTGCCCGTGCTTTTAAGAGGAGGGAAGTTGTTCTTTCCTGTTAAAAGCATGGGCAGTTTGATTTTTGAAAGGAATTTTAACGTATGGCAGACATAATTGTGGGAGCTATTGCACTAGGTCTTTTGTGGGGAGTTTTCGCGCTGGGCGTGCATCTTACCTATCGTATTCTCGATATCGCAGACCTTACGGTAGAGGGTACTCTTACGACGGGCGGCGCTATGGCGTCTGTGATGCTCGTAAACGGCGTAAATCCGCTGCTTGCGACGTTCGCGGCGATAGGCGGAGGGCTTGTAGGCGGATTTATTACCGGCGTTCTTCACACAAAGCTGAAAATACCCGCGCTGCTTGCAGGAATTCTCACAATGACGGCGTGTTACTCCATAAATCTTCGTATAATGGGCAAGGGCAACATTCCGCTGCCGCCCGCGGGCAGTAAAAAGGTCCGCACGATTTTTACGCCGCTTATCGAGTTTTTCACAAAGCTTGCCGATAAACACAGCACCGAAAGCAGCGCGTGGTTCTGGAACATTATCAAAAGCTCCAACTTCTCGGCTTTGCTTGTAGGGCTTGTTTTTGTGGTTGTGGTGTCTGTTATAATGTATTGGTTCTTCGGAACGGAGCTGGGTTCGGCAATACGCGCTACGGGAAACAATCAGAAAATGGTTCGTGCGCAGGGTATAAATACCACGGTCATGATAATAATATGCTTAATGCTTTCAAACGCGCTGGTTTCGCTGTCGGGCGCGCTTATCGCGCAGTATCAGGCTTATGCGGACATAAGCATGGGCATCGGAGCTATCGTTATCGGTCTGGCGTCGCTTATCATAGGCGAAGTTATCATCGGGACAAAGACGTTCAAGCGCAATCTTATCGCTCTGCCCGTGGGTGCGGTAATTTACCGTATAATCATCGCGCTGGTTATGAAATTGGGTATGGAGGCAAACGACCTCAAACTGTTTACGGCTATAACCGTGGCGATCTGCCTGTCGCTGCCGCTTATCAAGAGCTTCTTCCTAAAGCTGTTCCACAAGCGCAGAACGACCGCTCTCGCGGGAGATAATTCCGACTTGAACGATGATAAGGAGGTCTGAAAATGTTAAAGCTTACCAATATCCATAAGACCTTTAATCCCGGAACGATAAACGAGAAAAAGGCACTAAACGGGCTTGATCTCGTACTTGAAGAGGGAGATTTCGTAGCGGTCATAGGCGGCAACGGCGCGGGAAAATCCACAATGATGAACGCCGTCGCGGGCGTGTGGCCCGTCGACGAGGGAAAAATCGAAATAGACGGTATAGATGTCACCTCAAAGCCCGAACATAAACGCGCCGCCTACCTCGGACGCGTTTTTCAGGATCCGATGATGGGGACTGCCGCTAATATGAATATCGAGGAAAACCTCGCTCTGGCGCTTCGGCGGGGAAAGACCCGCACTCTGGCATGGGGAATACGGGAAAAAGAACGCAGCGAATACCGCGAGCTGCTGAAAACTCTCGACCTCGGACTTGAAAATCGTCTTACAACAAAGGTAGGATTGCTTTCGGGAGGTCAGCGTCAGGCGCTCACACTTCTTATGGCAACTCTCAAAAAGCCCAGAATATTGCTCCTTGACGAGCATACCGCCGCCCTCGACCCCAAAACAGCCGCCAAAGTCCTCGAAATTTCCGATAAAATAATCAGCGAGCATCACCTCACCGCCATGATGGTAACTCATAATATGAAGGACGCAATCGCCCACGGCAACCGCCTTATCATGATGAATGACGGGCAGATAATCCTTGACGTCCGCGGAGAGGAAAAGAAAAACCTCACCGTCGAGGAGCTTCTCCACCGATTCACGAAAATTTCGGGCAGCGAGCTTGCAAACGACAGAATGTTGCTCAATAAGTAAAATTCCATTATAATATGACAATATGACAAAACGGCAAGTTTTTACTCGCCGTTTTCTTTTTTTCTTTTGGAAAAAACGCACCCGCAGTAGTTCTGTCGGTACAGGTCGTACTCGCGGGAAAGCTCAATGCTCCGCAAATAGCCGCCGCGCTTCTTGAAGTCGTTCGGCAGGTGCGGGACTTTGTATATTTCCGACAGCTCCTCGCCTATCTCGTTGAGTTTTTGGGCGTTTTTCAGCGGACTTATCGACAGGGTAGAGCAGAAGTAATCAAATCCGTTCTCGGCGGCGTATCTTGCTGCACGCTCCAGACGCAGCCTGTAACACTTAAAGCACCTTTCCCCGCCCTCAGGAACGTCCTCCAGCCCCCTTGAAACCTCAAAAAAATCCTCAGGCGAGTACTCCTCCACAACCACCGAAACTTTATTCTTCACGGGAAGTTCCCCCGCAAGCCTTACAAGCTCTGCGGCTCGCTTCTCATATTCTTCGGCAGGGGAGATGTTCGGATTGTAGCACAGCACCGTTATCTCAAAATACTTCGACAAATATTCCAGACAGTAGCTCGAACACGGCGCACAGCACGCGTGTAACAGCAACTTCGGCGTTCCGCCAAGCTCCGAAAGCACCCCGTCAAGTAATTTTTGGTAATTCTGCATAAATTTTCCTTTTTATCATTTCCCTGAGAATTTATCCCTCTGCATTACCGCGAGAGTGTCACACCGTTCATTTTCGGCGTGTCCCGCATGTCCTTTTATCCAGCGGAATTCGACGTCATGTACCTCCAGAAGTTCGAGCAGTTCTCCCCACAGATCGGGATTGAGCGCGGGCTTTCCGTCGGATTTTTTCCACCCTTTTGCGCGCCAGCTTTTCGCCCAGTTTTTTGTTATTCCGTCGACGACATATTTGCTGTCGGTGGTGAGAATCACCCTGCACGGGTATTTCAGTGCTTTCAGCGCCGAAATAACTCCCATAAGTTCCATTCTGTTATTTGTTGTGTGAGCTGCGCCGCCGCTTATTTCCTTTTCGTAGCCTTCACACCGGAGTATAGCCCCCCAGCCGCCCGCTCCGGGATTCCCACTGCAAGCGCCGTCTGTAAAAATCTCGACTAATTTCATAATAAGAAAATATCCTTTTCAAAAAATTCCGCTAAAAACATTATAACAGAAAAAATAAAATTTGTCAATAAAAAACCGCCCCGATTTCTCGGAGCGGTTCGTTTTGTTTGAAAGTATCGTGTTAAGAATTACTTTCTCTTCTTAGCTACAACGATAGCAGCGCCTGCGAGAACAGCAGGAACAACTGCGAGAGCGATACCCGTATCAGGGTTATCCTTGTCGCCGGGCTTAGAAGTTTCGCCGGAAGCGTTGGAATCGTCCGTGCTTGTATCGCCCGAAGTCTCGCCGTCGGAAGAAGTAGTGTCGGAAGAGGTGTCGCTTACGGTTCCGTCAGCAACAGTTCCGGTAACGGGAGTAACCAGAGCCTCTCCGCTAGCGCCGGTAACGTTTACAGTGAAAGCTTCGCCGGCTTTAGCAGTTACAGGAACCGAAGAAATGGTTGCAAGAACTGTACCTGCGGGAATAGTATCAGCGCTAATGATTCCGATATTCAGCGTATTATCGCCGCCGTCGGGGTTAGCACTAGATCCCATAAGACCAGTACCCATTGTGCAAGTTGCGCCGTTCGCAAGAAGCATATCAAGACCGGTAGCTGTAACCTTAAATGCTGCACTTCCGGTGATATCCTTTGCTGCTGTTACAATGATTGTAGTTGTGCCGTCAGCTTTTACTTCGTCGACAGCCACAGCAATGTCATTTGCAGCTATTTCTGCAGCTGCATAAATTGCGGTTGTTGCGAGCAGAGCGGAAGCAATGCCCAAAGAGAGAATCTTCTTCATATTATTTTCCTCCATGTTTTTGTATTTTTTCAATAACCCGTGCGGAGTTGCGCGCCCCGCACGGAATTATTATTGCCATAAGGTGTCAGAATAATGTATTTTTGCGTGGATTACATTTTGCTTACATAATCCTTAAGAATTGCGGTCGCATCGTCGAGGTTAACCTCGCCGTTCCCGTCGAAGTCGCCAAGCTCAACAGAGTATGTGCTCTTGAGTCCGTTCGCAACGTAATCCTTAAGGATCGCCTGAGCGTCATCGATATCGATTGTTCCGTTCTCTGTCACGTCCCCCTTCGTTGTCGTCGGCGACGTCAGCGCATCGTAAGCGGACTTCAAAGACTTATACGCTTCATAGAGGTTG
>CANRNN010000021.1 GCA_947632025.1 uncultured Clostridia bacterium | reverse complement strand
AAATTCAGAAAGTCAATAGGAAACTTAAAAAATTTCCCCCTCTTTCGAGGGGGAATTGACTTTAATGGGTCTTGCCTCTGAGAACTAGCCGCCAACACGGCACACACCTGTTTTAATTCTGTTTCCTTCATCGTACTACTTTCACAAAACGGTGTTACACATGACACCGAAAATTTTCACCTTATGTAATCCCCACCATTGTGATGGCACCATAGGGATATAATCCCCGCGAAGTCCGAAATGACCGTTTAATCGGTTGTTTCGGACTTTTTTTGTATGTCAGGCGGGGGGGGCGGCAGTTTACAGTGAACAGTGTAAAGTGTACAGTATGGTGTGTTCGCTTGCGCGAACGGATTCAGATTGTCACAAAGTGGAGAAGTTGCTAATAAACTTGCAGACAATCTAAATAATCCGCCGCAGGCGGATACCTACTACTGTTTACTATTCACTGTACACTGTAAACTGCCAACAGTTCCTGTCAATTATCAGCTCGTGCGTGTTGTCAATGCTGTACTGCTTTGATATACATTGTTTTGCCGATAAATCAGAATTTAGTCATATTCTGAAACGATACATTTGAAATCATCAGATTTATTCAAGCGGTCAATAACCTTATTTTTTATATTATCAGTCATCACACTGATAACCATATCCAGTAAATCATTCCGTATTTCCACCGGAGAACAAAAAAGCATAATCTCAATCGTATGGCGATCACACGCAATACGGTTTTCATTTGGATAGTCTCCGCTGTTATCAACAACCGTTTTTTCCGGTCCACACTGCTGTGATTTTTCTATCAGGCTGTCAATAATTGCTTGTTTATCTTTAACAGTACCTATTTTAGCAGCAAAATCAAAACCTTCATAATCTTTATAATACTCAATAAATAATCTTGCTACTAAGTCTTTGCATTGTAACAGTTTATTTGAAATTATGTCAGCACTTTGTTCAGCAAAATCCAATATTTCAGATTTTGCTTCGTTCTCATCAAGATAGTTGATAAATAATAATCGTACTTCATCCCCATGAAGTAGCTCAACATACTTTAATATTCCTGAATGATTATATGTTACATACATATCGTTTTTCAGTGATTGTTCTGAAACATCGTACAATCTTACCTCAGTGTTTGAATTTGGAGTGTAATATGATAGAATATTAAATTGCCCATGAAAAAGCGTGAGAACATTTTCGCTATTTTCGCCAAGCTCTGAATAATGAAATTTTCCTGCTTTAAATAAAAAAGGAATTTTAAATTCTATAATCAAAATTCATTCCTCCTATAAATTCCGATTTGCAGCATAAATCACTACTTTATAATTATACCATACAAGGCGGATAATGTCAAGCATTCTCATTCTTATGAACCGCCGTCACGAGTGGTTACGTCTGAACGGAAGTATCATTATATTGCAAGCCGCCTATCGCTCGTTCCTTTACTACTTACCGACTGCGTTCGGCTTTCGGCTGATTGCTTGTAAATCCTCGGTTATTGTTTTTCTCGCGCAATAAAAAAATGTGTGACCACGGATAATGAATAACCTCGAAGATAAGAGGGCAGGAATGTCTTGTCCCTCGCTAATATCATTATACCATTATTTTCCAGAAGTGTCTATGCCCAATTTTTGGTAATGACACCCGTTTACCATTAGATTTTCTAAAAGTTACTTTTTGCGCCTTTTTGCGACAAATTGTTGAAATTACAACAAAATTCCGACAATGCCGAAAAAAATGCCCACGAAACCAAAAGAGTTAGGGGGTAATTCTTTTCAGATGATAGAACCGCACTAAAACTTGCGTAATGTTGATACATCAGCTTCCCTTGACTTTTGGAATAATTTGTGCTATTATTAAAGCAAGATTGTTGTTTTAAGGAAAACACATATAGCTGCAATCGTTTTGGAGGATATTTAAGTATGTTAGACGTTTCGTTTTCAATAATCGCGGACGATACCGAGCGCAACGAGTTAGCTGACTTTTACTCAACTTACAGAAATTGGCTGTGCAATATCGCTTACTCAAAACTTAACAACCGTTTTGACGCAGAGGATGCGGTGCAGACGGTTTTTAGCGAAATTGCCGACAATCCCGAAATATTCTTTAAAATCGCTCCAAAAAATCGGCGGGCATACGTCGGGATCATAGTTCGGAACGTTGCAATTGAAATGTACAAAAACAAGAATAAGGTACAACTTGAAGAATTGGATGAGGAAACGGAGGATACATCATTCTCGCTTGAAGATGAAGTACTTGATAAGATAACCCGCGAAAAGCTGCTATCTTTTATGAAAAAATTGCCTGTTGAACAACAAACCGTCTTATTATTGCATTACTACTTTGACTTAACGATTTATGAAACTGCCGTGAAATTACATATCTCAACCTCGACCGTAAACAAGCGACTGAAATCCGCCCGCGGAGCAATAAGAAAATTTATAGAGGAGGGTGACGCAAACTATGTGTGAAAATGTATTCAAAGAACTTCTCGACGATATGATGAAAAGTGAACTTGCGGAGTTTGACAATGCTCCCGATTGGAAACCGTCCTTAAGACATCGCCTTGCTATGAAGCGAATTTTTGCGCGGTTCGAGAGGAATGTGCAAAAGCTGAAAGAAAAATCAGTTGAGCAAACGACACTCACCGAGCCACAGCGCTCTCGCCTTAATTTTAAACAACGCATTATTTTAGCGTTGGTTATTGTGCTGTTAATGACATTGTTGGTCGGGTGGGTCAATATGTTTGTTTCTAAGGATTTTCACGGAACAGTATATGAGGATAATACTCTCCTTTTTCCTGTCAACCTTGAAAATTCTCCTACAAACATAGAATATACTTATTATTTAGACTATGTTCCTAACGGATTTGAGTTAATTGAAACCGATGTTTCTCAGATTGACGCTTATTCTCTATATTTGAACAGGTCAACAAAGCAAACCATAACTGTACATCAATGGGTCAAATCACATTACAAGCCGCATATCAATACAGAATATAGCAAATTAAGGGAGATTGATATAAACGGCATTTCAGGGTTGTATATTGATATGAGCAAAGACGATTATGATAAAACACTTTTATTATGGGATAACAAAGACTATATCATTGAAATCTTGGCAGATTTAGACAAAAAATGCACTCTGGATTTATTAAAAAGTAACGAATTTTGATAAAATACAGCTGTTAGAATTAACTAACTGACCCCAAAAACAGATATATATTATAGAGGGGCAAAAATCCTCTGAAATATGCGGAAAGGCGGAGATGAATTTTGGAACGCATTAAAAACGTACTCATAGATTTGATTGATTGGATATATATGAATTGCGGCAGTTTTGACATTTTTATTTACTTGTTGCCAATATTTGTATTGTTTTGCGCAATTTATTGTATTGCACGCGCCGTATGGCACAAACGCAAATTCAGTAATAATTTTGCAATCGTGCGAAAAAAATCCCGACTTAACGAATTTATCAGATTTCTTTTAGTTTGTTGGGGTGTATTTATAATTTGCGGGTTGCTGACACCTACAGAATTTTGGAAATATTTTTGGCAATGTATGGTTCACGGATTTGAATATAATCCGTTTGAGGATTTTTTCCGTGCTCCCAGAATGCCAAACCCATTTCCAAATTTATTGTCTTGTATTTTGAACGGTCATCCCGAATGGTTTTTCCATTCGGCACAAATAACTGATATTCTGTTAAACATTTTATTATTCGTTCCATTGGGTTTAGCTCTGCCGTTTATCTGTAAAAAGACGAAATTACTTAAGATAACGCTCATTGGTTTTTCTTTAAGTTTTGTTATTGAGATAGTGCAAATTTTTCTTAATGGCAGATCGAGCAATATTGATGATTTGCTGTGCAATACAGCCGGTGCAGCTTTAGGTTATGCGTTGTATGTCCTTATGAAAAAGGTGTTCCCCAAATTTACTGCCAAGTGCAAATTATCAGCTGCTGATGTGTTCAGCGAATTATCCGGTCTTGATGCACGACAATATTAACCTCACCGAGGCGTGACAGCTAAGGTGAGGTTTTTTGTGTGGATTATTTGATTAGGTTCAAGTTTTCAAGAGTTCGATCACGCTCCCTCTGCGCCCTAACAAGGTTGTCAATGTAGTTGGCAGGGCAATGCCCTGCACCATTTCCCAGCATATGTGGCTCTTTTGCTGCTACTCTCCGCTTTAGCCATTCAGGGAATGACAGGCGCAGCAAATCTTGGTGACGGTTATTTTTTATATGCTAACGGCAGCGGTGCTGCGGTCAACGGTATCGTTCATGTGGAAAAGAACGATAAAGGCGAACTCACCTTTACAGATGTTGAAACCGACCTTGATTTCAGCAAACTTTATGTAGGAAATTGCGACGGCGAATATATCCAGTTGTATGAAAAAGACGGCGAGGGAAATCCTACAAAAAGATATGTAATACACATTGACAAAGCCAACAACAAGGCGACAACGGTTTACACCTTGCCTTCTGACTGGAGCTATACAAGGGGCGACGGATATTCAATTTGTAATGATGACGGTCCGATTCTTAAAGTATACGAACCTAATGGAACAATTCATGAAATTGCAATGGCAGACAGCTGGGGGTACTTGCCGGCTGCTATATCTGACCTTAACGGTAAATATATTGGATATATTCTTGCATTATCATCTTCCGATCCTGATGTCAGAATTGAATCCCCCGCATATGGTACAACAAGGGATATTACCTTTTACGGGATAGGAAAAGATGGCTCAAGAAACAAGTTATATGTTGCCAAAAATGTCATTGATTGTGATTTTTGTGCAATAGGCAGTAACTATTTTGTAATTAACGAGCAATATGTCAATGATGCTGAATCGCCTCTTTCGGGGAGATGGACCCTTTATTTAACAGAGGAAAACAAAGTTGTTAATAATTTTAATTTCTGGGGAAGTTCCGGCGGCGACAGAATATATAACAATAAACTGATGAAGACACGCCCCGATGGTGAATCAAATATGACCGCAGGTCTTATCGACTTAGAAACAAATAAATTTGCCGGACCATATCTCGGCATCTACACAGAGGACAACGGCGAAACTTATCTTGTTAAAAGCATGGACGAAAAATGGGGTTTCCTCGATGCAGATGGCAAAGAGATAGGCGAATGGTTCGACGATGCGGGTCCGTTTTACGGCGATTACGCTCCTGTTATAAAGGACGGCAAGGGCTATCTTATCGACAGGAATTTCAACTGCGTTTCGGAAATAGTGAACGATGTAAAGAATTGTGGTTCTTTTGATAATGACCTGTTCTATTTTGCAAACAATAATGAAGACGCTAAATTTGTAACCTACAACACATCTACATCTGCTCCCGCTGACGAAACCTCAAAACCGGCAGAAACCTCTAAGCCCGCAGACACTTCCAAACCTGCTGACACCTCGAAACCTGCGGATACATCAAAGCCTGCTGAAAGCACCACATCTAAGCCCGCTGACAGCAGCGACGACAAGGACAACCCCGACACGGGCGCTGCGGGTATCGCGCTGACCCTCGGTCTTGCGACGCTTGCAGGCGCGGCAGTAGTCGTTTACCGCAAGAGAAAGTGATTTAAAGCTATCTTCATCATTTGGTTTCTATACTCCTTAGGCGCGCTCCGAATTTTCGGGGCGCGTTTTCGGGATTTGGTGGTGAGCTGTATCCGGTTAAAACGCGACATTTCGCAATACGCAGAGGACGCGTAAGGCTTGCACGTTATTGTGAATTCCGCCTACAAACCATATAAGAAAACTGCGCGCAAACCTAAGTCTGCGCGCAGCGTTTTGCTATGTGAATTAAACTTAATTAAAGCTGAGGACCTGCAGGAACGAGAGCCTTACCTGCTTCGTTGCCCTCATACTTCGAGAAGTTCTTGATAAATCTCTGTGCGAGGTCTTTTGCCTTTTCGTCCCAGTCAGCCTTGTTTGCATAGGTGTCACGCGGGTCAAGAATGCCCGTATCAACGCCCTTAAGCTCGGTAGGTACTTCAAAGTTGAAGTACGGAATTTTCTTTGTGGGAGCGTTCTTGATATCGCCGTTCAGGATAGCGTCGATTATGCCGCGGGTGTCCTTAATGGAGATACGCTTGCCCGTGCCGTTCCAGCCGGTGTTTACAAGGTAAGCCTTCGCGCCGCTTTGCTTCATTCTCTTAACAAGCTCCTCGGCGTACTTTGTCGGGTGAAGCTCCAGGAACGCCTGACCGAAGCAAGCGGAGAATGTAGGAGTAGGCTCGGTAATTCCGCGCTCAGTACCCGCAAGCTTTGCGGTAAAGCCCGAAAGGAAGTAGTACTGCGTCTGTTCGGGAGTAAGGATCGAAACAGGCGGAAGCACTCCGAACGCGTCAGCGGACAGGAAGATAACGTTCTTCGCAGCGGGCGCGGACGAAATCGGTCTTACGATGTTGGTTATGTGGTCGATGGGGTAAGATACGCGGGTGTTTTCGGTAACGCTCTTATCCTTGAAGTCGATCTTTCCGTTAGCGTCCAGAGTAACGTTCTCAAGCAGTGCGTTTCTCTTGATAGCGTTGTAGATATCGGGCTCGGAATCCTTGTCAAGGTCGATAACTTTAGCATAGCAGCCGCCCTCGAAGTTGAACACGCCGTTGTCGTCCCAGCCGTGCTCGTCGTCGCCGATAAGCAGACGTTTCGGGTCGGTCGAAAGGGTGGTCTTGCCCGTACCCGACAGACCGAAGAAGATAGCGGTGTTCTGACCGTTCATATCGGTATTAGCGGAGCAGTGCATAGAAGCAATACCCTTAAGCGGCAGATAGTAGTTCATCATCGAGAACATACCCTTCTTCATCTCTCCGCCGTACCAGGTGTTGATGATAACCTGCTCGCGCGAGGTGATGTTGAACATAACAGCCGTTTCGGAGTTAAGCCCAAGCTCCTTGTAGTTCTCAACCTTAGCCTTAGACGCGTTGTAAACCACGAAATCCGGCTCAAAGTTCTCAAGCTCCGCAGCAGTAGGCTTGATAAACATATTCTCAACAAAGTGAGCCTGCCAAGCGACCTCCATAATGAAGCGGATAGCCATTCTGGTGTCCTTGTTTGCGCCGCAGAATGCGTCTACTACATACAGCTTCTTGTTGGAAAGCTCTTTCTTAGCTATATCCTTGCAAGCTTCCCAAGCCTCTTTAGTTGCGGGGTGGTTGTCGTTCTTGTACTCGTCGGAGGTCCACCAGACGGTGTCCTTGGAGTTGTCGTCCATAACGATGAACTTATCCTTCGGCGAACGTCCGGTATAAACGCCTGTCATAACGTTTACCGCGCCAAGCTCGCTCTCCTGACCCTTGTCGTATCCCGTAAGGGAGGGATCCATCTCCGCCTTGTACAGTTCCTCGTACGAGGGGTTGTAAACGATCTCGGTCGTGCCTGTAATTCCATACTTTGTCAAATCAATCTTGCTCATTGGAAAATACCTCGTTTCTTTTAGTAATTTATGGGAAAAATTGCCAACAAAGGAGTTTATCGGCAAAATCCTATTTACAAATATTATTATACACGATTTTTCCCCCCGATGTCAAGCATATTTAGCAATTTTTGAAAAAAAATCGGATTATTATTCACAACTTATGTATAAATGAGTATAAATAAACCTCTGTCCCTGCTTCTCCAAGCGAAGCTTATATCTTCATGCTGTTCACTTAATTGTATGTACCGCGAACGGGCTTATCCTTGTTGTAAAGCCGGCGGAAAATTGTTGTAAAAATCTTCTGACTATGCTATAATAAAAGATAAAGTATATCTCCCTAACTACGAAAAAAATATTTGGAGGACAAACAAATGTCATCAAATTCACCCGAAAAAACTAACGTAATGCGTATCCTCGACCAAAAGAAGATCGCGTACACAAGCCATTTCTACGGAAATACAGAAGCTGTCGGCGGAGAGGAAGTCGCCGAGGCTCTCGGTGAGGATCCGAACAGGGTCTTTAAAACTCTTGTAACTAAATCCGGCTCGAATCATTATGTGTTCATGATTCCTGTAAATCGCGAACTTGACCTCAAAAAAGCCGCCAGAGCCGTCGGCGAAAAGAGCGTTGAAATGCTCAAAGCCAAAGACCTGCTTCCGCTTACCGGATATGTTCACGGCGGGTGTTCGCCGATAGGAATGAAAAAGCAGTTTAAGACTGCGGCTCACGTTTCGGCGGCGGATTTTGATACGATAATTTTCAGCGGCGGCAAGATAGGCTTTCAGGTCGAAATGCCGTTTGAGAGCCTGCAAAAGGTTATTCGGGTTGAGCTTTTCGACCTTTGCGCAGAGTAAGCAAAAAGCAGGCGGCGGCCATTTGTTTGACCGCCGTTTTTGTGTCCGTATCGGAAAATTTGAAGTTTTTTCAAAAAATGCTTGACAATTGCTGTAAAACGTGCTATAATGAGAGTTGCGACACAACTTAATAATCACAAAAGATGCGCTATTTTTGCCTTTCGGTAAAAGTGCATACTCTTTTCGTGTGTCTTTTGTGTGAAATACGAGTTGTGTCGCAGCAATCGGAGTTGTGCATTTTTGCAGTGCGTAGCTTCGGCTGCGCACTTTTTATTTTGCGGGAAATTGTGCGCGGTACTACATTACATACCGCAAAAGAATATGGAGGAAAAGAACATGAAGTTAAAGAGAACAGCCGCGGCGGTGCTGGCGGCTCTGACTGCGGTAAGCGCGGCTTCGGTTTGCGCGTTCGCGGAGGAAAATAAGGCAGAATTGGCAACACTCAACTGGGCAGACATTCACGGAATGAAATGGATGAGTAGTTTGGGAGATGGATATTTCTTATATTTTTCTGAATCCCGTTATGCTGTCGATGGTGTTGTTCACATTGAAAAGAATGACAAGGGCGAGCTTACCTACACTGATGTTGAAACAGATATTGATTTCAGCAAGAATATAGCTTTTGGGAACGGGCGCAGCGAATATTTCCAATTGATTGAAAAAGACGCTGAGGGCAACGCCGTAAAAAGATATGTATTGCACCTTGACAAATCATCTAATAAAGCCACGACCATAAATACTTTTCCCGGAGATTATATTTATACCCATGAAGAGGGATATACCGTTGCTGCTAAAAAAAGCAATGATTCTAAAACCTTAACAATAGAAGTTACAACTCCCACAGGCGAAACAAAATCGTCTTCGCTGACCTACAACGGCTCTGGCGAATGGTGGTGGTATTCGACTTTTCTTAGTAGCGGCGATAATTTGGGGTATGTGATTTGGATGACCGATTCTGGTCTTTTAGAAGATACAGATTGGAATGTATGTGGTTATGACATCTATAAAATTGACAAGAACGGGAAACTGAATAAAATACATCACGCTGATAATGCGTATAATTTCGGTTATGCCGGAGCCGGTGAGAATTATTACTGCGCAAATGAACAACAAGTAGCAAAGTTTTCTATGCATTATGTTTTGCGTGACGACGGCTCAATCGTTAAAATTTATGACGGCGACGGTCAATTGAAAGGAGCAGAGGGAGCGCTTGCTGTTCGCTACATTAACGACGTGAATAACGATATGGCAATTGCTCAATGTTATTATCCGTCTATTTCCGATTCGGAGGAATATGAGTATGCTCTCCTTGATCTTGATCAGCTGTCAAAAAGTATTTTGGATATTGAAGTAAAGACTTATAAAAGTATGAACACCGCCGATAACGGCAAGACCTACCTTGTTAAAAACGCCGACGGCAAGTGGGGCTTCCTTGATGAAAAGGGCAACGAAATCGGCGAATGGTTCGACGATGCGGGAGAGTTTATCGGTGATTATGCTCCTGTTATAAAGGACGGTAAAGGCTATCTTATCGACAGAAATTTCAACCGCGTTTCCGATATAATAGACGCAACAGGCGTTACAACCTATGATGATGACCTGTTCCGCTTTGAAAACGGCGATGAAATTAAATTTGTAACCTACAACACATCTACATCTGCTCCCGCCGATGAAACCTCAAAACCGGAAGAAACCTCTAAGCCCGCCGACACCTCGAAACCTGCGGAAACTTCAAAGCCCGCCGACAGCGAAGCTGACAAGGACAACCCCGACACGGGCGCTGCCGGTATCGCTCTGACCCTCGGTCTTGCAACACTTGCGGGCGCGGCAGTAGTCGTTTACCGCAAGAGAAAGTAATTTAGCTTAATCTTCATCATTTGGTTTCTATACTCCTTAAAACGCGCCCCGAAAATACGGGGCGCGTTGTTTTTATGCTCGGCGGGCTAGGTCTTAGCCCGCTGTTTTTTCTTCCACCGCCAAAGCGCCGTCCTTTACGGTAACTGTTACGGTATCGCCCTGATGCAGCTTGTCGGAGAGGATTTCCCGCGCGATAAGCGTTTCAAGATTGCGCTGCATATAGCGTTTGAGCGGCCTTGCGCCGAACGCGGGGTCATAGCTCTCGTCAAGGATAAGCTGCTTTGCCTCGTCGGATATTTCAAGCGAGAGCTGCTTGTCGCGAAGCCTTTTCGCAAGGTCTGCCGCCTGAAGATTGATAATACCGAAGATCTCGTCTTTCGCAAGCGGCTTGTAGAACACTATCTCGTCAAGACGATTCAGAAATTCGGGACGGAACGAGCGTTTCAAAAGCGCGTCGACGTTGTTTCTTGCTTCTTCCGTTATCTGACCGTCGTCGCCTATTCCGTCAAGAATATACTGCGAGCCGAGATTTGACGTGAGAATGATTATCGTGTTCTTGAAATCGACGGTTCTGCCCTGACTGTCGGTAACGCGTCCGTCGTCAAGAATTTGCAGCAGCACGTTGAACACGTCGGGGTGAGCCTTTTCCACCTCATCAAAAAGCACCACAGAGTACGGCTTTCTGCGAACCGCGTCGGTAAGCTGCCCGCCCTCCTCGTAGCCGACGTATCCGGGAGGCGCACCGATAAGGCGGCTTACGGTATGCTTTTCCATATATTCGCTCATATCAAGCCTTATAATGCTGTGTTCGTCGTCGAACAGCGCCTCGGCGAGAGCTTTCGCAAGCTCGGTCTTGCCCACTCCCGTAGGACCTAAAAACAGGAACGAGCCGAGAGGTTTTCCGGGGTCGTTTATCCCCGCGCGCGAACGCATAATGGATTCCGAAACGCGGGCAACGGCTTCGTCCTGCCCGATAACGCGCTTGTGGAGAGTATCCGCAAGGCGCAGGATTTTTTCGCGCTCGCCTTCTACCAGTTTGTCCACGGGAATTCCCGTCCAGCGTGCCACGATACGGGCAATTTCCTCCTCGGTAACTTTGTCGCGCAGCAGTGAATCGCTCTTTGCAGCCTCGGCAAGCTCCTCCTCTTTTTCAAGCTCTTTTTTCAGAGCGGGCAGTTTGCCGTACATAAGCTCGGCGGCTTTGTTGGTATTGTATTCGCGCTGTGCCTTTTCAATTTCGGCGTTGGTCTGTTCTATTTCGCGGCGCAGGTCCTGAACCTTTGTAATGGCTGTTTTCTCGTTTTCCCATTTAGCTTTCATTGCGTTGAACTTGTCACGTTTTTCGGCAAGCTCACGGCGAATGTCCTCAAGGTGTTCCGCGGAGAGCTTATCGGTTTCCTTTGAGAGCGCGGCTTCTTCAATTTCAAGCTGCATTATCGAACGGGAAATTTCGTCCATTTCCGCAGGCATAGAGTCCATTTCCGTGCGAATCATAGCGCACGCCTCGTCCACAAGGTCAATCGCCTTGTCGGGCAGAAATCTGTCCGTTATATAGCGATTGGAAAGCGTCGCAGCGGCGATAATCGCGTTGTCCTGAATTTTCACGCCGTGGAAAATCTCATACCGCTCCTTAAGTCCGCGGAGAATGGAAATTGAGTCCTCAACCGTAGGCTCGTCCACGAGAACGGTCTGAAAACGCCGTTCAAGAGCGGGGTCTTTCTCGATATATTTGGAATATTCGTCAAGAGTCGTCGCGCCTATACAGTGCAGTTCTCCGCGTGCAAGCATAGGTTTCAAGAGGTTGCCCGCGTCCATTGCGCCGCTTGTTTTACCCGCTCCGACGATAAGATGAAGCTCGTCGATAAAGAGGATAATCCGCCCGTCGCTCTTCTTGACTTCATTGAGGACGGCTTTCAGACGTTCCTCAAATTCGCCCTGATACTTTGCACCCGCGATAAGCGCACCCATATCCAGCGAGAAAAGTTTTCTGTCCTTCAGATTTGCGGGAACGTCTCCGCGCACGATACGCAGTGCCAGTCCCTCTGCGATAGCGGTCTTTCCGACGCCCGGCTCGCCGATAAGGCAGGGGTTATTCTTTGTTTTTCTGGAGAGAATACGGATAACGCTGCGTATTTCGGAATCCCGCCCGATAACGGGGTCAAGCTTGTTCTGCCGCGCCAGTTCCACCAGATCCTGACCGTATTTTTTCAGAACGTCGTAGGTTTCTTCGGGATTCTGTGAAGTCACCCGCTGATTTCCGCGGATCTCCTGCAGGGCTTTCAGGAGCTTGTTCTTATCGACGTTGAAGCTCTTGAAAAGTCCTGTCACGCCGCTGTCGGGGACTTCCACAAGGGCAAGCAGAAGATGCTCGACTGAAACAAAGTCGTCTTTCATACGGTCGGCTTGTTTTTCCGCTTCGGAAAGCGCACGGTCAAGTTCCGACGAAATATATATCTTGCCTGCTTCCCGACCGCTTCCCGAAACACGGGACATACCCTCGATGAATTTCAGAGCAGCGGCTTTCATACCCTCCGCGTCGATACCCATTTTTGTGAATATCTGCGGGATAAGCCCGCCCTCGTCCGACAGCAGCGCATAGAGCAGGTGCGTCTGTTCGACGCAGTTATTCTGATATGACGCTGACACGTCCTGCGCGAGCTGTATTGCTTCGGCGGATTTTTGTGTAAGCTTGTTAGGATTCATAAAACTTCCTCCTTATAAAATGACTTTTTGTCTTGAAATTGAGTTCCGGTAAGATTCCTCTGCGGCTTTTGCGGCTGAATCACAGTCCGGCAGGCGCGAGAAATATTCTTTCATCGTCCCGTCGAACATTTCCATATAATCCGCCAGCGCCGTTCCGAGTTCGCCGTCGGAAACACGCTCGTCGGGCATATTCAGCGTTCTGGTGAATTTCCCGTCGGATATCGTGTAAACTATATCGGCACTTAATTTATCGGCGATCGAGCGGCTTTCAAGTTCCGCCCAACATCGGAAGAATCCCGTAAGGTCGTCTATAAGCTGTGCGTTCTGTGTTCGGAACGACACTCTCATCTCTCCCGCGCGTTTACCGTTTTGAGAGTACATTTCGACAGAGTATTTCACGGTAGGCTTATAGCGGTATTTGAGGGACGTCCTCGCGGAAAGCACACCGCCCGCGGGCTTTGCCGACAGCATAAACGCATCGTTTATCGAACGTTCAAGGCTGTTGAGTATCTCCTGAAGCCGCATTTCGGGAGTAATATATGCCACGCGCTCCGCGAGGATACGGTTTATCATTGCGCTTCGGGAAACGTTCGCGGCTCTTGCCAGAGCGTCCACCGCGTCCACGACCTCGTCCGACAGCACAAGGGAGTAGATGCTCTTGTTCAATGAAATCACCTCATTTCACGCTTCCTTGACCCCTCTGTTAATAATTGTACCACAAAGTTATTAACTTGTCAAGCAAATTCTACAAATTTTCGTACAATTTTTTCTTCTGTTTTTTGTTCACTTTGCATAATTCCACAAAAAATTTAAAAAATACTTGACAAATACCCCTAGGGGGTATATAATATGATTACAGGAGTTGATGAGAATGGCGGAAAAATGTTCGCACTGCGAAAACTGCGGAAAGAAAAAGGAACGTTCTCCGGAGGAGTACAAGCGGCTTAAAAACCGTCTTAACCGAATTTCCGGACAGATAAACGGAATAAAGAAAATGCTCGATGACAGCGCGTATTGTGTGGATATTCTCGTGCAGGTGTCGGCGGCGACGGCGGCGCTGAACGCTTTTAATAAGGAGCTGCTTGGCGAACATATAAGAACGTGCGTCGCCGAGAATATACGCGGGGGTAATGACGAGGTCATTGACGAGCTGGTCAATACTCTTCAAAAGCTAATGAGGTGATATTGTGACTCAGTATAATGTTACGGGAATGAGCTGTGCGGCTTGCTCGGCGAGGGTAGAAAAAGCCGTTTCGGCGGTGGAGGGGGTATCCTCGTGTTCGGTAAGCCTGCTTACGAATTCCATGGGCGTCGAGGGTACTGCAAAGCCGTCGGATATTATAAAAGCCGTTACGGACGCAGGCTACGGCGCGTCGCTTAAGGGCGCGGAAAAAACCGCCAATGATGATTCGGAGGACGCTCTTGCCGACCGCGAAACTCCGAAAATGAAACTGCGGCTTTTCTGGTCGCTGGGATTTCTTGCCGTTTTGATGTACATTTCTATGGGCGGTATGATGTGGGGGTGGAAACTCCCGCCGTTCCTTGAAAGCAGTCATCTTTCGGTCGCAATCGCCCAAATGCTCCTTGCGGGGATAATTATGGTGATAAACCAGAAGTTCTTTATAAGCGGCTTTAAGGGGATAATTCACCGCGCGCCGAATATGGATACGCTTGTCGCTATGGGGTCGGCTGCGGCGTTCGGGTACAGCGTTTACGCCGTTTTTATGATGAGCAGTTCAAATTTGATGTCGATTCAGATGAAATATATGCACGAGCTTTATTTCGAGAGCGCGGGAATGATATTGACGCTTATTACCCTCGGAAAACTGCTTGAGGCGTATTCCAAAGGCAAGACCACAAACGCGCTTAAAAGTCTTATAAAGCTCACGCCGAAAACCGCTGTTCTGGTGCGGGACGGCGAGGAAGTTACCGTTCCCGTAGAGCAAGTCAAAGTCGGGGATATTTTCGCGGTAAAAGCGGGAGAGTCCGTTCCCGCTGACGGCGTTATTGTAGAGGGCGAAACCGCCGTTGACGAGTCCGCGCTTACGGGAGAGAGCATTCCCGTTGATAAGATAGCGGGCGACGAGGTTTCGGCTGCGACGATAAATATGTCGGGCTACGTCCGCTGCAGGGCAACGCGCGTGGGCGAGGATACGTCACTTTCTCAGATAATCAAAATGGTAAGTGACGCGGCTGCCACGAAAGCTCCGATAGCGAAGATAGCCGATAAGGTCGCGGGAGTTTTCGTGCCGGCAGTTATCTCAATAGCGGCTGTGACGCTGGTCGTATGGCTGCTTGTCGGGGGCGGCGTCGGGAACGCCGTGGAACGTGCGATTTCGGTACTTGTAATTTCCTGCCCGTGCGCTCTGGGACTTGCAACGCCTGTGGCAATTATGGTAGGAAACGGCGTGGGAGCAAAGAACGGTATTTTGTTTAAGACCGCCGTTTCTTTGGAGGAAACAGGCAAGATCGAAAATCTTGTCCTCGACAAAACAGGAACTGTCACCAAGGGCGAACCCGAAGTCACTGATGTTATCCCTGTGGGAATTTCCGAGGAAGAATTGCTTAAAACGGCATATTCTCTCGAAATGCGCAGCGAACACCCGCTTGCAAGAGCAATAATTTCTTACGGGAAAGAAAAGGGCTTTTCCGCTGACGAGCCCGAAAGCTTTGAAGTGCTGCGCGGCGCGGGTATTACGGCAGTCCTTGACGGGAAAAAATATGTCGCGGGAAATCTGCGCTTGTGCGAAACTTACTGCGATGTTCCGCCCGAAATAATGAGCGATTACGAGCGGCTTTCCGACGAGGGAAAAACTCCGCTGTTCTTTTGCCGCGAACAAAGAATAATAGGTATGGTCGCAGTCGCGGATATTATGAAAGAGGACGCTCCGCAAGCCGTTGCCGAGCTTAAAAATATGGGAATCCGCGTGATAATGCTTACAGGCGACAACAAGCGCACCGCCGATGCTGTAGGGCGTCTTGCAGGAGTGGACGAGGTGATAGCGGAAGTGCTGCCCGGCGGCAAGGAGGAAATTATCAAGGAGCTGAAAGCCCGCGGCAAAACCGCAATGGTGGGGGACGGCATAAACGACGCTCCCGCGCTGACGCGTGCAGATATAGGAATAGCTATCGGCGCAGGTTCGGATATCGCGCTGGACGCGGCGGACGTTGTCCTTGTAAAAAGCAGAATGTCGGACGTTCCCGCAGCGATAAGGCTGTCACGGCGGACGCTGCTCAATATCAAGGAAAATCTGTTCTGGGCGTTTATCTATAATATAATAGGGATACCGCTTGCAGCGGGCGTGTGGATTCCGCTGTTCGGGTGGAGATTGAACCCGATGTTCGGGGCTGCGGCTATGAGTTTGTCGAGCTTCTGCGTTGTAAGCAATGCTCTGCGGCTGAATTTCGCGAAGATACACGACCCGAAGCACGACAGGAAAATAAGGCATAAAAACGTTAAATCGGGCAGTACGCCTGAAAATATTAAGGAGGAATTTTCTATGGAAGTTACAATGAAGATCGAAGGTATGATGTGCGGTCATTGCGAGGCGACCGTGAAGAAGGCACTGGAGGCTATACCGACTGTCGAAGAAGCAATCGTTTCCCACACAGACGGCACGGCAAAAGTAAAGCTTTCCGCCGAAACGGACTTCGCCGTTCTGAAAAAGGCGGTAGAGGACAAGGACTATAAGGTCATCGCCTGACGCACAAGGACGAATGCCCCTCACACGAGGGGCATTTTTCTATTGACAAAAAAGCGTCGTTGTGGTATAATTAAAAAAGAATTTTTAATATCGGAGGAATTGTATGGCAAGGTCTTTGGCATTCCGGAAGTATGAAGAGGGAGTTTATCTCGACAACCAAGAAATTTACGAGAAGCTCTGCGACGGAGAAAATCCCGACGGGCTTGCAGAACTTCCGAAAGAGAAAATTCTGAGCCGTGTAGCGGAGGTTTTCCAAAAATGGGAGCGGATAAGCGAAGACAGTTTCGACGGCGGCGAAAAAGGCTCTTTTACGGCGGAAATACTGCCGAGAGGGGTCATTTTCGAGTGCAGTTTTGATATGCAGTTTGACGCGCTGAACGTAATAATCGACATTATGGGCGAATTCGGCTGCCCGTTGTACGACCCGCAGATTTCCGAGCGGTTTGACGGAAGGAGTTAAAAGTATGATAAAGAATATCGTTATGTGGAAATTCAAAGAGGGAGAGCACGAAAATATGCTGCTTTTCCGAGAGAAGCTGTTAGCACTTAAAGGGCAAATCCCCGAAATCCGCGCAATGGAAGTCGGGATAAACGTAAACCCCTCGGACAGGAGTTTTGATGCTGTTCTCGTGTCGGAATTCGACAGTATGGACGCGCTGAAAGCGTACAGCACAAATCCGCTTCACGTCGCGGTTTCCGAGTTCTGCAAGGGCATAAGAACGCAGTCCGCAAGCGTTGATTATGAATTCTGAAAAAGGGGAAAAAGGGCGCGTTTCGCACGAATTTCCGCCCGTTTTCGACAAGAATTCGCGCGTGCTGATTCTGGGGACAATTCCCTCTCCGAAGTCCCGCGAGCAAGGTTTTTATTATATGCACCCGCAGAATCGTTTCTGGAAAACGCTCTGCGCGGTTTTGGAAACGGAGATCCCCGATACGGTAAAGGCACGACGGGAACTTTGCCTGTCACGGAAAATTGCCCTCTGGGACGTCCTGGAAAGCTGTGAAATTGCAGGCGCATCGGACAGCTCTATAAAAAAGGAAATACCGAACAATTTGAAAATGATTTTCGATTTTTGCAAGATAACGGCGGTGTTCACAACAGGGAAAAAGGCTCACGCGCTGTATAAAAAGCATTTTCCCAACTTTCCGGAGGACATATGTTTGCCGTCGACCAGTCCCGCGAACAGGACGGTTTCCGAGGAGGAAATTCTCCGCGAGTATATGAAGATAAAAGATTATCTGTAAAGGAGAATAACACAGTGGTCTACGAAGAAAAGGATTACGGGAAAGTAATTGAGCGAATAAAAAAGAAAATCACCGAAAAGGGCGTAAAAATGGGCGAGTGCTGCTCCGGGGAGGAGATTGCGCGGTTTGAGGGGGACTGCAATATAACGCTTCCAAGCGCGTACAAGGCGTTTCTGCAGAGCGTTGGCGACGGCTGCGAGATGATCTGTGGCTGCGCTCTCAAAAGTCTTGCCGAGATAGAACGGCGCGACTATTCCGTGCCGTTTGCGGTGGATGGCGTATGGGTGTGGGAGGACGATCCGCGCCCCGATGACGAGGTTTGGCGTGAAATAAACGAAAAGGTCTACAACGGCGAGATGGAGATTCTTGACTTTGGCGACGGTATGACTTTCAACCTTATTGTATCCGGGAAGCACGCAGGCGAGGTGTGGAATTTTGCAGACGTCGGAGTTCAGCCCTGTGACGAAAAGCAGGATTTTCTCGGCTGGTTTGAGCTTTGGCTTGACGAGGGCGACGACGTCGATTACTTCAAGGATTATGTTCCGGAGTGATTGCTGATTTGATGAACGAGCTTTTTATTCAAAGTGTTTCGGTAAATTGGGATAAGATCCCGCAGGAGAGCTATCTTCGAGGGATAGAGGTTCTCGAAAATCTCGGTGAGCTTGAATTTTCGAGCGCGGTGACTGTTTTCGTAGGCGAAAACGGCAGCGGAAAATCGACACTTCTGGAGGGTATCGCCGTCGCGGCGGGATTTAATCCCGAAGGCGGCACTATGAACTACAACTTTTCGACATACGATTCGCACTCCGAGCTTTGTGACGCGATAAAGCTTATAAGGGGAATTTCCCGCCCGAAGTGGGGATACTTCCTCCGCGCCGAGAGCTTTTACAACGTCGCCACTGTGGAGGAGGAGTACGCAAGGCTCGGCAATAAAATTCCCGAATATTACCATAAAAGATCGCACGGCGAGAGCTTCCTCGCGCTTTCGCAAAAGAATTTGAAACCGAACGGGCTGTACTTTCTCGACGAGCCCGAAGCCGCACTCTCCCCGCAGCGGCAGTTGACGATTTTGTCCGAGATCTGCGAATGTGCAAAAAGCGGCTCGCAGTTTGTTATTGCGACACATTCCCCGATACTTACCGCACTCCCCGACGCGGAAATTCTCTCGTTCGACGACGGCGAGATCCATTCCGTTGAATATGAGGAAACCGAAGCCTACCGCATAACCGGCTTGTTCATAAATCACCGGGAGCAGATCCTGAAACAATTGCTGAATGATAATAGAGATACTTGACATTGTAACTGAATTGTGTTATAATTCCGATAGCGGGTGAATTAACATTTTATCTCCTGCCAAACACGGGAAAATTTCATATGCAGAGGTGTATTATGCAGACAATTTTAATTATGTTCGACCCCTCGGAAATAAAGAACGCCGACGACGGTCTGTATTCCGAAATTGCACGAAAAGTTGAGGAAATTACCGAAAATGAGGTCGAGGACAACGGTTTTGATTATATCGGCACGGACGACGAGAACGCTCGCCCCATGCTCGGCATCTGGCTCCAGACCGAGGACGCGGAAAAATATTATCCCGCTGTCGTGAAACTCCTCAAAAAGAATAAATTCCGCGGGAACGATCTTTCGACATTCGCGGAGGTCCTCATCTCCGAGAACGAGGAGGACTATTACGACAACTGTAAGAAGGTGTTCCCCTCCGGAGAGGGAAATTCTGAGGAATAAAAGACGACCGCGCCGTGGGAAGGGAAGCCCTGCGGTGCGGTCGATTTTCGTTATTATGATTGACTTTTTCCTGTTTTGAAGATGGAAATAATGGAGGAGAAAATGCCTGAAAAAATAACTCCCGACGAAAACTTTGAGAATACGGATAACACGAGGGAACCTTCCGATGTCACGCCCGCCCCGAATTACAGAAAAAACGAACCGAACAGGGTTCTGTTTTTTATTCATCAATGCTCCCGATTTGTGCTTTCGTTCTTTTTTTCTAACAGGTGCGGATTCTGCGGAAAGCCGATGGCGGAATTGGAAACCTGCTGCGATACCTGCGAGGACAATTTGCCGTTACTCAAATATGACCCCGAACCTCCGGAGAACGTTTCGGATTTTTATGTGTGTTGTTCATATTCCAGACGTGCGAGGGAAGCAGTTCTTTCAATGAAGATAGAAGAGTCAATGTATCCCGCCGAGGCAATGGCTGTAATGATGGCGAAAAAGCTCGACGGAGTTTATGCGGACGCTCTTGTGCCTGTTCCCAGCACGCTGCAGAGCTTGCTGTACAGATGGTTTACACCTGCGGGAAGGCTTGCGGAGCTCATTTCCATTTATACCGGACTTCCCGTCTGCAAGTGCCTGAAAGCAAAAGATGAAAAGCTTGAACAGAAAACTCTTACCGCAAAAGGCAGAATAAAAAACGCAATGGAGAGCTTTTATTTCGCGCCGAAACATCACGATATCCGCGGGAAAACTCTCATTCTTGTTGACGATGTTTCGACAACAGGCAGCACCCTTGCCGTGCTTGCCGGTATCCTCCGTGCCGAGGGAGCGGCAGATGTCAAAGCGATAGTTTTCGCTAAAACGATAAAGTCGCTTCGTGCGGACGACCAGCAGGATCTTATTCTGCCCAAGCCAAAAGGATTTACGCTGCCGAAAAACAAGCGGAAGTTTTGATTAGGTTATAATTTTTACCCGAAAATTTCCGAGCCGATAAATCTGTGTGCGGAAATATTCAAGTGCCGGTTCCGCGGCTTATGCGCGGGTCTGTTGGAGCGTTTGAGTTTCGGAGTTTTCGGCAGGATCTACAGCAGTTCCCGAATTTTCAAATTCTCCGCAGATCATTGCCGAAACAGCCACTATAAGCGCGAAAACAGATACTATAACACGGTTTTTCATATAATCACTCCTGTCGGAATAAAACGCGGAGCGCGATTTAATAAAGTTTGGGAGGAACATTATGATGTATTGCGCTCCGTGTTTTACCTCTAACAATATAGACGGATTTTGGAGGAAAAACTTACAATTTTTTGTTAAAAATTTTAATTTTTCGGGAACGGGAAAAAATTTGGACTTGACAAAACGAGGAAAATGTGTTATAATAGAATAGGTTTTTTGAAATAAGCCGCTGTGGCGAAATCGGCAGACGCAAGGGACTTAAAATCCCTCGGTGGCAACACCGTACCGGTTCAAGTCCGGTCAGCGGCACCAGCAGGCAGGACAATGTCCTGCACCGGTTCCCAGCAGGGGTGGCTCTGCTGGGAATGTTTTTTCTGTACGGATATTATGTTAATCTTTTCTGTAAAAGTTAGTCAGCCGGCATGACCGGCGGCAAGTTCGTTTCGCAGGTTCTTGCGGGGCAGTTTTATGCCGCCCGGCGTCCCCCTTCGTTGTCGTCGGCGACGTCAGCGCATCGTAAGCGGACTTCAAAGACTTATACGCTTCATAGAGGTTG
>CANRNN010000020.1 GCA_947632025.1 uncultured Clostridia bacterium | reverse complement strand
ATTCGTATAGCTAACGGGTTTAATGGATTGGCTCTGTATCGGCGTTCGTTGAGTTGATAATGTGTAGCCACGGGCACTCCGATCAGATATACAAGTAGTACAAGCACAATGATTACGGCTATTATAATTAAGCTCCAAGGAGCTGTTTCCGCTATAAGGCTGACCAACTGTTTAACGGCTTCCACGACTGCCTTAACGACTTTTACGGTTACTTGTATAACTTTTTGTGCAACTTTTGCTGCGGTCTGTGCTGCTCTTTGCGCGGTTCTCGCGGCAACTCGTGCGGCTTTCGCGGATTTCTGTGCTGTCGTTGCAGCGGTTTTTGCCGCTTTTGCTGTAGTTTTCCCTGCCGTTTTAACCGTTTTCAACGTTCGTTTTTGTATGACACGGCTGTTAGTGCTGCGGGAAATACGCTTGTATAATTTTCGCGTATTACCGACGGTATTTTCGACCCGATTATATATCTTCCTTGCGTTTCTTCCTGCTTTGTCGGCAACACGCAAGCCGTATTTTGCACCCTCAAGTCCAACATTCTCATTATCGTCTTTTTTGAGTGTACGGCTTTTTACTGCTTCGGTTACTGATGACGTTACTTTTTTCGCGCCTTTGGAAACGTTTCGGGCAGCCGAAAGCACAACACCCGTTTTAAGCCCTTTGGCAGCCGAGATATTATATTTGTCTTTAGGCATAAGCCGTAAATTAGGAGATTGCTTATCGCCTTTTATTTCGGCTTTGCTGATATTCACCGACCGAATTCTAAACGTGCGGGGCGTGCGCGCGGGAGATTTTGAAACGCCCGACACGCTATTCGTTCCCTCACGTTTCGTAGTGCGGTTTGAAGTGTTAAGTGGTTGATTGCGGGTGACTTCACGCGTAAGCGATTTTTCGACGACCTTGCCGTTTTGCAGCTCGTTCTTTTCGCTATTAACGGATTTCAGCCCTTTATTATCCACAATTTTCATATTACTCACCGAATTTCGTTGTCATCAGCTTATACAGCTTTGTATCTGTCGGGAAATCGTCCTTAAACGGCAAAGAACCGTTCATTCCGCAGTAAATCAAACCGGAACCTGCAGGTGCGCCTGTAACAAATCCCATAAGCGTATCGGGTATCTTAAGAATTCTCGCAAGCTGTTCACGGTCTGACGCTGCTTGATTAAGCATAAGAATAAACTCCGAGTTGGAGAGCATAGACCGCGCCGTGTCGGACTTTAACAAATCCTCGACGTTCTGGGTAATACCCGTAGGAATACCGCCCCATTTTCTCGCGCGTTTATACAGTTCGTAAAGAAAGTTTGCGCTCTCCTCGTTCCGAAACAGCAGATAAATCTCGTCTATGTAAATGCGGGTGCGTATGCCGCGTTCACGGTTGCGGACAATTTTGTCCCAAAGGTTTTCCAACACGACCATCATTCCAAGCGGTTTGAGTTGTTTTCCCAGATCCTTGATGTCATAGACTATCACGCGGCTATTTACATCAATATTTGACGGATAAGAAAACGCCTTCATTGAACCGTTGACGTACAACTCAAGCGACATATACAACGTCTTTGCCTCCTCGGATTTCTGCTTGCGGAGAATATCGTAGTAGTCTTTGAGCGTGGGCATTTCGGTCGTTTTGCCGAGAAGAAAATTTTGATAAACCTCGTGCAGGCAATTGTCGATTATGGTTTTCTGTTCGGGGTTTATGCCTGCTTTGCCCATAATCGTTTCAAAGAACGACAAAAAGAAGTCGTATTTTGACGACACAACATCTTCTCCGCGTTCGTATTCCTCGCGAGAAATTTCGAGAGGATTTAAATGCGACTCGGAGCTTTCGGAAATGAAAACAACTTCGCCGTTAAGAGCGCGGACAAGGTTTGTGTATTCGCGTTCGGGGTCAACAATTATTATTTCGTCGTTGCTGCCAAGAAAGCAGTTGACCATTTCGCGTTTTGCGGAAAATGATTTTCCCGAACCGGGACACCCCAGAATAAAGCCGTTCGCATTTATAAGGCTTGCACGATTGAAAATAATAAGATTGTTTGTGGACTGATTAAGCCCATAATATGTTCCGCCTTTTTGCGAAAGCTCCTTGCTGTTAAACGGCATAAATACCGCGATAGACTCTGTGATTAGTGTCCTGCGTATTGGCAGTCTGCAATTGCCAAGCGGCAAGCAGCTTGCCATAGCGTCCTCCTGTTGGAATACAGCGCGTGATGTTGTACAAATCGCTGTGCGAAACACCGCCTCGATTTTATCGGTGTTGTTTTCAAGCTCGTCATAGCTGTTTCCCGTAACCATAACCACCAGATTGAGGAGGAACATCTTTTGATTTTTACTTTGCAGGTCACTAAGCTGCTCCTCAGCTTCCGCAAGCGACAACTTGAGGTCCTCGTTTATAACATCGGTGTAAACGCCGTGCTGCGCCGCCTTTTTCTCTTTTTGGATTTTTTCCGATTTCATAGAGGTAAGTTGCCTCTTGATTTGCTTTATTGCGTCGGCGGGGTCAACGGGGGCAATGTTAATCGTCGCGACAATGGGCAATGATGTAGCGCAGATTTTGGTTAAAAGATCATCTGTCAGACTGCTCGGCAAAAATTTAAGTACTACCATTCTCGCGTATTTGTCGTTGTACAAAAAGTAATCCTTCTTAAACTCGAAGTAGTCGGGACAGCACAACGATTTTTCCGCGCCGCGCAAAAATTCGGACGACGAAATCGGGCGTATTTCTTCGTTTACCCCGCGAAAAATATCCGCGATTATGCGTATGCGCTCATTTGCTTTCAGCGGCGTGAAGTCACACCCTATTTTCTGGAAGTTTGCACGCATCGCAAGCTCACGCGCCAGAAACGTCTGCTTTGCAAGTGAGAGGTCAGCGGCTGTTACTGTAATTGTAAAATACTTTTTGGTGGTAATGCCATTTTGACCCTGCTGCATTTTGTCAAGCAACATCTCGTTGTATTCTTCGCGATATTCGTCGTATCCATCATTTTGCGGTTTGAGAAGTATTAAATCCTTGAATTCGCGCTCGTTTACAACGTTGTTGTGCAATGTAATCTGTATATCGTCGGTCGTGTCAAACGAGTTGAGCAAATCGCAATAAGCAAAAAATATGCTCTGCTGAGTTTCGTCGTCGGCAGCGGTATATGTCACGTCGTTAAATGCGTAAGTCTTAGAAAAGTGATTTTTTCTTACTTGAAAGATGTAATTATCGCAGACGTGTTCGTAGGGAATTGTATCTTGCACCGAACGGGCGATTTTCCGCTTTTCGGGCTTTATTTTCTTTTTGTTCTGTGACGTTTTTGCGCTCTTTGATGTCCGCACCTTGTCCGCAGCACGAGCTGATTGCTCATTTTTGGTTTTTGCGTTTAGCAGCATTTCTATTACCTTCCTTTCTTTCAGCGCGCTTAATAAGCTCCTGCTGATGTGCAAGCTTTTCTTCGATTATTGCTTCGCGGCAATACCAGTATATCGGCAATTCCACATATTTTCGCTTTTGCGGTTCTGCCCACTTTTGCCGATACAGCAACAAGAGGAACTGTTCAAATGGCATTCCCTCGTAGCGGAAAAAACCAAACGCAAAAATAGGCGCGGCGATTAGGATTATAAGCCAACTTACCAAATCTTCGCCGAGTGCATCTTTGCCGAAAATGAATAGCGGCACACATATTGCCAATGCCACAGCCAAAGAAACAAACTGCCTTATTGTCAATCCGAACAGGAATTTTTCCTTATAATCACGGATTTCTTTCGGAATTTTGATTTCAATCATTGTGCCTCCGCCTCCTTACATCGCGCCACAAATTCGTTTCGCCCAGTTGCCGCTTTGCATTACTCCGAGCGCTAGCGCAAGGATATTTACCCACCCGACAATTTGCGCGAATTCTTCGTTGAATATACTGTTAAAATGCGTCAAAAGTGCTTTGTAGGTAATTACCATTATTACAAGCACCAACGCCTGTATTACGACCGCAACATACGACTTTAGGAAACCTTTTCCAATCTCGTGTAGGTTGTCAGACGCGAATGTTGACAGTGGTATAGGAGCTATAATCGTGTATACGACAAGCTCAAATAATCTTCCCACGACTATCACAAAGCATACTGCAAGGATTATGAAATACAGTAAAGAAAAAACAGCAGCTTTTAACTGTATCATCATTGGGGAAAAATCTAAGAATGTTATTGCGGGGTGATTAACAACTTTTGTTGCTTCGTCATTGGTTAGTCCCAAAGCCATATATTGTTCAATGGGTCCGCCAGGAAGGATTCTAACTGAATCCGTACCTATGCTATCCAAAGCAGTTGTAACTAAAGACGAAAATCCGCTATAAATCATCTCGCATATTTCGGGTGCTTTATCTATCAATATTCTCGCAAAAATAAGCTTAATAAACAGCAGAAAAACATTTTCCCACGTTACCCACTGTAAATGCAGCGTTTTAGTGAAAAAGTCGATAAGGAAAAACATCACGCAAAGCGTTAGTGCTGTTGCTTTTATCGCGTCAATTATAGGCGACACATCAGGTGACTCAACAATATCTCGTACCCAACTGTCATTACGGATCATAGCAACTATGTTGCAAAAAAAACCGTTAATGAATGTGACCACACTGGAAAGCCAATCATTGATTGCCATATAATTCAATCCAGTAGAAAACACCAATATACCTCCTTCCAAATTTTTGGACGTGCTACATATAACACGCAGCACGTCCAATTGGTGGATTAAAGAATCCCTGTGTTAAATCCGAACAGATTAAGGGATTTTGTGACTGCAAATACGATAAATCCCGCGACTAAAACCATAAGACCGCGGGATTTACCCTCTGCATCTTCAGATTTAATGCCAAGCGCAAACTGTATAGCCCCGATAAAGGCAATTACCAGACCGACACGACCTATCCACTTGGCAAAAAAACTAATTACTCCGACAAATGCTGCGTCGGCATCAACATCATCCTGTATTGCTCCCCCACCGTTTGCTGCGAACGCTAGCATTGTTGACGCGGCATTGGCTAGGCAGGCTGCATACGCCATTGTAACTACTGTAATTATCTTCCTGCGCACCTCCGATAATTTTTTTGCTGCGCGGGCAAAAAAATTCCGCCGTGTTTCCACGGCGGGCTTGTTTGATTTTACCATCGTAAAATCCTCCTTTAAATAATTATATTTACCTCCGCTTATAGGCGGTAAGTATCTAAAATAATGCAGAGGAGTCGACATCATCCTCAGAAAATTTATAAGGCTGTGCCATATCATAACTTTCGAAATCCTCTGGCATTTCCTCATCTTCCATACTGTCGTCAGCCCCATAGAAGAAATTCTGAGCCGCGCTATTCTCATTCTCGTCTTTAGCCGTGAATTCCTCATCAAGTGATTCAAGTGACTGCTCCGCAGCTTCTGCTTCGAGATCTGGTTCGGTTTCGTCCATTGTGTCCTTATCTTCCACATCATCATCCGGTATTGCCCAATCGCTTATCATTTTTTCCTCCTTAATGTCTGATGTAGTAATTTTCTCGAACGATAATTCGTTCTTATTCGGCATTCGCTCTGTATGCAAATCGTCAATCAGATACGCATACTTCTTGTTGCTGTCCTCCAGATAGCAATAATTAGGGTGTTTCTCGATATCATACTTGTGACAGAAAAACGGATAGAGCGCACGGACGACAAGCACACATTCATTTGCTTTCATAACCTTTAGTTCGTCGGGGGTCATAAGTTCTCGCCCCATAATGCTGTTGTTTTCCGACGTGGACGGATTTCGATGCGACCGCGTGCGGTTCTGGGACACAACATCTATCGTTTCTTTACCGAGTGACTTCGAAATAGCTTCAAGCGTACTTGCTTCTTGACCGCCTAAAAATAAAAGACTATCACAGTTACCCGTGACAATCTCCCAAGATTTATCGTACATTTTCTTTAGCTGCGCCAAATTCTGAATGATGATGTTTGCGGAAATCTCCATTGAACGCATTGTTGCAAGGAGCTTATCAAAATCGGGTATTGTACCAATGTTCGCAAACTCATCAAGTAAACAACGAACGTGAACGGGCAAGCGACCGCCGTATTTGAAGTTTGCCGCGTCATAGAGCGTATCAAAAAGTTGCGTGTACATCATCGCCGCTAAGAAGTTAAAAGTCGCGTCTGATGATGGTATGATAACAAAAAGGGCGGTCTTGCGATCGCCCAAAGTATCAAGATGTATATTGTCCGTATGCGTTAAATCCGCAACTTCGGGCAGTTCAAATGCTGCAAAACGCACCGCCGCTGAAATAAGAATTGATTTTGCGGTTTCGGCAGGTGCTTTCTTAAAGTCCGCATAATAGGAAACAGCCATACTCATCGGATTTTTACTGCGTAGCTCGTCCATCATAATGTCAAGCGGAGATACGTGATTTTCATCTTCCTCACTTATTTCTGCAAGTGCCATTACTTTCATTACAGTAGGAAAATTCATAGAGTAATTATCCAGTCCGCCTTCGGGATCCTTAAATTCAATCCCCGCTTGCTCTAGTTCGTGTCGTTCCAAGAGATAGAAAGAAATTGCAAGCGTTAACGCCTTTGTGCTGTCGTCCCAAAACTGGTCGCCGCCCGACGCGCCCTCTTGTTTGGTGTTTTTCATCAAGCAGTTTACCATTTTCATCACATATGTCTTGTTGACGTTCCCGTCCTTGTCATAGACATAGTGGAAAGGATTATAATTGTTGCTGTGCGACATATCTATAAGATTAAACACTCGTATCTCATAGCCTGCTTTTTTAAGCAGTTTCCCGCAAGAACGAAGTAATTCACCTTTGGGGTCTGTGACCACATACGAGGTGTTAAGTTGCATAATGTTAGGTTTGACGTAAAATCGCGATTTACCCGAACCAGAACCGCCAATTACAAGCACGTTTAGGTTTTCGCGGTGCTGTCGGGTATTCAGCGACATCCGAACCTCTTGAGTTAATATGATGTTGTTATCCGTTTCAAACGGACTTTTAGGTTTTGGATTTTCGCCCTTTTTCTTTTCGGGCTTGTCTGCGAGGAATTTTTCTTCCTTTTCTGTTGCCCATCTTGCCGAACCGTGTTCAACACCTCTGCGGTGTAAGCGCTTTTTAGATGTTATTTTCAACAAAACGTATAATCCAATGGATATAGCTGCAATCAACGGCATAATAAATCCATAGGAGCTGAAATCCGCTAAGTGTGAAAATACCGTTTTTGTATCGGTAATTGTGCTTTCGAGCTGTGACATAAGCAGGGAAAAGTCCAATTCTCCACTCTCGGTAAGTGATAAATCCATCGCCGTACCAAATCCTGCTGCTACATATAATATTACTAGTGCTATTATACCGTATATAGCCAACATCAACGGATCTGTCTTTTTCCTTTTCATTTTCTCACCCCTGTAGTTTTTCCAACTTTTTCCTTGAGTTCTTTTGCAATTTTGGAGTTTTTTTCTTTCGCAGATTGAGCAATACGTGATAGGTTGTTCTGGAATGTGCTTTGCTTTTGAGCTTTATCTATAATTGTCTGTGCTTTTGCCGTAGTTATGCCGTAATCCTTACTCATCTTATCGGCTATGCTCTTGTCATTGAAATTATATTCGCGTTTTTTAGTACCGACCAAAACTGAAAAAGAAGAATTCGAGGTGCGGTCTATTGTCACGGTCTGAGCTTCGCCTGTTTCGCGGAAAATCGCTGTTTCCTTGATTTTGGAATTAAGCTGAGTATCTATTCTTACCGCCTTGTTTACCGTTTCAGCGGCTTGTTCCTCGCTCATTTCCAGATGTGTCATACAACTGTTTTTCATTTCAGTTTCCGTCATTTTGGACGGCGTGAGGGCTATTGTATTATCGCCGTGAGTTACAAAAATGTGTGTTGGCGAGCCTTTGAACGATAACGATGAAAATGTTGTATCTTTCAGAAGGATGCTGTCACTGCTATATTTAATATTAACCTTTAGTCTGTCAATATTATCAAGCTGAGAAGCAGAGCGGAAGTATTTCTGAGGGTCAAGCTGCAGATCGTCACATATTTTGTTCGCGGCAAGTTCGGCTTGTGTGGAAGTATATCCCATTTTATCCTTTAACTCGGCTACCACTCGATCTTTTGACATAGCATTTTTATCAAAAGTAACCGATTGCCCAGATTGTAAGTCTGTGATACTTGCGGCGCGACCCGATAGATCTGCTTTTACACTGTGGTCAACATTATCACGCATAGCAATAAACTCTTGCTTAAGTATTGCCACCTTTTCTGCGCTGTCAGCAGGGTAGGTACAGTATATTTTCCCGTTAGCGCCTTTTACGAAATTACATTCAAGTCCGTTTTCTTCAAAACACGATTTTAATGCATTTACATTGGGTTCAGACACGGGAAATGCCTTTACACTTTGCGGAGCTTCTTTCATTCGCTCCTGCATAATTTCCTGCAATATCTGATTGACTTCTGCCTTATCGCGATCAAGATAACTCATAGTCACCTTTTCACCGTTTCCCACAAACGAAACGGGTATTTTATACTGGGCTGCTTTGGCAGCTATAACATCGCGGTCGGAAGCGAGAAAATTGCTGTTGCTTAGAATACTGCTATTCGCATTTGAGGCTTGGACAAAGAGCTGATTTTTTGATATTGCGCCACTTATATCGTGAGTAAGCAGCATTTCCACCCCCTTTTTAAGCGCGGGCGCAAGCATCTTTATAAGTTCAGCCGCTATTTCCATACTTTTTTGAGTGGTGTTAAGTGCAACACCTGCTAAATCATCTGACATTGGCATAACAAATTCCTCCTTAATTGCATTTAAAGCCAAATAAGCCGACTACATCAAGCAGTCGGCTTTATCTTATTTAATTTTCATTGATTACATCAGCTTACTGAAACTATCAGATATGAATGTATTAAGCATTGTATCAATATCTTTTCTAGCTCCCGTTTCCACGTTGGAAAAGGTTATTTCTCCATTAGTTTCTGCTACGTCGGTAAATCTGAGCAGAAGTACAGCGTGGACTGTTTCTTCGGATTTGTAATTGTGTGTGAAATCTGCATCATAAAAATAGTATATATAATGCTTTTCTTTTGTCGTAAACAAATCCTTCTCAACCGTTGTGCCGATATATGCAGAATTTAGCTGCACATTGTCAATGCTTTGTATCCCCTTTCCGGACGACTCAACAGATATTGCGTTGTAATTTGTGATGTTTGACATAATCTTACTGCTTGCCGCGCCCGTGTTGTTAAGTATCTTCTGAATTTGCTCATCAAGGTTCTTTTGAACAACCTCGTCAAGCTTTGCTTTTCTCTCGGCAGTTAAATCATCAACGGTCAAAATAAGAACGCTGTCAGCTTTGACGGTGTATTCCTTTTCCGTTTCGGAAATGACATAATTTTGCGAAAGCATTTTCGCGTCATTCTCATTGAGAACGACTTTCACAGCATCGCCATCCTTATAATTTTTCTGCTCGTCCGGATTATATATTTCAAAAGAATAAGACGAGATAGGAAGATCACCCGAATATTCCACCGACACCTTGCAATACGGAGATGATCCCGTAACCTTAAGAGATACATCTTTGAAAACGTCTGCTTTCGGTTTTTCTTCAAGACCACTTACCGTAAATGACAATTCGGTGTTTTTCACAGCGACTTTCGCGTTTTTGAGCAGTTCGTCGTCAGTATTGACTTTAACGTTTACAACATCGCCGTTGGACAATTTTCCATCGTTTTCGATATCGGCAAACGTAAAACTTGCAACGAGCTGCGTTGCAGTCAAAGAATTGAGATCACCAAGCAGAGAAAAAACATATCCCGTGTCGGGATTTATGACCGCTCTGCCCTCACCATCGAAGCCGCTGAAACTAACGCTGACGCATTTATCAAAATCAATGGTGGCTTTAGTTCCAGAACACCCTCCGAGCGCAAAAACGCACGTCAATAATGCCAGTAAAACCAAGAATATTTTTTTCATTGTAAAATCCTTTCCGAAAATGTGCTATATGTAGCACGATTTTCTTGTTTAATTATACCACAGTATATTGTAGATGTCAAGAGTTGAAAAGAAAATACCCCAAATTCTGCATATAGGCACGGCGGAAATGCCACGAACCGCCGCGCCCAATTATTTATAGACACGCACAAAAGGCAAAGGGGTGAATGCCTGTCCGTGCGAGCTATGCTTGTATATGTAACACCGTCTTACTCCTGCTCGAATTAGATTTTTAGGGTAAGGATAGTCGGCGTATTGGCTTCGATTTACCATAATTCAATCCTCCTATTTATTTTTCCAATATCACGCTGAGTTTAGCGATGACACTTGCAACAAGAGGATATTTCTCCCTAAAATCGTAGTCGTAGCTGTCTGTCAAGAACTTGTACAACTGCTCCGTTTCGTCGCCCCACAAATTAACCATATAGTGAGTAGCATTGCTTTTTGCACTTTCTTTCGCAGTTACCTCTATACCGGTATCTTCCTCTATCTCGTCCTCGGTCGTTTCGGTTTCGTCGGGAAAAGGCGGCGCGGCTTTTTCTTTTTTCGGCTTTGCAGGAGATTTCTTCTGCATTTCCTTGACTTCCTTATTCGTGATTTCTGGTTTTTTCTCGGCAATCTCTATCTGCTGTTCGGGGGAGAGCTTTGCAACCTCGTTTGCGGTCGATATACTCATATCACCCGACTTTACAGCCTGCTCGATTTCGGGTACGGCATTGTGTTTTATGTTGTCAATCTTCGCGACTTGTGACGGAGATATGTGCATAGCTTTTGCGATATTATCGCGCATTCTGCCTTTAATGGGCTTGCCTGCGTCCGCCAGAGCCTTAAAGATACGTTCCAACTCCTCATACTCACGCATAGCGTCCGTATCGGAATACTTACGCTGTGTCGCATTAAGCATTATAAGGTCAAGCTCGGTTTCCTCACGGGATTTTTCACCTTTGATATAGCAGGGGACTGTTGTGGTTTTACGCCGACCGTCCGCTTGGAGCTGTTTTATTGCCGCAAGCCGTCTGTGTCCGCTGATGAGCGTATACTTGCCGTTATCATTAGCAGCAACAACAAGTATGCTCATCAGACCTTGACGCTCAATGTCCTCGGCAAGTTCGTCAATTTCCGAGATAGCATAAAAGTTGTCCTTGTTCGGCGTTATATCATCTATCTCAATCATTTTCAGACTGTCGATAAAGCTGTCCGATGCAGCCGCCATTATATCCTTGGTAATGCTCGTGTCGAGCTTAAGTTTTCTTGCCATATTATCCTCCTTAACAGAACCAAATATATTTTTTCATTAACCGAAGCAGCATTTCAGGTGTTTCTAAGCCTAGCAGTTCCGCGGCAGAGGTATGCAGCACATCAGCGATCTGACAAAGCGCGGTAATAGTTAAATCAATCTCGCCCTTTTCATACTTCTGGACTGTTCGGAGCGATTTGCCGAGTGCTTTCGCAAATTCTGTTTGTGAGATTTTATTCTGCTTGCGGTAGCGTATTATATTATCGCAAACTTCACTTGTATCTATATACGAGCTTGTATCATTATTTACGGAATTTGTTCCGCAAAGCCAATCCATAGATACTCCACATTTTTCGGATATGGATACAAGAGCCGCAAGCGTCGGCTGCATACGATCCGTTTCATACGCCGACAGCGTGGATTGAGGAATATCGAGCAATTCGCAGAATTCTTTTTGATTAAGTTTCGCTTTTTTGCGGACAAAGCGTATGCGATTACCAAATTTTATCGTTTTATTCATAGCTCAACCTCCGCATATCTCTACAATTTCCCGCGTCAGCTTTGCGCAACATTCGGCGGCAAATGTCCAACTCATATATTCAGACGCTGCCGTCCGATAGCTGATAGAATTTTTAATCACACGACTACAAGGAAGATAATTTTGCATTGTCTTGTCACCGAGCGTAGATTTCAAAAGCTCAAAAAGCTCCAAATCGGCAGGGTTTTCGCGGTCGAACTTATTAACAAAGCACCCGCCGAACTTAGTGCCGCACGAGGATATAATCCCCGTAACGTTCGGAATGCCTTGTATCGCAAACAGCCCCAGCTCTATCGGCACAAACACATAATCGCACGCGCTTACAATGCTTTCCGTAAGGCAGTTGAGGGCAGGGGGGAGGTCAACGAGAACGTAATCGTAATCTGCCGCATACCACGGGTCATCGCTATATCCGATTATTTTATGCGCGATTTCTGAACGAACTTCGGGCGAGAATTGCTCGAACTGGGACGAGATGTTATTAAGGTCTTGTGTTGATGTGATAATGTCGATGTTGGGGTATCTCGTTTCGCACCGCGCAATATCAGGGCTGACAACAGGCTGCGTCAGAGCTTGCGCCAGTCCGTCCTTAGGACTATCGGTAAAAAATCTTGACGCATTTCCTTGTCCGTCTAAGTCCACTACAAGCACCTTGTTATCAGCCAATGCGAGCTGATACGCAATGTTGATTACTGATGTTGTTTTTCCGGTACCGCCTTTGTTGTTGTACAATGCTAATGATTTCATAAAAACCTCTTTCCCGTGCTATATGTAGCACGAATTTTTATTATCCTCTTTGAAAAAGAAAAACACGGCAGGGCGGTGAAAGAGGCGCACCGCCACTAGGGAGCGACCCTCGCCGTGCTTGCAGCAGCTTTTGGGGAGTTACCCGTCAAGCTGCATATATAAAAAGGCGCACCGTTTGACCGGTACGCCCATTGTTATTTTAATGTGGATTGTCACTTCTGCCCACCAAATAATCAATCGAAGTGTCAAGCAGCTCTGACAACTGTAGCAAGACCATTATAGTCGGTATTCTGTCGCCCATTGCGTAGTAAACTGCGCTTTGGCGAGATATTCCTAATTCTTTTGCAATTTTTGACAAAGTAAGTTTATGCTTCTCACGCTGTTCCTTAAAACGCTCGGCAAATGTCCTGCAAACCTTGGCTTTCTTCTTTTGATTTTTCTTTATCTGCTTAGTCATCACCATAATTGTTTGCTCCTATAAAAATAGTAGGGAAGATACCGCCACAAACTTGTATATCGAGCATATCACCTATGTTGTATTCCGCAGCATTTTTTACATTGAGCTTCGCTGTTTTAAGAATGCCGTTGTTATCGGCGAATTCAATGTGTATTCCATTGTTGTCGGCATTAACGTCTGTTATTTGGGCAGTCGCATAAAATGGTGGATTATGGAGTGCGTCCTCGATAAAAAACTCCCAAAATCCTTTACGCTTATTTTTCATAATGATACAACTCCCTCCACTCGCGTATTACCTGTATAATATGCACAATTAAGGAAACACACAATACAGCAACGCTAACAAGCCCCAGTATAAAACTTACTAAAGGATAAAAATTGATCTTTGCAAGTACGAAAAAAGCTATCGCCGCACTAAAGGAATATACACACACTACTTGAGCTATAGCATTCCATTGTATTTTTCCGTCATACAACGTATCTTTCCATTCGCGTATTGTCTGTATAATATGCACAATTTTGAAAACGCACCATACAGCAATGCAAACAAACCCCAATATACAACTTACTAAGGGATAAAGACCAATCTTTGTAAGTATGAAAAAAGTTATTGACGCACAAAAGGAAATCACCCGCACCACCTGTTGTATTTTTCCGCTCACAGTATACTCGTTTATATCATACGCCGTGTGAAACAAGTCAAATAATTCTTGATCCATCATTTATGATTAAACCTCCTTGCTTGCCAGAATATTGTGGCATTTCTGCTCTTTGCTATCCCATAATTCGTCCATAATATTGTAATATGCATTATTAGATATATGTATCAGTACCCCTGATAAAATCATTCCAATAACCCATTCAAAACCAATTACCTTATTCAGAGTACTAATAATCCCGAAGCAGCCAACAACGAACAAAACAATGAACAGCACCATATAAAAACTCTCCTTTATGTTATTCCTACGAAGCATCGACTGCAGCGCTCGTTCAAAATTTTCAATGACCGTTTGGTATTTAAGCGTGGACTCTATGTCCTCAGCAATCATATCTTCAGCCCATCTTTCAATTGATATTTCTCTATCAAGAAGTATTTTGTCACACCCGTCAGCAGACTTGACAGAATAAGCGCAATGACTATAATCGTCGTCTGAAACAAGGCGTTCAATTCTCACTCTACTACCCGCCGTAAACGTGCCGTGAATACATTTCAAGTCACGCTTAAGGACATAGCATTTCTCCTCAAGACACTGGCACTCCAGACTTTCATTTTTAACGTACATAATAAATCCTCTCTTTCCGTGCTATATGTAGCACAATTTGTTGCCCTTTTTGAGATATTGACACGGTTGAAAAAGAAAGCCAGCTAAACTAATCGGGATAAATGGCAAGATAAATTGCCATTTTTTCATCGTTAAAAGAAATCTTGTTATACGGGTACAGGTAGATATCGATCTTACTGCTGTCCACCTCAATTCCGTTAATGTATAATGTGTAATCTTCTTGAATTCTCTCGTACACTTGCTCATATTTTTGATTTGCTAAGATATGGTCTGTTATAGCCAAAGCAAAAAAAGCTATTATCACTAAAGCAATAATAGTAAGGTATCTCTTAAATGTCATTTTCATTTTAATTTCGTCCTTCTTTCTTCATATATTATATCTAAATGTGAATTGTGGCGTGAGCGTTGTAATTTAAGGTTCGCTGCCATATGCAAATACCGCTGTGTAGTTTGGATGTTTGCGTGACCGAGGATAATACGCAATGTTTCCAGATCTCCGCCGTCTGCTATGTAGTACGTTGCAAATGTATGACGTAATAAGTGTGGATGTAGTCTATTAATGCCTGTTTTTTCTTTGATACGTCTAAACACTTGTTTGACGAGATTGTCTGTACAACGTCCGCCGTAATCATCTAAGAAAAGCGGGTCATTAAGCCCGCTTCCCTTACGATATTTTTCTATATAATCATTAAGCAATGCCGCACTGGTTTCACCCATCGGCACAACTCTTTGCTTGCCGCCTTTGCCGTTGATAATCATTGTTCTACTTTTAATGTCAAGGTGTCCTATATTGATTTTGGGTATTTCGCCGCGTCTAAGCCCACAATCAAGCATTAAAAAGATAAAACACTTGTTCCGTAATCCTGTATGAGTAGGGGAGGACAGGCAGCTGATAAGATGATCAATTTCTTCATCGTCGAGAATACGCTCCTCTCTGTAATGTGCCTTTGGCAACTTTAGCTTGCGACTTATGTCGGGTAGTATCTGTTGCTCAATACCGTAATTGTAGAACGCCTTTATTGCTCTCATCGCACCTTGAACCGATGACTCGGAGAGATTATCTCCGTTGCGTTTTACCACTATCTCACGCAGATATACGCCATACAACTTCCAGTTGTCCAAATTAAGATCTTCAATATCATCGCTATTAAGCCACTTGAAAAAGTTGTTAAGATTTTCCATATAATAGTTTAGTGTCTTTTCGCTGTTATTGCGAAATTTTTGTTCAAGCAAAAATCCATTATACAGATCTGTAACGGTTGTGTAATTTTTCATTCTGTGTACTCCATTCTGAAAAAGATTAGAACAAATGTCCTTACTTTAAGTATAAGCGTTTTATTCCTATTTTTCAAGTTTCTTTTTCAAAAATGGTTCGTGTTGTGAAAAACGACCACATAACTGTTAATCAGGGTGTCACTGGTTCAAGTCCAGTCGGGGGAGCCAAATTGGACAAATCCGAAACACGATGGTGCTTCGGATTTTTTTGTTTTCTACCCCGGTAGACCCGTGTTCGGATTAGTGGTTTACCTTTAAAAAAATCCTGCCCGTGGCTTGAAGGCTGCGGGCGGTTTTTTGTTAATCATTTTGTATGCCGGTTCAATCGGCAATATCAAGTTAGAGGTAAAAAATTTTGCCGAGCAGAGTACGTTGGCTTTCCAAAAAATTCCTGCAAAGTTTTGCTGGAAAAATATTCTATGAATCTCAGTCGGTAGCAGCACCTGCCTGTAAATGGGACGGCGGTTTAAGTCCTGTGAATTTAGGACAGTAGGCATAAAGAAGTTTTCAAGTAAACATTGTAAGACAGATACAGCAAGCTGAAATATTTAACAAATGTGAGAGTTTAATTGGATACTGCCAAAATCTACCATTGGCTGAAACAGGTGCTAACCGCGATTATATAAAGATGTATTCTTTTATCTTTCAATAGTTTTGCAGTTATTCTACAAATTGAAATTAATTGTTCTACCTCCACCAAAGGTGGCATACAGGCAAGTCAGTTAGAATTCTGACAAAACATATTTCATAGATCATGCTCCCGATTGTTTCCTTTTATGCAGGAATCTATTAGGACAGACACCCTACTATGAAAAAACTGTAAAAATATTGTGAGCCTCTTGACAAATCAAGAATTCTGTGCTAAAATAATTATAGTTAGCGTCAGCTAACTTATGCAAGAGCCAAACGGCTCGTTTTTGTGAGATTGTTAGTTAGCTATCTCTAACTAGTGTGGATGTGCTTATATTACTGTTGAGGAGCAAACGATCATGTCAGAACTGAAAGAAAACACTGTATTAAGGAAAGGGTTAATTTGATATAAATCGCTCTGCAGGAGGAAAATCAATGATACTTACGATTTTTCTGTCATTTGGAATTGTGGCGCTGTTGTTTCTTGCGATATGGTCGGCAACACTCACGCTGCCTTTTAAAGCGCTGATCAAGAGCTTTCCGAAGGACGTGCAGGAGAAGGCTCTCACCGAGAATGGATAATCTGCCGATGAGCGGAAAACGAATTTTCGGCGTCGCGGTACTGATTTTACTTGTCGCGGCGATGCTCGGACTTGTAGTATGGGGCGGCATTGACGGAATGCGGCACGATTATAATTTCGGAAATTTTCTGGCTTGTTTTTTGATCATATTCGCGGGAGTGAAAGCTTTTGATATTATCGTTCTGGATTATTTCCTGCTGACAAGAACTCGGTTCTTTCAGCATTATTTCCCCGAGACGGATGGCTGTGCCGGCTGGAAGAATTTCGGATTTAACCGTAAGGAGCAGCTGAAACAATGTATAGCCATACCGATTTGTTGCTCGGCGTTGGCAGGGATTTTTACGATTATCGGATAAGGTCTGTATGGACGATCAAAAAGGAGAAGATAACGTGAACAATAAAAAGCACCTTCCTATGTACGGAGTGGGTCCGATCTATGTAGGAGTAATTATCGCTGTGACCGTTGCCGCGGTGATTGCGGGACATTGCGATTTGTTTGAAGCCGGAGTTATAAATACACTGAAAATTCCTTTTGCGGTTGTGGGAATATTGATTATTGCTTTGGGGATTGCTCTTTGGCTCGGCGCGATCTTTCTCTCAAAGATTGACAGCGGTATTACGGAAAATCGGCTTGTTACAAGCGGTGTTTATGCAATGTGCAGAAATCCGATCTATACGGCGTTTATGTTTTTCTGTACGGGCGCGCTTTTTATTTCGGGAAATGTTTTCTTTTTGCCGCTGTTCTTTTTTTATTGGATATTTATGACCGTGCTTATGAAAAATACCGAGGAAAAATGGCTGCTTGAATTGTACGGTATCGAATACGCGAATTACTGCAAAGGAGTAAACCGCTGTATTCCGTGGTTTTCAAAAAAAGATAAGATCGTATGATCGTGCGGTTTGCTTATCTTTTGGCGAACCGCAGCGGAAAGGGGGATTTCAATGGATAAAAACCTAAAAAAATTAAAGCCCGCAGCGCTGAATTTCTTGCGATCACGCTATACCGAAAGTGAAACACGCAAACGCTGGCTCAAGGTCGAAAGGCTGTATAACAAATGGCTTCGTGAGGAGGGCGATCTTGGCGGTAGCGCGAATATGATGTCATCAAATCTAATGCTCTGCTATGCGATGTGCGCATTCTATGAGGCGGTAGACCGCAATTTTAACTCCGAGGATTTCAACGTTCTTTTCAATGAAGTAATGGCAAAGCAGTTCGCTATGCTGGACAAGATCGATATGAATAAATATTACAAGAAAAAACGGCTTATGAATTTATTGTATCGTTTTGTGAACGGCTACAAAAAGAAAGCGGATAAATATCGCGGCGGAAAGTGGGGCAACACATGGAAGATCAGGTTAAATCCCGCCAAACACGAAACGGGTTTCTCTTTGGTTTTTGATACCTGTCCGCTTTACGAGTTTGCGCAAAAGCACGGATATATGGACTTGCTTCCGATTATGTGCGCATCGGATCAGATCGTCGCAAAGAAATTTCACGCGCATTTGATACGCCACAGTACACTATCCGACGGCGACGGAAAATGCGAATATTGGTATGTGGGGGATAAGTCTCCCGAAGCGCTGAATGATAAAGGTTCAAAATAAATGAGGGGATTCGAGCACATGTGGAAAGAGTAACGGCAAAGCGGTAATTGTAATAATGGGAGGCGAAAAGGGAATAATTTGAGCGTGGTGGTTATAGGCGGAAACGGCTGTATGGCAACAAGGTACAAGGATATTTGCAAAGGCTATAACTGTAAGGCAAAGGTGTTTACGAAAATGCCATCGGATTTTTTCAAAAAACCTCTTGACAAATGCTAACCTGTATGCTATAATATATTCAAGAGTTAGTCAGTGCTAACTAATAAGCTCGGAAATATGCGCCGTATATCGGCGATTTTTTTAAGCTTGCCGTGTTAGTCTGAGCTAACTTTAATTAAGAAAGGAGATATCTACTTTATGAAAAACTTAAAAGGCATTGTTGGTGTTGCTTTGTGTGCTGCGATAGCTTCAAGCGCGTTTAAGCTGACATCGTTTGCGGCGGAGGACGTTGTGTATGGAACGATGGACATTCCCTACGACAAGTTCTACGCGGCAGAGGGAGTCGGCAGCGAGGTTGATGCGGTGACCTCCGCTACAACAAGCAAATGGAACAACAAGAATCTGACTGCAGGAACCTATGGCTCCGCAAACGAGGATGGAACGGGCGTTATACTTGGCGTCACATATCCCGTAGCAATATCTCGCGACGATCTTACCGCACTTGGCGACGATAATTTTAATTTTACGGAGCTGTCAGCCGCGCCTGCTGCTTACAAAACCGTTACGGTCAATTCCGGAAATGCGGAATTTTCCAAAGTTTCGGGAGATACCGCAGCTGTTAGCGGGGTAGAAACTTCGATCACAACCGATTCGCCGTGGGGAGATTACGTTATCGACGTGACCTCAATCAATAACGCCAACGGTACCTCGGACATCGGCACAATCTACGGAGTTGTTCTGTTCACACAGGACGGGGAGGGTTACGCAATGCGTCATCTCCAAAATCTCTGGCGTGATGAAATAGCGTGGTCGTCCGGCTTCAAAACCTCTGAACCGCACGGGAATACACTTGATTACGCGGATTATGTCAGCCTTATGGGTAAGACGATCACCGAAATTCGTTACATAACCAACAGCGGTTATCACAGCCTTGCGGCTTCGCTGTATGTTCCCGTGAAATTTAACGGCTCGATAACGGCGGCGAACAGCGCTTGCGGTGACGGTTCAACAAAGATCACAACCGAGGGATTCCCTGCCGATTACGCAAAAACATACTCGATTGATGGACTTGACGCGGAAATTTCAGATGATTTGATAAATTACAAGAACGCTCTGCCCGGTCAATATACATTATCGGTAAGCGACAGCAAGGGCGTTTACGCCGGATTGAATACCACTTTCACTTTATCCACCGATGAAATGCCCGCAGCGTTTGAAGGAGAAAAGCTTGTTAAAGCCGACGGCGCTTCCGATGAGGATTTTGAGAACTTCATGAAAAATATTTCCTCCGTTAATATAAACGGCAAGGACTACGCTGCTTCCGGCAGAGGTTCGGTCGCGATCATCGGGGTGGACGGAACTATCGACTACACAGTCAAAACAGGCGGCAGAGGAGAACAAACTCCAATATTTAACGGCGGTGAATACACATTTACCGTAACATCTGCAGGATATAACAAAACGCTTTCTTTCACCTCAAGTCAGTCCCCTGACGCCGCACATTCGGATAACCCGAACACGGGCGTTTCAGATGTTGCTGTTTCAAGTGTGGCTTTGATCTCGGCACTTGCAGTGCTGATCGCTAAAAAGAGAAAATAATTTTGTACATTCTGCCGCAGTTGCGGCGATATCGCGTTGCCGCTCGGCGGAAAACCGGGCGGCATTCATTTGTGAGGTAGGTATGCTGTTTTTAATTTCCGTAATTCTTGCAGTTTGTATTGCAATATTTTTAAGAGTTCCGCTGAAAAAATGTCCGCTTGCATTTTATCTGACGGCAGTCATAATATCCGCAGCAGTATCAATTGCTGACTTTAGCAGTGCCCCGAATTTCGTAAATGATTATATAATCGCGTTATTCAGCCGTGGTACTCTGGCAACAGGCTTGTGGGCGGTGGTGATGTGGACAGGCGCACTGCCAAACGGCTCTAAGCCGATGAAAGCTCTTATGCCTATTCGCGGCGAGCTGTCGATCTTTGCGGCACTGCTGACGCTTGGACACAATATCGGATTTGGAAAAATATATTTTGTGCGTATGTTTACCGCGTCCGGTTCAATGAGTTCTCAGCAGCTTGCGGCTGGAATTATCTCGTTAATTATGCTTATGATAATGCTTCCGCTTACTGTGATGTCATTCCCGAAGATACGCAAAAAGTTCAAGCCAAAAACATGGAAAAACATTCAGCGCTCGGCTTATGCCTTTTACGCGTTGATCTATATTCACGTTATGATATTGAACGTTCCGTTTGCTATTGCCGGAAGACGCGGATATCTGCTTAATGTAGCGGTTTACTCTGTTGTATTTATCGGCTATGCGGCTTGCCGTATACGCAAGCAGATCATTCTAAAGAAAAAGCCGCAAAACAAGACGGCGCTGAATTTCTGTTCCGCGGCGGCTTCGGTAGTGACGTGCGCGGTACTCGTAACGGTAGCCGTTCCGAAAACAAGCTCGGCGAAACCAAATAGTATTTCGACAAGCACGGAGAGCAGTTCCGTTGAAACGCTGCATAATCCGGCAGATGGTTCAACCATTCAAACAAGCAGTTCAGCTTCACAAACGAACAGTTCAAGCAGTGTAAGCTCTGACCCTTTACTTGTTGAAAGCTCTTTGCAGAGCGTTGGTTCGGAAAGTGTTGCCGAGTCTTTGCCAACCGCTGAGTCTACGCAATCCAAACCGCAAATTGAAAGTTCATCAGTTTCATCGCAGATCAGTTCATCAAAAGCGCCGGATCCGCTCCCCGAACCCGAATATATTTACAACAACGGAGTTTACACCGCCTCCGCTTATGGTTATGACGGGGATATTATCGTAAGCGTAACCATAGAGAACGACAAAATCATCGGCATAACGGCAGACAGCGAAGAAAGCGACCTGTGGTATTTCGACAGTGCTGCCGACGTGGTGATCTCGCGGATAATATCGGCGCAGAATACCGAGGTAGACGCGGTTTCCGGAGCTACGTTCAGTTCAAAGGGTATTATGTCGGCTGTTGCAGATGCACTGGCTTCAGCAAAAAGGCAGTAAGTTATGAGAAAATTTGTTGTTATTTTCGTATGCTGTATATTATTTTTTTGCGGCTGCGCGGATTACGCTCACGAATCGGTATCGGATATTTCAGCAGCGCAAAGTGATAATGTATCGCTGCATACTGCGGAATTGTTTGCAATGGACACCTATATGGCACTTAAAGCGTATTGTGCCGATGATAAGCCGCTGAACTCCGCACAAGCAATTATTGAAATGCTGGAAAAGGAGCTTTCGGTCACATTACCGGACAGCGATATTTCCCGATTGAACAACGCACAAGGCGAAAAGATCGAGTTAAATTGCGATTGTGTGGAGCTTATAAAAAACGCGCTTGACTTGTGCGAAAGAACAAACGGCGCATTGGATATAACGATCTATCCGATATTGCGGGAGTGGGGATTTACTACCGGAGATTACAAAATTCCGACTCCCGAGAATATCCGTTCACTGCTTACAAATGTAAATTATTCAGCTGTTTGGGCAGCGGAGAACAGCATTCAATTGCCCTCGGGTTATATGATCGATCTTGGCGCGGTTGCCAAAGGTTATACAAGCGACAAAATTATTTCATTGTTTAAGGAAAACGGAATTACCTCTGCAATAATTTCTTTGGGCGGAAACGTCCACGCGCTCGGAAGCAAGCCCGACGGAAGCGCATGGAAGATCGCGCTGACCGATCCTAATTTACCGCAGACCTATATCGGAAATCTTGAAATTGTCGATAAAGCGGTTATAACCTCGGGAAGCTATGAGAGATATTTCACCGGAGATGATGGAACGCGGTATTGTCATATAATCAGTCCGTTTGACGGTTATCCCGTCAATAACGGGATAGCGTCGGTCACAGTGATCGGCGACAGCGGGGTACTCTGCGATGCGCTTTCAACAGCGCTTTTCGTTATGGGTAAAGAAGCCGCTGTTGAACATTGGCGCAAATACTGCGACTTTGAAATGATAATCATTACGGATGCCGGAGAAATTACCGTTACAGAGGGAATACAAAGTAATTTTTCCCTTTCAAGACCATATGAGCAAAACAAGCTTGAGGTGATATACAGATGAAAAAAACCGTTTTTTTGATCACTGCCTGCGCTGTGGTTTTTCTTGCCTCGGCAGTAATATCTGTTGTTATGCTGAACGCACCTTCGGGTGATATTGTAAAAATAAAAAGCGACGGCGAGCTTTTGTATACTATAGATCTTTCCAAATCCCCGAACAAAACCATTGTTGTTGAATATAACGGGAAAAAGAACACGCTTGAAATTAAGAATCATAAAATACGCGTATTGGAAGCCGATTGTCCGGACAAGGTCTGTGTAAACGCGGGTTGGCTGGACTCAACGGCAATTCCCATAATATGCTTACCGAATAAGCTGATAATCGAATATGAAAACAACGATGCGGATGCAGCCGCAAGGTAGAAAGATGGATGTAAGAAAACTGACGAAATTAAGCCTGCTGACTTCGATCGCGCTTGTTATTTTTGTAATTGAACTGCGCCTTCCCAATATCGTACCGATCCCGGGCGTTAAATTGGGGCTTGCAAATATAGTAACGGTTTATGCTCTATATAATTACGGCGTTCGCGATACCGCTATGATCTGCGTGGTACGGATATTTCTTGGTTCGCTATTTTCGGGGAATTTAATGGCAATGCTTTTTGGCTTTGGAGGAAGTCTGCTTTGTATACTCGGAATGTCGCTGCTCAAAAGAGCAGTTACCGATAAATACTTGTGGCTGTTAAGCATTTTCGGCGCGGTTTTCCATAATATAGGACAAATCGCTGTTGCTTGTGCGGTAATGCAGACCTTTGCGGTTATCGGGTACTTGCCCTTCTTAATAGTAACCGGCTGTATTGCCGGACTTTTTACGGGAATATGTGCGCAACTTTTGATTTTAAGAATGAAGAAGCGATAAAACAACAAACACGATCGAAGTACAATCTCTCGACCGTGTTTGTTTTTGTAAATTTAGGGGATAGTTGTAATCAAACCAAAGCTTTACCGAGATTTACGCACGCTGCTTCTGCGTCCGTGTCGGGCGCATCATTACAGATAACACTATCACACGCAAGAACAGCTCCGTTCGCTATACAAGATTCTTCCCAATTACGCATCCACTCGCCGTCTCCCCAACCGTATGAACCGAACAAGGCAATTTTCTTGCCGGTGAGTTTTGGTTCACAACTTGAAAACATCGGCTCAAATTCACTTTCCTCAAGCTGTTCCGAACCCATAGACGGGCATCCGAACGCTATCGCGTCAAAGTTGTCCATCATATCTGCGCTGAATTCTGCCGCCGTGCAGCATATCACTTCCGCACCTTCGGTTCTTGCGCCCTCGGCAACTTTTACTGCCATAGATTCCGTATTGCCGGTACCGCTCCAATAAACCACCGCTATTTTACTCATTATGTAAAACTCCTTTCATTATTTGGGGAAGCATTTTGCGCCGCCCCTGATATATGTCAAGCAGCCACGGTAAGCTGCCGAACACTCTTTCCCTGCTCCCAAAGACGCATATAAATCGTTTCACACTTCTTATAACGCGCAAACGTCTTTACCGCCTCGCATTCGTTGCAATATACTTTCCAACAGCCTGTACATTTGCAGTTTTGCCCTTTGTTTTTGATGAACCCTATCACATCATCAAGGGGGTATCCGAGAAAAACCCCGATCTCGTGTGGAAATTCTCCAAACTCGGTCAAATGTGCTCTTAATGTGGAAAGCGCCGCGCCAATATTCGTACCGCAGTATCCACTGCCCCGAAGAAAACGCTCGATTTTCGGGCAGCATAACGCCTCGCGCAGCTTGTTTTTTCTGAACACATAGATCAAAGCGCGGTTATCTGTTTCCCGCAGCGCAATCATAGCAACGCCTTTATCGGATAAGTTCTTATTCCACTTGCGAAGAACCCTGTTCAACTCTTTGTGACAGGTAAATTCAAGCGTAAACAAGCTGGCTGTTTTTAAAGAGGCAAGCGTTGGCGAGCAGTGCCGAATCAGACCTTTTTCAATGCTTTCGAATAAATTCATCTGCGTTCCTCCATATGTAAGCGGAATTTGGTTAGTTTCTGCTAACTCAATTCCAAAAATAAATACCGGGACATAATATGCCGGCAATTCCGCGAGTTAGTGTAAACTAACTTGAATATATTATAGCATATCAAAACGGCAGTTGTCAATACTTTTTTTAAAATTTTTTAAAAATTTTAAAAACTTCTTGACATTTAGAGAAAAAATATGATAAAGTTATAATTATAGCATAACAACGTTATGTCAAGGAGTTAAAATTTGGATATTAAAGAAACTAAGGAAAGGCTTATCGAAAGTGCCCGCGCGGAATTCTCTGAAAAGGTCTGCACGAAAGCTTCCCTGAGGAAGATATGCGCCGACGCAGAAGTGACTATCGGCGCATTGTACTTCTTTTTTAAGGATAAGGAGTACTTGTTCGCGAAGATCGTTGAACAACCCTTTGATGAATTTAAAAGCTTCTGTTCAGACACTTCACGGCGGAAAAATTAGCCTTGTCCTCTGAAAAGCGACTGCCGAAAAGTACGGACTGAAAAAAGGCGACAAGCTGATACTCACCGACAGCGCCAACGAAATGGACTATGCGTTCACGGTCGAGGAAGTATGCTCCTACGCCGCAGGATTGACGGCGTTTATGGAAATCGACAATATGTGCGAGCTTTTCGGTCGGGACGATGATTATTACAACACGCTGCTCTCGGACATTGAACTCGAAATCGACGAGGAAAGAATTTACTCCGTGACAACGCGTTCGGACGTGGAGCGCTCCTCGGTATAAATGCTGTTAATCTCATTCGCTTTCTTAACAAGCTGGTTAATGTTCGTACCGATGATACGCAAGGCTTTCATCACTTCGCCCACCTCGAACATATTAAAATAGGTTATATGTCCGTCGAGGGACAT
>CANRNN010000019.1 GCA_947632025.1 uncultured Clostridia bacterium | reverse complement strand
CCTCGCTGCGGCACCCCGCGGCGAGGGGGAGATGTGTGAAAGGAATAGGGCATGAAGCGTATTTTACTTTTGGCAATATTGATTGCCGCAATAACAATTGGAGGTACAGGATGTATGTTTGGCAGCAGCAAGGAATCTAAGAAGAGCGTAAATGAATTGGCACTGGAATATCTGGAACAAAAATATGGTGAAAAATTTGAATACGCTGCGCCCTCAGGCGCAAGTTATACAGGTACAAGAACGTTTTTGGCAACCTGCGAGAGCTTTGGTGACAGACATATCGTGGTTGAAATCGAGAATTTCAGAGATGAGGAAAAACGGGTAATACGGGACAACTACTTGGTAGTCAAGTATGAAGACGAAATGTCTGATTATTTGAGTAAATTAGCTAATGACCAGTTTGGCGAGTGTAAAGTTTGGCATGGCAACAACCATACTTCGTCTGCAAACTTGCCTGCAAACGCCTCTTTTGACGAATTTCTGAAAGACCCAAGCAACCAACTTTTTGGGGAGATTGTTGTTAAAAAAAGTGAATACAAAGAAAGAAGTCAGCTTGCCGAAATACTGGAAACTATTACGTCTGAGTGCGGTGCTGAAGATATTTCAATAAGCGTTTTGGTTATAGATGATTCGAGGTATGCAGATTGCAGTTCAAAAGAAGCGCGTGATTATAGCCTTCACAATAATTGTTTTGCCAAAGGTGAAATATTTCGTGCAAATGGCAACACGTCTATAGATTATTATGAGGAGTGATAGTTATGGATATAAATACTATTACAAGTATTGCAAATGATGCAGCTAATTTTGAAGCCACATTTGGTGAAAATTTTGGTTATGATATTAATAGAGATGATGAGGGAAATGCACAATTCATTAAGAATATAGAAATCAATGGCACAAAATACAGTGTTTTGGACATGAAAGAATTTTCTAATCCTAATTTTCCGGATTATCCTGATTACTACAAGGGCGTAATACTTAAGTCGGACTCAGGTGAAGTTTTTTTCCATTTTAACGGTACAGGTGACGGTAACTGGGGCTATAATGCCGCCGCATATGGCGCAGATCCGCAGCCATCTAGAATGCAGGAAGAATGTGCAGAATGGTTTGATGAAGCATATGAAACACTTCGCGCAAATGGTGACATTACCGATGACTCGACCATTTATGTCACCGGTCACTCGCAGGGCGGGAATAACGCAATGTACGTTACAATGCGCTCCGAGAACGCCGATAAAATAGACCTGTGCGTACCTCTTGACGGTCCGGGTTTTTCCGAACAATTCGTGTCCGACACCATGGGAATGTTGGGCGAAGATACATATAATCAGCAGGCGGACAAAATTTGGGCATACAACGGCGAACACGACTTTGTAAGCATACTCGGACAGGAATCCATTGTTCCTGAGGGGCATACGAAATACATTAAGTATTCAAAAGACGCCGTAAGCATCATGGATTTTCACTGCTCGGAAGGGCTTATAGACGATAACGGAAACTTTATTGAAATACTTGACGACGACAGTCCTATCCGCAAAAGATTAGCCGCCGCTGTAGAGAAGATAAAAGATTTGCCGCAGGAGGATCAGGTTCTTGCCGCAGAGGTTATTATGGTGATTTGCGAGAATCACATAGGCGGCGAGGACGAGCTAAGAAAGGCAGAGTTATCATCGGCGGATTTAGAAAAGATAAAGCCCGCTTTGATTCCTGTTTTGATTGAACTGCTTGCGTACAATCCCGACGAAATTGCGGAAAGTTTGCAGTATGTTTTGGGCTTAGATGATAAAACCGCTCAGTTGGTCGCTGATTTTGTAATAAAATTCAATTCGTATCCCGTTGAAGTACGCGGAGCAATCCTTGATGGCGCGCTTGATTTAGCTAAGGTTGAAAATGGCGAGATGATAGCACTTAATAAATGGAATATCCTAAAACTGGCGACAGTAGCATTGCCCGTGATAATTGAAACAATAATGACGAATCCCGGTGATGTCGGCGAGTGGATTAAAAAAAACCCGTGGAAATTCGCAGGACTAATCGCCGTGGTGTCGTTTTTTTCTCCTTTGCTGAACCCTGTTATCGACGCAGCAGTTTTGGTTGACATGGTCATTAGAATTGTTCAGGGAATCCCTACTATTGCTAATAACATCAAAAATGCTGTCCTTGACTTCCTTGAGTCGGTAAAAAGCACTATCAGTACAATCGGAGAATGGTTTCACAATAAGTTTAACAAGGGCGCAAAATATGTTGCAGAACACCCGTTTTTCAAAGCGGACACCGACTTGCTTTATCACTATGCCGAAAGGCTTTATAGCGTAAACAGCCGCTTGAGAGAACTTGACAGCGGTATGCGGAGCCTGTATCGGCAGGTGGGATTTTTGGATCTGTGGGATATTCTTTGCGCAAATTTGATAACTTGCGAAAGCTCCTCGCTGAACAAGGCTAAGGATTACCTTACGGAAACAGCTGAGAGATTGATCACGGCTGACAACAGAGCGAAAGGTTATTTGGAGGGATAGTTGCTATGACATTAGGAGAAGCAAGAAGCGAATTGCGTTCTATCATAAGCGAATTAGATGATATTGAAAGTGGCATTCTCGGTGGGTTTGACGGTATTGGTGAAAATTACTGTGCCGATTGTGTCGCAAGGATCGTACAAAAGTACGAGAGCGTCCTTAACCGATTAGAACGTGTTGATACAAACAGATTGGCTGATTGGGTAACAAAAGATGACTAACCTTTACAAAAAATTACATAATAGCCGTACAGGAAAAAACATTCCCAGCAGAACGACCTCTGCTAGGAAATGGTGCAGGGCATTGCCCTGCTGACTAATTATTTAAGAAAGGCAGGCAGCTTATGGCTAAGGCAAATTACAAACAGCTTGTAAATACAGAGGGGATCTCAACAGCTGCTGTGAAGTTACGCAGCACAAATGATAATATCAACAGCAAATTTGATACACTCACGAAAAAAGCAAGCTCGCTCGAAAGTGATTGGAACAGCTCGGCAGGGAGTTTGGCTTGTTCTAAAATGTACGAGCTGTTTAAGCTCAGTGAAGTCCGATATTCTGTTATTCAAAATTATGTAAATATGCTTGAACAGCAGATCGATCCTAATTACAACAGCACGGAAGAAGCGAATACAACATTGGCTGATCAATTTAAATGAGGTGCAATTATGGCTTTAATTGAAGTTAATCACAGTACATTGAATAGTGTTGCTGATGCTATTGATACATACTGCACAGAGCAGGACAGTGAAATGAAAACCGCAAACGCGGCAATGACTACAATGCTTATTAACGATTGGATAGGAGATGACGCGAATTCATTCGCGGAGAAGTGGAACGGCGTTGACGAAGATGGTTCTGTCACAGAACAATTCAAGAAATCTCTGAAAAACTATGGTGAATGTCTGCGGGCTTGTGCAAAAGAGTATTCAAAAGCACAGGAAGAATCATATAATTCTGCCCGCAAACTTCCAAGGTAATATATAAATCATATTTAAGTGAATTAAGATCGGACATAAGTTATGAACACAAGTATTTCATACTATTCTTCTATCGGAAAACGCGATACAAATGAAGATTCTGTCAGGGTCATACAAAAGCGGAACGGTGTGTTGGCAGTAATCGCAGATGGTCTTGGAGGGTTGAAAAGCGGAGAACTCGCGTCAGAAATTGCCATAAATGAATTTTTATCAAATTTTAAGCTCAGACACTTTTCTGACAAAGAGATGTTTAACGCAATATCAAGAGCCAATTCGGCTGTACGAAAGCGACAATCTGAAAACGTAACAATGTGTTCTACACTTGCCGCATTATGGCTGCAAAAAGGTAGGGCTTTGGTGTGTTATGTTGGAGATACTCGAATTTACCAGATTCGAGATGGTCGCATAGTTTATCAAAGCGTGGATCATAGTTTATCGCAGCTTGCTGTGCTTATGGGCGAAATTACACCGGAAGAAATCAGAAATCACAGAGATAGGAATAAACTTGTCCGTGCAGTAGGAGCTGACAATGATATCAAGCCTCAAATAGACACATTGAGCGTTAAGACACAAGATGCTTTTTTGATTTGCAGCGATGGATTTTGGGGAAAAATTATTGAATCGGATATCATCAAGTTTCGAGGAACTCGCATTGATTCAAATAAATGGCTTTCAGATATGAGAGAACAAATAAATGATCTTGCCGATGATAACAATTCGGCTGTGGCAATAATTGTAAATTAGACGGAGGAAACCCAAATGAGTGAAATAGATACTGCTTCTCATATTATTCCGGCTGGAACCGAACTCAATGGTAAATATGAGATCATTCGTTTGATCGGTGAAGGCGGCTTTGGGATCACATATTTGGGTCATAACAAAGTACTTGATATTCCTGTTGCAATTAAAGAGTATTATCCCAAAGGTTACGCAAGCAGGATCGTTTCTCAGGATCTTACTGTTACTATTACAGATAATACTAAAAATGCGTATTTTGACAAATGGAAAATGAAATTTTTAACCGAGGCAAGAATGTTGGCGAAATTTGCTGACCTGCCCGGTATTGTAAATGTATATGATTTTTTTGAGCAGAACAAAACAGCATATATTATTATGGAATACCTTGATGGCATTACATTAAAAAATTACGTCGAGAAAAACGGACCTATTATTGAAACAGATACTTTTTTTAAGCGTTTTATCCCTGTACTCACCTCATTAGAAAAAATCCACAAACAGGGAATGATTCACCGTGACATCAGCCCCGATAATCTGATGCTTATGAAAGACGGTTTTCTAAAGCTATATGATTTTGGTGCGGCAAGGGAATATTCAGATGTCACCCAGCCAAACTTTTCTGTCATAATTAAACCTTGCTTTGCGCCTGAGGAGCAGTATAGAAGTAAGGGAGTCCAAGGACCATGGACCGATGTTTACTCGATTTGTGCAACAATATACTTTTCAATTACCGGTGTAGTTCCTGATGATTCACTTCAGCGCGCATTTTCGGACGAGTTGAAGAAACCGTCAGAGCTTGGTGTAAATATTTCTCCGAAAATTGAAGCTGCGTTATTAAAAGGAATGAGCGTTAGAAGTGCCGATAGATTTGACTCTGTGTTGCCGCTTGTAAGTGCTTTTGAAGAAGCAGGAAGCAAACCGGTAAAGAAAAAAAGCTTAGTAAAAGAGAGAAAAAACAAATGTAAGAAAAAAACAAATAAACTTTCTATTTTTGGTAAAACATCTCAGAATGTGATAACCACATCAACATCTTATTCTGTATCTGACTCTGCCAATGACAAAACGGAAATAATTCCGAACACAGAATATGAGCCAAGCAGCGACTATTCATATAAACCTGCTGATAATGACATAAAAAAGAGGGCAAAACTTGCTCCTGCAAACAATCAGCTAATTTCACCTGCTGTAAACAACAAATTGACTAATAATGAGCAAACAGCATCAAGCGCCAACATTTCTGTCTCGGCAACTAACGGAGAGCAAGTTGTTAAAAAAATACAAAATATTCCTGCAAATTCCGTTGAACAGAAAAATTTAACTAGAAGTGCTGAACTTGCTGTTTCTGACATCAACATTGCTGTAAATAACAAACAGGGAAATAAAGAGAATAAAACGGGGATAGTTTGTCCAAAATGCAACGCGGTTATTTCAAACACTGCTAAATTTTGCAGATCTTGCGGGATATCTCTCCTTCCTTATAAGAATGTGCGTGCAGCATCAAGCACTAACATTTCTGCCTCGGCAGCTAACGGAGAGCAAGTTATTAAAAAAATACAAAATATTCCTGCAAATTCCGTTGAACAGAAAAATTTAGCTAGTAGTGCTGAACCTGCTGTTTCTGACATCAACATTGCCGTAAATAACAAACAGGGAAATAGAGAGAATAAAACGGGGATAGTTTGTCCAAAATGCAACGCAGTACTACCGGAAAGTGCTAAATTTTGCGGAATGTGTGGCGTAATTCTTTCGTCTTTCACGATCAAATCCGGTATTTAATTGTGTTGAGATGTTTTGATTGTAGGATTACATTATTGAACTTTATTAAAAATATCAGCGTTTCAGGTGGTTTACAAACAGATTAAAATATGGTATAATAAATACGAATCAAACCGCATAAAAACCAAAATTCGGATAGTGGTCGGGGGATCTATGGAAAATCAATTTGAAAGAACGGAATTACTCATCGGCAAAGCCGCGGCAGAGCGCCTTTACTCGTCGCGTGCCGCGGTTTTCGGTATCGGCGGAGTGGGAGGTTTCGTTGTGGAGGCTCTGGCGCGTTCCGGCGTCGGAAATCTCGATCTTGTGGACAGCGACAAGGTTTCGGCGACTAATCTCAACCGTCAGATAATCGCGCTTCACAGCACCATCGGACGCTATAAGACAGAAGTCGCAGCCGAACGTATCCGCGACATAAATCCAAACGCGAACGTCCGGACGTTCAACACCTTTTTCACGCCCGAAACCGCTTCGCAGTTCGATTTTTCGGAATACGACTATGTTGTCGACGCCATTGATTCGGTCACGGGAAAAATCGAGCTGGTCATGCGCTGTCAGGCTGCAGGCACGCCGCTCATCTCCTCAATGGGCGCGGGAAACAAGCTAGACCCGACCGGATTTGAAGTCGCGGATATTTACGAAACCTCCGTCTGCCCGCTCGCAAGAGTAATGCGCACGGAGCTTAAAAAGCGCGGCGTAAAGTCGCTGAAAGTCGTATACTCTAAGGAAAAGCCCATAGCAGTAACGCCCCCTCAGACCGCTCCCGACGGGAACGCCCAAAAGCGCGTACCCGCAAGCATAGCGTTTGTGCCGTCTGTCGCGGGGCTTATCATCGCGGGTGAAGTAATAAAAGATCTGGCGGGTCTGTAAACCCGCCAAATTTTATATATTGTCACGTCTTTTTTTCGGAGAGCTTCGGAATTTCCCCGTCGGGAACGTCCTCTTTCGGGAGTTTTCTGTACAGCGTCAGCAGCATCGTGATAAAGCACGCCAGACCTCCCAGAACATTCGATATAGGCTCCGCGAGGAAAACTCCGTCCGCCCCGAATCCCATTCTCGGCAGAAGCAGCGTCAGCGGCACGACTATTATCGCCTTTCGCAGAAGCGAGAAGAAAATAGCGCGTTTTGTGCATCTGAGCGCCGTAAACGACGACTGTCCCGTGAACTGAAGCGCCATAAAGCAGAATCCGAAAAAGTATATCCCCAGCGCGTGCGAGCCTATTTCGACCATTTCCGCGTCGGACGTGAACACAGACACTATGATATGCGGGAACGCAAGCACCACCGCCCATGCCGCCACCGTGTAAGCTATTCCGACCGCAGCCATAAAGATGATAGCCTTGCGCACACGCGCATATTTTTTTGCGCCGTAATTGTACCCGATGACGGGCTGAGAGCCTCCCGTAAGCGACTGCACGGGCAGATTGAATATCTCGCGCACGGAATTTATCACCGTCATGACCCCGACGTACAGATCGCCGCCGAATTCACGCAAAGTCCTTGTGCAGACCGCCTGTACCATACAATTCGTGCCCTGAACTATAAATCCCGAAAGCCCCAGCGCCGTAATGCTTTTAATAAGTTTGAAATCGGGAATAAGCGTCGCTTTGCGTATATGGTAGAGCGTCCTTTTCCCGAAGAAGAACGAAACAGCCCACGCCGCGGAAACCGCCTGACTTATCACCGTCGCTATTGCCGCGCCCTCAATTCCCATATTGAAAGCAAAGATGAACACCGGGTCGAGGACAAGATTCATGGCGGCGCCGATAAATATTGTGAGCATTCCCGTTTTCGGAAATCCTTGGGCGTTGATAAATCCGTTAAGTCCCGTCGAGAGCATTGAAAACGTCGTTCCGAAGAGATATATTTTCAGATAGGAATCCGCATATGCATAAGATTCGTCGCTTGCTCCGAAAAGATAAAGCACGGGCTTTCTGAACGAGAAGCAGAGGGCGAAAATAATTATCGAGCTTGCCGTCAGCAGCATAAACGATTGTCCGAGGATCTTCTCGGCGCGTTTGTCCTCGCCCGCTCCTCTTGCTATCGAAAACAGCGGAGTGCCGCCCTGCCCGAAAAGATTCGTAAAAGCCGCTATAAACGTCGTCAGCGGAAACGCCAGACCTATTCCCGTAAGCGCCATATCGCCTATATCCGGAAGATGCCCTATGTAGATACGGTCGACGACGTTATACAGAAGCTGTATCAGCTGCGCGAAAAGAAGCGGCACAGACTGCGCGAGAATATTTTTCCAGACCGCACCCTGTGAAAAATCGTTTTTCAATTTGTCATTCGTCACCTTTATTGTGGAATATGCCGCTGTTATGCGGATTGATGGGGGTTTAAGATACCGCTTTCCAGTTTGGAGCGGAGTATCCTCAGGACGCTCCTGTCAAGTCTTGATTCGGATATCCTGCCGCTCTGGACGGCGTCAAGGACCGCTTCAAAGCCCTCGGAAAGAACGTCGGGCATAAGCAGTATATCGCAGCCCGCTTCTATCGCGAGAACGCACGCTTCTCCCGTGCCGTATCCGTCCACGACAGCTCCCATAGCCAGAGCGTCGGTAATGACTATCCCGTCAAATCCGAGCTTATCCCGCAGGATTCCCGAAACGACCTTTTCCGAGAGCGACGCGGGCGCTCCGTCTATTGCAGGAACGGTGATATGTCCCACCATTATCCCGTCCGCGTCGGTTGCTCCCTCAAACGGGAGCCATTCACATTCAGCCATTTCCGCGGCGGTCTTGTCAACAAAAGCAGCCCCCGAATGACTGTCCTCGCTTGTATCTCCGTGACCGGGAAAATGCTTGAATACGGGAATTATCCCGCTTTCGCGAAGTCCGTTTGCCATTGACGCCGCCATTTTTGCGGCAGTGTCCGGGTCGGAGGAGAACGCCCTGTCGCCTATCACGGGATTATCGGGATTGGTGTTTACGTCCGCGTCGGGAGCAAAGTCCATATTAAAGCCGTACTCTTTCAGATACGTTCCGATAGTCTTTCCCATTTCATACGCGTCGGCGGGATTTCCCGAAGCGCCGACAGCCGCCGCGCTTTCATATTTCGGGAGTGAAAAGCTGTCGTTGTTCGCAAGTCTTGCGACGCGACCGCCTTCCTCGTCGACGGCGATATACAGCGGGATCTTCCCCGCTTCGGAAAGCGCTTTTGTAAATGCCGCCGTGCTTTCGGGAGAGGTCGTGTTCGCCGCGAAAAGAGCGACGCCGCCCACGGGATATTCGGCAAGATTTTCCCGCGCCCTTTCCGAAAAGCCGTCGACAGTCGGATAATTTTTGTTGAGGTCCCTTGACGGTTCTTCAAGGGCTTCCGGACGCACGACAAACAGCTGCCCTACCTTTTCCCGCAGGGTCATTTCCGAGAGTATCGCAGCCGCCGCGTCCTGATTTTCCACGGGGATTTCCCCGCCGGAGCTTTCCGCGGATGTTTCATCGGAACTTTCCGCGGACATTTCATCGGAACTTTCCCCGGAATTATCATCGGAACTTTCCGCAAAAATGACAGAGCTTTCGCTCTTGCCCCGTGAGGTGCTGTCATATGTAAGCTCCGTAGGCTGACACGCGCACAGCAGCAGCGTCCCCGCGAAAGCCGCAGCCCATATCTTATATGTTCTCTTTTTTATCATACACTTATCACCACACTAATTTTACCACAAAATCCTCTCAAAGTCAACCGACAAAACAAAAAAAGCATCGCGCACGGCAATGCTTTTTCCGGTAAAGTCCGCTGTTAAACCAAAGTTTAGTTATTTTCGAGATATTTTATCATTCCCGCGGCGGCGCGTTTTGCCTCCTCCACGGCGTGAACGACTGTATGCGCGCCCTGTACGACGTCGCCTGCCGCGAAAACTCCCGGCACGGTAGTCATACAATTCTCGTCGGTGATGAGCAGTCCCTTTTCGTTTGCCTGAAGTCCCTCTGTCGTGAGAATGAGTTTATTTTTAGGTCCGTTACTTATGGAAATGACCGTCGAATCCACCTCTACCTGATCGAGCCCGTCCTCGTAGCCGACGACCTTATTGTTATCGTCGAGTATCGCCGTTCTGAACACGGGACCTTTTTCGGTTATTTCGACTATTTCCTTACCGAAGATCATCTCCGCGCCTTCCATTTCGGCGTATTCGACCTCGCGCGGGCTTGCGGTGATATGGCGGCTTCTCGCGTACAGTCTGACGCTTGTCGAGCCGTGGCGCAGCGCCACTCTCGCGACGTCCATAGCGGCGTTTCCTACGCCGATTATGGCGACTTTTTCGCCGAGATCATAGCCGTTGGGGTTTACGAGGTAGTCCATACTGTAGTGAACATTCGGCAAACTCTCGCCCTTTATTCCGAGAGTTTTCGAGCGCCACACGCCCGTCCCCGCGAAAACAGCCGAATATCCGTCGCGGAACAGGTCGTCTATTTCCAGAGCGCCGCCTATTGTGGTATTCGGGCGTATTTTAACGCCTGTTTCCAGCAGCTTTTTGGTATAGCGGTCGCAGATAGAGCGCGGCAGACGGAAATCGGGGATCCCATAGCGCAAAACTCCGCCGATATCGTCGCGCGCTTCAAAGATAGTCACGTCGTACCCTTCCTCTATCATCTTGAACGCGACGGTAATTCCCGCCGGACCGCCGCCTATAACGGCGACTTTTTTACCCTTTGAGGGCTTTTTTTCGATGGTCATACTGTCAAAGTACGCGTCGGAGATGAATTTTTCTATAGCGTTGAAGTTTACGGGAACGCCCTTTTTGCCGAGGACGCAGTTTCCTCTGCACTGCTGATCGTAATCGCACACTATCGAGCAGACGAGGGACATGGGGTTATTCTCGAACAGTATCTGTCCTGCCTCGCGGAGCTTATTTTCCTTAAAAAGCTTTATGACCTGCGGTATTGAGGTATGTACGGGACAGCCTTTTGAACACATCGGGACTTTACAGCCTAGGCATCTGTCGGCTGTTTCTTTTACATAAACGGGCATAACAAACACTCCTTACAGAAAAATGTCGGGTCTTTATTTTTATTCTAGCACAAAACAAAAGATTAGTCAAGAGCCTTACAAATTTTTTTCACATAAAAACGTCGGTTTTTGTTTTCGGCGCCCTGCACGAGTAGACAATATACTTCGTGTTTCCCGTATCCGCGGTTTCGGGGCTTTTCCAAAGCAGCGCGCGGTCAAAAAATTTCACAAAAAGTAGTTGAAATATAGAGGAAAATATGTTATAATTATTATGTGACATTGTTTCTATATAAAGGATTTTGAACATTTCGGGAAATAAAAAATAAAGGTAAGGGGGGAAGGCAGATGAATTGTGCGCTGTGGCTCAACAGAAAAAAGATATTCGACGCGTCCGAAATCGCGGAAAACGCCGATATAGGCGCACTGCGCGGGTATTTTCTGGCGGGAAGCCTTGTGCCGTGGCTGCGCGGGCATAACGGCGGGGAATACGCCGACGCTCTCGAAAAACTGCCGTATGACGCCCCCGACCTGAATGAACGGCTCGTGAAGATTTTCACGGGGAAAAATTCGCGTAAGGTCCCCGCAAAGACCTTGGGCGGAACAGACCCGACAGACCCGCAAACGAACGCGGCGCGTACTTTCTCCGGAAATGTGTATGCGAGCTTCCCGACAAGCTATGGCGTTCTTTCAAGCTACAGCCCGACAAGCTACGAATTTTCAGGCTACAGTATCTCAAGTTATAATTTTTCAAGCTATAGCGCGGGTTCGGGCGGATCCTATACCGCGACCTATACGGCGGGCAGCGGGAGCTTTTTCCTCACGAGTTGGACATATTGGCTTCACGAGTGGGAGTGGGAGTTCTGGCTCGCCCTCGGCAGGGGGTGGGGGTCGTTTTCGGTCACAAGTTTCGGGAGCGGAGTTTCACAGGGCTGGGAGTGGCTGGCAAAACTTCTTTCGGGCTACGGCTACGGAAGTTTTTCATTCGGCAGTTTCGGGAGCTTCGGTCACATCAGCTTCGGCGAATACGGCAGCTTCTGCTTTTCCCCCGAACAGCTTCTTGAAAAGCTTGCAGAGCTTGACGAATACGACAGAATAATGCTCGAAACGCTCGCTCTCTGCCCTCTGGACAGATACGGCTACGGAATTCATATGATTTAACAAAACACAACTGAAATGAAACGGATCATCTTTTTCACTATTATGGGCGTGGTGCTTTACAGCGGCATATTGATGCTTTATTTCGGAATAAATGATTTTATGACTTTTTCGTCCGCGCCAAAAAATTTCGACGACCTTAGCGCTGCGGATTACATCGAGGGCACGCGGGTACACGCCCGTATATATCAGGTCGGCGCTAAGATAGCCTATTCGCGGACAGAAGAAAAACAGTTCTTCGGTATGTCAATAGGCAAGCCGACAAGGATAGAATATTTCCTCATTCCGCTGAAATACGAGGAAAACCTTAAGGATATGAGATATATCCTTATAGCGGTAAATTCCGACGATTCGGAAACTCTCGAACGGCTGAAAGTTCTCAGCGCCGACCAGCTCCGCGAGAGAAGCGAAAACGACGAGATATTTGATTTTACGGGAATAGTTTATAAAAGCACCACCGAGGAGCTTCAGAGCGCGGTCACCGAGCTTATGAACAATTACGGGCTTACCGGCGCGGGAATAGATTTCGGGGCGGGCTATACCGCATTTTCGGGCGCGGAGAATTATTCTCAGTACTACCTCAATCACGTCGTGAGGTATACCCTCTACGCCGATTACCGTACAAAGGAAACGCATATCTCGGCGCTTATCGTGGGCGGCGTGCTTACTCTCGGAAGCGTTACGGCGATAATTTTGGGGATCTCGAAAATACACCGCCGGAAAGAATATTATTGATTTGGTACTTTAGTAATTTTGTAATTTAGTGAGGTAACTGTATGTTGAGAATGATAAGACTTATTATTACATTCGGCGTGGTGCTGGCGTGCGGGATAATGCTGACCGTTTCGGGAATAGGCGATAAGATAAGCCGTTCAAAGCCCAGAGCCGATATTTCGGAAATAACGGCGGATGAATTCAAAAACGGAATATTCGTCAGCGGCACGATATACGAGCTGTGGGACGCTTTCGCGTATATGGAAGAATCGGACGAAACTCTCGGCGTGAAGCACAACACCCGCGTTACGGCGAATTATTACGCGATGCCGCTTGAAGCCTCGTTCTACGGCGAAGATCCGGAGCCCAAGTTCGTGGCGCTGGCGATAAGAGATCCGTCCGTCATCAAGATCGCCGACAAAATGGTCGACGAAACCAACGATTATTATATTGACGGCATAAAACCCGAAACGTGGACAACTCTCGAAATTTCGGGAAAAGTCACAGAGCTTTCGGGCGACGGGCTGAAATTTTTCAAGAAATATGTGGAAGACCAGGGATTCAGCGCCGAAAGGACTATCGTGCCGTTTCTGATAAACGACGGAAACGACGGCGGCAGCTCAACGAGCGGGCTTGTTATGGGAATAATTTTGACGGTCGTGGGTCTGGGCGGAATAGCGTTTGCGCTGCTTCGCAGGGCGCTTACGGGGCGCTGATGGACGCTTTTCACTCGGCGTCGTTCGCACCGGCGGGGGCTAAGGGAAAAAAGGCGGTTTCGGTAGAGGATTTTGATCTGTACTGCGCGGCGCTTTCCGCTTTGTACTGGAGAAAAAACGGCGGGAAGATAACGCTGTGCTGCGACGGACCGTTCGCGGAATATTACCGCGGCACGGGACTTTCGCCGCTCTGGAACGAGATAAAGGTCTGTATACCCGACGACCTGGACGGGATTGACCCGGCTATGTTCTGGGCGGGAGGAAAGCTGTTCGCGCTGAGGGCTATGAAAGCTCCCGTGGTGATGCTGGATACGGATTTTATCGTGCGAAAGCCGCCCGTATTCGGCAGCGAGCTGATAGCAGCCCACCGCGAGAATATCTCGGAGGGTATCTATCCGCCGCTTTCGTTTTTCAGAACAAGAGAGCATATACTTCCCGATTTCAGCGAGGAGGTACTGCCGCTGAACACGGCGTTTTTATATATGCCCGACGAGGCTCTGAAGGAGTTCTACACGGGTCAGGCGATAGCGTTTATGAAGTCGGCGGTAAGCTGCGGCGATTATCTGAAATATATGGTTTTCGCGGAACAAAGACTGTGCGCCATGTGCGCGGAGTATACGGGTACTCCCGTGAAAACGCTGCTGGATAAAGACGAGCTTTTCCGTCCGCAGGATAATTTTACTCACCTGTGGGGCGCAAAACAGGCAATGCGCGAACACCCCGACTGGAGAGCGGATTTTATCGGACGCTGCCGCAGAAGAATATACTCGGAGTTTCCGGAGTGGGCGTTTGTGTGTGAAATTATCGGCGCGCTCGGATAATCGCCGGCAGCCGGAATAAATCTTAAAGATATCTTCCATAATATATAATATACAGTTTTTGTTTTGGAGGAAGATATGTCAATACACGCTCGTGATCTGCGGAAATATTATACTGTCGGCGGGGAGCAGGTACGCGCTCTGGACGGAGTTTCGCTCGACGTCGAGGACGGCGAGTTCGTCACGGTAACGGGAGCGTCGGGTTCGGGAAAATCGACGCTTATGAACATTCTCGGCTGCCTGGACGTTCCCGATTCGGGGGAGTATATCCTCGACGGAGAGAACGTTTCGGGGCTTTCGCAGAACGCTCTCTCGGAAATACGCGGGGTGAAGATAGGATTTATTTTCCAGAGCTTCAACCTTATATCGGGGCTTACCGCACTGGAAAACGTGGAGCTTCCGCTGCTGTACCGGAGAATACCGAAAAAAACGCGCAGTATGCTGGCGCTGAACGCGCTTGAGCGCGTCGGGCTGTCCGACAGGGCGCTGCACAGACCGTCAGAGCTTTCGGGAGGACAGCAGCAGCGCGTAGCTATAGCAAGAGCTATCGCCGCCGAGCCTAAGATAATACTCGCGGATGAACCGTGCGGAAACTTAGACCCGAAGTCGGCGGCTGACGTTCTGAACGTGCTCGGAGAGCTTTCCGCAGGCGGCAAAACCGTCATTATGATAACGCATAATGAACAGACGGCGCTTTCGGCAAAACGCCTTGTGCGTATCGCCGAGGGCAGGATCTTACAGTGATATCAGGTGATATTTCGGAGGTGTGATATGGAACTTCAGGAAATTATCGACAAAAGCTCGCGGATCGTGTTTTTCGGCGGCGCGGGCGTTTCCACCGAAAGCGGGATACCCGATTTCAGAAGCGCGGACGGACTGTATTCGCAAAAGTACAAATACCCGCCGGAGCAGATAGTGTCCCACACGTTCTTTACTCAGCGGACGGAGGAATTTTATGAGTTTTACCGCGACCGTATGATATTTCCGGACGCGAAACCCAACGCCGCTCACCTGAAACTTGCGGAGCTTGAAAAGGCAGGAAAACTTTCGGCGGTCATAACGCAGAATATCGACGGACTTCATCAGGCTGCGGGAAGCCGTAACGTTATAGAGCTTCACGGGAGCGTACATAGAAATTACTGCACAAAATGCGGGAAATTCTACCCGCTGTCGGCGGTAACGGAAACGGACGGTATCCCGAAATGCGAATGTGGCGGTCTGATAAAGCCCGACGTCGTCCTCTACGAGGAAAGCCTGAAAACGGAAGATATCGAAAACGCCGTGCAGGAAATAGCTTCGGCGGACTGCCTTATAATAGGCGGCACGTCGCTTGTGGTCTACCCCGCGGCAGGTCTTGTAAGGTACTTTAACGGAAAATATCTGGCAGTGATAAACAAAAGCGAGTTACACACCGACACCAACGCCGATGTCGTCATAAACGACAGCATAGGCAAGGTGTTCTCGGAGATAAAGGTGAATTGAGGAACAGCAGAGATGGAAGCACAGACGATCACATACCAATGCCCAAACTGTAACGCAGCGCTGGAATTCGACAGCGAGCTGGGAAAATTCCGCTGCTATTACTGCGAAAGCACGTTCTCCGAAGCGGAGATAGGCGGCATTTTCAAGGAAAACGAAAACTTCGACCTCTCTTCGGGAAGCGAGCCGCAGCTTGACGACGCTCAGAAGCAGACCGAGGAATTTACGGGACAAAGTGCGCTCTACTCCTGCCCTAACTGCGGCGCGGGAGTTATCTGCGACAGTCTGGCGGCGTCGACAAGGTGCCACTTCTGTCATACGCCCGTTATCCTCACGGGAAGGCTTTCGGGAGAATATAAGCCCGACCTTATCATTCCGTTCAAAACGACCAAGCAGACCGCCGAAAGTGTGTTCCAAAAATATCTGGACGGGAAATTCCTGCTGCCGAGGGGATTCAGACAGGAAGTAAAAATAAACGAGCTTTCGGCGCTGTATGTGCCGTACTGGCTTAAAAGCGGACTTACCGACGCGAGTTTCAGTGCGACGGGAAAGAAAATACGCACATGGAGTTCCGGAAACACGACCTATACGAACACAAAGCTTTACCGCGTCGAGCGCGAAGCGGAATTTGCGTTCATACGCGTGCCGTGCGACGGGTCAAAGCGCATAGACGATTCGCTTATGGAATCTATCGAGCCGTTCGATTATACGGGAATAAAGCCGTTTTCCATGTCGTATCTGTCGGGCTGCGCGGCAGAAAAATATGACGTCACAAAAGAACAGGCAGCAGGGCGTATCGATCAGAGAGTACGCGAAGCCGCCGAAGAGGAACTCAGAAAAACCGCCGTTTACGACTCTTTCGAGGGAGCCGTGACAACAGTTACATACAGACAGCAGCAGTACGTTTACGCGCTGCTGCCGGTGTGGTTCTTCAACTACAACTACAAGGGAAAGGACTACTCGTTCGCTATGAACGGGCAGACGGGGACGATGTTCGGAGAGCTGCCCGTAAGCCCCGTAAAGGCTTTTTTCCTCGGAGCGGGAATATTCGTCGGTCTGATGCTTCTGGTGTGGGTACTCCTTGCAGGGGGCTGCCTGGGAGGTGTGTTCTTTGGGTAAGACCGTAGATTTTTCGGGAATTTCAAAGCTTCTGACGGCTTTTGCGGCAGCGGTGCTGGTGTTCTTGTTCACTGGACTTTACGCAAGCGCGGATTCCCCGCGGGCGGAGCTTAAGGACGTAGAAGATGTGCTTACCTCGTCCGAGGAGAGCAAGATCCTGGAGGAAATGGAAAAGACGGCAAAAAAAGTCGGCTTCAGTATCGGAATAGTCATCACCGACGACCTCGGCGAATTAAACGATGAACAGTATGCCGACGCGTTCGGTTACGACAGCTTCGGCTACGGCGACTGGGCAGTGCTGCTGTTGCTGAACACTCACGGCAATCCGAAATATTATTATTACGAAGATCAGCTTATGTTCAACGGTCGCGCCTACGACAAACTCACAGACGACATCGACAGAATGTGGGACAAAATATACAACAATCTTGGCGATTACGAGCCGTATGATTTCTACTCCGGCTGTATGGGCTACATCAAGGCGGTAAAGACCTATGGTTCAAACGGTTTCGGGGCGTTTATGGTGCGTCTTACGGAATTTACCATGGACAACCTGCCGATATTCGGGTTCGTTTTAGCTATCTGCATAGTAGTTACGGTATCTGTCTACAAGGGAATTACTTCGGGATATAAGAAAAAGCGCCCCATTTCGGCTGCAACGTATCTGCAGCGCAACAGGACGCGTATCATAACACGAGAGGATATTTTCCTGCGGGAATACACCACGTCCGTTCACCACAGCAGCTCGTCGGGCGGCGGTCGCAGCGGCGGAGGCGGAGGCGGTCATCACGGCGGTGGAGGCGGACGCCACAGATAAACTCCCGGACGATTATTTAAACAGTTAAAAAATCACTGTTCCCCTATGCCGATCATGGATTCTATGGCGGAGTGAAGTGAATTCAGGAATTCCACGGCATTTTCCGTATCGGCGTTTCCGCGGAATTTAAGCTCGGACGCGTCTGTAAAGCAAATGTCGCGCGGGGGCTTTCCCTTGTCATAAAAGCGGATAGCCGTAAATTCCGCTTCGGCAGACGGCACGACCGCCGATTCGGGCTGATTTTCGTCAAGCCGCCACAAGGTAAGCAGAAGGCGGTTGACAAAGCCCTTGTCGATAAGGGCGCTGCGGCAGACGATTCTTCCGTGCTTCATGGGGTGCTGTTCAAAGCGCTTGGCTTCCTCGAAAGTGTACATAAAAATCGGTTCGGAAAACCAGATGGAATTCTGAATGGCTTTTGCGTAGACGAGCTTGAAGAAACCTTTTTCGGAAACTATCCTGCCGAAAAACGTCTGATGATTATGCGACGGAAGCGACAGCACGTCGCAGACCGCGCCCGCTGTTCCCGAAAGGAAACGCCTGTCGGTAAGCTCGCGCTCGGCGGTTTCAAACTCGCTGATATAAAGTCCGTGCCACTCGTTATGGATATCCGTGAACCGCATAATATCACCCCGTTTCCGAAAATCTACGCTGTACGCTTTGATTTACACATATATAATATTACACAATTACATTTTATCACAAAACCGACGATTTGTCAACGAAAAGGAAAAATCTTCGTCAATTCTGCACAAAACTTTCCGTTGTTTTAGTTGTTGAACGAAAACTTGACTACATTATTTTGTGGATTGGTCTGACGTATGTAAAAAATATTCCATTGGAAGTGAAATTATGAAGAAAGTGATATCGTGGGCGGTGGTTTTTATTCCGCTGGTACTGGCGGGGGCGTGTTACTTTTTGCTGCCGAAGTTTCCGTATTTCACGGAATATGTTATCTCCCGCGGTATTTTCAAGATCATAACGGTGCCTGTGGGGGCGGTCACGTCGCTTATTCCGATCTCGCTTACGGAGCTTCTGGTGGTGGCGGCGGTGCCGCTGGCGGTATTTCTTGTCGTGAGGTTCATACTCGCGATGAAAAAATCAAAAGCGCGCAAAAAGACCGCGCTTAAGGCTGTAAAGGGAGTTTGCCTTACTGTTTCCTGCGCGGCGCTGATGTATATGCTGTGTCACGGGGCGAATTTTTACAGGCTTCCGCTTGAAACGCTTATGGAGCTTGACACTTCGCCGAAAACCGTTGACGACCTGTACAAAACCTGCGTCATTCTCGCGAACGGAGCGTCAGACGCGAGAGCAGAGCTTGAAGCGCTCGACCTCGCGAAAGAGGGAGAGGAATTCGCGTTTTCCGAGAATATTTTCGTGGAACTTACCCGCGCCAACAACGGCTACAAGATAATCACGCAGCAGTGTCCTTACCTCAGCGCCCCGACATTCCGTCAGAAGCCCGTGCTGCTTTCCGAAGCGTGGAGTTATACGGGAATTGTGGGAATGTATTTCCCGTTCTTCGTGGAAAATAATGTAAACATCGCTCAGCCGGATTATTCCATACCGTTCACGGCGGCGCACGAAAGCGCGCACTCCCGCGGGATAGCGCAGGAAAACGAGTGTAACTTTCTGGCGTTCTGGAGCTGCATACACAGCGAATATCCCGAATACCGCTATTCGGGATATATGGAAGCGCTTGTGTATTGCTCGAACGAGCTTTCAAGAGCGGACAGCGACAAATTCCGGGAACTTCAGCAGTACATAAATTCCGGAATGAGAGCCGATCTCTCCGCGAATAATGATTATATTGACGCTCATCGCAGCAAGGTCATGGAGGTTTCAAGCAGCGTAAACGATACGTTTATTTCCGTTCAGGGCGTTCCCGAAGGGATTTTCAGTTACGACCGCGTAACGGAACTTATCGTGGCAGCCTGCTGCTCCGAAGAGGACGGGAATTATCCGTAAATCAAAATATATTTAATTGCACGTTGCTTTAAGCAGCATATCGTATTCGCGCAATTTAGAAAATAGTTTTTATCCACGCGCGAAGCGAACTGCCCGCGGCGGCTCCGCCTTTGGAACGTTGATTTAAGCAGCACATCGTATTCGCGCAATTTAGAAAATATTTTTATTCCACGCGCGAAGCGAACTACCGGCAGCGGTTCGCTGCCGCTGAGGCGAACGCCCGCAACGGCTCCGCTGCTCTTTACTTTTTTGAAATTTTGTGGTATAATATATATAATAGTTTATTACGGGTTTTATATATCATGGAAGGATATGAATATGAACAGGAAAATTCATTACATCAAAATTAAGGACGACCCGCCAAAAAAGCGCTCCAATAAGGCAAAAGAACGCGTGCTGAAAAACATCGGTCACGCAATGACTGTCGTGGGGACGACTATCTCGTCAATGCTGCTGGTGCTGGTCATAATGCTGTGCATCGTCGCTACCGTCGTGGTGGTGTATATTCTCGATTTCGCCGATAACGGTTTCGACCTCAACCTGCGGCAGATGGATATGGTGTTCAACTCCATGGTCTACGCAAAGGACGAGGAAGGCAACGACATCGAAATCAAGCGCCTGACCGCCGAGCAGAACCGCGAATGGGTGAACTACGAGGATATCTCCCAGAGCGTCAAGGACGCCGTCGTCGCACAGGAAGACAAGCGCTTCTACGACCATCAGGGCGTGGACTGGCAGAGAACCGTGTTTGCGCTCGTAGCGGACGTTTTCAAGCTCGACCGCGCCGGACAGGGCGGCTCGACTATAACTCAGCAGCTTATCAAGAACAAAACCAACGATAAGGAACAGACGTGGGAACGTAAACTCCGCGAGATTTTCCGCGCGCTGTCGCTCGAACAGAAATACTCCAAGGACGATATCCTTGAAAGCTATCTGAACGAAATATGGCTGGACGGAAATATATACGGCATAGGCTCGGCTTCGGAATACTATTTCGGAAAAACCGCTTCGGAGCTGGACGCGGCTGAAGCCGCCATTATCGCGGGTATTATCCGCGACCCAAGACTCCGCTCTCCCTACGCCGATCTGGAGCTTTGCAAGCAGAGCCAGAGCACCGCTCTCTACAATATGTACGAGCAGGGTTATTTGAGTATCGCCGAGTACGAAAAAGCACGCACCGAGCAGGTAAAGTTCAAGTCGGTTGTTCACGGCGACGCTTTCGGGTACATCGACCCCCGCTCCATTGAATCCGACGAGCCGCAGGAAGAAGAACCTGTGGAAGAAGTGCCTTACGAGGCTTACAAGTGGAACGGAAATTATGAGGTGTCGCAAAACTGGTACACCGACGCCGCTATCCGACAGGTAATCGACGACTACGCCGACCTTAAGGGCATCTCCTATACCTCCGCGAGAAAAGAGATATACAACGGCGGCTACAAGATATATACAAATCAGGACCTTAAAATGCAGCAGATAGTGGAGGAAAAATTCGCCGATCCGCATATCGCCGTCACGAGCTATGACCCCGCTACTCCGGAGGACGAGCTGCTTCAATCCGCTATCGTTATTATGGATTATTCCGGAACGGTTCTGGCGCTTGCGGGAGGCATCGGCGAAAAGCCCGGCGACAACTGCTTCAACCGCGCGACGCAGGCAATGCGTGCGCCCGGCTCGACTATGAAGCCTATAGGCGCGTACTCTCTCGGAATACAGAACAACCTCATCTACTACTCGGAGCTTATGCCCGATAAGGGAATAACCGTCTACGGCGAAAGCGGGCTGTGGCCCAACAACTACAACTTCGAGGGCGGAAACGGCGAGCTTATTCCCGTATGGTGGGCAGTCAGAAAATCGCGCAACACAATTGCGATACGCGTCGCGGATATGCTTTCGCCCCGCGTCATCTACAACCATCTGACGCAGAATCTGGGACTTTCCACGCTTGTCGAATCGGATATCAACCTCTCGCCTATCACGCTGGGCGGTCTTACTCAGGGCGTTAAGATAATGGAGCTGTGCGCCGCGTATCAGGTAATGGGCAACGGCGGAATCTACTACGAACCGAAGCTTTACAGCAAAGTTCTGGACAGCAAGAACAATGTTATACTGGAACAGAATTTTTACGGAAATCAGGCTATCGACAGCGATACTGCATGGATAACCAACCGAATGATGAGAACGGTCGTAACCGACTCTTTGGGTTCAGGCTGGAGAGCGGATCTCGGCAACGTCGAGGTAATAGGAAAGACCGGTACTTCCAACGACAACAAGAACCTGCTTTTCGCGGGACTTACACCCGACCACGTCGCTGTGACATGGTCAGGAAACGACCTCGGAAAGGATATATCGTATATCCACAACAAGCGGTATCTTGCGAGCATCTGGCATGATGTTATGATTGATATTGAGGACACTTCCGTTGTACAGAAATTCAGTCCCGACAGCACGACGATAGAGCGGCGTTTCTGCACGGAAACGGGCTTGCTTGCGTCGCCTTCCTGCACAAATACCGAGATAGGATACTACAGAGCGGGAAATCTTCCGAATATCTGTTCGGGAGAGCACGAAGCGGAGCGCGAGAAGATAACCAAATACTGGGAAGAATACGACGCTATAAACGCGGCGAAAGTGTTAGGCAGCGCGCAATAAAAAACAAAGATCACACAAGCGGCAGTTTCCGCTGCCGCTTGATTTTTTGTCTGATCTCGCAATCCGTAATGGTCTTGACAAAAGCTTAAGAAAGTAGTATAATATAAAGAGGTGTTACGCGCCCGTGGCGGAACTGGCAGACGCGCCGGATTTAGGTTCCGGTGGGAAACCGTGCAGGTTCAACTCCTGTCGGGCGCACCACAAGGGCAATGCCCTTGACCTTTTTCCCAGCGGGGGTTGCTCTTACTGGGACGTTGTTTTCTGTACGGACATTATGTGATTTTTTATAAGGGTTAGACAGTAGGGCATTGCCCTTGACCTTTTTCCCAGTAGGGGTGAATCTCGTCGGGAATGTTGTTTTCTGTACGGCTATTACGTTAATCTTTTTCGTAAAGATGCCGGTGTGACCGGCTGCAAATTCGTCTCGCAGGCTCCTGCGAGACGTTTTGTTTTCTCTCGACTTTTGGGAAACCTTTTTATAAAGGGTCGGATGGCAGGCAGGGCAATGTCCTGCACCGTTTCCCAGCCGGTGTGACCGGCTGCAAGTCCCAGTGAGGCGTTGCTCTTACTGGGACGTTGTTTTCTGTACGGCTATTACGTTAATCTTTTTCGTAAAGATGCCGGTGTGACCGGCTGCAAGTTCGTCTCGCAGGCTCCTGCGGGACGTTTTGTTTTCTCTCGACTTTGAGGAAATCTTTTTCCCGGCAGGGTTTGTTCTGCCGGGAATTTTTTGCAAGGAAAATGTAATTTATTTAATAAATGGTCGGTATCACCTTCAACAAAAATTTCCCGCCGTTTCCGGCGGGAATTCTTTTGCTTCCTTTATTCGGGAATGATTTTCAGAAAAAACCTTAGCGCGGCGCTTCCGATAAAAATTGCCGCCCACATCAGACAAAACGCCGCGGCTATCGGAACAGCAGCCGTAACGGCTATTATCTTCAAAAGCAGCGCCGCTGCCTTTTCGGGTATGCGCATGATTCACCCCACTATCTTCCTGTAGCTTGCCGAGGTGAGCTTGTATACCGTAATATAGATGACCGAAAAGACCGCATAGCTTAAAAGCGTCACTCCCGCAAACGTCCACACTGTGCTTGCCGTAAGGAATATTTCCAGTATCCTTGTAAGTATCGGAAACGCAAACAGCATATGCACTCCCGCCGCAGCCAGCGGCAGGAAAAATACCGTCAGCACCTGCGAGTTTACCGAGGATTTTATCTCCCGCGTCGTCATTCCGACTTTTTTCAGTATCTCAAACCTTGCCGCGTCCTCGTAGCCTTCGCTTATCTGCTTGTAGTACATTATCAGCACCGCCGCCGTCAGGAACACCCCTCCGAGCAGTATTCCGAGGAAAAACAGTCCCCCGTAAAGCCCCAGAAACTCCTCCGCGAAATCCGAACGAAAATCAATCACGATATGCAAGTCATCGTTATACACGTTCTGCCGCAGTTCTTCGGCTTGGTTGTATGCTTTGTAGAAAAGCCGCTCGTTGTCGCGGTCGTTTCCGATGTCGAACAGATAATGCGTGTACATATCATAAATGAGTTTGTCGCGTTCGTAGGCGCGGTCTGCAATGCCGCACAGGGTTTCGGGACTGTTTACATATATCTCCAGCAGCATGACCTCGTCCGAGTTGTTCGTGACAATATTTGCTATCGGCGGCAGGGAGAAAGAGTCGTTTATATAAGAAACCACCTTGTACTCGACGCCCTCAATGGTCAGCGTCTTGAAGTCCTTGAAATTCGTGGTATTTTTTTCGGCAATTACGATCTCGTTTTTTCCGAGAGTTATGCCGCGGTTTGCAAGCTCCTCACATTCGCCTGCTATAAAGAATTCCCCCTCGAAATAGGTACTCATCGACAGCCCGGAATTCATGCCCTCCGCCAGCATTCTTGCGCCCAACTTCATGTCGTGCGTGATAATTTCGTTCTCGTGCGGCAGATCGTTTTCTTCGAGAAGAGCGTTTATCTCCGGAATATATTTATCTCCTCCGAAACCGGAGTTGTTGCTGTCGTTATACTCCAGAAAGTAAACCTCACATTCGCGCGGATAGGTAGCGTCGATCATATCGTCCGCGCCCGCGTAAAGCACCGTAGTCGACGAAATCGTTACTAAAACCATAGTCGAGAGAATACAGATAGACGCAAGCCCCGCGCCGTTTCTGCGCATACGGAAAGCCATCTGCGACACGGACACGAAATGCGCGGTCTTGTAGTAGTATTTCTTTTTCGCCCGGAGGATCCTGCACAGCACCACGCTCCCCGCGATAAACAGAAGATACGTCGCTATAATGACCATAATTACCGCGAACACAAATCCCACCAGCGCGCCCATAGGATTTTTTATCACAATCGCCATGGTGTATGCTGTTCCAAGCAGGAGAATCCCTATTACCGTGAACGGAACATTTGTCCTCGGAGGTTTTTCGCCCGTCGATTCGCTTCTCAGCATCTTTATCGGACGCGAGAAAAACAGGCTCCTTAATGAGTTCAGCAGTATCAGGAAAAATATTCCCGCAAAAACCGCCGCCGTCAGCCCCACCGCCGGCAAGTCTACCGAAAATTCGTATTCGGGCAGCCCGCCCAGCATTCTTGCCGCCAGCATTTCCGCCAGCTTCGACAGCAGTATCCCGAATCCTGTTCCCACAACATCGACCGTCACAAATATTACAAGGTTTTCCCACCCAAGTATCCTCGCTATCTGAAATTTCGACAGTCCCAGCAGATTGTACAGTCCGAATTCCTTTCTCCTGCGCTTTACTAGAAACGAGTTTGTGTAGAACAGGAATATCGCCGAAAAAATCGCCATCACTGGTATTCCGAACGTGAGAATATCCTTCATGGAATCTCCGCCCACGATTTTTGAAAGCATCACGTTGTTCGCGAGAAATACCACGAGGTAGAACACCATAACCATAAGCGACGACGCGAGGATATACGGAATATAATTCTTGCCGTTCTTGAAAATTCCCGTAAACGCCAGACGCGCGTAAAGAGTTTTCATCCGGCTTCCCCCCTTAAGCTTATAGCGAGAGCGTCGCTTATTTTAAGGTACATCTCGTCGTCGGAGCAGTTGCCCCTGTAAAGCTGATGAAATACCATTCCGTCGCGGATAAACAGCACCCGCCCCGCCTTTGAAGCCGCCTTGACGGAGTGCGTCACCATAAGTATCGTCTGACCGGAGCGGTTTATTTTCCCGAAAAGCGAAAGCAGCTCGTCGGAGGATTTCGAGTCGAGCGCCCCTGTCGGTTCGTCCGCGAGAAAAATCTTCGGATCTGTAATTATGGCGCGTGCGCAGGCGGTGCGCTGCTTCTGTCCTCCCGAAAGCTCGTATGGATATTTCCCCAGAAGCTCGTATATTCCCAGTGACTTTGCGGTCGGGATAAGTTTCGCTTCCATCTGCGGATATTCCATTCCCCGCAGCACCAGCGGCAGCAGTATGTTGTCCTTCGCCGTGAACGTGTCCAGCAGGTTGAAGTCCTGAAATACAAATCCCAGATTGTCCCGCCTGAATTTTGAAAGTTCCTTTTCCTTGATCTTCGCAAGGTCGCGTCCTTCCAGTATCACCGAGCCGCCCGTCGGTCTGTCAAGCGCCGCCAGAATATTCAGCAGCGTTGTCTTTCCCGAACCGCTCTCGCCCATTATCGCGATAAATTCGCCCTCCTCGGCGGTGAAGTTTACATTTCTCAGCGCCTCGACCTTCGCTCCCCCAAGCAGCGTGACATAGGTCTTTTTCAGATTTGTTACCTCCAGTAAAGGCATTTTGAAACCTCCTTCAGATCTCTAAGAGATAAAAGCAAATACAGCAGAAACCGGTAGTATCCGTTATATCTCTTTCTTTATTTCTTTATTTCTGCCCGTGATATAATTTTAACATATTTTCACCCCAAATTCCATAACAAACAGGTTACATTTCTCTTACAAAAATGTAAGATGCCCCGAATGTTCTCAATATCCGCCGCTTTCCCAAACAATTTCCTTTTTTGTGCAAATTCACCAAAATCTTTGCTATTTTTTTGTAAAATTAAAAACCTCTTGCAAAAAATGCGCAATTGTAGTATAATATAGTGTAGAGCGTACTTGAAAGGCTTCTACGCTTAATACACACTAAGGGGTTTGAATAATGAAAGCCGATTTGCATTGCCATACAACGATCTCGGACGGTTCTCTCGGAATTTCCGATGTAATACAGCAGGCGGACAGAAACGGCGTCCGTACACTCGCCATAACCGACCATGATTCCATAGCTTCTATTTCAAGAGGTTCGGTGGTCGGAAAACGTTATAACGTAAACGTCATTCCGGCGGCGGAGTTTTCGGCGTTTGACGGCTCTCGGAACAGAAAAGTCCATATCCTCTGCTATATGCCCAAAAAGCCCGACAGACTTCAGGGGCTGTGCTTAAGAACTTCCGAGGGAAGAACAAAACTCGGAAAAAGTTTCGTGGTGCAGGTGCTTAAAAAATATCCGATATCCGTCGAAAGCGTGCTGAAATATTCCGCCGGAAGCAAGGCGGTATATAAGTGCCATATAATGCACGCACTTATGGATTACGGCTACACGACCGAGCTTTACGGCGATGTCTACAATTCTATATTCGATTCGCGCGAGGGTCTGTGCGCCGAACAGGTAAAACAGGAGGCGGATTTCTATCCCGACGTCCGCTTCGTCACAAATCTTATAAGAGAAAGCGGCGGCATCTCCGTTATGGCGCACCCTATGGTGTTCGACAGTATGAGCCTGCTTGAAGAACTGGCGTCTGAGGGCGCGATAAACGGCGTGGAGGTCATGCACTCCTCCGCTTCCGCTGCGGATATGGAGCAGCTTAGAGCGCTCGCCGACAAATATAATTTGATAAAAACGGGCGGCTCGGATTTTCACGGATTCTATAACCATTACGCCATACAGATAGGCTCCATGGAAACCGCCGAGGATCAGCTCGAAAGAATAATAAAACATACCGTCAAGCCCCTCTGACTTGACAGAACCGAGGAAAATTATGGACATAAAAGAACAGGCATTACAAAAACATTACGAATGGAACGGAAAGATAGAGGTCATCTCCCGCGCCCCGATAAACACGCGCGAGGATCTGTCGCTTGCGTATACTCCCGGCGTGGCGCAGCCGTGCCTTGAAATAGCCAAAGACCCCGAATTGTCATATAAGCTCACCCGCCGCAGCAATCTTGTAGCGGTGATAACCGACGGCACGGCGGTGCTGGGTCTTGGGGATATCGGCGGCTTGGCGGGAATGCCCGTCATGGAGGGCAAGTGCTGCCTATTCAAGGAATTCGGCGGGGTAGACGCGTTCCCGCTCTGTGTAAAAAGTAAAGACCCCGACGAGATAGTCCGCACGATAGAGCTTATCTCCGACAGTTTCGGCGGGATAAATCTCGAAGATATTTCCGCGCCGCGCTGCTTTGAGATAGAAGCAAAACTTAAGGAGAAACTCGATATCCCCGTATTCCACGACGACCAGCACGGAACGGCGATAGTCGTCGGCGCGGCAATGACCAACGCCGTAAAGTTAGCAGGGAAGAAGCTCGGCGATATTACCGTGGTCATAAACGGCGCAGGTTCGGCGGGAATAGCTATCGGAAAATTCCTCTTAAAGCTCGGCATAGGTAATCTTATTATGGTGGATATCGGCGGCATTATAAACCGTGACGAAAATTATTCCAATCCCGCACACGCGGAAATTTCAGGGCTCACAAATAAAGAAAACCGCAAAGGCACTCTCGCGGACGCTATGCGCGGCGCGGACGTGTTTGTGGGAGTTTCAAAGCCGAATCTGGTAACTCCCGAAATGGTGAAGTCCATGGCGGACAAGCCCATTCTTTTCCCTATGGCAAACCCCAATCCCGAAATAACCTACGAGCTTGCAAAGGAAAGCGGCGCGTTTATCGTCGGCACAGGCAGAAGCGATTATCCGAATCAGATAAACAATGTCCTCGTTTTTCCGGGAATTTTCAAGGGAGCTTTGTCTGTACGGGCAAAGGCGATTACCGAAGATATGAAGCTCGCTGCCGCAAAGGCTATCGCGGCTCTGGTGACGGAGGACAAGCTTTCCGTGGATTACATAATCCCGTCCGCGCTTGACAAGAGCGTCGCGGACGCGGTCGCAAAAGCCGTCGCCGATTGCTGGGAGAAAAATAAAAAGTAATAAACACAAAAGAGGTACTTATTATTTATGAAGATCCCCGAACTTTTCAAAGAACATAAAACCGTCTTTTCCTTTGAAATATTCCCGCCCAAAAAGGACGGCTCTATAGATACGGTCTATAAAACTCTTGACGAGCTTGTCGGGCTTCGTCCCGATTTTATAAGCGTCACCTACGGCGCGGGAGGTTCGCTGCCCGGCTGTTCAACGCGTGAGATAGTAAGCGTGATAAAAACTAAATATCACACCGAATCCATCGCACACCTCACCTGCGTCAATTCCACAAAAGCGGATATTGACCGCATTATAGGAGAATTCAAGGAACACGGCATCGAAAACGTCCTCGCCCTGCGCGGGGATATCAATCCCGATATACCCCCGAAAGAGGATTTCCTCCACGCTTCCGACCTTATCGCATATATGAAGGAGCGCGGCGATTTTTCGTTTTCGGGAGCCTGCTACCCCGAAGGTCATACCGAATGTCCCTCTCTCGACCGCGATATCGAAAACCTTAAACGCAAGGTCGACGCGGGCGCGTCACACCTTATCTCACAGCTGTTTTTCGATAACGCCTATTTCTACGATTTCCTCGATAAAGCGCGCTCCAAAGGGATAAATGTACCTATCGAGGCGGGAATTATGCCGTGCGTAAACGCGAAACAGATACAGCGTATGGTGACAATGTGCGGAGCGTCGCTGCCGCATAAATTCACAAAGCTTATATCCCGTTTCGGCGAATCTCCCGACGCTATGCGCGACGCGGGTATCGCCTACGCCTGCGACCAGATAATCGACCTTGCCGCCAACGGCGTCGACGGAATACATCTGTACACAATGAACAATCCCTATATCGCAAAACGCATAAGCGAAAATGTTTCCGAGGTGTTGAAATGACGGAGCCGGGCTCTGTCGACCGCGAAAACGCCCTGAGGTATATGGGCTTTAAGACCGAACCCGACGAACGTATGACGCGCGAGATAGACGAGTGCGAGAAAACTCTCCTTGAATTTTCCCGACCGAAATACGTCTGGAGAGCGTTTGACATAATACGCGAAAACGGACTGCGGCTTGCGGGCTGCGGTTTTGAGCTTGTGGGCGCGGATATTGCAAATCATCTTTCGGGCTGCGAAAAAGCCGCTGTTATCGCGGGAACTCTCGGTGCGGATACCGACAGGCTTATAAAGCGCTTAGGCGTCGGCGACAGCCTTAAGGCGGTCATCTGCGACGCGCTGGCGTCGGCATATATCGAGCAGATAATGGAGCAGGCGCGGCGGGAAATTTCCGAACAGCTTCAAACTTCCGTTTCGTGGAGCTACGCGGCAGGATACGGCGATTTTCCCGTCGATATGAATTCAAAGCTCGTCGAGTGCGTCGACGCCGCAAGAAAGATAGGATTATCCGTGACGGGCTTCGGAATGTTCACGCCGTCAAAATCCATCGTCGGCATATCCGGACTTTCCGATACGGCGAATCCCTCAGCTTTGGTAAAGAACTGTGAAAATTGCAGTTTCAGGGAAAATTGCGCGTTCAGAAAATCAGGCAAAACCTGTAAATAAAAAAATCCCCCGAAAAATTCTTTCGGGGGAAATTATTTCAAAAAGGTTACAGAAAGGTTACAAATGGTTACAGAAAGGTTACAAAATTTCCGAAAAGGTTACAAAAACAGGCTCAAATCTTACAAATTATTTCAAAATAATTACAATTTGGTTACAGTTTTGTAATAAAGCTTGACTTTGAAATTATTTATGGTATTATATATTTAAGGGGCAGGATTTCAGCAACGGCTTCAGCCTTAGTCACACCAATCTTTTCAGAATGTCCCTCTTCCATTTTACTCGGAGCGGGCGGATCCTACATATTACGGCGCTCAAGCCGCGCCGCGCGGTAGCACGGCGTTCGCGTCTGCTTTGGATCCTCTCCTAAAAGTATTTTCGTTATCCGTCCGCTCTCCATAATTTTCCCCCGAAGGTATTCGGGGGATCTTTTTCGTTAGGATAAGAAAATTCAATAAATTTTGTTTGTTGCCGAATGAAAGATTTTGTGCAAAATGCCCCTTGAAAAAATTCGGGAAAAGTGGTAGAATAATATTAACGAAACGTGCTGCAAATCACTGCGTAAGTCCGGTTTGGTTTGCCGTGCGTTTTATTTTTGCGGGATTCCGCGAAAATAATAATATTAAGCGGTGCGCGGCTGAAGCGATAATGCTTTGACCGCGCGCCGTTTTTTGTTCAGGAGGAATTATGGAACAGACAAATCAGTTTTTAGGACGCGAGCCCATAGGTTCGCTTATGAGGAAATACGCCCTACCTTGCATCATTTCGCTGCTTGTGGGAGCGCTCTACAACATCGTTGACCAGATATTTATCGCAAACGCCGACTATCTGGGCTCTTACGGCAACGCCGCAAATACGGTGGTATTTCCGCTTACTGTGATAGCATTGGCAATAGCCGTTATGATAGGCGACGGCTGCTGCGCCTTTGTAAGCCTCAGCCTCGGAAAAGGAGAAACCGACAACGCAAAACTAAGCGTCGGAAATTCCGTCGTAATGGCGCTTTCGTGCGGAGTATTGCTCTGCGCGGTCTATCTTATCTTCGGCGATGCCCTGATAAGAATGTTCGGCGGCACTGTAAATCCCGAAACATTCCGCTGTTCAAAGGAATACTTCTTCTGGATCTCACTCGGAATACCGTTTTATATTTTCGGGCAGGCGATGAATCCCGTCATAAGAGCCGACGGCAGCCCGAAATTCGCCATGTTCTCAACTCTTGCGGGAGCAGCGCTCAATATTGTTCTCGACCCGGTTTTTATTTTCACGTTCAGGTGGGGAATGGCAGGCGCAGCTGCAGCCACTGTCGCGGGTCAGGCGGTCACTGCCTTTCTCGCGGTCGTCTATCTGTTCAGAATGAAAACGGTAAAGCCCTCAAGGCACAGTTTCAGACCGACTCTCACCATAATACGGAAAACTCTCTCGCTCGGTATCACAAGTTTTCTGTCACAGGTATCGCTTGTAGCGGCAATGGCGGCTATCAACAATATGATACGCAGATACGGCGCGCTGGACGCTGTATTCGGACAGGAGCAGTATTCGCAGATACCCATGGCGGTCGTGGGGATAGTTATGAAGTTTTTCCAGATAGTGATCTCCATAGTCGTCGGAATGGCGGCGGGCTGTATTCCCATAGTCGGATTTAATATGGGAGCGGGATACCGCGGAAGGGTCCGCGAGCTTTTCACAAAACTTCTTGCCGGAGAAGCAATAGTCGGAGCCGTCGCGCTTATTTTCGCCGAGTTTCTCCCGAATCAGCTTATAGCAATTTTCGGAGCTGCCAACGAAAGCCCTTACTATACCGAATTTGCCGTTCACGCATTCCGCATTTATCTTTGTATGATAGTTTTCGCGTGCGTAAATAAAGCGTGCTTTATTTTCCTTCAGGCTATGGGAAAAGCCGCTGCTTCGACTTTTTTGTCAATGGTAAGGGAAATAGTTTTCGGAGTAGGCTTTGCGCTTATATTGCCGATATTCTTCGGACTTGACGGAGTGCTTTATTCGATGCCGGTATCGGATATCCTAACGTTCGCGGCTTCATTGTTCCTTATTGTCGGGACATACAGACAGCTGGGCTCCAGAAACAAACCTGTACAGGAATATAAAAGCGTAAAATGATCCGTTATCCGTAAAAGCCGGGAAAAAACCTTGCATTAAATACCGAACAGTAATTTCGGACTTTTGGTATTACACAAAAAATCCCCACCGGAAACGATGGGGATTAAATATTATTCGGTCAGATCTGTTTTTGTTTCTGCCGTGTTTCGGCGTAGTTTTCTTAGGAACATCCTGCCTGATAGGCTAACTCTTTAATATTGCGCTTATCTGCTCCTCGGTCATTCCGCTTTCACGCATCTTTGCAATAATATTTGCTTCTCCTTCGGCTTTGCCTTGTTTTATTGCGTCCTGCAGGCGCGAGGCTTCTTCGTGTTCCGCAAAATAGCGTATCCGCGCAAGCTCTCTTACAGCAGGATCGCTGCTCATACTGTTCACAAC
>CANRNN010000018.1 GCA_947632025.1 uncultured Clostridia bacterium | reverse complement strand
AATCGGAGCTTTCTTCCTCGTCGAATTTCTTCATATCCTCAACGAGCTTAGAAAGGTCGCTTTTGCTTGCATAGGCAGGGGTCTTCTCGTCAGCAGCGAAGGCAGAAACAGAGAAAGAGGAAAGAGCGAGAACGGAAGCCAATGAAGCAGCAAAAATTCTTCTTTTCAACATAATAGTCCTCCTAAAAAGATAAAAAAGTTTTCGAGTGATCGGGGACTCGAAATAAACAAACGGAAAAGATCCGCTTGGGTGGAGAGTCAAAAGAGAGGAAAAAATATTTTATCCCTATCTCCAACTCCATCAAAAATAATAAAAAACGGCAGTTATAAAACTGCCGCTGAAAATATCTATCCTTTTCATACGTTTGCTTACCGCTGCGAAAATAACGAAGTGTTGGTCGATATAGGCAACGATTTTGTAAATTCTATATTAAATTCCAAACTCAGCACCGCAAAGCAGCTTGGTTATACCCTGTTTATCGCAGAAAATTGTTTAATATACGCCGCCGTAAACAGCGCGACCGCAGCGGCAAAATTCACCGTAATTACAATTATGTTTTCGGCAGTAATTCCCGATACGCCAATGTTGTTTATAATATCGCTTATTTGCTGCGAGTAGGTTATTCTCGCGACATTTTTTATTGTTTCGTTGAACATTGAAAGCATAGGTAAAAACGAAAAAATCATCATCACGGGAACGGCAACTCCCGCAGCTGTCATCTGATTTTTACTTAATATTCCGATAACCGCGCCCGTAAGTTCCGACAGCACAATTCCAACCGACATTACCATGATAAACTGTGCAAGCTCCACGCCGCTGTAGCTGCCGACTATGGCGAAAATCACCGTTCCCGCCGCGCACATAATGAACACATACGACCCCACTCCGATAAGGTATTCGGCGGATTTTACGTTGCTCATCAAAAGCACGCGCAGGGTCTTTTTCTCCTTTTCTTCGGAGATTATCGCCGACATACAGGTAAGCGGAGCCATTCCGATAAACATTACCGCAAACAGTTTCACAAAAAAATGTTCCGGCATATTTTCAATTTTTACGGCGTTTTCCATAATTATTACCAGCACGGGGAACATAAGAAATTGTATCAAAATCGTTTTATTTTTCAGCGTGTCAATGACCTGTTTTCGGAAGATAACACAGATATTTCTCATGCGAAAAGCTCCTTTCCCGTGATTTCCATAAACACTGTTTCAAGGTCGGGTTCGGTGGTATGCATTGTTTCCGCTTTGCCTGTGCTGATAAGCTCGGCTACAGTTTCCGCCGAATTTTTATCTAAGGGAATTTCAATATCCCGACCATCGGTCAAATGAATTTTCAGCGTTTTTTTATCGTTAAATTTTCGGCATATTTCCTTTGGCTTGCCGTATTCAACTATTTTGCCGTCGTTCAGCAGAGCAATATTGTCGCAGAGTTTTTCCGCTTCGGTCATTATGTGAGTTGTAAGAAAAACCGTTTTGCCATGCCGTTTTTCTTCGAGTATCATCTTGTGAATTTCAGCGGCTGCGGCAGGGTCAAGACCGCTTGTAGGCTCGTCGAGAAACAGTATATCGGGGTCTGTCATAAACGCCCGCGCAAGCTTTAACCGCCCCGTCATTCCCTTTGACAGCTTTCCCGCAGCAGTTTTTTCTGCGTTTGAAAGACCGACTTTTTTAAGCGCGTTTTTGATATTCGCCTTTGAAAGTCCGTAGATACCCGCGAATATTTTCAGATTATCATAGCAATTGAGCCGTTCATACACTCCGAAATCGTCCATTGTTATCCCAAAACACCTGCGTTCTCTGCCCGTAATTTTTCGTATATCTGTCCCGCCAATAAACGCATTTCCGCTGTCGGGCGAAAGCTGTCCCGTAAGGATCCTGATAAGCGTAGTTTTTCCCGCGCCCGACGGACCCAGCAGCCCGAATATTTCTCCGTTTTTTATATCAAGGTCAATGCTCTTCAAAACCGTTTTCCCGCTAAATGATTTTGAGATTTTTGAAGTCTTTATTGAACCGTTCAATTTTCTCATTTATCTGCCTCCTTTGAACGTTTTAATGCTTCTTCCAGACGACGGTTTTCCAATCGTTCCGCAGCCGCAGAAATCAGTACGCTTGCCGTGCAGCTTATTACAAAACAAACCGCGAACATTATCCACGGTATAATTTCGTTTGCGGGGAACCAGTCGAATATTAAAATAAATGCAACAATTACCGCAACAGTGCCGACGAACATTGAAATTATCCTCGCATAAAGCGGCATTTTTTTTATTAAAATATCCGTCATAAAAATCATACGGAGGGTCATTGTCAATGTCATTGCAAGCAGGAATTGAAAACTTGTGCCAGCGCTAATCCCTGAGTTTGCGAGAGAAAAAATTGTTGAATATCCGACCGCTTTTTTCCCGAAAACAAGGCAGAAAATATTCAGCAGTCCCGTAGTTATACCGTAAATCATAAATACTTGCGAGAGAAACCCAAAAAATGTAAATCTTTTGTCCATTTTATTTTACCCCCAATCGCGTTTTCAGCTCATCGGCATATTGCCTTGAAACTATCATTTGTTCGCCGTTTTCAAAGGTTAAGCGAAGTTTTCGGTCAAATTCGGATTTAATTGAACGAATAAATTTTAAGTGAACAAGGCAAGATTTGCTTATCCGCAGAAATCCGCTGCTGCTCAAACGGTCTTCCATTTCATAAAGTTTAAGCTTTGTTTCGTAACAGTCGTTTTCGGTGTATACGAAAGTTTTTCGATCAACACTCTCGATATATATGATTTTGGCAATATCAAGAATAAACACCTCGTTATCTTTTAGAACAGTCATCCGGTTGTCCATTATCCGCAAAGCCGCCATGAGCCGTTCAATTTCCGCAGTAACTTTAGCGCAGTTTATCACTATTTCCGTGTCACAAAGTGTCGGATCGACATTGATAGTTATTTTCACCTGACCACCCCTTATATAGAGTATCACAATTTGCATAAATTTTCAATCCGTTTTTGCGCAAGCTGCCGAAATTCTCGCCTAACCTGCCGAATCAATTGCCATAATGACACCGAATTGGATCACTGTTCTTAAGACGGATAAAAGCATAAAAGAAACAGAGCTCAAGCACGATAATGACATTTTTCTTTTGGCTTTGTATTCCGCACGCTCGCCATCCGAGCTGCGTTACGGAATTCTATTCCAAAAAAAGCACGCCCTCAAAAGCTTTGAGAACGTGCTTTAATTCGGTATTTTCGAGAATGCTGATTTGGACTTGTGCGAAACGCTTTTCGAGCGTGCCAAAAGATTTGACGGCTTAGATAAATCAGAATTTGAATCTCTCAGTATATTGGAATTTCGCTTTCGTGTTTTATTGATTCCTCGACTAATCTTCCATAAGCACCCATTGTAAATGCAATATCGCTACTGCGAATCGACAATAATTTCATCCCAATTCCAATTTTCAGAAACTTCATCATGTCTTCTGTCAGCGCGATTCTTCCATCTTCTGTAATACTTACCCAAGCATAGGATCTCCCTTTATATTTGATGAAATCACCTTCCTTGGAAGTATATTCTCTCAATTCCGGTGTTTCGGTGACAATATGTCCGAGCTTTGACGGTTCAAGCAATCCTTTCCGTGTAACACAAAACCCGCCTGTGCTTTTGCTGCCCGTAAACAGATAAACCTTCCCTTCTGTTGCGATATTATACTCTTGAATCGCCTGAGAGGGAAATTGCAGGACACCATCACTTCGGATCAATGATTTCCCAAATATAAATTTGCCACCTTTATTCATTTGAGGCATTATCTGATTCCTCCATAAATTTCGATTTAAGTAAGAAATTAAATTCTTTCCTATATCAATATTATACAAAATTCTACTAAGAATGTCAATGACTTTATGAAAAAGTATTTGTCAGCCGCCTGCCATCGCCTCGATAACGTTAGTTGTGACGGCATTTCCGGCTTGCTTGTACGCATTATCCGCTGCGCGAAAACGTTCAAAATTGCAATAATGTCTAACCTTTATAAAAAGATTTCCTCAAAGTCGAGGGCGACTCGAAACGAGCCTAACAAAACATTCCGCAGCAATCTGTGAAACGTTTCAATTAGTGCATTGCTCTGCTACATAATATCCGTACAGAAAACAACATTCCCAGCAGAGCCACCCCTGCTGGTCGGAGTGACAGGATTCGAAGATATTGAAACGCTTTTTGTAACTTTTAGTAACTTCCGAAAAAGCGCATTGTAAAGCCATTTTCAACAAATTTTCACAAGGACGATTTCTGTGAATTTCAGCAAGTTTTTATAGTTTTAGCACGCATTATTCGCTTCGCGCAAAACGCTCAAATAGCGGGCAAAAATTTGATGTACTCTCTGCATAACAGAGCCGATTTCAAGCAAAGTCGGCTCTGATTTTTGCCCAAAATAACTCTAAAACTCTCTTGGATTTTACGATTTAATGTGGTAAACCATAAGTATAACAGGCAAAAGCCAAAAAAGGAGGATTTTTTATGAACGAGGAACTTGAAATCGGTCGCTGGGACGGGTGGCAGTTTACAGTTGAAAGTGAAAAGTGTGCAGTAGTCGGTTAGTTCGCTGGCGCGAACGGATTTTAATTGTTACAAATGGGAAAGCGGAGGGCAACCCTCGCTTTTTTTCTTTGCGTGTTGATTTTCACTGATTTATATGGTACAATGATTGTAAGCGGAGATTATTATTCATATATCTTGCTCTTTTTTTGTAAGATTTCGGGATTTACTGCGCATAAATATATAGATCAAGCTTGATAACAAATGCGGGGGTGATAGGGTGACAGACAGAGAACTGCTTGAACTGCTGAAATCAAAGCCCGAAAAGGGCATAAATGCGCTTTTAAAGCAATATGGCGGGCTTGTGTATGCGGTAGTCAGGCGAAAACTTTCGGGGCTGAATATTGCCGAAGCGGATATCGAAGCCTGCGCCGCCGACACCTTCAGCGAGTTTTATACCGACCTTTGCAAATTCGACCCCGCAAAAGGCAGTATAAAAGCATGGCTTTGCGTTATTGCGCGGCATAATGCCGCAGACCTTATAAGACGAAACGCGCCCTTGCCTTTGGACGACGAAATGAACGCCGCCGAATGCTCGCTTGAAAGCGACCTCGAAGAGCAGGAAATGCGAAAAGCCGTTTTAGAGGCGGTGAAGTCATTAGCCGAACCTGACCGCGAAATACTTATGCGAAAATTTTACCTCGGCGAAAGCTCAAAGGACATAGCAAAACGGCTGAAAATGACGGTTTCAAACGTTGACACAAGAACAAGCCGCGCCGTTGAAAAGCTGCGCCGAAGCCTTGAAGATTGGAGGAAATAAATATGAAATATTCTTTGGACAATTTTTATGATGAATTAACGCCCGATGAGCTTGATGAAATAATGCCCGATAATATTGACGTCAATTTGTCGGGAAAGGCACTTCGCGGCATCAGAAAAAGCGTTCTAAAAAATGCAAAGATAAGACCTCTGAATTTGAGCGTAAAGATAGCCGTTCCCGCCGTATGCGTTGCGATTACTGCGGGAGCAGGTGGCTTTGCTATTGCAGAGGACGCGAGGGAATACAACTCGGCGATTGAATTTTTCGAGGAGAACGGCTTGTCGTCCGAGGGGCTTAGCCGCGCGGATTTAAAGGCAGTATACCGTGATATAACCACAAACAGCTTTACAAACGGAAAGACTGTCGAGGTGTTCAGAAACTCGGTCAAAGGCACGGAGATACTTCAAAGTGAGCCCTCGCCCGACGAGCTTGAATTTTTCTGGAACAACAACGTAAATGCAAACGCCTATGCATACGCCAAAGAAATGCCTGTTAAATATTCCATTGATTTTGTAGACAGCGAAACAGGCGATGATTATGAAAAAATTATAGTAAAATGCGAAAAGGACGGCGCTGTTTTATGGACGGCTGATTTTCCGAATTTCGGCACGAGGTGGGAGGACGACGACCTTTATGTTGAACGGGCGCAGTTTATTTCCGGCAAGACCGCTGTTATCGGTTCGACCTGCCACTACAGAGTAGTTACCTCCGGCAGTAAGTCGAACGGCGTTACACACGGCTTTCTGACTATGATTGACAACAGCGGAAACAAGCTTTGGACATATAATTTCGACTACGGTTTTGATTGGGTGTATGGGTTTAAAATCGTTGAAAACGGGGATAATCTGATTTGTTTTGGCATAGGCGATGATTATTTCTTTGTCACCGAGCTTGACGAAAACGGAAACGAAATAAATTTCAACAAGACGAAAATTGACGGCATTATTAACGTAAGAAACGCCGTTAAGCTCGGCAGCGGGTATCTTGCGCAGATTTGGACCGATGACGGCGAAAGGCTCGTAAAAATTGACGAAAACGGAAATGTGACCGAAAATTATTTCTACGAAAGCGACGACTGCGACTACAGCATATTTGATATGACGGAATTTGAGGGTAAAATTTATCTGTCGGCTCGTTCATTCCCGAAAGGTGAAAGCGGCGCATATAGCGAACACGATTCGCTCTTTGAGGCTATTGCAAGCAGAAACTCGGATGAACCGTGGGATAATATGTTGGATATAACCGAGCTTGTCCGTGAATATTACACGGCTGTGTTGCTTGTATGCGACCCGAACGGCGGTAAGCCCGAAACATTTTGGTCCGCAAAAAACGCGCTCGGAGGCTGTCTTAACGTTTCGGGCGGGGAGCTTATCTGGGATGTCAAAAGCATAGTGAATGCGGGATTTATGCCGTATGTAAGCAGTTGTCCCTTCACAGGAAACTGCAAGGTATACCGTTATACGTTTGATACTTCGGGAAAACTGACGGCGTGCGAGGACACTGGGAAATATCTGGCGATCAATTATTAACGGAGTTTGCTCCGTCCCCGCACAGTATAGCGAATTTTGAGCCTTTGCAAGATAATAATTTAATTTGAATTAAATCGCTAATCTCCGCGTTTTGCGGAGGTCTTTTTTTGCCTTTTTAATATTTTGTGCAGTAAAATGCAGTTTTCTCCAAAGGAAAAATTTAAACTGCCAAATTCCTCATTTGACATTGACAAGGTTTTGGAGCGGATTATGGCACGGCACGAAAAAGCGTGGACAGCGGGTAACGGATTTTCAAGTGTTTTTTCGGTTTCCGAAAAAATCGCGCGAGGGGTTGCAGGGGCAGTTTCGTATTAAATTTTAATTTTATTTAATTCGAGAAATTTCATTTTGAAACTCGGCAACGTGCGGGACTGTTTGCAGCACTGGAACGATTTATAGCTATGGTTATACGGATTGCCTGTTATGGTAAATCAGAATTTAAAAGCTCTTACCTATTTGCTAACCAGCAGACAGTAGAAAAAATATTTACAATATGATTCGTATCAATTTCAGGGTATTGTTTTTGACATTCACTTACATATTCTAATATTTCCTTTTGAGCTTCTTCTCCTTTAGGTAAAAATGGTGTTTTATATTTTTCAGCTAATAAATCTGCATATTTCACGCAATACTCAAAAAGCAAACCTAAATATTTTTCTACTTCTTTAATTTCTCTTTCTGATAAATCAGGAAATTTTTTTTGTAATTGAACTGCGTATCTTTTCTTTACCTTTACCGGAAAACAAATCATACGAATCAAACAATTCGTTAATATGTTCTAAAATTGTGCTGTTCATATATTTTCAATCCTCCCGCTAAATTCCGATTTATATGAAGATATCAATATCTCCCCATATCAATATTATACGCCACCACATTGAAAATGTCAACCGCCTTCTGAAAGAAAAAAGGCAAGCACTCCTCAAATGCGAAGTGCCTGACCAAGGGCGTGGTTATGAAATCAAGCGTGAAAAGTTGAACTTCGCAAGCGCGATTGAAAGAAAATTCCACGCAACAATTCTGAATATGACGGTGGAAATCTCGCGTTTCAAGCTACCGCCTGTTGGCAGTTTACAGTGTACAGTTGACAGTGAATAGTAAAATGTGCCGCTTCGCGGCTTTTTAGATTGTAACAAAAATTAAAAATTGACGAGCCTTCGTCCACCCCACCGCCGTACAGAAAAGGGCGTTTGAAAAGAGCCACATATGCTGGGAAACGGTGCAGGGCATTGCCCTGCCTGAACACTACCTACACTTGGCTGAAACGGTTCTGCAAGCGCGAAAATCTGCCGTTTTACGGGTTGCATAGCTTTAGGCACTTCGCGGCAAGCTCATTGATTTCGGCGGGACTTGATGTAACGACCGTTTCGGGTGCGCTCGGGCATAGCAACTCAACCACCACGCTGAACGTCTATTCACATCAATTCCAGACCGCGCAGGCTCGTGTCTGCGAGGCTATGGACGGGGCGTTCGGGTTCTTGAAGAAAAAACACGGGGCGTAAAGTTGCAAAAAACAGAAAAATTCCTCGTAGCGGACAAAACCCGAAATCTGCAAAAAAGAAATCCCGCAAACGGCTCTGTTAAGCCAACGGCGGGATAAAAAACTGTGATATCGTGACTAAAAAGATTTGACTTCTGTGTTGTTTTTAGAAAATCAAATTTCTATTCCTTAACAATGTCCGAACCTTGAGTTTCGGATTTTGGCAGGTAATTCACTTGTTCATATGTTTTTTCAATAAGCCGCTATTCCTCAAGTCATCTTTAAGTTCTTCATAAAACCCTGGTTGTATTTCTATTAAGTCACCTGCCATAACGCATATGAATTCATTCTCCATTTTGCTAAAATCAAGTTTTCTTAAAGCGATATTATCACTATTAATAAGCCCGATTTTACATACTTCACCAGACACATAGTCATCACTCAATATAGGTATAATTATTGTGTGCCATTTCATTTGTATTGCAAGTAAGAGTTTCGCTTCTATCTCAACTTGTTTAATACGTTTCAGTAAACATATATTCACCCCATCTGATACAGATTTGCTCAACACTGATATCTCTATCCCGAAATTAGGAAGGCTGTCAATATATTTCTGCTTGTCGTCTTCACTCGCTGTTTCAGTTGTTTGATTTCCCTTCTCATCATAAAAATGTTTTAGTGAAATATTTGAAAATAATCTCAACAATCCCTTTATATGATGTGGTAATTCATTCTGCGGCAACAAAGTATATGCTACCTTCAGCAATGAAACGTACACCAATTTCGGGTCATATTTTTGCCGAGGAATTGAAAGCCTAAATCCACCCTCTATTGGTGTCAGTCTTCCAGTTCTCTAACTTTCAATAAGCATATTATGGATGTCAAAAGTTTCGCTTTGAAAAATAGATTATTTATTTTCTGCTCAAATCTATATGTACCATATGACAAATTTTCATCCACAGGCATGTCTTTGACAACGTTCTTGTACTTTCCTCTCCCATATATTTCATTTACGATTCGATAGGGCATTATAAATTTGCCAAGATGATTTTCTGCAATTTCGCCAAACAAGTGGTTACATTATAACATCACAAAAATTAATCAGTTTTTTATTGCCTATACATTCTGAAACAGCGTGTGCCACGTCTTTCTTTTCCCAATTTTTAAATGGTTTTCCACAAAACATACATCTTGTGTTATCCCTTTCTTTCAGTCCATGTATCTCCTGCTTTACTTCTTTTGTTTCAATGTTATCAAATTCAGTTAAGATTTCATAATCAGGACAACACCCTAAAATCCAATCCATATTCATACAAACCACCATCCTTAACTAATATACTATTGTATCAATGCGAAAATATTTCATATCCATATTATCTAACACACAAAACCATCCATTCAAATCATTATCCAATTTTTGAAAACAGATTCTGCCAAACGTTTCATACAATATTTTCACTGACTTTGCAATTTTGAAAGAAGCATTTTTCGCTTAGCAATTTGTTGAGCATCTATACTATCCTCTTCAACCATATTTATAGCAGCCACATACCTTTTCTTGCAGCAAGAATGATATTCAATTTTTTCAGAAAACAGAGAACGTGAATCAGTAAGTGATAACAAGCAGTTGATTTCTTTGGGCGAAAAACCTCTGATCATCTTTTCATAGTACCATACTGCCCCATTAGACACACCATAAGGATTTCCCACATACCCCATAAGGACAGTAAAAACGTATTCGTATTTAGCCATTTCCGGAATTTCCATTGACTTGGAAATTTCATAGAGACGCTCTGCAAAAGGGGGTTCGTTATAAAAATTATTGAATTCAAGATGAGCACTCAACAAGTTCTTGCAGGCGATTTTTACAATTGAATTCTTTTCCGATTCGCTTAACAGATTAAGCATTCCCAACTTTTCAAAGAATACCTTAGCCGCCTTGTACTTATCGGTTTTGCCCTTGACAAAATATTCATTGTATTGTTCAATTAGAGATGATTGAATAGGCTCATCAATAGCTTCTTTGATTGCTAAGCAAATTCTGAGAGCATTTAATCTAGATTCCTCTGTTGAATTTGAATCGCAGTAAATTCCCATAAGCATCATTACTAGCATCTGACGTTGCCTATGAAAAGTTTCCGATAATCTTTGAGTCCAAACTCCTAACATTGTATCATCTAATTTTTGTTCCTTAACTGCCACAATAAAATCTGATATTTTAATGCCTTGCACAGAATAGTCGTCTGTAATACCATATTTACAACAACGGTTGATGAAGATTATCAACTCCCGATCATCAATCTGAGCTATACTTGGATGAGCAGTTGAGAAGTTATTGCGGATATCTCTACATTGATTTAAGAAAAAATAGCCATCTTCCGAAACAAGTTGAACTTTATAGCACAAATCCAACAATTCCGAATCTTTTAATTCGATTAAATCGTTCTCATCAAACTTTTTCCCCAAAGTTTCATGAATAAGAGAAAATCCAAAATTTCGGATTTTCTGTCTTAATGTAGTAATAACCGCATTCCATATGTAGTTAATAGCGCCATCGAAAAGTCCAACAGATACAGCTACACACATTTTTACAATCATACCATCCCTTAAATTATCAGGAATCCTTGATATTTCCCTAGGAAGTTCTTTCCAAGCATATAGGATTTCCTCATCGCTTGCAATCAATTCGCGGGGCAAATTAAATGCATTCATTAAACTATTAATAGATGGCAAAGTAGCACTTAACGTTTCAGGTAACTCAACACCACAAGATAAAGAATTTTTCATAGTTAATACCTCGCAAAAAAATAATTATAATTACTTGTTCAATTTATTTAGCAATAAACATACACCCCGAAAACTTTTTACCATTCAACCTTTAAGATAATATACAATTATCTATTAATTATTATATCACACAATTTTCCAAAAGTCAACAAAAATCTAAGGTTTTGCGTAAGATGTAAAAATCCTGCGTAAAATGCAAAAATTGTTTGTTGAATTAGCTAATTTTTCAGGCATATTTTCTGCGATTCCACAAATGAGTGTTTTGCCGCAGTCCCTGCCCATACGACTTGAACTGCGGCAAAACCATTGACTTGCACTTCCATCGCCATTCCCTGACCCTCGAACTCTCCCTCATCATCACTGAGATCCTCATCTTCGGATTCCTCGTCCTCACTTTCACCGTTGGAAACGTCCTCGAAATCACTCACAGCGGTTGTTTCAGGTTGTTCCGATTGACCTGCTCTCTGCGTCAGATCTCGCTCGATCTCATTCTCGATAAGCCCGATCACAAACTCTTTCTGCGTCATGTTGTTGCGCTGAAGATAATCTTTAATTTTTTGAAAAAGCTCCTCCGGTACTTGGAATGCCAAAGTTCTTATGTTGCCCATAGTCTTTTCCTCCTTAATATTAAGTTTGGGTTGAAGTTCGTTCTGAAATGCCAGCGTCACAAACTCCGCCATTGTCATCTCATGACTGTCCGAAAATTGCCGAACCTCTGCGTGAAGTTCGGCATCAATTTTGACCGTTATTCCTTTCTTTTCAACCGCCACTCTTGTCACTCTCCTTGATGTAATTTCCAAATGCATACGAAATCAATTCGTCAACTGTCAGCCCTGATTCTGCCGACTGTAACAGCAACAACTGATAGAGCTCCTGCGAAATTTCAATCTTCAATCTGCCACCCCCTTATAGTTATTTTTGCACCTCAAACCCGCCCTTAAACCGTATTGTTATGCGGTTTTTGCCGTTTACAACAACTTGTTCAACAAGCCGTCTTGCTGCCGTATCGTTATACTCCGTCAGCTTGAAATCCTCTTTTTAAGCCGTTTAATAACTGCTGTATTTCCAAAATTACATAAAAAAACACCGCTTAGTGCGATGCTTTTCATATGTGATTGATTTATTTTCGCTTGATAAATTGTAATTTGTAGTATCACAAACGACAAAGCATGATATATTCATCCTCGTTTTCATCTATAATTTCAAATCCCGTTTTTTTATACATTCTTACAGCATAGTTTGCTTTTTGCACAGCAAGCGACGCCTGTTTATATCCTCGGTCTTTGAGAATGCGTAGCATTTCTTTCATCAATGCAGTACCTATTCCCATTCCCCGATAATCCTTGTACAATGATATTGCAGATGAGGGAGTATCATCATCTATGTGTCCGTAGTCATTCATAATACGAACCCAGACAGCACCGACAGGCTTATTATCAATTTCCGCGATCAAGCCAATATCATCTTTTTTCGTTCCAAAGCCGGTTACATAAACTTGCAATTCAGGCCGTTTTATAATTGCTCTAGGCGGCGGAGAAATTCCCGGAGGCACAAAAATAGCTTCATATAAAAAGTCGTTCAGTAAGCCTTCTTCTCCATCTAATATAGTTCTTATCTTGTACTCCATGACCTTCTCCTACAAATCTCTATTTGTTAATTAACATTACTACCCAACCGACTATATACAATTATACCACATTTTCTCCGAAAATGAAAGCACTAAATTTAAACATCTAAAAGTATGAAACACATAGTTTTTCGCTTGTGTTCCCGAAATTCCCTCGTCCGCAAAAATACCTGCAAGCGTCCAGTTCGCGTTATTTTTTATCTTGTCGGTGTAGTAGGAAATCTGCGCCTCGTAGCTCGTTTCCTGCTCCTCCTCGTCGGTGCTGACGCGGCAGTACGCCGCCACTTTCAGGCGTTTTGTCTGCTGAATTTCCTCGCGTGATTTAGCGGGAATAACGACAATTTTTTGTTCGTTCATTTTATCACTTCCTTTATCGCTGAATATTTTAGTTGGGCGCATTTTATTATAAGCTCCTCAACCGCATTGCATAAAAAGCACCGCTTGATGCGATGCTTTTAATATGTTTTTGATTTATCTTCTGCTCGACAAACGGTGGTTTGTTATTCTGACAAATTAGTTCCTCCACTCAATTATATCATCAATTTTCTTGCGAGGTCTTTCTTTAGGAAATTCATTTGGATAACCAAATGCAATGGCTGCAACAAGCTGCCCGTCACTATTCAACCATTTGCACAATTCTAAATACGCAAAATAAATGTCGCATATCCAAAGGCTGCCTATTCCTTTTTCGGTAGCGGCAAGGAGCATATTTTGTATAGAAGCACCTATACTTTGAATATTACAGATTTCAAAAACACGTTCTTCCGGTGTTAATTCTGACAGAATACTTTTCCCTAGCGAATTAACGACAAAAACTATGGTTGGTGCTTCTGTCATTATATCAACAGTGTATTTTGCCGCAGATATATGCTGTTTGCTTTCCGGCAATAACGAGCTATCATTTTCTTCCCTTTCAATTCCTTGACGAAAGGCTTTTAACATTTCTTCTTTGGAATTTCCTTGTATTACAATATACTTCCAAGGTTGTCTGTTTTTAGAAGAAGGAGCTTTTATTCCGCTTTGGATAATATCTGTAATATCTTTTTGAGATATAGGCTTATCTATGAATTTCCTTATGCTTCGTCTATCATAAATTTCAGAAATCATTTTTGCTTTCTCCTTAAATGCCGATTGGTTAGGCGTACTTCCTAACCGACTATATACAATTATACCACACTTTCCCCGAAAAAGCAAATTCAAAAGTTTTTCGCATATCAATATTTACGAGCTAAAGAGCCTTTCGGCAGCATTTTCCGCCGTTCTAATAATTTCATCATCATGATTTTGCGTTAATTATTGTTACCTGAGCCATTTTCTCACCTCTTTTCATCACATCTTATACCGAAAAATTCCTTATAAATGCTTCGCACACTTCATGGCGCGGCGCTCCTTTCGCTTTCAACCATAAAGGCTGCGCGAGGGAAAGTATCTGAAATACTGCTATTAAATTTTCAATGAACAACCGAGGGCAAAATTTAACCCTCTATATATAAGCCACGAAAAACAGAAAAATAAACCCCCTTATTCTAAAAATTTTTTTAATTTTTTTATAATTCTCTTCAGTCGGCTTGATATAGCCATTTCGGACACGCCCTCCTCGGCGGCAATATCCTTTTGAAGTTCATTGTTCCAGTACACACGAATCAGAAGCTCTTTCTGCTCCGGCAGAAGCTTTTCAATCGCTGCCATGAGTTCTTTGATCCGTTCTTCCTTGAGAATATCGTCCAACGGGTCGTTGTCATCGGTTATGTAACGCCCCTGTTCCTCCAACACAGACATATAAATGTGACGGCGAGTTTCTTTGCGGTTGAGGTTGTAGTCAGCCTCATCCATCTTGATAATGTGCTTGCCGAGTTCGTCATCGACCTCCACCTCGGAAGTCGTATTGTCCAAAAACTTATATTTGATAACCATTTTGTTATCCTCCTATCTTGAATTATTTTTATAATTTTCAAGATAGGTCGGCGGGGATCGACATCGACAAAGCAACATAATTTACATATATTTCCTACAAGTTTTTTTATAATTTATTACTGCAAGAAAAAATCAAAAGACATCTGAATAATTTGCAGCATAAAAAAACTCGCAGTTTTTATTAAAACCGCGAGCATATTTTAATATAAAAAAAGACCGCCAAGAATATCGTTTATGTGTCTGTACATATGTCGATTTCTTGCGGTCTTAATTTAAATCGGTTTTATAAAACAACGCAATTAACGCTAAGATTTATGCAAAACAGCTTCAAGCGGTTCTGCATAAATCTCATTTTATGGACGCGATAAATGCGTCGAAAATTTTCCGGCTGTAAACATCTTTCCTGTATAAAAATTCCGGGTGCCATTGCACAGCCCAAAGGAAACGGCGGCTCGGCATATACAATGCCTCGACAAGACCGTCAGGTGAGCGCGCCATTATTTCAAGCGCGGGCGCGGGCTGTTTTACCGCTTGATGATGATAACTGTTCACTAAAATGCTTTCAGCTCCAAGGCAGTTATATAGCGGGGAATTATTCACAATTTCCACCTTGTGGCACGGAATGTCATACGGCGCGTGCTGGTGATGTTCTATTTTAGTTGGATATTGCGTCGGAATATCCTGATATAATGTCCCGCCTAGTTTTGCGTTTATAAATTGTATTCCGCGGCAAATTCCGAGAAGGGATTTGTTGTCTTTAATTGCTTTGTCAAGTATAACGCTCTCCGTTTTATCTCTTTCCTCACAGCAGGAAATAAGCTCGTCAAGCGGCTTTTCACCGTATATTTCCGGGGAAACGTCATGCCCGCCCGTTAAAAGAAAACCGTCGCACATTCCAGAAAGTCTGCACAGGTCGTCCTCGCTTGCCGTAAGCGGAAAAATAACGGGTATCCCGCCCGACTCTCTTATACAATCCATATAGTCTGGCAGCATCCATATGCTGTTTAATTTGTCGTCCCACAGCGGCATAACTCCGATTATTGGTTTCAAAATTCGCTCCTCGCTTTCAATTTGAAATTATTCAAGCTTGTTTACAAAATATTATACAATGCTAAACTTTTAAAGTCAATAGAAAAACCGTGTTTTTGGAATTGTACTCACAAAATAATACGGAATTGTACCTTTTGAAAAAATGTTGTTTAATATATAATTAAAGCATAGACAACGTCTATAAATCCCAAAAGTTCAAACGAAAGAAAGGACAATTACAATGAAAATCAATATGCAAAACTGGGCGCAGGAAATCATTGACGCGCCCGACAGAAGAGTGCTCCCCGTGCTTTATTTCCCGTGCCTGACGCTTACAGGCGACGGAATTGTCGATACGGTAAAGGACGGCAAGAAAATGGCGCGCAATATGAAAGCGGTGATAGATAAATTCCCGAAAACCATTGCCGCGATAACGGGTATGGATCTTACTGTTGATACCGAAGCATTCGGCGCGAAAGTTGTGTTCAAGGATACGGAGGCTCCGAGCATTCCCGACGCTCCGCTGAAGCCCGAGGATATAGATACGCTTAAAGCACCTGATGTTCATTCGGGGCGCGTAGATATTTTCCTTGACGCGGTGAAAGAAGCTGAAAAACTTATCACCGACCGTCCCGTTATGGGCGGACAATTAGGTCCGTTTTCGCTTGCGGCAAATCTCGTAAATATCCAGACCGTACTTATGATGACGATAAACGACAAGGAGCGTCTGCACAATCTTGTTGACACCGCGACCGAGTTCCTTATCGCAAGAGCGAAAGAGTACAAAAAAGCGGGCGCAAACGGTATACTTCTTGCAGAGCCTACTGCGGGACTGCTTTCGCCGAAAATGTGCGCCGAATATTCTGACAAATATGTAAAGCGCATTGTAGACAGCGTACAGGACGATTATTTCTTCGTTATTCTTCACGACTGCGGAAATGTCAAGAAAATGGGCGGTCAGATGCATGATACGGGCGCAAAGGGACTTCATTTCGGAAACGCGGTCAAGATGACGGATATTCTCCCGCAGGTGCCGTCAGATTGCCTTGTGTTCGGCAACATCGACCCCACAACGGAATTTTGCCAGGGCACTCCCGAACACATCAGAGAAAGCACGCTTGCGCTGCTTGACGCAATGAAAGAATATCCGCATTTCGTGCTTTCATCTGGCTGCGATATTCCCCCGAAAACGCCGATTGAAAACATAGAGGCGTTTTACAGCGCGTGCGAGGAATACAATTCGGCAAACGCCTGAAATGCGAATAACAAAGTCCCATAGACGCTGTATCTATGGGACTTTATTGATTTGAAAAGGAAGTTTGAGTGAATTGAAGGACGGTTATTATTCGATAGGCGACATAAGCGCGGCAACGGGAGTGAGCGTTGCAATGCTGAGATATTACGAGAAAATGGGCTTGATTGAACCCGCGTATGTAAACAAAGAAACGGGTTATCGGTATTATGACGCGGTAAATTTTTGGGAAGTGGAAACGGTTTATATTTGCCGCAGGCTTGATATTCCCGTGAAAAAACTGCGGGAATTAAAACAGTCAAAAAGCCTGTCGGAGCTTTTAAGTCACATTCATCATTCGGCAATATCGGCAACGAAAAAGCTTCGCCGTTATGCCATTTTGCGCGATGATCTGCTCTTTTTTGAGGAACAGTGGAAACGCTGTTTTGAAATAAAACAGCACCCCTGTGACACGGTGTTTTTCAAGTGGCTGCCCGAAAAACGCGCGGCATTTTTCCCCATTTGCGAGTTGTCCCCCGCGCTCAGGAATGAAACAACCGCTATTCAATATTTTGAACTTCATAAATGTATGCAGGAAATGCTGAAATACACGCGTGAAAACCACTATTCCGCGCGCGTTCAGTACGGCTATTCGCTGTCGGCAAATGAATTTGCAAAGGGCAATATCGCGCTTTGCGGAGAAACTGCGGAAATACCGAGTTTGGCGCTGCTGCCAGACAACAGGATAGTGTCAATCCCCGCGGGGAATTACATTTGCTGTTATGCGGAGATTTTCAAGTCCGACAGCTGGATAACGCTGATGAATAATTATCTCTGCGAACACGGCTTTACGCCAGAACGCGTGTATCTCAAAAATGTCGGGATTTATCCGTATGATTATACGGAATGTATTTTTGAAGTGATGATTTTAACTTCATAAATTGTCACTCGAAAATATTGTCGAATTGTATCTTTAATTACAAAGAAAAACGTTATATAATCAAATCAAAGAGGGAAATGGGTCAAAATCCCTGCAGTCACGCTGCCGTAGTTCAGCTTATTGCTGTCAAGTCGGAATGCTCTTTAAATGTAATCTTCACTGCAATTTACGAGCGATGAATTGCAGTTGTACAGTTGCGTAATTAGACAGTTTGGCTGTTTTGCGTTTGGCTCTTTCCTTCTAATTCAGAACAAAGAGAGGAATTTATCATGAGCAAGACAAGAAAAACAGCAGGAATTATAATCGGCATTGTGGTGCTGGTTGCCGTCGCAGTTTCGCTTTGGTTTGTTTATCAGGCAAACAAGGACGTGCCGTCAGAGGGCAGTAAAACCGTGACGGTCGAAGTGCTTTCCGAGCGCGACAATTACAGCTTTAAGGAAAGCTATAAAACCGACCTTGAGTATCTGGGCGATTTGCTCGAAGAAAAAGGCTTGATTGAATTTACAACTTCCGAGTTCGGCAGATACATAAACGCCGTGCAAGGCTATAAGGCTCTTGACGAGGATCAGTCGTGGTGGAACATTCTCGTAAACGGAGAGTCCGCAATGACGGGCGTTGACGAAATTGCGCTCAATGACGGCGGTGTTTATACATTGCAGTTAAAAATCGGGTATGATATGTAATGGCAAAGTTAAAGGTTCAAAGTATCACCCGAATTGCGCTCCTCGGTGCGTTGCTTTACGCATCACAGCTTGCATTGTCGTTTTTGCCGAACGTTGAAATAGTGACGCTTCTGGTGGTGTTGTTTACAAAGCATTTCGGAAAAGAGGGAACGCTGTCATGTTTCGTTTACGTTTTCCTCACGGCGTTTACCTGGGGTTTCGGGCTTTGGTGGGCAACGTATCTCGTGGTTTGGGCAGGGTATTCTCTGCTTGTAAACAAACTTCGCAAAATCGACAGTTGGCTTGTCTGGGCATTGATAAACGCTGCGTTCGGTTTATGTTTCGGAGCAATTTTCTCCGTTCCGTACATTTTCGTATCGCCCGCGTATGCGCTTTCATACTGGATTTCGGGAATACCGTTCGACCTGGTGCATTGCGCGGGAAATTTCGCAATGGCAGTAATTCTCGGAAAACCGCTTGATCTGGCTTTAGGGAAGATAAAAAATCTTCCCCAAAATCGCAAATAATAATTTAACAGTTCCTTTCATTTCGCCTTGCCGATGCTTTGTTTTGAAGAAATAAATTCATTCAAAGCGTCGGCAAGGTGTTTTACATAGCTCTCAATTTTTTCTTCAGAGATAGAGCTAAATCCCAGTATAAACACATTTTCGGGTGCTTTGAGAGAGTTGTAATTTTTCTTTATTCCGTGAATGCCTATTCCGCGTTCTTTCATAAACGCTATAAGCTCGCGTTCGTTTGTACAACAGCGAATTCTGACAAGAATATGCGTTCCCGAAGAACCTATTGTTTCAACGTCCTTCGGCAGATATTTCTTCAGAGAATCTGACAGCTTCTTGAATTTCTTGTCGCTTAAAACGGATACCTTGCGGATATATTTTTCAAGATGACCGTCTTTTATGAAGTTTGCAATTGCAAGCTGAACAAAGCTTGGGAGCGCGGAATTGTAATGTTTATATTTTTCCTCGTAAACCTCAACAAGCGGTTTCGGGAGAATGTAATACGCGCATCTTATAGACGGAGAAATGGCTTTGGAAAGCGTTCCGAGATATATCACGCGCTCGCCTTTTCCTAATGCCTGAATTGACGGGATAACTCGGTTGTTTTGCATAAATTCGCTGTCATAATCGTTTTCAATTATGTATGCGTCGTGAAGTTTTGCCCATTCGAGAATTTTAATCCGCTTTTCAAGCGACGTTGTTACGCCCGTGGGAAACTGCCTTGACGGGGTGAGGTAGATAACGTCCGGAGCAAGGCTGTCAAGCTGATTTATGTCAATTCCGTCGCTTGTAATTCCGATTGAGTTTACGGTAAATCCGCAGTTCAGAAAAACCTGCCGCATACCTATATATCCCGGATCTTCAAATGCAGCGCGTTTCTTTTGCGCGGGGAGCAGAGAAAGCACCGTTTCAAGCGCGTATTGAGTTCCCGCGCAGATTATGACCTGCTCGGTTTCGCATTCAACTCCGCGGGCGCGTTTCAAAAAGCCCCTTATCTCGTCGCGGAGAAAAAAACTGCCCTTGTTGCTTTCGTATTTTCCGAACTGATTTGACGCTTCTGTCAATACGGCGTCGTCGACATACTGCTTCCATTTTGTCCACGGAAAATGCTGAGTATCGCCGACAGAATACCGAAAGTCATATTGCGCGAAATCCGTGTTATGTTTTACCGCCTCGGCAATATGCTCCTCAGTCGGAAACGAAAACCGCATCCCCGAAATGTCGTTTACATAGTATCCCGAACCTACAACCGAACGTATTAACCCTTCGTCAAGCAGTTCCTGATACGCGTGTTCAACGGTGTTTTTACTGACTTTCAAGTTTTTCGACAGCACACGGATGGGCGGCAGCGGAGTGTCTTTCTGGACTGCGCCCGAAAGTATGCTTGAACGGACGTTATCGTATATTTGAAGATAAAGAGGACGGTCGTCATTTTCATTAATGTATATCACAGCTGTTCTCCTTTTGTCAAAATAAAGGCTTTCTTTATATTATATCTTTTTGTACAATTATTGTCAAGCAATTTCCCCAAAACTCTGCAATTGTTTCAGAGTTTATAATTGTCCCAATCATTTTAAGTGAAATTGTATCTTTTCAACCCAAAAACTTGAGAGTATAATTAAATCAAGGAGTGTGAGCGCGGTGAAAAACAGCGTTATACAGCTTGACAAGACGCGCGGCGCACGCCTTATCGAGCAAAATTACATACTGACCTGCGGGCTTTCCAAAGACAAACCCGCGCTTAAAAAAATCTATCCGCACGCTATGGAATGCCTTGACGCGGTAATGAAAAAAGCCGACATAAAAGCGGTGGTTTCGGAATATGAACCCGAGTGTATAGGAAACGGCGAGCTTGTTATTGAAAATGAACATTTCCCCTGCCCCGCGCTTGAAAACAAAATCTCGGACGGGATAATTTCCGTCATATGCTTTGCAATTACAAGCGGGGATATTTATACCGACAACATCCGCGTTTTAGATCAGGCGTATTTTGACATCGGCGGCACGGCGGTGACAGACGCAGGACGCGACTTGCTGAGAGAGAAAATTATCGGGCATTTCGGCGAGGGCGTTTTTGTTTCAGCGTCATTTGGTCCGGGGTTTTACGGAATGCCCGCGTCGGACGTGGTGAAGTTTTTCAGACTTCTCGACTGCGGGAGTATAGGCATAACGCTTTTGCCGAGCGGGTTTATGCTGCCCGCAAAAAGCTGCGTCGGATTTTTTATTATCAGCAAAAATAAAGAGTCGCTGCCGGTAATGGACTGCAAAAACTGCCTCGGAAAAGGCAAAATGTGCTATTACTGCAAAGCGGGACGACAAGCGAGGTAAAGAATGTTACACATATATTGCGGCGACGGCAAAGGGAAAACGACCGCTGCCGTCGGACTTGCGGCGAGATTTGCAGGAGCAGGCGGGAAAGTGCTTTTCTGTCAGTTTATGAAAAGCGGCAATTCAAGCGAACTCGACGTTTTAAGCTCAATTGCGAATATCGTTGTTTTCCCGTGTTTCAGAATACGAAAATTCGTATATGAAATGAACGATTTTGAAAAGGAAAACGCACATAAGGAATATACTGCGGATTTTGGGAAAATAAAGCAATTTCTCGCGGACGATAAAACATTCGGTATGGTAGTTTTTGACGAGATAATATCCTGCGTAAATACGGGTTTAATTGACATTAATTCATTGTGCGATTTTCTTCGGGAAAATCAAGAAATTGAAATTGTTTTAACGGGGAGAGAGCCCGACAAACGGCTTTGCGATGCGGCGGATTACATCTCAGAAATAAGGTGCAAAAAGCACCCTTATGACAAAAATATTCCCGCCCGAAAGGGAATAGAATTCTGACACGAATTGAACGAAAGGAGCGGTTTTATGGCGGTAAGCAGTTATATTATAAGCGAGCTTTTTCCAAATAAGCTGTCGATGAAGCTTCAGAGCGCGAAAAGCCGTTTTCCTGTTGTGTACGCGACAATCTTTAACCCGCTTATCACGATAAAAGAAAACGCGGTGTATATCGTCATAGACCCGAAAGATTTCCCGCAGGAAGGTCAGCCAAGCACGTTTATTGTAATAGGCGAACTTGACGAAAATACCATGAGCGAAACGCCGCATGATGTAATTTGTCTGCCGAGGGACAGCGAGATAGGGAAAATTTACGAACTTGTCGTTGAACTGCTCGAACGCTACGCAAGGTGGCACAGCGAAATGAACGAAGTATTGATGAAAGACGGAACTTTTGAAGAGTTATGCGCCGTTTGCCGTCCGATTATAAACAAGCCTTTTCTGATTGCGTCAAGCGATTACAGAGTGCTTGCGGTGAGCGATGACGGCGGACGTTTTCAGGACTCGTCTGTTTCCGAAAAAGGCTTTCTTAAAGAAGAAAGCGTTGTTGAAATTGTGGGCGCGGTTGAAACAGACAACTCTGACAACTCGCTTCATTTCGGCATAGTCAACCGCAAACTTGTCGTGACAATGGAGCGCGAACAGCAGGTAATCTGGCAGATAATTGCGGACAATTCCGACAAGGAGTTTTCGGACGGAGATATAACAAGATTTGCCGTTTTCGGGCAATATTTAAGCCGTTACCTCGAATATTCTCCGAACGGGGGAATTGCCCTGAACGAGCTTAAAAACAGCCTGTACGGCTATTTGTTCTCAAAGAAAACCCGCCTTGCGGAGCTTATATCGTCGCTTTCGGCTTACGGTTGGGGAATTGATGACGAATATCTGTGCTGCGTTATAAAGCTGAGATTTGGGCAGAACGAGCGCAATATTCTGAATTATCTGTGCGGATATATCGGGCATCATTTAAGCGGCGCTTTAGCTGTCCGCGAAAACAAGGCTATTTATCTTTTGTGCAACCTTACCCGCTCTAATTCCGAAAAAAACGAGCGTATTGCCGAGATTGTACGTATTTCGAAAGATTTCGGAATGTCTGTGGGGATAAGCTCGGAATTTTCGGATATTTCACTTGTGCGGGATTATTTTAACCAGTCGAGGGCGGTGCTTTCGTTCTGCGAAAACAAGCAGTCGGAAAAGGGCGTTTATTGCTTTGACGACTGCAGGCTTGAATATCTGCTGAAAAAGGGATATTCAAGTCTGCCGATAAATGCGTTGCTTACTCCGAAACTTTTTGAATTTCTTCAGAATGACAGCACCCTTGGCTTTGAAAATTACAAAATACTCCGCGCATTTATCCGCGCAAACCTCAATGTTTCTGAAGCCGCAGCAAAGCTTTATCTTCACAGAAGTTCGTTTATCTACCGCCTTGACAAGATAAAGAAAATGCTTGATACGGAGTTTACGGGCGAGGACGAAGTTCTGTATTTAGGGATCATTTTCCGTGCTGTCGACGAGCAATTCGGCATAGGCGAAGAGTTTTGCGAAAACGAAAATACCGATTTCGTCAAAATTGATGAAATAAATCGAACGTTTCATCATAAATGCGGAAAACAGCTGAAAAGTATTGAAACCGACAAAGCAGTGTGATAAAATGTAAATGTCGGCGGGAGAAGTTACCGCAGACTTTTATAACAACAAAAGAAAGGCAAAGGAGGTTTTCTTGTGAGCAAGGAAGAAATTTACGAAAAGCTCAAAAATTCCATTATCGAAATGGACTCCGACATGGCGTCGGACGCTGCGAAAGCGGCTGTAGAGGCGGGACTTGATCCTCTGGAATGCATTTCAAGCGGACTTTCCGCAGGTATGCAGCACATGAGCGACCTGTTTGACGAGGGCGAGGCTTTCGTGCCGGAGCTGCTTATGGCGTCGGAGGCGTTTGAGGCGGCGGTGGCTATCCTCACATCGGGAATGAGCGAGGAGCAGAAGTCAAGCGCATCTCAGGGAAAAGTCGTTCTCCACACGGTGCAGGGAGATATTCACGACATCGGAAAGAATATCGTAAAGACAATGCTGTCTGCGAACAATTTTGAAGTTGTGGATATGGGGCGCGACGTTCCCGTTGAGGACGTTATCAGCAAGGCGCGCGAAATCGGTGCGGACATAATCGCGGGTTCTGCGCTTATGACAACGACAATGCCCGCGCAGAGGGATATTGTCGACCATCTTAAAGAAGACGGCGACCGCGACAAGTTTATCTGTATGTTCGGCGGAGCACCCGTTTCAAAGGAATGGTGCGCGCAAATCGGTGCTGACGGCTATTCCGAAACTGCAACCGACGCGGTAAACGTTGCGAAAGAGCTTATCGCAAAGAAAAAGGGGGCATGAACAAATGAAAACGGTAGGAAAGAACGTAACTGTTTTTGATGTTTACGACCGTGCGAAAACTGGTCCTAAAATGGAAGAGAAAAAGTGGGACTATGAAGTTATTCCCTCGACTGCCCGTGAACTCAAAAAGAAGTACAACATAAAAATGGATAAGACCGTTATCGTTCCCGAAGATAAGGAGCTTATCAACAACCTGTTCCAGGCGGGTCTTGAAATGCTTGAGACCTGCGGAATTTACTGCATTGATACGGGACGCGTTATCAAGTACACGAGAGATGAAATTCTGCACGCAATCGAATCCGCTCCCGACCATTTCCAGTACGGCGAAGGTCAGGAAGCAATAAACGTCACTCCCCGCGCTTACAATGACGCAAAAGCGCCCGTAATTCAGGGCGGACCTACAGGCTCTCCCTGTTCGGAAGCGCTGTTCCTGCCTATTCATCAGGCGTATGCGCAGGAGCCTATTGTCGATACGATAGTTGACGGCGTTTTGCAGACGGTTATGGGCAAGGACCCTACTCCCGGTTCTCCCTGGGAACTTATGGCTGTCCGTTCGGAGGCTTTGCAGGTGCGCGAGGCACAGTGCAGAGCAGGCAGAGCGGGCATGGGGCTCTAGGGGAACGAAACTTCTCTTAGTGCCGCAGGCGTTATCGAAGCGGATTTTCCGGGCGGAATGAGAACAAGCGATTCTCACGAGGTGTCTCAGCTTAACGAACTCAAGATCGACATCAACGCATTGTGCCAGGGCGCACATTACGCGTTGAGCGGAAGCTGTGTTATGGTTGAGCAGATGCCTATTTTCGGCGGGTATGCCGGAGGTCTGGAGGAAACCGCTATAGTTGACGTTGCGACAACTTTAAACTCCTTTGTTATGATGCAGGGTTCTTGGCATCTTGACGGACCTGTTCACGTTCGCTGGGGCATAACGACCGCTCGCGAGGCGCTTGCGGTTGCGGGTCATGCAGCGCGTGCAATAGAGGAGAACACTCACCTCATTCTCGGCAATCAGTATTATACGCTTGCAGGACCTTGCACAGTAATGTGCCTGCTTGAAACTGCGGCTCAGGCGATTACCGACACCATAAGCGGACGCGAGATACTGTCCGGCGTAGCCTCCAGAAAGGGCGTTTACACTGACCAGTTTACCGCCATGGAAGCGAGAATGATGGGCGAGGCGGCTCACGCTGTTGCGGGAATGGATTTGCACGAGGTAAACGTTATTCTCGACAAACTTGTAGGAATGTACGAGAAAGATTATAAAACCGCGCCTGCGGGCAAGACGTTTTCTGAGTGCTATGATGTTGTAAAGCTTGTTCCGACTGACGAATATATCGAGGTTTACAACGAGGCGGTCAAGATCCTTACAGAACTTGGTCTTACTTATTGGAATAAGTGAACTTAAAGCGAGCGGCACAATATTGCCAAAATACGGCGTTTTCGGCTCAGGGCAGTCGTAAATGCGTTATATTCGGCAGTTTTCACCGCTCCTGCCCGACAGCTTTAAACGGCAGTCGGGCAAATCGCGGAGGGTGGATCGAAGTGATCATGCGGACCCTAAATCCGTACAGTCGGGGGCAGCACCGGAACTCTTCGCCAAACAGCTTATTCATCAATAATACAAGGGAGAAACTTAGCGTTTCTCCCTCTATTTTTTGGAGGAATTATGTTTAAGGTAGAATTTGAGCCGTCGGAGATTGTCTGCGAAAATGCCGAAGCGGGAGATAATCTCCTGGATATTGCAAGGCGGTGCGGGGAAAATCTCGCTTCGGACTGCGGCGGAGCGGGAATGTGCGGACGTTGTGTGATACGGATTGCAAGAGGTATGGAAAACGTTTCCGAAATTACCAAAAAGGAACGGAAAATTTTCTCTCAAAGTGAAATTGACAGCGGAATGCGCCTTGCCTGCCTTACTAAAATTTACGGCAATATAACGGCAGAAATACTGCCCGAAAACCGCGTTTTCAATCAGGTAGTGCTGTCCGAGGGAAAGAGCCGAAAACTTAAACCGAACGCGGCTGTAAAGTCGTTTACGGTGACGCTGCCGAATGCAACTCTCGAAAACTGCACTGATGAATTTACAAGGCTCTGCCGTGAACTTGAAAAACAAAAGGCATTTTCCGAAAAGCCCGAAATTGATTACAACGCCCTCAAAAGTCTGCCTGCTGCCGTTAAAAAAGGGAGAAACACCATAACTGCGGCGGTGTGGAAAGGAAAGAGGATAATCGGCGTTTTTCCGAGGGCGAACGTCAGAATTTTCGGGATTGCCGTCGATATCGGAACGACAACTCTTGCGGCGTTTCTGCTTGACCTTGAAACAGGATATACCGTGTCCTCCGCGTCAATGATGAACCCGCAGGTGCGGTACGGAGACGATGTTCTGGCGCGCGTTTCGTATTCGATGATGAACGAAAACGGGCTTTGTGAAATGCACAGCGCGCTTGTCGACGGGATTATGTCGCTTGCAAAGGAGATGTGCGAAAATGCCGAAATAGAGCCAAACCAAATAGCAGAAGCGGTTTTCGCAGGCAATACGGTCATGCAGCATATCGCGCTCGGAATTTCCCCTGCGACAATAGGAGTTTCCCCGTTTTCGGCGGTGATTTCAGAGAGCGTTGATGTAAGGGCAAGCGACGTCGGACTTCAGCTTATGGACGGCGCGAACGTCTGCTTTTTGCCGAGCGAGGCGGGTTTTATCGGAGCGGACAACGTAGCCGTGCTTGTTGCAGAGGAACTTTACGAAAAACAAGAACCCGAACTTGTGGTGGACATCGGCACAAACAGCGAGATTGCGTTCGGCTGCAAGGACAAAATTTACGTCACGTCCTGCGCTACGGGACCTGCCCTCGAGGGCGCGCATATCAAGTGCGGAATGAGGGCGGCGAACGGCGCGATAGAGCATATTTCGATTGACCCGACAACTTTTGAGCCGACATTCAGTGTTATCGGCGGCGGAAAACCCGTCGGTATCTGCGGTTCGGGGATAATTGACGCGGTCGCGCAGATGGCGATTTCGGGGATAATTCTGCCGAGCGGAAAATTCGCAGATATTGCCGGCAATCCGCGTATACGTTTAGGGCAGGACAACAAGCCCGAATATGTTCTGTACTTTGCTCAGAACGAAAACGAGCGGGATATTGTAGTAACTTCTAAGGACATCAGAGCCGTTCAGCTTGCGAAATCCGCGCTTTGCACGGGAGCGGAACTTATCATTGAAAAAAGCGGAATGGCTTTCCCGAAAAGGGTGGTTCTGGCAGGAGCGTTCGGCAGTTTTATCGACTCGAAATCCGTTGTTGCAATGGGAATGCTGCCGTTTGACAACGCTGACATAATTACCGCCGTGGGAAATGCCGCGGGAGTTGGTGCAAGATACGCGCTGTTGAGCGTTGAAAAACGCGCCGAGGCGGAAAAGCTTGCCCGAAATGTTATATTCGTGGAAACCGCCGCAGACAGCGAGTTTCAGACAAGATTTGCGAAAGCCATGAAAATAGGAGTGTGGAAAAATGGTTGACAAGGTATTGAAAAAATACGAAAGCAAAATCCCTCTTTCGGACGGGGATATAAAAATATTGCTTGGTGCAAACCAAAATGAACGTGAAAAAATCTTTGCTCTTGCGAGGAAAGTCCGCGAGAGATATTTCGGAAACGAGGTTTTCCTTTACGGCTTTGTTTATTTCAGCACGTTCTGCAAAAACAACTGCAATTTCTGCTTTTACCGCAGGAACAACGGAGTTTCACCGAGATACCGAAAGTCAGCCGAAGAAATTATCAACGCGGCTGTGAGGCTTGCAAATTCGGGAGTGCATTTAATCGACCTTACAATGGGCGAGGACAGGTATTTTCAGGAGCATTTTGACGAACTTGTAAATATTGTAAAAGAAGTCAAAGCAAAAACTCGCCTTGCGGTTATGGTATCTCCGGGAGTGCTTTCCGACGGGCAAATCAAGCAACTCGCAAATGCAGGCGCTGACTGGTACGCGCTTTATCAGGAAACACATTCGCGGGAATTATTCAGAAAACTGCGCGTTGAGCAAAGCTATGACGAGCGCATGAACTGCAAGAAAACCGCGAAATCATCGGGAATGTTGATTGAAGAAGGGCTTCTTACGGGTGTCGGCGAAACGGCTGACGACAAGGTACATTCGTTCAGAGAAATGCAAAGGATTTCTGCTTCGCAGGTCAGGGTAATGACGTTTGTTTCGCAGAAAAACACACCCATGGAAACGCCGAAAATCCCCGATTTTTCGGGAGAACTTCTGGATATAGCGATAATGCGGCTGTTGTTCCCCGACAAGCTAATCCCCGCATCGCTTGACGTTGACGGGATTTCGGGACTTGAACAAAGGCTTATGGCAGGCGCGAATGTGGTAACTTCAATTATCCCGCCGAACGAGGGACTAGCGGGCGTTGCGCAGTCGGAACTTGACATTGACGACGGACACCGCACGGTTTCGGGAATTTCCGACACAATTTTAAAATGCGGGCTGAAAATCTCAACTCCGCAAAAATACAGAGAAACGATAGAGGAATTAAGGTATGAATATTCTGATAATCGGCTGCAGGCTTCAGGGGGTTGAGGCGGTTTATCTTGCGAAGAAAGCGGGATTTTTCACGACAGCGGTTGACAGGGACGAAAACTCCTGCGCGGCGGGACTTGCGGACAGGTTTGTATGCTGTGATTTTTTTGACAGCGAAATTATGACAAAACTTTTCAGGGAAAATGATGCTGTTTTGCCCGCAGTTGAAAATATCGAAGTCTGCGAAAGGCTTTTGCAATACGGAGAACTCACCAATACTCCCGTGATTTTTGACAAGCGCGCTTATGCAGTTTCATCATCAAAATCACGCTCGGATAAACTTTTCGGAACGCTTGAACTCCTTGTTCCGCAAAAATATCCCGATTGTGGTTTTCCGGTGATTATAAAGCCGGACGACTTAAGCGGAAGCAAAATGGTTTTCAAAGCGGAGAACGAAAATGACCTCGAAGCCGTTCTCGAAAAATACGACGGGCATACTCCGATAATCGGCGAATATCTTTCGGGAAAATCCTATTCGCTTGAGGTGCTGAGGATAAACGGGAAGACGGTTTTCCCGATGATAACCGAGGTTGTCGTTGATAATAATTACGACTGCAAGGAAATAATTGCACCCGCCGAAATTTCCGAAAACGAAACCGCGCAAATGTTTGAAATCGCCGAAAAACTTGACAGCGCGCTTCATTGCGAGGGGATTTTCGATATTGAAGTCATTTCTCACGGCGGCGTGCTGAAAATACTTGAAATTGACGCGCGGCTGCCAAGTCAAACGCCCGTTTCGGTATATCATGCAAGCGGGTTTAATATGGTGAAATGGCTTGCGGAGATGAAGGTTTTCGGAAGCTCAAATGAAAAGAAAAATAAACGCAAATTTTGCTGTTATTGTCAGATAAAATCATCGCCGCGCGGGGTTGAAATCCTCGGCGAACATATCATGTCAGACTGCGGAAAACTTCGCATTATAAGCGGATTTTTCGGCGCGGACGAAGCGGTTTCAAACTACCGCGGAACAGGCGATTTCCGCGCAATTATGATATTTACCGCTGACAGCATTTCAGAAGCTGAAAACAAAAGAAACCGCTCACTGAAACTCATCTCGGAAAAATTCAATATTCCCATAATTTCGGATTGACGAAAGGAGAAAAATATGTCAAGACTTCTGCCGGGCGATATAAAAAATATTAGCCGCGATATCGCCGAATATGACGAAATTTTTAAAAGTCAGACGGGGAAAACGATGGACGCATTATGCCGCGAAATTTTCGGCATAACAAAGCCCGAAAGCCTTAAAACCGCAGTTGTTCCGATAACGAGCGGTCTGGGGACGATAGAGCGTTTTTCCGCGTCGGTATGCGATATTTTAAGGCACATAGGCGCAGACGCTTTTGTAACAGAGCAAACTGATGTGTTCGGGTTCCAGGAGGCATTTCTTAAAAAAGCCAAGTTGATTTTCGCGGCGGACGACAACGCATATGTCGCATTTTCGACAACCTCGCGCGTTTGCTCCGACAATGGTTACGCCACGGGAACAGCGTTCGCGGCGGCGTTGAACAGCGCGGCAAATTGCAGCGGGCAAACCGTTCTTGTTCTGGGCGCGGGACCCGTCGGTGCGGCAGCCTGCGAGTATTTAAGCAGCAACGGCGCGAGGGTTGAAGTTTACGACCCCGTATCAGAAAAATCAAGGCGGCTTGAAAATGATAATACCGCAGTATTATGCGAGTTGCCGAAACTTTGTAATTATAAATTTGTCCTTGACGCAACGCCCGTCGGGGACTGGATTTCCGAAAATGACGTTTGCGAAAACGCCGTGTATTCCGTTCCGGGAATGCCGTTAAGCCTTACGCCGAAAGCCGCCGCGAAGATAACGCTTATACACAATCCTTTGGAACTCGGAACGATTGCCATGTACTACGATTGCATAAGCAGAATGGAGTGATTAACTTGGAAAAGCGTTATATTTTCAAGCGGCAGACGCTGTTCGCGCTGGTCGATAAAGTAAAGCTGTGGGCGTCGCGGTCGGGAGTGCTTCACGGGGTGAAGTCAATCGTCCAAACGCAGGATATGCTGACGATAACCACCCATTGCGGGTTAGTTTTCACCTGCCGAAATTCCAAAAACAGCCGAAGCGCGAGGTGGCTCAGAAACCGATTTTGCAAAGAGCCTTGCCCAAAATGCAAAATCCCGTCATGGAAACTCGAAAAATATTCCGCGACGGTATTCACAAATTCCAAAAAGCATATTGTTTGAGGTGAATTATGGACGACAAATTTAAACTTTCCGAAACTCAGCAAAACCGCCTTTCGGATCTTGGCGCAGATGTTGAACAAACGCCTGTTTTCAGCACAAGCGAGGAGCGCGACAAATACTTTCAGGAAACCGAAAAACACCTTTCGCGCGAAAACAAGGAGCATTTGCTCGATTTGCTGAACACTAAGCACAGACCAGAGCTTTGCGCGCTTGAATACGCATTGTCAGACGCGCTTTGTAAGCTCGGTTTTACTCAGGTGACAACTCCGATAATTATTTCCGACAAGTTTCTTGAACGTATGACGATAGACGGCTCTCACCCGCTTAACGAACAGGTTTTCAGAGTTGACAAAAACAAATGCTTAAGACCCATGCTTGCGCCGAATTTGTACAGCGTTTCAAAAGACCTCTTGAAAATAACCGCAGGAAAACCGCTCAGGATATTTGAGATAGGCAGCTGTTTTCGCAGGGAAACCGAGGGGCGTTCTCACCTGAAAGAGTTTACCATGCTGAACCTTGTGGAGTGGGGACTTCCCGAAAATGAACGCAGCGAACACCTGAAGCAATTCGGAAAAGCTGTTCTTTCGGCGGCGGGAATTGACGAGTACGATATGATTTTGGAAAATTCCGTGGTTTACGGGGAGGGGCTTGATTTTGTCGGACGTGACGGTTTGGAGCTTGCCTCGACGTCAATGGGTCCGCACCCGCTTGACGCCCGTTGGGGGATAAATTCAACATGGGTAGGTATAGGTTTCGGGCTGGAAAGACTGCTTATGTACCGCGAAAATTCTCATGGCATTCACCGGTTTTCAAAGAGCATTGCGTTTCTTGACGGAGCAAGATTGAACGTTAAATAACAAAAAAGCGCGGCTTTTATCAAACCGCGCATTTGTGATATTATCGTTTATGATATTTGTAATACCGTTCGTTTTCCATTGCCATAACGTCCTTTATCGGAACAGGCTCGAACAGCGGCTTTTTCATCACTTTCTTCACCCAGAAAAGCGAGTATACCGTAAGCACCACAAACATCACTCCGCAGGCGATAAATACGTTTTTCCGCACTTCGGGGTTGCTGTCAATTCCGTAAATCATATAAATGTCGCCTATTATTCCGAGTATCGGTATTACAATTCCAAGCGGCACTTTAAATGTTCTCGGCACTTTCGGCATACGAAAACGCAGAATGATAACGTCAACGTGAAGTACAAGATACACGATTATCCAGAAAACGCTTGCAACTTTCAGGAAAAAGTTCAGCAAATCGGAAGCTACAAGACTTAATACTACCAGAACCGTCATCGCTGTGCCTATTGTAATTATCCCTATGTACGGCGCGCCTTTTTTGTTTTTCCTGCCGAAAATTTCAGGAACAAGATTTATCCGCGACATTCCCGAAAGAAGATAGGAAATAGAGTTTACAACAGTATTCGCCGTGCTTATAACCGCGAGAATTGACACTACTCCCATCCAGTACCGCCCAAATTCGCCGAGTACCGCCACGCCGTACAGCATATGAGGCGACTCGCTTGTTCCCAAATCTGCAAACGAAACGTAGTTTGAAAATCCGAAAACGCAGAACAGCTGCATTATAAACACAACCGCAAGACTTCCTATCATACCGAGAGGAATGGTTATGTGCGGCTTTTTTGCAAACGGGCTTAACGGTACAACAAATTCACAGCCGACGAACATATAAAACGCCGTTCCCACAAGTCCCATAATTTCACCGAAGGAGGCGTTTAATCCCGTGTCCTGTTCGATAATTTCGCCCTGACCGAGATGAAAGCAACCTACAAGACCCATTAAAATCAGCGAGATTATAAGCGAATATGCTACGACATTTTGCACCTTTGCAAACATATCAACTCCGCGGCAATTCGCAAGGACAATGACCGCCATAAGCACAATACCGTAAATCGGCATCGGTATGCCCAAATTCGGGAACAGCATATTCATGGTTCTTCCGAACATCGTTCCCTCAAGACTTCCGAATATCGTCATTCCGACAACATATCCGCCGACCATTGTCAAAACGGAAAAAAATCTCCCCATTCCGACAAGCGTATATTGCGCCAGTCCGCCCGTAAGCTGCGGCATAAGCGCATTAAGTTCGCTTACCGAAAGCGCGGTAAAGGCGTTGAACGCGAGGGCAATAAGCATTGAAAAAACGAACGAATTTCCTATTTGCGAAACGCCCTGACCTATTACCAACAGACAGCTTGTGGCTAAAATAAGCCCAACGCCCGTGGCGACCGCGCTCGCAAGACCGATTTTCTTTTCCATACTGCGCCTCACAAATTCCCCGGCACGATAGCCTCTTGACCTTCTTCGCCGGTTCGTATTCTGAACGCATTTTCGACGCGTGAAACGAAAATTTTACCATCGCCGATATGCCCCGTATAAAGACCTTTTTCAACGTGTTTTATAAAGTTGTCCAGCTCCTCCTCGGGCATTACGATCATAACAATGACCTTATCGAGAAGTTCGATAACGCTCGTGTCGTTTTCGCGGTATTCGGGAGTTCCGTACTGAACGCCGCAGCCAAGCCCTTTGAAAACGGTCATTCCTGTTATTTTGTTCTTCTTGATAATTTCAAGAAGCGCGTCCATTTTGAGGACATTCACAATAATTTCTACTCTGACAAGACCCATTTCTTTGTTCCTTTCTCTGTTCTATTTGATGAAATAAAAAAAAGCAAGGGCGTATATAAAGCACCCTTGCTTTGATATTATTATACTTCAATATTTTTTAAAAGTCAACCGCTTTTTGTGATTTACAGTTTAACTCTGCAATCGTTGCAGAGTTGAAGGGGTTGATAATTATTCCGAGTATTTTTTCGTCCTCGGCGAGTGTGTTCGTTCTGTTGGTTCGGGAACATTGTCCTCGAACCTGTCGCCAAACTCTATTGCCGCAGCCTTCGGCGGGTATGCCTTAATTATCTCGTTTTCAACTTCTCGGCAATCGGCGTACTGCACCCTTCTTTCGGACTTTTCCTCAATCGAGTATGCGTCCTCAAACTGTATCCCCCACTTAAAGAACAGCTTGAGCCTTGTTTTCATAGGATAGCAACCTGTTTTCATCACAATAAAATTCCCTTTCGGCATGGATTTCAGCTCGTCAACCGTCATAAGCGGGCGTTCGATCATTTGTAATTGCCGAGAACCACCGCCATTCCCCGAAGATCGCGACACAGAACCGCTGAGAACGGTCTGCTTTCCAAGGTTTTGAGACATCGCCTCGGCGGTCTTGGAGTTAGGCGCGAACGCTCCGAACAGCGTGCATTGGCAATTGTCAACGATAATTTCCGCGCCCTCTTTGCCGTAGGTTTTCTCAAACTGCGCGAGGGATTGTATGATTGCTACAATCGAAATTTTTCGGGATCGCGACGCGGAAAATATCATCTCCAATCCCTCAATCTTCGGCAGCGTGCCTATTTCGTCCATGTAGAACATCACGCGCTTATCAAGCTTACCGTTTTTCTCGTCTGCTACCGTCAGCATTTCGCGGTAAAGTTGCTGAAAAATAAGCGAAATGAGAAAGTGTTTCGTGGTATCTTCCTCCGGCAGAACGAGGTAAATCGCGGATTTTCGTGAACAGAATTCCTCAACGTCAATCGAAGTGTCAAAGCAGAGGATTTGTTCAAGTTCTGAGTCAATGAACGAGTTCAGTCGGGACAGCGCAGTTGACATAACGCTTGCCATTGCCTGTTCGGAGGAGTTGAGCGCTGCCCCCGCGAACCACCGCGCTTTGTGTTCGCTCGGCAGCTTGTCTATAAGTTGCTTAAACCGCGAAACGCCCTTTACCTCGGACGGCGCGAGCAGGTCTTGTATCAGTTTGAAAACGCTTATTATGTGCCGTTTTTCGGGCGGACAAAATTCCGCAACAAGCAGAATGACCGCCGTCAGCAATCCCTCCGCAGCCTCGTAGAAAAACGCGTTCTGCCCCATATTTGAAACATCGCCGCCCGCCGAAATTATGGTTTTGGCGGTTATTTTTGCGAACTTTTCGGATTTCGCCTTGAATTCCAACTTGTTTTCAGCCTTGTACAAATCCATGTACTTGTTGACAAGATACAGCATATTGTAGCCGCTGCTGCGCGTCGGATTTCGCAAATCAATCACAGAAATTTTGTAGCCGTAATAACGTTCGGCGATGGTGGCAGTGTTTCGATAGAGGTCCCCCTTGCTGTCGGTCGTGACGAACGACATTCCCGCCGCGCAGCAGTATTCGATGTTCGGGTACAAGAAATTCGCGGTCTTGCCGACGCCCGACGCGCCTATCATCAGCGTGTGAATATCCGCGTCGTCGACAAGCGCAGTCATGCCGGTCGCCGTTTCCTGACAGCCTACAATCAACCCGTCAACGCTCGGCAAACGCTCGCC
>CANRNN010000017.1 GCA_947632025.1 uncultured Clostridia bacterium | reverse complement strand
CTCCAGAAGTATGTAGACAGCTTTGAAAAATTCCGCGAGGACGACATCTTTGAATACGGAACAGTTCAGGGCGAATACTTCCAGGACGCTATCGACTACGCTGAGAATGTTCTCGCAAATAACAAGGCTACTGCAGAAGACTTCACCGCAGCATACCAGATGCTTAAAGCTGTCCGCGATGGAATGAAACAGTACAACAAGGACGAACTCGCAGGGAAACTTGATGAGTACAAAGGCATCTATGATACCGAAAACGTTCTTAACGAGGTACTCGGCGACACTATCTATGACGAGGACAGCTGGAGTGACTTTGAGTCCGCTTACGACGAGGCTCTGAGCTATGTCGATTCCAACGACGGCAGACTTATCTCCGACGCTTATCTTCAGCTTGTAGAGGCTAAGAATAACCTCAAAGAGCTTGACACAGTAACCAAAGCAGAGTTCAGAGCTGTTCTTAAGCAGTATGAAGCGATCATAGCAGGCGAAACCTCTTACGAGAGCTGGAGACGCGGAACCTGCTCTGTTGCTCCTACTACAGGCAATAAGAAGGACGAAAACGGCGACAAGATCCTGTCCAAAGTAACAAAGGCAAAGTACATCACTTTTGGCAATCTGCTTGAGATCGTTAAGGGCAAAAGCCAGATTGCGATCCCGGATGATAAGGGCAAAGCGGAAGCGGTGCAGAGTACTACAGCAACGCAAACATGGATAAAGGTTATTGGAAGCGGCACTGTGGAAGAGGGAATCAACAAACAGTATGCTCGTTTTGATGAGATCGCGTCTTCTAAGGTAACTTCCGATGAGGATATTGTTAACGCTTACAAGGCTGCAAAGGACGCTGTGGCTGTTTTCAACGGCTGGACTGAGGATAACACCAAGCGTGCGGCAAAGGCTGACGTTGAGAAGCTCATCAAGGAGTACCACAATGACTTCGTTGCGGCAGCTATGCTTACCGAGGCTCAGAAGCTTGTACATGATATCGACAGCGACGCTGTTTACGACGCGGAAAGCAAAACGATGAAGGCTACAGCGTCTACCACCATAAAGGTCGACGACGATGGATTTATCAGTGTTAAGGAAACACTTGCTTATGATAAGGACACAGGCAAGGATAAGAAGATCACAAAGGGTACCGATCTGCTCCAGTTTGTTCCGGTTGAACTTGCGGATTTGACAGCGTTTGGTAAAGCAATCGAAAATGCACCTGAAAGTGTTGATGAGGCTGGGGAGGCTGAGGAAGGAGCAAAGACTAATGCAGACAAAAAGTTTGATGCAAGTACCATGAAAGCATTCCTCGATGTATATATGGAGCTTTGCGTAGTCGGAGCGAATTGCGCTAATGAAACAAATGAATATAATGGTAATGAAGAAGCGGATAATCCGATAAGCAGCGGCTGCAAAAAGAGCAAGGATTTCAAGGATCTTTGGGAAGCTTATGATGAGTTCCTTAACAGGTGGTATAGAATAGTTGATGAAAATGTATTTAATAGTAGCGATTGCTTGAAGAAAGTTAACAGTGATAGCGAGGATTTGACTGATGTTGAGGGCTTGTTCCTTAGCTACACCGCGCAGGACGTTCTGGATTTGGAACGTGAGTTTGAAGAATTTAAAGATGCATGGAATGATTATATAGACACAGATTGTGGTGGGAAGCACGCTAATGATAAAGTAATGTCGGGGAAGTTCACCAAAGCGGACGCGAAGATTACAGCTGATAAGGAAAGCGGGAGCACGACTGAGAAACTTGCGGAAGCTGAAAAGAACGTTGTTCTTGCCGGTATAAAGGAAAGTACAAAAATCGAGAATGCGGCTGACCTTGAAAAGGCTGCAACGGTTGCGGAAAAGTATTTGACTGCCGAGACGATTGACAAGTCGGATGGCGAGAAGAGCCTGCTTGACGCTATCGGCGAGATCGACGAAAATGACACGGTTTCCAAGGCTACAGGCTCGGTAGCCGAGTGGACTCTCATTAAGAGAAATCTGCAGTATGCTCTTGAAGACCTCTTCCCCAAGAACGATTCCAAAACATACACCAAGAGCAATGTTAAGGATCTGATTGAAAAGGCTTACGACCTTGCGGAAAAGACAGGTGACGCATCTAAATTCCAGGAAAACCACGTTGCCCTTGTTGAAGCGCGTAAGGCAGCTATTGAGTGGCTTGCTGCGGCTAACAAGACCAAGAACTACAAAGAGGGCGACGCTGTAAGCTATAAGGCTGAGTATGGTGTTGAAGTTGCCGGTACAGAGGTTAGTCTGACGGCTACCGAAACATACAAGGCTCTTGAGGGCAAGTACAATAATCTTGACAAGGAGCTTCAGGATTACGCTATAAGCTACGGCGAGATCAGAGATCTTATAGTTGAGGTTGCGGAGTACCTTGACAAGAATGACAGCGAAGCGCTTAAGACCGCCATGACAGACGTTGCTTATAAGCTTTCCACTCTGGACGCTGACGGCGAGGACATTGACGATAACGAAGTATTCGATGATTCGAGAGAGTTCCAGGAGTTCAACCGTCTGCACACTGACAACAAGAATTCCGACAAGCCCACCGATGCGGAAAAGGACCTCAAAACCGCCTATGAGGCTCTCCAGACCGCTTACGATGCGCTGACGTCGCCGACGACAACGAAGGGGGACGTCCCACAGATAGCACGAAAAATGCCCCGCTCAAAAGGGGGCATCTAAGGGATATTCACGAATCCGCATTACTAAAGGAGATATGAAAAATCCTGAAAAGTCCTCCCCATTAACTATTCCGCGAATTCGTTACTCAACACTCAACTATCATATCGTATACAATATCCTCGCCGTTTGCGTTTTTGCTTGCAAATCCGAATAGGATACTATCCTGTTCGCTTAGTTCGAGGTCCGCAAGATCGTTTTCCGAGATGTAAATTATGATAATGTTCCTGCTGTAATTCGTAGGAATATCACCCTTTAATTCGCGCAGCTCAAACGGAATGTTTTTTGCTTTGAGTTCAGATATTGTATTTTCAAAAGCAGCTTTTAGTGACAGCTCTTTAGCGATTATTATTTCATCACGCAGACTTTCAAGGGCTTTCTCCCCTGCCTCAACATCGGCTTCAAGTTTTTCTCTGTCAAACTTCCCGTCCGTTATATAATCGCCTAATGATTTTAATGTTTCCATAACTGTCTTGCCGTTATTTACATAAGTGTTTAATATCTCCGTTTCATCTCCCGATGTAAGGTGTTGAACTTCTTCCTGCTCCATTACATAGTCGTAAGTTTTCACGAACTCACGGAGTTTCTCAATTTTATTTCCAAGTTCAGTTTGTTCATCGAGCATTTCACTTATTGTTCTGCCGTTGTAAACATAGTCAGCGCTGTATCCTGTCAGCAATGACACCGCGAAAATGCTGCCGTCGTCATATTTATCGAACGCGTTTTTTAACTCATACGACACAGGCTTTCCGTGCCATAATGTCATACATACGCTTTCGGAAATGCTTACGCCGCCCGTACTGCTCTGCGACCAGATGACATTTTCGGGTATTTCGGGTGTTTCTGATGTTGTCGGCGTGGACTGAACATTCGGCGTCTGAGAATTGTTGACACTGTCAGAAGAAGAAATTGCGCTGTTTGAATTTTGGTTAGTGTCGGGTGTTGAAACAACGGGCGTGATGTCGTTTGTAACGGAATTTTTCCGATTAAGAACATTTACGCCCACAACTGCCGCCGCGGCAACACAGCAGGTCACAGACCCCGCCCTCGCTATTTTAACGGCGGCAGTCCTTCTGCGCTTTTGAGCCGAGAAATATTCGTTTCTGCGTTTGAGCAGGCTTTTTGTCATTTCTTCAGATGTCTTCATAAATAAAGCCCTCCTTTGTTAGAATGTTTTTGAGAGAAAGTTTTGCGTGATATAAAAGGTCTGTTATCTGGCGCGGGGACTTTTTCATTATCCTTGCGGCATCTTTATTTGATAATTCCTCAAAATAAATGAGCCACAATATCTGTCTGTAATCGGGACTGAGCTTTGAAAGCGCCTTATGCACCGTCATTTTTCGTTCTTCTTTTATGTACGACTCTTCAAGACACTGCTCGTCGAAAATATAGTTTTCCATATCTTCAATAGGCGTGTTAGAGAGCTTCGAGCTGTGCCTTATATGATCGACCGCGACATTACGCCCAATTGTGTACAGCCACGTCTTAAAGCTGCATTTCCCCGAAAACCTCGGCTTTTTTGTTATCAGCCTGAAGAAGGTGTCTTCAGCAAGCTCCTCGGCAGCGCAAATATTGTTTACAAAAGTGTTGATATATAGAATAAGACCGTCCTTGTACGTTTCAACTATTTCCGAAAGCCCGCTGTCGTCGCCGTCAAGGTAACGGCGGTAGCTACTTGCACCGTTATCCATTCAGACGCTCCTTTCCGCATTTTTTCTCTTCACCTATTAGTCGTTTGAATTCATCATTTCTCGCACATATAATCGCTGAAATTTTTTTGTAATAATGCAGTCTGCCGCTATGCGTTTTGCAGTCTATATCCCCACATATCGGCTCTTTTTATAACTCGGAATAGGTTATTTATATAAATTCAACGGCTGTAAAAGCCTTGACAATTCTTTTCGTTGGTGATATAATATGATTATACGAAAGACTACTAAATTGGTAGGCATTCAATTTCAAGGAGAGATCACTATGCTTTCACGCTCCTACATAAACGACTCGCGGAAAATGATGTGTATGCGCCTGTGTCATGGATACGGGTATATACGGCGTGTTTTCTGTGCGATATGTTTTCCGCAATAATGGTCAAAGCATAGTCGGGGACGCGTCGGTGCGTCCTTTTTATTTATTTTATCGGAGGTCATATTATGTCTGACAAAACCAAAACAACAAATCCTGCCGCGGCTTCGCCTTGCCTTAGCTGCACCGACTGCTCGGTTATGAACTGCGCGAAAAGAAACGGAAATTATCCCGAATTCTGCCCGACTGCCGCTCTTACAGAAGAGGAAATAAACGAGGTCGTAAAGCTCTACACAAACAACAGAATAAACAAAAAAGTTGCCATCGCCGCCGCGGAGGTAGAGGGCGGATTCTACGGGAAATATACCCGCGTCGAGGAAATAGTTGAATTCGCACGCAGGATCGGCGCAAAAAAGATAGGCATCGCCACCTGTATCGGTCTTATCGAGGAGAGCAGGATCTTCGCGAAGATACTCAAGCTCAACGGTTTTGAGGTATACGGGATAAGCTGCAAATCCGGCTCGGTCGACAAGGTCGATATCGGGATAGACGAAAAATACACCTGCGTAACCGGCAAGGTGATGTGCAACCCCATTCTGCAGGCTAAAATACTTAACCGCGAAAAAGTAGACCTTAATGTCGTCGTAGGACTTTGTGTCGGTCACGACAGCCTGTTCTACAAGTATGCGAACGGACTTACGACAACGCTCGTGACAAAGGACAGAGTTCTCGCGCACAATCCCGTCGGGGCGCTTTATCAGTCGAGAGCTTATTACAAAAAGTTGCTTCTCGCACCTGTCGGTGAGGAGATCGACTACTCCAAGATCCCCGTGGGAAATATAAAATAACGGAGAACAACGCATATGAAGAAAACAATAATATATCCGCTGCTGTTGATTTTGTCGGCGGCGGCTGCCGAGGTGATCGCTCTCGCTGTGCCGGATTCGCCGAAGCACCAGGCGGCGGCTCACCCTTACTTTGCGTGGCTTTTGCCCGCGATCGTAATAGTCTATTTTGCAGTGGCGATAATCGGTTATTTCAGGCACAGAAATTCCGCTGCGCCCCGCGAAGGCACGTTTTACCGTGCGCCGTTCGTGGCAGGAGTGATACTGTTTCTGAACGTGCTGAATATTCTCACGGCGAAAACAGCCGTGCTGCCGACGCTTTATTTTCCGACGCTTGACCGCGTTTTCGGAACTCTTTTCGAGGATCATCAGCTGATACTTAAATGTGTGGGCTATTCCTCAGGAATACTTCTTGCAGGTGTTGTGGGAGGTCTTGTGATCGGTTTCCTTATGGGCGTGGGAGTCGGATTTTCAAAGCATATAAGCTACTGGATAAATCCTCTGGTGCGTATCCTCGGACCGATACCCTCGACAGCATGGATACCGATAGTGCTTATCGCGTTTCCTACGGCGCGTTCGGCAAGCGCGTTCATTATCGGACTTTCGGTGTGGTTTCCGACTGTCGTGCTTACGTCAAGCGGTATTTCCAACGTAAAGAATTCTTACTTTGAAGTGGCTTCAACGCTCGGCTCAAACACTTTTCAGCGAATTGTAAAAGTAGGTATCCCCGCCGCGATGCCCAGTATTTTCCTAGGACTTTTCAACGGTATCTGCTCATCGTTCGTAGCGTTAATGACCGCCGAAATGATCGGCGCAAAGTACGGTATGGGCTGGTATGTAAACTGGCAAAAGGAAATGATGGCATACGCGAATGTCTACGCGGGACTTATCGTTATCGCTGTTTTGTTCTTCCTCGTAATAACGATACTTTTCAAGATACGCGACCGTGTTCTCGCATGGCAGAAGGGAGTTATCAAATGGTAGGCGAAATTGTTTTCGAGAATGTAAAAAAGAGCTTTATCCGTGTGGACGGCGAAAGAGTGGATGCTCTGAACGGAGTGGATCTCACGATAGAACAGGGGGATATGGTGTGCCTTATCGGTCCGTCGGGCTGCGGAAAATCGACCATGCTGCGACTGCTTGCGGGGCTTGACAAACCGACTGAGGGAACAGTCTATATTGACGGCGAAAAAATCACAAAGCCCAACTATGACCGCGGGCTTGTCTTTCAGGAGCATAATCTTTTCCCGTGGCTGAATATCTACGAGAACGTTGCGTTCGGGCTGAAAACACGTCACATATTCAAAGAGAAAAAGGAAACTGTTGATGAATATATAGAACTGGTGGGACTTAAGGGATTTGAAAAATCGTTTCCTCATCAGCTTTCGGGAGGAATGTGCCAGCGTGCTTCACTTGCTAGGGCATTGATAGGACACCCCAAGGCGCTGCTGCTTGACGAACCTCTCGGAGCGCTTGACGCGTTCACGAGAATGAATATGCAGGACGAACTGCTCCGCATAAAGCACGAGAAAAATATGACCATGGTAATGGTGACTCACGATGTTGACGAGGCGGTGTATCTCTCGGACAAAATAGTTGTGATGTCGCCGCGTCCTGCGAAAATAGAAAAGGTGCTTACCGTGACGCTTTCGCAGCCGCGCGACAGAAACAATCCCGAATTCATACGCCTTAGAAGCGAAATACTGAAAATACTCGACTTTGCGGGCAAGGAGCACGAGATAGAATACAATATTTAAGGGGTGACAGATTTGAAATTACCGAAGAAATTGACCGTGGGGGTCGCGGTGTTCGCAATTGCGGTTTTGCTTTCTGCGTGCGATGAAAATTCCTCGAATATTTCGGAAAACTCACAAAACGATCATACGGGTCACGCTGCCGAATTGACGGATACGGTCGGTACTGCCGCGGATCTCGGCAGATGCTGCTGATTTCCGAAAGATAATATTACATAAACTTTTCAGCGAAAGAAAGGAAGAATTTTATGAAGATCAACAAATTTATAGCTGCTATACTTGCGGCGGGAGCCGCGCTTTCCGCATCGGCTTGCTCTGAAGTGAATTCGGGCAATTCCAATGGCGCAAGCGGCGGCAGCACAAATAACGGCGGCGTCAACGGCGATACCTATGTTCTGAAGGTAGGAGAAACTCAGGGAGCTTTGTGCCATGCTCCGCTTCAGGCAGCGATGGAACTCGGTTTCCTTGATGACGAGGGTATAAACTGGGAACGTGTCGATTTCGGGGGCGGCGATATTCAGGCGGCTCTCGGAGCGGGGACTATCGACTGCGGATTCGGTCTTGTGGGCAAATTCGTGCAGCCTATAGAGAACGGTCTGAATATGGTCATAACTTCCGGAATGCACACGGGCTGCACGAAGATACTTGTTAAAGCGGATTCGGGGATAAATTCCATTGAAGACCTGAAAGGAAAGACTATAGGAGTAAGCTCTCTTGCGGGGTCGGAAGCCGTTACCGCAAAGCGTGCGCTTTACGCAGCGGGAGTGGATATATCGGCTGCGTCGAGCGATGTGACATTTGCGGTCTACAACACTACCGACCAGCCTATAGCACTCATGAACGGCGCTGTTGACGCTATTGCCACTCCTGATCCCGTAGGAACCAACGCTCAGAACGAATACGGACTTAAGGTGCTGCTCGATACCGCTGCCACAGAGCCTTACGCAAGCGAGTACTGCTGCGTAAGCTTTGTATCCTCCGAGCTTGCGGAAAACCACCCCGATATTGCCGCAGCGTTTACACGAGCGGTACTTAAAGGCTCGGCGTGGGTAGCCGCTAATATTGACGAAGCGGCAAAGATGCAGGTCGACGGTGAATACGTCAGCGGAGATCCCGCCGAAAACGCGAAGATCCTTGGTACTTACAACTTTGTGCCGAGCGTCAAGGGCGGCTATGACGCACTTACGAACGTCTGCACCGACCTTAAGGCGATCGGCGTATTAAAGGAAACTACCGACGTCGACGCACTTGTCGGACGTTCTTTCAAATATTTTGATGGAGTACCCGACGGCTACACCATTGACGGTGATAAGTTCGTCGAGGTAAATTAAAAATTAAATTTCAACATCATCTTTACGTGCCGCGGTGCTTTTCAGTACGCGGCGCTTTTTTGTGCCGCTCACCCGAAAAGTCCTTTTTTCTCATATGGCTCGCTCGAAGCTGAAATGACCTTGTAGCCTGTACTTTCGACTGCGTCGCGTAGATCCTCTTCGCTGATATCGGTTTCAGATATTATCACGGTTTCTCCTTTAGTATGCGACGACTTGACTTTTTTTACATGAAAGCTCCGGCGTATCGCGTCGTTTATATGGCTTTCGCACATTCCGCACATCATACCGTCGATCTTAAGAGTTATTTTTTTCATGTGTTTTGCCTCCCGAATATTTTAATTGAGTTAGCTCAGGCTAACTCCGTTCTCAAGCAAAACCGCTCCGAAAAGCGGCAAGCCCAATTACAATTAAATTATACATAATTTTTTTCGATTTGTCAAGGGGAAAAATTTAGGAGCTTTATTTTTGTATATCTTTATTGCAGTACATAGGACATTCTTTTTTTACGGTGTTATTGTTTCACATTACTTGTGTCTTGTCAAATAAATATCCCGAAACGACCGATAGAACGGCAATTTCGGGATATCATATTCTTTATCCCGTAACGGGAGTCCCAAATCGGATAAAATTATACTCTCTCGCGACCGCGTCCCACGTCGGAGCACCGACAACACCCGTTTCCGCAATTCCGTAAAGCCTTTGGAAAACACGGACGGCATTCTCGGTCTGAGCGCCGAAATATCCCGTCGCTTCGTCAATTACGGGGATCGCTGCTATATTCTGACCTATCACGCGCAGATAAGTCTGAAACTGCCGAACGTCCTCGTTCCGCATTCCGGGAGTAAGATTATATCCCGGATACAGCGCCGCTGTCTGTCCGGCGTATCCCTCAGGGAGATTGTTGCGTATATCATTGTAGACCTGACTGAGCAGCAGCCACGTTCTGAAATCGACTACTCCGTCGTCGTTCAGCCCGTAAAATCTTTCAACGGCTCTCAGCTGATCCTCAACAGCCTGATTGAATACTCCGTTTGGCTGCACGAACGGAATTTCGGGGTTGAAGTACGAAATAACATTCAAATAATACTGCAGCGACCGCACACGCTGTCCATAATCGCCAAGCCTTAAATTTTCACCGAAAAGGTTGCTTATTTCATCAACAGTAAGTCCTTCGCTCGTTATTTCCGCAAGTCTCTTTACCGCCGTGAAAATGTACTTTATCTGATACCATGTCGCCTTGTTTATGATCCCCGTGACAGGAAGTCCGAACGCCCTCTGGAACGCCCGTACTGCTTCGACGGTTGATTCGCCGTAAAGACCGTTTGCGGGATAGATTTTCGGTATGGCGGGATAATTGTCCGAAATTCTGTTGAGTTCTATCTGGAGAGTACGCACTTCGTTTCCGGAAGTGCCAAAGCCGAAAGGTGTTCCAACATAGCTCGGAATATTCTGTGACACGGGCGCGTTGTATACTATTTCAATATCGTTGCCGTAATAATATTGAAGTATCTGATACGGCGTAAATCCGCGGCGCGCAAGGTCGACAGTTCCCCATTGAGAAAGCCCTCGGCAGGTGACGGTAGTGCCGCTGCAGAATTCCGCTAAAAGCGGCTCGACATTTCCGCTGCGGACAATGTAGTTATTGAAAATCTCATCTACAATATCCGAAATATTCGAGAAGATCTCACGTCCGTAAACAAAAGCCTGATCATACTGGGTGGAATTGGTGATGTCAAAATCGTATCCGCGGGAGCGGTACCATTCCGTGTACACCCGATTCATGGCGAACGATATCTGCGCGTAAATATTCGCACGAAGAGCGGCTTCGGGCCATGTCGGAAAGATTTCGCTTGACGCGACGTTCTTTATGTAATCGGGAAATGTTACGGAAATATTTGCGGCATATTCACGCGGCGCGCCCAAGTGGACAATGATCCGTTCGGGAACGAAAGGACGGTTAGTTGTCGGCATTCGGCACCTCCGTTATCTCCTCTGTTATATTTTCAGTGGCGGAAGCGTTATTTTCACCGTTGTTCTGAACGGCTATGGGGATCATTGAAACCTTTTGTACCGACTCCACACCGTCAAAAACGGGAATGTCATAAAGGCTGACCTTTGCAAATCCCTCTTTTGTGACAGTCGCGTCGTATAGTGCAAACGGACGCACCTCGTTTTCCGCGATCTGGGAAAGTTCTTTAGATGGAGCAGGCAGAGTGATAGGACGGGTAGCGCCGTCGGGATCGGTGATAAGGGTAGCTATTTCATAACGCTCGTTTCCGAAATTCTTTGATAGTACTATTTTCACGCCGCTTACGGGAAAAGCCTGCCGCGCCGCAAACGTCCTGAAAACGATAGTTCCTCTGCCGATATTTTTTTCTTCAAAATCGCCTATACCCGTGTAGACCGTTTCGGGATATTCAACGGGTTCGGTTTTGGAGCCGTTTCTCTCGTCGGTTTCGTTCAGCTGAAGCATTTCAGAGTCGGGCTCGGCTTCCTGACGGACATCGGGCAGTACCTGCGGGAGCGTTTCGGGTCGTGCCTGCGGAGTTGTTTGGGGAATCGGGATTTCCGGTCGGATCTCCTCGGAATTATCCGTATCGGGTATCATCTCCTCTGGAGCGTCGGATTCCGGAAATGGTCCGGAAAAGACCGAATCGTCCATATTTGTTATCTCGTCCTTTCCCGTAAAATCGTCGGAGTTTTTTACGGGAGTATCGTCCGCGGAGCTGTCTGTATCGCTTTCCTCACGCGGAACCACGACCATTTCCTTAAGGACCCTGTCGAGTTTTTCTTCTGCTTCGGGAGAATCCGCGTAACCGATTATCTGTGGCGGGTTATCCGTTTTCTGCATATTTGCGGAAGATGGATTTGAGCGCGAAAGCTCCATAAGTTCGCGCTTGTATTTTTCTATAAGCTTTTTGGTGTCGTCCATAAATATACCTCCGAAATAGTTTTTGTAAAATTCTATGCCGGAGGAAGTGTATTTATTCTATGCCGAATACGGGATAAGCCCGAAAATGAAAAACATGGTCGTTGTCCGGCAAAAAATCCGAGGCGGTTTTCCGCCTCGGATAAATCATCAAAATGTGCCGTTCTTATCAGTAAATTATCATCGTTGCCAAACAGCCTTTTGATATTTGCAATTATCACTGTACACCGATTAGAGGGATTGATTCAAATCTTGCTCATTGTCTTGTTCAGACATATCATACCCGGTATCATTAATGATTTCATAGTCGTCTCCCAACAATTCGCAGAGCTTATTATACACAAACCTGACCGCATCATCAAATCTCTGTTCGTCCTCTTTGCTGTCAAAGCCTTTGTAGGAGAATTCATACTCATTGTTGATAAACAATTTGGGATATGCCTCGTTAATATAATTGGTCATGCTTTCTAATTCGGATTGACCTATTAATCTATCCTCATAATATTTAATTGCTTTATGAGTGCCATCAAGCAAATAGATATCATCTGCAAAATGCCCATCGCTACTTATTCTTACGGGTGCGGAAATCTGTCCTTCTTCACATATCCACACAAAATACGCGCAATAATCAAAGAAAAGCCTTAACGTTCTCATTTTATAAAATCCTCCAAATGCTTCGGATTAGCTCCAACGATGGATAAAAAGAGAGCTATTTCGGCAAAACAACATCGTATTGAATTTGATACTTTTCGCCAAGCTCTGACATAAGCTTGTTGTAAACACACTTTGCTTTTTGCACGAAAATTTGCTTTTGTTCATCTGTCCATGGAGATGGAGCCGATGGGCAGTCCCAATTTAATGAAGACTGATATTACTTACATAGTTCTTGCATTTCTAAGTCCAGTTCTTTTGAAATTCCAATCTCCTCATGTTCAACGATGCTGCCATATTTGTCAAACGCTTCAGGGTCCCAACTCCATATGCAGCTAAAATCAGTTGCATAATTAAATGTAAATTTTTAAAGCATAAATATGCCACTCCTCCATCAGAACCAGTGCAGGGCTATACCTGCTCTGACCTTTATAAAAAAAATTACATTATATCCTTACAGAAAACAACGTCCCAGTGAGAGCGGCGTCTCACTGGGACTTGCACCCGGTCACACCGGCTGGTCTAAGTGACAGGATTTGAATGAGCGAGAGTGCTTTTGGCAACTGCCCCAAAATTCCGTTTTACGGTATCACAATGCTATTTTACCGCAAGTTAAAACAAACAGATTTTGGCAGTCTTGGGTATGTTTTTATAACAATAATGTACAAACTATGTACAGATTTCAAACACCTATGCCCTACCGTCTGCATATTTTTAAGACATACAGGTAACTGCTGATAACGGATAAAGTACAAGTTCTCAAGTTCAATGCGCTGATATCTGCGTGTTTCTTACCATAACAAAATACAATTTGCTCCCCTGCCTATCGGGGAGCATTTGTTTTTATATGACAGTCAAAGTTGAATTATATGAAGCCCCCTTTTCCTTGCATAATCGACGGTGTATGCAGTCCCTCCGCGCTCAATCAGACCGATTATTTCTTTTTTCAGCTTTGCCCTCAATTCCTCACAATCCTGCGGCAACCTGCGATGACCCGAAAAACACGCAACCTTTGATTTGTCAACCATAATTTTACCTCCATTTGCGATATATCCCATATATTATACCATATTTTTTTGCTTTGTGGGATGTATCCCACACATTCTTTTGAAATGTTTGGTAACATATAGTTAGGGATATATCGCAATGGGGTGAGATTGTTTGAATGCAAAAGAAGCAGTAGCAAAAAGAATACTTGAATTGTGCAGTGAGCGCAATATGACTGTCAATGCGCTTGCAAATAACGCAGGCATTTCACCCTCAACCATTTACAGTATGCTCAATCGCAAGAGTCAAAATCCGGGCATTGTTTCTATCCACAATATTTGCTACGGCTTTGATATAACTCTGCGAGAATTTTTCAACTCGGATATCTTTGTTGATGTTGAGCTTATAGACGATTAGCTCGATAAATAGAGTTTGTTTCAAAAATTACTCCCCGAAATCCGGGGAGTTTTCTTATCTCCATACATAAGAGAAACTTATCAAGTTAATAAGAAATCGAGATTGATTTATTGCAAAATATGTGTTATACTATAATTACCAAATCAAATACGGAGGTAATCATTATGGCGAAAAATCTTATAATCTACTATTCCCGCAAGGGCGAAAACTATTGGAACGGCTCGATAAAGAGCATTGCAAAAGGTAATACGGAGCGTGTCGCGGAGTTTATACAAAAGGCGGTCGGCGGTGATCTGTTTGAGGTCGATACCGTAAAGCCCTATTCTGCAAGCTATATGACCTGTATCGACGAAGCAAAAAAGGAGCTGCGCGAGGACGCGCGTCCCGAAATCAAGGCTTACCCTGAGAACATTGGGGACTATGATACGATTTTTGTGGGTTATCCGAATTGGTGGGGAACGCTGCCGATGTGTATGTTCACACTGCTCGAAAAGTTAGACTTCAAAGGCAAGACGATCATTCCGTTCTGCACCAACGAGGGAAGCGGTATGGGGTCAAGCGAGCGTGATCTCAAAAAGCTGTGCGTTGGGGCGACTGTCAAATCGGGACTTTCCGTTCACGGCGCGGAGGCGGAAAACTCCGAAAGCAAGGTTTCCGCGTGGGCAAAAAAGTCAATATGATGACCGACAAAGAAAGGATAGTCAAGCTCTATAAAGAAATGTATGCGGCGATGATAAACAAAGACCGCGCGAAACTTGAACGCATACGCGACGACACCTTTGCGTTGATCCATATGACGGGAATGAGTGGTACTTTACGCTTGCACGCGCGTCAACATATTAAGGGGTTTCTATGCTCAATCAAATCAGATATTTTCAATCGGTGGTGAGGCTTGGCAGTTTCACTGCTGCGGCGGAGGAGCATTTCATTTCACAATCCGCTATCTCACAACAAATAAAAGCTCTCGAAGATGAGCTCGGTGTGGCTTTGCTCAACCGCAAAAAGCGGAGTTTTACGCTGACCGAAGCGGGCGAATATTTCTACAAGAAAAGCCTTGTGCTGGTTGCGGATTATGACGCTGTCTGCCGCGAATTGCAGCGCATATCGGGAAATAACGGAGAGGTGCTTTGCATTGGCGTTTTGAGGGGTTACAGCGGAAACGAGTTTCAGAATGCGGTTTCGGAGTTTACCGTACAGTTCTCCGATGTGACGGTAGAGGTCACACACGGCAATCATGACGCACTATATGAGTTATTGCGAACCGGTGAGCTTGATATGGTACTGAACGATCAACGCCGCGCATTTTCCGACGAGTATATCAATATTACCCTCGATATTCGCGAGTATTATGTTGAAATCTCAGCAAACAGCCCGCTTGCCAACCTTGCCGAGGTTGAAATTGCCGATTTGAAAAACATTCCGCTTATATTGCTTTCTTCGGAAGATCAACAGGAAACGGAACGAAATTTCTACGCTAACGATCTTGGGTTTAAAAGCGAGATAAATTTCTGCGAACATATTGATGACGCGCGTATGCAGGTCATTCAAGGCAAAGGCTATATGCCGATAGAGGGAAGCAGCGATACGGCGCAGACGGCGGTAAAGGCTGTAAAGCTAATACGAAACGGCAGCCCTGTTGTAAGGCGGTATTGCGCTTTTATGAAAGCGGATAACCCGTCAAAGCACACAAACGAATTTGTTGAAATTCTGAAAAAACAGTTTTAAGGCGGGAATAGACTAATGACAGTTGAATGGAGGATTTGCAATATGAGTACACAGAAAAAAGAAGTTATGATAGTAACGGGCGCGGGGCAGATCAGTATGGCTATCGCGCGACGCGTTGGGTACGGCAAGAAAATTATTCTCGGCGACAAGAGCCGTCAAAATTGCGAGGCTATCGCAAAGATAATGACCGATGCGGGCTTTGATGTTGAGCCGTTTGAAATGGACTTATCGTCAAGAGCGTCTATATTTGCTGTTTTTATCGACAAAAATCTACAAATTGTATAGAAAGGAAACGCAAGTGTTAAAGATAGCAGTATGTGATGATAATAAAGTAATGCTGAATTATCTGGGTGAAATTATATCGGAAAATATCGTTTGCCATTTTAAGGAGTTCGAGGTGCAAAAATTTTTAAGCGGGAATGATTTTCTTTCCGAACACAATAAATCCCCGTTTGATATAGTCTTTCTCGACATTAAAATGCCCGATATGAACGGATTTGAAGTCGCAAAAAGAATAAGATTGCTTTCCGAGAAAACATATATCGTTTTTATCACAACCGAAAGCGGATTGGTTTACGACGCGTTCGATTACCGCCCGTTTTGGTTTATTCCGAAAGAAAATTCCGATATTTTGAAATCGAAAATTGCAAGCGTAATTTTGAAATTAAAAAATCATATTTCCGACAACCGTCCGATTAGAATACCGCTTTCCTACAACGACTGCAAATATGTAATGCCCGATAATATAATTTATATTTCAAGCAAATCAAACTATCTTATTTTCGTCTGCAAAAATGATGAAATCAGAACGCGCGGCAAAATCGAAACCGCTCTTGAAATGCTGCCGCCAAAGATTTTTGTAAGAATACATAATCGTTTTATAATAAATATGAAGCACCTTTGCCGCATTGACAACACGAATTTCAAGGTCCTGCTTGACGACAAAACAGAGCTTGACATAAGCAGGGCTTATAAGTCGCAGCTTGTTGAGCGGTATGATTATTTTTTGAGAGATTTTTCGTGAGGGGCGATATAATGTCGGATATTTTGTGGGGCTTGTTTGAAATATTTGTGACCTTTATTGAAGAGCTTATCGTGTTTTATTTTATTTGCAGTTTTCAAAAACACGATTTTAAAACCGCAAAAGGCAAGATAGTATTTTTTCTTGGCGCGGCTTCGGGAACCGTTGTTGTTACAGCCGTAAATTTCCTGACGTTGTATGACTGGTGGACTACAATAATTTATGTTGCGTTCTGGTTTATATTTGCTGTGTTATTTATAAAAGGCAAAACAGTCAACAAATTGTTGTCGGCGGTAATATCCAGCGCGGTGCTGATAAGCGTGAGTAATTTAATTACGGGAGTTTTCTCTCTCGTCTTAAAATCCGACCTTGACAACATATACAGCGGACACAGTATTTACAGAGTGCTATGCGTTTTGATTGCGCTTATTGTAAAGCTTTATTTATTTAGTCTAATCTTAAAGTTTGCGGATAAGACTATTTTATCAATGAACAAGAAGGAATGGATTCTTGTCATAACAGTATTTCTGACCTCTATTTTTTCACTGGCTATGATACATATAGCTCTTAACGAAGACGCTTTAAGCGACTTGTCGTCCTTAATGCTTATGTTGTCGGAAGCAGGGTTGATTTTGCTCAATATGATATGCTTGTATATTACAATTTCGCTGAATAAAAGCAATAAAGCGGCAGAAGAATCGAAACTTCGCGAACAGCAGTTAAGACATAATATTCAGTATGCAGAAACTGTCCGCAAGCAATACGAGGAAATCCGCTCAATGTGGCACGATATGAAACAGCATTTTGAGGTAATTGACAGATTATGTGCTTCCAACAACTATGCCGCCGCTAAGGAATATATCAGTGAATATGCGGGGATGCTTGATAAAATTGATATATTTACCGATGTTGGAAACGACATTATAAATGCAATACTAAATTCAAAGTTAAGTACGGCTAAATCCCTTGGAATTACAGTTATTTGCAGCAGTTCGGGGAGCTTAGACGGCATAAACACATATGATATATGCAGTCTTCTTGGAAATATGCTTGATAACGCTATTGAAGCCGCAAAAAAGACTAATCCTTCTTATATTGAAGTTTCAATATATTCCGATGATTATAAAATAAATATATGTGTATCAAATTCAATTTGCAAGTCTGTTTTAAATGACAACAAAAATCTTATTACAACAAAATCGGATTTTCAAAATCACGGTATCGGAGTAAAAACCATACGCTCAATAGCCGATAAATATAACGGGAGCGCGTTCTTTTACGAAGAAAATATGAATTTCTTTTGCCGCGTTATCCTACAAAAAAATATTGAAAGGAACACCGTTTGAAGCGGTGTTTTTTCAAACTTCACAACATATTGTCAAACTTCACAGAATGCTTGACAAATATAAAAGACTGTGATATACTTAATAAAAGCCAAAAGAAAAAATCAGGTGGCTAAAAGTAAAATGCTCATTAATTGTTCGGACATTTATATAATGAGTGTTATGCTATAAAGAAGTGAGGTAAAATGCTATGAAAAAGATTGCCTATATCCCTGTTTGTACCTTATCGTGTGCGGTTTTTCTGACAAGTATGTTATGTGGCTGCACGTCTGATTTTCATTCAGAATCTGTGGATAAATCATCAGGTGAAACTACACATTCGGATGCCGGCATTGATTCAGACAATTCTATTGTGGATCGGGATATTTCTAACACATCGAATAACGTTCAGTTTTCAGATTCGGAACACTCCGATTCCGAGCCTGTTTCTAAGACTTTTTCGGAAGAAGAACTTTATGATCTGGAAAATTATTTCGGCTATAACATCAAGGAACATAAAGGATATGGTGCAGAATTTCAGCATGGAAGTGTTATTAAAGTAGCAGGGGTCGAAGCTTATAGGGGATATGTAGATGATCGAACGGAATATATATGGCTTAGGTTTACAGATGAAGATATCGGCGACATATATTGTTATAGTTTCTTATATGACCCCTGTGATTCCGGAATTGAGCCTGATTTAGGTAACGACGAGCCGAAATGGTATGTAGTGGGTTTAACGATTTGCGTTTCAAAACGGCTTAAAGCATCGGATTTTGATTGTATTAACGTTGGTTCTTCTTTGGAAGATGTTGCAGCCGTTGACCCTATCGCCGGTTCTTTTTATATGTGCCGAACGTATGATGCTGATGGTCTTGTTGACGGAGCATATTTCTATACCGATGATGGTCTTATACATATCAGTCTGGAACACGAAAGCCTTGGTGAATCGTATATAGTAACCGGAATCGAACTTATTTCGGATTTTGCCGTTCCTCCTGATTCGATTGTTAATGAAAAGCGCATAGAGGACGGCAAAAAGCCGTTTCCTGATATTGTGCATAAAATCAACCCTAAAGATTTACCTCCCGAATAATTTTCCGAATGTTGCGAAAATCAAAATACATTACGGCGGTGTAAAAGCCGCCGTGTTTTTTATTAGCTTAAATTCAACTAGCATTTATCTGAATTGCAATTAAAACGCCTGTTAAACCCTGCTATAATAGATATAGGGGGTGATTTCTTAAAAGAGGGGGCTACTGAACCCGTGACTGCGCGAAGATTTCCCCAGCAAAAAAACCGACAAACCCGATAAAAAGGTATGTCGGTGGATTTCAGGCAATCTTGAGGCAACGCCGCGCAACAAGAACATAGCGGCAAAGATGATGTTCAGCAAGATTGCGGATTATGACCATTTGGAGAAAACACTGGACGAACGCGGGACTTTGCACACGGAACTTGACGAACCCGCTTTTTGCTGTTCTGCAAACGTACTGTTTACAGATTTTCTTTCATAAGTAAGCGGACGAGGCAAACGAAATGCTTAGAGCATTACAAGGCGAGGAAATTTACCCGCTTGTCTATGTGGCGATTATCTACGGACTTCGCAAAAGCGAGGTTCTGGGACTTAATGAAAACTACGATAAATGGAACAAATAGCGGACGCCTTATAGCAAGTTTACAGTTGACAGTGTACAGTGAACAGTAGTAGGTGCGTTCGCTGCGCGAACGGTTTTTGATTGTCACAGAGGGGAAAGGTTGACGAACTATCGTCCACACTTCCGCCGTACAGAAATTAACGTTCCTCTTAGAACAACTTATGCTGGGAGACGGTGCAGGGCATTGCCCTGCCTTCTGTTTGACTTTTGATTTCTTTTAATTCGAGAAAAAACAAATCGTCCCGCAGCGACCTGCGAGACGAACTTGCCGCCGGTCACACCGGCTGACTAACCTTTACAGAAAAGATTTACGTAATAGCCGTACAGAAAACAGCGTCCCAGTGAGAACAACGTTTCACTGGGACTTGGTGCAGGGCATTGCCCTGCTGGTCTGAGTGACAGGATTTGAACAACAATTATCTTGAACTTTTCCCATCACAAAGCCATTTGTTCAACCTCGTGTGATTGCCCGTGTGATTATGTCTTGCCGCAAGTTTTTTCCTCTGTAAGCTGCTTTACAATGCCGCCGAAGTAATCGTCTATTAAGCAGTCGACCTTTTTGCGCTCCGACGAAAATGTCTGCTGATAAACCGATTTAAGAATGCTGTCGGTAGACCACCCGCCTCGTTCGCAGGCATATTTGTCAGGCACACCGAGCATCAGCATAACACTCGCGTTCAGATGTCGAAGATCGTGAAATGTCATCTGAATACCGCTTTGGTTCATCAGCTTCTTGAAATTCCCATACACCGCACGTCTGCTTTTGGGGATAATGAAATCGGTTGCGTTTTCGTGCGGTATCGCTGAAATAAGGCTCATTATGTACGGCGGGAGAGTGAGGGTTCTGGTGCTTTTTTCGGTTTTGCAGCCTTCGCGGACTTTTTCACCTTCACTCGTCATTATTTTCGTGCGGCGAATTTTTATTAAGCCGTTTTTTTCGTCCACGTCGCGGAATTGCAAGCCTATGACCTCGCCGATACGCAGGCTCAGCCACGCGGCAAGCAGTACGGGCAATTCCGATTCCGTTCCTTTTACAATGGTAAAAACCGTTTCAAAGGTCGGCAGTTCTCTTTCTTTCCTGACGATTTTCGGGAGTTTGATGTTGTCAAGATAAATACTGCACTCGTGGAATTTCAGAACCGACTTTATAAGACCGAAAGCGTTTTTTACGGATTTCGCGCTTAGATTTTGTGCGTCTGCGTTTACCGCCTGTTGAATTTGAATTGCCTTCAGGTCTTTGATTTTGACGTCCATAATAAGCTGCAGCTTGTTGCGGAGTATCTCCTCGTAGTTGGAGATTGTAGTTTCCTCGATGAGATTTCTGCGGCTGTCAATGTAGATTTCGACAGCGCGGCGCAGGGTAAAATCGCCGTCTTTGTCTGTGTTCAATCCATCTTTAAATTCCTCCGCCATTTTCAGAGCTTTCCACTGCGTATCAGCGGTAAATGACTTAACAACGCGCTTGCCTTTTGCGTCATATCCCGCAACGACCTGTACTCTGTAATTTCCCGATGGGAGTTGTTTAGCTTTCATAGCATATCCTTTCCGAGTGCCGAAAAGTGATACCAAACTACAATTATATTATATCACTTTTCGATACAAATGTAAATAGTTTTTTGAAAATTTTATAACGACATAAGTTCGGCAATTTCCATATTGTTTACATAAAGGAAGTTGTCGATTTTCTCTAAAGTGATGTTTTTAGCACACTTGTCATATTCGTGAAGCGTGCGTTCTCCGACGTTCAGGTATGCGGCAAGCTCGCCGTCGGAAATATCCTTGAGATTTTGCCAGTATCTGATTTTGCACCATATTTTCTTGTAGATTGAAATGCGTTTTTCTTTGCGCATAGTGCCTCCTTTCTACATTGTTTACTTGAAACTGATTTGTGTGTGGTTTAATAAAACGATATAGGAGCGGCGAACTCTCGATCAAACAGACCCACCCCAAAATCCTTGCGGATTTTTGTCGTCGTGAAACGGGCAGCAAGCCATACCCGACCCGTTCACCTCCAAGCCGTAGAACCTTGCGACCTCCGGCATAGACAGCCTGCTTTTAATTTCAACGAAAACATTATCCAACGTCCTCCCCTCTCTTCTGAAAAGCAAAAAATTTTGGCGAGGTTCGGAGCGGGCGGCGAGATACTGCTCCGAAAATTTTGCCCTTCACTTATAGGAAAATTTTCGGCGATTTATTAGGGGGAAGAAAAAATTTTTTCTGTTTTTGCACGATTTTTTTCAGTTACCCCTAATTTTCTCAGTATTTTTTTCCTATAAGTGAGGGGGTAACACAATCTGCTGCTCGCTGCCGCTGGAAATTTTTGAAGGGTCTGCAGGAGCAGACCAAAAACGCTAAAATGAAGAATACGTATTCTTTCGTTTTTTGTATGCATAGCAAGCACAGAAAGTTGGGCATTCTTTCCCAACGTTTCCCATTTCTCTGAATGACCCCTCGAAAAATTTTAGGGAACCCGACACCCTAAAATTCGTTACCCCCAACTAACTCGCGCAGGAGCGCATAACTACAAAATCTATTAGAAGGAACTAACTATGCGAAAGTACAAACAGGTCAAAGAGAAGAAGGTCGTCTATTCGCTTGACGAGTGGGCGATCATTGAACAGCGGGCAGCCGATCTTGCAATGAAAACAGGAACTTACATTAAGCGCATATCCGTCGACGGGCAAATCAAACATTATCGCATCGGAGATATAACAACGCTAATGAACGCGCTTCGAATTATCGGTAGCAACATCAACCAGACCGCAAAGAAAGCGAACGAAACCAACAGCATTTACGCTGAGGATATTGAAAAACTACGAAAGGAAAACGAATCGTTATGCCATACCTTAAATCAATTTCTCTCCATACTACCGTCAATCGCAGCCTAGCCTACATACTTAACCCCGACAAGACCGAGGATTTGCTCTACACCAACGCAGTCAACTGCCTGCCAAATGCAAGGGACGCTGACTTGATGATGAAAACGGTCTACGAACATTTTTCGAGCCATAAATTTGATGAGCCGTTGCCCAAGCAAGGGAAAGGACGCGTCAAGGCAATCCACTATATCCAAAGTTTCGACCCGAAGGACAACATCGCGCCTGAGCTTGCCCATAAGATCGCGAGAACATTTGCGCGTAAAGCGTTCGGTGATAATTGTCAGGTGGTTATCACTACACACAACGATAAAGCTCACGTTCACAACCACATCATCATAAATACTTACGGCATTGATGGACGGAAATTCAATGCCAACAAGAAAACCCTTGACGAACTTAAAGAGATTTCAGACAGGGTGTGCCTTGCGTTTGGAATTCAACCGTTCGACAAATCCAAAGCCAAACGCAAAACCGTTGAATACAACGAATGGCAAATCGAACGGCGCGGTACGTCGTGGAAAGAAAAAATCCGTCTTGAAATAGACGGACTAATCTTGAAAGTTAAGAATGTTGATGAGTTGCTTGCGGAGTTGGAAATGCTCGGTTACACCGTCAAGCGAGGGAAATATATCTCGGTAAAAGCTCCCGATCAACAGAGAGCCGTTCGTTTGAAAACGCTCGGCGAGGACTACACGGTCGAGAGCCTTGCTTCTCGGATTTTGTGGCGAGATGTTGGTGCTGGAATAAAAAATCCGTACGAGAAGTCGGCACTCCGTGACAAGTATTCTGAAACTATTGACGGAATTCAAGCGGTCAATGCCAACCACCCAACTCTCAAACAACTTGGTGCTATGCTCACCGTGATCAACCGCGATAATCTCCGCTCTATCGGGGAGGTCGAGGGAAAAATGCGGCAGCTTGAATACAAGGTTGAAAATGCATGGCAGGAGTTGAATGCGCTCACTGCCGAACTTGACAACTTGAAAGACCTTGCCGAACAAGCCGAGGAATATTTTTCGTTGTTGGACAAAGCGGAACGAGCGCCCGCCGAGGAACTTCGCTTGAAAATGTACAAGCCTATCCTCGAACGCAACAACATCACAATCCGCTCGGATTACGAGTACCTTAAATCCGTCATTGACGACACGCAGAAAAAAGCTGCATCCCTCAAAGAGAACTTCGAGAGGTGCAGACAGCTTTATGAACTGTACTCGGAAATTGCTAAGACCTACTACGAGATTTCAAAGGGGGATTACATATCGCGACTGGTTGAAGAAGAACTTAAATTGCGGGCAAAGCCGCACCGCTCTTTGTAAAAAACATATGCTTCATCGTCTGCTATTGGTTGATGTATGGTATGAATATAGTTGTAACGCTTACGTCGGCGTTTTCGGTGGTTTACTCCGAGCGTTTCTCATTATACTTATTCTCCAAAAATCTTGCATTGACCTATACTCCGAGAAAATTGCGTGGTTCCGGACTAACGACCGTTAAAGGTATTGATTTTTTGCTCGATTTATGGTAAAATATAAATGTATATGACCGAAAACTTTGAAAGAGGAGATAATAATATGGCTATCGACCTGCTCTGGGACGACAATCCCGTTGATATAACAAGCGAGGCAAACTTTATATGGGGCATTGCCAAAAAGCTGCGCGGCTCGTATATGCCTGACAAATACGGCGACGTGGTTATTCCTATGACTATTCTGCGGAGGTTTGAGTGCGCTCTTGAACCGACAAAAGCGGCTGTTCTAAAGAAGCACGAGGAAAATCCCGGCTACGCTGCTAAAATACTCTGCAAAACATCGGGCTTTCAGTTTTACAATACAAGCCGCTTCGACCTTGCGGAACTGTGCAACGACCCCGACCATATCGCCGAAAACTTCAAGTCGTATGTTCTCGGATTTTCGCCGAACGTTCAGGACATAATGAACGAGTTGGAACTCGGCAAGCACATTGACAAAATGGACAAGGACGGCTGTCTTTACACCGTTGTCAAGGCATTTTCTGAACTTGACCTTTCGCCTGCAACCTATGACAGCATAAAAATGGGATACATATTTGAAAACCTGATAGGGCGTTTCTATCAGAACGTCGACGCAGGACAATTTTACACGGGACGCGACATTATAAAGACGTTGGTGTCTATTCTGATTTCGGAGGGCTGCGACGATATTTTTGAGGACGGAAAAGTAATAACCGTATGCGACCAAGCATGCGGAACGGGAGGTATGCTTTCAACCGCGTTCAGTTATCTTCGCCACTATAACCCGACCTGCGATGTCCGCCTGTTCGGACAGGAGCTTATGGGACAGTCCTACGCTGTCGGACTTGCGGAAATGCTTATTAAGGGGCAAAATGCTGACAATTTCCGCCATGAAGACACTTTCAAGACCGATTGCTTTAAAGGACAGAAAATGCGCTTTGTTCTTGAAAATCCTCCGTTCGGAACTCCGTGGTCGGGCAAGGACGCAAAGGACGGACAAGAGCAGGCTGTCCGCGACGAGTATGCAAAGGCGGAGGACAGCCGTTGGGGAGCGGGACTTCCGAGCGGCGGCGACGCGCAGCTTATCTTTATGCAGTCTGCAATAGACAAATTGGACGAGAAAAACGGCAGAGCGGCAATTATTGAGAACGGCTCGCCGCTTTTCACGGGAAGCACAGCTTCGGGGGAAAGCCAAATTCGCCGTTACATTCTCGAAAACGACCTGCTTGAAGCGATAATTGCGCTGCCGACGGACTTGTTTTATAACACGGGTATTGCGACGTATGTATGGATAATCTCAAAAAACAAGCGCAAGGAGCGCGTCGGGAAAGTGCAGCTTATCGACGCTGCTTCGATTTGTCACAAGCTGCGCAAACCGCTTGGCAACAAGAAAAACGAGATAACGCCCGAAGACCGTGTTCGCATAACGAAGCTTTATACGGATTTTGCGGATAATGAGTTCTGCAAGATTTACGATAACGAGGACTTCCTTTACCGCGAATACGCTGTTTACCAGCCGTTACAGAGGAGCTATGCCATAACCGAAGCCCGCATTGAAACAATGCTCCAAAAAGGCGCGCTTTCTGCGCTTTATGACGAGGCAAAGGTCGCGGAGCTTGAAAATCAAGGCGTTGCGATAACCGACAAAGACCAAATCAAACTCAACAAATTCTACGAGAACAAGCCGATTTATGAGGCAATTATAACGACGCTTAAAAAGAATGTCAGTGATAAGAAATATCTCTCGATTGAAGCGTTTATGCCTGTTATATCCGATGTTCTGTCGGGGTATGATGCAAAACTTGTTAAAAAGATAGCCGAGGCTCTCGGAGAAATGGATAAGACCGCCGAGATTGTCCGCGACAAGAAAGGCAAAATTGTCCTCGACAAAGAAAGCAAGGACACGGAGATCGTGGCTTTTAAGGAGGATATTGCCGACTATATGGCGAGGGAGGTCCTGCCGCACGTTCCTGACGCGGTGGCGGTTTACGAGGAAGACCTTACTTCAAAGAAGCCTGTGGTAAAGGTCGGCGCGGAGATACCGTTCACGCGGTATTTTTACAAGTATCAGCAGCCTAAGCCGAGCGAGGAACTAAAAAATATGTTTATGGAACTGGAACATTCTGTTTCTGAACGTATCGCAAATCTATTTGCAGATTGATATTAGACAGGAAGAAGGCGTTGTGAGATAATGTTGCCAATTATACTTGTAGCTAAAGATGAATATTTGAACCAACTTCGTTCAGGCAAAGTATACTTGAAAAATAGTATTTATTACCAGCAATTAGAGGAAGATGAACAGCGTGGTGATAAATTTGATAGTGCTATACCAAGCGATTTGTTTTCATTTCCAAATGTTTCAAATGGTAGGCTTACTACCCTATTAACATATATAAAATCTTTTTTCCAATACAAGCCTGAAAATACCAAAATGTTATCAGAAACACAAATGGGGTTATATACTCCCAAAGGTTCTATTGGAGCATTAAAAAAATTCTCAAAAACTACCGAGGGAAATGCTTTATTGATTTGGAATACTAATGAATTCGTAGGCAGGTTCGTAAAGCAATGCAACAAATTTAAAATCAAATGTTTTTTTGACTCTGTTGAATATATAGATGACGTTCGATTTGCAAATTATAAATCGGTGCCGTTTCCGGATATAAGCAAACGAAATTTGATATTTACCAAGCAAAAATATTTTAGTCCACAACAGGAATTCAGGATAGCAGTTTCTTTTAACACAGGAGAACAACCTGACAATGCTATCGGTGTAAATGTTATGGAATCTATTGATGTGTCTATGGAAGGAATAGAAGATATTTCAGAGATTGTAAGTTTGCAAGAAATTATAGATGAGCCTTATATTGTGAGTAACTAAGATGAAGAAAGGCGTTGAATGAAAATGCGTGAAATGAAAGATAGCGGTATTAGTTGGTTTTTACAAATTCCAGCGTATTGGCAAACAGGCAGAATTAAAGATGTATTGTCTGTGTTAACGGATTATACAGCAAATGGTTCTTTTAGCGACTTAGCAAAAAACATAATATATCTTGATTATGAAGATTATGCGAGATTAGTAAGATTAACAGACCTTAGAGAAAATCTTGAAAATATCGGAGTTTATGTTGACAAACACGGATATGACTATCTGTCTAAATCATCATTATATGGCGGAGAAATTCTTGTAGCCAATGTTGGAGCTTATGCCGGACTGTTTTGTGAAATGCCGATGATAAATTATCACGCGACATTAGCACCAAATATGTTTTTATTGCGGACAAATAAGGTAATGCTACAACATTATTTACTATATGTTGGAAGTTCATCATTTGTATGGGAACAATTATGCCAAAAGGCTATATCCTCTGCTCAGCCTAAACTTAATAAAACAGATGTCAAAACAGCATTTATACCCATCCCCCCTCTCCCCGAACAGCAAAAAATCGCCGACTTTCTTGACCGCAAATGCGCCGAAATCGATTCTCTTGTTTCGGATATTCAGCGGCAGATTGAAATTCTCGAAGAATACAAGCGTTCTGTTATAACAGAAGCTGTCACAAAGGGACTTGACAAAAACGCACCACTTAAAGACAGCGGGATTGAGTGGATTGGCGATATTCCGGAGCATTGGGAAATTATGCGCGGGAAATATATTCTCCAATATATGCAGAAGCCCGTTAAGGATAGTGATGGCGTTATCACCTGTTTTCGTGATGGTGAAGTTACGCTGCGAAGTAACAGACGAGAAGAAGGTTTTACTATGTCTGACAAAGAAATAGGTTATCAAGGTGTTGATGTTGGTGACCTCGTCGTTCACGGTATGGACGGATTTGCAGGTGCAATAGGTATTTCTGATTCAAGAGGAAAGGCTTCGCCTGTTCTTAATGTGCTTGAAACGAAACAGAATAAACGCTACATTATGTACTATTTACGCAGTATGGCTTATAGTGATGTTTTTGTTGCTTTGGCAACAGGCATTCGCGTTCGATCTTGTGATTTGCGTTGGAATAAACTTGCTGAGTTGTTTTATCCTCTGCCGCCTATTGAGGAACAGCAGGCTATAGTAGAATATATTGACTCCGTGCTGGAACATGCAAATGCCACTATTGCCGATAAAAAACAGCAGCTTGAAACCCTTGAAGAATACAAAAAGTCGCTTATCTTTGAATATGTGACGGGAAAGAAAGAGGTAAATGATTATGACAAAGAAACCAATGAATAGTTTGTTCCTTAATTACCTAATTGAAAGTGAGAATTTCATAGAAGCAAACGTAGAAAAATGGCTTCAAGACTTTAAGCAGGATACTGAAAAGACAATTAACGAAATGTCAGAAGCGACAAATGCACATGTTGTATTTATGATGGCTTGTTTGGGAGAAATAGGATGGTGTCTGCCTAAATGGAAAGAAAAAAATATTGAATTAGGAAAGGCATTCAAAGATCTGAATAACAAAGTTCCCATAAGCGAAATAGACGTTGGATTAGCTGAGTGTTTTAAAGAACGAGAAATCGAAGCACTGGTGCTGTTGATAGATAATCAATTTACTGACTCGGATAAAGCAAAACTCGATTTTGCGTTTGAGTTGTATTTGAAGCAAGAATATTTTACAAGCGCAGTGTTACTCGCAGGTCTTATTGATTCCGTAAGCATAAACCAAGTCCTCAAAACCAATGAAAATGTGGGAAATATAAGCCAATGTTGGAAATGCTACGGAGAAGTTATTCAACAAAATTTTAAAGGAATGTACTTCAGCGGCGAATTTCCATTTAATAAATCAGCCAAAGATGATGAGCGCGGAAAAGCTACTATAGAATTTTTCAAATCAATTAGGCACGATGTTTGCTTTGATGCAAAAAAGGATATTTTAATCCCATTATCTTTTGCTTTGTTAAAATTCTTTGATAACAGCTATTGGCAAGATAAGCAGAATGGGTATATTCCATCATCAATCAACAGGCATTGGTTAGTTCATAGTATGTATGACTATGATGATATTACAAGAGCAGATTGTATAAAATTGTTTTGTATGTTATACCAAATCGTTGAGTTGTACAGTATGTTGTAAAGGAGAAACAATTATGAATAACGTTTTATCTGAAAAGGAGTACCAACGCTACATAATCGACTGTCTTGTCGAAAATGGATATGTTGAGCGCAAAGCTAAAAACTTTGACTCTGCTTTTGCGATTGACCGCGAGCTGCTGTTCAAATTCCTTTATGACACGCAGCCGGACAAAATGGCGGCTTTGGAAAAGGTTTACAAGGACAACCTGCGCGAAACGCTTGTGAACTACATAAACGGATTCATTACGCAAAAGAACAGCAGTCTTTTGAACGCGCTGAAGCACGGTGTTGAAATTGCAAACATAAAGCTCGATTTGCTTTACACGAAACCCGCGACAGGCTTTAACAAGAAGCTTTCGGCACTGTATCAGAAAAATATTTTTTCAGTTATGGAGGAAGTTTGGGCTTCCGATAAAGAGCGGGTTGACCTTGTGATTTTCCTCAATGGTTTTGCGATAATGTCTTTTGAACTGAAATGCAATCTTGCGGGACAGAATTACGAGGACGCTATTTATCAATACCGCAAAGAAAGAAGTCCGAAAACGCGCTTGTTCAGCTTCAAGCACGGTGTTATCGTCAACTTTGCTATGGATTTGAACGAAGTCTATATGACTACAAAACTCGACGGTGAGGCTACATATTTTCTGCCTTTCAATATGGGCAACGGCGAGGGCATTTATGCGGGTAAGGGCAATCCCGTTTTTAAAGACAATTACAGCGTTCATTATATGTGGGACGATGTGCTGAAAACAGACACCGTTCTTGAATTGCTGTCGAAATTTATTTTCATCTCTGCTAAAACGACAACAGACGAGAAAACAGGCAAGACCGTCACAAAAGAAAACGTTATTTTCCCACGCTATCATCAGCTTGACTGCGTTCGCAAGCTGATTGCCGATGTAAAAATAAACAAGACGTCGCAGAATTATCTTATTCAGCACAGCGCGGGTTCGGGCAAAACGAACTCTATCGCTTGGCTTGCACATAGGCTTTCTTCGCTGCACGACGAAGACGACAAGATTATATTTGACAATGTTGTTATTATTACCGACCGGGTTGTTGTTGACAGACAACTGCAAAAAGCTGTTCTCGGTTTGGAGCATAAAACGGGACTTATCAAGGTAATGGACGAGAAATGCAGCTCTGCCGATCTTGCAAATGCGCTTAAAGGAAACACAAAAATAATTGCGACTACAATTCAGAAATTCCCTAATATTGTGGGCGCGGTAAAAGGCTTGAAAAACAAGCGTTTTGCCGTAATTATTGACGAAGCGCATTCCTCCACTTCGGGTAAAGATATGGCGGCTGTCACAAAGGCTCTTGGAAGCGACACAGACTACGAAAACGGCGATTTTGACATGGATACGCAAGACCTTATTGTTGATGAAATCTCCAAAAACGGCAAGCAGGCAAACGTTTCAATGTTTGCATTTACAGCAACTCCAAAACCGACTACAATTCAACTTTTTGGAACGGTAACTCCCAAAGGACAGTGCGAGGCTTTTCATATTTATTCAATGAAACAGGCTATCGAGGAGGAATTTATTCTTGACGTATTGCAAAACTACACCACATATACGACATTCTATGAGATAAACAAAGCGATTGCAGACGACCCTAAATATAAAACTGCCGCCGCGAAAAGAAAAATTGCACGGTTTGCCGCGCTCCACGAAACCAACATCGGGCAGCGCGTGGAAATAATTATAGAGCATTTCAGAAATTATGTGGGCGCGGAGCTTGGCGGCAACGCAAAAGCAATGGTAGTTACAGGCTCTCGTCCAGAAGCCGTAAAGTATTACAATGCGTTTTTAAAATACATTGAAAACAAGAACTATACGGACGTGCGCCCTATCGTCGCCTTTTCGGGAAAGGTCACGGGAAAACAGCTTGATATGGACGATGAAGAATATGTGTGTACGGAAAGCTCGCTGAACGGCTTCTCAGACGCCAAGACGCAGCAATACTTTGATACCGACGGGTATCAGGTAATGATAGTTGCAAACAAGTATCAGACAGGCTTTGACCAGCCGAAACTTTGCGCTATGTACATACTTAAAAAACTGAGCGGTGTGAGTGCCGTTCAGACCTTATCACGGCTTAACAGAATATGTCCGCCTTATGAGAAAAAGGTGTTTATCCTCGATTTTGTGAATACTTACGAGGAAATTGAAAAGTCATTCGAGCCTTACTATACCACAACGATACTCAGCAATACCATAAATCCTTCGCTTGTTTACGAAAACGAGCAAAAGATAGACAGCTATTTTATTATGGATTATGACGACATAGAAAAATTTAACGATATAATTTACAAATCGGACGTTACAAACACGGACAAAAAGAACATTAACACTTATCTTGCAAAAGCCAAAAAGAAATTTGACGCGCTTGACATTTTGGTGCAGAGAGAGGCGTATCAGGATTTCAGAAAATTTGTTCGCTTTTACGAGTTTTTAATTCAAATCTCGGCGTTTGAAGATACAGAGCTTCACAAGAAATACAATTTTGCGTCCTATCTGGTTTCATATCTGAAAGTAAGAAGCGGCGGAAACGGGTTTGATTTGAAAGATAAGATAACTGCAACGAATTTTGTGCAGAAGAAAACAGGCGAAATTGTAAACCCCGCTCACAAATCTAATCCCGTGGTAAAGCTCCCCGTTTCCGATACTTTTCATCTCACCGAGGACAAGGAAAAGAAGCTCTCGGAGATAATCAACGAAATAAACAGCAGAACAGGCAAATCGTATGACCAAGATTTTACAGTCAAGGCTATGCTTCAAATCAGGGATATAATGCTTAAATCCGCTAAGCTGCGGACAAGTGCAAATGTAAACTCATTAAGTGATTTCACATTCTCATACTATGATGAAGTTGACGACGCGCTGTTAAAGGGACTTAGCAAGAACGAGGAATTTTTCAATATGCTTCTCGGAAATGATGACATAAAGAAAGAGGTGCTTGATATATTCCTTGAGGAGATCTATAAGAGTTTGAAGAACAATACCCCCGACAACAAATAACACAGGAAAAGCGTCGCTTGTAACTATTAAAGCGGCGCTTGTGCACTCTAAAGCCAAATCTGTGTATTTTCTAAAATATGCACCCAATAGAGGTGAATACCAGCGTTTGATGAATGAGATGTCAAAAAAAGGAAAAAACACAAAAAGCCGACCGAGCAGCAGCCCCGTCGGCTATTCGATTGTCTGGTTTGGTTCACTTATGCACTCTGTCCGTGTGATTTTCTCGTGTGATTTCTTTGGAATTTCGTGTGATTATAGGCATTTTTGACTGCAAATTTGCAGTCGCGCCTGCGGCTTTGAGTAAGCAAAAACCGCTGTATAGCGCCGTTTCACACGGTTTACAGCGGTTTAACCTATGGTCTGAGTGACAGGATTTGAACCTGCGGCCTCTACCACCCCAAGGTAGCGCGCTACCAATCTGCGCCACACCCAGATTTCTAACTATATTATTATATCACACTTTTCTCCGTTTGTCAAGTGGTTTTTTAAACTTTTTTCGGAATTTATTTCTCAATTCAGCCCTATTTATCCCGAATCTCGGCTTCGCCGGACCGTTTCTGTCGGGTCTTTTGAGAATCGTATTTCTGCCCCCAAAGGCTTAACTCTACAAAATGCGGAATAAATCTGTCCGACCTTTGGCGCGTGAAGTTTTCAGAGCAATGCAAAAATTTGCGCTGCAGCCGCTTCCTTACAATTGACCGGATCACGTCCCTACACCTCCCCGAAAAACGCACGATTGAAAAGCACCGCGTTTTATGCTATAATTTAATTGTATTGTGGAATTCTTAAATTTAAGGAGGATAAAATGGGAAAGCTTAAAATCATTTCGTGGAACGTAAACGGACTTTTATCAGCGCTGTCGGGCGACGGATTCGCCGAAATAAAAAAACTGAAGCCCGATGTGGTATGTATTCAGGAAATCAAAACCGACACAAAGCCTGAAATAATCAACGGTTATTGCCATTTCTGGAATCCCAGCGACCGAAAAAATTATTCCGGAACGGCAGTCCTCACGAAAAAAGAACCAATCGCAATTTTGAACGGATTTGACAGCGCAAACGACGACGAGGGCAGGATAATTCTGACCGAGCTTGACGGCTGCTATGTCGTCAATGTTTATGTCCCGAATTCTCAGCAGAATCTCAGACGTCGGGCTTTCCGCGTGGAATGGGACAAAGCGCTTTATAAATATGTGGAACGCCTTATGAGAGAAAAGCCCGTGATACTTTGCGGGGATTTCAACGTCGTGCGCGAGGAGATAGATTTTTTCGAGGAAAATCAGCGTCAGCACTGGAAAATGCAGGGGTATATTTCCGACGAGCGTTCGGGACTGGAGAGCCTGCTGGATCTAAGGCTTGTTGATGTTTTCAGAGAGCTGAATCCGGACAAGCGCGAATACAGCTGGTGGAGCAACCGTCTGAACAAGCGCTCCGAGGACAGAGGCTGGCGGCTGGATTATTTTCTTATCTCGGAGGAACTTCTTGACGGAGTTACCGAAATGCGGCACTTGTCGGAAATCTACGGCTCCGATCATTGTCCGATATTGCTGGAGGTGAAATTATGATAATTCCCGATAAAATTCTTGAAAAAATGTGGGACGAAAACGACTGGGAAGCAGCCGAGGCAAAACTTTCGGATCTTCAAAAACGGCTTACGATTGCCGCGTTCGCTCATAATTCCGAGGAGATAGAGCGCCTGCAAAAGATTATCGTCCGCGATATAAATATAAAATGTTTAGCCGTAAAAAAAGTGGCGGATTCCAACGCGAGTATGGGCGTGGACAAGGTCAGGTGGAAAACCTCCGCCGAAAAAATGCAGGCGGCGATCTCTCTTACCTCAAAAAATTATCACGCTTCTCCCATGCGCCAAGTAGTCATAACCGCAAAGAATTCGGGCAAGGAAAGACGTCCGCAGATACCTACATACCACGACCGCGCGATGAGTATCCTGTACGGGTATTCACTGCTGCCTGTGGTCGAAGCGTGGGCGGATCATAAGTCGTTCGCGTTTCGTCCGGCGCGCTCGGCGCAGGACGCGCACGCATATATTTTGCAGCTGCTCGAAGAGGATAATGCTCCCGAATTCGTGGTATGCGCGGATATTAAGTCATATTACGCGAGCATACATCACGATTGGCTTCTGGAACACGTTCCGATGGACAAAAGTGTTCTGCGTGAATTTCTGAACGCAGGAATAGTTTTTGCGGGAGAGCTTTTCCCGCCGTCCGACACGGGAATTTCCGAGGGCTCCAGCATTTCTCCGTATCTTGGAAATTTCGTGCTTGACGGGCTTCAAGCCACGATATTCAGAAATTTACAGGGGACAGATAAAAGCGACGAGCTTGATTACTCAAACGGAAATATGATACGCTTCGCGGACGACGTTATGATAACAGCACGAACGCAAAGTGACGCGGAAAAAATACTTGAATGCCTTATCAATTTCCTTGATGAAAGAGGGCTGCGTCTTTCTCCGGAAAAGACAAAAATATGCAGAGTAACAGAGGGATTTACTTTTCTTTCAAGGACTTACATACGCAAAAACGGTTATATCCACGCTTATCCGTCGGAACGCGCGGTCGAGCGTTTTATTTCGGAACTCAGGGTCACTTTGATAAACAACAGAAGATCACAGCGCGATTTAATTGAAACGCTAAATAAAAAGTTGAAAGGCTGGGCAGCGTATCACCGTTACACCGACGCTGCCGAGGCGTTTAAAAAGGTGGATACCGCTCTGCAGTCGGCATTGCTGGAGGCAGCACGGCTCAAGCATCCAAAGCTTCCGATGCCGAAGATCATTTCAAAATACTGGTACAAAATGCCCGACGGAGAACATATCTACGCGCTTCCCGATGATAAAAGCGTGCGTTTGTACAAGCTGCGCGACACCGTGCTTGTGAGTCATCACAAGATCCGTGCCGGAGCAAATCCTTTTGTAGATACCGATTATTTTGAGGAGCGGACCCACAAAAAGGAAATTAAGAACGTTACGGGAAAATATCGGACAATATGGGACAGACAAGGCGGTATGTGCTTTTATTGCGGAAGACCGATACTCGACGACCAGCCGCGGACTATTATGCTGCTTGATCCGTCGAAAAGTCCGTCCGCCGCGAATTCGGTTTATGTTCACGAGATATGCGCGTCAAGCGAATACGAAATAATACGCACCGAAAAGGATACGGATACTATGCGCCCTTATGACGTTTGTGAAACTCTCGAAAAAATCATTGAGAAAAAGAAAAATCAGGGCGAAAAAGGCGAAATTAGTCCGCATTGGAAATATTACGATTTGAAAATGTACTTTGCGAAATGCACGGCGGCTTCCGTCGCGCTGACGTTCGGGGAAATAGAAAAAATCAACGGGCATCAGCTTCCGCTGTCTGCAAGGCAGCGCAAGCCGTGGTGGTATTCCAAAAACACAGTAAATTCGATAGCGGAGGCGTGGCTTACCGAGGGATATAAAATGCGGCGTCTGGATCTGAAAAGGGAGGAAATATCGTTTTACCGTGTTGAGGAGGGCGTGTCGAGCCTTAATATTCCCGATGTTTTATTGCATGGCAAGCTTCCGGAAAACGCGGTGTTCGAGCTTGAAAATTTTATGGAGTATATAATTCTGAAATACGGTATAAAGAGGAAAGGGGGATAAAAATTTTTGCGGTCGGTTCTGCTGACCGCATTTTTTGTGATGAGGGGGAGATAAATCAAGCGGATCTTTTCCGTTTGTTTATTTCGAGTCCCCGATCACTCGAAAACTTTTTTATCTTTTTAGGAGGACTAT
>CANRNN010000016.1 GCA_947632025.1 uncultured Clostridia bacterium | reverse complement strand
ACGCAGGATGGTTAAATTATTCTTTTCAGCTTTGGAGTTGTCTTTCAATCGGCTCGTTATCTCGCCTATACGCTTCGGCACTCGCCTTTACAAGTTCGGTAACCTGATTGAGAAGAAGCTGCTTATAAGCCGCCGCAAGTATCTCTTTGCGCCTGTCGTTGCCCAAGTCGTTAAACTCGTCCCACACGCTTTCCGTGCCCGAACATCTCTCAAAATAGAGGAACAACGCACCGAGAACGCTGCTCGCAGCTTCCTCTCCGTTCTGCGTTTCGTAGCTGTAAAAGTCGTAGTCCTCGGTCAACTCATCAAACAAGTGATTGATAACTGACAACTTTGCATAGTCCTTGTTCTTGACTAACTCCGACAAATACTCTGCGGCATTGTCTGACAAGCCTGTGAACTCGCACACGGTCTTCATTTTGCCTTTCAGCGCTGTTGTGTTCGTTCTTCCGATAAAGTAGTCGGCATTCACATTCAGCGTGTCGGCTATTCGGGCGAGTATCTCAATATCAGGCATACGCTTATCATTCTCGTAGTAACCGAGGGTGCTTTTTGAAATGCCGACCATATCGGCGAACTGCTCAATCGTGTAGCCGTTCGCTTTACGCAGCTCTTTAAGCCGCTTGCCAAATACCTCAACACAGGTGTTTTTGCTCTCCATAGTGATAAAAATCCTCCTACAAAATCGCGAAAAAGGCTATATTTGTGGAATTGAAAGAAATATACCACAAAAGCCTTGACGAGCCAAAGTAGAAATGCTATAATCAATAACATCACCACAACAATCGCCTTTATCATTAGAATACCACGATAATGATGATTTGTCAAGTGGGATTTCAAAAATAATACTTACAACAGGAGGACGATATTATGATTAAGCACAACAACGACATTCGCACAAAGGCAAGGGAAAACGGGGTTTATCTCTACGAGATTGCCGAGAAGCTGAACGTTTCTGAGCCGACATTTAACCGTTGGCTTCGCAAGGAGCTGTCCGAGGACTTGAAGCAGAAAGCGCTGGCAGCTATCGAGCAGATTAAAGAGGAACACGAAGCGGAACAGGGTGGCGGTGAAAGTCCTTTGCAAAGCTGAAAGAAAAATTTTCTTTTCAGCTCTGCCGTTATTCAAGCGTTTGCTATAATTCTGAATGAGCTGTTTCAGCGAGTTGCAAATTACAATGACGATTGCGGCAGTGACGAGGGGTTTCAGGGGAGTTTTCCTCTGACGCAGGCTGTTTTGTTGACAAAACAGGTAATGCGTTATACCTATTCTGCGGCAGCTTTCAAATGCGCCAGAAACAACCTCACAGACTTTAGAAGAAAGGACGAAAACCACTATGATTAACAAAAGAAATGACAAATGGACAGGAAGAAAATTCAAGGTTACGGTACACTTGCCCGATGTGGTGTCGGAGAGCGTCAGACAGTCGAAAATTGACCGCTTGTATGATATTCTGAAAGCTGCCAATGCGAAAAATCGCAGTCCCGAAAATACAGGTAATGATGATGAAAATGACAGCAAATAACGAAATACTGCTTGAAAAAACTCGCTGATTATGATATACTATCTGTGGATTGGCTCGTAATCGGCTTGACTTACAACAGGAGGTTAGATTATGAGCAAAACTACGGCAATATACGTTCGTCGCTCTGTAAGCGATGCGGACAAGGGCAATAACTCGCTCTCAATAGCAGCACAGCGTGAGGAATGTATCAGGTTTTTAGGCGAGGGGGCTGATTTCAGAATATACTGTGATGACGGAAAATCGGGCAAGGACATAGAACATCGCCCTGCTTTTCAAGAGATGATGACGGACGCACGAAACGGCGAAATATCACGAATTATCGTGAAGAAATACGACAGATTTTCCCGTAATATGCGTGAATATCTCAACATCACAGACACGCTCGACAAGCTGGGAGTGAGCGTTATTTCCCTTTCAGAGCCGTTCAACACCGAAACAAAAGAGGGGCGAATGATGAGGAATAACCTACTCAATTTTGCGGAGTTTGAGCGTGAAACAATAGCGGCGAGAGTTGCGGACGCATACAACACAAAGGCTCGTGAAACAGGCTTCTATCAAGGCGGCAAGGTGTATTACGGCTATGTTCCCGAACGGCGCACAATAAACGGCAAAACAGGCTCGGTGCTTGTTCCGGGCGACAGGGCGCACGTTATTACAAAGGCGTTTGAGATTTACAAAGAGCCGACAACCTCTCTGAAAGATGTCTTGTCGTATTTCCGGCAGAACGGCATTGACATCTCGGTTGAAAGCAAAAACGGCAGGTCAAATATGGACAGGTCGCATATTTCACGGTTGCTTGAAAGTCCGCTTTATGTTCGTGCAGACGCAGAGGTTTATCGCTATTTTTCGTCTATGGGCGTAGAAATACTTGATGATATTGAGGCTTATGACGGAGTACACGGCTTGTTTTTGCACGGAAAACACCATTCGGGTGCGCCTGTTTATGTCAAGGTGGGCTATCACGAGGGACTTGTAGACGCACAAACGTGGCTCGCTGTGCAGGATAAAAAGGCGCATAACAAAAGAATACCGAACAACAGCAGCGCACTCCATTCGTGGCTTGTGGGACTGCTGAAATGCTCATACTGTGGGTACTCGATTTCCGTTGCATATAATTGGAACAAGGCTCATACAAAGCAATGGAGATACTTTTTTGACACGGGCTTTTATAGGGCAGACAGCTGTGTTAAGAGGACTTTGAAGCTGCGCCCCGATGAAGTTGAACAGGCGGTATTTGAAGCTATGAACGAGCGTATAAAAACGCTTGAAATAGCCAAGAAAAAGCGTTCAAAGCCCGATACGGAGGCGAACAGAATTAACGGCGAACTCGCCCGAATTGACGATGAAATCCGCAAGCTTATGGACAAACTCGCAAACGCAGATACGGTGCTGTTCGACTACATACAGGAACGCATAAACGCCCTGCACAAGCAGAAATCCGAGCTTGAACAGAAATTGCAGAAACAGCAGAGAAAGCACAAGGAAATCGACACAAAGCCGTTGTCCGAGCCGCTGAAACGCTGGTCGGAATTGTCGGTTCAAGAAAAGCACGAAATAGCTTTAACGATGATTGAGGTTGTGACGATTTCCGATGAAACAGGCATTGATATTAAATTCAGTATTTGAGTGTTGGTAAGGTGTGAACACGGGCGTTCCTGTCGCAAGTATCAAATTCTTCTCACCGAATTTTTCATTTAGATATTTTGTTTTCATTAAAAAATCCTCGCTCTTTTGCGCGGCTTTCGAACCAATTCCTGATACGTTTTTCATTTTTGTTACGACCAACCCGTTTTTATAGTTATGCGCTTCATCAATGACCAAACTGTCAAAGCCGAGCTGTTCGAAACTAAGCGAATTATCGTGTGGCGTATCGAGCAGTCTCTTGAGCTTAGCTTCAAGGAGCTTTTTCGTTCGCTCTATATCCTTTACAGAACGCTTGTCATCGGCAAATAAATATCTGCCTTTATAGTCTTGAAGCTGTTCCGACAGTTCATCGATTTGCTGAACAAGGAAATCCTGCTGAAATTCCAAAGACATAGGGATTTTCTGAAACTGTTGATAAGACATTATCACAGCATCGTAATTTCCCGTGCAGCACCGACCAATAAACTTCTGACGGTTTACCGCATTAAAATCGTTCTCCTTCGCCGTCAGTAACCGCGCTTCGGGATACAGACGCTGCCATTCCGCAGCCATTTGTCCTACAAGATGCTTCGGAACAACCACGCAGGCTTTGTTGATCAGCCCAATACGCAGCTTTTCCATAACCGCCGCAGCCATTTCAAATGTCTTTCCCGCACCAACACAGTGAGCAAGCAGCGTATTTCCGCCTACTTTTGCCCTCATTACCGCGTTTTTTTGGTGTTCAGTAAGCTCGATAAGCGGACTCATTCCGGGGAAGGTCTGGTGAGAACCATCATATTCCCGCCCAACAAGCGAGTTAAACAGTTCATTGTATATCTCAACATATTTTTCACGACGTTTGGGTTCAGACCACAGCCATTTCGGGAAGGCATCCTTCATCAAACGCGCCTTCTCCTGTGCAAGCTGAGTTTCGTTCTTATTCATCACGCGTTTCTTTTTACCATCCGGCAATTCAAAGTTATCGTAAACAGCTATGTCGCGATTGTTGAGCAGATTTTCAAATATTGCGTAGCTGTTCATTTTTTTTGTGCCGTATGTGCTTTGCGATGCGAGCGATTTATCCGCGCCCTTGTTTTCTATTTTGTATTCACCCGCAATAGATCTGTACAGTATCGTTTGCCGTGAATATGAATGCCCTTGCTGTGCTTGTAGCATACCTTGGGTGTATTCGTTGAAAAAATTGCAGTAATCCTCAACGGACACCCACGGACAACCAAGCCGCACAGATATATCTCCCGCGCCCAATTTCGCCGGCTGAACCTTTTCAAGCGCTGCAATATTACGTTCGTATTCGGGAAACTTTTCTGCTGCCTTTTGTGCTGCGCGGAGTTTTTCACGGACATTCCCTGATAGATATTCAGCGGTTTCTTCGTATTTGTCCGTATCAGGATTTTTGTAGATTAAACCATCATCGCTCAGCTCCTTTATCACTTCTTCTCCCGAATTTCCACACAGTTCCGACATATAGTCAATATCCACCACGCCGCGAATATCCATAGACGCGATCAGTGCTTCCTGCGGAGTGTCAACGTGAGTTATTTCTGAGTACGGCTTTATTGTGCGCTTAGTAAAAACATCGGCTTTTTTGACTGTTTTGGTTTCGGGATCAATGAGTTCAAGCGCACCACAAAGTGCGTTATAATCATCGTCAGCTTCAAATACTTTTTTGTTTTCAATATTGCTGATATACCCGAATTTATTTACAAACGCATCGTATTCTGCGTTAAGTCTGAATTGCAAATCTGTAAGAGTTTTGTCAGAACAGCCGTCGCACTGTGCGTTCACCATTTCGCGAAATGTGTTTCGTATGCCTATTATTCCGCGCATACGATCGTGGTTTCTCTTGCTGAAAGGTATTTCCCGCATAATATTGTTTTCGCGGAAGTATATTTTACCGTTCACATCTGCAAATGTAAAGTTGCGAACGTCAGCTGTTGCGGGAATTATTCCGTGTTCCTCACTGCGTTTTTGTTCTCGCTGAGTTACTATAATATCCCTTTTCAAACGCGATACTGCCCCGTGCAACTGTTCTTTCAGCTCTGCTCCGTCAATAGGCACACAGGCGGTTTCTTCGCCATATCTGCCGCTTACAAGCCGCATTTCGCCGAGCATCATCTCCGGATGATCAATAAAATACTGGTTTACCGAGATCCCATCAGCTATCTGAGCCGTATAACACCAATCGGGCATTTCTACCGACATTTTATTCCTCTTCTGCAGAAAAATAATATCAGCCGTGACTTCTGTTCCAGCATTACCCTTAAACGCATTATTCGGCAGGCGTATCGCTCCGATTAAATCAGCACGTTTAGCCAGATACTCGCGAACCTTTGGATTTGTTTTATCAAGCGTTCCTTTTGATGTTATGAACGCGACAACGCCACCGGGTGCGACTTTATCAAGCGTTTTCGCAAAGAAGTAGTCGTGAATTAGGAAACGCTCTTTGTCATAACGCTTGTCTGCCACCGCGTAATTTCCGAATGGTACGTTTCCGATAGCTACGTCAAAGTAGTTGTCGGAAAACGACGTATTTTCATAGCCACAGACTTGAATGTCAGCATTCTGATATAGTTGTTTAGCAATTCTACCCGAAATATCGTCAAGCTCTACACCCGACAACTTGCTGTTTTCACGGATTTTTGGTGGCATTACTCCGAAGAAATTCCCGATACCCATTGACGGCTCTAGGACGTTTCCACCATTAAATCCAAAGTTTTCAAGTGCGGAATATATTGCCGAAATAATGATTGGGGAAGTAAAGTGTGCGGTCAACACAGTGCTTCGTGCGGCTTCGTATTCATCAGGTGTCAGAAGCTGCTTGAGCTGCGTGTATTCGTTTGACCACGTAGCACTTTCGCTGTCAAATGCCTGCGGGATACCACCCCAACCAACGTATTGTGAGAGTGTTTCCTGTTCAGCGGGAGTAGCAAGACGGTTTTCGCTCTCGATCGCTTTCAGCAGCTTTATAGCCGCGATATTTGCCGCATATTTTGCCTTTTGACCGCCCTCACCGAGATGGTCGTCAGAAATTACAAAGTCGTGCTTTTCAACATTCTCCACAGACTTTTCTACACGCTTTTCCTCGCGCTCGTGAGCCGCCTTTATTTTTTCCGTGCTTTCTTTTAGACGTTCTTCAGCGATCTTCGCCCCGTCAAGCAGAGTATAACCATATTTCGCGAGCTTTTCCGCATTTTCGATGAACATCTGGGCAGGAAAACCCGTCATATCCTGATTGTTTTTTGTGGTCAGATGCAAATTCAGTGCGTTTGAGAGAAGCCGCGCATCCTCGCCATAGAATTCGTAGAAATCTCCGACTTGTTCCGCAATCATCGGCTTTGGCTCAACATTCCGCACATCTGCAAAGGTGCGTATCGGATTGTTCAACTTGAAATCATCAAGTATTTTCTGTTCCTCGGCGGTAAGCACGGAATTTCTTTCCAGAAAAGGAACAAGCTTATCGAGAGTGTCCCGTGCCGACTGCTTATTCTCCTCGTTATAAAGCCCGCTGTTGCTAGATATGACGTGTTGACTAAATGCTGCAATATGCTCAACAAGCGTGCCGTCACCGTCGCCGATGTCGTATCTTCCGCTATAACCGTATTCTTCGCCATCAATGACCGCCCTGATCTCGAAGTCGGTTTTATCATACCATCCAACCTCCAAGCCGTTCACTATGCGTTCTGAATTCTGCTTTTCATCCAGATATTTCAGTATGGCATTTCCGAGTGCAAAGCTCATATTGGGGTTCTCGTTTGCAAAATTTGCCAGAAGATCGCTTTCTGTGAACCAGTCCTTATTGTCATCGCCGAAAGAAAAATTCAGCTTATTCGTGACATTCAGTTCCTTTGATCTTTCCTTAAAAAATTCGGGGATTTCTGCAAATCCTACTTTATCTACATAATGCGCTGTCAGACTGCCGGGAATATCAGAATATCCGACCGCAATTACATCGCTTATTGACAAAGGATGTCCTGTGAAATCCTCAGGAAGCTGCTCATTAAACGCATTGTAAATACTCTCTAGCTTTTCTTCAGATGAATTACCCTGTACGCTTTCCCAGTCTCCTGTAAAGACAAGATCATAATCGTTAGCCGTCAAATCATTTCCTTTATTAGCTTCAAAGCTTTCGAAACGTATACCGTGATACTGTTCATCAGCTTTCATCTGATAAATGAAGAATTTCTCCTGCGCCTTGCGAAGCGCGTCCACGTCCTCGGCGCGTATTTCCCGCGTCTGTATCTCCGCTTTCAGCTCCGACGCAAGCCGCGCAAGTTCGGATACCTCGCGTGTAAGCTCGGCAGCTTCGGAAAATTCCTGCTTTGAAAACAACTCTGTCGCGGCAGCTTGTTTTTCGGAAATTTCATTTGTAAGCTCAACGAGCCGCGCGGACAGGGCATCCTCGCTTATTTCTTTTTCGGTGGGAACAGCCGCCATAATACCTGTTGCAGTCTTTTCTTCCTGCTGCTCACTGTACTGCCTGACCGACTCCTTTCGTTTCGTGACAAGCTCCGACAAGCCGCTTGGCAGTACATTTCCGATGCTGCTGAAATCCTCGCCGTTCTTCAGGAATTCGCGCATACTTTCCTCAAAAACGGATGTATCTCTATCCAACCATTCCGATTTACATACTTCGAGGATATAATCAAACGGGCGCTCTGATGATAACGCTTCTTCAAGCTGCCCAAACGTGAAGTAATTATATACAAGACTACCGTTTGCCGAGCTGGCGGGATTGTAATATACCAAACAAATGGTGTCGTTGTCAGAGTCGACATAAAATTTGTTAAGTTCCCCTGACAAAACTTCCTCCCCGTTTTCAAGCTCCGTTTGAATATGTTCGCCCTTCTGTAGCTTCTCAAGTTCTACCAATAATTGTGAAGCAGTTTCTCCCTCGGCAACAATGATGTGATCCTCGAACGCTTCTTTAAAAACATCGTTCAGATACTCGCGTATAAAAGCGGCATTTTCGGTAGAAAGAAATTTCTCGGCATTTTCACGATCTGAAATGTTAGTATCATATTCATCACCTTGATGAGACAGTGCGTAATTCGCCATCGTCAAATGATTGTAAGCTCCTCTGTATTTTTCGCCGAGTTTATTGCTTAAATCGGCTATCTTAACAGCTAAATCAAAAACGTCGGAAGATCTCTCTTCCGACGTTTCGTTATTGTTTTTGGAAGTTATAGCGATGTTCTCCGAACGTTCACCAGCTGCTCGTAAATCTGTTCGTGCGTCATCAGTCGCAGCTGTTCCTCCCAAGCTATCGCGTTCCCCGATGTAGGGCGCGGGTTCGTCCTCTGGTATTCCTCTCGTACTATCTCCGACAGTTCCCGTGCTTCTTGATCGATCTTGCGCGGTATCAGATCCCAGAGCATCTTGCCCTGCAGCATCGGTATATACTCCGGATAATTCTGCTCCATAAACCTTCTCCACGCTCGACCCCAACGAAGGATCGGTTCTTTCATCAGTTCCCTCTCCTCGTTCGACAGCCCTGAATTCGTCATCGCTTCGTACACGAATGTTTTTTCGTTCAACCGATACAGTTTCCCGCGTCGCGTCTTCACCGTCGGAAAGAACGCCTTCTCCTCCTCGCACCACACTTGACGTATCGGTTCGTTCAGTTCCGCCAATTCCTGCTCCGACAGCTCTCTCAGCTCGTTTGTTTCGTTCATTTTCAATACTCCTCTCATAAACTATATTGTTAATGGATTTCTCCATCGACAGCAATATACTTTTTGCCACAATCTGTATCTGTTCAAGCATCGTTTCCATTTTCTCAGTATCGGTTATCATATCCAATGCCGAGAGATCTAACTCACTGCTATATTTGAAATCGCTTTTCCACTCGCAACGTGCTGCAACAACGCAGCATACCATTGAAGAAAACGAATGTTTGAACTTTTCCGCGTCCACTTCTGAAACACCGATCGTATCAAGCGTCTCATCAATCTTTGCACTTGCCAGATAATCTATGCAGTCGGACATTCCCGAAAACCGTTTTTGTGTGTTATCCGAGATTTCATCTATGAATTTCTCGGCGGTTTGTCTATTAAGCGTCCATTGCCGTGGTTCTTTTTCGCCGCGCGTCATTGATATATCGAAAAGCCGCTTTACCTTGCCATTTTCCAATACATCAGTACTCCAACCGTTCGGCTTTACAGTTCGCCCGAACCTTTTCCAAGTGTCGAAATCCGCTACCATTTCAGCTTTGGGATTATCGTCGTAAAGCACAATGGTTTGTGCTGACGGCAGTTTGTAAAATCGTCCCGAAAACCTCAGATACTCCGCGAAAACATTCTTGTCTGTAAACAGCTCCTGCACCACGCGATCGTAGTTTTCGCGAATTGAGTCTTGCTTTGCCATTTTTGTGTTCCTCCTATTATAGTTTACCACATTAAATCAATAAAGTCAAGCATTTTTTTAGAAAATCTAAAAAAATCCCCCACTTCGAAGTATACAAGTTCGAAGTGGGGATAATGTCACCGTTAGCATAGAAAAATGTGTCACTCGTGACACATTAAAGCCGCACCGTTAATTATATACACTTTTTGGAAAATCTGATCAATGCGTATGGGATTGTGTTCCTGTGTTTCTTTCGTGTTCAGGCTTTGGCGTGTTGCCGTTCAGACGTGCTGTCAGATCCTTTTTTGTGGCTTCAAACACCTGTTTATCTTCAGCCTTGACAGAGATAACAACAGTTTCGGCGCACTTTGCTTGATATGCTATACCCGCTTTATCAAGCTCTGCCATCAGCTTATCCGCAAATTTAGGGTGCAGCGGTTTGGAGTTTACGGGACTATCACCAAGCTCCGCATACTTTACTCCCTTGTATTCGTAGCGACCTATGTTGTTTGCAGACGCTACCACAGCCTTGTCAACCTTGTTGTGAAAATCTGCGGTTATGGGGTGAGCAATATCGTCAAAGCTGCCCCTCTCGTTAGGCTTTGCAGGCATTGCTACGAATGTTTTGGTCTGTCCCTCGGCATTCGTCCCTTCGTTCATTTTGACGCCCGTCACGACAAGGCATTTGTCGATAGTTATCTGCCCCGCGGCTTTGGTCTGTGTCTTATCGCTGTCTACGGTATGCATCTGTGCGTATACCGTAGATACGGCTTTATCCGGTGAGGTAATCTCGTTTTTTATCGTCATATCCTGACTTGCAGCGAGTTTTTCGTATGTTCCGAGTACCGCGCTGTCAATCGCCCCACGTGCTTCTTTTGTCACAGGAAAGACGATATCCTCATACTCTCCATTGTCGCGCTTTTCTGATGGCATAGAAACAAACAAACCTTTTGAACTCTCCACTACCTTGACACCGTGGATAGCAAATTCGCCGTTGACAACAAGTGTTCCGATCGCCTTTGCCGGACCATCGCCTTCGAGCTTGCTCATTGACGATACCTCGAATTTTGTGTTCTGTTCCATAATGTAACCTCTACTTTCTCCCCGTGTTGCCGATAGGTCAGCGTTAATGTTATATGAAATATCCTGCTTTTCGGCAAGATTTTTCTCTGATTGCATTTGCTGTGTGCGTTCATCTTCCAGAACGCGCTGATACCTGCCCTCATAACCTTTAAGCCGATCAGTGATCTTTCCGACCTCAAAGTTATCTGATATGTCGTTAAGCCAAAGGTGTATATATTCTGTCTTTCCTGACAAAATGCTATCACAGATGTTCTGCCATTCACTTCGACCATCTCTCCACTTATAAGAGCTATCTCCCATATCTTTCAAATCTTTGGCATAGCTCTCAATGGAGTTTACGGGGTCTTTGGATAAAACCTCGTCATTCAGCCCGTCGATATCATCGGTCAGCGTTTCCAACTCTGCGTTTTGTTCGAACTCAGACCGTAGCGCAAACAAACTGTGCTGTTCTAAGTCCGTGTAATTAAACGTTTTAAAGAGCTGTTCGTAGGTTATCTGCCTGTCCGTGCCGTCGATATAAACGCTAAAACCGTGTTCGATCATTCCGACTGCGGTATCGGCATTAACCATACAAAAATCGTCATCGTTTCGTTTTTCGGCGGGTGTTGCGTAGTCAAGCGATTTGTTATAAAATTCCATCATTTAGTCCTCCTGTAAGTTTAAGTACCCCTTCCCCGTATAGCCGTTAGGACAGCATAATAAAAAGCCCCTGTTTGGAGCTTCGGACTTATTTCTTAACTTTGCCATTCGATTTTTCAATCAGCCAAGTAAAGAAATTTGCGAAAAACATAATAACGCTTATGATTTCAAGCAACATTGCTCCACCTGCGACAGAAATAATCAGAACGCCGTTGTCGGTTTGTATCACTGCCTTAAATGCGTTTACCATCACAAACGGCAGGATAATTGAAACTGCCATCGCAATCAATATCACAAATCCTCTGTGGGTCTTGAAAAATCGTTTCTTCACCTTGTTCCTTTCGCAAAACGGTGTTACATATAACACCGAAAAACTTCGCCTTACGCAAAAATCCCCACCGTTTCCGATGGGGATAGATGTTATTCAATTGTAGTTCATCTTCTGCCGTGCTTGGGCGGCTTAGGCTTAGGAGTGTTCTCACTGAGAACGGAAGTTTTGTTTCGCTCTGCTAACGCTGCTTTCAACTGCGCAATCTCCGCTTCAAGTCTTGCTCTTTCGGCTTCGCCCTCAGCTCTGCCCTCGGCTCTGCCTCTTTCCAAGCCTATTTCCAAGCCCTTTTCAAGGTGCGCTTTCATTGCGCTGCGCTCGTTAAACAGGGCGTCCGCTCTCTTGCGGGCTTCCTCGCGGATCCTTTCGTCCGCGCTCAGCTCCTTGATGACCGCCACGGCTTTCTGTACCCCAACGTTATTTGTCGTTTCGTTAAGCATATCAAGTTCCTCCTTTGTCTTGGCATTGAAGAACGCCGCCCACGCTATGCGCTCGTCATTCTTTATCTGCTCCCGTGTGATATTGCGTATCTTCGGCAGCTCAATAAATGAGATCCGCGCCTTATCACTCAGCGTCACATTATTCTTCGGATCGCAGAATGTAAAATTCGTGTTGAAGCTTTCGCAGTCAAACATTTTAAAATCAAGAATATTCAACGCCAAAGTCTGCTTTGCGGAGTTGTACTCCTCTCCACGCAGTATTGATGATGTGTACAACGACGCCCAGTAATAAAGGCAGCGGTCATTGTAATCAAGCGTGTTAAGCACCTGCACCTCGATATCTATCTCGCTCTGCTCGGTGGAGATCCGCAGATCCAGACGTGCAAATTTTCGTTCCAGTTCTTCGGGCGTAATTTCCGTGTTTGAAAGCTCAAATTTGCCGCCCGTATCAACATCCAAATACGCCTTGATCAGACTGCTCAGCATATCCGCATTGTTGACATCGCCGAACATTTTCTTGAACACAATGTCCAACTTCGGAGAAATAAGTTCGTTTTCCATCGGTATCACCTCTCTTACTTTAATTATACGACATTTCGCGCGCCTTGTCAAGGACTTCGTGAAATTTTTAGCGTGTCACCCGTGACACATTTTGCTTGTCATTCACCAATTTCGGGCAGGACATCATACTCAGCCCAATTATAGCTAAGCTCGGTATTTCCTTTCTTGTCACACCTCAAACGCCATTGACCGGGTTCGGCGTTATCAATATAGTAGCATACCGAATTAGTTTTGTGGTCCGATGTATACTCACTTCCCGAAATCTCATTTCCTTGAGGGTCGATAAAGGTTACCTCAGGCTCTTCCAAATTGAAGTCTACGGTAACCGACATATTGCTCCAATCGGAGAGATTGAAAATTACCTTTTCCTCAACAGAAGAACCGTTGTTTGTTGAGTTTTCGGAGTTGTCCGAGCTTTCGGAAAACGATGGGCTTTCGTTCTCGCTTGTGCTTGCATTTTCGGACTTTGAGTCTGATGTAGGTTCGTGAGTATTCCCTTTGTCAGTTTCTGAAGCATCGGAATTTACAGAGCTTTCCGAAATATCGGTAATATCAGACGTTTCGGAAATATCAGAGCTTTCCGCACTCGGTTCGCTCGTATCGCTTGCCGAGGAAAATTCACTCGATGTGTTAGACGTTACACTGTTTTCAGAAGTTGGTTCTCCGAAAAAACCTCCTTTCTCCATTCCGAAAAGCAACATCATAATCACAACTGCTGTTGCAGCCAATACCCATATAATAACTGTCTTTGAAGAACTGCCCTTAGATTGTTTTTTGACGAGTATCAGGAATTGATTTTGATCAACTACCTCAAGCTGACTACCGTTTTCAAGTGATGAAAAGCTCTCCTCTGTAATGGAGCTTCCAAGAATTTCCGATTTTTTGGGATCGTAATCCACGGCATACTCGATGTAATCAATGTCTATAACATCAGCTTTGGTGGTCTTGACAAAATCCTTAAACTCTGCGGTATTACGCAGATTATCCTCCGAAAAGGGTATACCCTCGTCGTCTTTTTCCGACTGGTCAGGGGTGATGAAAAATGTTATTTTTTTATCGTCAAAATAGCTCAGTGTAACCTTAAAAAAGTAAAATTTGTTCATCATTTACCGCCTTTCCGCGTTTGCTTGTGCGTGTTGTCAAACTCCATTGCAAAACCTATCCGCTTATTCCCATTTTTATCCGTCCAATCAGAAAAAGAAACAATAGCGTCGTAGGTCTTGCCTGTTTTCTCGCTTTTCAGTCCCGTGACCTTAACTTTTCCCTTTGTCAAGAGCGATTTCAAGACGATTTCCGACAGCTTTTTGCCTTTTGACGTCCAGAAGTAATCATCATCGTACACACGGAAAATGCAAGGATTTTCCTTTTTCGAGGACGCATTTTCACAATAGTAAACAGTCTTTCCATCCTTTGTGAACTTGTAGACATTGCCGCCGCACTTCGGACACTTGCCGAGGGAAATCTTCGGCGGGGCAAATGATACCGAGCTGTCAACCGAACCGTATTTTTGGCATATCGTTTTTACAAAACCCACAATGCCGTCCATAAACTCTGACGCGCTGTATTCTCCACGCGCGACCCGTTCGAGCTGCATTTCCCATTCGGCGGTCAGCTTTGCCGATTTGACCTCGTCGGGAACAACATTTATAAGGTTTACGCCCTTTTCCGTTGCGACTATCTGCTTTTTCTTGCGTTCCGCGTAGCCGTGCTTTACAAGCCCCTCAATAGTCGCTGCCCTTGTTGCGGGTGTGCCTAAACCTTTCTTCTCGGCGTTCTCGTCATAATCCTCAGCTCCTGCGTGTTCCATAGCGGACAGCAGCGTATCTTCGGTGTAGGGCTTTGGCGGACTTGTCCAATGCTCGGCTTTTTCAGCGGAAACGTTCTCGAAAGTCTGTCCTTGCGATATATTGGGCAGGCTCTTTTCTTCGTCCTTTTCCTCATCATCGGTATTTTTGTTCTTCAACTCTGCCTTGACGAGTAATTCGGCAGCTTTCCAACCATTCTCAAGAACGGTCTTGCCGCTTGCGGAAAATTCCGTGTTTTCGCAGATAATCCCGACTTTTACGGCTTCGTACTTGTGAGGATCTCCGATTGCCAAAATAAGCCTTGCAGAGATAAGTTTCAAGATGTTTATCTGATCTGCGGGCAGGGCAGATAAATCGGCTGCGGCTATATTTGCGGTAGGAATTATCGCGTGGTGTCCCGTGACTTTCTTGTTGTCAATGACACGCGCGACATTGATCGTCGCGGGAGCAGAACCAAAAGCGGGGAACGCCGAATAAATCTTTCCGACAACATCTGCTGCCGTCTGCTCCATATCGTCAGTCAGATATTGACTATCCGTCCTCGGATATGTAGACAGCTTTGCTTCGTACAATGCTTGCAGGAAATCGAGCGTTTGTTTAGCCGTGTAGCCGAACTGCTTATTCGCGTCGCGCTGCAAAGTCGTAAGATCATAGAGTTTCGGAGGATTTGTCGTCTTGACTTCTTTTTTTACTTCCTTGACAATCGCCGTTTTCCCGCTTATTTTCGCTATTATCTCGTCAGCACGTCCTTCATCGTCAATACGTTCCGAGGACGCTGCAAATCCTCCGCAGTTTAACTCAACTGTGAAATATTTCTGCTTTACGAAATGCTTAACGTCATTGTCGCGCTTCACAATCATCGCAAGCGTGGGGGTCTGAACGCGACCGAGATTGAGCAGGCTTCTGTATCGGCAGGAAAACAGCCGCGACCCGTTCATACCGACAAGCCAGTCGGCTTTTGCACGGCTAAATCCCGCCGCAAATAGATCGTCATATTCCGAGCCGTCTTTCATTTTTGCAAGACCGTCTTTAATAGCCGTTTCTTCGAGAGATGATACCCACAAGCGTTTGACGGGTTTTGTGCTACCCGAAAGATTGTATACATAGCGGAATATGCACTCGCCCTCGCGGTCTGCGTCCGTAGCGCATATAACCTCGTCCACGCTGCTGTCATTGAGCAGTTTTTTGAGTATTTCAAATTGCTCCTCGCAGTCCTTATTGAGAGTAAACTCCCAAGTATCGGGTATCATCGGGAGCTGTTCAAAGCTCCACTTGTCAGCCCATTTTTCATTGTAGTCGTTGGGGAATTTCAGCCCGACAAGATGCCCGAAACACCACGATACTATGTACCCGCCGCCCTCGGTATAGCCGTTTTTCTTGTCCAATGCTCCGACTACGGGAGCTATCGCCCGCGCTACCGACGGCTTTTCAGCTATCACTAACTTCATCATTTTCCTCACCTTTCTGTGTCACTGATGACACATCTTCAGCATTGTCAGACTCAGTAGGAACGGCAGCCGATGATTTAGGGATCTTTCCATCCTTGACAGCTGCGAAAACGTCTGAAATCAGAATGCCGTTTTGTTCGAGACATTCACGAAGTTCGGCATTTTCAGCGTTTTTTATACGTTCCTTAGCTAATTCCACCTTTGCGTTCAACTGCTTATTGTTCTTTTTTTCAGCGGAAAGATTTTCTTTCAGCGATAAAATTCTGTTATCGCTTTTTTTCTTTGCCGCTTCGGCTTCTTCAAGCTCCATTATAAGCAATTTCAACCGTTCCTCGGCAGATAAATTTTCATTTTTCAACGCTACATCCTCCTGTGTTTTATTTTTTCGCGGATTTTGTGTATAATAATAAGCACGACAATTGCAATCAGTATTAGGACATCAATAAAGCTGATATGAAATTCAACCTCATAGCCCTGAACTTGCGTTTCGTTGCCATTCTCATCTTCTCCTGCTTGTGATGTATCGCTTACGCTCGTTTCATCGTGAGAAGTTTCTTTTTTGTCGAAGAAATTGCCTTTGATAAAAAAGAACACAAAAACCGCGATTAGTGCGAAACAAATCACAATTAGTACACGCTGTTTTCCGCTTTTTTCCGCGAAATATTCGCGCATTTTGCTGATCGGGTTCACGCCTGTTCTCCTTTCCTTTTGAACAGAAATCCAAATATAATTGTTACGATTATAATAACCGCTATGGTTATATCCCTATCGCTTACATCGAGATCAGGCTCTACATAAGCGGGAATATCAGGTGCTGTGTCAGACGTTGGATCTCGCGGGGTGTGGGGGCTATCTGTTGCGTTCATTTCCTCAAACGCCATTTTCATAAAGTAGTCATAGCTCTCATACAAAAGCCTTTCATCCTCGTCAAATCCGTATATTTCAGGCACGCTCTTTCCGTAATATTCTTCAGCTGTCTTCAATTTAACCGTTAATTTGGTGTGGTCATTATCGCAATAATAGTGACCACCGCAATAATAAGTAACTTTACCGTCTTTATTAGTGCGTGAAGCGCATTTACATCCGGGAATGGTTTTCCGTTTGCAGTTTGCGCCGGGGCAAGTATTTCCTTGGCTAACATCAGTCGTTGCGATGAAAAAGGCGCTTCCATAAGTACAGGTGATATGATCAACCGTGCCGATCAATTTTTCAAAGTCCGCTTTAGTAAAGGCATCTAACGGACGATCACCTGTTTCGCGCAGCGTCAATACCTTGAGAGCTGCCAAAAACGAAATGTACCTGTCTACGGATAAACTTGTGCTGACATATTTTTCTATCTGTGTATTAACAGAACTGCTTTTACCGGCAGCAGGGAAATACACCGTGCCATCGTATTCCAATATACGCTTCGGCGGTTCAACGGTAACGCAAAAGTCGGAGATTTCTTTTTTTAGAGGATCAGTTATCTTATCCTTGGCAGCTTCCGCGAAGATATCCTCAAACTTCTCCAAATTTTCGTACAGTTCACTGTAATCGCCGTCCTTGCCAACAAGCCCCGCAGTCTGATTTTCCGTTTCATCTCCGCATATCGCTATAACCACATTTACAATGATAATTATCAATATCACGACAGCTATGATAATAAGACTCCACGGTGCTGTCGATGCGATTAGGCTCACAAGTTTAGATACAAGCTGTGCAGCGAGCTTTGCCGCCTTCGCCACTATCTTTGCAATATATTTTGCTGCTTTTACAGTAAACTGCGCGATTTTACGGATATTTTGAACGGTACGCTTGATGTTGCGAACCGTGCGCTTAACGGACTTTACAAGCCCAGCACGTCCCTTTTTGGTTAAAAGCTTTCGCGCAGTGTTTCCTGTGCGTTTTATAGTTCTCACTGAGGCTTTGCCCGTTTTGTATGCGACAGATCCGGCTGCATATCCTACATCATAGGCTTTTTTGGCAAACTGAACGGTATCATTGTCAACGCTGCCCATAGCTCTAGCTGCTTTGTCAACTACCGTTCCCGCCGCTGATACTCCTAACTTCGCAGCTTTTGCAGCAGGCTTCAGAACGTATTTGTTTGTGGCAAGAGTAATATTTACTGCTTTGTATAGCTTGCTTTCTCGGACTTTTAATTTGGGCGTGTCTTTCCTTTTGGCAAGCCTTACCTTTTGCGCGACAGCTCGGCTCAATCTGAACGAAGTCTTTATGACCTTTCCTGTCGCTTTTGCAGCGACCTTTACGGTTTTACCACCGAGCTTTACCGCACCCGATGCTATATGCAATGATTTTTGCACCATTCGCACCGTGGTATTGTCAATATTATCTGCCGCTCTGTCGGCTGCCGTTACCGCTGTCGAAACTACCTTCCCGCCCGTTCTCACAATCCCGCCGGCTGTTCTCTTGAACACAGCAGCGCCCTTGACCGATGCCGCTGCACCTACCACTGCTTTATCTCCGAGTTTTCGGGAAGCGCTTTTTATGCTGCTTTCCGCCCTTTTTTCAAGAGATACCTTATCGCCGACACTGCCGTGATGCAGTTCCATATCGACCACCTTCAAGCGCACATCACCTCATTTCTTCCGCCGTCAATTCTTTTATTCGCCGAATTTAGTCGTCATCATCTTGTAGAGCTTAGTATCAGTAGGGAAGTCGTCCTTAAACGGCAAACTGCCATTCTGCTGACCACAATGTATAAGCCCAGACCCGGCGGGTGCGCCAGTCACAAAATTCATCATCGTATCAGAGATTTTCAGCAGCCTTGCAAGCTGTTCGCGGTCTGACGCGGCTTGATTTAACATCAAAATAAATTCCGAGTTGGAGAGCATTGACCGCGCCGTATCAGATTTTAGCAGATCCTCGACATTTTGGGTAATGCCCGTAGGAATACCGCCCCACTTGCGGGCGCGTTTGTATAGCTCAAAGAGGAAGTTTGAACTCTGCTCACTCTGAAAAAGAAGATAAATCTCGTCAATATAAATTCTCGTTCTCACTCCACGGGTACGATTTTTAACGATAGCGTCCCACAAATTCTCCAAAACAACCATCATTCCAAGCGGCTTTAACTGCTTTCCCAAGTCCTTGATGTCATAAACCACGATCCTGTTGTTTACATCAACATTGGATTTGTGCGAAAAAGCTCGCATAGAACCATTTACATACAATTCCAATGACATAGTAAGCGTTCTTGCTTCGTCTGATGGTTGCTTGCTCAGGACATTGTAATAGTCCTTAAGTGTCGGCATTTCTTTTGTATGCCCAAGCAAGAAATCCCGATAAACTTCGTGCAGACAGTTGTCGATTATCGTTTTCTGCTCCGGGGAAATACCGGTCTTTCCCATAATGGTTTCAAAGAACGAAAGGAAGAAATTGTATTTTCCCGAAATAACATCCTCGCCCGCTTCGTATTCCGCCAATGATATTTCAAGCGGGTTTAAGTGGCTTTGAGAATTTTCGGAGATGTAAATTACCTCACCCTTAAAATTCTGTGCAAGCGTTGTGTACTCGCGCTCAGGGTCGATGATGATTATAACATCGTTTGTGCCGAGTATCGCATTAACGATCTCCCGCTTTGCGGAAAAAGATTTTCCCGAACCGGGGCATCCCAAGATAAAGCCGTTGGCATTAGTCAATGAACATCTATCGAAAATCACAAGATTGTTTGTGATAGAGTTAAGACCGTAGTAAAAGCCGCCGTTTTGCGAAAGTTCTTTTGAGTTGAACGGCAGAAAAACACTTGCGCTTTCAGTCGTCAGCGTTCTGCGTATCGGAAGCCTTCCGGTATTTCCAAGCGGCAGGCACGCTGCAAGTGCGTCTTCCTGCTGAAAAGCTGCACGCGTAGTTGTGCAAACGTGCTTACGGAAAACCGCTTCCGCTTTTTCGGTGTTGCTTTCCAATTCCTCATAACTATTGCCGGTTATCATAACCACAAGGTTAACCAAGAACATCTTTTGATTTTTCGATTGAAGATCATCAAGCAGTTCCTCGGCTTCCTCAAGCGACTGCTTAAGCTCATCACCGATAACCTCTGTAAACACACCGCGCTGCGCGGCTTTTTTCTCTTTCTGCATTTTGTTTGACCTCATAGCCGTCAATTGCCGCTTGACAATTTTTATCGCATCTGCGGGATCAACAGGCGCTATATTTGTGGTGACTACTATTGGCAGCGGCATTTCACAAAGCTCTGTGAGAAGATTGTCCGAAAGCGAACTGGGCAAATGCTTGAGATATATCATTCGCGCATATTTATCATCAAACAGAAAGTAATCCTTTTTGAATTCAAAATAGTCGGGACAGCACAAGGATTTTTCTGCACCACGTTTGAATTCCGATGCCGAGATCGGGCGCACTTCCTGATTTGCTCCGCGAAAAATGTCCGTAAGGATACGCACGCGATCGTTAGATCTGAGTGGTGTAATTTCGCTCTGGAGCTTTTGGAAGCAGGTTCGCATATAAAGTTCACGAGTAACAAATTTCTGCTTGGCTTCTTCAAGATCGACAGCGGTTACAGTAAGCGTCAAATATTTTTTTGTGGTTATGCCGTTTTGCCCCTGTTCCATTTTGTCGATAAGCATTGCGTTGTATTCTTCGCGAAACTCGTCAAACCCATCATTCATATACGGCAGCATAATCTTTTGCTCGAATTCTTTCTGGTTGATAACGTTATTGTGAAGCGTTATCTGAATGTCGTCCGTGGTATCAAAGGAATTAAGCAAATCGCCGTAAGCGAGAAAAATTCGCTCCTGTTCCTCGTTGTCGGCAGCAGTATAGCATATGTCTGTAAACGAGTAAGTTTTGGAATAATGGTTCTTCGTTACTTCTATGATATATGTGCCGCACACACGCTCGTAAGGTAGAGTATCCTGCACGGATTTTGCTATTTTTCGCATTTCTACCTTTTTCCCTGCCTTCTTCGGCGGTTTTTTCTGCTTCGCGATGCGCTGCTTATCCGTTTCCTTTGCGCTGTTTTTGCTTTTTGTCTTTTCTTTCAACGTTAACACCCTTTCGTTTAGACCATTTCACATTAAGTGAGCCGCCCAAAACCGAGAATTCCATTTCACGGCTGTCGTTGGACGGAGAATTGTGCGTTTTAGCAGCAACTGTTTTGACTGCGGACTTTTCTTTTTCAGAAGCCCTTTGTTTACTCCTGCGCTTTGCAGCAGCGTTTCCGCGTAAAATTGCATTCGAGATTATTTCCTCGCGCCACCGATAAAACACAGGCAGCTCCTCGTATTTGCGCTTTTGAGGTTCAGCGAATTTTTGACGAAACAAAACCGACACAAGTTTTTCAAACGTCATTCCGTTATACTTAATAAACCCAAAGCCGAAAACGGGAACAGCGATAAGAATTACAAGCCAGCTTGTAATTTCGCTGCCGAAATAATCTTTACCGAAAATATACAGTGGGATACAAATGCCCAGTGCTGCCGCGACCGAAACGCATTGTCGTACCGTAAGTCCGAAAAGAAATCGTTCCTTGTATTCGGTTATTTCTTTCGGGATCTTTATTTCGATCAACCGCATTCACCCCCATTACATTGCTCCGCAGAGCTTGTTTGCTATGCTTTCGGACTTCATTATCATTCCGCCGAATGCAAACGTTTTGATCAACCCAAGAAAAGCGCCAAGACCTTGAACGCTTGTTAGCGATGCCGAAACGGCACTAAATGCAACACATATTATGATGAGTACCATTGCGTGCAGACAGCAGCCGATGTAAGACTTTATAAAGCTTTTACCTATCTCCTTGGTTTCGTCTGACGCGAACGTAGCCAAAGAAAGCGGCGCAGCTACCGTATAGACTGTCAGCCACATATACCGAGATACCATTATTACAAGAGCGACTATCAAAACAGCTTTCATAATCAATGTGTTTAACACAACGCTCATATACGCGAAAACAGGACTGAAGTCAAATGTTTTAGGTTGTACAGTAAAATAAATATTTGCGTTGCGAGTTGCATAAGCCGCAGCAGCTTCTGTTTCTTCAAGGAAATAAAAATAATTGTTAGTGACATCTACTGTCTTGGTTTCATAGGTGTCGCCGAAGCCTAAAAAAACTCCGCCTGTACGACCTGTTAATTCTACCGACGTCTTACCACTCTTGTCGATAAAATCAATCGAATTGGTCACGGTAACGCTTTCTACCATTGAGGAGAAAGCATTTTGCGTTTTATCCATTATCCACTCGGAATTATCTACACAGATCTTGGCAACGGTAAGCTGCAATATCAGCATAAGCACGTTTTCCCACGTTACCCATTGCAGATTTAGTGTTTTACCTAGAAATCCGACAAAGAAAAAAAGTGTAAGCAACGATAAAGCCGTAGCTGAAATCGCGCTTTTAACTTCATCCGGAACGGCTGCGATAATGTTTTGGTACATTGTTTTGTCTGTAACGAAGCCAAACATATTCTTAAACAGATTGTTAATGGAATCTGTGCTTCGTTCAATTATATCCGCAACGCTGTCCCAACTTCCCATCGAAACCGTTTGTAAAGCAGTGATATTCAAAAAGATACCTCCTTAACACGGCAATATGCGGCGGTTTTACGCCGCCGCAAGCCATTGAATAAAATGTGTCACTTGTGACACATTTTCGTGAGCGTCACGTCATAAACATATTGAGTGCCTGAGAAACCGCAAAGACCACAAATCCGCTTGCAAGTGTCATCAGACCGCGCGTTTTAGCTTCAGCATCATCGTTTTTAATAGCCAGCGCGAACATAATCGCGCCGACAAATCCGACAACCAGACCGATACGTCCGATCCACTTGGCAAAAAAATCGATTACCTCGTAAAACTGAGCTTCACCCGCATCACCGTTTAAGCCGCCGCTTGTTGCTCCGCCACCGCTATCCGCGAATGCAGATATGGCGGTCATCATCTGCATAGTCATTACCGTCGAAATAACGGATATGATATGCCCGCACTTATCTTTAAGTACGGAAAAAAATGTCCGCTTATTTCCCGAAGCGGATACGGGTTTGTTCTTGATTTCCATCGTGAAATCCTCCTTAAAAAAATATGTATAACAGCGCAGTTTTGCGCGGTTATTCAGCCGAGATGATCAGTTGGTGTATACATCCAAGTCACCGAAATCGTTTAAGCTATCAGACTGTTCGTTAAGAAACGGTTTGTCATCCGATGATGGATCGATCTCTTCAAACGTTTCCTTTTTGTACACCTGTGCCGCGAAAGTTTTAGCATCTTTCTCATCATCCAAAGAACTTGAGTTTGAAAATTCTTTATCCAAAATGTTCACCTCTTTTTCATCGGGTTCATCGGGATCATCAGGAAAATCCCAATCTGTCATTGCTTTTTCTTCCTCGCCGACATTCTCACTGATTTTCTCCGAATACTTCTCCTCATCCTGCTTTGGAGCGGGAGCTTTCTCTGTATGAAGATAATCTATCAGATAAGAGTTTTTGGGATTGCTATCCTCAAGAAACTTGTAATTGTTGTGCTTTTCAATATCAAATTTGTGACAAAAAAACGGGTAAAGCGCACGAACAATCAAAACGCACTCGTTGGGTTTCATTACTTTTAACTCATCTGTTGTCATCAGTTCTCGCCCCATAATGCTGTTGTTTTCCGACGTGGACGGATTTCGATGCGACCGCGTGCGGTTCTGGGACACAACATCTATCGTTTCTTTGCCGAGTGACTTTGAAATAGCTTCAAGCGTACTTGCTTCTTGACCGCCGAGGAATAATAAGCTGTCGCAGTTACCCGTGACGATCTCCCAGGACTTATCGTACATCTTCTTTAACTGTGCGAGGTTTTGGATAATGATGTTCGCCGAAATCTCCATCGAACGCATTGTTGCGAGGAGTTTGTCAAAATCAGGGATAGTACCGATATTCGCAAACTCGTCTAACAGACAGCGAACGTGAACGGGCAGGCGACCGCCGTACTTGAAATTTGCCGTATCGTACAAACTATCAAAAAGTTGTGTGTACATCATCGCCGCGAGAAAGTTGAACGTCGCGTCTGATGATGGTATGATAACAAAAAGAGCGGTCTTGCGATCGCCCAAAGTATCAAGATGTATATTGTCCGTATGCGTTAAATCCGCAACTTCGGGCAGTTCAAATGCTGCAAAACGAACCGCCGCTGAAATAAGAATTGATTTTGCTGTTTCGGCAGGTGCTTTTTTAAAGTCTGCGTAATATACCCACGCCATAGAATTTGGATATTGCAGTCTGTGTTCCTCCATCAGATCGTCAAGCGGTGATTGCAACGTATCATCCTGCTCTGAAATTTCCGCCATTTTCATAATTTCCATTACACGGCAGAAGTTGCAATCGCTTTTCGCTAATTCGTATGCTTTTTCATAATCTGTTTTTGCATCGTCCGAAATTTCTTTGAGCAGTTTCAAGCTGTCTCTGTCATAATTATTTTTTACGGCTTCATCGTATTTTTCCAAAGCTGCAAGATAATTGCATTTTTCTGCTTTGGTTATTAACTCTGCATTTTCAAGCAGATAAAAAGAAATTGCAAGTGTCAACGCCTTTGTGCTGTCGTCCCAAAACTGGTCGCCGCCCGATGCTCCTTCCTGTTTGGTGTTCTTCATTAAGCAGTTGACTAATTTCATAACACTGGTTTTATTTACGCTTCCGTCCCTGCCATAAACATAGTTAAAAGGATTATAATTGTTGGAATGCGTCATATCTATCAGGTTGAAAACGCGTATCTCGTAACCCGCATTTTCAAGCAACCAACCGCAAGTACGAAGCAGTTCGCCTTTCGGATCAGTTACAACGTAGCTCGTGTTGAGCTGCATTAAATTGGGTTTAACAAAAAATCTCGACTTACCGGATCCCGAACCGCCGATGACAAGCACATTGAGATTTTCACGGTGCTGTCGAGTATTAAGCGACATTCGGACTTCTTGCGTAAGCAGAATGTTATTGTCTGTCATAAATTCGTGCTTGTGATCCACACTTTTTATGGTTGTCGGCTTTACAATTTTTCCTTTTTTATCGGCGTCGGCAAGTTTTTGCTCTTCTTTTTCAGTTGCCCATCGCGCTGAGCCGTGTTCAACTCCCTTGCGGTGCAATCGTTTTCGAGAGGTGTATTTCAACAATGCATAAATGCCTATTGCACCCGCAGCAAAAAAAGTAAACTGGAAAGCCGTGCTTTTTGTGTCGGTAACCATTGAGAATACTGTTTTAGTATCCGTAAGCGTACTTTCGAGCCTTCCTCCAAGCTCTGAAAACTCGATCTTACCATTATCATCCTTTGTTAAATCCATAGCCGCACCCAGTCCTGCGGCAACGTATAGCAAAGCGATTACGATCACAGCATAAATTGTAATTGTAAGCGCGTCGGGCTTTTTCTTCCTGTTCATCGCATCACCTTCTTTGTGCCAATATTCTGAGCAGCCTTAAGCGGGTCGTTTTTGACTTTATCGGATTTTCGCTTATTTTCTGCATTTGCACGTATTTTGTTCTGTACAACGCTTTGACTTTTAGCCTTCTGTATAACATTGTGCGCATTATTTTGCGGTATTCCGAAATCTTCCGCGATCCTCTTTTCAACGTTTATCTGATCGAATGTATAGCTTTTTATCTTTTCGCCGCACTTGACTATAAACGCATCTGCGGACGTGCGTTCAATATTTACCGAGCTCTGACTTTCATCACGATTGTAAACTGTTTCGCGCAGCTTGTTTTGAATTTGTCTGTCAATTTTGCGCGATTTTTCAATAGCTTTTTCCGCTTGAATATCCGACATTCCAAGTTGTTCCTTGAATGCCGTTCTCATCTCGCTATCAGACAGTTTGTCAGGAGCTATCAAAACGGCTTTATCTCCGCTTGAAACAGATAACAGCACACTATCTTCCGCCTTAAGTTTTACCGCCGAAAAACCAACGTCCTGTATGGTTCTATCATCAGAAGCGTATCGGATATTGACTTGCAATCTTTCGATATTCTCGGCTTGCGTATGAGGAGCGTAATAATTATCGCCAAGTCCGAGGTCTGCCCCTAACCGATTTGCAGCTAGTTCTGCCTGAAGTGGTGTATAACCCAATTCATCGCAAAGAATATTCACTGCGTCCGATTTGCGGAGATTATTGTCTGCGGCTATTTCAACACTATTTCCATTCGTATCAGAAACAACCACCGACTTATTTTCCGAAGCCGCAAATACCTTTGCTTTTTCAGAATTAAATTCCGCTTGCAGATTATCAATTTTAGACTGCACATTCTTTTCATAAGCGTTTGTTTCGGAGATGTCATAGACAGTAGTAGTTGTAAATACCGTTTTCCCGTTATCATCAAGCACAGGCTTTCCATTATCATCCATTTGTGGAGCGATTATCTCAATGCCTTTTGCATCAACATTGAGCTTAAGCCCTTGCTGTTCCCAAAATGCCTTCCCCGCGACTTTTGTCGCATCAGGCATCTGCTCGTATACACGCTCCATATTCTTTACGCTGAACGTTGGATATCCGATGCTTTCATCTGTTGCCATTTCTTGATAATACGCCGCACGAGCTTCGATATTACTAAGACTGTTTTCCAGATTTCCGATCTGCATTTTTATGTCCTTCATTTTTTCGTTTTCGGGGACATTAGGCGTTATTTTGAAATTCTTTTCAACGTTGTCCTGAGTATTCTTAAAATCCTCAATGACAAGTTTCGCTTTTTCAGAGTCGGAAGTTCGTATACAACATCGAATATCTCCGTTCTTATTTTGCGTAAACCAACATTCAATGCCGCTTTGTTCAAAGCAAGACTTTATCGAGCTGAGGTTTCTGCTGTCGTTCACGGCAAACATAATCACACTTTGTTTTTCACCTTTCGGTGCTAAACGCTCCATCTGCCAATCTTGCATTATCTGTGCGATAGTGTCCCTGTCACGCGCAAGATAACTGATTGATCGGCTTGCGCCATCGCCGTTCACGGAAATCGGTATCTTGTATTTTTTCGCCATTTCCATCATTCGTTCAACTGCTTCCGATGGGAAACTGTCGGTGCGCTTTACCTCCGTGTTAGCTTTTAACGCTTCTGAAAAAAGATGTTTGCGCGATACTGTACCTTCCGCATTTGAGAATGCAATAGCGTCCTTTGCCTTATCTATACCATAGCCTATCAGCTTTCCGCCTGCACCAAGCAGTTTCATACCTCCTCTGGCAAGTGCTGGCGCAAGGATTTTCAGCAGCTCCGCTGTTATTTCAACCCCTGCTTGTGCTGCCGATTGTACCATTCGTACCGTTTCTTCCATACTAACTCCTTTCGAAACAAAAAAGCGACAAGTGAATAATCGTTCAACTTGTCGCAAGTAAAAATGTGTCACTCGTGACACGACCTTTAAGGAATGCTTTGAAAATGTGTCACAAGTGGCACATTTTCAAATTATGTCGGACTTTGATCGGAATTTTCCTCATTTTCCCGCATCCAATCCTCCAGAAGTATCTGATAATTCACGATCAGTTCTGAGATTTTTCCGTTAAGCTGCGTCTGCAAATCGGTTATTTCCCGTTGCTTATCGCCGTATTCGATAGCTTTCTTACAACTTTCGATTTCTTTTCTGGAAAACTCGATGATCTTGTTTTGCTTCTCAATCAGATTTTTCTGCTGCCGAAGCTTGCGCTCCAGATCGGCTATTTTAGCGCGCAATCGGAAATTATCAACGGTTGCATTCATCTCCAAATCCTCCCTAAACACTTAAATTTTACCCGCCGCGATATCGTGTTCCGCCATAGACGAATAGTAGTTATTCTCTGTATCAGCCGAGTTGTATAGCGCGGTTATGAGATACGCTCTGATGTTTCGGATGTCAGGTGCGGCTCGTTTCAACGCATCAAGGACGTAATCAATATGCTCATACCTCAACTCTAAAAATCGTGATTTTACTGTCTCAAGCGGCATTTCTGTCCCGTTTACGCGAATAGTCGGTGACGATGAACAAACCACATCCGTCATAATAGATACAAGCTCATCAATTCGCTTAATATCAGAAGAACTCGGACTTAATCGGTTCTCGTAAAAATAGTCATAGTTTATATTTTTACGAATTAGCTCACGGCAATTTTTACGGTCGTTATGAGCGGGTAGAGATTTTTTCCCTTTCAAATCTGAAAAAGAATAATTTCTCTCAGAGCTATAAGTTCTGTCAATCTCATCAATCCCATCTCCCAAGACGTTTGTTTTGGGCAGAAGACTTGATGGATTGGATTGATTGTTAAGTACTTGATTAATAAGTATTTTATTATTAAATAAAGTACCCGTTGTTGGATTTTCCGTTGACGGGTTATCCGTCAACGGGTTTTCCGATGACGGAAAATCCAATGCGGTGACAACATCTGATGTTTGGCTATCTAGCCGCGTTGGATTTTCCAATGCGGTTGAATTTGGCTTAACAACAGCATTTCCCGTTTTGCAATCCTCGTTCACACCACTGTTAGTCTTTGATTTGGTATTCGTGTCTGATGTGGGATTTCCCGTTGTCGGCGGTTGGAAGTATGGGTTCTGGTCGGGATTTTCGTATACAAAATACTCGTTCGATGACATTCGTCCCAACTCGTCACGCGTCTGTTCGCCGCGTGAAATGTATCCGAAATTTTCAAGCTCCCGTATACCCCCGCGAACGCTGTCTATACCGTCACCCGAAATATACGCTAATCCTTTCAGCGAGTAATCCCATTCATCCGGCAGCGACAAAATGACAGACAAAAGACCTTTCGCCTTGTATGATAGCCGCCTGTCTTTCAGATGATAATTCGACATCGTCGTATAGTTGGCATTTTTTTGTACTCTGAAAACTGTTGACATAATCATTCCTCTTTTCTATGAATTTTAGAACTTAATTTTTTGGTTTTCGAGCCACTTGAAAAACTCGTCGCGCTGAACCATTCGCTTCTTGCCGATCATAACAACACCCGCTTCCTCGGATTTCCAAATTACATTCTGGATCGTTCCTTTTGTGAAGCCCATCGCAAGCAAATCACTGTACGAAAGCATCATCGGCAGCTGCTCTATTGTTTCTTTCGTCATACTAATAACACCCCTTTCAGTGCTTTGGATTTTTGGGTTTGGGAGGATCTCGCCTTGTTCCATCATTACGCGTTGGAGGACTTAAACCTCGCAACTCACTGCGCTTTTGCACATATTTTTTTGTGAATTCAGGTGGAAGCTGCTTGAATACACGACTGACCTCCTCAAGTTTTTCGAGAAAAATATCGCGCTCCGCTTTTACCTTGTTCAATTCCGCTTGGAGCGCGTTTACCTTATCATTCAGCATTGATATGGCATCGTGAGTTTCTGTTTTAACCGGTTCACGCTTTTCCCGCAACGCTTCATACACGTCATTACAAGATGTACTGTGTTCAACGGCTATCGGGCGTTCTCCGAACGGCACATCATTATTCCATTTCGTAAAGCCGTCTATAATGCCGCTTTTCTTCAGTTGTCTGTATGTATCACCGATGGTATCGCCGTGATTTGTGATCAGATTGGGTTTGATATAACGTCCCGTATTCAGAAAACGCTCAAGCATTCGACCAAGAGCCTTGTTACGTTCAAGCTCATTGTAATGGACGTAAACTTTGTATCCGTATGTTTTAGCTGTTTTTATTATATCTACCATTTCCTCAGCGTTGCCACCGATACGCGGGTAGGCTATGTTTTCGCCTTTTTCTAATGCTGTGTCACGCTGACGGTTTGATATTTTCTGACTTTCCTTGTGAACCGCCCCCGTACCCCAACCGTTGTCAAAGCCGGGAAGCATTTTTTTCGCTTCGTCACAGTCGATTATCCTTGATTTAAACAGTTCCGATATAGGCTCCGCTATCGCCGAGGATTTGCCCGCAGCGGGCAGTCCGATAATAATATCCAAACGCCTGTCGCAGCGCACCTCGCCGGTTAGTGATACAGTGCCGTCGCTTTTTGTAACGGCACTTCCCATTTTCTGGAGTCTGTTATACACGTTTTCCTGTATGATCTCTCGCCCCTTAATTTCGATTGTGGGCGTGCTGCTTGATAGAGAGATATTAGCGTATAGTATTTCAGGGATATTTTCAATCTCCGAAAGAGGAACTTCCTCGCCGCCTCTAAGACGATCCAGAACGCGTAGAAACTGGTCTGAAGCAGTCTCTTCTGTGAGCTTGTGTATCGGTTTTTCATCCATTCTCTCATCTTCCTTTCTGAAAAAGAAAAAGGCGGAGAATTTTTACGTTCTCCGCCCATTGCTTATTATTCAATTGTAATTCAGATATCGTCGGGAGTAAGCACCCCGTCCGCTATCATCATTTGTTCCTGCTCCTCAAGAGTGGTTTTTCGGATTATATCCCGGTGTTCGTATACCCAGTCATACACTTTATTCATTGTGGGATTAAACCCTTGATAGTATTTTCTTGTCTTAAGTTCGCCCATAAAGCGAGCTGACCACGCTGCGGTGCATTCCGACCACGCATAATCTTCATAGCCCAAAGCAGTGAAAACCCGTTTCTGTTCTTCCATAACAAGCTCCTTTCGTCGCTGTCGCCCCCACAAAGGGCGAATACCATCCGTACCTATCATCACCTATATTATACCACAGTATATTGTAGATGTCAAGAGTTGCGAGAAAAAATCTCAATTTTGCAAAATTGAAAAGAAAATCAGTTTACTCATCACTATCTTCAATATCCTCATCCTCTACCGGTAGTTCGCTTATTAAGGCGTAGCCGACAAGTTGTATAATGTAAACAGGCGGCTCACGTCTTTCGTAAAACCAATGTTGAAACGATTTGCAAGGTATTCCAAAGTGCCTTGCAAAAGTCGCCGCCGTTTTAAATCCGTCGCTCATTTCCCCCGCCACAACTACAAGTTCGCGCCAGTTGTTACGCGATACGGCAAAAATTATCCGCGCCCATATCACTAGCGTTTCTGCGTCATACGGGGCAGGATAGACATAATCTGCGAGAAAGTCCTCTACCGTTTCGTTCTGCTTTGCATCGTCTACTCGATCCAAATATTCTGTGTAGTAGTTCATAATCTTTCCTCATTCCTCCCCGTCAATCCGATAGGTCAGCGCATTCTGCGCGGGCGGCTGCCCGCGCTACACTTGCAATTAAATCATTGGGGAATAATCGTCTGCGTTACTTCCAGCGCCTCTTCGAGCCATTTGTTATATGTTTCCGACTCCTCGTCCCAATTATCAATTATAGCTGAAATTATTGTATCTTCTGCTACATCATACGCTTTCGGGGCATTTTTACGAACCCACTCTTCAAGCTCGAAATATGGATGGTAGTAATTCTCCGCTTCCAGTTGAGCCTTGTAAGCGAGGTACTTTCCCAACTCCTCTGGCGCCATCTTCTCCTCAAACAGCGCGAGAACATTTTCTTCGTCCCAATCCGTATTTAATCCCCATTCGGGGTTAACGCCCGTATTAGCGATTACAAAATGCTTCTCGCCGCTAGCGGACATACGCTCGCCAACCTCAACCCGCGTATCATCAAATGAGTAATTGCTATCTATCCAAATATCCACGCTGCCGCTCTCTGAGATGTCTACGATGCCGGGCGCTCCGAATTTATACGATTTTCTTACCGCTTCTCGCATAGCGTCCCAGATCTCGTCCTCGTGTGCCTTGATAATTTCCGTCCAGTTGATGTTCATATCCTTGACCTTTCTGGTGTTTGGGATTTTCCTTTCCCTTTCTAAATATATTATACTCCATTGGAGTATAGATGTCAAGGGTTTTTTTAAGAAAAATACTCCAATGGAGTATTTTCTACATCTTTTACAAATTTAACTCAATTTTTTATGAAAATTGTATAAAACAGTAGGCACGGCGGCAATGCCACAAGCCGCCGCACCCGATATATTATAACACGCACAAAAGGCAAAGGGGTGAATGCCTATCCGTGCGAGCTATGCTTGTAAATGTAAAACGATGTTACATATAACACCGTTTTACTCCTGCCCGACTTCCCACGACATCAAACCTCCAATGCTGTGGATTTTTCCGATAACTTCGTTCGCGCTTTTTTCCCCAAGGTTGCGAATGCGGTAAAAATCTTGCTTATCAGCCTGCAATATATCGCCGATTGTCTTATAGCCTGCGCGTTTAATGCAATTATATGGGCGGGCGGACAGCCCCAGATACTCAATCTTTTGGGACTTGATCAAATCGTTAGTATTAAACGGGGGATCTGATTTGTCCTCGTTGCTATTGTTGTCGGATGTATTATTGGTATCAAGGTTGCTGCAATAAGCGGCATAGGTAGCAGAAAAATCATTTGAAAAAGAAAAAGCAAGCTCTGCCAACTCCTGCATACGCTCTTGCATACGCTCGATACTGTGCTGCAAATTAAAATATGTTGCAACAGGGATAAACGCATACCCAATCAGATTTGAAGGTAACAATAGCTTATGCAATGCTTTGTTTTCCACTTGGCGCACTCGCTCACGTGTAACGCCGTATTTACTGCCGATTTCCTTGTAAGTTTTGCCGTCACGCCAATGCATAAGCAGCACGTCCCATTCACGTTCGGACAGCTTTTCGTCAAGCATTCGCACCAATCCGCGCTCCGATATTTCCCAATCGGTGGTATCATAGCCCTTATATTTGTGCGGTATAGCGTCTGTAAGAGCTGCAATTAGGTTTTTCGGGTAAGGATATTCGGCATATTGACTTCGATTTACCATAATTCAATCCCCCTATTTATTTAAAATCAAGCTGAGTTTCGCAATGACATCTGCAACAATAGGATATTTCTCCCTAAAATCGTCGTAGTCGTCTGTGAGAAACTTGTACAACTGTTCCGCTTCGTCGCCCGACAAAGAAACCATATAGTGAGTAGCGTTGCTTTTTGTACTTTCTTTCGCAATTTCATCTGTGCAGGCATCTTCGTCTTCCGCTATCTCGCCCTCGAAGTCTTCTGTATCTTCTTCGTCCTCGGTCGTTTCGGTTTCGTCGGGATCAGGCGGCGCGGCTTTTTCTTTTTTCGGCTTTGCGTCCTGCATTTTTTTGACCTCCGCACTGGTAATATCGGGCGTTTTCTCGATAACTTCCTTTTGTTTTTCGGGAGCTAATTTTGCGACTTCGTTCGCGGTGGAAATGCTCATCTCACCGTTTTTTACCGCATTCTGAACTTCGGGCGCGGCATTGTGCTTGATATTGTCAAGTTTGCCCACCTGTCCGTTCGAGATGTTAAGTAGCTTCGCGATATTTTCTCGCATACGTCCGTTCAGTCCCTTGCCTTCACTTTCGAGATCTTTTAAAGTTTTAGAAAGCTGTTCGTACTCGCTCATCAATTCTGCATCGGTATATCTGCGCTGTGTCGCGTTGAGCATTATCAGATCTAGCAGTGCATCAGCGCGGGACTTTTCTCCATCAACATAGCACGGGACTTTCGTGCTTGTCCTGCGTCCTTGGTCAATAAGCATTTTCAGAGCGGCAAGTCGTCTGTGTCCGCTTTTCAGCCAATAACCATTATCCTGCTCTTTCTTGCATACTACAAGATTGTGTTTCAGCCCCTCGCGTTCGATATCATCCGCGAGAAGTTCCAAACCCGAAAGCTCGTAGAAATTGTCGCTGCTCGGACTGATTTCCGATACATCAATCATCTTGATGCTATCTACAAAGCTGTCCGATGCAGCCGCCATAATATCCTTGGTAATGCTCGTGTCGAGCTTAAGTTTTCTTGCCATATTATCCTCCTTGTTGTCTGCGCTATTTTCGTGCGCCTTTTCGTATTCCCACGCTCTGATTTGCCGCGCTACCATACTCCAAGTAAGCGTAATTGTGTCCTCATCGCCAATCTCAACGGGAATTGGATCTCTGAATGTTATTCCAATTCCCTCTGTCCGAGCGTTTAAAACGCCTTTATATTGCTTCGTCCAAAACGAATGTCCCGAATGACTGTATTTCTTTTTCAACAACTCGGAATATTGTGTATTGTTCATTCGAGATGCTTCGGAAATCGCATTCGATAAAAAGGCGTAAAGTTCTGTTTTTACTACATCTGCAAGTGTTGTTCCGTTCCATACCATTGTTTGCCGTTCACCCTCCACATTTCTTAACCTTGTGGATACGCAGAAAACACAACTCCACCGTGCAAGCCAGCAACAATGTCAATTGCCTCGACAATATCTGGCACTTTCTTGGCGCGGAAATCATTTGAACCTCTTAAGACTTTTCTTGCAAGTGTGTAGATTTCACCATTAGATACCTCAATGGTCTTGCCGCCGTTGTATTTAACCGTTGTCCCGTCTTTACATATCGCTATATACATCGTGTTTCTCACCCTCCGCAAATTTCTATAATTTCCTGTGTCAGTTTTTTGCAACACTTATCCCCCAAACCAAATGTATTTTTTCATCAACCTCAGCAGCATTTCAGGTGTTTCCAAGCCTAGCAGTTCCGCGGCAGAGGTGTGCAGCGCATCGGCGATCTGACAAAGCGTAGTAATAGTTAAGTCAATCTCGCCCTTTTCGTACTTCTGGATTGTGCGGATCGATTTGCCGAGTGCTTTCGCGAGGTCAGTTTGCGACATCTTACACTGCTTGCGGCAACGTATGATATTATCGCAAACTGCATTTGCATCTATATACGAGCTTGTATCATTATTTGCGGAATTTGTTCCGCAAAGCCAATCCATAGATACTCCGCATTTTTCGGATATGGACATAAGTGCCGCAATTGTCGGCTGCATACGATCCGTTTCATACGCCGACAGCGTGGATTGAGGAATATCGAGCATTTCACAAAATTCCTTTTGACTTACTTTTGCTTTTTTGCGGACAAACCGTATGCGCTCACCAAATTTTATCGTTTTATTCATAGGCTCAACCTCCGCATATCTCTACAATTTCCCGCGTCAATTTTTCGCAACACTCGGCGGCATATGTCCAACTCATATATTCGGACGCTGCCGTCCGATAGCTGATAGAATTTTTTATCACACGGCTGAAAGGAAGATAATTTTGCATTGTCTTGTCACCGAGCGTGGACTTCAAAAGTTCGAAAAGCTCCAAATCGGCAGGGTTCTCGCGGTCGAACTTGTTCACGAAACACCCGCCGAACTTAGTGCCGCACGAGGATATAATCCCCGTAACGTTCGGAATGCCTTGTATCGCAAACAGCCCCAGCTCTATCGGCACAAACACATAATCGCACGCGCTTACAATGCTTTCCGTAAGGCAGTTGAGGGCAGGGGGGAGGTCAACGAGAACGTAATCGTAATCTGCCGCATACCACGGGTCATCGCTATATCCGATTATTTTATGCGCGATTTCTGAACGAACTTCGGGCGAGAATTGCTCGAACTGGGACGAGATGTTATTAAGGTCTTGTGTTGATGTGATAATGTCGATGTTGGGGTATCTCGTTTCGCACCGCGCAATATCAGGGCTGACAACAGGCTGCGTCAGAGCTTGCGCCAGTCCGTCCTTAGGACTATCGGTAAAAAATCTTGACGCATTTCCTTGTCCGTCTAAGTCCACTACAAGCACCTTGTTATCAGCCAATGCGAGCTGATACGCAATGTTGATTACTGATGTTGTTTTTCCGGTACCGCCTTTGTTGTTGTACAATGCTAATGATTTCATAAAAACCTCTTTCCCGTGCTATATGTAGCACGAATTTTTATTATCCTCTCTGAAAAAGAAAAACACGGCAGGGCGGTGAAAGAGGCGCACCGCCACTAGGGAGCGACCCTTGCCGTGCTTGTAGCAGCTTTTGGGGGAGTGACCCGTCAAGCCGCATATATAAAGGCGCACCGTTTTTAATCGGTACGCCCGCTCTTATAACGTTGTGTCACTTGTGACACGCATAAAGGCTTTAATTTGGTTTATCGCTTCTGCCCACCAAATAATCAATCGAAGTGTCAAGCAGCTCTGACAATTGCAGCAAGATCATTATAGTCGGTATTCTGTCGCCCATTGCGTAGTAAACTGCGCTTTGGCGAGATATTCCTAATTCTTTTGCAATTTTTGACAAAGTAAGTTTATGCTTCTCACGCTGTTCCTTAAAACGCTCGGCAAATGTCCTGCAAACCTTGGCTTTCTTCTTTTGATTTTTCTTTATCTGCTTAGTTATCACCATTCTGTTTACCCCTATAAGAAATAGTAGGGAAGATACCGCCACAAACTTGTATATCGAGCATATCACCTATGTTGTATCCCGCAGCATTTTCTACATTGATGAGCTTCGCTGTTTTAAGAGTGCCGTTGTTATCGGCGAATTCAATGTGTATTCCATTGTTGTCGGTGTCAACTTTTGTTATTTTGGCAGTCGTAAAATACGGCGGATTGTTGATGGCATCCTCGATGAAGAATTCCCAAAACCCTTTACGTTTATTTTCCATAATGATTAAGCCTCCTTGATATAACATTCATCTTAATTATGTAGCCTAATCGGGATAAATGGCAAGATAAATTGCCATTTTTTCATCGTTAAAAGAAATCTTGTTATACGGGTACAGGTAGATATCGATCTTACTGCTGTCCACCTCAATTCCGTTAATGTATAATGTGTAATCTTCTTGAATTCTCTCGTACACTTGCTCATATTTTTGATTTGCTATGACTCGATCAACCACTATTCCTGCTACAAAAAAGCCCATTATTAAAGCGATAAAAATAATTACTTTCTTTTCCATAATGATTAAACCTCCTTGCTTGCCAGAATATCGTGACATTGCTGATCTCTGCTATCCCGTAATTTGTTCAAAGCTACGAAAAATGCACTATTAGAAATCTCTAATAATGTTCCTGCCAAAATTATGCCAATTGCCCATTTGGCAAAGGCAACCACGAAATTCATTTGTCCCCCAGTAGTCATAATGAATCCAAAGCCGCCAACAATGAACATAACAGCGAACAGCACCCAAAGACAAGTCTCTTTTATGCTATCAATACGTATTAGCGACTGCTTTGCTTGTTCAAAATTTTCATCAATCGTTTGGTATTTAAGTGTGGACTCTATGTCATCTGTAAGCATATCTTCAGACCATTTTTCAATTGATATATTCCTATCAAGATGTAATTCGTCATATCCGTCAGCGGACTCGATAGAATAAGAATTATACCTTTGGCTGTCGCCAATATATGAACGTTCAATTCTCACTCTACTCCCCACTGTAAACGTGCCGTGAATACATTTCAAGTCACGCTTAAGGATATAGCATTTTTCCTCAAGGCACTGGCACTCCAGACTTTCTCTTTTAACGTACATAAAAAATCCTCTCTTTCCGTGCTATATGTCGGAAATTTGCGTTTGCCTTTGATCGACCTGATCGACCTTTACAGTCTTATCGAAAGTACACAAGCAGTCATTAAATATTGCTGCTTGCTGTTCGACAATAAATAGAACATCATCGGGGGAATTGATAATATCCTCACAGTTAAAGGCTTGGGAGTTGCTTAAAACGGCGTTAATGTGGTTGCGCACATATTCCAAGTTTCGCATCAGTTGGTTGAGGCGGTATTGCACCATTCCCTCGGTCATCATAAACATCTCCTTCTTTGGGTGTTATAAAGTGTTTTTGGAGTACAGCTTGAGGAGTGACCTCACGCCGCACAAGAAGACGCGACGGAAATGCCACGAACCGCCGCGCCGAAAAGAGGAATATAATATAGACACGCGCAGATGGCTCAAAAGCCTGTCCGCACGAGCTAAACAAGGATATTATGAGGACATATCATCCTCAATCGTCTTATTAGCACCATTGCATTTGATAAGCACCCTCAGCTCACGGTTATCACCTATGTAAATGCTGACAACCTCTGAGTTCTCGTAGGTATCATTTAAGAAGCTCTCTGCTCCTCCGACACACGCCCCGAATACAAATCCAACGACATCGTCAGCCAAGCATTCACTATCCCTTGATACCTTTGCAAAATCAAAAACCTTTACGAGCGAGTTTTCCGCATCGTAGTTTTCGATAAGTCTCAAAAAATCTCCAAGTGTAATCATTTTATCCTCCTGTATACTATTTAATATATAGCAAAAGCGGCAGATCCTAAGATTTGCCGCTTCCGTTATTTTATGTGCAAAACCATTTACTTGAAAATCGTATTGTTATGCGGTTTCTTTAAGTATCGTTAAATTTATCTCACTAAAGCAAACCTAAATATTTTTCTACTTCTTTAATTTCTCTTTCTGATAAATCAGGAAATTTTTTTATAATTGAACTGCGTATCTTTTCTTTACCTTTACCGGAAAACAAATCATACGAATCAAACAATTCGTTAATATGTTCTAAAATTGTGCTGTTCATATATTTTCAATCCTCCCGCTAAATTCCGATTTAGCAGAGCAAGTAAAAAACTTCTCCCATAATTCATTATACACCATTTTCCCAAAGAAGTCAATATCCAAACAGAAGTAGGGAGTGATTTCTGCCGTTATTCTGCATTGACCGTGATGAATATTGAGGAAGATTTCGAGGACATAAAACAGATTTCAAGGTACATTTTTCTTTTATACTCCTCCCAACGCGTTCCGTTCCCATTCTTGTGTGTTTATTTGGTTAAAACCGCAAAATTTCTAAGTATGACCTATAAAAATCCCGCCTCAAAATTATTACAAAAAGGTTACAAAAAGATTACAAATTATTACAAGTTTGTAATAATTATTGACATTAGGTGCAGAACGTGCTATAATAAATAAAAACAGCAATATATGGAGGTATCCCAATGAAAAGATTCACAGCTATTATCAGCACACTAGCAGTTGTGGCAAGTTTGACCGGCTGCAACAAGACTGAAACTCCGGCACAAAACGCTTCCGAAAATCAAAGCTCTTCACAAAGTTCAACTTCGTCACAAGAATCCACAGTTTCACAAGGTTCAAACTCGTCTAAAGAATCATCATCTACAGAGAATTCCTCTTCGCAAGAAGATTATGATACTTTAAGAGAAAGGGATTACGAACTGAAAGGCGAGGATCTTATCGCAAAATTCAAATGGCCTTATGATGCTCCGATAGAAGTTGATGGAATGACAGCACAAAAAGTGACAACTATTATAGGTGAAGGCGATGTTTACGAGGATATAGAACTTTCCGAGCTTTCCAATGACATCAACTGGAGGGTTGTCTGCGACTACGGTTATCTTGCAACAGCCCCCGAAGACGGCAAGGATTACGAATTTAAGAAATATAAAGTTGGAGATAAAATAGGGGATTTTACTGTAAAAGAAATAAATACATGGTTTTCTAATATAGAATATATCGGTTACAATGACTGTGATTATTTTCAAGGTGTAATGGCAAGTTTTGACGGTGAAGTAACGCTTACGGGCGAATTATCAATTGAAGTTGACGATTTTTATGCTGTGGATGAATTATTATTTTTCCCCGATAAAGAAAGTTGCAAAAAATTACCGATAGTAAATTACAGACCGTTGCTGGATTTGCAATTGGAAGATGAAAAATTTTATCCTACAACGTATGATAATATTTTAATAGAACTTGGTTACAGAGAAGATTACCCGGAAATCGACTTTTCAAAGTTTCCGGTAGACGGCACGCGGGTAAAAGTTAACGTCAAGATTGCAAATTACGGATACCGCCTGATACCAACTCTTCCAATATTAGGTTTTGGGGACATTGTTGACAGTGAACTTGAATTACTTTGATTACATAATTATATGAGTTTTGTATGTTAAATAAAATTAAAAGCGGCAGTTTTTACGCTGCCGCATTTTTCTGACTAAAATTCACGTAAAACGAGATATTTTTGTTTGCATACACTGCCGAAAGGCTCTGTAGCTCGTAAATATTGATATGCGAAAATCGTTTGAGCTTGCTTTTTTGGGGAAAATGTGGTATAATTGTATAAGTCGGGCAGGGCTTAGGACTCACCGATAATTCGGAATTTTCGGGAGGCATAGGAATGGACATCACTTATATTTCTGGACGCGAAAAGTTTAATTATAGGGTTTGCGCTGTTATTATCTCGAACAATAAAATTCTGGCAATGCATGACGAACGTTCCCCATACTTTTACTTGCCTGGGGGGAGAGTTCAGATGGGAGAAACTGCTGAGCACGCAGTTGTCAGAGAAATGGAGGAAGAACTGAATATCACACCTGAAATTATTCGTCCTTTATGGCTGAATCAAAGCTTTTTCACCGAAGATGTTGACCATCTGAATTATCATGAAATCTGTATATATTATCTGATGGACATTTTCGGAACAGGGCTATCGAACAAAGGAGAACGGTTTACGCTCCATGAAGGTTGCCATACACATGACTTTGAATGGCTTGCATTTGAACGACTGCGTGATGAATATTTCTATCCGATATTCCTGAAAACAGACATTTTCAATCTTCCTGAACACTTTACCATTAGAACAGAGCGTGAGTGATTGGTCAAATTCCCATTTATCAAGCAAATAGCAAATCAATAACATATGAAAGCATCGCTTTGAGCGAGTTTGAGGACGAAACCGAAGATGAGGGCGAGTCCGAGGGTCAGGGAATATCGATGGGGTGTAATAAAACTGAAATAAGTTGTTGACAGGTCTCAAAAATTGTGATATATTTAATTTTGGGAACAGCTTTTGCAAGAAGTTGTCGATGTTGAAAATCCTACATATTTTCTGAACTATGAGAAAAGGGTCAAAATCAAGGGCGGAAACACAAAGTATATCGACATTTATGTCCCGAGCAAGCACGTCCTTATTGAGCAGAAAAGCATTGACTTTGACAAGCCGGCGGAGTAAAATTCCTTGAAAAAGCCGTTTCCTAAATTATACTGTATGTAAATTGTCAATTAGCTTAAATATTTTCATTAAAAAGGCAGATAAAGAGATGGACCTGAAAATAGCTTTGCTGCAATTACTTCCGGAAGGCAAGCTTGAGAAACAATTGGAAAAAGGAAAAAACGCTTGCATTAAGGCAAAAAATATGGGTGCCGATATTGCCCTGTTTCCTGAAATGTGGAGTGACGGTTATAAACTTCCGCAGGACAGCTTGGAATTGGCTGCATTGTCAATCGATGCGCAAAGTGATTTTGTCCGCGCGTTTGGGGAACTTGCCGGTGAGCTTCAGATGGCAATAGGCATCACTTTCCTTGAAAGAAACGAGCCTAAACCATTAAATTCCATAATTCTTTTTGACAGGTATGGCAAAGAGCGGATACATTACTCTAAGGTTCACACTTGCGCTTTTGACTTGGAAAAGGTATTGGCTCCCGGAGATGATTTCTATGTAACCGAACTGGATATCGGCAGAGATATCATAAAGGTAGGCTCAATGATTTGCTTTGACAGAGAATTTCCGGAAAGCGCACGGATTTTGATGCTTAAGGGGGCAGAAGTTATTTTGGCACCTAACGCCTGCCCTATGGAAATCAATCGGTTGTCAGCACTTCGCACCAGAGCTTATGAAAATATGCTTGCTATTGCTACCTGTAATTATCCCAAGGGGCAACCGGATTGTAACGGTCATTCAACGGTGTTTGACGGAGTTGCATGGTTAAGTAATGAACCGGGAGTACGGGATATGTGTATTCTTGAAGCGCCGGA
>CANRNN010000015.1 GCA_947632025.1 uncultured Clostridia bacterium | reverse complement strand
CGCTCAAAACCGCGTATGATGCTCTCACGTCCGCTTACAATGATCTGACGTCGCCGACGACAACGAAGGGGGACGTCGGGCGGCATAAAACTGCCCCGCAAGAACCTGCGAAACGAACTTGCCGCCGGTCATGCCGGCACCTTTATTAAATAAATTACGCATAATATCCTTACAGAAAACAACGTCCCAGTGAGAACAACATCTCACTGGGAAACGGTGCAGGGCATTGCCCTGCCCGGCTGTCTAACCTTTACAAAATAGATTTTTTTATGTCATGTCTTTCTTGACAATATGATAACAAATTACTCAAGCCTTGTCAATACAATTAAATTCAACTACAACAACTGTCTAATTACTATTACTGCATTTCATTATAAACACTAATTATAATATTTTCAGGTATTTCTAATTTGGATTTGGGATTAAGATTTTGTAAAGTGTTTATATTTGTTTTTCAATACGTCTGAATTCATTGATAGCATAAGTGTCAGTCATACCTGAAATGTAGTCGCAAATATTACGAACTAAAATTTTACGTTTCAGTTTATATTCTTCTTTGAGTTCCGACTCCATTTCATTATTTTTATCCGACAGATCAGCCATTGTTATCTTTTTTATCTCATCGTTGATAACATCATGATCACCGAGTTCGAAATCAACAACATTTTTTGTATGCCGGAAAATCTCAGCATAAATTCTGCGTTGAGTTCCCTTATCTATTAAGCGTGGATTGTTATAATACGCTTTGAATAATCCTGTCACTATCGTTGCACCATTGTTATCAAACAAAGATACTTCGGAACTATTGATTACTCTGTTTGCTATCATTACTTCAAGGTATTTGTTTATCGCACTTGCTGAATCTGAAAATTTTATTATACTCTCTTTAACTGCATACCCATTATTTTTGAACTCCTCCTCAGAATAATTATCCATACTGATTTTTGAGGTTTTAATAACATCATTGATAAAATATGAAATAACTGTAGAAACCACACGGCTGTGCATCAATTCTTCTTTATCTGAAAATAAGCAGTGATTAGTTTCTGCAATTTTCATATCTTCAAATAGTTTTTCAATTCTTTCTTTAAGCTCGTGCATCTTTTTGAATTCTAAATATTTCTTAAATTCTTCAACAGATATCATTCCCGACGAAAGAGCGTCATCCAGATCGTGCCCACGTTGTGCTATCTCATCAGCAATAGCAACAATCTGTCCTTCTAATGTTGAGCAGACGCTTGTATCAAATCTCAATTCCTCTTCTGCGTCATCGGCACTTATAAACTCTTTCAATTCAAATGTCTGTCCTTTTTTTGACAAACTTGTATGTTTAAGCATTCCCTCAAGTGTCTGGTAGCTTAGATCCATTCCGCTTACTTCGAAATATTCTTCTTCAAGTATAGACGCAACACGAACAGATTGATAATTATGCTTAAATCCACCAAAATTATCTTCAAAAATTTCAGCGTTTTTTATTATCGATATCTTATTGTGAAGAATATCATTGAGCGTCCTTTCACCTTGATGACCGAAAGGCGTGTGACCAAGATCATGACCTAAAGAAATGGCTTCTGTTAAATTAAGATTGAGATCAAGTTCAGCAGCAATCCCTCTCGCTATTTGTGCAACAGCCTGCGAATGTGTCATTCGTGTTCTGTAGTAATCTCCTTTTGACGCACTAAACACCTGAGCCTTATCGACCATTCGTCTAAATGCTTTTGAATGAACTATGCGCTCATAATCCCTTTGAAATTCTCCTCTGCCTTCCTGTACACTACGTAAATTGTATTGTCTGCGGCAATATTCGTTTTTCTGCGCTAATTTATGAAGATGACCTTCCGTTTCAATTGAACCATATTCTCTTTCAATTCTGTGGAATACGGGCATCTCTGACAAAATCCGGTCCAACTGATCAAATAAAAGCTTGGAATTTTCTATTGAGACATACTCTCCATTCATAAAGTCCTTGTTTATGTCAATATCAGATAATTTTCTCAAGCTCTTTGTCATATTATTTTCCACACTCGAATATTGAGTTGATATTTCTAAACTTTTATGTTCATCGTTGTATGTGCCAACACCCAAAAAATACTTTTCATACTTATTATTTCCACCACCATTATCAAAAACAAAAGCCAAAAAATAATATTTTCCCATATCAGTTAATTCGTTCAAATAGGAAGTTTTATTGTTTCTGGGGAAATTATAATACCTTTTAGTTGTTTCATGCTTTAGAAAAAATTCATAGGATTCTTCAAAACGTGAAATGCTATCACACACTTGAGATTTTAATTTAATAATTATTACTTTCTTTTCCATAAAATTTCCTTTCAATTAGACTTTTTAATTCCTGATTATTACGACAGGCATCAAACGCACAAATCTTATTATTTATAAAATCCAATTCACTTCTTCTTAATTATACCATATATTGCATAGGATGTCAATACTTGCTGTAAATATTTGTTTAAAATTAGAAATCACTGTGTTCAACAATATTGCAAATTATGAATAAAATCTATACTGCTATTGCCTAACAAATACGAGTATGCCTTGTATTATTATCATATTTTTATAAGTTTAGCAAATCAAATTAACTATTCCAAATAATTATTTTTCTTTCCGTTCCTGGGCCTTCTCAAATACACCACTACTAACAATCGCCTCGTGGTCATTTTCAATGAAATACATATCCAACTCACCCTCGTTCTTCTTACGCTTTCCCGTTAGGAAGTCCTCGGTAAAGCTCTTTTGCATTAGCACATCACCAATATTTTTTCATTGGAGAGTATGCGGTCAATCGTTGAAGTGCTCCACACATCCTTGCCTGTTACAGTTTTGATACCGTTTTCCTCAAGGTATTTCTTTAATCTTGCGAACACCAAACCCGTTAAGATACAGTTCAAATATTTTTCTTACTACAACCGCCTCGGATTCAACTATCACCAATCTGCCGTTCTCATCTTTATCATATCCTAAAAATCGCGTGCAGTTAAGACACACTTTACCCTCGCGCATTCTCTCGCGAATTCCCCACTTGATGTTATCGCTCATGCTTTTGCTTTCTTCCTGTGCAAAACCTGCGTAAATTCCCATAATGGTCCTCATCTCCTTGTCATAGTTGTTTAGGTTTTCTTTCTCAAAGTAGACTTTAACGCCTAAGTTGAAAAGCTCATACAGTGTTTTTAATGTGTCCAACGTGTTTCTTCCAAAACGACTAATTGACTTTGTTAGAATAAAATCAATCTTTCCATGTTTACAAGCCTTGAGCATTTTCAAAAATTCAGGACGTATCTTTAGTTGAGTTCCCGAAGCACGCTCGGCATATATTTTCACCAATTGCCAGCCTTCGTGTTCTGTTATCAGCTTTTCGTAATATGAAATTTGTGTTTCAAGGCTTGATTCTTGTTCATCGTGATTTGTGCTCACTCGGCAGTAGGCCGCAACCCTAAGTTTACTTATCAAAATCACTTCCAAAAATTAAAACCGCAGGAATGTTTCAGCCTGCGGTTAGTAAATATGTAAAACAAAAAGCTACATTCTTTGTGCATCTTGTACTAAAAATGTAGCTTTCAACGCGGTTTCCTCTCGGCAATTAAAGTTTATTACAGCTTTATCATCATACACATAAATTGAATTCACAAACGTATCTATAATGCGCTGTTTGTTATCCGGCTTGCAAGATCAAGGCTCACCATTTTTGAGCATCTTACATAGATTTACACATTTCGGTTTCTCGTTTCTATTATAATAAATTGCCGTTTGAACCGAAACACCGGTACACCAATTTATCTCCTCTGTAAAATTCGACTTTGCTCGAATCACCCTTACCGCCTGCTACTTTGCAAATTATTTTTTATTTATGGATGCCATACCCGATGCGTTTTCATTTACCGTATCAGGATCTCCGGAATATGTTACGGAACTTGATCCCGATGCTGTCACATTAATGGAATTTTCCGCATAAACATTACAATTCACCGAACCCGAAGCGTCAACTTCAACATCTTTTGCTTTAAGTTCGCCTGCGGAAAGTGATGCGCTTCCCGACAGCTTATACACTACCTTTTCAGCAGAGCCCGCTGCCGTGATCTTTACGGAACCCGATGCCGTTATATCAACACTATCCGGATTTTCAGGCGTTTTGTAATCAATGATCGTATCTCCGTCTGCGCTTATTGAATTTACGGGAACATTAAGCGTTAACGTACAAGCAACATTACTGAACATTGTGCCTTCCGTTCCGGATAAAGTGATCGTTCCGCTGTTTTCATCAACATTTAATTTTAAGTCGACGAGAGCATTTTCATCTGCTTCAAGAACAGCGTTGTTACCTGTCGGATCGATAACTGCTTTGAACGTGCTGTTTGAGCGGCTTATGCCTGATAAAACGAGCTTATATGTACGGTCTGCGGACAGCTCAAAGGTATTTGATGATAAATTTCCGTTTCCTTCGATCTTATTGTCATAACTTCCCGCAATATCAATGGTGAAATTTGCTCCGCTGTCTTTTTCTCCGCAGCCCGAAAGGCTCATTGCTGCGGCTGCAAGGCATACGCCTGCGAACGCTTTGATAATTTTTTTATTCATTTTTTGACCTCCCTAACAACTCTATTGCAAGTATAGCACAATTATTTCAATTTGTCAATACCTTTAACCTGAATGATGTTGGACCTGCTAACAAGCATGTAGCCCTTTCGGGAACGACAACATCAAACTACATTTGTTTTGCGCTGCTGAATTTTTTCAAGCTTCACTGCCCAAATCTTCTTGCCCCTCTCCGAATTGAAAAACTCACGCATCGCAGGCAAAAGACTTTGTGCCAGCGCGTCAAGCTGTTCCTCGGAAAGAACAGGCTTGTTCTGATTTTTCATTTCGTAATTCCTCCTTGAAAAGATTGAAAGGTAAAATCTTTGGCGAGGTTCGGAACAGAACAGCAAAAATTCGTTCCGAAAAAAATACCCTTTCAAATAAACGGATAAAATAATGGCAAAAAACAGGATACTCCATATAAAAATTTTGAACTTCTACTTTTTGTATAAAAGTAGCCACATCTGTTTGGTTAAAGCTACAAATAAAAAAATAATGATAGGTCTATATCCTGTTTTTCCTAAATTTTTTATCCATTTATATGAGGGGAGATTTACTATTCGCAGTTTGCCACCGCAGAAAATTTTTGAGGGGTCTGCAGGAGCAGACCAAAAACGCTAAATCAAGGAATACGTATTCTTTCGATTTTTGTATGCATAGCAAGCCATAGAAAATCCCGTATACTTTGGGATTTTCTCCCATTTTGAGCGCAGACCCCCTCAAAATATTTCTTAGGGAACCTGACCCTAAGACTAATTACCCCAAAGCACTAGGCATTGAAACCCAAAAAATTAAATCATAAGGAGGTCAATTTTTATGAGAAAGTACAAACAAGTAAAACGAAAAGAGGTCATCTTTTTGATTGACGAATGGAAACTGATTGAGGATAAAGCCGCCTCAGTTCTGATGAAAACGGGAACATTCATTAAACGTATGTCCCTCGACGGACATATAACCTATTTTAATATGTTCGAGGTGGGCGAAGTGATGAAAGCCTTGCGTATCATCGGCGCGAACATCAACCAGATCGCGAAGAAAGCGAATGAAACCCACAACATCTATGCTGAAGATGTGGAGAAACTCAGAAAGGAGAACGAGGAAATTTGCCATATGTTATCAAAAACATATTCCTGCAAAACAGTTCAAATGAATATTCCCCTGCAAACATAAAAACTAGCATAAACCTCTGCATTAAAGGGGTTGTGCTCGTTTTGTTATTGACTTTAGCAGTCTTATCTATGAGAGCTTTGACTTCCAACCGTTTTCCTTTATTCCGAAGAGTTCTCCGAAAATTTTTGCCGAACGTTTGTCATATGTTGTTAAACGACTTGCAATTCATTTGTCGGCTAATAAAAAGATAATTCTTAAAGCACCATACGGAGATGAGTACAGTGTTGATCCTTTGAGCATTATTTCAGCTGAAAGCAATACAAAGTATGTTTCGTACTGTTTTACTAACAGACCGATGCTAAAAATCCGTCAGGAACTTGACGAAGCGCAGACAGCGCTTAATCCCTATTTGTTTGCGAGAATTCATAACCGATTTATTGTCAATATGAAGCATATCAAGAGGATCGATTACCCAAATCTTGAGGTTACTATGAATGACAGAAGAACTTTTAATATAAGCAGAGCATATAAAAAAGAACTTGAAATTTTATATGACATATATCTCAGGAATTTTGAGTGACCGAGGGCTGACGATATGGATAAACTTTGGGTAGGATTTGAATTTTTAGTAACAGTTTTTGAGGCGTTTGTGATAATGCATTTTGTCTGTTCATTTTTTGATCATAGCTTTTCTTCCAAAAAAGGCAGAACGATTTACATATGCGGGAGTATTGTTTTTGCTTTATTTAATGGTACTGACGATCAACAGCATAACTTCTTATGAGGGTTGGCTCGGAGTCGTCTATTCAATCTATATTTTGGTTTTTTCTTTGATTTTTCTTCGCGGAAAATTACTTACTAAAATATTTGTTTCGATTTTTACGGTTATATGTTTAATAAGCGTCAGTACATTTGTTGCTAATTTAATATCGTTAGTATTTAAAACAATGTGGATGCGATATATTCCGAACAATCTATATCTAGATTTTTAGGTATAATTATTGATCAATTGATTTTGTTTTATGTTTTTGCACTTTTATTGAGAATTTTTAAAAGAAGTAAAATGAATTTGGGAAGAAAAGAATGGTCTTTCATCATTACAATTTTTCGGTTTCATTTCTTTCGCTTGCTGCTATTCAAATTACACTTCAAAAGAACGACCTGTCCGAACAATATATAGGTGTTCTTATGGTAGCAGAGCTTGGTCTTATATTAATAAATATAATATGCTTTTTTATGATGTCAATACTGAGTAACAGCCATAAGGCAGCAGAAGAGTTATCTGTTTTGAAACAGCAGGACGAAATGCGAAAACAGTATGCAGAAAACGTTAAATACCGCTATGACGAGATAAGACAAATTCGGCATGACATGAAGCAATCTTACACGGTTAATGAAACACTGCTGTCCGAAAACCGAACCTCGGACGCTATGGAGTATATTCGCGCGGGGAAATCCGCTATCACAAAAACCGAGGTGCTGGTTGACGTGGGAAACGATTTTGTAAATTCGATATTAAATTCCAAACTCACCGCCGCAAAGCAGCTTGGTATTGAAGTAATCTGCAGTTCTGTAAAAGATATTTCGGGAATTGAAGCGGTGGATTTGTGCACGCTTCTCGGAAATCTGCTTGATAATGCTATTGAAGCTGCCGAGCAATGTCTGCCGGAAAACCGACTTATCGAGGTCAAAATTACGTCTTTCGACGGAAAGCTGATAATACAGGTCGCGAACTCCATAAAGCACTCTGTTCTGAACGGGAATAAGGAACTTAAGTCGACAAAATCGGATTTGTCAGAACACGGTTTCGGCGTTAAGAGCATACGCCTTATCGTGAAAAAATATCAAGGCTCAGTAAAATATTTTGAAGATGATAATTTGTTAAACTGCCGAGTCATACTTTACAGGTAAAAAAATTCCCCACAAACACCGTTTTCCGAAAAGAAGAGGTGTATTTTGTCAAACTTGACAAAATACGTCCAAACTTTCCTAAAAAATTGACAATTGAATTTATTGTTGCTATAATGGGCTTAGGAAGCAAGAAAGTGATAAAACGTTGTACTTGTATTATGCTGCGAAATTATTATAAGCGGCATATTCGCGTATGTTGTGTATCTTATTAGATTATTTGTGGGGGATACCATGCGACAAGCTATTTGCGCTGTACAGAACATTGTGTGTATGCTCTCGTAAACAGCATAATTTATTATTGCAAGCGCATTATGCACAAAATTAAATCAAAACGGGTATGTTTCTTGTTGAGGGCAACATCTGATTTTTGAAAGGACTGATTGTATGAAGTTTGTTGGAAAGGTTGCAGCCATTATCGGTTTAACTTTGATTTTCACAACTCTTGCGGGCTGTTCATCAAGCCAAAAACAAGAATTCTCTGAAAAGAAAACAAAGTACTATATTGCTTATTCTCACGTTATGAATATAGGCGGCGAGCTTTGTGGGATTGATGAGGACGGGAATATCACATCAAGGAGCAAAGTGAATTTGCGGGACGGCTCGAAGATTGAGTTTCCTAACGGGAAAAAAGTAATCGGCGGGTCACGGTCGAATACACATCTGATTGTCGATGGAAATGGGAATTATGAAGAATTTTACTTGCTTGATAGTCTGGACTATTCAGGTATGCGCGCGATTACTATGGACGGAGATCGGATTATAGCTTCGATGAACTGTGGATATTCGGGCGGCGTATATATTAATGACCTTGTCATTCAAAATCTGTCTGGCGATGTTGAAGTGGATCATGTAGTTGAAGTTTTTGCGTGCGATATTATTTGTGTTAACAATACAGTTTATATTGTTGGCTTTATGGATCGCAGCGGAGAAAACGAGGTCAAAACTGGAAAGTCATATCCTACAATTTAACATCGGGCGAAATAAACGAGCAAATGTACGAGTCTCGAAAAGTTATTGAGACTGTTTGCACATTAAACGGAAAACTATATTGTATTTCTCACAGCTTGAATGGAAGTACCCGTGAAATATATGTTATTGACGCAAAAACACTCGAAAGAGAAAAAACGCTGGTATTCATCGATGAGGTTGCGGGCTTGCTTAATTATGAAGGCAGTCTTTATTGTGGGATAGGAAACAAGTTTTGCTTGATTTCCTTAGAAGATGGCTCGATATTGGATACCTTGTGTGAGCAGCTTTATTTCTGATGTCGCTGCTTTGAATGACTATATCTATATTACAACGCGTTTCAATAACCCGGATAAAGAAAAATCTATTTATGGAACTCAGATTGATTATGATTTATCTAACCAAACATATGTTGAAACGCCAATACACATGGATTTTAAAAAATACTCACTTTTTGTTGTTTGTCCGGCAACAGACAAGTGATTCTTAAATAGATGATCTGCTGATTACAGATGCAATGATTCCAAATCACATTTGCTTTAATTAGCCGGAAAGTCAAAGCTGACAAAAAACAATTCACACTTTTTAAGAAATGCAAATAAGGAATGATTTATATGTGTATGTCTATAAAGCCAAAGGGGATTGGTGGAATAATCTTTTTTGGTTTTAGCTGTTGTGTTCGGAGCGGTAGTTTTGCAATCAATTAATTTTTGATATTATCACAGATGAAAATGGTTCGGCGGCATAATTTATGTATAGCTGTTTTCTAAAACTTATTGGGAAAAAACGCATCTTATCGGGGGACGCGGTTTCCCAGCGCCGTCGTTCCCTGAAAAGCGTGACACAGAACCAGTCAGAACCGTCTGCTTACCATGGTTTCGGGACATCTCATCGGCGGTTTTAGAGTTAATAACTATTATGAAAGCAGGATTAAGTGCCCCATCATGCTGCAATAAGCAAACAACAAGTTTGATAGCCGTAGACGACAAGGAAAAACTTAATTAATTGCACGAAGTCATAGATCCGCCGTCAGAGAGACAGCACCTTGCATAATATGCGTTCTTACTCAAAAGGTCAATGCTTATCGGGATAGATGCTTTGCAGTACAGGATTACTCTGCTGCAATAGAAAATATGCTCCTTGCAATAGTTGAACTCGGATATCAAAGCTGTTGGTACGAAGGTCATATTACAGATGACGATAATATTGGTCATAAAATGGCAAAAATATTAAATCCTGATGATTATGATTTGATGTGCTTTTTACCTGTCAGAATTGCTAAAACTGAACTGACAACGCCTAAGAAAAAGGAATTTGAAGACAGGGCTTGGTTCAATTCTTTTCGAAATTTATAGTTAAATTACGATTTGTCTGATTAGTTTCGTAATATCGGTACAGAACATTTTGTTTGGTGCTTTTATATTTGCTGAACGAGCGTTTCCTCGGTTGATAATTTCAACGCGCAGTCGGCTTTATCGTACAATTTTCGCGCCGTTATTTTCAACTCCGAAACGGTCTGCGAGGGCTTGCAAAGATGCTGAAATCATGACATCATGGCTTTTTGAGATTGTTATGTTTAGTAGATTTTGTGTTTCACGGTGCTTTTGGATAGTTTCAGTTCGCTTGCAATCGTTGAAATTGCAGGGAAACACGCGCCGTTTTTGTCGGCTCGGTCGCGCAAATACATATACATAACTATCGCGCGGTGAGGTAGGTTTGTCGCATAAATTTCACGGTTATTCAGCAATTATTCACTCTTAAAATTTTGGGTTTTTAATGCACCCGTTTTGTAATTCGGACAGCAGGTTTTTCATCACATTTTCCGCATCGTAGCGCAGTTTATTGCGGATTACAGTCTGCTCGGAATATAAATTTTGCAGCTCTCCGCGGTAGATGTCATTTGCGAACGAACTGCGTATTTTTTTTATTCCTTTTGGGTGAGAAAGCCCTCTTTCAGGTTCGCCGAATACACGACAATATGAACGTGCGGATTGTTTCCGTTGTTGTGAAATGCTGCGTACCAACGGATATTTTGCTGCGAAATTTTCTGCGCCTCGGCAATGTCCACAATTCGCCTGCGGACAAGATTTTTCCAAGCGTCAAGCGTGTTGTATCCCATTCGCTCCGAGTCGTTGCGCCGCAGAGAAACAATGTGCGTCCAAATCGCTCCTGCGTGATTTGCAACTTCCTTTGCCGTTTTTTCAAGAATTATAGGCTCGTCAGTTTCGGAAAAAAATCCGTGCGAGTTAGGGCGGTTATCCAAATAATTCATAAATATCTCACGGTCGAGGTCGCGGTTTTGAGCGGGCTTTTCAACTCCCTCGCGGGTTGCAATGTACTTTATAAAATTCCCGAAACGTTTGTGGGAATTCGGCTTGATGTAGCGGCTGATGACAATTATTTGGGGCATAATTTTATATCTCCTTCGCGAAAAAATCTCCTCTGTTGTTTTCAGAGGAGAATATAGGTATGTAGAAATCAAAGTAAGATAACTTCAAATTATCGGAGGGCAACTTTATGAATGATTATATTATTTATCCAAAACAACTAACCAGACAAGTTATACCTATTGAAAGGAATCACTGTTTTTTTCTTATGCCATTCAGCAAAGAATTTGATGTTATTTATGGTACAATAAAACAATACTTAAATGATGCTAACTATGTTTGCGATCGTGCCGATGAAATTTCTGGATCAACACCAATTGTATCTAAGATTTTAATGAGCATAATGAGGTCACAATATATTATCGTAGATTTAACATGTTGTAATCCTAATGTTTTTTACGAATTGGGAATTGCACACACGTTAAAGGAGGCAAGGAATGTTCTTTTGCTAAAACAAAAAAACTATGAAGTTCCTTTTGATATAAAGCATCTTACATATACTGAATATACCCCAGATAATTTAAAATTAGTTGCTTCTAAAATATGTGATTTCTTAAACGAGAGTAAGACGAAAAATGAATTTTATGAGTCATTAAGACAGCATGGTATAATAAATTTTATTGATGAAAATGATAATGAATTTATTGAGTTGGTTTTATCTCATTTAGATAGCTTTTCGATTGAATGTTTGACTCAAGCACTTCTTGTGGATGGCAAAAGTTATGGACAAAATGATATAAACTCTTCATTATTAGCTCTTAGAAAAATTATTGAGCAAATTATATGTGAAAAAAATTATCCAACCTTATCAAAGATTTTAGATATATATTATGCTGTGATTCAATCAGTTAAAGAGTGTGACCAAATACGAACACATGTATCAAGTATTTTGGAGAATTTTTTTGAACAGTTTAACATTGAAGGTTCAATTATTCGCGAATATAAAACGCGCTTAGCTTTGTTGCTCGCAAATAGCAATATGTATATGGAAACTGTAATTCCATGGATTTTAAATTATTTTTCACGCACAAAAACGGCAACAATTGACTTAAATAGGTATAGCGTTGAACGGTTTTTGATGATATCATCTTCTGACCAGGTGGATAATGCGATAATATCTAAACTCTGTGATCCCGATTGTTACATCAGGGAACATATGTCTGATATAATTGGTGAAAAGAAAATTATAGCCGCCACGCCACTTTTATTCAAACAACTTGCTAAAGAGGAAAATTACTTTACAGCTCAAAGCATGATGGAGGCAATTGGTAAATTAAAGCAAGATGGAGGAATAGAAATTATTACAAAATGGGTAGAAGAGCACAAAACAGAGATTTTGACAACCAGACAATTGTTTGTATTGAAACATGCTTTTAATGCAATCAAAGCGTTAGATACCACTAACGATCAGATATATGTAACCAAGTTTAATAACGAGTTTGGTGATATTTTAAAAAATTACTACATTATATGATAAACAATCTCTTAATTCTACTTATATCTAAATATGAAATTGCTTCTGACAACGAAAATTTTTGTGAAAATAGGTTAAAAAAGTAAATAATATATTCTTTTTGAACTTGAATTGAAGGCTCATTACAAAAGAGCATTTGTAACATTGAAGATATAGCTCTATCAAAATAACAATCTAACATGGGCTTTATATCAAAATCTAAAAAATCTTGCTCTTCAACATACATATATAACTTCTTAAAAGAATTCACAAGGTCATCAATATGTTTTTTGGAAAAATGTTTAGTAATTGATTTCTCTCTTTGAAAATAATGATAGTATACTTTCGGAACTATGTTAATTGATTTCGCAGCCATAAAAACTTGAAAACTAAATATATCGTCCTCCCAATACGAATTATCTATAAATTTAATATTATTATCTAAAATTAGACTTTTTTTGTACACCTTATTCCACACCACTGGACTAATCATATAATTGTTTCTTTCGCAAAGTGAAAGAAGACCAATAGCTTTAAATCTACTTAATATGTTTGAATACGAATATGTATATCGCTCTTCCGAACTATTATAATTATTATATTCATTTTTCACACTGCATATTGCTATATCAGTCTCGTTTATTTCCATACTATTTATAATTATATTATACAAATCTAAATCCACCCAATCATCGCTATCAACAAACGTGATAAATGTACCAGAGGCATTTTTTATACCAACATTACGTGCTTCTCCAAGACCTTTATTTGTTTGAGAAAAATATTTTATTTGAGGATTATCAAGATAGGGTTCTATGAACTTAGGCGAGTCGTCTGTACTCCCATCGTTTACAATTATTATCTCAATATTAGTATAACTTTGATTGATTAAAGACTCAATGCACCTTTTTACTAGACATCCAACATTAAAAACAGGTACAATAATACTGAGTGTGTTCATAATATTTTACCTCCGATAATTTGAAGTTATCCCTAGTTATCTAACTTTAATTATATCACATATTCCAACAAATTTCATTAATTTTCCTGCAAAATCGTCATTTTAGCCAAAATATCTTGTGATTTACTGTGTAATTTGACATATTTGGCGTTTGGATTTATAATAAAAGTGACTAAACTCAAAGGAGAAACCAAGATGGAATTAAGAAATATTATAAACACATACCTAAGCTATTGTTCAGAACAGAGAACCCTCAGTTCCAAGACCACCAAGGCTTACAGAATCGACTTGCTTCAATTTACTGAATTTTCATGCAGCAAGTTTGATAAGAACAGCATAATCAACTACATAGCTTACTTACACAGAAAATTCAAACCTAAAACCGCAAAGCGCAAAATTGCCGCGCTGAAAGCCTTTGCCCATTATCTGATGATTCAAGAAATTATTGACGTTAATCCGTTTGATAAAATCGATACGTCATTTCGTGAGCCTATGGTTCTGCCAAAAGTTATCCCGATAAATATCATCGGAAAAATTTTAGAGAACGCTTATTCGGATTTTCAAAAAAGCAATACAGCTTTTTTTCGTAAGAAAGCCGTTCGTAATATAGCCGTATTAGAGCTGCTCTTTGCTACGGGAGCAAGAGTTTCCGAGATTTGCACCCTGACGCCCGATGCTGTGGATTTAATAAATCACACAATCAAAATTTTTGGTAAAGGTTCAAGGGAAAGAATTATACAAATAGAAAATGCAGATGTTTTAAAAGCATTGAACAGCTACTATGAGATGTTTAGTGATGATATTTCCAAGTCGGGATATTTTTTCGTGAATAAACTGCATCAACGGCTAACGGAGCAATCGGTTCGGGTAATGATTAACAAACAAGCCGAGGCGATAGGTTATCAAAAGCATATCACCCCGCATATGTTCCGGCATTCGTTTGCCACGCTGCTGCTTGAGGAGGATGTGGACATTCGTTATATACAGAAAATTCTTGGGCATAGTTCGATTTCCACAACGCAAATATATACACATGTTTCAATGGCAAAGCAAAAAGAAATTCTTGCAGTTAAACACCCAAGAAATAAAATTAAAATATAACTGTTCACTTTGGTCCAGCTGAATGTGCATTCCCGCTCAGTATTCTTATGCTGTTTTTTGAAATCATTATTCATGAAACGAATGTCTGCACGGTTAGGAAAATTCAGCATATAAATTTGTTCAATATGTTCAAGATGGTCCGTATTATCACTATAATGTTTTTCATATTCTTTTTCTTGCAGAGGTAATTCAGAGCGTAAAGGCTCACATCGCTGTCAACTGGCATTGACAAATCCGCAGACTTAATTTCAAGCTCCGCGGCATAGGCAAAAGATGCTACCGAGTTCGCCGAGCTTATTGGAAAGCTTTGGTTCCGAACAGTGAAAGACGATCTCCGCACAGTGTGGAGAATTTTGAAATATTGCTTTTATCATTGTGTACCCCCGAATTATATTTTCAAGCTCCGAAGAACCGATTGACTAATGGATTCTAACAAATAATGCGGAAAACAAAAATGCCTGCAAGCGATTTCTTAATTAACAAGAAATTGCTCACAGGCACTTTGTGTATTGTACAAAATTTTATCGAAAAATTTTGCAGGGTAGGGGTTCGCGGGTCGAACTTATTCGACCCTGCCACTTTTCGTGTCGAAAATATCTGTGGACAGCAAACCCTGTTTCCCGTAAGATTTACATAACAACTGTACAGAAAACTATGTCCCATAAAAGCCACCCCTGATGTCTAACCTTTACAAAAAAGATTTTGCTTTAATTAAGTAAAACAAAATGCCCCGCTTAACGCAGGACAAATTCGCTGCCGGCCGCGCCGGCTGTGACATCGTTATCAAAAGATTTTTTATAAAAGTAAGAAAACCAATTCTATCTATAATTTACCATCTGGAAAATGTTCTCCATCATTGAGAAGTGATGCTTGCATTTTTGCGATTAGTTTGGATGGCGTTGTTGAATTTGCATTATCAATATAATAAGTCGAAATAACCAATTCACCGTTTTCAATACTTCGTTGTAGTTTATAACCATTAAAATGGAATGAAAACATTACATATTCCCTGACAATTGGATGCCCTTCTCCTTGTTTAAATCCGTCTAACAATTTTATCACCTCTACACACGTTGACTTGTAGTTACTGCGTTGCTTTTCATCGTTAATTTCGTTTAAAGTTTGTAATAAATCTCTCCAATCTTGTAGGATTCTTTTTTGAGTTGATTCATCAGAGTTGTCATAACATTTGGATAGGTATACGATTACTGTTGGCGTTATGGCTGCGTTAAATCGATACGCAATCATTTTGCCGATTAAACATATTAGTCGTATTGCAGGAAGTTTTAGCAAACACAAAAAGTCAGCAATTCCGGCAACGTCAGCCTTGGTTTCGTTCAATTGCGTAAATCTCGCCGGAATCATCTCTCCGGTAATCAAAACCGCATTCCTTTGGTGTGCAATTACAATTGAATCATAATCACATATTCCCAGAAGAAATCTCAACTTATTTTTGTTAAACTTGGGAATCTGCATATCATTTTTATTATCTACACTTTCGAAATGGGAAACAAAGGTCTTAAAAGAAGTTGAAGTGCCAATAGTGTTTCTCTTGTCTTTTTCATCGGATTGGAAAACAAACAGATTATCAGCAACAACACCCAAAGTCATAACAATATCTCTGTTGTAATTGTCATATATTTTTTTTACTTCTTTTTCTGCCTCTATGATGGCGGAGCTTGGGATTATACTATTACAACCTGCGCACTCCTCAATTGTGACTCCCAAATAATGAAGTGCGACAAGCGCTGTATAGGTCAAGACAAATTCTTTGGCATTATAATCGCCGAACGGCAGAATGTATTCTCTTACAATTACAGATGTATCCTCAATAATCCCCCGCGCAAGTTGGGCGTACTCCATATTAGTCCATTGCGCAATAGAGTAAATCGTTGGCGGCAGTTCTGCAAGGTCCATATAACAATCAAGCACAGTATGCTTATTGTTAAATTCGGGATGCTCACGGAAGAACCCTATAACCCCTTGCTTAAAATCCTCTAAACTTTCAGCAGAGATAGAAAATGCAGTTTGCCTGTTTATCATACTCTTCGCGCAAACGTTAAAATAGAAGGCTTCTATCGGAGCGATGCCTGTAACTTTATATATTTCATTATTGTATTCGACGGTTTCCCCGACAGATAATCTAACAAGTTTTGAACCTATCTCATCATCAATGTAAGCATGCACTGCGTCCTTCCATTTGTAACCGGAATAAGGCAGTATTCGTTCTTTGTAAACACATATTCTTATTGTAGAGTCATCGCTTTCGGTTTCAAGATCAACGACCATATTTGCATCAATTTGCGAAAAATTCCTGCCGGTTGTATTGCTATCGCCAACAAAAAATTTAAATGCGCCATCTGAAAATTCCCCGTTATCCTCGGATGTATTCAGCAATGATTTCATAGCATAACATTTGGCAGCGTCGATGTTATTGTTACTGTACTCCACTTCAGCAACTAACATTAAAATTCGTGCGTTATTATAATTTTTGGCACGTGAAAAAACATCTTCTGGAATCGGTCTGTTGTTGTTTATTGAAAGACAAAGGAACATATCCAAAATACGTATATTATCCATTAAAACAGAACGGTGTTTCTCCATCTCGCTAAAAGCCTCTATGTGACGTTCTGATAACATCAGCGCATCGATTTTCATGCAGATTAAATCTGCATTATCTTCTAAACTCAACGCGCGTTCAACATCATTTATCAGTTTCAATGCAATCTCGTATTTTCTTTCGTTCAAAAGCATTTTAATGGACGTAAAAATTTCATCAACGTTGTTATAGCAAATGGTTTTACTCTCCATTTTATCCACAAGGGAATTTATCGACCATTGCCTATCATTATCTTCCTCGGAATTGATATACGCATTGATCCAAAAAGCCGAATAAACATTGTAATCTGTTTCAAATTGCTTTAGCAAAGATAAAGCCTCTTTTTTACTATTAACTTTGCCAACCGCTTCAACATATAATATTAAAATGCGAATGTCCTTTTTCAGCATCAATTGTGCCCGGTCTATAAATTCTATAATCTTTTCACCGCTTTCTAAGCAAAAACAATATTCGACAATGACATTATAAAGATCATTTTTTAATGCGAAATCCAGCACCTCATCGGGATGCACTTCACCCACGCGGATTTTAAGCACCATTTGAAGTTCCACAATTTGAGGTGCGCTTATAATATGGGTTGGAATAACAGCAAGAGTAACATTAAAATCTTCTGGACAAACAAGAAGCGTAGTTTTAAGTAAAAGAGAGTAAAAGCGGACCGCATACTTCTCATGCGCGTTATAATATTTATCTGCATTGTTTTTCAGTTCTTTCAGAAGGATCATGAGATCGTTGTTCTTGTTATAATTTTTCTCTGAACCGAAATAAACCGCCTCATTATAACTGCTCTCCCATATATAAGAATAGTCAAATATGTCGGGCTCGACAATCACGTTTTTGAGGAAGGTATAGCAGCGTCCATTTAATGCTGCAACGTATAACATCAACAGCTTATTTACTAATACTTTTTCAGTTTTATAGTCTTTTAAAATCTTAAATGTAATTACAGTTTTGCCATTGTCATTATTAACAGTTTTTGAGATTACTTGCTCAATGTGGTTTTCAGACACCGACTTGGCAATCTCTTTTAAGGCCTGGTTAGAAATCAGCTCGACCAACGGAACGATCTTTTGGAACTCAAAATAATACTCTATAATTAACGTTCTAATTATATCGTCTCTTAACGTCAAATTTTCTATGCTGTTTAGTTCCGCATACCGATCTTCTATATGCATATCATACCTGGATAAAATATCAAGCTTAATTCTGATGGATTTTTCTAAATCCTCACTTTTCCCAGTAATTACAGGGAGAAAATCATATACCATTTCAAAATCGCCGCAAGAAATGGCTTTAGACATTAATTGATATGCATTTTCAATCACTGTCGGATCGGTAACTTGGTTTTGTGCTGAAATTATGTTTTTAATCTCACGAAGAACCGTTTGCATATCGTTAATCTGCAAATGATTTTGATTCACTTGATATGATATCATCTGCCCTCCTTCACTCAGCTCAGAATGAAGTTCGGCTTTAATCAATGACAAAATTCCCCTAAAGAGGTCACGAATGCTACTTTCTTCGGAACTCGAACATTTCCCGCCTTGATTAACAACTTCTTTCCTGCAATCCTTAACAAGGTCATTTATAAAAGTTTCTTCCGGTACAGCGGCATCGTTTTTATACGCTTCTTTAACATATTTGGCAATTGTATCAAATGGCTTATTGTAGTTGAGGTAGTTTTCAAATTGAGGCGACTCAAAGACCGCCTCAATATGGTCTGCAAAGAACTTTGATATCCATTTCTTAATAGTATCTTGCCTTTTTTTTACAATCGTGTTTGAAATAGCAATTTTTGCCTTATCGTAAACGAAGCACGATAAAACACTGAATATTAAATCACCTACAACCTTAATAATTTCGTTCATTTTATTTCCAATCCAATCATTTTGTATAGTCCCGGCAATGCCTTTAACAAAATCGGTTAATTGCCATTAAGTTAATTATACTGCATTTCGAAATATTATTCAACATCTTTTTTCGCAAGATGTCAAAAATCACCGTATTGTGAATAAAAATGTATAATTGCCTAAAACTCACGAAGGTTTTTTGTTCAATTTCACTATGGCGTTACTAGAATTTGACGAATCTGAAACCTTTAAGATTCGAGCTTCGCCAAAGTGCCAAACTCATATTTCTGCCGATGCTCCTACGCCCTCGGACGCATCTTCATCCTAATTATCGTCTTCAACATGGGTTTAGGATTTCTCACTTTTGTCGTCAAAACCGCTCAAACAGCGGGGCATTGTTGTTTCAGATGTCGCTACCCGTTCTCGACGAATCCCGACTTAAATCACACGAATAACGTCTTTTTGGCGTTCGTGCGATTCCTCGCAAAATATCTTTTCGCTCAATCTCAGTTTTAAGCAGGCTTTTCGCAGGCTGCCCTGGGTCTTGAACCTGTGTAAAAGATATTCCTTTGTGTAATCTATATCGTGACTGAAATATTGGTGTTAAAAGCCCTTTATCTAAAAGTATAAAATTTCTTTTTTAAGGATTTTGAATTACCCCATTCCAACATATACTTTATTAGACGTTTTGGTATGTATCCATATACCACAATATCATCAGGAACGAATGACTGTTGATTTCACAAAGACTGTTGTCAAACATTCCTTTTATAAAGTTGCTTCCAATGAAGTCAGATGTATCAATATTATGAAATCTAGATCTATTATAAAACAGGAGTCTAGCACCCTTGCAAATTTTTATGCGGACTTTCTTTCTTCCTCTGCTCTCTCTGAAATTTTTTCAGCAACATACTCCACGTAAAGTTGAATGAAGTCCTTATCGCCGAAATGACGAACCAGAATTATCTCTGCCCGCTTGTTCGATTTCTCAGCGGCGGGAATTTTTTTCTTTTCAGCCATACCTATTACAATACACCTCCAATTATTCCTTGTTGAGGTTGAGCGCCTGCTTTAAGACCTTACTTGCATTAAACGCAATGATACTCTCCCCCTCAAGTCGGTCAGCACCTCGAACGTTCCGAAACCGCCGAGCTGAACATCATCACCGCTTGACAAGATAACCAACACTTTATATGTACTTCACTTATAGGAAAATTTTCGGCGATTTATTAGGGGGGATTTAAAAATTTTTTCAGTTACCACTAATTTTCCCACTAGTTTTTTTCCTATAAGTGAGGGGGTAACACAATCTGCTGTTCGCCGACGCAGAAATTTTTTGAGGGGGTCTGCAGGAGCAGACCAAAAACGCTAAAACGAGGAATACGTATTCTTTCGTTTTTTGTATGCATAGCAAGCAGAGAAAATCCCGTATACTTTGGGATTTTCTTACATTTTAAGTGCAGACCCTTTCAAAATGTTTTTTAGGGAACCCAGCCCTAAGAGTAATACCCCCTAAACCACTAGGCTTTATCTAAAACCACTTTGATTATAGGAGGTCGATTTTATGAGAAAGTACAAACAAGTAAAACGAAAAGAGGTCATCTTCTCGATTGACGAATGGAAGTTGATTGAGGAACGGGCTGCTTCGGTTCTGATGAAAACGGGAGAGTTCATAAGGCACATAGCCCTCACGGGACATGTTTCCTATACAGAACACGTTGACAGCATTTGCCGAACAAACTTCAGACTTCGAGTACCAAATGTAATAATGCAACGGTTGTAACCAAAAGTTACAACTGATGAACCAAAAGGAACTTCCCAAAAGTCGTATTTTTAATTATAATGAAACTATACAACATTGGGAGGAAAAATTATGAAGAAAAACAAAATAACTGCACTTGTACTGTGCGCGGTGCTTTTGGGAACGCTTACAGCCTGCTCCGACAACTCGTCAGACAGTTCGTCCGAAAGTTCAAATACAACGGTATCAACGGCTTCCGAGGCCTCTGAGACCTCCGAAACTTCCGAAAAAGAGAAAAATACCGCCGACGTCCTTATGATAGCGGATCAGGGCATTTTTTCGGCAGGCGGCACGGTGATACAGTCGAACGGAACGTTTGACGTTTCAAACTACTATATGTCCCGCGAGGGGTCTACTTCGCACGTTGACCACGCCAATGTGCTATATCAGATACCCGCAGATGAAACGGGCGCGCCTATGGTGTTCCTCCATGGCTACGGGCAGTCAAGAATGAGCTGGATGACAACACCCGACGGCAGAGAGGGCTGGTCGGATATGTTCCTCAAGAAGGGGCACAGCGTATTCCTTATAGACCAGCCGCGGCGCGGCGAAGCGGGTCAGACTTCCGTTGCGGGAACTATAAGCACCGAGCCGTCCGACCAGACTTGGTACACGCAGTTCCGCATAGGCACTTACATTGACGGCGCGTTTACTTACAATGAAAATTCGCAATTCCCGCAGGGCGAGGAGGTACTCGATCAATTTTTCCGTCAGATGACGCCCGATACGGCGATGGATTCCGCAAACGGCGATCAGGGCATTGATAACACAGTCGTTGCAAAAGCTGTCGCCGCAGTGATCGACGAGGCTTACGAAAAGACGGGAAAGAATTCGATACTTGTAACCCACTCGCAGGGCGGTCTTCCCGGTTGGGATACCGTACAGTACACCGACCACATCGCCGCTATTGTGGCAATCGAGCCGGGCGGCGCACCTATGGTTGACAGCGAGGATTACAAGATTTTGCTCGAAAAGAAGATACCCGTGGCGTTCTATTACGGCGACTATATCGGCATGGATTTTGCCGACGTTCCCGCCGCAGGAATGTGGTCTATGATGATGTCCTCGGCGTACACGTTTGAAGAAGCGTTTACGGCGGCGGGCGGCGACTGCACGGTTGTAAGTCTGCCCGACGAGGGAATTTACGGAAACGACCATATGATGTTCCAGGACCTGAACAATGACATCATTGCAGACCATATTGAAAACTGGATAACGGAAAATGTAAAATGACCGAAATACTTGAAATCCTGCGCCGCGAATTCGTCTATGTCAGCTACTATTTCATGGTGCAGCTGCGGCAGATTGCGGGCTATTGGGCGCTCGGAATGGTGATCGGGTCGCTGGTTTCGGTGTTCGCGAAGGACGCCATTCACAATGCGTTTGACCGTATTCGGGACAAGAAGTGGGGACTGTGGGGCGTCGTTCCTGCAAGTCTGCTCGGCATAGCCTCCCCGCTTTGTATGTACGGCACAATCCCGATTGCTGCGTCGTTTTCCAAGCACGGAATGAGGCACGACTGGTTAGCGGCGTTTATGATGTCGAGCGTGCTCTTAAATCCGCAACTTATTATGTATTCCACTGCTCTGGGTGCGACTGCACTCGTAATACGCATTGTTTCCTGCGCGGTGTGTGGCATTGTGGCAGGAATTGTGGTTCACGTTTTCTACAAGGACAAACCGTTTTTCGACTTCAAGGGCTTTGAGCCGAGAGCCAGCCACGACACCCACCCGAACCCGTTTCTGCGGTTTCTGTTTAATCTCGGACGGAACATCAAGGCGACGGGACTGTGGTTCCTCGTGGGAGTGCTGCTGTCCGCGCTGTTTCAAAGATACGTTCCCGCGGACAAATTCGCTGCGCTGTTCGGGGAACAGCAAAATTCTCGATACCGTCGACGTAGGATTAACCTATAACAGTTGATAGAATTTATGTATTGGACATCTGATTGTCTTTATGATATAATTGTAATTAAGAAAAATATGCCGATGTAGCTCAAAGAGAGCAGCTGTTTCATATGCGGACTGATGCGTGTAAAACCACGCCGTCGGCGCCAATTAGAGGTAAGAAGTAAGAGGTTGGAAGTTAGAAGGGCGGGAGCGCAGTTCCGCCTTTCGCTTTGCCGAAGGTGGTGGATATAAATGCAGATATGCATCAGCAACAATATGCCGGTTGCACAGAAACTTGAAGACGAAAATATTTTCATAATACCTGAAAATCAGGCTCTTCATCAAGATATAAGACCGCTCAAAATCGCCGTAGTGAATAATATTATGCCGAAAAAGCAAGATACTGAGTTTCAGCTTCTCCGTCTGCTGTCAAATACGCCGCTCCAGACGGACGTGACATTTGTGCGTTTGGTTACTCATAATTATAAAAATACCTCAGACGAATATCTTAAAGAATATTACCACACATTCAATGAAATTCGGAAATCTCATTTTGACGGCTTAATTATTACCGGAGCACCTGTGGAGAACCTTGAGTACGAACAAGTTGATTATTGGAGTGAATTGGTGGAAATAATGGAATGGAGCAAAAGCCATGTTACATCTGCCTTTTATATCTGCTGGGCGGCTCAGGCAGGATTGTACCACCATTTCGGAATAAAAAATATCCGTTGGAAAATAAGCTGTCGGGAATATATCCGCACAGAATAACTAAGAAAAATGCTCTACTTACCAGAGATTTGACGACGTTTTCTTTGCGCCTCATTCAAGATACACCGGGATAAAGACTGAGGACATAAATTGCGTACCCGAGCTTGAAATACTAGCTTTATCCGAGATTGCCGGCGCATACATTGTGGCAACACGCAACGGAAAACAAATATTTGTGAACGGACATCCCGAATATGAACGTGATACTCTTGAAAAAGAATATCGGCGTGATTTGAACAAAAAAATAAATCCTGCTGTTCCCTACGGGTATTTCCCGCACAATAATCCGGACAATTCTCCGATAGCAAACTGGTTCAGCCATTCTAACCTCCTTTTTTACAACTGGCTGAATTATTATGTATATCAAATGACACCGTATGACATTTAAAAGTGCGGTGAAAATACATAAGCGGCATTGTTCGGTTAATTGAATTAAAAAGGAGATTTTATTATGTCAACAATGCTTAAAACTTTAGAAAAACCGCGCCTGTCGGTGAAAGTGCAGGCGATTGCAACTCTTGCGGCGATTGTCGGAGCGGTTGCCATTCCGCAGATTTTTCACGTTTTAGGCGCAGCATCGGGACTTGGAACATCGCTCGGCGAGGCGTTTCTGCCTATGCACCTTCCGATAATTCTCGTCGGGCTTCTTGCAGGACCGTATGCGGGTGCGATTTCGGGACTTCTCGGACCGCTTGCAAGCTTTGCACTTTCGGGAATGCCCGGAGCAATGATGTTGCCGTTTATGATGATTGAACTCTGCATTTACGGTTTAACGGCGGGACTTCTGCGGAATGTAAAACTGCCGACGATCGTTAAGGTCGTTATAGCGCAAATCTCAGGACGTGCGGTGTGCGCGGGCGCAATTCTGCTCGGAGTTTACGTTTTCGGAAGTCAAGTCAAAGTTTCGACAATCTGGACGAGCATAGGAACGGGACTGTTCGGACTTGCTCTGCAATGGGCGTTGCTGCCGCTTATTGTATACAGATTAGAAAATTTGAAGAACTGAAGAAATTTAACGGCAAACGGGTAAAAAACTGTTTGCCGTTTTGTATTGCAAAATTCCTGACTTTGTGCTATAATTAGAGGTAAGCGGTTAGCGCATTATCCGCCTTACGGCGGATAACGCTGTAAGAAGTAAGAATTTGGACTAAACAAGTTTTGAAAAGGAAATCTTGTTTTGAATTGAATTCTAACCTCTTACCTCTAACATCTTACATCTAAAAGGGGGCAATGCCATGAACAATATACACCTTGAAACTTTTATCGCAATTGTCGAGGCGGGCAGCTTCAACAAGGCTGCGGAGGAACTTTTCATCACTTCCACCGCCGTCATAAAGCAGATAAATTTGCTCGAAAACGAAGTCGGCGTTTCGCTTTTCGAGCGCACGCATCGCGGCTTGAAACTCACGAAGGCGGGCGAATCGCTTTACACCGACGCGAAATATATCGTGTCATACAGCAAGGAAGCCATGCGCCGCGCAAGGCGCGCGGGGAGCGAAAAAAGCGCCGTTATCCGCATAGGCACTTCTCCCATGACCCCCGCGCAGATACTTACCAACTTGTGGTCGAAAATTCACGAGCATTGCTCCGACATCAGTTTTCAGCTTGTGCCGTTCGAGAACACCCCCGAAAATGCACGGGAAATCCTGAAAAATCTCGGTCAGAATATCGACGTAGTGACGGGGCTTTTCGACGATACCCTGCTTGAAGTGCGCGGCTGCGCGGGGTTCGAGATCACGCGCGAACCGCTCTGTTGTGCGGTTTCAATCTATCACCCGCTAGCGAAAAAAGACAAGCTGTCGATAAGCGATTTGTACGGCGAGGAGTTGCTTTTAATGCACCGCGGCTGGAGTTGTTATGTTGACAAAGTGAGAGATGAACTGACCGAGCATAAGCAAATCAAAATCACCGATTTCGACTTTTACGATATGAGCATTTTCAACCGCTGCGAGCAGGAAAAAAACGTGCTATTGGTAATAAAAAGCTGGAATTGCGTTCACCCGATGCTGAAAGTAATTCCCGTGGACTGGGAGTACAAAATACCGTTCGGGGTATTGTATTCAAACGAGCCCTCCCCTACCGTTGAGCGGTTTTTGCAGGCGGTCAAGGCGGTAATCTAAAGTTGTAACTTTTGGTTACAACTGATAAACCAAAAGAGACTTCTCACGAGGTCTCTTTTTTTGTATAATAAAATCAGAACGCGGGGTGAAAGTATGAAACGTTTAATTTTGGGGCTGATGATTATGTTCTTTTTTACGTCATGTTCGGCGAGGAATAACGAGGAAAGTGTAGTGAATAGTTCAACTTCAACATCAACTGTTGACGAAAGCAATTCAACTTCAAATGTTGCCGAAAGTCAGCCTTTCACGGTCAACACCGCAATTTCGGACGTTATAAATTACCCCGCTTTCGGCAGTTGGGGCAGGCTTATCTTCCCCGTAAACAGCGGTTATTACAGCGGCGACACGCTCAGCAGTTTGCGGCTGACGTGGTACAACAACATTGACCCGCAAAAAACGGTTGAGATCGCAAACTATATGAAAGAATGCGCCGACGGCGGCGAGGTGATTTTCTACGACATCTACAGCGATAATGAAAAAGCCGAAGATCCTGCCAAAGCGGACACGGGATTGTTTTTCTTCAAGGGCAGTCCGAATGCGAAATTTGCCGTGTGCAATGCGGGCGGCGGGTTTGCGTATGTTGGAGCAATGCACGACAGCTTTCCGCACGCGCTGGAGTTGTCGAAAATGGGCTACAACGCGTTTGCTCTGATTTATCGTCCCGGCTGGGACACCGCCTGCGAGGATCTGGCGAGAGCTATTAGCTTTATTTTCGCGAACGCCGAGGAACTTGAAGTTGACGTGGATAATTATTCATTGTGGGGCGGCTCGGCAGGCGGACGAATGGCGGCGTATCTCGGCACTTACGGCACGGCATATTTCGGCGGCGGCGACCTCCCGAAACCCGCCGCGTGCATTATTCAGTACACGGGTCACAGCGAATACAGCGCGGACGATCCGCCGACATATTCCTGCGTAGGAACAAGCGACGGGATAGCGAACTGGCGCACTATGGAAGCGCGGCTTGACGCGATGTCCGCGCTCGGTATACCCACCGAATTTCACGCCTACGAGGGGCTATCGCACGGGTTCGGACTCGGCACGGGAACGGTTGCCGAAGGGTGGATAAACGATGCTGTTGCCTTTTGGGAACGGCAGGTTTAATATATTTGTAAAGGAGATTTTGACATGAAAAAGTTATTTGCAGGGATTTTAAGCGCGGTGATGATGTTCACCTTGGCGGGGTGCAACAGTTCGACAACTTCGGACGGTTCGGAGGGCAATTCAAGTTCGTCTGCTTCGACAACATCTTCCGACAATTCGCAGAGTAATTCGAGTTCGTCCGCTTCGACAACATCTTCCGAAAGTTCGCAAAGCGGGGCGGCTTCTTCCAACAACTCGGAGAGCAAATCAAGTTCAACCGCAAGTTCCCCGACCGAAACCTCAACCGACAGCACGCCTACTGACCTCCCGTCCGAGGGCGGGAAAACGCTTGTCGCGGTTTATTCGGCATCGGGGAACACTAAGGCAATCGCCGAGTATATCGTATCGGCGACGGGCGCGGATCTGTTCGAGATAACGCCTACCGAGCCGTACACGAGCGACGACCTCGACTGGACGAACCGTAACAGCCGCGTTTCCCGCGAGCATGACGACGAGAGCCTGCGCGATGTTGAACTCACGACAACGACCGTCGACAACTGGGAGGATTATGACACGGTGTTTATCGGATACCCGATCTGGTGGGGAATTGCGGCTTGGGTAGTAGACGGCTTTGTTGAGGCGAACGATTTCACGGGAAAAACGGTGATCCCGTTCTGCACGTCATCTTCGTCGGGTCTTGGGCAGAGCGGCAAGCTCCTCGCAGAAATGGCAGGTACCGGAAACTGGCTTGAGGGTCAGCGTTTTCAGTCGAGAGCAAGCGAGGACACAGTTAAAGAGTGGGTTGACAGCTTGGACCTATAAAGCATTCCGACAAGGATTATAACATCACTGTCGGAACGGAAACTTACAACGGCTTTGTGATTGACAACGTTTATCATTCGGCGAATGACGGGGATATTCACTACAACGTCTACATACCCGAAAGCTATGACGGCGGCGAGCCTTACGCGCTGTTTTTCACGCTGCCCGGCTACGAGGGACTGTATTTTAAAGGCGTGGCGCAAAATCTGAAATCCGAGGCGTTCGGCTTTGAAGCGCAGAAGTACAACGAAAAGATGATTGTTGTCGCGCCGCAGCTTTCCGACTGGCGAGAGACTTCGGCGAACCAGACAATCGCGCTGGCTGAATACTTCCTTGACGCCTACAACATCGACCGTGAAAAGGTCTATGCGAACGGCTATTCGGGCGGCGGGGAGACCATGTCGCTCGTTATGGGAAAGCGCCCCGAACTGTTTACAGCGTATCTTCATGTAAGCTCGCAGTGGGACGGGGATTTGGAAACGCTTGCCGCAAGCGAAACGCCCGTGTATATCTTCATCGGCGAAAATGACGAGTATTATGGGTCAGAGCCGTCAAAACAGGCTTATGAAAAGCTGACGGAAATTTACCGCAGTAAAGGTCTTTCGGAGAGCGAGATCTCGCGGCTGGTAACGCTTGACGTTAAGCCGCACAGCTACTTCACCGACCGCGGGATTAACAACGAACACGGCGGGGGCGGTCTTGCGGCTTACAACGAAGAGGTTATGGGGTGGCTGTTTTCAAAATAATTTTGGGAGATGATTATATGAAATACCGAACATTGGGAAAAGAACTCACCGTATCGGCTGTAAGTTTGGGGTGTATGGGCATGACGCACGCATTCGGCGCGCCGTCCGACACAAAGGAAATGACGCGGTTGCTGCACGAGGCGGTGGAGTTGGGTTACACGATGTTCGACACGGCGGAGTGTTACACGGGCAAGCTGTCAGACGGCAGTATCGCTTATAACGAGGAACTTGTTGGCGCGGCACTGAAACCATATCGCGAGAAAGTGGTTATCGCCACAAAATTCGGCGTTCGGCACGCGCCCGACGGGTTGCTGACCGATTCCCGCCCCGAAACTATCCGAAAATCCGTGGAGGGCAGTCTGAAACGGCTTGGGACGGACTATATCGACCTTTACTATCAGCACAGAATTGACCCGAAAGTTGAACCCGAAACGGTTGCGGAAACGATGGCTTCGCTTATCAAAGAGGGCAAAATCCGCTTTTGGGGAATTTCCGAAACATCGGAGGAATATCTGCGCCGCGCGCACGCAGTCTGCCCCGTTGCGGCGGTTCAGAACCGCTATTCGATGATGGCGCGGTGGCATGAAAAGCTGTTTTCTGCGCTCGACGAGTTGAACGTAGGTTATGTGGCTTTCTCCCCGCTTGCAAACGGGCTGTTGTCGGCGAAATACGACCAAAACGCCAAATTTGCAAGCGACGATTACCGCAGCAGAATGCCGCAGTTTTCAGCTGACGGAATTGCAAAAAACGGGGAGCTGCTTGCGCTTTTGCAGAAAGTTGCAGATGAAAAGCACGCGACTCCCGCGCAGATTTCCCTTGCGTGGATGCTGTGCAAGCACAAAAATCTTGTTGCTATTCCCGGAACAAGAAAGTCCGAACGGCTTTTAGAAAACGCGGGCGCGGCGGATATTGAACTGACTCCCGAAGAACTTGCGCGTATCGACTGCGCTCTCAATCACATGGAGATGTCAGAGGTGTTCGGGGGAGCGAAAATACTCCGTTGATTTCGGTTCAAACTTTTTGTTTTAACTGATAAACTAATTGAGACTTCTCTTTACGCAAAATTGGGGTTATAATAAAGATAACAACTATTAAGGAGGAACTTACTATGGAGTACAAAACACTTAACAACGGCGTGAAAATGCCTATGGAGGGCTTCGGGGTGTTTCAAGTCCCCGACCCTGCGCAGTGCGAACAGGCGGTTCTGGACGCGATCAGCACGGGTTACAGACTCATTGATACGGCGGCGGCTTACGCGAACGAGGAAGCTGTCGGCGCGGCAATTAGGAAAAGCGGTGCGCGGCGCGAGGACTTGTTTATCACGACAAAGCTTTGGGTGTCTGACGCAAGTTACGATAAGGCAAAGCAGGCGTTTGAAACTTCGCTGAAAAAGTTAAGTCTTGAATACCTTGACTTGTACCTTATTCATCAGCCTATGGGCGACTATTACGGCGCATGGCGGGCGTTGGAGGAGTTGTATAAGGAGGGGCGTATCCGCGCAATCGGCGTTTGCAATTTCTATCCGCACGTTTTAGCGGATTTCTGTGAAACTGTCGAAGTTATACCCGCTGTCAATCAGGTCGAACTTCACCCGTTTTTTCAACAGGAAAACGCGCTTAAACTGATGCGCGAATACGAGGTAACGCCCGAAGCATGGGGACCGTTTGCGGAGGGCAAGCACGGCATTTTTGCAAATCCCGTATTGACCGAAATAGGCGCGAAGTACGGAAAATCCGCGGCGCAGGTGGTACTAAGGTGGAACGTTCAGCGCGGAGTTGTCGTAATTCCGAAGTCCGTTCACCGTGAGCGCATGGAGCAGAATATCGACATCTGGAACTTTACGCTGTCGGACGAAGACATGGCGGCAATTTCAAAAATGGACATCGGACATAGTGAGATTGTAGACCACTTTGACCCGAATTTTGTACGGGCATTACACGGGAGATTTAAATAAAATGAACACTTTCACATACAGTTATCCCACAAAAGTTTACTTCGGCGAAAAAGCGGCGGAAAGCAACTTGCCTGCCGAACTCGCGAAAGTCGGCAAAAACGTTATGCTGGCTTACGGCGGCGGGTCGATAAAGAAAAACGGCGTGTATGACGAGCTGATGAGCATACTGAAAAACGCGGGAAAGAACGTTGTTGAATTTTCGGGGATAATGTCTAACCCGACTTACGCTAAGGTTCGGGAGGGGGCGAGGCTTGCCCGCGAAAACGGTATCGACTTCATTCTTGCGGTCGGCGGCGGGAGCGTTATCGACTGCTGCAAAGTAATTTCTGCGCAGGCAAAACTTTCCGACGATCTGTGGGAGTTTGAAAACGATAAGCACGGTTTTCCGAGCGAGTTTATACCTATGGGCGCGGTAGTGACGGCATTCGGCACGGGTGCTGAAATGAATAACGGCGCGGTTATTACTCACGAGGGAAAGAAGATAAAAGGCGCGCTATGGGGAGCATTTTACAGGTTTGCGATATTGGATCCCGCGTACACTATGACGATGCCGATGAGACAGGTCGTGTCGGGGGCGTTCGACGCGCTTTCGCACTGCATGGAGACCTATATGGGCAGTCCGCGGACAACTAATCTTTCGGACGAGATCAACGAGGCTTGTCAGAGGAACATTATCCGAAATCTGCGTGCGACTTTGAAAGATCCCAACGACATCAACGCGCGGAGCGAACTGGTCTGGGCGGCGGCAATGGCTGAAAACGGAATGCTGAAGATAGGCAAAATCACGGACTTTCAGGCGCATATGCTCGAACATCAGCTTGGCGCGTACACGAACTGCAGCCACGGCGAGGGGCTTGCCGTTATTCACCCCGTGCTGTATCGGCATATGCTCCCCGAAGCGGCGGCGCAGTTCACGCGGCTTGCGGTGAATGTTTGGGGAATTTCAGCTGACGGCAAGAGCGAGGGGCAACTTGCCGGGGAATTTATAGACGCGCTTGCCGATTTCATCAAGGAAGTCGGGCTGCCGACAAGTTTCTCCGAAATGGGCATTTCAAATGCTGATTTCAAGGCGATTGCGGACAGCACGGTCCTGACAGGCGGTTGCTGTAAGAAATTCACGAGAGAAGAATTACTTGAAGTTTTGAACGAATGTAGTTGAGGTTTCAAAATGAAGAAGGTTCTTATTATGTTGTTGTCGGGAATTATGGCGTTATCGCTTGCGGGGTGTCGGAACAATGCGAGGGAAAGTTCAACTGAAAGCGCAGGGAAATCGGAAAGTTCGACAATTTCAGAGAGTACTGTGGCTGACGTTACTTCTTCGTCAACGGCTGACAGCAGTTCGGAAACTACATCTTCACCCGTTGCCGCGATCTCTCAAACGGGATTTACAACAGCCGTTCCCGAAAAATACAAGCAAACTGCCGATAAACAAGGCGAGGTCGTTGAACTTCAATACAACTCCCGCGACTATCTGCGCGGCAGTACGCCGATAACCAAAACGGCGTATGTCTACCTGCCATTCGGTTACGACGAAAACAGCGAAACGCGCTATGACATTATCTATTTAATGCACGGCTGGGGCGGTCACGCGGGGGAATACTTTGAGTACACGCCGACGAAAAATATGTTCGACAACCTTATCGCGAACGGCGATATCCCGCCCGTCATAATCGTTTCGGCGAGTTTTTACAACGCAAACAGCGACAGGGATTTCAGCAGCTCTATTGCCGAATTCCGCGAGTTTCACCGTGATTTTGAGGAAAATCTTATGCCGACTGTTGAGGGGAAATTTCACACTTATGCAAATTCCACAAGCGCGGAGGATTTGAAAGCCTCGCGCGATCACCGAGTTTTCGGCGGATTTTCGCTCGGCTCGGTCACGACGTGGCTGGAGTTTTGCTACGATTACGACTATATAAAATACTTCCTGCCGATGAGCGGATCTTGTTGGTACTACGGCACTTACGGCGATTTTCAGACGGAAAAGAACGTCGATTTTATCGAGCAGCTTGTAAAGGAAAACGACCTTGACGAGCGAGGATATTTTATTTATCACGCGGTCGGAACGGAGGATACCGTTAAAAGTCAGACTCTTATGCAGGCGGAAGAAATGCTTGAAAGACCCGACGTTTTCACGCCCGAACACTATATGTTCTACCAGAAAGACGGAGGGTATCACGATTTTGACGCGGTGCAGGAGTATCTGTATAATGCGCTGCCGGTGTTTTTTGACTGACGGCTGAACGGAGGAACTGATGAAGAAAATTCTTATCGTATATTATTCGTGGTCAAACGGAAACACGAAGATGATCGCTGAACAGCTCGGGAAAGCTACTGGCGCGGATATTAAACGCATTGAAACCGTAAATTCTTACGTCGGCAGCTATGACGAGGTTGTGGCGCAGGGAAAACGCGAGGTGAACTGCGGCTTTATGCCGGAAATAAAGCCCGCTGTTGATATTTCCGAATATGAAATTGTCGCGGTTGGCACTCCGACTTGGTGGTACACCATGGCTCCTGCTATGCTGACATTCCTCAGCGGTCGGGACTGGTCGGGAAAGACGGTCATTCCGTTCGCGACAAACGGCGGCTGGGCAGGTCATGTTATCAAGGATATTCAAAAAGCTTGCAAGGGCGCGAAATCTGTTTGCGAAATGCAGGTGCAGTTTGATTCGACGGGCGGCGACACCTTGAAAACTTCGCAGGCAGAAATTGACGAGTGGATAGATAGGGTCAAAGCCTTATTATGAAGCCGAAACTGATACTTAGAATTTCCGTTGACATAGGCATGACCGCCGTTTTGCTGCCGCTAATGGCGTACAGCTTAGTCGGCGAGGCAGCGCACGAATGGCTTGGAGTGGGGATTTTCGCGCTGTTCGTTCTTCACCATATTTTGAATGTAAGGTGGAGCAAGGCGCTGTTTAAGGGCAAGTACACGCCGTATCGCATAGCGCAAACGACAGTTGTAGTATGTGTGACGCTTGCAATGCTCGGTTCGATGATAAGCGGAATTTTGCTCTCGCGCACGGTTTTCATGTTCCTTGGGAATCGACCTTTGCAGGCAGTTGCGCGAACTGCGCATCTGCTTTGCGCGTACTGGGGATTTGCGGTTTTGTCGCTGCATCTTGGGCTGCACTGGGGCAATATTCTGAACATGGCAGAACGCCTTTTCAAGAAAAAATCCGCGGTACGCAAATGGACAACGCGTATTGTCGGGTGGCTTGTCGCCGCTTACGGGGTTTATGCATTCATCAAGCGGAATTTCGCGGGGTATATGTTTTTACAGATCCACTTCGTTTTCTTTGACCTCGACGAGCCGCTGATCTTGTATCTCCTGGACTATCTTGCGGTTATGGGGGCGTTTGTCTGCGCGGGGCATTATCTTGCCGGGATTTTGAAATATAAGAGGTCGGAATTTTGAGTTCTGACCTCTTATTTTATAAAACCGTCCGCAGACTTTGGGATATTTTAAAGGTAAACGACCAACCCAAACACAGGTTTGCCGGGGTAGAAAGTTTGCCGGGGTAGAAAACGAAAAAATCCGAAGCACCATCGTGTTTCGGATTTGTCCAATTTGGCTCCCCCGACTGGACTTGAACCAGTGACCGCGTGCGTTGGGTAGCGAAACTTCGCTCACATACAACCCACGAAGCGGTAATACACTGTGATAGTCTGAGTGAAAGACTTACCCTCTTTGACCCTATCACTCACAACTATCTTGTCAATCAGGAGATTTAACAGTTCTTTGTCAAGCGTTTCAATTCGTTCATATTCGCTTATCAAGTCAACGAATCTTTCCAAATCGAACGCCTTCTCGTTCCCTGCTCTGAGCTTCTCTTCAAGCTGTTCGAGCCGTTCACTTAATTCCTCCTGCTCGCTCTCGCACCGCGCGGACATCTCCTTGAATTTCTTGTCGGAAATCAACCCGTCAAGGCGGTCGTTGTAAAGCATATCATACTTTTTTGAAAGTTCGCCTGTCGGCAGTTTACAGTGAATAGTAATTGATATGCCGCTTGCATTGGCTATTCCCAACGCATACCCGCACTTATCGCATTTCAACAATCCCGCGAAAATGTTTACAAATCCCGACTTGCTTTCCCTCTTTCGAGTATTCAAGCGGAGGTGCGCGTCCTCCCAAAGCTGCTCGGAAATCAGCGGCTCGTGCATATCCTGTTGGCAGTTTACAATTTACAGTTTACGGTGAACAGTATAAGGTGCGTTCGCTTTGCCAACGTTTTTTGATTGTATTGAATTTTATCGGCAACTTCTACTTTTTTGTTACAATCTAATAAAAATCCGCCGTTAGGCGGATTCCAACTACTGTACACTTTACACTGTAAATTTTAAACTGCCAACCACCCACTTCAATGTAGTTTCGTCCAAATCGCGAGAGGTCTTTAACCACAATCATATTGACTGCGCCGTCGCTCGCGTCGGACATCATCTGCTTGAAAGCAGGGCGGTCGAAGTTAGTTCCCGTGTAACCGTCGTCGCAATAGAAGTTGTATACCTCGTAAAAGTTGGAGCGGCAATAGTCCTCAAGAACCTTCCTCTGCGTTTCAATCGAAACGCTTGTACCATCGTTTTCGTCGTCACGGGAAAGTCTGCAATAACACGCTGCTGAATACGCATTATCCCGCTTCGCGGGAAAACGCTTGTGCTCTATATAGCTCATAATCGTTTCCTTTCTGAGCAAGAGTACATCAGCTTCCTTTTTGATTATACCATATTACAATAAGGAAGTCAAGCACCCTTGCAAATTTTTATGCGGACTTCCGTTCTTCCTCTGCTCTATCCAAAATCTTAGCGGTAACATACTCCGCGTAAAGTTGAATGAAGTCCTTGTCGCCGAAATGACGAACCAAAATTATCTCTGCCCGCTTGTCCGATTTCTCGGCGGGCGCTTTTTTCATTTTAGCTATAATTATACCTCCGTTCTCTAACTACGGACTTTCTGTTCTCGTACAAATCGCGCTTATCCTCCTCCGAACCGCGCGTGAGAATATCTTGCAGATACTCAATGTAGTCAATTCTTTGCAGGCTCTCGACAAACAGCGGGTGAAGCTGCTCCGACGGATTTCGTGGGGCATATTCTCTGTCCCATTTGTAAAGTTCGGTCAAATACTCCTTAATGGTTAGCCTTGCCTCACTAAGCCACTTCTGCATTTCGTATTTTGGATTGGGAGCTATTTTAATAGGAGCGGCGAAATTCCTGTCAAACAACCCTAACCCAAAATCCTCGCTGATTTTCCGTGTCGCGTCAATCTGCCGCAACCCGAACAACTTCGCCACAAATCCCGTACAGTCGCCCGTAGTCGCGCAACCGAAACAGTAAAAGTGATCGTCGTAAATTTTAAGGCTCGGATTTTTGTCATCGTGAAACGGACAGCAAGCCATACCCGACCTGTTCACTTCCAATCCGTAGAACTTTGCGACCTCCGGCATAGACAGCCTGCTTTTAATTTCAAAGAAAACATTATCCAACGTCCTCCCCCTCTCTGTTGAAAACTTGAAAGGTAAAATCTTTGGCGAGGTTTGGAACAAAACGGCAAGATACTGCTCCGAAAATTTTGCCCTTCACTTATAGGAAAATTTTCGGCGATTTATTAGGGGGTAAGAACAAATTTTTTTCTATTCTACTTTTTGTACAAAATGTTCACTGCCAATATATGCATTGCAACAAACTTAAAATAAATTTTTCATCTCCCCCTAATTCTCCCGCTAGTTTTTTTCCTATAAGTGAGGGGGGTAACACAATCTGCTGTTCGCCGCCGCAGAAAATTTTTGAGGGGGTCTGCAGGAGCAGACCAAAAACGCCAAAATGAGGAATACGGATTCTTTCGTTTTTTGTATGCATAGCAAGCACAGAAAATCCCGTATTCTTTGGGATTTTCTTACATTTCGAGCGCAGACCCCCTCAAAATGTTTCTTAGGGAACCCGACCCTAAGACTAATTACCCCAAAGCACTAGGCTTTGAAACCCAAAAAATCAAATCATAAGGAGGTCATTTTTATGAGAAAGTACAAACAAGTAAAACGAAAAGAGGTCATCTTCTCTATTGATGAATGGAAAACGATTGAGGAACGGGCAGCCTCGGTTATGATGAAAACGGGAACGTTCATTAAACGTATGTCCCTCGACGGGCATATAACCTATTTTAATATGTCCAAGGTGGGCGAAGTGATGAAAGCCTTGCGTATCATCGGCGCGAACATCAACCAAATCGCAAAGAAAGCGAATGAAACTCACAACATCTATGCCGAAGATGTGGAGAAACTCAGAAAGGAGAACGAATCGTTATGCCATACCTTAAATCAATTTCTCTCCGCACTACCGTCAATCGCAGTTTAACTGACACCCTTTCCTAACAAGACGAAAAAATTTAGTTTTCAAAATTTGCTCATCAGTTTGGCGATAGCTATTAAATTGTGATTGCCACACGCGTTGATAACCATATTATCATAAACTCTTACGGAATTGATGGTCGGAAATTCAACGTCAACAAGAAAACCCTTGACGAACTTAAAGAGATTTCCGACAGGGTGTGCCTTGCATTTGGAATTCAACCGTTCGACAAATCCAAAGACAAACGCAAAACCGTTGAATACAATGAATGGCAGAACGAGCAGCGCGGTACTTCTTGGAAACAAAAAATCCGTCTGGAGATAGATGGACTGATACTCAAGGTCAAGAATGTTGACGAGTTGCTCGCGGAGCTTGAAATGCTCGGCTACACAGTACGGCGCGGAAAATATATCTCGGTCAAGGCTCCCGATCAACAGCGGGCGGTGCGCTTGAAAACTTTGGGCGAGGACTACACAGTCGAAAGCCTTGCTTCAAGAATTTTGTGGCGAGATGTTGGTGCTGGAATAAAAAATCCGTGCAAGAGTTCAGCACTTCGTGACAAGTATTCTAAAACTATTGACGACATTCAAGCGGTCAATGCCAACCACCCAACTCTCGAACAACTTGGAGCTATGCTCACCGTGATTAACCGTGACAATCTCCGCTCTATCGGGGAAGTTGAAGGCAAAATTCGTCAGCTTGAATACGAGATTGAAAAAGCACGGCAGGAGCTGAACACGCTTACCACCGAACTTGATAATTTGAAAACCCTAGCTGAGCAAGCCGAGGAATATTTTTCGTTGTTGGACAAGGCAGAGCGAATACCCGCCGATGAGTTGCGGCTGAAAATGCACAAGACTGTGTTGGAGAGCAACAACATTGTAAACCGTTCGGATTACGAGTACCTCAAATCCGTCGTTGCCGACATGCAGAAAAAAGCTGCACCCCTCAAAGAGAACTTCGAGAGGTGCAGCAAATTGTGTGAACTGTACTCGGAGATTGCTAAGACCTACTACGAGATTTCAAAGGGGGATTACATAGCGAGGTTAGTTGAGGAAGAACTTAAATCGCGGGCAAAGCCGCGCTGCTCTTTGTAAAGGTTATGCTTCAATGTCTGTATTGATTTAGTGTTGCAGAAATAAAGAACGAAAGACCGATTCTTAAAGCTGCACATGCACTTTTCGTTTGGAGAGTGCTTTCTTTTTCTTTACAGAAAGTTGTTGACATTTTCAATAGGGCGGTGTATAATAGAACAAGGAAGATATTGGTATCTTAATATAAATTTGGATTTGAAAACCACAATTTTATAAGTGGTTATCGCCCATCATAGAGCGTTAACAAAACCCTCCGAAACGCTTGAAAATAAAGGGTTTATCGCAATGTGTCCACCTTATCCCTTTATACGATTTCACATAGGTTTACCCTTGCACTCGTACTTTATAAGGGCAAAAACGAGGGAAACTAAATCTGGTAACAGGCTATAACAAGGTGTGGCAATCGAGAAACTGTGGCATATGTGCGAATATATTATACTGGAAGATTTCAAGATGGACAAGTACATTTATGATAAAAACAATGGCCTTTGGTATGAACTGCAAGGTGAATATATATCCCCTGTCTTACTTTACCCGCCGAGGAAGAACGGCTCATAGGCATTTGGGGACAGCGGCATCTTCGGTATATCAGTGAGTATCGCAAAGGGCTATATAACAGCCTGCTTCTCAGCGGGAAGCTCAACGGCTATCTTGCCGATCTGAACGAGCAGGCGGAGTATATGTTCTTTCGGTTGATAAATGAACTTGCCGAAAATGAAAACATCACGGAAACGCTAAAAGCGGAAGATCAGATACTTTGGGTACAACAGATGAACACAGTACGGGGAACGGCAACGGAAATCGTCAATAATGATCTAATCTACGTTTAATGAACAAACGGCGGCAAGGCTGATCCTTGCCGCCGTTTTCTTTCGTCTGAAAACTAAGTTAAACCGTCTGACCTGTAATGTCGATAGTTGCTATATTTAGGTCTACTATCTCTTTTAGTACCAAGTATGCATTTTTAAAAATAACTTGCCATTCCTCATCTAATGGATCTATTATCTCGTGGAATAACGCATTCCGAAGACGATATACAAAGTCGAGAAACCAGAGGACGCTATTTTGTCTAAGCGATTCATACAGTTTGTGAAACCACTCTTCTTCCGCCGCAGTTAATTCACGCTGGGGCATCCAATCTACATCAAAATGATATTGAAAATAGTTTAATGGACGTTGCTGAATCAATTCGTATGTATTTCGTGAAAGTCCCATTTCTTCTACCGTTTTAAATGTTTCGTCTTTTGCATTGAGAGCAAAAACCTGCCATATAAGAGCAATAATACGCTTTTCAAGATCGCCTATTTTATTCAGAACGCGTTTTCCGTAGGTAGCACTTTCATAGTGCACTTTAAAAGCTTCAACAATACTATGTGTCAACGAGACGTTTACTTCCCGTAGCAACCAAGAAAGATAGTCCTGCTCGCTCTCATTTGGATTGTCTCTAACGTGTGCCGATGACGATTCGAGAATTTCCGAGATATTGCACTGGAATTGGACATTTCCATTATATTCATCGTAGTATTTACCGAAGAAACGCGCAAACCCAGATATTACAAACTGCCACTTAGCGCCACGATTTCGATTTAGTTTTAAACCGATGATGAGACAATCACTTTTGTCCGGCGGAATATCTTTAAAAGTATATTCAAAATCTTCATTTACGTGATAAAAATCCCAAAGGTAATATTCAGGATACTGCTCCATTATTACCTTACGACCCTCGCGATACACTTGTTCCATTGCCGCCATAATCTGGTCATCGACAACGAGTTTTTTGCTTCCGCTTGTTCGATAATTATCTTTATAGGTATTTAGATATTTGCCATCACCTCTTCTGTTCGCAGCTTCTGGAAACATAGTTCGTAGTGTAGAAATATAAGCGAACCATGTTTTTATGAACAATGATACAAAATCTGCTTCGGTTACTGCTTTCCAGTTTTTGTATAACTTATTTCGAGACATATTTACACCTCCGCAGGAATTTTGTCTTTTAGCCAGTTCAACGCGGAATTTTCGCCTTTCTCGATTGCCATTTCAACTGCCTGCTTTGCATATTCAAGAAGCTGCTTTGACTGCTTGCGAAGCGCAAAGGATTCCTGAACCTTGGCGGTGATCTCTTTTTGAATATTCTCATCAATTATCGGCAGCGGCATAGAAAGAAGTTCGTCCTTGCTGATGGCAGTAAGAATTGTTCCTGAGCAACGTTGCTTCATCAATGCCTGTATGGGTTCAGATTTAAAAAGTACAAGCAATGTTTCAGAGTTTATATTGTCAGAATCAAGCACATGGAAACCTGTTGAGCACAATGCACCGTCATATTCATCGGTAATCAGAGCACAACTCTGCAATGAGCCTTCAACAGAAGACACTATCACCTGCCCCGCCTTTACGAGCCGACGTGCTCTCGTAGGTAAATCACCGCCGAGTTGAATAGTAACATCAGAAATATCACCTGATTGCCCCACATCTGCAAGTTCTATATATTGATATGTTTGCTTTCTATCAGGATTAAAATTTTTGTCATACAGATTGCACAATGATAGTACTGTCTCTCTGGTGTTGAGTTTCTGCGCAATCGTCTCGTATTTCGGTTGATAGTACTCTGCATCAAGGCGGTCTGAAAGCAAGAAGCTTTGAGACAGCTTTTTGATCGACAGAGTCGATGCCTGCGTCGAACTTAAGCCAATAGCATTGGATAGTATTGTATTAGCCTCGTTGTACGTCTGTTCAGCGTTTGTTTTTCTCATAAAAGCAGTTTCGACTACTTCGGATATTTCCTTTTGAAAAAGCACTGTCATTTGCGGGATTGGCATTTGGCGTATTTTATCTAAAGGTAAACCTTGCTGCACCATTCCTGTTTGGTTTCGAATCATCCAATCCTGTCCAAACTTGGAATTAAGGAAACATATCGCAAATCCAGAGATAATTCGTGTGTCCATGAAGGAAATGCGCGCAACATCTTGGTCAAGATTGGCAGGAAGAACATCGCTTTTTACTAATGCACATTTTCCTACTGTACCTCTGGTCGAAAGAATAATATCATCAACCTCTAACGACGATCTTTTGTTATTGTCATCAACCCATTTTGCAACGCGTATAGCGTCATCAAGATTGGCAAACCAATTTTTGGCATTCTTCGCAGTAAGCATGTGAATTGGAGAAGAAGAATCTTCTTCATGGTATCCATGCTGACCATCTGAAACAGTGGCAACGTCTCCGATCGAAATGGTAACAAACTTTTTTACATACAAATCTTCACGAAGATAACGCTTTTTATGATATTCTGAGTCAATTCTGAAATCATCGTTTAGTGACGATTTATATATCTCGCTGCATTCCAGCCCATCCATCAAAGCCTTATATTTGGCTTCATTGAAAGGTTCAACGGATGGGCTTATCGAAAAAAACTTAAACCTTCCTTTTTCGCAAATTTTGCAAAGGCTTCTGCTATGCCTGGTTCAAGCAAAGTTTCTGTTCCGTCCTGCTTCATATATGAAAGCTGGAACAGGTCGTGATCAACAATCAGGTGATTGTGTTTATCCAACGCGGGCAGCCCTGTTTCAGGATCAACCAGATAAAGCTTGTCACCAGAGTTATCCTTGCTGGGCTTTTGCATCGTCGCAAAGAAGATCGGGTAGTCTTCCTTCTTCGGGCATAGTTTATCGTCCCACTTCTGAACGAACAGAACCGAGGTTTTTGTTCCGGTATGCGGTTTGAATACATTTCCGTGCAAACCGACAACGGCGAGAATGCGGCAGCGTTCTGCGATATATTCACGGATAGCCTTATCACTGCTGTTATTAAAGCGTCCCTGTGGAAGAACGATAGCCATACGTCCGCCGGGTTTCAGGAAGTTCAGGTTTCGTTCGATAAAGAGAATATCTCTGCCAATCTTATTCTGCCATTTTCCGGCAGAGTTTTTGCCCAGTTCATATCGGGAAATAATAGTGTTTTCTTTAATGTCTCCGGCAAATGGAGGATTCGCCATGACCAGATCAAACTGGAACTGGCTGTAATCATTGCTCCCTTTGGGCTGAAGTTTTTTCAGCTTCTTGAAGCCCTCGTTATAGGTGTCGTTCCAATCTTCCTGCTTTGTGATTTCGTTCCATCGGGAATAATCCAGTGTGTTCAGATGTAAAACGTTGGTCTGGCCATCACCGGCGATCAGGTTTAATGTGCGGGCAACGCGGACAGTTTTTTCATCAAAGTCAATGGCAAACACGTTGTCGCGCACGAAGTTTGTTTCTTCAGGAATACGCTGTGCCGCCGTAAATCCTTCGCCTTCAGGAAGTCCTTTTTCACGGCGAATATCTTTCCACACTTTGAAAATGCTGTGAACGGTAAAGCCGGAGCTGCCGCAGGCGGTGTCGATGATCTTGTCATTGACGGAGGGATTCATCATTTTTACGCACATATCAATGACATAGCGTGGTGTGAAATACTGACCCTTTTCGCCCTTTTGTGCCTTGCTCATCAGGTATTCAAAGGCATCATCTACTACATCAAGGTTGTTGTTGAACAGCTTTATATCCTGAAGCGTGGCAACACAGACGGCAAGATGAGAGGGGGAAAGCAGGATTTTGCTTTCGTCAGTAAAAATGCCTTCCCATTTTTTCTTTGCATCGTCAAAGAGACCCTGAATTTTCTCTTTCAGCTCGAAATCCGTTTCGCCGGAATTGCGGAACTTCAAATATGCACTGGAATCACGCTCACAGATCAGTTCATCATAGAGCTTGGCAAAAATCAGCTTGAAAATTTCCTCGAAAGAATCAACTCCAGCGCTGGCAAGCACTTCATCTTCCATTTCCTGAATAAGGGAACGGAGAGAACGCTTTTGCTGACTGATTCTATCAATCTTTTTCAGATCTTCATAAGTGAATTTTTCATTGATAATATCGCTGAGCTTTTCGGAAACTTTCGGGATATTTGTGATCGGCTCAAAATAGTTCGGATCTTTCCTGTTGTAGTAGGAAATCTGCTCACCGTTCGTCCATACACCAATAGGGGCACCGGTGGCGTTGCAGTAAGATTTGAGCTGCTCTTTACCATCGCTGAGCTTAGGCTTTTTGAGCTCCACGATTATATAGGGCACCATCGGACGATCCTTGTCCATGATGGCAATATCGGCGCGTTTGACTTCACGACCAAAATGAATTGGAAATTCAACTTCGATACGGCTTGTGGGATAACCGTATTCGTAAATCAGCTTATAAAGATAAAGCTGACGTACAGCTTCTTCAGGCTTTAAGACGATCTCCTTGCCGCGTTTCAGGCATGTAATGGAAGGCGTTTCCTTGCCCCTGACGATTTTAACAACGATAGCTTCCTCAATGAATTTTCTTGCTTCCTCAGAAAAGAGAGAAACGTCATAGTTTGTATTTTTTAATACTTCATTCAAGGTCATTTTATTTTCCTCCTGAAATTGCGGTTAGCATTTCTGCCCAACGATTGTCGTTTGCGTTGTTTTCCAATCCGTAATTGATGAGATCAAGTAGCTTTCGATGCTTCAACAAAGAATCCATTTGCTCATTTGACAATCGGCATCGGTCTGCTGCAGCCCTTTTTTAAATTGCTTTGTTTCTTCATCATTTTAATTAAGTTTTTTAAGAGTACAAAACAATACCCTCTAAATTTGTTTAAAAGATGAATTTTGATAATATTGAATTAGAATGTTGTAAATTATTTGATATTTCTAATTCATATTATAACACATTTGTATATGTGTGTCAAGAAGGTGGTTTAATGACTTATGTAACCCAAAATACTTAAATTCACAGGACTTAAACCACCGTCCCCCAAAACCTCCCCCTAAAATTGGTTTAATAGTTGAGGGTAAAATCCCTTGCAAGCGGCTCTATAAAGCCATTTATGCCGCATTATCGCAGTATCCCCCAACAGGGCTTAAACCACCGTCCCAAAATTCAAAAATTGGTTTAACAGTTACAAAAAAGACCCTCACATTTGGCTTTGTTAAGCCATTTGTGAAGGTCAATCTGCTGGCTCCCCCGACTGGACTTGAACCAGTGACACCCTGATTAACAGTCAGGTGCTACTACCGACTGAGCTACGGAGGA
>CANRNN010000014.1 GCA_947632025.1 uncultured Clostridia bacterium | reverse complement strand
CGCTCAAAACCGCGTATGATGCTCTCACGTCCGCTTACAATGATCTGACGTCGCCGACGACAACGAAGGGGGACGTCAGGCGGCATGACGTTAAAGCCGGAGATTATGTCTCCGGCTTTTTATTTTGAATATAATTCAATTAAATGCAGCGTTCTGTAATGTATAAAAATCCCTATAGCCCAAAAATAGCCCAAAATTTCAAGTGATAGCCATAAAAATAAGAAACCGCTCAACAGGCTAAATGGCTCTGTTAAGCGGTTTTCTGCTGGAGCTGATAATCAGATTTGAACTGATGACCTCATCCTTACCAAGGATGTGCTCTACCTACTGAGCTATATCAGCACTCAACAACTGAACAATACTATTATATCACATCAAATTCATTTTGTCAAGCACTTTTTAAAATTTTTCTATTGATTTTTTTTCAAAATTATGGTATACTGTATATGGTGTATTATATTTTCGGCATTACATAGAATTGTTGCAGCTTATTAGACAGATTTAGGCGAAATGTGCAAGTTATTCTTGATTTAACGAGGTGATGTCCTGTGCAGATGTTGAATATCGGATTCGGAAATTCCGTAAATGCGGATAAGATCGTCGCGGTCGTAAGCCCCGACGCTGCTCCCGTCAAAAGAATAGTCCAGAACGCAAAGGATTCGGGTTTTGCAATAGATGCCACCTGCGGCAGAAAAACACGCTCTGTCATAATCTGCGACAGCGGTCACGTCGTGCTTTGCGCACTTTTACCGGAAACTCTTGTCGGACGAGAATGATTTTTGTATATAAATCTCGTTTTGTGAATAAATTGTTCGATTTTACATTTGAGGAGGAGCATTATGAGTAATCTGTTTGTGGTATCCGCCCCTGCGGGCTGCGGGAAAGATACGATCCTCGCTGGGGTGTTACAGAAAACCGATTCCGCCGGATATGCTGTTTCGGCTACTACGAGAACCCCGCGTGAGGGCGAGATAAACGGCGTGCATTATCATTTCCTTACCGTTGAGGATTTCAAATCACGGATAAGCAACGGTGAGGTCCTCGAATACACAGAATACTGCGGCAATTTCTACGGAACGCTTAAAAGCAGCGTCGATGCGCTCCTCAATTCGGGAAAAGATGCTATCCTTAAAATTGAGGTCGAGGGCGCAATGAATATAAAAAAGCAATTTCCTGAAGCAAAGCTCATTTTCATACTCCCGCCAAGCTGGGAGATCCTTGAAAACCGACTCCGCGGCAGAGGAACGGAAAGCGAAGAAAAGATCCGTGAGAGAATAGCGCAAGCTCGTACAGAACTTAAATTTGCCGAGAATTACGACTACCTTGTCGTCAACGACAAGCTTGAAACTGCGGTCGGGGATATACTTTCAATTTTCCGTGCCGAGAGCCTGCGCAAAGAGCGCCGCACGGAGCTTTTGGGGGCTTTTAAGTGACAAAAACCGCGCTTGTCGCCGTGGAAAACACGACCTTCACGTTTGACGGGCTTTATACCTATAGAATTTCCGAAGCTTTCGCGGATAGCGCCCGTGCCGGAATGAGGGCAGTCGTGCCGTTCGGCAGAGGCAACGCCAAGCGCGTCGGGTTGGTAATGGAGATATGCTCCGAAAGCTTTACAGACGCACCGGAAAAGCCAATAAAAATCAAGCCGATAATTTCGTTTATTGACAGCGAGCCGGTAATTTCCGAGGAGCTTATCGGGCTTATAAAATTCCTCAAGGAGAACACGTTCTGCACATATTATGAGGCTTTCAGGACAATTCTGCCTCCGGGACTGGGATACAAGCTTCACAGCCTTTGCAGACCCGACCCGAAATACACGGGGGAACTGACGGCGGAGGAACGTTCGGTTTTGGAGGCGCTCGAAAACGCGGACAGGCTTAGTGCGGTCGCGATCTGCGAGGGCTTTTCCGAAATAACAGGGTCGTTACTGAAAAAAGGCGCTCTTGTAGAGGAATGTGTCGCAAAACAGCGCGTTTCAGATGAAAACGTGAAGATGGTGCGCTTGTCTGACGGCACGGCGGTCGAGAATGTCCGCCCGCTTACAGCAAAACAAAAGGATGTTATGGCGTACATTGAGGAGGTCGGCTCGGCAACAATACGGGAGGTTTGCTACGGTGCGGGAGTAACGGCTTCGGTGATAAAAAGACTTGCCGAGAACGGACATCTCGAAATTTATGAAAAAACGATATTCCGAACGGGCAACGACGTCCCCGCGTCCGAAGATCCCGATGACATAATACTTTCCGAAAAACAAAACGAAATTTTTCTCGGAATGAAAAAGCTTATGGACGACCCCGAACCACAGTGCGCAATGCTGCGCGGCGTTACGGGAAGCGGCAAGACCTCGATATTCATAAAGCTTATAGACTGCGCGTTAAAACAAGGAAAAACAGCGATAATGATGGTGCCGGAAATAGCGCTCACGCCGCAGATGCTCTCGAAATTCCATTCGCTTTTCGGCAATGAGGTCGCGGTAATGCACAGCTCGCTGTCATTGGGGGAACGCTCGGACGAGTACAGGCGTATCCGTGCGGGACTGGCACATATCGTTATAGGAACACGCTCGGCGGTATTTGCACCGCTTGAAAATATAGGCGTGGTGATAATGGACGAGGAGGGCGAGGGATCGTACAAGTCTGAAAGCTCACCGAGGTATCACGCGAGAGATCTTGCAAAGCAGCGCTGTTTTGCACATAATTCGCTGCTTGTTCTGGCGTCGGCAACGCCCTCTCCCGAAAGCTATTATAATGCGAAAATCGGACGGTATAAGCTGTTTGAGCTGGACGAACGCTACAATAACGCCGTTCTGCCCGACGTTTATATCGTGGATATGGGACAGGAACGCATAAACGGAAACCGTTCGACATTCTCGCTGCCGCTTCTGGAGGAACTTCGAGGAAATCTCAGCCGTAAGGAGCAGTCGATACTCCTGCTGAATCGCCGCGGATACAGAACAAGCGTGAGGTGCTTAAACTGCGGAAAACCGCTGGAGTGTCCGAATTGTTCGCTTCCGCTGACCTACCACAAGGCGAACGGCTGTGTGATGTGCCATTGCTGCGGGTATTTCCGTGAACTAGATAGGGTATGTCCTCACTGCGGTGGGAAGTATTATAATATGACAGGAGAGGGAACTCAGCTTATCGAGGACGAAATTTCAATGCTTGTTCCCGAAGCGAGAGTCCTGCGAATGGACACCGACACGACTTCGTCTAAAGATTCATACGCGAGGAGCTTTAAGGCTTTCGCGGACGGCGAGTACGATATTCTCGTCGGAACGCAGATGATAGCCAAGGGCTTGAACTTCCCGAATGTCACTCTGGTCGGAGTGCTGAAAACCGACAATTCGCTCTACGCGGCTGATTTTCGGGCATATGAAAGAACCTTTTCCCTGATAACACAGGTGGTCGGACGTTCGGGGCGCGGCGACAAACGCGGTCGGGCGTACATTCAGACTTTTTCACCCGAACATTTCGTGATATCCCTCGCGGCTTCGCAGAATTATCCCGAATTTTTCAAGGAGGAGATAGAGCTTCGCCGAGCGCAGGTCTATCCGCCGTTCTGTGATATTATCGTGTTCGGTTTTTCGGGAGTGCGGGCGGATATGACGAAAAGAGCCGCCGAGGGTTTCGCAGCGCAGCTTGCAAAAAACGCTTTACAGGATCCTAAAGAAGTGCCGATGAAGCTGCTCGGTCCTGCTCCGAACGTTATCGCAAAGGTAAACGGGCGTTATAAATTCACGCTTGTGGCAAAATGCAGAAACAACAAGGCGACACGCGATGTCGTAAGACAAACGCTGATGTGGGCTTACGGCGAGTACAAAACACAGGGAATTACTTTTTATGCCGATATTAACGGCAATTTCAGCTAAATCCATTACAGATCAAGAAGGGAAATAAAATGGCAAAAAGAGATATTCTGAAATTCGGAGAGGACGCTCTCCGAAAAAAATGCAGGACAGTTACGTCGTTTGACGAGCGGCTTTGGGAGCTTCTGGACGATATGGCGGAAACTCTTCACGGAGAGCAGGGCGTCGGTCTTGCCGCACCGCAGGTGGGTATACTTCGCCGTGCCGTTATAATCGACCTGGACGACGGAAAGGGAGTTATCGAGCTTATCAATCCCGAAATCGTTTCGCAGGAGGGAACTCAGGTAGGAAACGAGGGCTGCCTTTCCGCTCCGGGAGAATGGTGCGAGGTCGAGCGCCCCGCAAAGGTCACTGTAAAAGCACAGAACAGACACGGCGAAGAATTTACGGTTTCGGGAAAGGAGCTCTTAGCCAGAGCCCTCTGTCATGAGATCGACCATCTGGACGGGATCTTGTTTACGGACAGAGTAAAACAGGATATTCCGAAGAGATAAGAGGAGTAAAATGCTCAGAGAAATTTTACAGTTCGGAAATCCGATCCTGCGTGAACAGTGTGAGGAAGTCACCGAATTTGACGGGAAGCTCCGGGAGCTGTTGGACGATATGTACGATACAATGCTCGAAGCGGAGGGAATAGGTCTTGCCGCACCGCAGATAGGCGTACTTAAACGCGTCGTCGTGATAGATACGGGCGACGGGAGAATAGAACTCGTAAATCCCGTAATAACAGCAATGTCCGGAAAACAGCTGGAGCCGGAGGGATGTCTTTCCTGTCCGGGAAAAAGAGGGATAGTACAGCGCCCGATGCGGGTGCGCGTAAAGGCGAAAAACCGCTTCGGAAAGCCGATAAAGCTCCACGGAAAGGAGCTTCTGGCAAGGGCGTTCTGCCACGAGATAGATCACCTCAACGGGATACTTTACGAGGACAAAGTGATAGAGTGGGTCGAAGATGAGGACGAGGAGGAAGAGGATTGAAGGTAGTTTTTATGGGAACTCCCGATTTTGCCGTTAAAAGCGCAGAGTCTATCCTTAAAGCGGGTCACGAAATAGCGGCAGTTTTTACGCGGCAGGATAAGCCCAGAAACCGAGGAAAGCAGATCTCGGCTACTCCCGTAAAGGAATTCGCTGCGGAGCACGGAATACCCGTTATTCAGCCGAAGTCGCTGAAAAGCGGTGAGGACGCAGAAAACGCCCTTTTGAGGCTTCACGAGATAAACCCCGATGTAATAGTTGTGGTGGCTTATGGGCAAATTTTGCCAAAAAGCGTACTGGAGCTTCCAAGGCTGGGCTGCGTGAACGTCCACGCTTCGCTTTTGCCGAAGTACCGCGGAGCAGCGCCTATTCAGCGCTGCATTGAGAATGGGGAAACACGTTCGGGCGTTTGCACTATGAGAATGGACGAGGGACTTGACACGGGTGATGTAATTGAACGCTGTGAGGTCGAAGTGCCCGACGATATGACAGGCTCAGAGCTGTGGGATCTGCTCGCGGAAAAGGGCGGGGAACTGATAGTTTCCACACTGAAAAAGCTGGCGGACGGAACGGCAACTTTTACTAAACAGCCTGAAGAATCCCCCGTAGGCTATGCGAAAACTATCTCGAAAGAAGAACTGCATCTCGATTTCGGAAAGCCCGCAGAGGCGCTGTATAACTTCATTCGTGCAATGGCGGACACGCCGTGCGCGTATACGGTACTTGAAGGGAAACGAATGAAAGTTTACCGTGCAAGGATTTCCGAAAAGCGTTCGGTTCTGCCGGCAGGGTCGATCGCCGATACCAAGAGATTCGCAGTGGTGTGCGGTGACGGTAATTGCATCGAGTTCACGGAAATTCAACCTGAGGGCGGCAAACGAATGTCGGCTGAAGCGTATCTTCGCGGAAAAAAACTAACCGAGGGAATCATTTTAGAGTAACAGTTTGAGAATCAACGAAAGGAAATCACTATGTCCGACGCGAGGTTCGCCGCCGCGAAATTGTTGATAAGACAGCGTGAAAGCGGCGCTTTTTCAAATATTTTGCTTGGCTCCGCCCTTTCGGAGGCGGGACTTTCGGAGCGTGACAAGGCATTCGCGGCAGCACTGTTCTACGGCTGCGTCGAACGCGAGATGACGCTCAATTTCATACTTTCGCAGTACAGCAGGCTTCCGGTAGAGAAAATCGAACCGCAGGCAAAAATAATTCTTCATATGGGAATTTATCAGCTGATGTATATGCCCTCCGTTCCGGATTCGGCGGCAGTAAACGAAAGCGTCAAATTGTGTAAAAAACTTAAATTGTACAGCGCCGAGGGATTTGTAAACGGGCTTTTGCGTAACTTTCTCCGTTCGGAGAAAAAGGTGGATTATTCGGGACTTCAAACCGAGGAGCGGCTTTCCGTCGAGTATTCCTGTCCGAAGGAACTTTGCGCGAAGTGGATTACGGAGTACGGCGAGGATAACGCTATCAAGGCTCTGAAAGCGTCGCTAGGCGCACCGCCGATTTACGCAAGGGTAAATACCACTAAAATTTCTGATGATGATTTGGTCAAATTGCTGAAAAAGGAAGGCGTTTCCGCGTCTGTGAATCCGAAACTTTCGGGGTGTATAAGGTTAGAAAAAACAGGCGATATTGAGCGTCTGGACTCGTTCAAAAAAGGATATTTTCACATTCAGGACGTGTCAAGTCAGCTTTGCTGTCATACTTTAAAGCCTATAGTGAACGAAACCGTGCTGGATATTTGCGCCGCACCCGGAGGAAAATCATTTACAATGGCAGAGATGATGGGAAATAACGGACGGGTCCTTGCTATGGATCTGTACGAGCAGCGTGTGGGACTTATTGAACAAGGAGCGGAACGCCTCGGACTGCGAATCATCGAGGTAAAGGAAAACAACGCTACACGTTATAATAAGGAGATACCGCTTGCGGATAAAGTCCTCTGTGACGCGCCGTGTTCGGGGCTTGGAGTTATCCGGCGGAAGCCTGAGATAAAGTACAAGAAGCTTGAATATTTTGCGGAACTTCCGATACTTCAGAAGGCAATATTAGATGTTTCTTCAAGATATGTGAAGGTCGGAGGAACGCTTGTATATTCGACTTGTACGCTCTCCAGAGCCGAAAACGACGAGGTCGCGGCGGATTTTGCTGCATCTCACCCCGATTTTTCACCGATAGTTATGCCTATCCCTTATGCGGACGCGGCTAACAGCTCTACAAGAACGTTTTTCCCTGAGGAGGACGGCGGCGACGGTTTTTTCACGGCATCTTTTAGGAGAATAAAATAGCTGCACGAAACGGATTTTTCAGATACTTAAATAATGCACAAAAAACGATGATTTTGGCTCTGTGACTCATCAAAATAAGAGGTGAGAAAAATGGACAAAACGGATATTTTATCTCTGACATTTGAAGAACTTGAGGAGAAGATAACAGCTCTGGGCGAGAAGAAATTTCGGGCAAAACAGATCTACGAATGGCTCCATACTCAAAGGGTGAAGGAATTTTCGGAAATGACTAATCTTTCTGCACAATTTCGGGAGCGTCTGAATGAAAATTTTTATATAAATTCACTAAAAATTAAAAAAAGACTTGTAAGTAATATAGATAATACTGTAAAATATCTATATGGGCTTCGTGACGGCGAAAGCGTCGAGAGCGTTCTTATGGAATATAAACACGCCAACAGTCTGTGCATTTCCACACAGGTCGGGTGCAAAATGGGCTGCCGTTTCTGCGCGTCAACTATCGCGGGGTGGTCGAGAAATCTTGAGCCGTCGGAAATGCTCTCGCAGATCTATGAAACAGAGCGCGACAGCGGTCGACACGTCGGAAGTATAGTCCTTATGGGAATAGGTGAACCGCTTGATAATTTTGACAACGTGGTGAAATTCCTCAAAATACTGAACTCCGGCGGCGAGGGATTGAGCCTTAGGCATCTGTCACTCTCAACGTGCGGGCTGGTCGACAGAATATATGACCTTGCTCAGCTGAAACTCGGAATAACGCTTTCCGTTTCGCTGCACGCGGCAACAGATGAAAAAAGAAGCGCTATAATGCCCGTCAACAGGCAATATGACCTTTCACAGCTTATGAAGGCGTGCGATGATTATTTTGCAGCAACAGGACGGCGGATAAGCTTCGAGTATTCGCTTATCGAGGGTGTAAACGACGATGACAAGAGCGCCGACGAGCTTATTTCGCTGCTCGGCGGGAAGAACTGTCATGTCAACCTTATTCCGATAAATGAAGTAAAGGAGCGGGACTTCCGAAAATCACGCTCTGTAGAGCATTTCAGAAAACGTCTGGAAGCTGCCGGTCTGAATGCTACGGTCAGACGTACACTTGGAGCGGATATTTCCGCAGCTTGCGGACAACTTCGGCGTGAAGAAAAGGCAAACGGTTGAATTCGTTAAAATATACAAAAAAGGTCGTGTTAGTTTGAACATTTTTACTAAAACCGATATTGGACTCAAACGCGATGAAAATCAGGACTGCGTATGGGGGGAGATGCTGTCGCCCTCAGCCTGCGCCGCGGTTTTGTGCGACGGAATGGGCGGCGAGAACGACGGAGGCTTGGCAAGCAGACTTGCCGTTGACGTTATCGCTAACCGAATACGCGAGAATTTTTCGGAAAGTATGAACCGCAATTCCGTGCGTAACCTGCTTATAACCGCAGTTTCGGCGGCAAACAGCGTCGTGTGGGATACTTCCCGCCGCGAGGCTTCGGGAGTTATGGGAACGACCTGCGTGGCGGCTATCGTGTTCGGAAATACGGCATATATCGTAAATGTCGGCGATTCGCGGGCATATTACCTTTTTCCGAGAGATGAGGACGATTGTATCCAGCAGATAACAAAGGATCATTCACACGTTCAGGAGCTTGTCGAAAAAGGAAAAATCACCGAAGAAGAGGCAAAGGTCCACCCGTTCCGCAGCAAGATAACCCGCGCCATAGGAGCGGAAGCGGACGTTACACCCGATTATTTCGAGATATCAATGAACGATGGGGAAATGCTGCTTATGTGTTCCGACGGACTTTCCTCCTACGGCGACGATCTCGATATTCTCGATATCTGCTTTGATTCCGCACCGGAGGACTGCTGCGGAAATCTTATAAACTACGCCAACGGAAACGGCGGTAACGATAATGTAAGCGTCGCTTTTATAGTGGTATAGCGGAAATTCTTACTTTTTACTTGACAATTCAATTTAAAAGTAGTATCATATTATTTGGGGATAACTCAACCAATAGTTTTACTGCTTCGATCAAACAAAATTCACACCAACGGACGAGCGTCCGTGCCATACGGCGGGCGCGGTTAAAGAAAGTATGGAGAAATGGCGGATAGAAATGGATAATAACATCGGAAAAAAGCTGGACGGAAGATATGAGCTTCTGGAGCTTATCGGCGTGGGAGGAATGGCGGATATTTACCGTGCGAGGGATATTCAGGAAAATATCATCGTCGCCGTCAAGATCCTGAAAACAGAGTTTGCGGGAAGCGACGAGTTTCTTCGCCGTTTCCGCAACGAGAGCAAGGCTATAGCTCTGCTTTCCCACCCTAATATCGTGAAGATCTACGACGTGGGATTCACGGATAAGGTCCAGTTTATCGTTATGGAATACGTCGACGGCATAACGCTTACGGATTATATCGAACAGCAGGGCGTTCTTAAATGGCGGGACGCTGTACATTTCACTGTTCAGATATTGAAGGCGCTTATGCACGCTCACGACAGGGGGATCGTTCACAGGGATATAAAAAGCTCGAATATAATGCTTCTGCGCGACGGAACTATCAAGGTGATGGATTTCGGTATAGCAAGATTCAGCCGCGAGAACAATAAGACCATGTCCGAGAAAACTATCGGCTCCGTACACTATATCAGCCCCGAACAGGCAAGGGGAGATATAACCGACGAGAGAAGCGATATTTATTCTGTCGGAGTGGCTCTCTATGAAATGCTTACGGGACGAAAGCCGTTTGACGGGGATACTCCCGTGGCTATCGCTATGAAGCATATGCAGACCAATCCAAAAAGACCTACGGAGATAAACGAAACTATCCCGGAGGGTCTGGAGCAGATCGTCCTCAGAGCAATGCAGAAAGAACCCTCCGCACGATACCAGACAGCAGGCGAGATGATAAACGATCTTGAGGAGTTCAAGAAAAATCCCGGAATAGTTTTCGATTATAAATACAATTCGACCGACGGCACGGTAAAGTACACTGACCGCCCGAATCCCGCCGCGGATAAGGAAAATCTCCGCCGCAGGAGAATGTCCGAGCCCATCGAAGATGATTACGTCGACGACGAGGACGATGACGATTACTATGACGACGATGATGAGTATGAGGAGCGCAAAAGCCCGCTTATCCCGATACTTTTCGCTGTGGGTGCGGCGTTTGTTATCGCAACGGTGTTCCTGCTGCTGAAGTTGGTGATGGATAATTTCGGTCCCGGAGCGAGTTCGGAACAGTCGTCGAGCTATTCCGTGACCGACGCCCTGCACGTCGAAAACGGCGAGTTCATTATGCCGAACCTTGTGGGAATGACGTGGGACGAGGCTTTGGAATACGTCGGCGGAAATTCTGTAATGGTGCTTGTGCCGCAGGAGGAATGGAGCGAAGTAACCGAAGGACAGATCTTTGAACAGGATCTCGGCGAAACCAGACACGTCAAGGTGGGAACAACAGTTACCGTCAAGGTAAGTAAGGGTATAAAGAAGGTCGAGATACAGGACTTCACAAACTATACCGCCGATGCCGCCGAAAAGCAGCTGAGAAAGGACGGCTTTGAGGTCACAAAACGGTATAATAACAGTGAAGAGATCGCAAAAGACCATGTAATAGCGACAAGTCCGGCGGCTCACGAAATAGCGCCTCAGGGGTCGATAGTAATTCTAACGATCAGTATGGGACCGTCACAGCAGGCGGTGCTTGTCCAGAATTTTGTCGGAATGCCGGTGGCAACAGCAAAGCAGCGCTGCGACGAGCTTCACCTTGTTCCGCTCATACAGGAAGTTCCAGACGAAAAACCGGAAGGTGAGGTAATAGGTCAATCCCTTGCCCCGAATTCTATGGCGGACAGAGGTTCTGAGATAGTACTTCAGGTCAGCACGGGACAGCCCGCAGAGCTTTCCTCTATGGTCGAGGTAGCGGTTCCTGTCGGACTTTCGGGAGATTTTGAATTCAGATTCTATGTCGACGGGGTACTCGATGATTCCGCAACGGAAACCCGCGATATAAGCATCGCTGCTGCAAGAGTTATAAAGTATGAGCTGAAAGGCACTCAAGGCGTGACCAAGGAGCTTATGATAAAAGTAAAATCGGTCAAGACGGGCAAGGAAGGCGAATATATTAAAGTAAACGTTGACTTCAGCCAGTCGCCGCCGGCTCAGACTGAAGTTTCCCGCGATCAGTTTATCTTCCTGACGCTTCAGAACAGCAGCTCGGAAACGTCCGTTCCTTCAACATCGTCCGATGAAAATTCGGATACAAGCTCGGAGCCGACTTCGGAGAGTGAATGATTTTTCGGAGGTAATCATTATTTCTTCTTTTGATGTAATTGAGGGTATTATAACAAAAGCTGTCGGGGGCTTCTACTCTGTAGAAGCCCTTAACGGCGTTTGTGCGGGCGCAACACTGAAATGCGTCGCAAGAGGAATTTTCCGGACACAGAACATCAGCCCCGCGGCAGGAGATATTGTTTCGGTCGAGTGTGAGAACGGAAAGGATCACGTCATTTCAAAAATACACGAGCGGCGCAGTTTTCTCGTAAGACCGCCTATTGCGAATCTCGACAGGATAGTTTTCGTAAACAGTACCGCAGAACCCGCCGTCAACCGATTTGTACTTGATAAGCTTATTGCCATAGCCGACAGCAAAGGAATAGAGCCTGTTATAGTTTTCACGAAAATCGACCTTCGCGAGGCGGGAGAGCTGCCCGAAATATACGGGAAGATAGGTATACCAGTATGCACTGTGAATAATCTTACCGGCGAGGGGGCGGATATCGTTCGGGAGCTTATCCGCGGAAAAACATCCGCGTTTGTTGGAAATTCGGGAGTCGGAAAGTCGAGCCTGCTCAATGTCCTCTACCCCGAACTGGAACTTGAAACAGCCCACATCAGCAAGAAGCTCGGTCGCGGACGTCATACCACCCGCAGCGTCGAATTTTACAAAAAGGACGGCGGTTACATAGCCGACACGCCCGGATTTTCAACAGTGGACACAGAGCGTTACTGCCGTATTCCGAAAAGCGAAATGGATTTTGCATTTCGGGAATTCAGACCTTTTTTGGGGAAATGCGAGTTTTCAAATTGCGTTCACGTTAAGGAGCGCGGCTGTGCCGTGAAAGCTGCCGTCGTTAATTGCGATATAGCAAGGTCGCGCTATGAAAGTTATCTGCGAATGTTCGAGGAAGCAGGCAGGATAAACGACTGGGAGTGATTTCGTGAAAAACAGAATAGCGTCGATCATCTGCGGAGCGCCGTGTGCCGAATTCCCGCCGAAACGTTTTTCGGATATGATTGAGGGGCTTGTAATTGCCGCCGACAAAGGGCTTGACTATTGTCTTGCGGCAGGGATAACTCCCGACGCCGCTGTAGGGGATTTCGACAGCGCAAGGGAAAGCGTTCCTCAGGGTGTTGAATGTATCCGCGTTTCACCGATAAAGGACGACACGGATATGTCGCTCGCGGCGGAAACAGCAATAAAAAAAGGCTGTGACATTCTTCGGTTTTTCTGCGCACTGGGCGGGAGAATTTCGCACAGCTGCGCAAATTTCCAGATGCTGAAAAAATTTCTTAAAAACGGTATATCTGCTTGCCTTTACGGCGATAACACCGAGGTTTTCGCGCTGGAAAATTCCACCGTGAAGATCCCAAGATTCGACGGGTATCTGTCAATTTTTTCATTTGGTGAATCGGCTGAAGCAAGCGCTTCGGGGGTAAAATACCCGATGAGCAGCCGCGTTCTGACAAATGATTTTCCGCTCGGAGTTTCAAACGAAATTACCGATAGGTATGCCGAGATCACCGCTCACAACGGCATTCTTCTTATAATAAAGGAATATAATTGAAAATAAAAAATATATCGAAAACACCGACTTTAGCGAGTCGGTGTTTTTTTGTTCTAGCGTTGAATTTCCTCGCATAGAATTTACAAATCGGACAAGTAAAACGGAGGAATTCAAATGATAAAAGCAAATTCATCGGCGTTGAAAACGCTTTCAAAGATCCGCGTCACAGTGCCGTTTTCCGAGCTTTCGGAAATAAGGGTACGAGCGGGCAGGCCCGCCGTTTCGGTTGACATTTTCGGGAATATGCGAATATGCTCGGAGGTGTTCTCGGCGGAGGAAATTGCCGCCTGTTTCGCGGAAATATGCGGTTATTCAACTCATTCCTACGAGGAGCAGATAGCGAGAGGATATATTGCTCTCGACGGCGGACATCGTGTCGGGATATGCGGCACAGCGGTAAGAACTCACGGGAAAATAGAATTTTTCAAGGATATTTCGGGATTGAATTTCCGAATCGCCCACGAAGTCATAGGCTGTTCCGATGAGATCTTCAGGCGCTGCTTTTCAAACGGTATCATCTCGCTTTTAATTGTCGGAAAACCTCTTTCCGGAAAAACGACTATCCTTCGTGACCTTGCAAGGCGGCTTGGAGAACGACGGCGCGTGACGATAATTGATTCACGTGGAGAGATCTCCGCGTCCGTCCGAGGAAGTCCGTCGCTTGATGTGGGACTTAATACGGACGTGCTTTGCGGCTGCGAAAAGTCGGAGGGAATAGAGTTTGCCGTAAGAACGCTGTCGCCGGAAGTAATCATCTGTGACGAGATATCAGACGACGGCGACGCTCTGGAAAACGCTCTTCGCTGCGGAGTAAAGGTGATAGCGTCAGCGCACGCGGGCAGCTTTAGCGAGGTTTTTTCAAGACCGCAGACTTCCTCGGCTGCGAGAATTTTTGACGGTGCGGTACTTCTCGGAGAACGTGGAAAACTCGTCGGATTTTTAGAAAATTCCGCGAATGGAAAGGAGGGGCTCTCTTGAGGATAATTGCGGCGCTGTTGGCTTTGCTGTGCGGAATTATTGCGGGATCCCGCCGAAAATATGATCTCCGCCGACGTGCCGATATGCTTCGGGAGATACACTCCATGCTAACGGAATTTTCACTCGGAATAAGACTTCGTGCCGCATCTCTGGACGAGCTTTTACGAACGAGCGAGGGCGAATTTCCGAAAAACGTTATCCAACGTAAAAATCAGACGAATGACCTTCGTGACGCTTGGAATGCCGCTTGCGGTATTCTCGGAAAAACGCGTGAAGCCGCTTTGCTGCGCGATCTGGGGCGCGAGTTCGGAAATTCCGACCGAGAGGGTATACTGCGGCTGGTTGAAATTACCGACAGCGAAATTAAAATACTTCTGACCGAAGCCGAGGAGCGGTATTCGCGGAAAGGACGAGCGTTCGCACAGCTCGGTGCGCTTTGCGGCGCGGCTGTTGCGATACTGATAATATGAGGGACTATGGAACTTGATCTGCTGTTTAAGATCGCGGCGGTGGGAATTATTGTCGCGATACTCAATCTTATTCTCAAAAAAACCGACCACGACGAGCAGGCGGTAATGCTTAACGTCGCAGGGCTTATAATCGTACTGATGATGATAATTCCCGCGCTTTCGGAGCTTTTTGATACGATAAAGAACGTGTTTGGATTGTGGTGAGCGATGGATATTCTGACGATTTGCGGATTCGGTATCCTTGCGGTGGCAGTATGCGCCGTACTTCGGCATATCAAGCCCGAAAGCGCCATAGGTGTTTCCATTGCGGCGGGAATTTTCATTATGGGAGCGGCAATAGCGGCGCTGAAACCGTCCGTGGAAGCAATAAAAACTCTTTCGGACGGCGCGGGGCTTGGCGAATTTTCGTCGATCTTGTTCAAGGCGCTGGCGGTGTGCTACATCACGACGCTTTCGGCGGATTTGGCGCGTGATGCGGGAGAAGCAGCACTCGGCGGGAAACTCGAACTTGCGGGAAGAGTTGCGGTCGCAGCGATATCGCTGCCGGTTTTCACGTCGCTTGCGGAGCTTGTAACGGGGCTTATAGGCTGAGATATCTTAAAGAAAAGGAAATTCAAATGCAGAAATTTTTGGTGTCACTCCTTGTTTTTTTCGGTATTTTTTTGTTGAATACTCAAACTGCGGCTGCGGAAATATCCGATTCCGATTCCGAAAACTATGAGCTTTCAGCGGAAGATTTCGGGACAGGCTCTGTCGTCGACGCGCTTCCGGAAGAAACGTATTCCGCGCTTGAGGAGCAGGGTATCACTCCCGATAATTCGGGCGCTCTAGGATTAAATTTCTGGGGAGTAATTTCCGGAATATGGGAGCTTGTGAGATCGCGTGCGGGCAGTCCCACAAAGCTTTTCTGCTCGCTTTTCGGTGTGGTGCTTCTTTGCGCCGCGGCAGAAAATTTTTCCGAAACGGGCGGTTTGAAAGAAGTTTTTCCTGCCGTCGGAGTGCTTTGCGGAGCGGGAATAGCGGCTTTTGCCATAAGCGGAGTGTTATCGGAAACTCTTACAGCTCTCGGCACGGCTGCGAATTTCACGGCGGTTTTTGTACCTGTATTTACGGGAATATGCGCCGCTATGGGTTATGTATCCTCCGCTGCGGCAGTAAACAGTGTGACGCTTGCTGCAACACAGGTATTTTCTCAGCTTGCGGTAAATTTCTTAGCACCGATGTGCGGAACTATTCTCGGAGTTTCTGTCACCGGAGCAGTCCACCCTGCACTTAAACTTGAAAAGATCGGCGACGTTATCAAAAAGATCGTGACATGGGGACTGGCTTTGCTTATGACGGTGTTTATGGCGCTGCTTTCGGCGCAGACGCTTGTCACGGCGGCTTCCGACAACGCAGCGATAAAGGCAGCGAAGTTTATGGTTTCACAGGGAGTGCCGATAGTCGGCGGAACAATTTCCGACGCCGTGAATATGTTGGGCGGTGGGATCTCTACGCTTAAAGGCTCGGTAGGGAGCTACGGTATGATCGCCGGAGCGGCTGTACTGCTGCCGGCGCTTGTAACCGTCACACTGTATCGGATAGCGCTTTTTCTGGCTCAAAGCTCGGCGGAAATTTTCGGATTAAAGGAGCTTGCAGCGCTTTTCAAAAGCTGCTGCTCGGTAATGTCGATAGTGTTCGCAGTTACGGTATGCTTCGGAGTTATGACGGCGCTTGCGGCACTTATGACGCTTTTCGTGTGCGGAGGCTGAAAATGCAATTCTTGTCAACTGTATGCGTCGCGGCTATAAGCGCGGCACTGTTCAGGATTCTTGTTCCCGAAAATAAATTCAAAAAACAGATATCACTTCTTATCGCCGGTATCCTGCTTCTTACGGGGATCTCCTCGGCAGCAGGCGCGGAATTTCATATTCCCGAAATTGAGGAGGGCGGATATGTCACATTTTCGGGAGAAATAAACAAATCTCTCGAAAAAAAGATCTGTAAGGATATGTCCGACAAGATCTACGAGCTTCTGAACTCCAACGGAATTTTTCCGGAAGAAATTCATATTGTCGTTAATATTTCGGGATTGTACAGCATAAGTATTACACAGGTAAGGCTTGTATTCAAGGCGGGAGAGACGGTCGAGGCAGAAGCAGCGGCAGAGCTTCTCTCCCGTGAACTTACCGACGATATCGAGATAATTACGGCGTTTAAGGAGGAAGTTTAAGTGACGAAAAAAATACAGGAATTCCTGTTGGGCGATACGGGAAGAAAGGCGCTTATAATCGGCGCTCTGGCGGTAATGGTGCTGCTTTTGCTGAGTACATTCTCATGTGATGATACCGCGAAAAAAAGCACGGCTGACACTGATTTTTCCGAGGACGCCGAGCAGCTTGAACGTGCGCTCGAAAACCGTGTAAAGGAGCTTGTGAAGCAAATAAGCGGTGCCGGTGATGTCCACGTTATGGTGACGCTCGATACGATCTCGGAGGTGGTCTATGAAAAGGACAAACGCAGCGAGTTAAGCTCCCAGAATGCCGAAAAGGGCGGCAGTCAGCAGCGCTCCGACGAAACGGAGGTGGTACTCGCGGGCAGCGCTAAACAGCCGCTTCAAATCGGCAGGATCCTCCCTAAGGTACGCGGCGCAGCGGTGGTCTGTTCCGGAGCGTCCGATCCGGTGGTGCGCGAGCGGATAACAAACGCCGTCGCCGGCGCGCTTGATCTATCGGCGGCACGGGTCTATGTTACATTTTAATTTTACGATAAAATCGAAAGGGGTATTTTATGAAAAGGCTGAATCTTATCATCGGCAAAAAACACATCGCAATAGCGTCTTTGGCGGTGCTTCTCGGAGCTGCGGCAGCAGTGAATTTCGCGGTAGCAGGCTCGAAGAAAAAATCCGACAATAACCTTACTGCGGTCGGCGGCACGGCAAATTACGGCGACGCACAGTATGTCGCAAATTCGGACAGCGACGCTTATTTCGCGCAGGCTCGGCTTGACAAGCAGCAGAGCAGAGGCGAAGCCGCCGAGGTACTTGCGGCAATGTATTCGGGCGGCGATATGACCGCCGACGAGCTTTCCGTCGTTACGGAAAACGCAAAAAGTCTTTCCGCTCTTATAGAAAGCGAGGGCAAGATAGAAACTCTTTTAAAAGCACAGGGATTTTCCGACGCGCTCTGCTATCTTTCCGATAACGGTGCGAACGTTATTGTAAAGACCGACGGACTTGACGCTGCTTCGGCGGCGAAAATAAAATCAACCCTCCAGAGCGAGGTGAAAGTCGCCTCCGACGCCATTACAATTGTGGAAGTACACTGAATAAATTCACTTTTCTAAAAAAACCGCCCCGAACGTTCGGGACGGTTTTTCGTGTTCAGACGGTTTCGGATTTTCCAATGTGAAACATCATACGCAAAATCCCCGTGAACATCTTCGGACTCTTGACAACAACGATCTTCATACGCAGCTCCTTTCAGGCTTTAAGCAGAAAAATTCCCAGCGCGATAAGCAAAACCGCGACCGCGAAAAGTCCCAGCTTCGGCAGGAAAATCGTCAGTATGATTCCCGCTGCGAGAAATACTATCAACGCGAAAATCATCGTGTATTTCCCACAGGGACGCTTTCCTCCCCTCACTCGCTCACCCCGCCTCCTTGTTGCTTTTTCTGTATTTTATTCGGAATGTCAGAAAATTGTTACAATGAAAAAAATTCGCTTTTTTGAATTTTTTTCAAAAAAGCCCTTGTTTATTTGGAGAGAATGTGTTATAATTAAGATATGTATGTATAGTCAGCGTGTATTATTTTTTGTTTTTGAGAGGTAAATTATGGAAAACAACGGAAAACATACGGCGGGAAGCATTAAGGTTTCGGAAGAGGTGCTTATCAGGATCGCCGAAACAGCCGCTTCGGAAATCGAGGGCGCTATTATAAGAGGAAAATCGGGAGCGGGTCTTATCTCACGTCTTAAAAGCCCGGTTCGTGTGAGAACTCTCGGCGAAAGCGCGGCAGTCGGCGTGGATATTACCGTCGCAGAAGGCTCTAACGCCGTTAAGGTCGCGGAAAGCGTTCAGCACAGCGTCAAGAGCGCTATCCAGAATATGACGGGCTTTACCGTGACAAAGGTCGACGTGAATATAGTCGGCGTGGAACTTTCACAGTGCGAGGCTCAGTGAAGTGAATATGAACAGCGCAGAACAGAAACTTACACGCTCCGAGGCTCGCGAGGGCGCGTTCCTCTTACTTTTCCAGATGATGTTCGGACAGTCCCTTGAAGAACTCGACGAGCTTAATCCCGACTCTTTCGATATGGCAAAAAACGAGTACACAGACGAGCTGGTTAAGGGAGTAAGCGAGCATGACGCAGAGCTTTGCGAGATCATAGCAAAATATTCCACGAAGCGTGCTGTAAACCGTATCGCAAAGGTGAATCTCGTAATACTTAAAATAGCTGTCTATGAAATGACCTACCGTAAGAATGACGTTCCCCCGAAGGCAGCGATAAATGAGGCAATGGAGCTTGCGAAAAAATATTCGGGACAGAACGACAGAAGCTTTATAAACGGTATCCTCAATTCGTATTTGGGAGGCTTGAATGGCGAAAAAGAATGAGCCGGAGCAATACAGTCTGTTTGACAGCGAAACCGATACAGCCGAAGAAGAGGACGACGGCGGAGAGGTGCTGTCGGTAAGCGATGTTACCGCAAGGATAAAAAACGCAGTCGAGGGTGATTCGCGGCTTCAATGTGTCACTATCTTCGGTGAGGTTTCGGGAATAAGAAGAAACCGTCAGAGCTTTTATAAGGATTTTCTTTATTTTAAATTGATAGATAACGACGCACAGATAGACGCTAAAATGTTTCACGGGGTCGCGGCTCTGAAAAAGATCCCCAAAGACGGTGAAACGGTCGTCTGTAGCGGAAAAATTTCGGTATACGAAAAATACGGGACATATTCTTTGATCTGCGATTCAATAATGGTCGCAGACGCGAAAGGCGACTCCGCGAAAGCTTTGGAGGAGCTTAAAAGCAAACTCGACCGTGAGGGATTGTTTGGACAGCATAGGGAGCTTCCAAGACTGCCTAAGAAAATAGCTATAGTTACTTCCTCGTCAGGTGCGGCGCTTCAGGATATAAAAAAAGTGCTTAAAGAAAGATACCCTGTCGTTGAGGCTGTGGTGATAAATGCCGTCGTTCAGGGAGAGAATGCTCCTGATTCTATCGCAGCGGGCATCGCCAAGGCTCAGAACGTCGGAGCGGATCTGATAATCGTCGGACGGGGCGGCGGCTCGGCGGAGGATCTGGCGTGCTTTAACTCTGAGAAAGTCGTAAGAGCGGTCTATGCGTCGAAGATCCCGACGATAAGCGCAGTGGGACACGAAATCGACACAACGCTCATTGATTACGCTGCAGACAAGCGTTCGCTCACTCCGACGGCAGCGGCTCAGGACGCTGTCCCCGATATCGAAGTTATCAAAAAGTTTATCTCCGATATGGCGGAGTCCGCAAAAAATTCGCTGCTGTCAGCTATTGCAAGGTGCGAGAAAGATCTGGAGCTTGCGAGAAAGGATATAGTCCTCAATTCGCCGAAAGCAAGGCTTAATATGTTCCAAGATCAATCAAAGCGTTATATCGAGCTTATTTCGCAAAGCGCCGTGCTGTGCGTTTCGAGAAATAAGGCTGTCGTAGACGCTCTTTCGGATACCGTGAGAAACAGTATGCGCATAAAGCTTTCGGACATTGAACACGAGTTCGCGTTTGCGGCTAAATCAATAAACGATCTGAGCCCCATGAATGTGCTTATGCGCGGTTATTCAATTGCCGAAAAGGACGGCGTTTACATCAGAAGCGCGGGCGAGCTTTCAAAAGGCGATAAAATCACGCTTAAATTCGGAAAAGGCAGCGCCGGCGCTGTTATAAATGAGATCAAGGAGTAAAAATATGGCTGAAAAAAGCACAGCAATAGATTTTGAAAAGGAACTCGGAAGACTCAAGGAGATCTCAGAGAAAATGGGAAGCGGTGAGCTTCCGCTTGAGGAATCCGTAAAGCTTTACACTGAAGCCGTCGGGTTGTCGAAAAAGCTCGATGAGTATATCAAAAAAGCAAAACTGAAGATCGAGGAGCTGGAAAAACAATGATAGATACAAACGAGATCTCATGGGACGAGTCTGCAAGAGTAAAGGAAACACTTTCAGAATACGCCGACATGATTATGGAGGTCATTGAAAAATATCTGCCCGAAACAAATTGCCTTCAGAGAAAGGCTGCGGACGCAGCAAGATACAGTATGTATGCGGGCGGCAAGCGTATCCGTCCGGCGCTTGTCATGGAGTTTTGCCGTGTGTGCGGCGGGGAGCCCGAAACGGCTCTGCCTGTCGCGTGTGCGGTCGAGATGACACATACATTTTCGCTTATACACGACGACCTGCCGTGTATGGACAACGACGATATGCGCCGAGGAAAGCCCTCGTGCCATAAGGCTTTCGGTGAGGCAGAGGCTCTTCTGGCGGGAGATCTGTTGGCGGTAAAGCCGTATGAGATCATCGCTCAGGCGGCATTGCACAAACAACTTCCCGAAGAAACGGCGCTGCGGATAATTTCGCTTTTGTCGGAGCTTACGGGCTTGGGCGGAATGATAGGCGGTCAGACGGTCGATATCGGTCTTTCCGGACAAACACCGGAGGTTTCGACTATACTTGAAATGTACAGAATGAAAACAGCAGCTCTGCTGGAATTCTGCTGCAAGGCGGGCTGTCTTACGGCAGGAGCGGACGCTTCGACGATACTTACGGCGGGGACATTCGGGCAGAGGCTCGGACTCGCGTTCCAGATAATAGATGATATCCTCGATATAACCGCAGATGAAAAGCTCCTCGGAAAGCCCGTCGGCAGCGACAGCGCACAGGGAAAGCATACCTACGTTGAGGCTGTGGGTCTGGACGAAGCTCGCAAAACTGCCCGCTCTCTCTCGGAACAGGCTCTTGAGCTTCTCAAGGGCTTCAGCGATAATTCATTCTTGGTGGGGCTTACCAAAATGCTCCTTTATCGTCAGTATTGACGGAGGCGGGATAATGAAAGAAATATTGATGGCAAACCCTATAATATCGGTAGGGTTTATAGGTTGGTTTCTCGCGCAGGTCCTCAAAACTATCGGCTATTCAATAAAGAACAAAACATTCGATCCGGAACGTATCTACGGTGCAGGCGGAATGCCGTCGTCACATTCGGCAATGGTCATTTCGGTGGCTATCTACACGCTAAGATACAAGGGCTTCAGCAGCGCGGAATTCGCGTTCGCGATACTTATCGCGGCTGTTGTTATCTACGACGCTATGAGCGTGCGCTACAACGCGGGGCTTCACGCAAAGGAACTCAACAAGCTGCGTCATATAGTGGACGACCTTGACGATGAGATCTCTCAACTCAGCGGTTCGGAAAACGATCCCGATATAGAGGAACTTGTCAACCGCAAGGAATTGAAGGAGTTTTTGGGTCATACGCCTATCGAAGTTCTGGCGGGAGCTATGCTGGGTATCATAATCGCATTGCTGTTCCCGCTTCCGACGGCTTGAATCAACAAACGGAGGGCTTATGCTTCTCAGCGACAATATAGATCACAATAAAATTCGCGGTTTAACGTCCCCGCAGCTCAAAGCGTTATGCGGAGAACTGCGGGGAACAATTCTGCGGACCGTAATGAAAAACGGCGGGCATCTTTCGTCAAGCCTTGGAGCAGTCGAGCTTGCCGTGGCGCTTCACGCAGTGTACGATGTTCAGAACGGTGACAGGATACTCTGGGATGTAGGACATCAGGCATACGCTCATAAGCTGCTTACAGGGAGATATTCGAGATTTTCAACACTACGTAAAAAAGGCGGCATATCTGGTTTTCCAAAGCGGTCCGAATCACCTGCTGACGCATTTATTTCGGGACATTCAAGTCAGACTCTTTCGGCGGCATACGGAATTTCCACAGCCATGAGGTTAAAAGGCGAAAGCGGCTCGGTCGCGGCAGTAGTGGGCGACGGAGCGTTCACGGGCGGTATTGCCTATGAAGCGCTTAACAATGCGGGAAAAACCGCGACGAACCTCACGCTTGTACTGAACGACAATGCTATGTCCATAAGCCGTTCAACAGGCGCTCTGGCAAGGTATCTTGCACATATACGTTCAACCAGAAAATATTACTGCGCAAAGGAGAAATTTAAGTATGCGCTGTCGTCCGTGCCACTTGTAGGAAAGCCGTTAGAACGTGCTATCGGTGCGGCAAAGTCGCTCCTTAAAGAGGCGCTTTACGATTCGAGCAATCTCTTTGAGAACCTCGGATTTACCTATATAGGGCCTGTAAACGGACACGACTTGGATGACCTTATCGAGGCGTTTTCGGTAGCGAAACTTATGAAGCGTCCATGTGTGGTTCACGTTTTCACTCAGAAGGGAAAAGGCTATCGCCCCGCCGAGAAAAATCCCGGAGAATATCACGCTGTCGCTGAAAACGGCATTGTCGAGGAATTCGAGTATGTCGACCGCGAGAGAGAACCGAAAACCTTTTCCGAAGCCTTCGGACGGGAGCTTACGCACCTCGGAACACGGGACGGCAGAATATGCGCCATAACGGCGGCGATGAAGTACGCCGTGGGGCTTAACTATTTCAAGGAAATGAACGCATCGAGATTTTTCGACACGGGAATTGCGGAGCAGCATTCCGTGACGTTCGCGGCGGGCTTGGCGACAGAGGGAATGTATCCCGTTTTTGCTGTGTATTCGACATTTTTGCAGCGCGGATTTGACCAGATACTTCACGACTGTGCCATTGAAAATACACACATAACACTTGCCGTTGACCGTGCGGGATTTGTCGGGGCAGACGGCGAAACACATCAGGGGATATTCGACGTTCCTATGCTGCGTCTTATTCCGAATACGGTCATTTTCTGTCCCGCGACTTATGAGGAACTTCGCGTATGCCTTAAAAAAGCGATCTATGAAACTTTCGGAATCGCCGTCGTGAGATATCCAAAGGGCAGCGAGCCGGATATTCCCGATTTGGAGGTTATGATCGGAAACACATCGGAATGTGTTTCAAGGGGATTCGTCCATAAAAAACGCGGCTCAAAAACTCTCGCGGCAGGTTACGGGAGGATCTCGGCGGATATGGCCTCGGCTTGTGAAAAAGCGGGCGCGGATATGCTGAGATTGGTGAAAATAGAACCGCTGCCCGAAGAGGTTTACGGGATAGCAGCGGGGTATGACAGAATAGTGTTCTTCGAGGAAGGTTCGCTTCGCGGCGGCGTCGCGGAGGGATTTTTTGCGGAACTTATGAAGCGCGGCTATCGCGGCGATGTTCAAAGCGTCGGTGTGGAGGATGGATTCGTTCCTGCGGCAACAATCTCCGAACAGCTTAAAATGTATGGACTTGACCTTGATTCAATGACAAGGACGCTGGGCGTATGAGATTGGACGTTTACCTTTTTGAACACGGTATATGCGAAAGCCGTTCCGCGGCGCAGGCGCTCATTTCCCGCGGAGGGGTTATCGTTAATGGTACGCCCGCCGTAAAAAATTCTTTCAACGTTGAAGAAAGCGACAGTGTTTCGGTGGTGGAAAGCCTGCTGCCGAAATTTGTCGGTCGCGGAGGAGAAAAGCTGTCGTTTGCGCTTGAAAGCTTCGGTATTAAGCTTCACGGAAAAACCTGTGTCGACGTTGGCGCATCTACGGGCGGATTTACTGATTGTATGCTGCAAAACGGCGCGGCAAAAGTTTTTGCGGTCGACGTGGGGACTTCCCAGTTGAGTGAAAAATTACGACAGGATAAGCGTGTCATATCGCTTGAACAGACAGATATTCGCGATTTCAGCGATGATAACGATTCCGTTGCGGATTTCGTTTCGGCGGACGTTTCGTTTATTTCATTGAAGCTCGTACTCCCGCACATATTAAAAATCCTTAAAGATGACGGCGAGGCGGTCTGCCTTATAAAACCGCAGTTTGAAGCGGGAAGACAATTCCTCTCCAAAAAAGGAATAGTCACAAGCGAAAAGGTTCGGACTCGCGTTACGGAGGAAATTAAAACTTTTGCCGAGGGGATAGGTTTAATTTCGGAGGGTATCGTAAAATCGCCTATCACGGGCGGCGACGGGAATACGGAATTCCTGATACATCTCAAAAATTCGCGAAAAATCAATTAACAAATTAAAATGGAGATAATATGAGAGTACTTCTGGGACTTAATAGTATGAGAGAAGACGCGGTGCAGCTTTCCGCAGATATAGCGAAAGAGCTTCGCGCAAACGATTTTATTCCGTGCGTTTACGGAAAAATGTCGATGCTCGCGGGAAAGCTGGGAGCGGACATTGTAGAAACTCCGGGAATATGCTCGCTTATAATTACGGTGGGCGGTGACGGAACTATCCTGAAATGGGGGAAGATCGCGGCGGAATTCGATTTGCCGCTTCTCGGCGTGAATATGGGAAGAGTCGGCTTTATGGCAAAGCTTGAGCCGTCGGAAATCGACAGAATACCTGAGATATTGAAAAGCGATTTCACGGTAAGCTCCCGAATGATGCTTGACTGCCGCGTTTACCGTGACGGGAAGCGTGTTTTTTCCGAAAAGGTTTTGAATGATGTTATCGTTTCGCGTTCGAGTGTTTCAAAGCTCCCTGAGTTTGTGGTTTCGTGCGGAGATGCGGAGGTTTCAAGGGTGCGTGCCGACGGCGTTATATTAAGCACTCCCACAGGCTCGACGGCGTATTCGCTCTCAGCGGGAGGACCGATATTGGCACCGGATACCGAATGTGTGGAGTTTACAGCGCTTTGTCCGCATACGCTTTTCAACAGGACGATGATCTTTTCCGATAAACAGAAAATTACAGTAAAGGTCTTTCATTATCAGAATTCCCGTGCGACGTTTTCGGTCGACGGAGGAAAGGGAATACCATTCCTTGAGGGGGACGTGCTTAGAATTACAAGAGCGGCAGGGTCGCTCAGAATTATCGACGCGGGTGATGATTTTTACAGCGCGATAAACACGAAGCTTATGACTCCGCTCAAATGATCGTTTCAAAGGAGAATCATCATAATGACCAGAAGAGAACGGCTTGACACCATAGTAAAGGTTATTGCCGAAAATGAGGTTTCGACTCAGACAGAGCTGCAAAAGCTGCTTGCAATGCGGGGCTGCAATGTCGGACAGGCGACGCTCTCGCGGGATATAAAGGCGCTTCATTTAAGAAAGACCGTTTCGGATAACGACGTTTACTGTTATTTTGTCGGACGACCTCACGAAATACAGTACAACAATATTTTTGCGCAGTCGGTGATATCAATGGAGATAGCGATGAATCTCGTTGTGATAAAATGTCATTCGGGAATGGCTCCCGCAGCGTGCAAGATACTCGACGATCTGGAGCTTGAGGAGGTCGTCGGAACTATCGCGGGCGACGACACGGTATTTGTCGCAACTAAATCCGAGGATTACGCAAAAAATCTGATGTCAACACTTACTTGGCTGAAAACGCGCCACTAAGGCGGAGGGTTTGAATGTTACGCGAATTGTCAATTGAAAATCTTGCCGTAATTGAAAAGGCTGCGGCGGATTTCGGCGGAAGCTTCAACGTTTTTACGGGTGAAACCGGTGCGGGAAAGAGTATCCTTATCGGCGGCATAGGCGCTATCTTGGGTGAGCGCACAAATAAGGAGATCGTTCGTGCGGGTGCGAAAAAAGCTGTCATTACGGCGCTTTTCGGGGAGAATTCCGACGAGGTGAACAATAAGCTCTCGGAGCTTGGATTCGAGCCTGAGGAGGATCTGGTCCTTTCCCGCGAGATTTTTGCGGACGGTAAGAGCATTGCCCGAATCAACGGACGGACTGTAACTGCGTCTGTACTGAGGGAGCTTGGAGCAATGCTTGTGGACGTTCACGGGCAGCACGAAAACAGGATCCTTATGTCTAACGACAGTCAGCGTGATATTCTTGACGATTACGCAGGGATCACCGAGGATCTCGAACCATACCGCAGCGCTTTTCACGATTTTGCGGCTGCGGCAAAGAAACTCAGCGATATACAGGCAGAATCACAAAACCGCGAGTATAAAATTGAACATCTGCGCTCGGTAATAGAGGATCTGTCCGCCCTGAAGCTGGAAAAAGGCGACGGCGCAAGGCTGGAGGAACAGCTTGAGAAGGTCCGCTCCAACGCGAAAATACGCTCTTGTGTGTGGGGAGCATACAATGCGCTCGATTCTGACGGCGACGCATCGGCGGGATCGCTGCTGTCAAGCGCGGTAAGCTCACTTGAAAAAATTTCGTCGATCGAGCCGAGAGCGGAAAAACTTGCCGAGCGGCTTAAAGCGGTCATTCCCGAAGTCACGGATATAGCTGACGAAATATATTCTCTTGTTGACGACGACCCTGAGGATCTGGAAGAAGAGCTTTCAAACCGCGTTTCGGCGCTGAAATTTGCCGAACGTAAGTATAAGATCTCGGCGGACGAGCTGGTGGACTTGCTGGAATCCTCCAAGCGGGAGCTGGACGAGCTTTCGGGTTCGGACGCGCTCATCGGGCAGCTTTCCGCTAAAAAAACAGAACTCGGCGCGGTGCTTAAAAAGCTTGCCGAGGAGCTTACACAGAAAAGAATTTCAGCCGCGAAAAAGCTGTCTGAGGAAATAAGAAAGCAGCTCGAATTTCTGGATATGCCGAATGTTCGGATAATTGTCGAGGTTTCCCCCGCAAAGGTCACAATACACGGAAAGGATCATGTTGAATTTTTAATTTCCGCAAATGCAGGCGAAGAACCTCGACCTATAAACAAAATCGCAAGCGGCGGAGAGCTGTCGAGAATTATGCTTGCGGTAAAGTGCGTTCTTGCAAAAAATGATCCCGTACCGACTATGATATTTGACGAGATAGACCAAGGGATAAGCGGACGTGCCGCCCAGAAGGTCGGGATAAAGCTCGCGGAGCTTGCGAAAACGCGTCAGGTGCTTTGCATTACACATTTGGCGCAGATAGCGTCAAAAGCCGATTGTCACCTGCTTATCGAAAAGGAAACCGACCCCGACGGTGAACGAACATTCACGCATATAACACAGCTGGATTTTGAGGGAAGAAAGCACGAGCTTGCCCGTATAATCGACGGAAGCGGCACAACACAAAGCTCTCTTGCCGCTGCAGAAGAAATGCTTTCCGGAAATTCAATGTAAAATAAAACGAACCGAATCAGAAAAAGGGGCTTGCACGCTCCTTTTTTTGCAGCTTAAAATCTCACATAATAATTTACATAATTTCACATTAACTTTAATTTATTTTTTAATTTTATCATAAAACTATCACAAAAACCCGTTATAATTAAAACATAACGACAAGGGGTGACATTGTGGCATACGCAAATACTTATAAGCGCCGAGAGATGAAATTTTTACTGGACGAAAAACAATTCGGAACAGTTTACAGCGCTATCGGCGAATTTATGACCGAGGACGAATTCGGCTTCCACACCATAAGAAATATTTACCTCGATAATGAAAACGACGACTTGATAAGAAGCTCTCTCGGAAAGCCGATATTCAAGGAAAAAGTCAGACTTCGCGCTTACGGAAGCAGCATCGTGGACGATTCCGACGCTTTTATCGAAATCAAGAAAAAATATCGCGGAATCACTTATAAACGGCGCTATGAAGGGGAATATAAAGTCCTTCACGATTATCTTTCAAAGGGGATCCTCCCGGAAAAAAGAGATCAGGTTTTTGAGGAGATCAATTATCTTGTAAAGCAAAAAATGCTTTACCCGAAAATAGTCATCTGTTACGACCGCGAAGCTTTTTTCGGGAAAGAGGACGGAGAGTTCCGAGTGACGTTTGACGGAAATATCCGTTGGAGGACTTTCAATATTGACCTTCGTGCGGGAGATAACGGCACGCCGCTTTATAATGCGCCGTACCGTGTTATGGAAGTAAAATCTGCGGGAGCTGTCCCGCTGTGGCTCGTGAAGATCCTTTCGCAAAATAAAATTTATAATGGAAGTTTTTCAAAGTATGGAACGATTTATCAGGACGAGATAAAACAAAATCAATTGAAAGAGGAAAAGGTGATAAGCTGATGTTTTCAAGTATAATCGATCAGACGGTCGGACTTACGGCGCAAAGCGCGATTTTCAGCACATTGACTTCTACGGTTCTCGGATTTATAGCAGCGTTTCTTTACAGGCTGAATAATCCGAGGGCATCGAAAAATTTAATGGTGACTTTGGTTGTGCTGCCGATATTGGTGCAGTCGGTAATTATGATGGTAAACGGATCTGTCGGCGCGGGGCTTGCGGTCATGGGCGCGTTCAATCTTGTGAGGTTCCGTTCGGCACCGGGTACTTCGCGGGAATTGTGCTACGTTTTTCTGGCTATGGGAATAGGTCTTGCGACGGGAATGGGATATCTCGGATTTGCGGTAATAATCACGTTCGCAGCGGGTCTGATATTGGCTGTGCTTGGATTTACTCCCGCTTTCGGAATTATGAAGTCCTCAAAGCTGCTGAGAGTCCTTATTCCGGAGGACGTTGATTACACGACCTGTTTTAAGGAGGTTTTCGGAGAATACGTTTCAAGGCACCGCCTTATAATGGCGAAAACCGTTTCTATGGGAACGCTTTACGAATGCCGTTACGAAATACTCTTAAAGGACGTTTCAAGAGAAAAGGAATTTCTCGATAAAATTCGCGTCATAAACGGAAATCTTACGGTTTCGTGCAGTATACTTACGGATAATCACGAGGAAATGTGATTCGTTTTTTTACGGAGGAACGATTATGAAAGGCAATTTCAACGAAATGAAAAATCATCTTGTGTGGGGGATATTGTTTGCGGGAACGCTGGCGCTTGCGGGCTGCGATTCGGATATGCGGAATATTGAAAATTCAACCGGCGGCGGCATTTCGGCGCTCCAGAGCGGAAGTTCGGATACAGGCTCTAATCCTGCGGATTCCGCTAAAACCGTAGATCTTGAAAAGCCCGCGGCGGTCGACTGTACCGTTGAATTTTCACAAACAGGCGTTACCTCAACAAAAACAAGCGCAGAAGTTTCGGGAACAACAGTGAATATTTCCCGTGCGGGCGTTTACGAAATAAAGGGTGAGTGTTCCTCCGCCAAGATCATTATCGAAGCTCCAGATAACGCCGACGTGACGCTCCTTCTAAACGGAGCGAAGCTTTCTTCCGCAGACGGCGCTGTTATCGACTGTGAGAAAGCTAATTCTCTTGTAATCTATTCTGACGGGAATACGGAAAATTCACTTTGCGACAACGTGAATTATACGTTCAAAACGGACGATACCGAGCCTGACGGAGCAGTTTTCTCACGGTCGGATACGTTCATTGCGGGCGGAAAGCTGGAAATAACGTCACTCTATAAGGACGGTATTAAGTGCAAGGATGCGCTTGTTATCGGCTGTGATGAGCTTGTGATAAACGCTGCCGACGACGGTATTGTCGGCAAGGATTCCGTGCAGATACAAAGCGGAAAGATCAACGTAAAAGCAGGCGGCGACGGTATTAAATCCACAAACGGCACGGATACCGGACGCGGCTGGATAGCCGTTATGGGCGGCGAGATAACGATAGAATCGGGCAGTGACGGGATTCAGGCTGAAACGGGTCTGTCAATAAATGACGGAGAGGTCGTTATCCGTGCGGGCGGTGATGCTGCGGACGCGGAGGTCACTGCTTCGAGCGAGCCGTTTGATTTTGATTTCAAATTCGGACGTTCGCAAAGTACTGCGACCGATAATTCTGACGAAAGCTTTAAGGGATTGAAAGCAGGAACAGCTGTGAATGTACGCGGCGGAAAAATTGAGATCACCTCTGCGGACGACAGTATCCATTCCGACGGCGGAGTTAAAATTTCAGGCGGCGAGCTTGTTCTCTCGTCTTGTGACGACGGTGTCCACGCGGAGGAAACACTCGATATTTCGGGCGGAAAAATTAAGATCATAAAAAGCTATGAGGGTCTTGAGGGCAAGTGCATTGAAATTTCGGACGGCGATATTGAAGTCAAAGCTGCGGACGACGGATTGAACGCTGCAGGCGGCGACAACGGAGGGTATTTCGGATTCGGCACAGGTTCGTCAGATTATTATATTTCAATTTCGGGAGGGACAATTATCGTTGATGCGGACGGCGACGGGATAGATTCTAACGGCACCATTACTCAGACAGGCGGCAGCGTGACGGTTTTCGGACCGACGAATTCGGGCAACGGCGCACTTGATTTCCAGAATTCCTATACGCTTGCGGACGGCGAACTTATCGCACTTGGAGCGAGCGGAATGGCGCAGACTCCGTCGACTCTGTCACAGCCGTGTGTTGCGATAAATTCTTCCGTTTCGTCCGGGGCACTCATAGAGCTTCGGGATTCGGCAGGAAATGTAATCCTTTCGGCGGAAACACCAAAAGATTGTCAATCACTTATTTTCTCAAGCCCCAAAATGAATGAGGGCGAAAGCTACACGGTTTATGCGGACGAAAAGCAGCTTGAAACAGTCACTGCGACTGACGGAGTAGCCGGCAGCGGTGCAAACAGCGGATTCGGAAATATGGGCGGCATCGGTAATCACGGCGGATTTGGCGGAGGCTTCGGAGGTGGTTTCGGCAATCGCGGCGACGATACGCAGGGCGGTTTTAAGGACAGAGGCAATAAATTCGGCGGGCAGCTTTCCGATGGTGAAATTCCCGAAAACGGCGATACGAGCGGTTTTGGAAGACCAGTGCCACCGAATGGTGAAATTCCCGAAAAATTTGGTGAAACAGGTGAAATATCATAAAATCATAAGAATTTCGTAAGAAAATCTGCAAACATTTTTCTCCCCTATGTGATAAAATTTATTTATCACGAAAAAGGGGAGATTTTTTTTGGAAATAGCAGATAAAAACAACGAAAAAATTATCGCGGAATACGAGAATTTTGTGCGGGAAAACGGCTGTTTTATGCAGTCATTTCGCTGGGCGAAGGTTAAATGCAACTGGGAGAGCGAAATCATTTTATCGCGTGGCGAAAACGGGAAAATCGTCGGCGGGTGTCTTTTGCTGATAAAGAAAATTCCCGTTTTAGGCTCGCTTATGTACTCACCGAGGGGCTTTGTTATGCGAAATTCCGACAGCGAGGTTTTCGCGGATATTATGTCGGGAGTGGACGTTATTGCGAAAAAATATCGTGCATTTAAATTTTTCTTCGACCCGCTTTTAACAGAAAATGAAATTCCCGATTACATAAAAAACGCGGGATTTATTCACGAAAAAAATGCTCAGCGGAATGCCACGGTGCAGGTTCGCGAAAATTATATTTTGAACCTTGAAAATCGGCATTGCGAGGACATTTTCGGGGAATTTAAATCCGATTATCGGTGCAGAATAAGAAAGGCTGAAAAACGCGGCGTTAGGTGCGAAATTGCGGGGGAAAACGCGCTTTCGGATTTTTATCCGCTGCTTTTGGAAACGGACAAACGCGACGGTTTTTCAGTGCGTAAACGCGAATATTTCGAGCGTATGCTCCGCAGTTTTGACGCTTGCGAATGCAGAATTTTTCTTTGCAGAAACGCTGACGGAGTGCCGATTTCGGGCGCGGTTGCGGTGCGTTTCGGAAAATACGCGCATTATGTTTACGGCGCGAGTTCGGGGAAATTCCGCGAGCTGTACCCGAATTATTTAATGCAGTGGGAAATGATAAAATGGGCAAAAAACGGCGGCTGCGAAATATACGATTTCGGCGGAATTCCGCATTACAAAGAGGAAAATCACCCCGCCTACGGGCTGTACAGATTTAAACGCGGCTTCGGCGGCGAGGTGGTGGAATATGCAGGCGAATTTTCAAAATTGTACAATAAATTGGCGGCAAAAATTTTTAGCATTTTTTATTTGACAAAAAAACCGCCCCCTGCAAAGCGCAAAGGGCGGTAATTTAATGCAATTTTAATAAGTTACCAAATTGATGCTTTGCGCGAAATCTCGCTCGAAATAATAGCCGTTTGGCTGTTTAATGCTGTTTATAAGAAAACCGTTTTCGGTCTTTTTGAGGTTCATCGAAATGTTCGTATACGATGCCTCGAAGCGAGCCGTAACGCAGAAAAATTCAATGTTAATTTCGTCGTCGGTTTCCTCGTAACTGTGAATATAGTAATTCACATAACCGATATCGGCATCAAAGAAACTTTTGTACAACGCGCCGTTTCCCTCATAATAAAACAGCTGTGAGGTTTCTGAAGAGCCTGCGATCTCAATTGTATCTTGACGCTTGATATATTCATCGGTGAAATATTTTGCGCGCTCGGCGTTAAATTTTTCGAGAGTGTTTACCTTGTCGCCCGTATATTTTACATGCGCGGGGTATTCAAGCCCGTTTACAATATCTTCGGGCAGACCGTCGTTGTTTTCGGCGGTTATCCACATAAGTTTGCAGTCGTAACCCGTGCCGTCAAACTGCGAAAGACGAGTGTCCGTGTCAAAACCGTGGTAGAAAAACAGCAAAGCCATTTTCGCGTAGTCCGAAAAAACCGCGTCAATAACGGCTTTCTGCTCATCTGTAAGTTCAATGCTCTTGTTGTTTTCCTTGATAACATTAAAATCTTCAATTGACACGGAAAACGTTATCCCGTCAATGTCAATCTGCGCGCTTTCGGGAGTGCTTTGCGTGCTTTCGGTAGAGCTTTCAGTACTTTCAGAGCTTTGAGTGCTTTCCGAACTTTGGTTATTATCCGTGCAGCCCGCAAAAACAGAAGCTGTAAGTATTAAAGATAACGCTGTGATAAGTATTTTTTTCATATGTAAGCCTCCAAAAATGTCTTTTGATAAATTCATTATAATCAATTTTTTTCGCGCTGTCAATAGGTTTTTCAAAACTGTAACCATTTTGTAACTATTTGTAACCTTTTTGTAACTTTTAAAATACCCCTCGGATTTAAAAGCATATAAATTTTTCATATGACCCATAAAGCCCTCCAAAAACGCGCTAAAATTATTCGGTAAACCTGTTTCGGGTGCGCTGTCAGGCAGTTTTCTGCAGTGTGAAAGTTTTTGGAAAATTTGCAAATAATACTTGACAAATGGGGGCTGTTGTGGTACTATATTCTTTAGGAGGGGATAATTTTGAAAAATTCGGTGCAGGCGGTGGATATCACAAAGCGGTATTCGCTCGGCGAGGAGATCTTTAATTCAGTAACTCACGGGGTCGGGGGATTGCTTGCTATTGCGGGGACAGCGGTACTTATCGTTTTTGCGGCGATCTATTCGGATGCATGGGGAGTTGTAAGTTCCTCGATCTACGGTGGTTCTCTGATAATTCTGTACACAATGTCGACATTGTATCACGCATTAACAAACCGCAAGGCGAAAACGTTTTTCCGTATAATGGATCACGATACTATTTTTCTACTGATTGCCGGAACGTACACACCGATAACGCTTATTCCGCTCCGCGGGGCGCTTGGGTGGACATTATTCGGAGTAGTGTGGGGCGCGTCGATTCTGGGGATCGTGTTGAATTCCATAGACCTAGAGCGGTTTAAGAAATTCTCTGTGGTATGCTATATAGCGGTCGGTTGGGTAATAATTTTCGCGGTGAAGCCGATGCTTGAAAGCTGCACTCCGCTGTCGCTTTGGCTGCTTCTTATCGGAGGACTGTTCTACACGATCGGGATCGTTTTTTACGTCATTAAAAAGATAAAATATTTTCATTCAATATGGCATATTTTCACCGTTGCCGGAAGCGTTTTTCATTATTTCTCAATACTTTTAATGATAATCGGCAGATAAAAAAATTACATTTTAGATGATTATGCTAAAAAAGTGTCGTCCTGTTTTCAATGACGGGATGACACTTTTTTGTTCGGAGTAAATAAAATTTATCATTTTTCAAAAAATTGTAAGCTGATAATCTATCCAGCTTTCCTGTTTTGCTTGATGTATAATTTCACCATTATTCATCTGTCCGATAAGGAGCGGTGAATTCGGGTCGTGAAGCCGCATATTTCGTTTTACATTTTCATGATTATAATTCGCGTAACAGTATCGGCAGAGATGCCCGCAGGTGTCATATGCTCCAATGTCCGTTCCCAGAACACAGGAACATTCCGCCCGCTGCGATTTCTTTTTAGGAATAATAAGATGACTGCCGATAGCAGCTTCAAATATCTGCTGTGTCATACAACCGGAGCAGTCCACTCCGTATGGAGCAAGTTCCGCGCCCTCTGCACAGGCTTTTATTGCGATACCGTAACGCTTGCCGATCTCCGCAAAATTTTTGCCTATGATAATTCGTTCTTGCTGTGAAACAGTCCGAGCCTCTGAAAAATTTCGTTTCACTTTTTCGTAAAGGTCAATAAAGCTTATCACACATACATTTGTATATCCCGAAAGAATTCTGCACATCTGCTCAAAATCCGCAATATGTCGTTCAACTGTATAGGTTTTATCAATAAAAATCGGGTCATAACGCCAACCGACGCAGTTAATTCCAACCGCTTTTGAAAGTGTGATAAAATCCTGCATTACTTTTTCTTTTGATGGAACATTAGGTTCAATTTCTTTGCCGTAGGGCGTTATCGTCACAAACCAGTATTGATGATAAATTTTCAGCTTGTCAAGATATTTCAGCATAGGTTCGGGATTTTTCGTGCAAAAAGCGATACAATCCACCACATCGGGAGAAAGTTCATATCGTGTTATCAGCTCAGGACGATAAGGATTCTGCACGAGTACAAATCCTGCCCTCATTCTATTCATGAACCATTCGGAATAAAATGCAGGAATATCCGTCCGCATACCTGTATTGATTATCATTTTTTCACCGTCCTTTGTTTAGATTATACCATAATAAGTTTAATTTTACAACATTTTTATTTACCGGAATTTCGGATTACGCGGTCGTTACTGCTTCCGGAGCAGGATCTTCCGCCCGTCGTCCCCCTTCGTTGTCGTCGGCGACGTCAGCGACGCGTAAGCGGTCTGGAGAGCCTCATAGGCTTTCTTGAGGTCGTAGTGGGACTGGTTCGCGCCGCCCTTGGACTTGGCTATCTCGACCTCGCCCTCAGACTCGTCAAGGGTTATCTTGAATGTTCCGTCATTGGTATAAACGCGGTTATAACCTCTGAACTCGCCCTCCTCAACAGACGCATTTTCAACGTCCTCGTCACTTGTATTTGCCAGATCACTCGCGTTCAAGAGCTTATATGCAAGCTCCTCGGAGAGCTTTTTGAGATTGTCATTGTTGAATGCCGCGCTGTTCTTGTCGTCAACATTCTTTTCAACCATAGCGATGTAATCGTATATTTCCTCGTAACTGTAAGCGAACGCCTTTATTGCCTTTTCAAGCTTTGTCTTTGCATCGCTGACAGCTTTATACGCTGTGGTGGTAACGACTTTTTCCTTTGTTCTTCTGTTTGCGTTCGCGTCCTCAAGCAGAGTATTACGAGCGTCGACCAATGTATCGTTGAGTACCTTGAATACAGCAGACTGCGAGGTCGTTTCAACCAACTCATCGGTATCGTCTATCAGCTTGTCAGCCTGAGATACGGTGTATTTTTCCTCAGCCGGAGCTTCGAGCCACTCCTTAAGAGCGATTTCGAGATAATTTCCGATCGCCGTCCACTCAGCAGCGGAAACCTTATCTTCACTGAGATTGTCAAGGTCGATCGCCTTGGAGCTTACTATAGTCTGTTCAGCGGTTTTCTTGTCACTTGCGGATTTCTTTTCAAGGACATCTTCTTCAAGAGCTTCTGCTCCATCATAAGTGGTACCACCGTTAATTGCCTGTAAAGCACCCTTTATATTCGGGGAAAGAGTTGAGTCTTTTATATCTGCAGATTTAGAAATCCCAGCGGAAGTATAATCAGCATCCGCAGCACCCCCAGTTGCCCCCTCTGTAGGACCATAACTTGCATCAAGCCAACCGTCAAGTTTACTACTATTCATTTTTATTCCTTCAAGATCTGCAAGCTTCTGTTTAACAAGAACGGAACCGTCGCCCAAAGCTTTGTCGTTTGTGCATTGTGCGTTTCCGTCCCAAATCTTGTTCTCCTGCTTTTCGGGTTCAGCGGAATTGCTCAACGCGCCGAGTACCTGAACAAAGTCTGCAAGTTTGTCGTTTCCTACCAGATTTATTGCTGTGCCTTTTGGAATTGCAGTTCCACTCGCATGGGCTATTATTTTTCCATTCTCGTCAATATCCACTCCATCATCAGTCACAACATAAACTGTAATTTGATTTTTCTTTACATGAGGCTTTATATCGTCCCAACTTGTTACATTTGTATTATTAAGTTTATCACCATCAGCCGAACCATCTTCGGCGTAAGACCACCCGACAAGATCCTCAGCCCCAATAGTAGATCTAAGAATCTGCTCAACAAAATCCTTATTTTCAAGGAGCTTGCTCTTGTAAGTCTTTGTAACAATATCGCGCACAGCGTCCTCGTTTCTGTAGGACTTAAGTCCGTCAGCCTTAAATCCGTTAAGAACCGTGACTGCTTCCTGACAGCCCTTGTACGCGTTCACAATGTCGGTGTTTGTGGTACGGTCAAGAGATTTGTTGCTCTTGATCGTTTCATAAGACCCGTTGATGTTGTCAAACGCAGACCAGATGTGGTAGAAAAGCATAGACCAAGCGTAAGTCTGATCATCATACTTTGTGCCTGTACCCTCAACCGTTCCGCGCTGCCAAGCGTGGTAGTCAAACTCTTTCTTCTGTGCCTGCTGGAGCTTTGCAAATTCGCTTGCGAATTCCGCTTTTGTAACAGAATCCTTTTCTGTAAGACCACTTCCGGCTTTGTCAAGCTCCTCCCATGCATTAGTAATTGCATTGGAATCGTCGCTTTCGGATTCTACAAGAGCCTCAGCTTCAGAATATGCGTAAGCAAAATCCTCGTATGTGTCTTCTTTGTACTTGTAGTCCTCTTCGCCGTTGCCGATATCCTCGTTGAGGATATTCTCGCCGTCGTAATCATGCTTGTATCTTTCGAGCAGAGCCTTAAGTTCGTCAATGCTCTTTACGATAAGCTTGTCATCTGCCGTTTTCAGTATTGTGTAGGAAACGGCATAGTCGTCAGCGGTCGCCTCAGCGTCGGCAAGAACGTTCTCAGCGTAATCGAGAGCTTCGTTAAACTTAGCCACGGAGATGTCGCCGTACTGATCAAGGTCTTTGTCCTGGCAGCTCTTTACAAGCTTCTCAAGGTCAGCTCTATTGGCGTAAGCCTTGCTCTGGTCATCTGCAGCGAAAGCTGAAGCGGAGAAAGAGGAAAGAGCGAGAACGGAAGCCAATGAAGCAGCAAAAATTCTTCTTTTCAACATAATAGTCCTCCTAAAAAGATAAAAAAGTTTTCGAGTGATCGGGGACTCGAAATAAACAAACGGAAAAGATCCGCTTGAGTGGGGTGGCAAAAGAAAAACTGTTTTTATATAATCTGGAATATTTTTCGGAACTGCGCACAAAATATTTCCGATAAAATTAAAACGGGAAGTGATTTTATGCGTGAGGAAAGCGTTCATTCAGCTATTTCTCCGGAGATCTTGATTTCAGCGTCGCTTGACAGCAATTTACAGAATATTCAGCTTATCACCGGAAATTCCTCCGATGTGATCATCAAAAACGGAGTTTTATGCGGAAACAGGATCTCGGTTTTAACGTGCGAGGGAATGACTTCAACGGATACCTTAGCCGAATTGATCTACAATAAGCTGAACTCAGTAAATGAAGAGGATTTCTCCGCAAAAGCCCTCTGGGAACGGCTCCGCGGGGAGTGGCTGATCGCTGCTGAGGAACACGAAACCAATACTCTGGGGGAACTTGTACTGAAATTACAGTCTGGATTTGCCGTGATATTAGTTGAGGGAATCTCAAGCGCGCTTTTGATAGGAATTCAAGGATACAAGTCGCGGGGCGTTGACGAACCGTCAAGCGAACTTAATGTGCGCGGCTCACGCGAAGGATTTACCGAGGTAATAAGGACAAATATGTCACTTATCCGCCGAAGGATAAAATCTCCGACGCTCGTTTTTGAAATGCAGACGATCGGTGAACGTTCAAATACCGATATCTGTTTGTGCTATATTTCTGACAAGGTTTCACCCGAAATCCTCGAAAACGTCAGAAAAAGGGTAAAATCCATAAATCTTAATACTATCCTCGAAAGCGGCTATATACAGCCGTATTTTGAGGGCAGGGGCGGGTGGTTTTTCTCGGAATGCGGAACGTGCGAGCGCCCCGATTCGTTCGCTGCGAAGCTTTACGAGGGACGTGTGGGGATACTTGTTGACGGCACACCGTTTGCGCTGACTGTGCCGTATTTATTTATTGAAAGCTTTCAGACGCTCGACGATTATTCACAGCAGCCGTTTTACGCTTTTTTTATAAGAGTTGTGCGAATGTTCGCGTATTTTATCACCCTGTTTCTGCCGGGAGCGTATGTCGCAATAGCGTCGTATAATCCCGAAATGCTGCCGTCGCAGCTTATATTGAACCTTGCGTCTGCGGAACAGACAGCGCCGTATTCGCTTATGGTGGAATGCCTGTTCATTCATTTTATGTATGAGATACTGCGTGAGGCAGGAATTCGTCTGCCTCGTCCGATAGGACACGCAATAGGAGTCGTAGGCGGCATTGTTATCGGCGATATCACGGTCAACGCCGGACTTGTCGGAGCGCCGATGGTGCTGGTCGTGGCACTTTCCGGACTTTGCAGTTTTGTTGTTCCGAATATGTATGAAAAGACGGTCATTCTGCGGTTTTTATATATTATCGCGGGTGGAATTTTCGGACTTTTCGGAATAACTTTGCTTGCGGGAGCGGTAACTATAAAAATGTGTTCTCTTTCGACCTACGGAGTGCCTTATATGTCGCCAATATCGCCGTTTTCACCGAAATCAATGCGTGATATGCTTGTTCGTGTGGGCTGGAAGAAAATGGCTAAAAACGACGTTGTTCTGCAAAATCTGAACGGCGCTGACTGACAGCAATTCCTTAAAATTATTATAAGATTGGCAATTAAAAAATAATAAAATTCGTTTGAGCTTTACTGTAATTCGGGGGTGTTTTTTTGTCGGAAAAAACTAAAAAAATAAGTCCGCAGCAGTTGTTTTGTTTGTTGCTTTTATCCAGAATAAGCGTGGAAATAATATTTCCCGTGCCCGTCGCAAGCGGCTCTTTCAGTGCCATAGCGGGTATCATAGGCTCGGAGATAGTAAGATTTGTTTTAGCGCTTCCGATACTTGTATACGCGTTTAAGGGGAATAATATTTTCGGCGGGATTTGTTCTAGGTCAAAAATATTCGGCTGGATAATTGCCGTGATCGTATCGGTTTTGCTTACAGCGGAATGCTTGCTGACGTTATTTTTATCGGCGGAATTTACTGTGAAAAATCTGCTTATCGGCGGTTCAATGTGGACGATTTTTATCGTGGCGGCAATATTCGCGTTATACGCGGCTGTTATGGGAACGGAAGCCCTCGCCCGAACCGGCTCGATAATAATTATTGCAGTGGGAATAGTTACCGTATCTGTTATTCTCGCTGATATTCCGTATATGACTTTTTCGGGAGCGTTTTCCGACGTTCAGGCGGATTCGGAATTGCTGATAACCGAACTTGCTTCGCGGATAATGCGCGGCGGGGAATACTTGATTTTTGCGGCGCTGATGCCATATGTTCAGCTGAAAACAGAAAATTCCGCAGGGAAAACGGGCTTGTATTTCGCTCTGTTTTCACTTCTTGGAACGACCGTTTTATGCGGTTTATGCGCGTTGATTTTACGGGAACTGTTCGGGCTTACCGAATATCCGTTTATCTCGGCAGCGTCATTGTCCGATCTTTCTTTTTTCAAAAGGCTTGACGGCGCAGCGGGAGCGGTCTGGCTTCTTGCAGCGGTGTTCCGAGGAGGATTGCTTTTGCTTTCCGCAGAGAGTGTTATTTCGGCTGCCGTAAGTGCTTCAAAATTAAAAGCAAGAGTAAAACGCGGCGAAAACAATTAGTTTTTTGAAGGGGAAATCAATGAAGCGTCTGTTGACTGTATTTTTTATTTTTTCGGGGATCCTGCTACTTTCGGGGTGTGACGACACGACTAATTTAGGCTCGCGGGCGCTGATCCAGGCGGCAGCGATAGATTACGACAACGGCTATCGTGTATCGGCACTTTTGTTTTCCGGCGGAGGAAGCGGCGGCGATACCATAGACGCGTCGCAGGAAAATGTAATAAAGGTAACGGGTTTCGGGAAAACGCTTTCCGAAGCCGTTGACGCTGTATCTCTCGCCGACGGGAAAGAGATATTTATGTGTGAAACAAAGCTCATAATTCTCGGCGGAGGTTTTGAAACCGAATCCGCGATCGACGCGCTTAAAACGCTCTGGAATGAGATGCGCGTAAGTCTGAACACTCCCGTTTGCTGCTGCGATTCGGCCGAGATGCTGACAGACCTTAAGTTTACCGAGGGGATAACTTCCGCCGAAAAGCCCCTTTCGATGATAAACAACGCTTATGAGCTGGGAGCATTCCCGAAAACCACTCTGCTGGATTTGCTTGCGGATTTTAAGGGCGGCGTTCCGACTCTTGTCCCGTATTTTACCGAGTCTGAAAACGGCAGGGGAATGACGACCGAGGACGACGGAAAAACAGCTTTGCTGTGCGGCTCCAGAATTATGAACGACGGAAAATTCACCAACGTTTTTTCCGCATATGAAACACGCGGAAAAATGCTCCTGCTTGAAAAATCCGACCGTATTTTTCTGAATTATAATTTCAATAACAGCGAAAAGACGTGCGAGGCTTACGGTATTAAAATAAAAAGCGACGCAAACGGAAAAATAACGGTTTCTGCAAAATTCCGTACACGTCAGAATTCTCCGCTTCCCGAAGAGGAAAGAAAAACCGCCCTTTGTGAATTGACGAAAATCATCGAGGGCGCATTATAAGCAAAGAGAGCCGAATTATTTCTTAAAAAAATTCAAGAAAGCTGTGTTTTTCCTTTTTATATTTAAATCCCGCGACCGCGTTAAGGTCGACGTTTTCGACGCTTTTGAAAATATTCATCTCGACCTGAGGATTTGTCTTTTTAAGCTCTGCTATCAGCCTTTTTATTTCCTCGCGCTTTGAATTGTTTTCCTCGTAATTATCGTTATTTTCCGTGAATCTGCAAGCGCAGCGCAGAAATCTGAGCTCGTTGAATTCCGACCAGCGTATGATCTCAGCTTCTCGAATCAGATACATCGGACGAATAATTTCCATTCCATCGAAATTTTCGCTCTTAAGTTTAGGTAGCATCGTCCGTATCTGACCGCCGTACAGCATACTCATAAGCGTCGTTTCAATAACATCGTCGAAATGGTGTCCGAGCGCGATCTTATTGCAGCCGAGTTCCCTTGCCTTGCTGTAAAGATGACCCCGCCGCATTTTTGAACAAAGAAAACACGGATTTTTATTTACATTGAATACCGACCGAAAAATATCCGTTTCAAATACAGTTATCGGAATTGCAAGAGATTTGGCGTTTTTTTCGATAAGATAGCGGTTTTCGGGACTGTATCCCGGATCCATCACAAGAAAGACAAGCCCGAACGGGACTCTGCTGTGCCGTGAAAGTTCCTGAAACAATTTTGCCATAAGCATTGAATCTTTCCCGCCCGAAACGCAGACCGCGATTTTGTCGCCTGCATTTATCAGATTGTAATTCATTATTGCCTTGTCAAATTTGCTCCATATCGAATGGTGAAAATCCTGCTGAATACTTCTTTCCGCACGTTCTGCAATATCCATAAAAAGCTCCCCGAAAATATTCTGAAAATAAATTTTGCATAAGCTTTCCCGCTTATCATATTACATTATAATACATAATAAACGGAAAGTCAAGCGGGGAACCTAAAAAATAAGCGGCTCACACTATTGCGTGAACCGCTTTTTTTATCGGAAAAACGTCAGCAAGTCACTGCTCAAACTCCGGGTTTAGCCTTAAAGGAAAGGCAGTCGGTGCATTGTACGACGGTGGGATTTGCCTCGTGAGTGCCGACCTCTATGCGGTCGAGAGAGCAGTAATCATCGCAAGAGCAGTGATTCTCGCAGTTGTGGATAGTGCAGCCGATGTGTTTGTTTGCAAATTCGGTTCCCATAGTAATTCCCCTTTCAAAAAGATACAGCATATCGCTGTAACAATATTATGCGTCGTAAAATCAGCGTTATGAGAGGAGAATTTTTCCTAAAATTTTCTGTAATTTTTGGGATTAGAAAATATAATCAAAAATAACGTGAATTGCAAAAACAAGCCGCTTGTGACTGCCGAATATAGAAATTTGCCGACCAATTCTGCAAAAATAATCATTTCACACATTTTGTTATTTACCGAAATATTTTTTCAGCTTGTGTTCGGTTTCAAGAATATTCCCGATTATCCCGAAAACCTGCAAAAAAGCCACCGCCGTTACCGTCCACGCAAACACGTTTTCGGGAAATTTAAACACAATTCCCGCCGCGCAGGACGCCGCCGATAATATTAAAATTACAACGTGCGTGAAAAAAGTTGTCTTTCCGAAATGAAACTGCGCGAAAGCCCAGCTTTCGGGCGACTTTTGCGCAAGCTTTGTCTTGTAGGAAGTTCCCATATCCATATAGTCCGGCGGCAAACGCCAGATAAGCATAGCAATAACCATTACAGTCAGCGGTTCAAGCATCATACAAACGCCGCAGATTACATATTCTCCAAGGTCAGTCATCTTTTCCGCCCCGCTTTCTGTGCTTTACACATTCTGTCAGAAGATATTCTATCTGACCGTTTATCGAACGGAAATCGTCCTCCGCCCATCGTGCAAGCTCCGCGTAAAGCGTCGCCGAGAGCCGCAGCGGAACCTGCTTTTTTGTTTCCCGTTCGGGAGTTTTTTGCTCACTCAAACCCTCAGCTCCTTTCGTTACTTTTGGAATAAATCAGGAAATTTCCACATCGCCGAGAATGGATTTCATGATCTCGTCGATCTCCTCATCAGTTATTTCGTATTTCATTACGATCGGAGATAAATTTTCGTAAAAACCGTTCATCGAATTTTCGTCAAGTCCCGCAAATTCGGCAGCGGTTTTCACTTTCATTTTTTTGAGGAGCTTTGAAATCTCCTTTTTCGCCTTAACGTTCAATTTATTCAACCCTTTCCGTTTTTGCGGGGAATTTTTTGCAGATAAATATTGCCAACCCAACCAGCGCGGCAGTGAAAATCACCATATAAATGTAGATTGCGGCAAGCGGCAAAATTCCCGCCTGATACATCGCCGCAGGCGCGTCAAGCAGCGCGTGGAGCAGGATTGCAACAGGGAACAGCCAAACTTTCCCGCTTTCGACCGACTTGTACACGATAACAGCAAAGCAGACGTGCGCGGTCATTGCGATAATCCGCTCGAAAAGCGACGCCGCGCCCAGTGCGAACGTCGTGCCCGACAGAGTCTCAAGCTGTAGAGAAAGCTGCGCTGCAATTTCCGTGTTGCCCTGCGCGGACATTTCGATGAATTTTTCCGCGCCCATAGAATTCACCGAAATCCCGATTGCCAAATACGAAATAAAATTCACCCCAAGCAAAAACGCCGCCTCAAAGCCGCCGTGACCCAAACCGCCCAAGATAGCGTTTTTCGTGGTCAGGCGTTTTTTCATAATCGTCTTAAACGCCAGAAACCGCCCCGTTTCCTCAAAAATTCCCGCCGCAAGCGCGCCGTAGATAACGTAAAATATCACGTTAGTGCCGATAACGGGCAGCATTATCGAGTGCAGAATTTGCTCCAAAATCAGCGCGAACACTACGAACACGCCCATTCCCACCACCGCGGACAGTTTCCACGCGTCCTTGTTTTTGACGCAGTAGACAACTATTGCGACAACGGGAATGATTATTCCGAGTGCGCCGAAAATCCCGAATGTCATCAGAGCCTCAGTTGAAAATTCCATATAATTCCCTCAAAATCAGTAAATAGAACCGCTGTTTACTATCGGCTGCGCGTCCTTGTTGCCGCAAAGAACGACAAGCAGGTTGCTTACCATCTGCGCTTTGCGCTCCTCGTCAAGCTCGCAGACCTTGCTTTCCGAAAGCTTTTGCAGAGCCATTTCCACCATTCCGACAGCCCCGTCCACAATCTTCTGCCGAGCTTCGATAATCGCCGTCGCCTGCTGCCGCTGGAGCATTGCCGCGGCAATTTCCTGCGCGTAGGCTAAGTGAGTTATTCTCGCCTCGATTATTTCAAGACCCGCAATATCGACGCGTTGCTGAAGTATTTCTTTCAGTTTTTCGGCAACTTCCGACGACGACCCGCGAAGCGTTTTTTCATCGGAATCCGTAGAATCATACGGATAGCATCTCGCCACATCCCTCAGCGTGGAATCCGCCTGTATTGACAAGAAGCTTTGGAAATTTTCGACGTTGAACACAGCTTTTGCGGTGTTGACAACGCGCCAAGTTACCATAATCCCCACTTCAATCGGATTTCCCGAAAGGTCGTTTATCTTCTGCTTGGCGTTATTGTGCGTCATAGTTTTAAGCGAGAGTTTTCTCGAAATACTGCTGACGTTATAAGCATTCGCGGGAGTTGTGGTATTCACCACCGTGCCGCTTTTGGGAGCTACGGGTGATGCGAAGATATTGACGAAAAAGAATCCCTCTTTTTTAAGCGTGCCGATGTATTTTCCAAACAACGTAAGAACGAGAGCCTCGTTCGGGCGCATAACTTTAAGCCCCAGAAACGGCACCCACCCGAAAGCAACCCAGATAATGCTTATCGCCATAAGCACGCCGCCCAGAATGCTTCCCTCGTTGTTTTCCAGCGTAACCGCCGCGCAGATAATCCCGAAAAATGCCGCTATGTACAGAATTATTGTCAAGATAAGCACCAGCCACCCGTTTGCAGGGTGAAGTTCCTTTTCCTCGTAGACCATTTTCTTGTTCTCCATAAAATAACCTTCTTTCCATACAATAAAATGATATCAAAATGATATCTTAATAATATTATAACACTCTTTCCCCAATTTGTCAAGGGGGATTTAAAATTTTTTTCTCATTTTACCGTATTGACATTGATTTTAGGATATGTTATAATATTGTATATAAGTGTGTGTTTTCGGTTCCAGTTTATAATGTCAAGGGAGTGGCTTTATGGATAAAAAAATAGGCAGGATCAACCGGAATATGGTGATAGGCTGGATAGCAATGGCAATAGTTCTTGCGTCCACCTATATAGTGGAGCTTATCAAGGGCGCGAGGACTATAGAATATATCGTTCCGTTCCTTGTCGTGACCGTCGTGCCGCCCGCAGTGGGTCTGGTTTGCTTTTTGCTGAACAAGAACAGCACAAAGCTCCGTTATCTTGCAGTAGTGGGCTATTTTATAATGTACGCTTATGTTCTGCTCAACACAAATACCATAATGACCTACGGCTACATAATCCCTATGCTTTCGCTGATGGTGCTTTATCATTCGCCGAAGCTTGTTCTTGCTATGGGCTTTATTTCTCTCGGAATAAATATAGCCGCCGACGTAAGGCTGTTCAAAATAGGGTATTTTTCCGAAGCAAACAACAATATCAAGGATATGGAAATACAGCTCGGAATGATATTGTTCTGCTATGTGTTCGCGTTTATGGCAACGTGCATATATAAGCGCATTGTCGTTGAAAATGCAAAGCATATCGAAGATATAGCCGAGAAGCAGAAGCAGCTTGAACGCGTCACGCTTCAGACCATCACCACCATCGCGAACATCATAGACGCAAAGGACGAGTATACAAAGGGTCACTCCTACCGCGTCGCGGAATATTCTTCAATGCTTGCGGAAGAGCTTGGGTATTCAAAAGAGAGAGTTTCAGATATTCGTTTTATAGGACTTCTTCACGATATAGGCAAGATAGGGATACCCGATTCTATTCTGAACAAACCCGGAAAGCTGAACGATTCGGAATATGCGCTTATGAGAAAACATGCCGAGATAGGCGGAAATATCCTCGAAGGAAACAATATGATAGAGGGACTTGACGAGGGTGCGCGCTATCACCACGAACGTTACGACGGTCACGGCTATCCGCAGGGACTTGCGGGAGAGCAGATACCCGAAATCGCCCGTATCATCGGCATAGCCGACGCTTACGATGCAATGACTTCAAACCGTGTTTACCGCAAACGCCTTACGAACGAAACAGTAATGGAGGAGATAAGACGCTGTGCCGGAACGCAGTTTGACCCTAAAATCACGGAAATATTCATAAAAATGATGAAGGACGGCAGACTGGAGCATATCGTTCCGGACCAAGCACCTGATGATGAGGAAAAATCCAGAGCCGAACTCGCGACCGAGCTTCTGTCGGGAGTTATAGGATACCATTCTGAAAAATACGACACAAAGCACGATTACCTCACTGGAGTGCTGTCAAAGCTCGGCGGCGAGGAGTCGATCTCCAAAATGCTTATGGCTATTGACGGCGGTCTGTTTATAGCGGACGTTACAAATCTTCAGGGAATAAACGCCCGTCACGGAATAGTTGCCGGAGATCATGTTATAAAGACTGTTGCGGACGCTCTTTCCGAAACTCCCGACCTGATAGTTGTTCGTTACGACGGAAGCGGTTTCCTTTGTTTCAGACCCGCCGAAAACAAACGTGACGAGTTTGAGGATTTTATGTCGCGTCTTTGCGATAAGCTGACCGAGATTCTCAAGGGAATGAACGAGTGCGAGAACGACAACTATATTTGTATCGGCGGAGTGCTTTCCCGTGAGATGGGCTCAAATTATCACGAGCTTGTCGCAGAGGCAGATAAGGCGCTGTTCTACATAAAACAATTAAAGCAAAGCGGCGTTTACTTGTTCAATAAAACTGAAAAATTCGTCGGAAATGAAACATACGGTCTGGATATGGAGCTGCTAATAAATATGATACGCTCCAATGCCGAAGCTACAGGAAGTCCTGTTGAGGGAGATTCGGAAGAATTTCTGCGTGTATACAAAATGGTCCGCGGAATTTACGAGGACAACAGCGGCGACGTATGGCTGCTGCTGTTGACGGTAATGCCCGCTATCGGCAAGACTTCGTCTGTATCCGACCGTGACGAAGCAATGAGCTTTCTTGAAACAGTAATTCTGAACACGCCGGAAATATCGTGTTCTGCGTTCAGATTTACGTCGGTTCAGTTTCTGGTTATTCTCACGGACGTTGGAGAAGCGGGAGCTTTAGCAGTAAAGGAGCGCCTGATGAGTTCGTTCTACAAGTCGTACAACAGGAACAATATGTCGCTTTCGAGCGAGGTCGCGCACTTACCTGCGTATGACGTGGTTCACCACGGATTCGAGTCCGGATTGAGTATCAAAGGCTGAAAATAATTGATCACCCCCGAATCGGGGGTGATTTTTCCGTCTTTGTCCATGTCCCCCTTCGTTGTCGTCGGCGACGTCAGCGACTCGTAAGCGGACTTGAGATCATTATA
>CANRNN010000013.1 GCA_947632025.1 uncultured Clostridia bacterium | reverse complement strand
TCAAATGAGGCTGTTTATGACGCTTACACTGACTGCAAACTGGCAGCGGCAATTCTCAACGGCTTTGAGAAGGATACCATTTCCGGCGGCGAGAGCAAATTTACCTCGCTCTTTAAGAAATACCAGAGTCAACTCGTTCATGATTACAACAGTGCAGCAGCGAACAAACTTGGCGATGAGATTTATGGTGTTGTTGTGACTGCTGATAGCAAGGAGTTAAAGGCTAAAACTAATTCCGACAGTGATACAGACCATACTCTTGGAATTACTTCCGAGGCTAATTATACAGACGGAAAAGGAGATGGGGAGTATGACAACTGGTTCGAGCTTAAGACCACCGTTACCAACAAGCCTAACGACACTTGGAGCGTAAAGGTTGATAAACTGGTTGAAGCTTCTCTAAATGTTAAAGCGACCGAAGATTATTATATCGCGGTAAACAAAAAGACTGGCAAGGCTTTAACAAGCGATGGGGAAACTTTCTATGTATATAATTCTACCTCTGCTTTTGATACTGCAGTTGCAGACAGCGGTGAGATTCACACTGCTGTGGACGGTAATGAGTCCGACTTTGGCATAGAGAGCTTGAGCGATGTAGGCTACATCAAGCGTTCTAAGGGTATCTATTACAACCTTGCAGAATTGGTTGAGCCGTTTGCTGACGATGCTTACGATGTTGATGCTGATATGCTTGCAACAAATTTCTATAACAACGTGATTGACGGAGATGACGGGATTAAGGCATTGAGCGGAAAACTAGATACAAGCGGCGGCACTGCTGTTGATATGAAAACAGCCAACTTCCAGTTTGGTGGTTCTGACAGACTTTATGATGATAAGAACAGCGGTCAGGATGATGACGGAAGTACTAAATACATTCCATCCAACAAAAGTGACGCGGTTAATACCGGCGTTCAACTCGCACTGGCTAACGAACTCTATAAGTCTTACAAGACTGAAGGAGCTAAAGAGAAGAGTGCGCGTGATTATGAGGCAATTGAGATCGGTACGAGTGCGAAAGCTAACATTCATACCATTGACAACAACGGCGTAGTTGCCGAGGGCAAGGCAAGCGGAACAACAACCGAGTGGGCTTTGATCTACAGCTATTATAAGTACGCTCTGGAGGATATGTACGACGCTTCCACAGGCACAAAGACCAAAAAGGACGTTGTTGCGCTCATAACCGACGCTGAAAAGCTCTTTGAGGATACGGGCGACTGCGCTTTGTTCGCGGTTTCTCACAAGAACCTTGTTGACGCTATTGAGAACGCAAAGAATTGGGTAAAGGCTGCTAACGCGGATAAACTCTACAGTGCGAACAAGAAAACTTATCCTTACGATACTGAAAACCTTGTTGACAATGCCGTTTACAATAAGCTGAAAGACGCTTATGATCAGCTTAATAAGGAACTTAAGGCATTCAACATCAGCTACAGTGAGGTTTATGATCTGATCTCAATGTCTGCAAAGATGGTTGACGAAAACAAGAACGGCACACTTGACGCTCTTAAAGATGCGATTGACGCTGCGGCTCACAGACTGATAACGGTAAATGATGTTTATACATCTGACGGAGATATTCTGGAGAACGACCGTCCGTTTGACGACGACGGCAGCTTCCTCGGATACAACCGCATTTTCACGAATGACGGAGAGTTCAACGGACTTGTTCTTACTGCCGACGGTACAAAGACTAAGATCGCGAAGTCCAAAAATGGTGACAACCAGTCACACTACGACCTCAAGAAAGCCTATGAGGCTCTCCAGACCGCTTACGATGCGCTGACGTCGCCGACGACAACGAAGGGGGACGTCCCAGATCAAAAACGGGGAAACCGCCGGCACAGCGATTCCCCCGCAAAAATCTATTTACACAGACTGATTTTTCGTGTCGAAGTATTCCATAAGCCCGCCGTAGATCGTAAATGCAACTTTCTGCTGATACTCCCATGTCGACAGCTTTGCTTCTTCGTCGGGATTCGATAGAAATCCGCATTCTATCATAAGCGACGGATTCGGGTTGGATTTTAGCAGAAAAAGCTCATTTCCGGATAGCTTTATCTCGCGGTCATTTCCGGGCTGGAGCTCGGCGAATTTGTTTTGCATTATCCTCGCAAGTGTCAAGTTGTCGGGGTTGTTGTTATTGTAGAACATCTGCCCTCCGAAGTAGCGCGGGTCGGTGTAGTTGTTCTGATGTATGCACAAAAAAACGCTGTCCGGATAGCTCTGTATTATTTCAAGCCTGTTGTCCATATCGTTGAGTTTTTGATTGCGGATACCCGTAATTCCGGGGTCGTAGATTGATATATCCTTGTCGCGGGTGAGGACTACCTGAAATCCCGACATTTCAAGCATATCTCTCAAAGTTAAAACTATCGAGAGATTTATGTTCTTTTCGAGAACTCCCGTGACGCCCACTGCTCCCGAATCCAAGCCGCCGTGTCCCGCGTCAAGAACGATTATCGGCTTTTCGGATACGTCCGCCGAGGTCGGCAGCGCCCTTTCGGTAACTCTCGCGCATAGCGCCAGAAGCAAAAATCCTCCTACCATAGCAAGGGTAAGCTTCAATGATTTTTTTGTCGCTTTCATAATTTACCTCCGAAAATTTAACTTTGTCCTAATTTATGAACTTGTACAGAATTTTAGAACACTTTTTTGCTTTGTGAAAATTGCTTAAAAATAGATGCGGAGATTTGTGGAAAGTGCTGAAACTCAATGAAAAATTCAACATAAACTCATACTTTGGCGGGAATGGGTATTGTATATTTCGGAAAATTGTGTTAAAATGTAAAGTGGATATTTGTTTAATCGTTAAAAAGTTATATTAAGGAGATTTTTTATGTCAAAAGATTACAATTCATACGAAAGCCCGTTTTGCACACGCTACGCAAGCCGTGAAATGCAGTACATTTTCTCAGCTGAGAAAAAATTTACTACATGGAGAAGACTCTGGGTCGCCCTCGCAAGAGGAGAAATGAAACTTGGTCTGCCCGTTACCGAAGAACAGGTAAAGGAGCTTGAAGCGCACGTCACCGATATTAACTACGAGGACGCAGAAAAGCGTGAAAAGGAAGTCCGCCACGATGTTATGAGCCATGTTTACGCTTACGGGCTCCAGTGTCCCAATGCCGCGAAAATAATCCATCTTGGAGCTACGTCCTGCTACGTCGGCGATAACACGGATATAATAGTTATGCGTGACGCTCTGCTTGTCGTCGAGAAAAAACTCGTGAACGTTATGGCAAACCTTGCGAAATTCGCAAAAAAATACAAGGATATGCCCTGTCTTGCGTATACTCATCTTCAGCCCGCACAACCCACGACCGTAGGCAAGCGCGCCACACTCTGGCTTAACGAATTGCTTATGGATTACGAGGAAGTCTGCTATAGGATAAGTAACCTGAAGCTCCTTGGACAGAAGGGTACTACGGGTACACAGGCTTCTTTTGTCGAGCTTTTCCACGGAGATACAGCTAAAATAAAGCAGCTTGAAAAGATGATCGCCGAGGAAATGGGCTTCTCGGCGTGCGTTCCCGTAAGCGGTCAGACCTATTCCAGAAAGGTCGACAGTCAGGTGCTTTCAACACTTTCGGGAATAGCGCAGACGTGTTCAAAGTTTTCCAACGACCTTCGCTTGCTCCAGAATTTCGAGGAGCTTGAAGAGCCGTTTGAGAAAAATCAGATAGGCTCGTCGGCAATGCCATACAAGCGCAATCCTATGCGCAGTGAGAGAATAACTTCCCTCGCGAGATATGTGATGATAGATTCGCTCAATCCCGCTTTCACAGCCGGAACTCAGTGGTTTGAGAGGACCCTTGACGACAGCGCCAACAAGCGCGTTTCAGTAGCCGAGGGATTTTTGGCTGTAGACGCAATACTCAATATAATGATGAATATTACCGACGGGATACAGGTCTATCCCGAAATGATACGCCGCCGCCTTATGAACAAGCTGCCGTTTATGGCTACGGAAAACATAATGATGAGAGCGGTCGAGCTTGGCGGCAACCGTCAGGAGCTTCACGAGCTGCTCAGGACCCATTCTCACGCTGCCGCAAAGAAAGTCAAGGAGGGCGGCGATAACGACCTCGTTGACAGAATAGCCTCCGACCCCGTGTTCGGTATCTCAAAGGAAGAGATCGAAAAACTTCTCGTGCCCGAAAATTATGTCGGACGCGCTCCCGAACAGACCGAGGAATTTTTGGCAGAGTTTATTGATCCCATACTCGACGAAAACAAAGAGCTTCTCGGTGAAAAGGCTGAACTCTCGGTTTAAAGCAAGGACCTGAAATATGTTGAAACAATGGATAGTCGCGAATCCGCCTTCCGACCCCGATTCGGAGATAGTAAAGAAATACGGCGGCTTTCTCGGAAGTATTCTCATAAGCCGCGGGATCGTGACTTTGGACGCGGCTGAGGAGTTTTTCTCGTCGAAAAGCTTTTCCGAACCGTACCTTATCAGCGATATGCAGACGGCGGCAGAGATCGTGACCGATGCTGTAAAAACTAAAAAGAAGATATGCGTTTTCGGTGATTACGACTGTGACGGCATAAGCGCGGCTGCGATAATGTTCCATTATCTGAAAACGGTTTGCGGACTTGAGGATACAGAGTATTATATCCCCGAACGTGCCGAGGGTTACGGTATGAATATCGGAGCGCTTGAACAGATAGCCTCCCGCAATACGGAACTTGTCATAACTGTCGATAACGGTATTTCCGCGATAGAAGAGGCAAAATTCCTTAAAGATAAAGGAATAACGCTTGTCGTGACCGACCATCACCGACAAGGGGAAACTCTGCCCGACTGCGCCGCGGTGGTCGACCCGCACAGAGATGATGATATATCACCGTTTAAGGAGCTGTGCGGCGCAGGGGTTGTCCTGAAGCTCGTCATGGCTGTCGAGCGGGAGCTTCACGGCGAGAATGCCATGCGCGGCATTTTCGAGAAATACGCAGATCTTGCCTGTATAGCGACAATAGCAGATGTAATGCCTCTAAAGGGCGAAAACCGTTTTATAGTCAAACGAGGTCTTGAAATAATAAACAAAGGCAAAAACAGCAGCGTCGGATTGACGGCTCTTATCAAAGCCGTTAATAAAAATCCCTCATCGCTTAAATCGTCGGATATCGCTTTCTATATTGCGCCAAGCATAAATTCTGTCGGCAGAGTGTCGACCCCAAAAAAAGCGATCGAGCTTTTACTTGAAAGCGACATCACACGAGCAGGGGCGCTTGCCGAGGAGCTTGCGGGATTCAACAGCTGCCGCCGCGAGATACAGGACAAAATTCTTTCCGACGCGAAAAAGCTGATAGAAGCCGACCCGTCTGTTCTGAAGGAGCGGGTCATCGTTCTTTCGGGAGAGGGCTGGCACCACGGCGTTATCGGACTTGTTTGCATGGAGTTTGTAAGAAGATACGGCAAGCCCGTTTTGGTTATTTCCGTTGAGAACGGGGAGGCAAGAGGTTCGGCGAGAAGCGTCGACGGTTTTTCAATTCACGCTATGCTTACGGGCTGTTCTGCCGTTTTGACGAAATTCGGCGGACACCCTTCGGCGGGAGGATTTTCTCTCCCTGCCGATAAGGTAGATGATTTCAAGCGTATGGTGAAGGAATATACTCTTAATAATTACAAGGAAATGCCCGCCGACAAGATTTTTGTAGACCGTGAAGTGGATATCGGTGAGCTTTCCATTGAAAATGTCAGCAGTCTTGCAATGCTTGAACCGTTCGGGGAACATAACAAGCGTCCGCTGTTTCTGCTCAGAAACTGCGTTATCAAACAAAAGCGTCCTCTCAGCGACGGCAGATTTGTAAGATTCAGGATAGAACAAAACGGCAGACAGCTCGACTGCGTCGATTTCGGTACATCTTTCGATAAATTCTATCCCCGCGTGAACAGCACCGTCGATATTATCGCAAAAGCGGATATTGACCGTATCGGCGGTACGGAGAGCGTTCAGTTAAAAATAGAAGATTTCCGTCCCGCACATTTTCCCGAAGAAAAATTTCTAAAAGCACAGAGAATTTACGAGGGAGTGTGCCGCGGAGAGGGGTGCGACAAAAAATTCGCTTCGGCGGTCGTCCCGCACACTCGTGAAGAACTTATGACGATTTACGATATTATAAAGAAAAATACCGACGGAAAAACCGTAGAGGAGATCGCAATGTACGATCTTTCCGTAAACTATTGCCGGCTGCGCCTGGCAATAGACGCGTTTGCCGAGGCGGGTATGGCGGAGCTTACACCCGACGGCGTTCCGAGAGTGCTGAAATTCACAGGAAAACGCGACCTCTTCTCGGAAGGATTGCTTGCCGTACTCTGCGCGGAGCTTTTAGCGTAAATTCAACGAACGGAGTGATGTAAATGGATACCATAACAATAGACACTCTTATGGAAAAGATCAAGTCGGGGGATAAAACTTATGACATTGATAAAATAATGCGGGCTTATGACCTTGCGGACGCGGCTCACGAGGGACAAATGCGCTCTTCGGGAGAAAAGTACATCACCCACCCGCTGTCGGTAGCTTCCATTTTGCTGGATTATTGTATGGATACCGATACTATCTGCGCTGCGCTTATGCACGATGTCGTGGAAGATACCGACGTTACTCTCGACGAAATCCGAAAAAAATTCGGTGAGGACGTTGCTCTTATGGTAGACGGAGTCACAAAAATAGGTCAGGTTCCTTTGAATACGAAAGAGGAACAGCAAGCTGAGAATATCCGTAAGATACTTATGGCAATGTCGAAGGATATTCGCGTCATAATCATAAAACTCGCGGACAGACTTCACAATATGAGAACACTTTACGCTCGTCCTCCCGAAAAACAGCGCAAGACCTCGCTTGAAACCATGAATTTCTACGCTCCGATAGCGCATAGGCTAGGTATGAGCGACGTTAAAGAGGAAATGGAATCTATCGCAATACACTATCTCGACCCTTACGGCTGCCGCGAGATAGAAAGGCTGCTCGATATCCATAAGGTCGAGCGTGACAGCTTTATAGACAGCATTATCGAAAAGATCCGCTCCAGAATAACGGATATAAAGCCGGAGCCCATAATAAGCGGACGGGTAAAGTCTATCTTCTCGATATACAAAAAAATGTATGTCAAGAACAAGCCTTTTGACGAAATTTACGATATTTATGCCGTGAGAATAATCGTTCAGTCGGTAATTGAATGTTATAATGTTCTCGGAGTTATACACGACCTGTTCAGCCCGATACCGTACCGATTCAAGGATTATATCGCAACGCCTAAGCCCAACCGCTATCAGTCGCTCCATACGACCGTTATTGGAAAAGAGGGAACCCCTTTTGAGGTGCAGATAAGAACTGTCGAAATGCATAATACCGCGCAGTACGGAATTGCTGCACACTGGAAGTACAAGGCGGGGCTTAAAGGTTCGGTAGCAGGAGAAAAGCGCTTCGACTGGATACGCGAACTGCTTGAGCGTCAGCAGGAAGCCGACGATGTTGAGCAAATAGCCGACGCAATAAAAAACGACCTTGCTCAGGACGAAGTTTTCGTGTTCTCACCTAAAGGCGACGTGTTCACCCTGCCTTTGGGAGCGAACGTTATCGACTTTGCCTATGCTATTCACACCGAGGTCGGAAATAAAATGACCGGCGCAAAGGTTGGCGGCAGAATGGTCCCGTTCGATTATCAGGTGAAAACGGGTGATATCGTCGAGATATTCACAAGCGGTTCGCCGAATTACGGACCGAACAGGAATTGGCTGGAAATCGCAAAAACTACCGAAGCCAAAGGCAAGATACGCTCGTGGTTCAAGAAAGAACGCCGCGAGGAAAATATCGTCTGCGGACGTGAGGAGTTAGAGCGGGAATTCAGAAGAAACGGTATCCCTTTAAGTGAGGAGGTTATTTCTCAGGCTGCCGAAAGAGCGCATCTTGATTCAATAGACGACTTTTACGCCGCAATAGGTTACGGCGGAGTTTCAATGTCCAAGGTCATTCAGCGAATAAAGGAAGAACAGCTGCGTGTTCAGCGTGAGCAGAACGCTGTCGTTCCTACCGCTGAGGAAAATATCGAGGAAACCAACCGCCGTTCCCGTCAAAAGGGAATAATTATTGAAGGCGTGGATAATTGTATGATAAAATTCGCACAGTGCTGCAATCCTCTTCCGGGAGATCCGATAATCGGATTCGTGACGCGGGGCTTTGGTGTTTCGATACACAAGCAGGACTGTGTCAACGTCATCAACAATATGGACAGCGAAAACAGTGACCGTTGGATAAAGGCAAGCTGGGCAGGAGTGGACGATTCGACCTACCGTGCGACAATAGATATCGTCGCCGAGCAGAAATCGTCTGTCATCGCGGACATAACGGCGGTCATAGCGGCAAACAGGATACCGCTCCACGAAATGAATATGCACCGTTTGAAAAACGGCAACGTCAACTTCCTTATCACTATCGAAATAGCGGGAGTCGAGCAGCTGGCAAACGTTATGCTGCGCTTGAAGAAGATCCCCGGTGTTGTTTCCGCAGAAAGAACAGGCAAGGCGTGATTTTTAGAGGTTAGAGGTTAGAAGTAAGAGGTTATATAGAAGAGGAGAATATTTATGGAGAAGATCGCCTGCCTTCCTTTGGGAGCATTGGCTTCCAACTGTTACGTTATTCCCGCAGGGGAAAAGGCAATAGTTATAGACCCCGCTTCCTCCGAGGAGGTAATGGCTCTGCTTGAAAACGAGGGACTTGCGCTCGGCGGAATAATCATCACTCACGGGCATTACGATCATTTTGCAGGTGCGGCTGCTCTTAAGGAGCGCACCGGAGCGCCTATCTACGCTCCCGACCTCGATTCGGAAATGTATTCAAGTTCAGACAAAAGCTGGGCATGGTTTATGCAGGGAACAGAATTCAGACCGATAACTCCCGATCACCTGTTTTCGGACGGAGATAAGTTTTCGGTCTGCGGCACAGAATTTTCTGTAATGACCTGTTCGGGGCATACGGCGGGCAGTTGTCTGCTTTTTTGTGAAAAATGGGGCGTTATTTTTACGGGAGATGTGGTTTTCTGCGGGAGCGTCGGACGCACCGACGGTTATTCCGGCAGTTCGAGAAGTATGCAGGAATCCGTTTCCCGTATCGCAAAGATCGAGGGTGATTACACGCTTCTTTGCGGTCACGGCGAACCGACGACCCTATCAGCCGAAAAAAAGAACAATCCCTATTTTCGTGGAATTTAGTAAATTTTACTATACCATTTAGTTTTGAAGCCAAAATTTGTGAAAAGTTACAAAAAAAGTTCAAATTCATAAAAATGTTGTGAATTGTTCTTGACTTTTTGAGCAAAATTTGGTATAGTAATATTATGCGGCAGCACACCGCAGATATATAATTTTGTAATCGGAGGGTTTTTCAATGGAAAACGACGAAAAGGTATTCGGTGTTCTGGCGTATATCGGAATTCTGTTTTTGGTTCCGCTGCTTGCGGGAAAGACTGAGTTTTCAAAATTCCATGCAAATCAGGGATTGGTTCTGTTCATCGCAGAGATCGCAGTAAACATTGTTGCGGGTATAATCACCCTTATCCCCATTATCGGCTGGATTATCGGTCTGCTTTTTTGGGCGGTCGACATTTTCTGGCTGGTTCTTATGATAATGGGCATAGTGAACGCTTGTCAGGGTGAGATGAAGGAACTTCCCCTTATCGGAAAAATTAGGATCATCAAGTAATTTCACACAACAGCAAGGCTGCCGCTTTATGCGGCAGTTTTTTTTTGAGGTAAGAAGTAAGAAGCAGAACCGCTTCTTATTGTTCACTTTTAACTGTAAACTGCCAAAACCCCCTTGACAATCGGTGAAATTTTTTATATAATATTATGTGTATGCGTTGTTTTTAAGTTGAATCAACGTGGAAATTTCTGTAAATCAAAGGACGGAAAAATTATGAAGTATATGGGACTTAACGAGCTGAGAGAAAGCTATCTGAAATTTTTTGAATCAAAAGGACATCTGCGAATGGCGAGCTTTCCGCTGGTACCGCAGGGGGATAACTCGATACTGCTGATAAACGCGGGTATGACGCCGCTGAAAAAGTATTTTCAGGGAATAGAAGAACCCCCCTGCCACCGTGTTACAACCTGCCAGAAGTGCATAAGAACGCCGGATATTGAGAACGTTGGCAAGACCGCACGTCACGGAACATATTTCGAGATGCTCGGAAATTTCTCGTTTGGGGATTATTTCAAGCACGAAGCAATAGCGTGGGCGTGGGAGTATCTCACAAAAACACTTGAGATACCGCCCGAAAGATTGTGGGTGACTATTTACGAGGAGGACGACGAAGCGGGCGACATCTGGGCAAACGAGATAGGCGTTCCGCGCGACAGGATTATAAAGCTCGGTAAAACTGACAATTTCTGGGAGCATGGAAGCGGTCCTTGCGGTCCTTGCTCGGAAATTCACTTTGACAGGGGTGAAAAGTACGGTCCGCTGGAGAGTTTCGAGCAGGCTGAGGAAAACGACCGTATTATTGAGATTTGGAACAACGTTTTCACGCAGTTTGACAACGACGGCAACGGCAACTATACTCAGCTGAAAACTAAAAATATAGACACGGGAATGGGTCTTGAACGCCTTGCGTGCGTTATGCAGGACGTGGACAACCTGTTTGAAGTGGACACCGTGAGAAATATCCTTGAAAAGATATGCTCGATTGTGGGTGTGAAATATCACGAGGACGATAAGAAGGACGTTTCAATACGTGTTATCACCGACCATATCCGTTCTACGACGTTTATGGCGGGCGACGGCATTCTCCCGTCGAACGAGGGGCGCGGGTATGTAATGCGCAGACTCTTGCGCCGCGCGGCTCGTCACGGCAGACTGCTCGGCTACAACAAGCCGTTTTTGTACGAGGTGTGCGATACCGTAATTGACGAGAATGTTTCCGCTTATCCGGAACTAGCCGAAAAACGCGCTTATATTAAAAAGGTAATTCAGCAGGAAGAAGAGAGTTTTGCAAAGACCGTCGACAAGGGCACGGAAATTCTCTCCGATATGATTGAAAAGCTCCAAAAAGAGGGCAAAACCGTGCTTTCGGGAGAGGATATTTTCAAGCTCCACGATACCTACGGCTTCCCGATTGACCTTACAAAGGAAATTCTCGCGGAAAAAGGACTTTCTGCGGACGAGGACGGCTTTGCGGAGTGTATGAAAGTACAAAAGGACACCGCAAGAGCGAATAAATCCCTCGGCGGCGGCTGGGATAACGCGAAGAATTCCGCGCTTGACGCGTTTTCGACGGAGTTTGTCGGGTATGACACGCTTGTTTCGGACACGAAAATTCTCGCTGTCGTAAAGGACGGGGAGGTTGTCAATTCCTGCAAAGCGGGCGACAAAGTCGGCGTTGTTATCGAAAAAACGCCGTTTTACGCAGAAATGGGCGGTCAGGTCGGCGACAGGGGCGTTATCACAAAGGGTGATTCTGTTCTTGAAGTCCTTGACACCAAAAAGCTCGGCGGCGGACAGTTTATCAGCACCTGCGAGGTGAAGTCGGGAGAATTTTCAACGGGGGACAGTGTTACCGCTAAGGTAGACGAGGAACTTCGTATGGCGACCGAGCGCAACCACACCTGCTGTCATATTCTCCAGGCGGCTTTGCGGCACGTTCTCGGAGAACACGTTCACCAGTGCGGCTCGCTTGTATCTCCCACGCAGTGCAGATTCGACTTTTCGCATTTCAGCGCGCTTACCGATGAGGAAATTCTCAAAGTTGAGCAATATGTCAACAATGTTATAATGGCGGCAGCGCCCGTCGTAACGGAGGTTCTGCCGATTGAGGAAGCCCGCAAAAAGGGCGCAATGGCTCTGTTCGGCGAGAAATACGGCGATGTGGTAAGAGTAGTGTCCGTTGGCGATTATTCGACGGAATTCTGCGGCGGTACGCACCTTAAAAACTCAGCGCAGGCGGGGCTGTTCAAGATCGTTCTGGAAACGTCCGTTGCAAGCGGCGTGAGAAGAATTCAGGCTATCACGGGCATGGGCGTTATGTCAATGCTGTATGATTATGAGAATACGTTAAACAAGACCTGCTCGGTTCTCAAAGCGCAGAATGCGGACGACCTTGTACGCCGCGCGGAGAGCGTTATGACCGAACTTCGCGAAAAGGATAAGAAGATAGAGAGCATGGAGCAGGCTGCCGCGAATGAAAAACTCGGCACTCTCGGCGAGAACGTTCCCGAAATAAACGGCGTGAAGATAATCACGGCGCAGATTGACGGCACGGGCGCGGACGGCTTGCGCAAGGTCGGCGACAGCCTTGCGGACAGGTTTGAGTGCTTTGTGGCGGTTTTGGCGGGGACTTCGGACGGCAAGTCAAATATTCTCTGCAAATGCTCCAAGAGCGCGGTGGCAAAAGGCGCGAACGCCGGAACGCTTGTGCGTGAAATAGCGGTTGTCGCAGGCGGAAAGGGCGGCGGCAAGCCCGATCAGGCTATGGCGGGCGTTCCCGACGCGGCAAAGCTCCCCGACGCGCTTTCAGCGGCTGTCGAGATAGTTAAAAAGCATATTGGGTAATTGCGTTTACTGCTTACCTCTAACTTCATAAATGGTAAGCAACATCTTATTTTTTAAGGTGCGGTCTTACCTCTTACTTCTAATCTCTTACCTCTAGAAAGGAGAACTATATGGACTGCTTATTTTGTAAAATAATCACAGGGGAGATCCCCTCGACCAAGGTCTACGAGGACGATAAGATTCTTGCATTCCGTGATATAAATCCGCAGGCTCCCACGCATATTCTCGTCATTCCGAAAAATCATATCGCCGGAGTTGACGAGCTTAACGAAGAAAATTCCGCTGTAGTTGCTTATATTTTCGCGAAAATCGCTCAGATAGCAAAAAACGAGGGGCTTTCCGACGGATATCGTGTGGTTTCCAATGTCGGTGAAAACGGCGGTCAGACCGTGCGTCACCTCCACTTTCATATTCTCGGTGGCAAAAAGCTTGATAATCAGATGGCTTGATAATGGGAAAAATCAACGAAGCTCAACTCAAAGCCGGAATAGCGTCGGGAAAGCTTGAAAGAGTATACTTGCTTTACGGCGACGAGGATTTTCTTGTGAAAACCTATGTCGACAAGATAATTTCGGCTGCTGTTCCCGAATCTGCGAGGGATATGAATTTCACAAAGTTTGACAAACTCCCCAAAGCGGACGAATTGTCGGATATCACGGACAATCTGCCCTTTTTTTCGGAGTATAAGTGTGTGCTTATACAGGATCCTGACCCTGCGGGACTGGATATTTCCGAAACAAAAAAGTATTTTGAACTTCTGAAGAATATTCCCGAAACGACCGTGCTGATAGCGGCGCAGAGAGATCCCGAATTCACACTTAAGGGCTTGAAAGAAAAGCCGAAGAAGTTTTTCGACGCTCTGGAAAAAGCGGGCGTATCATGCGAGCTGTCGCGGCTTCCGCAGCTGAAGCTTGCGGATATGACTATTAAGAAATTTGCGGGTGCGGGTTTTGAAATTTCATACCAGAACGCCTGTTATCTCGCGTCGGAATGCGGCGGCGGACTTACTCTGCTTCAGATCGAAATAGAGAAGCTTTGTGCGTTCAAAAGTCAAAGCACGAACAAAGAAATTACTATAGATGATATCGAAGCCCTTGTTCCCAAGCGGTTAGAAACGAATATCTATAACCTTTCAAAGGAGCTTTTCGCCGGAAGAACAGGCAACGCCATGCGCATACTCGATATTCTGTTCACGCAGAATACCGATGCCGGCGTTGTCCTTTCCGTTCTTTCGGGGCATTTTATCGACCTTTATCGGGCAAAACTCGGACTTCTTATGAAAAAAACAGCGTCGGAAACCATCGAGGCGTTCAAGTATGCCAAAAACCGCGCGTTTGTGGTGGAAAACGCTTACCGAAGCGCCAAAAATCTCTCTAAGGAGTATCTGGGCAATTGTCTGGCGATCTTGTATGATGTAAACAGGCTCGTAAATTCCTCGAAAATAAGCCAAAGACTTATGATAGAACGCGCTGTGGCTGAGATCTCGGCGCTTCCTAAAAAATAATGATCCTATGATAAAAATAAAGCAAGCCGTGATAGTCGAGGGGCGCTACGATAAGATAAAACTGGCAAATCTCATAGACGCGCCGATAATTCCCGTGGACGGTTTTTCGATATATAATGATGCGGAGAAAGCGGAGCTTATAGCGTCGCTGGCGAAAAAAACAGGCATTGTGATACTGACCGACAGCGACAGCGCGGGCTTTCAGATACGTTCAAAAATAAGGGAGATAGCTCGCGGCGGTGAGGTCGTAAATGTCTATGTCCCCGATATTACGGGCAAGGAAAAACGAAAGAGAAAGCCCTCAAAACAAGGACTTCTGGGGGTAGAGGGGATAAGCGACGAGCTTATACTTGAAGCATTTAAAAAAGCGGGCGTTTTCGCGGAGCATACGGAAAATTCCGTGAAAGAGCCGATAACAAAGGCAGATCTGATGGAATACGGGCTTGTCGGCATGGAAAATTCCTCTGAGCGGAGAAAGGCTCTGCAAAAGGCTCTGGGGCTTCCCGAACGGCTTTCCGCGAATATGTTCCTTGAAGTATTGAATATTATGTACACCCGCGAGGAGTTCTTGAAGTGCGTACAAGGTAAATAGCGTGAATGAAGCATTTGGTTTTTCGGCAAAATATAGGTTTGGTTAAAAAAAGAGGATTTGCCTGCGCATAGTTATATCGTTTACTGTGCGCCGTGAATCGCATATTTGTTCTCTTGAATTTTGATAAAGGGGTTTAATTTTATGGTATTTTCCAGCTTGACATTTCTGTTAGTGTTTCTGACGATAACGATGATACTCTACTATATCTCCCCGAAGAAACTGAAAAATGTAATAATCCTGATAAGCGGTCTGCTATTCTACGCGTGGGGAGAGCCCATCTACGTTCTCGCAATGATAGCATCGACCGCTATTGACTATACGGCAGGAAGAATTATCGACAAATTCGACGACAAGCCTGTCGTGCGTAAAATATGTCTTATCGTTTCGCTTGTGATGAATCTCGGTCTGCTCGGAGTTTTCAAGTATTCGGGATTCCTTATAAATTCATTTAACACTTGGTTCGGGTGGAGTATTCCGAATCCGAATCTGCCGCTTCCGATAGGTATAAGCTTTTTCACGTTCCAGTCAATGAGCTATACGGTAGACCTCTACAGGCGGAAGATAAAGGTTCAGAAAAACGCTGCAAGCTTTATGGCGTTCGTAACGCTTTTCCCGCAGATAGTCGCAGGTCCTATCGTCCGCTACGAGGACGTTCAAAACGAGATAGACGACCGCGTTATCACAGAAGATATGGTAGCAGGGGGAATTTCTCGGCTTATCACAGGTCTTGGCAAAAAAGTTCTCATCGCAGATAATATCGGTATTCTATGGTCGGAGATCAAGGTTATGGAGCTGTCAAGCCTTTCGGCGGCGACGGCGTGGCTCGGCATACTCGCGTTTACGTTCCAGATATACTTTGACTTTTCGGGATATTCCGATATGGCGATAGGCTTGGGCAAGATGATGGGATTTAATTTTCCCGAAAACTTCAACTATCCGTATATGTCAAAAAGCATTTCGGAATTCTGGCGGCGCTGGCATATGACGCTTGGGGAATGGTTCAAGAGCTATGTTTATTTCCCGCTTGGAGGAAGCCGAAAGGGAAAAGCCCGCACGGTAATAAATCTTCTTATCGTCTGGACGATAACGGGTGTATGGCATGGAGCGGCGTGGAATTTTATGCTCTGGGGCGCATATTTTGGTATCCTGATAGTACTCGAAAAGCTGTTTCTCGGAAAATGGCTGGAGAAAATACCCGCGTTTTTCAGTTGGTTTTATACATTCGTTCTGGTGGTGTTTGGCTGGGTAATGTTTGATGTGGTAAGTGCGAAAACTTATCATTTCGGCGACGTTTTCGGGCAGGTGTTCGGCTATATCGGGGCGATGTTCGGCGCAAACGGAGTTTTCGCGGACAGCGTTTCGCTAAATTATTTCGTAAACTACGGAATTATCTTCGCAATAGCGATTTTCGGCTGTACCGACGCTTTGAAGATAATTGTGGGAAAAATACGCGACAAAGCTCCGCAGTGGGTGCAGTACGGTTATCCGATAGCGCAGATGTGCGTTATGACAGCGTCCATAGCGTTTGTTACGACTTCCACCTACCACCCGTTTTTGTACTTTAACTTCTAAGGAGGGTAACATATGAAATTCAAAATGACTCCGAACAAGTTGATGATAGCTCTTTTCTCGGCAATGCTTGTCGTTTTGCCGGTGGTTTCGATAATTTTGCCCAAACAGGATAAAAGCGAGGTCGAAAACCGCTCCTTACAGTCGCTGCCTACTCCGATAAATTCCGTTAAGTGGGAGGCTGCAAAAACGCCAAAGGATTACCTTGACGCGGTAAAATGGAAATATATAAACAACCGCGAGGGTGAGGCTTTCCGCGATGATTTTGAGAAGTATCTCTGCGACCATATCGTTGGCAGAACCGAGTGGGTAAAACTCTGCAACCGCTTGCAGACACTTTCGGGGAAGCAGGAGATAAACGGCGTTTACACCGTCGGGGATCAGATGGTGCAGTCGTTCAAGGATTACGACAGCGAGGGTATGGAAAAAGCCGCTGCCGCTATAAATAAATTTGCCGAGCGTCACCCAAATATCAAGACTTATGTTATGATAGCGCCGACCGCTCAGGAGTTCTACGGAAACAAGATCCCGTCCTATGCGGGTCTGTTGAGCGAAAAGGCGTTTATTGACGACGTTTATAAACAACTTAACGGCGTGACGACCATCGACTGTTTGAGTTATCTCTCGGCGCATAAAGACGAATATATCTGCTACCGTACCGACCACCACTGGACAAGTCTGGGAGCTTTCTACGCATACAGCGCGGCTGCAAAATCGCTCGGATACAGCGCTTACGGTATGGGCTCCTTCAATATCGAAACCGCTTCCAACGATTTCCGAGGAACTCTTTACTCTAAGAACCTCGACGACAGCGTTCCCGCCGACACGATGGAGTATTATCATCTTGCAAACGGCGAGCCTGAGGTGACAATGACCGTCAATACAGGCACGGAGATAAAAACATATGATTCGCTCTATGTTCGTGAATTCCTTGACACAAAGGATAAATATTCCTCGTTCACGGGAAGCAACGCGCCGCTTGTGGATATAAAGACAAACATCGACAACGGAAAGTCCATTCTCGTGATAAAGGATAGCTATGCGCATTCGCTCGTTCCGTTCCTCGCGAATCACTACAGCCATATAACAATGGTCGATATGCGCTATATACAGACGGACCTCGGAAGGCTTGTCAACCTTGATGATTACAGTCAGGCGCTCGTAATGTATAACGCAATAACCTTCGCGGAGGATTATCGGAATATCGGAAAGCTCAATCTCACGAAATGAGAACTCTTCTGTTCACTGTTTCTTCTTCCGAGAACGGAATGACAGCGCTCGATTTCCTGCGTTCTCACGGATTTTCTCGCAGGGCGATAAACGCGCTTAAAGTTTCGGGAGGGCTTACGCGGGGCGGGGAAATACTGCGCACCGTGGACAGGGTGTATACGGGAGATATCCTGAAGGCGGTTTTCGACGATGTGGAAAAATCCGATATCCTGCCGAATCATACGCTTCACGCCCCTGTGATTTTTGAGAATGAGGACTATGTGATCTTCGACAAGCCGCCGAAGATGCCGACTCACCCGTCGCTCCACCATTATAACGACACACTTGCAAACCTGTTCGCGGCGCTTTATCCGCAGCTTATGTTCAGACCGCTCAACCGACTTGACCTCGGAACAAGCGGGCTTTGCGTCTGCGCAAAAAACAAGCCCGCGGCATTCGGGATAAAGCTCGTAAAGACATATTTCGCTGCAGTAAACGGGGAGATCACCGAATCCGGAAGTATCTGTGAGCCGATAGGACGTATCTCGGATTCCATAATTAAAAGAGAAGTCCGCCCCGACGGAAAATTCGCCGAAACACTGTACAGACCCATTCTCGTGAAGAACGGCAGAACACTTCTGGAAATTACTCTCAAAACAGGGAGAACACACCAGATTCGTGTCCATATGGCATATATAGGTTTTCCGCTGATAGGTGACGAGATGTACGGCGGCGACTGTTCGGAGCTTGATAGGCAAGCGCTCCATTGCGGTAAGGTAAGTTTTTCCGATATGCTCACAGGCGAAAAGGTGTCCGCCGAAAGCAAACTCCCTTACGATATCGAGCGGCTTTTTCGTTAAGTTAACCAAAAAATAAAAAAATTTCTGTAATTTTTTTAGAAAATTTATAATAATACTTGATTTATTTTGAATAATGTTGTATAATAATAAAGGATTATTCTGCAATAAATTCAGGTAAAGGTATGATGCCCATGCTTTTTGGCAGCAAAGTCATAAAACTTGATGTCCTCGATGATAAGGAACATATCATTCTTTCTGTTGAGAAAAATTTTGTCGTTCCGACAAATATCTCGTCTGATGAGGACAGCATAATAATGATAAAGGGCAGAGATTTGCCCGAATTCGACCGCAATACTCTTGTGTTCGTAGTCGCGACCACAAAAAGCGGCGACAGGATAAAGTATAACGGCGCTGTTTCCGTTTCCATGGATACACAAATGAATATCCGCATTATGCGTAATAACGATACACAGGTTCTCGAAGAACGCAGGAGATATTTTAAGCTCAAAATCAGCGAAAAGGGCAGGATGTTGTTCTATGTGCGCGATGAAAAGACTATACGCTTTGACGAACCGCGTGAGATAAATATCCTTGATATTAACGTGGGCGGGGTCTTTCTGGTCGTTGAGGAGGAGCTTATTCCCGACGATCTGGTGTGCATTGAAGTGGATCTTTTCTCGGATTATCCGCTTAACGCGGCTGCAAGAGTACTGAGAGTACAGCGCGATCCGGACGGATCAATATTGGGCTACGGGTGCGAGTTTGAGGGGCTTACGGCGGCACAGGAAGATTATATCGGAAGATATATCTATAAGGTGCAGTCCGAGATCCGCCAAAGGAAAGCCGCACAGGAGGAAGCTTCGGTAAACGGCACAGGGAATTTCTGACGCAGTGCCTGCGCCACTAATATACATTTTCTTATTCAGGGGGAGAAATAATGAGAAAATCGACACTAAAATTCGGCTTGATAGGCGTATTGCTTGCGTTTGTCATAGTGCCTACATTGCTGTTGGGTCTTGTGGGTACGTTTGTGACCATCAATTTCAGCAAGTCTGTAAGCCAGAATGAGCTTGAAACTGTTTCTCTTACGAAATCGGGTTCGCTCGACGGACTGTTTTCAAGCTATGTGGACAGCGCGGCGGCTCTCGCAAAGGACGGAGAAGTCATCGACAACGCAAAGTCCAATAATAACGCGGCTCAGAATACTATCGCGTCGTATAAGAATTCAAGTGATGATTACATTGATGTGCTTATCGTCGACAGTAACGGCGCTGTTCTCACCTCTGTTGCCGGAAAACAGACAGGTACGTTTGAGCATCTTGGCGAGGGAGGATTTACTCCCGTATCGTGTTTGCTGAATTGGGAAAGCTATCAGGAGGACGGGTTCTACGTTTCTCATGTCATTTCCGAGGATAACAAGAACCTCGGCTACGTCGTGTTTGTTATCGGCGTTGGCAAGAATACCGGAATAGGCAGGGCTCTTTCGGGAACATATCTTAACGGCAAGGGTCACATGGCGCTCCTCGATGCCGACGGAAACGCCGTAAATATTGACGGCGTGGGCTCGGTTTCCAAAGCGGGACAGGGCGGAAATCCGTTCAGAAATGTAAGAAACACATATTTTAACTCCGAGAATATAGGCACTAACGATAATACCACAATGAAAACCGATACGGCAGGAAAGTATACCGTCGTATACGGCATTATCCCCGACATAAACAACTGGAGATGGGTAGGCGCGGTCGATACCTCGGCTATGACCGATTTTGCCGAAACCACAAATATCATAATCTGGGCTGTAGTGGCAGTAATATGCGTGCTGTGTATGCTTATAACTTTCACGATAATCGGAAAGTTCACCAATAATATGAATAAGATGATAGCGGAAATGTCCGCGATAGACGTGGACGAAGGCGTTATCAATATGAGATTCGATACCCGTCACGATAAGAGCGAGCTTGGTGTTATCAAAAATTCTTTCAACGAGTTCCTCGATGAGGTCTATATGAACGGGGAGCGCTACCGCACGATTGCAGTGCTGTCCGATAATATGCTTTTCGAGTGGGATTTCCATAAAGAGAGAATGTACGTTTCTGATAACGCCTTGGCAAAATTCGACCTCGATATCAAGACCGCGACCCTTTCAAATGGTCGGTTCCTCGATTCTCTTATGACACCCGAATACGCTGAAAAATATAGACGCGACATAAATACGCTCCTTAAAAATCAAGGCAGCTTCAGCTCGGAGTATCAGCTCAAAACCAAGAGTGGCGCTACGGTTTGGGTAAACTGTAAGGCAACTTGCATCTCCGATCGTCTGGGCGACCCGCTGCGTGTTATCGGCGTCCTTATTGATATTGATAATGAGAAGAAGCTTGAAGTGCAGCTTTCCGAGCGCGCAAGCTATGACTTCCTTTCGCAGCTCCTTAACAGAAGCACGTTCATTAAACAGCTCTCTCAGGTTCTTGACCGCAGAGGTCCGAATAAGGTCGCGACAATGTTCATAGATGTCGATGACTTCAAGTTCATAAACGACCGTTACGGTCACGCCGTCGGTGACGAGGTCATTAAATACGTTGCCGATACTATCCGCAAGAAGGTAGACGACCGCGGCGGAATGGCAGGACGTTTTGGCGGAGATGAATTCGTGCTGTGCTATACAAATCTGCAGGATATAGCAAATCTCGAACAGATAGCGATGGATATAATCGACGAGCTTTACGTCGGATATACCACAACAGACGGAATGCTGATAAACGTCCGCGCTTCAATAGGTATCTCCTATTGCCCGCAGCATACCGAAGACGGCAACCAGCTTATCGCGTTCGCTGATACGGCGATGTACTATGTAAAGAAAAACGGTAAGACCAACTATCACGTTTATGTACCCGAAGACAGCACTTCGGGCGAGTACAATGATCCCGAATTCTAAAAAACAGTCAGCGAAGTGGACGCGCAGGGCGTACTGGTGTACTCCCCTGTGCGTCCTTAATTCGTTTTTTTAATGGAGGAATTTCATTGACAAAGATAATTGCTGTAACCAATCAAAAAGGCGGAGTGGGAAAGACGACGACCTGTACGGGTCTGTGCGGCGGTCTTGCCGAACTCGGAAAAAAAGTCCTCGCTATAGATCTCGACCCGCAGGGAAATCTTAGTTTCAGCCTCGGAGTCGAAGTTGAGGATAATTTCACCATCTACGACGTTATGAAAGGCAACTGTGACATCGGCGACGCCATAATCCATGGTGATATATGTGATGTCGTACCGTCGAATATATTGCTTTCGGGTCTGGAACTTGAGATGACGGGAGTCGGGCGTGAGTACGTCCTCCGCGAGCAAATAGGCTACGTCAAGAAAGATTACGATTATATTATCCTCGACACGCCGCCCGCCCTGTCGGTGCTGACGATAAACGCTTATACAGCGTCGGACGAGCTTATAATACCGATGCTGTGTGAGGTACTTTCACTTCAGGGAATAGCGCAGCTAAGACAAACGATTTTTGCCGTTAAGCGTTATTACAACAAGCAGCTGACCGTTCGTGGAATTTTGCTGAACAAGTATAATCCGCGCCTTACCCTCACAAAAGAGGTCGAGGAATTGGCACAGATGATAGCCGACCAACTGGATACTACGATCTTCAAAACGAAGATAAGTGCGTCGGTATCCATAGCGGAAGCGCCCGCTCACGGCGAATCCATTATAACCTATGCGCCTAATTGCCGTGCCGCAAAGGAGTATAAGTCTTTTATCAAAGAGCTTATTTCGCCGCCCGCAAAAGAATCAAAGCCGGAAAAGATTCAAAAAAAGCAGAAATCAAGCGGTGACGGGAAATGAAAAAAGCCAAATCTCACATCGCGGACGATAAAATGCCGCGTTCAGGGTGCAGAACTCCGCAGGTAATGAGGCTTATGCGCGAAGAAGATTCCAAGTCGAATCAGGTCATAATGGCAGGAAAAAGCCGCATTCCGCAGCAGCTGAGAAAACGTGAACCGCTTTCAAAAATAATGAAGCGCGATTTCGGAGATGTATTTTCGGATACTGGAGATACCGTAGTCGTGAATATAACGGAGCTTGCAATAGCGAAAGAAGCTCCCGAAATACTTGACAGATTCAACGCGTGCAGTTGTGATAAGTGTGTAGGGGTCTTTTCGAGGATCATCGCTGAAAAAGTCCCTGCACGGTTTGCAAGGGTGTCGAAATACGCGGGAACTCCGCGAAATTCAGTGGAGCTTCGCGACAGAGTAGAGCCTATGCGGAAGGTGGTCCTTTCGGAAATGATAAGGGAGCTTATATGCTCAAAAAAACGCTGTTTTCACGACGATGACGAGGAGCGTTAAAACACAAATTCAAACTATAGGAGTAAAAAAATGTCACTGGATATCGGAATTGATTTAGGAACGGCAAACATCATAATCACAGTTTCGGGAAAGGGGATAGTCCTCAATGAACCGAGCGTCGTAGCTTATGACAGGAAGAAGAAAGCCGTCGTCGCCGTTGGGACTGAGGCTTACAAAATGATAGGCAGAACTCCCGAATATATCGTCGCGGTACGTCCGCTGAAAGACGGAGTTATCTCCGACAACGATATGACTCAGGCGATGATAAAGGAGTTTATAAACATTGTAAACGGCGGATTTATGGTGAAACCACGCGTGGTGCTGTGCGTACCAAGCTCCGTAACGGACGTTGAAAGAAGAGCCGTCGTCGAAGCGGCACTTTCCGCCGGCGCAAGGAAGGTCTACCTTATCGAGGAGCCGATAGCGGCGCTTATCGGTGCGGGTATAGATATTTCCAAGCCCAACGGCACAATGGTCGTGGATATCGGGGGAGGTACCTCTGATGTTGCGATAGTTTCCTTTAACGGAATTGTTCAGTCGCGTTCCGTCAAAATGGCAGGAAATAAATTCGACGCTGCAATAATCCGCCATATCACACAGAAGTATAAAATACTCATAGGTGAAAAAACAGCCGAGAAAGCTAAAATGGAGATCGCTAACGTATTCAATCCGACAGGACAGAAGAAAATGACGGTAAGCGGACGGCACTTGCTGAAAGGTCTGCCCGAAAAGCTTGAAATTTCGGATATTGATATGTACGAAGCACTTCACGATAACGCTATGGAAATAGTGGAACAAGTGAAGCTCGTGCTGGAATCTACGCCTCCGGAGCTTGTTGGAGATATTCTCGGCAACGGTATCCTGCTCACGGGTGGAGGAGCAATGCTCGGCGGTCTGGCGGAGCTTGTTAGTGACAGGGTAGGTGCGCCGTGCTTTATCGCGGACAAGCCTATCGAGTGTGTAGCGCGTGGCGTTGAGATGGCGTTCTCAATGTCGGAGTCGCTGCTTGACGGTTTCGAGCAGGTGCAGCTTTACGGATTCAAGTAAGGAAAAAAACTCGCCTATTATTAGTCAGATACTCATACGGAAGCTTTGCCCCGAAGCGGTCTGCGACTGCGTCGGGGCATTGTTTTTTATTATGTTACTAAGATAAACCGGAAGTTATCTTGCGAAAAACCTATTGTATTCTCTAAATAACAGATTTCTTCGTTTGTTGCCTTGCTTGTTATACAGGTTATGAAATCTATTAACTATTGAAATAGAAAATAAACCTTTTACTCACTAAGAACTCATACTTCTTTTGCGAAAAGGCATACTCTTCAACCACCCATTTAGCGTCTTCGTTATTTTTAACAATGACCGCACCCCAATATATGGACATAATGCTTTCAAACTCTGTTTGAGTTAATCCTACTTTATCAAATGATTCTTTCTCGTATAAATCAAAATACCATTTTTCTAATTTTTTTAGGCTTTCAATTGTATAATCAGGGGAAAATATGGATTTTTGTGTACAGATAGTGTTCAGTATATTCAGTAAATTATCTTTGTATGAAATAAAATAATTCTCAGCTTCAGATATATCGCTAAATTCTTTTAAGGTTTCTCCATATGCAATTGCCGCTTTTATGCCATATTTAGACATCTTGTTTATACTCCTTATGCAACAGCATAACAGGGATTCTCAATAAATTCCGAATTATCTTAGTAATTATTATAGCATAACGCCGACGCATTGTCAACAGAAACGCCATAGTACTTTTATATCAGACAATACCTTCGAGCGAGTTTTTTATTTATACCTCAACATCAGCGTCATAATCCACGCCGTCAATGCCGAACCCGAACATCTCGTAAAAATCTTTCCAGTAGCCGTCAATATCCGTGCAGTCCTTGAAATTCTCCTGCGAGATATTGTTCCACACCTCGGTGACTTTTTCCTGAATATCGGGAAGCATTTCATAGTCGTCCATGCGGATCATTCCGTCCGCGTCAAGATTAAGTTTGTTATTCCCGAATTCGGAAAACAGTCGGTACATCTGCTCTATACAGCCCTCGTGATTTCCCGCTTCTTTCATAATTTTGTAGAGAATGGCAATGTACAGCGGCACTATCGGGATAGCCGACGACGACTGCGTAACCAGAGCCTTGTTTACGGAAACGTAAGCCCGAACTCCCTTTTCATTTAGTCTTTTGGAAGTATCGAAAAGATGAGCTTTCGCGCGCCCGATAGACCCCTCGAAATACATCGGGTGAGTTATCTTCGGACCGATGTAGTTGTACGCGACAGTCACAGCGTTGTCTTCAATAGCGTCGGCGGCTTTCAGTGCGTCTATCCACGCTTCCCAGTCCTCGCCGCCCATAACCTTGACGGTAGCTTCGATCTCCTCCTCGGTCGCGGGTTCAATCGTAATTTCCGAAATGGCGTTGTTTCTAAGGTCAATGGTCTTGTTCGTATAAGGTGCGCCCGTGGTTTTCAGAACGCTTTTATACACAACATCTCCCACCGTTCTCCTCGGAGCAGCAAGAGAATACACCACCATGTCAACTTTGCCCAAATCGGCTTTTATAATGTCAATAACTTCCTTTTTGCACTCGTCGGAATAAGCGTCGCCGTTTACGGATTTCGCGTAAAGTCCCTCTGCTTTGGCGAATTTCTCAAAAGCTTTTGTGTTGTACCAGCCTGCCGTGCCTGTTTTATTTCCGCCGCCCTCTTTGTCGAACATAACTCCAAGCGTTGCCGCGCCGCAGCCGAACGCCGCCGAAATTCTCGAAGCCAGACCGTACCCCGCCGACGAGCCGATTACAAGGACCTTTTTCGCGCCGGGAATTTTCCCTTTGGACTTAACATAGTCTATTTGTTTTTTAACAGCCGCCTCGCAGCCGACAGGGTGGGCAGTCGTACAAATGAATCCGCGTACCTTGGGTTGAACTACCATAATTTTACCTCCACAAAAATACTGCATTTATTATACCATAAAATATAATTTATTTCAAGTATTTTATCCGCAAAAAGGAAGGATTTTTCAGCGAAGCAACAAAAAAATCCCCCGAATTCGGGGGATATCGGTCATTTAAGCGTCAATCTCAGACAAATGACCGCTGCAAGGCAGGCGACCATCTGTGTTTTTGAAATAGCGTAGTTGTAAACCATTTTCGAAAATTCCGCAGTCGCACAGAACTTGTCCACCAGTGTAATGGCGTAGGTTTCCTTGAATTTTGGACGCGCCTTTGTCGCGGGCCACATATGGTTGACGATCATGTCCTGTTCAAGCTCCGAAAGGTCAAACCGTTCCGAGGCGTTTTTCAATGCCTCTTTGGAATGTTCAGCAGCATGAGAAGATTCGACGTTTATATGCTTGCGTCTGTCGTAAAAGAACAGGTCGTGCAAAAGTCCCGCTCTTGCGGCGGCACGGGCGTCGAGTTTCAGCTTTTTGCATAGCAGGAAGTTGTAATATGAAACGTTAAGTGAGTGCTGAAAACGTGTCGTTCCAATATGGTGACGGAAATCTTTCAGCCGTGAAACCGCTTCGTCCTGAAGCAGATCCCGCACATATCCGAAAAATTCACTCTGCTCGGAAAGCTCTTTTTTGGAAAGGATAGCTTTTAGCATAAAAATCTCCTCTATATTCATTAACTATATTGTACAACATTTTTTCTAATTTTGCAATGGGAATTTTTGTTATTCTAAACTCTTGTGAATTATTTACGAAATTTCAGTATGGTTTTTGTGCAAAATTCTAAATCCTACTTAAATCCTATTCAAACTTAATAAATAATCTATACTGTTAGTTTAATTATACATTTTTTTAAGTTAAAAAATGCTGATAACGATTACTTTTGTGCAAAATATACAAAAAACTACCTCGATATTTCTCTATATCTATATGGTTTGTTGGACTTGTAATAATTAAATATTTGGTGTATAATTAAGTTACAGGGTATTTGTATGTTTGGACAAGATTCATAAATGCGTCGGAAAATGAATGTTTCGGCGCGGAATTTTTGTCTGCCTGTTTGCTTGAAATATGTTCGGAGGTGCGATAATTGAGTAACTTGAAGTATATGCCGCTGGTGGGATTGAATCTTTCCGCCGCGAATCTTTCCGCGCCCGAAAAACTTCGCAGGTTCGGGTTTGCCGTTAATTGCAGCGAGTTCGGCTCGGAGAAATATACCAAAGCGGGACTGTGTGTCTATGACGTACTCGCGGAGCAGGAAAATCCGAATATACTTATCATAACCGAGTCCGCCGAAATGTACAGCTGGTATAAGGTAATGGTGACGACAATAGGCGCGGATTTCAAAACTATCTCCGGTGGGTCGAATTCTTTGCTGTTTTTCAGCGAGTTCGGCGCAAGTCTTTACATCATCTCCAAAGACGCTCTCGTCGGAGAGAATATTCTAAAAAAGAAAATTTCCAAGAGATTTCTGTGGAATCTAATAATAATCGACGAGGAACAGAATACAGGTGTTCCTGAATACTCAAAATACGAAAATGCTATAATCTGGAACAGCGAAAGACTGCTAATAAACTCACCGTTCCCCGCGAAAACCGAGGACGATAAGAAAGCACTGGCGTCCCTCGTAAAGTCTGTGTTGGACAGCGGCGACCTTTCCGCAAAAGCCGATGAGATCGAGTTTAATGAGGAAGCTTCCAAACTTTCAGAGTCAAATCCGGTAATGCGCTACTTCAATCCGCCGCTCTACACCGACGGATTCACGAGAGATGTTGTTTTTGTTGATTACGAGTTCGCGGAGGACGCTTTAACAGGACTGCGCCGCCGTGTAGATCTGCGCACGGGACTTCCTACCTATAAATTCGGCGGCAACGTTTTCGAGCAGTTCGACTGCGATAAGTTTGAAAAGGAAAAGAAAATCTACTCAAAAAGCTATTTTACCCGCTCAGATGTTGAGGATCTGAGAACGTTCGACAAGAAGCTGGACGCTCTGCTTAAACTTTGCGACGACGTTCTGGCGGATTCTTCGGGCAGACTTATGATATACTGCTGCGATAAGAACACCTCCGAATATCTGCACAAGGCGCTCGGTTGCCTTTACGGACCGGAGCTTCATTACGCACGCGGCGGTCTTTTCAAGGACGAGGATATAACCGGAAACCTTGCAGTGGAAACAAGCGAAGTCCACCCGAAGGTGCTTATAGGCTTCGACGACCTCGGAACCGTAGGCGAGGGTTTTGAGGATATTACCTGCATAGTCAATTACGAGCTTCCGCTTTCGCCCGTTCTTCTCGAAAGAAGAATGACCCGACACGGCACGGCGAGAGAAGCTCAGAGAAAATTCGTGATATTCCGTGATAAGAACGGAGTTTTCGATTCTTGTATGCTCAATAAGGCACTCTATTCGCAGCTTGATGCGGGCTTCTGCGGAGCGCTGCCCGCCAGAAATATCTTGCTCGATGTGAAAGAAAAGGGTCAGTGCCTGAACGAACTTGTCGCCGACCTCAAATATATCCGCGACTTCGCAAAGCAGGTAGATAACTGCCTTGACCTTATCAAGAAAGTAAAGTGCGAGTATCCTGTCGCCGGATCGGAAAAAATCGGTTCGGGCAAGGAGCTTTCGGAGTTTGCGGAGGAACAGCTGAAGAAAATATATAAGCTCTTCGGACTTTCGGACGGAGCTTCGGAATCCGATATAAATAACGCTGTAAACTCTCTCGGCGGACTTTGCGTGACAAATGACGGAAAGCTTGAAAAAGCTCCGCGCAGGGACGAAATGGCTGCATCTTTCGCAAGCGACTCGTTCTCAAACGAGCCATTCGCTTCGGAAATGATCCCCGGACTTAACAGCGCGAAGCAAGAGATCGACGAGCTTCACAAGAACGTCGGCAATTTCCACCTGAAAATAAAGCAGGAGATAAGCGGTCTGAACGACTGCCTGCAATATCCCGCTCTTTACGGAATATGGAAATACAGAGCCAAGGAACAGGATTCCGACCGCTCTTTCAAGGATTATATAAAAATTTATAATGACGGTTTTTAATTGGATCTCAAAACCAAAAACGCGTCAACCGTGCGGCGCGTAAGGTCATACAAGCACGGAGAAATGGGGCAGAGTAATGGCTGGAAGCTATGAAACGGTAGAAAAGCTGCTGGGCGACTTTTTTGAACGAAATACCGCCGGCGACAAAGAGGGAATGAAAAACGTCGTCGAGGATATTCAGCGCAGGCTCGATTCGGGAGAGATCGACAGCGCGCCGTTCAAGGACTATTTCAATAACATCTACGCGAGCAGAGGCGCGGTAAATATGGCGGGTATCGCGAAGGATTATCCCCGTGAGTCCATTATCCGCGAGCTTTTGCAGAACGTGTTCGGCTGCGATTATGAAACTCCCGACATTAAGGTAATGATAGAGTTCCTCGACGAGGGACAGGTAAAACTCACTTATAACGAAACAGGATTCCGTCTGGAACAGGTGTTCTATTATCTTTCCGTCGGAAGAAACGACGGGGATAAAAGACGTGAGGGACGTTTCGGTCTGGGCGCGAAGAGCGTTTTCGCAAACGTTGACTGGTTCAAGATGCGCTCGAACAATTATTCGCTGCGTGTCGTAAATGACGACGGAACGTTGAAGGTGCGCGAGCTTCAGCTTACAGATGAGCATTTCCCGCATACGGAAATAGTATTCGCACTCCCCGAAAACGAACAGTCCGCACTCCACGAAAACCTCATTACGCTCACCTCGAAAAAGGGCGTTTATATCAATATGGTGGATCTGTGCTTCGCGTTTGTTCGTAAAAAGAACCTCACAGCAAACGACGACACCGAGTGTATGGAACGCACGATCAACCTCGCTGTGTTAAATTTCGGAAACCGCGAGGTCGTCTACAAAATACAACAGTACCGCAAAGACGAACATGATATTATGAAAGTCCGCTTTTCAGAGAACGGAAAATCCGTCGCGGACTTTATAACTGCCGAACACGACGGCTTCACTTACCTTATTCCTTACGCTATTTCGGGGACGAAGCGCGACGCGGCAAAGGTGCTGATGTCCAACTACAATTACTTTTCGACATTCGAGCTCACGGGCTTTGTCCGCGCAAATTCCAAGGAGTTTGTCGACGAGCAGCTGTCGGCGTTCTTCGTATCCGTTCCGAATAAGTATATAACAAATAACCGTTCTGGAATAAAGTACGATTCCTTAGAGGAATGCTCCGCGAAGATAGAGCAGGGCATTATGGCTGTAGCCGACGATTACCGCAAGATGTTCGTGCTGGAGCTTATGCCTCGTCAGGATAAGCCTGAGCTTTATATGTTAAGACCCAGACAGTTTGTTTTTGAGTTCTTTTACAATTATGTAAATACAAGCAATATCGCGAAAGGTCTGCGTGAGAAGTTCGGAAACAGCGTTTCGGTACAGTTCCCGCAGATCGAAAACCCGATAGCGTTCAGAGAGCTTCGCAGCCACGGTTTTTTCACCGAGCGTTCCGTAACAAAGGAGGAGCATGAGGACGGCGCAGCGGCAAAAGCGCTCTACGAAGATATTGACCAGATGAACGACTGGTACGGCAAGGACGACAACCACGTCCTCGTCGCAAAGTACAATTGGCAGGAGCCCGGTACGGACGAGGGCGGCGAGGAGTTCCTTTATTCGTTCTTCCTTGAAGGCTTGCGGTTCAATATGGAATCGTATGGAAAGAAGATAAAGGACTATGAGCTTTCCGCATACTTCAAGAGCATTATATCGCTGAAGCTTAACGAATGTATCGTAAACGGCTCGGTAGCCGACGAAAACGCTCTTGCAGACGCGTTCTCTGTTATCGACGAGATGTTCGGTGAAAATTACCGCATCTCAATGAAGTATTTCCAGTTTGTCATTACTTCCGGAACGGCTTCCATTCAGTTTGAGATATCCAAAATAAATATCAGTAACCTCAAAAAGGCATACGATACACTCGCGGCACACGAAATGCGCTTCGAGAATCACCAGATATTCAATCAGGTCGTAACGCTGATGGTAAACTCCTTTACCAACGGTAAGGATACCATTCAGTTCCTGAAAGAGATAAAGAGTCAAGGCGGAGAGGTAACTCTCGCACTGGATATCAATAAGCGCTACCGCTTCTCCGTTTACGGAAAGCAGTTTATGATACCGCCTAATATCTCAAATGCCGAGCTGCTCGACATCGTAGGAGATGTTTACGCAATTATCGAGAGCGGGCTCATAAACAACCGAGTGTTCGATTTCCCGCACAGTCAGGGAAGATTCTCTTTCGATACGCAGGATATCCTGTCGGTTTTGCCGGAATGCAGAAACGCTGATACTGTTGAGGCGGCTTTGGCGAAAATTTACGTCTGTGACCTCGGTCTTGACAAGATAGCGCTGCTTTCCGCTGACGAGAAATTGATGAAAATAGTGGATATGTCCGCCCCTATCTCTCCGGAAGATATGTCCAAGAGCGTGAAACTCGTCATTCTCCGCGACAATATGACCAAGCCGCAGTATGCGGGATTCGTGGAATTTATCCTTACGGGAGTAAACAAGAATCTTCTGCGCGGTCTTTATTCGGGAACGGAAGAACCGAACATTATGCTGCTTGATCAGCTGCCGTATTACTACAAGCCCGTTCCGACGATTTCCAAAAAGGAATTCGACTACCTCACAAATGAAATCAGAAGAATTTCTATATTTGAAAAGCGTCAGCCTAAAGTTTACAGGAATTATTTTGCACGCGACGTAAACGCGAAGCTCTTCGGATATGGCGGCGTCTGCCCGTGCTGCGGATACGAAAAGAGCGTCCTTAACAGCTTTATCGTCAAGAATTTTACCATAGGACTTATGAACGGCGAGAAGGAGCAGAAATTCCGCTTCGCGCTGTACCTTTGCCATAACGACGCGGATCAGGCAGCGGGGTGGCTTATCGACGACATCAGCATCGGCGGTATGACGCCGTTCCTATGGCTTGAGGAAATAGCTCAGATAGAGCATATCCCGCCTGAGTTTTTGTATTGCAGGATAAAGTTCCGCAGACAGGTCAGCTTTGATATATGCGAGCCCGACCCCAACGGCGGAAACGTTATCCCCGAAAACGTGACGGAAGGTCCTCATGAGGTGCTTGATATTATTTTAAGCCCGATGATGGCGGCAAAATGGTATGAGGACAACGTGAGAAACGTCGACCACTCTCAGCAGAGTGAGCCTGCTTTCCCCGAAACTCCCGCCGAAACCCCGAAGGAAGAACCGAAAGTTGAGGCAAAGCCTGCCGCTGCTCAGGGTAAGCCTGCTATGACACCCAGATACCCGCCTCCTGAGGGCGTTAAGCCCCGTCGTCCAGCGACCGAGTCGCTCTCCCCTGAGAAAAAAGATGATATAGGCAATATCGAAATGTTCTGATTTCGGAAATTTATTACAGTGGAATTATTGCGGTAATATACCGACCGCCTTTTCATTATCGAATGGGAAGGCGGTTTAGGCTGTAAACCGAGGTATTTGCCGTCAAGGAAATATGGAAAGGAATGATTATTTTGGGCAAACTGCATTCCGTGCATCTGCCGCATTTCAGCGGTTCCGCGGAACTGTCGACCAGAAAGATCCCCGCTCCTGAGGAGGTCGCGGTGAGTATGCTCCAGCATATCGGAGCGCCCTGCGAGCCCTGCGTTCAGGTAGGGGATAAGGTGAAGATCGGACAGAAAATAGGCGATACCGAGGCGTTTATGTCCACTCCCGTCCACGCGTCCGTAAGCGGCGTGGTAAAGGAGATAAAGGACGTTATGAATGTCGGCGGAAGATACGTCAAAACTGTCGTCATCACCAACGACAACAAAAACGATATGTATGAGGGCATAAAACCTCCGAAAATTGACACCCGTGAGGATTTTATCAAGGCTGTCCGCGAAAGCGGCGCTGTGGGTCTTGGCGGTGCGGGCTTTCCTACGCATGTCAAGCTCGCTTATGACAGAAGCAAGGTCACTATTGATTACCTGCTCCTGAACGGCGCGGAGTGCGAACCGTATATCACGAGCGACTATCGCGAGCTTATTGAAAATTCCGACAACGTTCTTGCGGGAATTGATCTGGTAATGACGAAGCTTGAAATACCTCACGCAATAATCGGTATCGAAGCCGACAAGCCGAAGGCTATTGATAAGCTTACCAAACTTTGTGTGAGATACCCGAATATAAAGGTGCAAAAACTTCCGTCAGCATACCCTCAGGGCGCTGAAAAGGTTCTCGTACATACATTGACGGGAAGAATAGTCGGCGAGGGGAAACTCCCGTCCGACGTCGGCTGTATGGTAATGAATGTTTCAACGGCAGGATTTATCTACAGTTATGTGAAAACGGGCGTTCCGCTCGTTCAGAGAAGAATTACGATCGACGGAGATATTGTCAATTCTCCCGCGAATTTCTTCGTTCCGGTAGGAACTTTGCTCCATAATATCGTAGGATTTGCGGACGTTCGCCGTCAGCCCGACAGAATTGTTCTCGGCGGACCGATGATGGGTGCGTGCGCGTTTGATCCCGATACCCCGCTCGGAAAAACAAACAACGCCGTTTTGCTGTTCGGCGATACGGTCGAAAGAAAAACCACCGCCTGCATACGCTGTGGAAGATGTGTAAGAGCCTGCGCAGTAAATCTCCGCCCGACGGAGCTTGAAAGCGCTTATGACGCTCGCGATGCCGCGGCTCTGGACGAACTGAAGGTCAACCTCTGTATGAATTGTGGAGCGTGCAGCTTCGTTTGTCCCGCGAAACGTCCTTTGGCAGAGAAGAATCAGCTTGCGAAGGATTTTCTGCGCCAGACGAAAATGAAACAACAGGGAAAGTGAGGAAACGCTGATGAGTAAATTGTTTGTTGAGGCTTCTCCTCATATAAGAAGCGCATGGTCGACACAGCGCATAATGCTTACGGTCATCATTGCGCTGTTCCCGTCGCTTATCGCGTCAACATGGATCTTCGGCGTGAAGGCGGTCGTACTTACGGTTATTTGCTGTGCGGCTTGCGTGCTGTTTGAGTTTTTGTTCAATAAAATCACAAAGCGCGAGAACACAACGTCCGACCTTTCTGCTATCGTAACGGGAATGTTGCTGGCGTTCAATCTGCCTGTTGATTTGCCGATATATATGGCGATCATTGGCTGCTTTATAGCAATTGTGATAGTAAAATGTCTTTTCGGCGGAATAGGACAGAATTTCGCTAATCCTGCCATTACCGCGAGAATAGCGCTTATGCTGTCGTTTACAGCGTCAATGACAAAGTGGACAGCGCCGTTTTCGTGGAAAGAGGGCGTCGACGCGACGGTTTCGGCAACTCCCTTGGCTGCTTCGGCGGAGGAACTTCCGAGCCTTTTGGATATGTTCCTCGGAAACCGCGCGGGCTGCTTGGGCGAAACCTGTATTCTTGCGCTGCTTATCGGTGGATTGTTCCTGATATTTACCGGAGTTGTTCACCCCGTAACGCCCGTATGCTTTATCGGAACAGTCGCGCTGCTTTCGCTCTTCAAGGGCGGATTTGACGTGAACTTTATGCTCTATCAGCTTATGTCGGGCGGTCTGGTTCTGGGTGCGCTGTTTATGGCGACCGACTATTCGACGACCCCTCTAAGCACAAAGGGTAAGCTTATTTTCGGAATAGGCTGCGGACTTATAACGTTTGCTATACGGCAGTTTGCGACAATGCCTGAGGGCGTTTCGTTCTCTATACTCGTAATGAACTGCCTTACTCCGCTTATCGACAGATTCACTGCTCCCAAGGCTCTGGGCGCTGTAAAGCCCGCAAAGACAAAGGAGGGCAAATAATATGGCAAAAGCAAAACCGATAATAGTCCTCGCGCTTATCGCCGCGATAATTTCCTGCCTTGTAATTGTGGTCTACAACGCAACCTACGTTGACACCTCAAATGTTGTCACGGATAAACAGGCAGCGGCTCTGACTACGATTTACGGCGGCGCTAAGGATGATTTTTCCGTGATACCCACAAGCGAGTGGGAGGAGCTTTTTTCCGGTTCCGGAATCGCGGATCTTCAGAATGTCACCAAGGTCTTTAAGAAATCCGATGGCTCTATAGCGTTTGAATCCGTAGTCAAGGGTTACAAAAAAGGCTACGATATAATGGTAGGAGTTAAGGAGAAGAAAGTAGCGGGCGTGGCTGTCGTTTCCGTAGGCGAAGAAACTCCCGGACTTGGTACTAAAACCAATGACCCCGCTTTCCTTGATATGTTCAAAGGAAAATCCGGCGAGGTAACTATAGTCAAGAATCAGTCGGCTCCTGCCGAAAACGAGGTAAACGGCGTTACTTCCGCGACTTACTCGTCAAGAGGCGTTGCGCTTGCCGTTAATACTGCACTTAAGGCTTACGATTTATGGACAACGAACGGAGGTGAGGCACTGTGAGTTATATGAAAGAATTCACCAAGGGTCTTATCAAGGAAAATCCGACGCTTGTAACGCTACTCGGAATGTGTCCGACCCTTGCAATTACCACAATGGCTTCCAACGCTATCGGAATGGGCGCGGCGGCAACGTTCGTACTTATTTGCTCGAATGTGGTAATTTCACTCCTCAAAAAGGTAATTCCTAAGGCGGTGCGCCTGCCGTCATACATAGTTATCATTGCGGGATTTGTTACGCTTATCCAGTTGATACTTCAGGCATTTCTCCCTGCTATCTACGATGCGCTCGGAATATATCTGCCGCTTATCACGGTAAACTGTATAATTCTCGGACGCGCGGAGATGTTCGCCTCCAAGAATAATCCCGCTGCGGCTGCTCTCGATGGTGCAGGAATGGGTATCGGATTTACTCTTGCACTGCTGTGTATGGGTTCTATCCGTGAAATTTTCGGTTCGGGAACTTGGTTCGGAATTCAGGTCTGCCCGAACTTTATGGAGCCTATGACGCTGTTTATTCTTCCTGCGGGCGGATTTTTCGTACTGGGCTGCCTTATCGCTCTCGTGAATAAGATAGCTAACCGCCAGCCCCCGAAAGCAACCGGCTGCGCGGCTTGCCCCAACAGAGAAGGTTGTCCGAGTGCGGCAGGAGAAACGGCTGCTGCTGAAAAGATTTCCGAAAAAGCCGCAGAAGCTGATAAAAAGGAGGAGAATAAATAATGGGAGATATTGCAAAAAGCATGATGATAATTCTCCTCACGGGAATTTTAACGGACAACTTCGTTCTCTCGAAATTCCTTGGAATTTGTCCGTTTTTGGGTGTTTCAAAAACGACAAGCGGCTCGCTCGGAATGGGAGTTGCCGTAACCGCGGTAATGGCGCTTGCGACCGCGGCTACATATCCGCTTTATTACTTCTTCTTGGTTCCTATGGGACTGGAATACTTGAACACTATACTGTTCATTTTGATTATCGCGCTGTTCGTTCAGCTTGTTGAGATGATCCTGAGAAAATATGTTCCGTCGCTCTATAAGGCGCTTGGCGTATATCTTCCGCTTATCACAACTAACTGCGCGGTACTCGGCGTTACTCTCCTCAACATTGACGAGGGTTACAACTTCGGTGAAAGCCTTGTGAACTCGATAGGCGCAGGTCTTGGATTCCTTATTGCAATGCTGATTTTTTCGGGAGTACGCGGACGGCTCGAAAAATGCCGCGTTCCGAAAACGTTTGAGGGTATGCCTATAACACTTGTTGCGGCATCAATTGTGTCACTGTCGTTCGTCGGATTCGGCGGACTTGTTGACGGATTATTCGGAGGTGTATGATATGTTTGAAACTTACATTCTTCCGGTAATTATATTCGCAGTGATAGGCGCGGCAGCAGGCGGACTTCTCGTTCTTGGAACGAAATTCTTTGCAGTCGAGGTCGACGAAACAGTATCAAAGATCACAGATGCTCTTCCGAACGCTAACTGCGGAGCTTGTGGATATTCCGGCTGCGCAGGCTATGCAAAAGCGGTGGCTGCGGGTGAAGCTCCGACAAACAAGTGCAAGCCCGGAGGTGCTGCTGCCGCTAAAAAGATAGCGGAGATCCTCGGTCAGGAGGCTTTGGAAACGGAGCGCGAGGTCGCTTATGTCCGCTGTAACGGCTGTAAGGAAGCTACAGAGGAACGATACAACTTTATCAGCACTCAGTCCTGTGCCGCTACAGAACGTTTTTATAACGGAAAAGGCGTATGCAGAACGGGCTGTGACGGTCTTGGTGACTGTGCGGCGGTTTGCGACAATGACGCTATTTGCATTGTCAACGGCGTTGCTGTAGTAAATCCCGATAAGTGTATGGCGTGCGGAAAATGCGTGGCTGCGTGTCCTAATCACCTTATCGTTATCAGACCGGAAAAGCAGCATGTGGACGTTCGCTGCTCGTCGAAAGACCCCGGAAAGCTCGCTAAGGATGTGTGCAAAAATTCTTGTATCGGGTGCAAGCTCTGTGAGAAGAAGTGCCCTGTAGGCGCTATTACTGTTACCGATAACCACGCGACTATTGATTACACCAAATGTACCAATTGCGGCGCGTGTGCTGCGGCTTGTCCCAGAAAGTGTATTGAAAACCGCAAAGCGGGCTGATTTTCCTAAAACCGCAAATTAAAAAATCAAGAGGAGCTTTACGGCTCCTCTTTTTGTGAAATAAAATTCGGAGGTATGAAAATGTACGACGTGATAGTGATAGGCGCAGGACCCGCAGGCTGTACCGCCGCGAAAACGCTTGTCGAGAGCGGATATAGGACGCTTTTGGTTGAGAAATTCAAACTCCCGCGCTATAAATCCTGTTCGGGACAGCTTATAAAAAAGACGCTTGAACTTGTCAAAACTCACTTCGGCAAAGATGTTCCCGAAAACGTTACTTGCGCTCCGAGCGAAAGCCGCGGAATGATTTTGACCGATGATAAGGGCAGGGAATATCGTTTCGAGCAGGAGGGACTTAACATACAGAGAAGTTCCTTTGACGAATGGCTTGCCCACAAAGCAGAGCAGTCGGGCGCGGAACTGCGCGACGGAACGTCCGTAATTTCCGTTGAGGAGAAAAATGGTGCTGTTGAGGTTAAGTTTAAGGAGCACGCCGAGCAGGCAAAATTCGTTATTGACTGCGAGGGGGCTGTCTGCGCGCTCAAACGAAAGCTGCTGAAAATTCGACCGTCCGTAGTTACGACATATCAGACATTCAACGAGGGGACAGCCGATTTGGACTATCATTACTTTTACGCATATCTTCAGCCCGAATTATCCGAGTATGATGCGTGGTTCAACGTGAAAGACAATCAACTGGTGCTTGGAGTTTCGGTCATAAACGGCGAAAAAACCGCCCTGTATTACGAGCGGTTCGTGAAATTTATGACGGAAAACCACGACTTGAAAATCGTTCGGGAGCTTAAAACCGACAGATGGATAATGCCGAAAATTCTTTCGGGCTGTCCGATCGACTGCTCTGTCGGCAGGATCTTGTTTGCGGGGGAATCCGCGGGATTTCTGAATCCTATGGGCGAGGGAATTTCCGCCGCAATAGAGAGCGGTTTCAGCGCGGCAAAAGCAGTCGCCGAGCATTTCGACGATCCCGATACTGCGGCGCGTTTTTATGAGGAAAGCGTTAAACCCCTTCACGCTTATATGCAGCGTCAATGGAATTTTACAGCAAGGCTCGCCGATACGTTTAAGGAAATGAAAAGCTAACTGTACAATATTCAGTAACTGCCACGGTTTTCGGAATCCGCGCTCTACACTATATACCCTCTCCCCACCTTTGTGGTAATAAATCCCTCAAGACCCGCTGCGTCGAGCTTTCGGCGAAGCCGTGCGATATTCACATAAAGTGCGTTCTCGTCGATAAAGTCCTCTGTTTCCCAAAGGCGGTTCATAAGTTCCTCGCGGGTGACGATTTTCCCCTTGTTTTCGAGAAGTGTCTGTAGTACACGGAATTCGTTTTTTGTAAGCTCTACCCGCTCTCCGAACGCAGTAAGCGTCGCGTCCGCGATATTGAGCAAAGCGCCGTTATGCTCGATTATCACGGCACCCTCGGCAAAGTCGTAGCTCCTGCGCAGCAGGGCTCGTATCTTTGCTATAAGAACATTCACGTCGAACGGCTTCGCGACAAAATCATCAGCACCCATATCTATCGCGGTGATGACATTCATATTATCCGAAGCGGACGATATAAATATCACGGGACATTTGCTTACTTTGCGGATCTCACCGCACCAGAAATATCCGCTTCTGAACGGCAGCGAGATATCAAGCAGTGTAATATGCGGCGAAAAATCTTCAAACTCCGACAATACATCACGATAGTTTTCTGCTCGTTTTACAATGAAATTCCATTCTGAAAGCCGCTTTATGACAGCGTTTGCAATTACGTCATCGTCCTCGGCGATAAAAATTTTGTAATCCATAGTTCACCCGTTGAGTGTGTGAAAGAAATCAACCGCGTAGCTGTCCGTCATGCCGGCAATACAGTCAGTCGCGAATTGCAGCCGGTGATACGCCTGTTCGGCAGTGGATTTTCCACGGCAGCTTTTACGGCAGATCTCACGATAGTTGTCCGAAAGGATTTCTGTAAGGTCGCGGTCGATGATCTGCTGTTCCTCAGTATCAAACCTAAGCGCAGCCCAAACTATTTTCTCAAGCAGACCGTTCATCACAGCACTTTCCGATATCTCGTTCTTTACTATCATCTCAGAGCGGAACGCGTATCGGTAAGCAATATCGGAAAGCGCGTCTGAAAGCACTCTCACGCGGCTTGCCGAAAGAAGTTCTTCTTTGAACGAACCTTCCATTATGCTGTCATAATTCTCGCAGAAAGCGTCCGCTGCTGCGTACAGCATTTTGTTCTGAAGCTTTATTATCCACCGTGAAACGGCAGAGCTGTCAGGATTTTCCATACCTAGCGTTTCGGCGGAATTGTGTGACTTTATCAGCTCCTTATACGCCTGAATAAGCGCCTCGCGCTCGTTGTAGTCCTTACATTGCAAAAGATATTTTTCGCTTTGCAGTTCCCTTATCAGAATATCATATGATACAAGTCCTTTAATTACCGCGTCCTCGATATCGGCTGTTTTATAGGCAATATCGTCGGCGCTTTCGAGAATAAATGTCAGCGGATAGCGATATCCCACGGCTCCCGTTGTTTGGACGATATCGTTGAACAGCTCATGCTCCGACATAAAGAAACCCATTTTTTTGGTGCGTATATCTCCGCTTTCCTTGTCGATCTCAAGGGAGCTTACGGGATATTTCACTATTGTGTTCAGAAGAGCGAAAGTAAGATTCATTCCTGTTTTGTTGTCCATAAGACAGTGCAGTCTTGTAAGTACCCGCAGCGCCTGAGCGTTTCCTTCAAAATTCAGAAAATCCGCCTTCATTTGTTCGCTGAGAAGTTTGTCGAGAGTAACTCCCGAAAAACTTAGCCTTGAAAAATTTTCCTTGAACCATTGTCGTATAGCGAATTCTCCGAAATGACCGAATGGAGGATTTCCAATATCATGAACAAGCCCCGCACATTCGAGGATATCACGGCAGTTTTCCCGAACGGTATCAGAAACGCCCCCGATATTTTCCGCAGTAAGACGGCGGAAAATCGTATCCGCAAGTGACCCCGCAAACGAGCTTACCTCCAGCGAGTGCGTAAGCCTTGTTCGGACAAAGTCGCCGCGTGTAAGCGGATATACCTGAGCCTTATCCTGAAGTCTCCTGAAAGAAGCGCTGCCGATTATTCTGTGATAATCCTTGCGGAATTCGTTTCTGACGTCATTTGAATTTGTGGGAGCGGCAGCGCGTTCACGCCTGTCCGATAAAAGAGTATTCCAGTTCATAAAAAATCTCCGTAAAAATGAATAATGGAAAAAAGGGGGTCAATAATATTTTTGCGCGGAAAAGCGCTGATATTTAAGAAAGGAACGTGATAATATGCCTGTAAAACGCGGTGAAATCTACTATGCTGATCTCAGTCCCGTCGTCGGGTCGGAGCAGGGCGGGATAAGACCCGTGCTTATCGTGCAGAACGACGTAGGCAACAAACACTCTCCGACTGTGATAGCAGCAGCGATAACAAGCAAAAAGGAGAAATCGCAGCTTCCGACACATATACCTGTTTCGGCGCAGTCATGCGGATTGGCAAAGGATTCGGTGGTGCTGCTCGAACAGGTTCGTACATTGGACAAGCGGCGGTTAAAAGAGAGAATGGGTGAACTTGACAGCAGCTCCATGGCTATGGTAAACGGCGCACTTCAAGTAAGTCTTGGATTATGAACACTGCACGCGGGGATTTCCCGCGTGTATTTTTATTTTGAACGTTTTATCCAAAAATATAGCACCCATTGCGCCGCCGCGAGTATTGCCACAAGTATAACGATAAGGATCTGTGCCACGCCCCATTCGGGCATAAAAAAACATATCAGCACAAGCGCCAGAGTCAGTATTATCGCCGAGCTTAAAAACGTCCTGTTATTTTTCATTTTGAATACGCCAAGCGGTCACGGTATTGCGCATAAGCATCGCAATAGTCATCGGTCCCACACCTCCCGGCACGGGAGTGATATAGCCTGCCTTTTCGCTTACTTCATCGAATTTCACATCGCCACACAGTTTTCCGTTTTCAAGGCGGTTAATTCCCACGTCTATGACCACAGCACCCTCTTTGACCATATCCGCTGTAACGAAATTCGCACGTCCCACCGCTGCTACGAGAATATCCGCAGCAGCGCAGACCTCGGCGAGATTTTTCGTCTTACTGTGGCAAATAGTTACCGTTCCGTTTTCGTGGAGCAGCAGCATTGCCATCGGCTTTCCGACAATATTCGAGCGTCCGATAACCACACAGTTCTTTCCCGAAACATCAATTCCCGTCGAATGTATAAGCTCCATACAGCCCGCAGGCGTGCAGGGCAGAAACGCGAAATTTCCTATCATTATGCGTCCTACATTGCTCTCGTGAAAAGCGTCGACGTCCTTGTCACGGGAAATTCTCTCGATTATTTTTTTCTCGTTGATATGATCGGGAAGCGGCAGCTGCACAAGGATACCGTTGACTTTCTTGTCGGCGTTGAGAGTGTCCACAAGCTCCAGAAGCTGCTCCTCGGAGGTTTCCGCAGGCAGGGCATATTCATAGCTTTTTATCCCGCAGAATTCACACGCTTTTTTCTTGTTGTTGACATAAACACGGCTTGCAGGGTCGTCGCCGACTATCACCACCGCCAGCCCAATGTCGAGCTTATCGCGCTCCACCTCGGCTTTTACCTGTTCTTTCACGTTTGCCGAAATCGCTTTTCCGTCAATTATTTTTGCTGACATAATTCATTCTCCTTCGTTGTTGTTTTCGTCTTTTTCATCGGAATTTTCCGTTGAATTTTCATTATCCGCGGCATTATCATCTTTCGTGATCTCTTCGGGGATATTTTCCTCGTTTTCCGCTGTATCGTCAAGCTCTTCCGCTAAGATGCTTTTAGCTTGCTTTTCCTTTTTTTGCTTTTTGGAGTTTGATTTTTCGTTGTCCGCTGCGATAAGAGCCTTGCTTTCCTCGGTGTTCACATAAAGAACCCAATTCTTTTTCTTTGCGAGGATCTTGAAGATGACGAACAAAACCGTCGCTGCAATGCACGATGCAAAAGCAAGGACCTGTGACACCCTGAATTTCCCCCAGTAAAGGGAATCCGTCCTCAGTCCCTCGATAAACATTCTTCCCAGACCGTACCACGCAACATATAGCAGCGCTACTTCTCCGTCGTAGGTGTGCAGCTTTTTTGAGTAGAAATGCAGCAGGATAAATCCGACCAGACACCATGCGCTTTCGTATAAAAAGCACGGGTGGACATAAACGCCGCTGCCCATTTCCTCGGCAATGCGGTTTCCTGTCATAGCGAAAAGCCAGTCTTTGTCACATTCCGCGCCGTAGGCTTCCTGATTTATAAAATTGCCCCAGCGTCCTATGGTCTGCCCTATAAGGAAGCCCAGTGACGCCAGATCCGCCATCGCCCTGAAATTCACCTTGCGTAGCTTGCAGAAAATAAGTCCCGTAAGTACCGCGCCGATTATTCCGCCGTATATAGCGATACCGCCGTCGCGTATTGTCGTGAAGGTCGTTATGAAATTATATTTTGTCGGCGAGTCCGGATCAAGCGTTCTGAAGACGCAGTAGTATATCCTCCCGCACAAAAAACCTCCGATAACACACGCAAAAACCACGTCAAACATTCTGTCGCGGGAGATTCCGAATGTTTTCTCAGCGCGGAAATTAGCGTAGATGTACGCAAGTACTATTCCGACGGCTATAAGCACCCCGTACCAGTAAATGTAAAAAGAGAGGCTGAAGAGATTGAAGCCCCGAAAGTAATTGATAACCGTTCCCGAAAATAAATTCGGGAACTCTGCGGTCATATGTGTTGTCATTGTTGTTCCTTTCTTAAAAATTTACGGTTATTTTTCTTTTATCACGGAAACACAAGCGTTTTCCTCATCAAGCATATCCAGTGCTTTGATAAGTGTGTCATAATCCGCTGCTGCTGCCGATTCTATTACGGAAAAAGGCGGTTCCCCGTCAAGCGCCGCGTCGGTGAGGATAGAAGCAACGCTGTCCGCGCTGCTGTAATCTCTTACCATATCGCCGTAGAGCGAACGTTTTATCCGCTTGAAATCCTCCTTTGACGGAGGCTCTTTCTTGAACCTCCGGATATGCTCCTGCATCTCTTCCAGAACAGTGTCGGGGTCGGAGCTTTCTCCTCTGGCAATAGGAACGAAAAAACCGCGTCCGTTGAATACACTTGCCGAAAAACCTCCGTTGATAAGACCCTTTTCGCGGTTGGAGCTAAAAAATTCCGAAGTTACCCCGAACATAATATCCATAAGAATATTGTAGATAACATAGCTTTCCGCCTGTGTTTTTAACGGATTTTCGGGCATTTTGAATCCTATCTCGAAAATCGGTTTTGCCACGAGCATATGGTCCTCCATACGGTGAGTCAAAACCTCTTTCGGCTCGTCAAAAGGCGCTGTAGCCACATTCAGAATGTCACGGTCTTTCAGTTTTTCGCAGCAAAGCTCATAAACGTCGTTCGGTTCAAAGTTTCCTGCCACGCAAAGGAAGCTGTTCGCCGGATTATAGAAAGCATTGTAGCAGTCATAAAGAGTATTTTCGTTTATCTTGGCAATGCTCTCTGCAGTTCCCGCAATATCGAGCCTCACGGGATTTTCTTTGTATATCCCCGCGAGAAGGTTTCCAAAGACTCTCCACGAGGGATTGTCGCGGTACATAGTTATTTCCTGAGTTATAATACCGCGCTCTTTTTCGACGTTTTCCGGAGTGAAATACGGCTCCTGCACGAATCCGAGCAGGATATCAAGATTTTCACGGAAATTCTCGCCGCAGGTAAAATAATACTGCGTATAATCGAAGCTCGTTCCCGCATTTGCGCTGCCGCCCGTTTCGGCGAAAAGGGCGAACGCGTCTTTTTCTTCACTCTCAAACAGTTTGTGTTCGAGATAGTGAGCCGTACCGTCAGGGATCTTAGCAAACTCTCCGCCGTTTACGGAAAAACAATTATCACGGGAGCCGAATCTAACAGAATAATAAGCCGCTGCGGAGCTGTATTTTTCCATCGGCACCATAAAAACTCTCACTCCGCTCGGAGAACGAAAAGTAAGGCAGTCTATATCCATAATTTTGTTGTGGATCTTTTCCATTTCAATCCTCCCCCGAAAGCGTGTAAACAGTGTCCAGCGTGAGGTGGCGTGCCATTTCGCGTATTCTGTCGGAGGTCACTTCTGACAGCTTTTCCAGAAAATCCTCCGGCGTAAGGAAGCGTTCCTTGTCCGTCAGCTGCCCTTGATAATTTGCCATAAGCGCCGCGGGACTGTCGTATATCTGTGCGTTCTGACTTTCGTATTCCAGCAGCATAGCGTTTATTTCCTCGTCTGTAACGCCGTTTTCGCGGATATTGTCAAGCTCGTGTTCGATAGCGCAGCGCACCCGTTCAATATTTGCGGGTTCTACCCCCGAATAAACGGTAAGCGTCCGTTTAGTTTTGAGCGAGCTGCTTGCGCAGTAATAGCACAGCGACTGTTTTTCCCGAACGTTCATAAAAAGCCGTGAAGTAGTCATCATTCCGAAAATGACATTCAACGCACCCAGCGCGAATCTGTCCTCGTAATCGGGTGATTTGTAGACCATTCTGACGATCGCCTGCTCCATAGGAAGCTTGTCCCTTACGATAAGCGGTTCGGGTTTGAGCCTTGACGGAGCTGACATTAGTTCGGTAGGCTTGTCACTCCTTTTTATTTCGGAGAACATCTCTGTCAGTATTTTTTCGGAAACCGAAAAATCGCTTTGTCCCGCCGCTATTATCTCGATCTGGGATTCTGAGAGGAATTTTTTGTATGCGTTGTATGCCGATTCGGGAGTAACGCGCTCTACTTCCTCGTGAGTACCCACTGATGATTTCGACATAGCCTCGCCCGTGAATGCGGCTTCGCGGCATTTTACCGCAGCCCACGCGGATTTGTTGTTGACAAGACCGTCGATAGCGTCGATTAACTCCGCCTTAACAAGCGACAGGGCTTTTCCGTCGAATCCCTCTCCGACGATTTTGGGGCGCAGCAGACATTCCCGTATAAGTTCACAAATCTCCTCTTCGAGATTTTCATTGTCGAGTGCGAAACCGTTCCCTATAGTTCCCGCTTTGAGTGAAATCAGCCTGTTGTCCCACATTATGCTTCCAGGAGCGCAGAAAAGCCCCGCGCCGTAAAGTTCCTCACGGCGCTTGCAAAGTTCCAGATTTGTCGGATATTTCTCACAACATTCTGCCAGAACGCCTGCCGCTGCCGCGTAACAGCCGTTATCCGTGCCGTCCTCGCCGTTGAGGTAGAAATTTATTCCGACAAGGTTTTCAAGGAAGCGCTCGTCGGTTATCTTGCTGAAAAAGATCCCGTTTCCTATTTTCTTACGCTGAAAAATGATTATCAGTCCTTTATTATTTTTTCTTGTCGTCGTTCGGGTCGAGCAGGTCGAGTACGGCTCTGCCTATTTTACGTTCAAGTCCCGCCTTAGTAGTAGGTATTCCCGTTTTCCTCGCGAATTTCTGCTTTGCGGCAGTGATTCCCAAAGCTCTCTTCCAACTGAACGAAAGTCCCGGAATACCCGTGCTGCTTTTTTTCTTTTTTGCCATAGCTGTCACCTCTTAAAAAATGTAAAGTACATATACCTATTATAACACATCTCGAAATAATTTTCCATAGTATTTTGAAATTTTCATCGAAATTGCAAAAAAGACTGAAAAAGTCAAAAAAAGTGAGCCCCGAAAGGCTCAAAATAAAATTATATTATGTGTAGAACAAAAGAAAGGAGACAACTAAACAAACAAACGATAACGGAGAATATCCCTCGTTTTTTGTTTAATTTTATTATACCACAAACGTGAGAATTTGTCAAGAAAAATTTTGTGATTTATTACAATTTCGACAATATACACAAAACGACTTTCGTCATATTGAACAATTTTAACAATTGAAAGCGTTATAGTGGGAAATAAAGCCCTCTTTTTCGGAAAAATTTGCCGGATCACACAAAAATAACCAAAAGAAAAATTTTTCAAAAATCGGGAAAAACCTCTTGACAAATACTGTAATGTGTGGTATAATAATAAAGCCGCTTGTGTAGGGCTTTAAGCGAAAACGCGCCTTGACACAGCGAGACTTAAATCAAAAGAGGGATATTTATGTACGCAGTAATCGAAACAGGCGGAAAGCAGTATCAGGTCAAAGAGGGCGACGTTCTCTTCATCGAAAAGCTTGACGCCGAGGGAGAAGTTACCTTCGACAAGGTGATTATGGTGGGCAAGGACGACGGCGTGACCGTCGGCACTCCATATGTAAATGGCGCTTCTGTCAAGGCTACCTTGCTTAAGAACGGCAAGGGAAAGAAAATCACGGTGTTTACCTATAAGCCCAAGAAGCATGTAAAGAGAAAAATGGGACACAGACAGCCGTATAGCCAAGTAAGAATAGAGGCTATCAACGCGTAATGCTTAATTGCGTATTCCGTATAGGAGAGTTTGGCGGCGTAAAGTCGTTTTCAGGCTTTGAAATAAGCGGTCACGCAGGTTACGGAACGGCTTTCAACGAGCGGGAAGGAAACGATATCGTCTGCGCGGCGGTGAGTTCCTGTACAATGCTCGTCTGCAACGCTATAACCGAGAATTTCGGTGCGAAAGCCGAAGTTACAGTCGAGGAAAACCGCATAACGCTGACGCTTGATGAAGCGAACGATTCCGCTCTTAAGCTGATGTCGGCGTTTTATGAGCATCTCGAAGCACTTTCCGCGGATTACATCAACATTAAGCTGACGATTATTTGAGGAGGTAAAATATTATGATCAAGATCGGTTTGCAATATTTCGCGCATAAAAAGGGAATGGGTTCTACCAAGAACGGACGTGATTCCGAATCTAAAAGACTCGGCGTTAAACGTGCCGATGGTCAGCCCGTACTTGCAGGAAATATTCTCGTAAGACAGCGCGGCACCCATATTCACCCCGGCGTAAACGTAGGCAAGGGTTCTGACGATACCCTTTTTGCTCTCGTTGACGGTAAGGTGAAGTTCGAGCGCGTAGGCAGGGACAGAAAGCAGGTTTCTGTTTATACTGCTGAGTAATTCGGATTTTTTGGAGCTTGTAAGCCGGATCGTCGTCCGGCTTATTTGCGTATTTTTTGAGAAAGGCGGGAGAATATGTTTGTCGATAAAGTCGAAATTTCCATAAAAGCAGGAAACGGCGGTAATGGTGCTGTTTCGTTCCACAGGGAAAAATATGTGAACGCGGGCGGACCCGACGGCGGCGACGGCGGTAAAGGCTCGGATATAGTGTTTGCCGCGGACGACAGTCTGTCGACACTTATTGACTTCCGCTACAAGAAGAAATATATTGCCCACGACGGCGAACCAGGCGGCGCGAACCGTTGTTCGGGAAAGTCAATGGAACCTACAATAATCCGCGTTCCAAGGGGTACAATAGTTAAAGATTCTCATACGGGAAGGATTCTCGCGGACGTTTCGGATGACGAGCCTGTCGTTGTCGCTCACGGCGGCAAAGGCGGCTGGGGCAATGTCCATTTCGCAACACCGACACGGCAGATACCGAGATTCGCGAAACCAGGAATGCCGGGAGAAAAATTCGACGTGACGCTCGAACTTAAGCTGCTTGCGGACGTGGGTCTGGTCGGTTTCCCGAATGTCGGAAAATCGACGCTCATAAGCGTGATCTCCGCTGCGAAGCCGAAGATCGCAAACTACCATTTCACGACGCTTACTCCCGTGCTGGGAGTAGTCAAGCGCGGCGAAAAATCGTTCGTCGTCGCGGATATTCCGGGGCTTATCGAGGGCGCTAGTGAAGGTGTGGGTTTGGGTCACGATTTTCTTCGTCACGTTGAGCGATGCCGGCTTATCGTACACGTTGTGGACGTTTCCGGAATAGAGGGGCGTGATCCTGCCGACGATTTTGAAAAAATAAACCGCGAGTTGGCGAATTTCTCTGAGGAACTCGCCCAAAGACCTCAGATAGTAGCCGCTAATAAGTGCGATATGGCAACAGAAGAGCAGATATCGGCATTTGAGAGCTTTATTAAGGAAAAGGGCTTGCCGTTTTTCAGAATTTCGGCAGCTACGACCAAAGGCACGGACGTGCTTATGGACGCGGTCTGCGCGAAGCTTGACGAGTTGCCTCCCGTAAAAAGATACGAGGCAGAGCCGCTTACTTTTCGGGAATTGGAGGAGCTTGACGAGCAGAAACATTCCTTTACGGTCGAGAAAGTCGACGGCGTGTATATCGTGGACGCAGAGTGGCTCGCGCCGATTTTGTCAGTCGTCAATATGGAGGATTATGAAAGCCTTCAGTATTTTCAGCGCGTTCTGCGGAAAAGCGGAATAATCGACGAGCTTGAACGGCAGGGAATACAAGAGGACGATTTGGTGTCGATTTTCGATTTCGAGTTCAATTATGTTCGTTAAATTATAGAAAGTAATTAAATTACAACCGAGCGGGATATACAGAAAAAATCGGGGGTATAATTATGAGCTTTTTGAACAGCTTGCTTATGCAGATGGAGCGCTCCAGCGCGGGCAGTGAGGACACAGTGCGCACGGTAATGAAAATGTGCGGTGAAATTCTCCCCAAAAAAGCGCTGTTCCTCGGCGACGACCTTTTCACACCAAAGTATATCGCCAACGAAACGGGAGCGCGGCTGTTGGCGACTTTCCACGAAGATTTCAGAGCGAAAGCGGCAGAAGAGGCTGGTCTTGATTCGCGCCTTGTCGGACCGTATGAGCTTACTCCGACAGATGGCGGCTGGGATTTCATCTGGTACAACGGCGGGTCAGAACCCGACGGTGTTGCAAGACGGTTGGAAATGCTTCACAGCGTTCTCAAAAAAGGCGGAATGGCGGTTTACCGCACACTTTGTTGGCTTATCGACCCGTCGCCGGACACAAAGGGATATGTTGAGCGCAGATTCGGCAGACCCGTGCCGCTTGACAGCGTTCTCAGAGCCGCGAAGGAAGAAGGTTTCAGAATATCGGATTTTTATATCGCACCTAAATCCGATTGGGTGAACGGAATATACAAACCGATGAACGAGCTTATCAAAAAACTTGAAGGCACAGAGGACGGCGATGAAATGGCAGGTATCGGCGAGGTCAACAAGGAAAATTATATGTTCGAGCTTCACAGCGAGGAATACAGCTACGTTTATTACATTCTGGGGTAATTGATGCTTGAGATTTTAAGTGAAAGTGATACATTCGCGTTAAGTCCGAATATCCTCGCGTTTTACGGCGACTGCGTGTGGGAGCTGCTTGTCAGGAACCGCATAGTGACACGCCATCGGACTAATGCGGGCAAACTTCACGAGCTTGCTGTCGCAATGGTGAGGGCAAGCTTTCAGTGCGAGGCAGTTTCAGTGATAGAGCCGCTTCTCACGGAACGTGAAAATGACATATTGAGGCGTGGGCGCAACGCGGGAGGAATTTCCGTCCCGAAGAGCGCGAAACCCTCTGAATACCGCCGCGCTACCGCTTTGGAAGCGCTTTTCGGGTACTTAAAGCTTTCGGGGCAGGGGACTCGCGCCGAGGAGCTGTTTGAAATCATCTGTGAGGCACTTCCCGCAGACGAGTAAAGAGGTGTACCTATGAACAAGCCGCTGAGAACGGTTGCGGAATATTTTGTGATTTTTGTCGGGAGCGTGGTCTACTCGCTCGGAGTTCATTGTTTCATATCTCCGAACAATATAGCGCCGGGAGGTGTTACGGGGATCGCCATAATTTTGGCGGAGTTTCTGCCGATAGGCATAGGAACGCTTATTCTGGCGCTCAATATCCCGCTTATCGTTGTGGGATTTATACTGCTGAATAAGCAAACGATGATAAAAACTCTCGTGTCTGTAGCGCTTATAACGGTGTTCACAGACCTTGCGGAACTGTATATCCCTGTCTACAAGGCAGGTTTCGGTGAGGCAATAACGGCGGCACTGTTCGGCGGGGCGTTTATGGGAGTCGGAATGGGGCTTACCTACCGCTGTGATGGAACTTCGGGAGGCACGGATATCCTTACGAAGGTGATACGCCGTTTTTTTCCGGATCTGAAGCTTGGCGGGATACAGGCATTTCTGGATATTGTCGTGGTCGCGCTCGGATTACTTGTTTATCGGGATGTTAACGTGGTTTTGTACGCTGCTGTCGCGATTTTCGTTCAGTCAAAAATAATTGACACGATAGTTTACGGCTCGCAGGAAAGCAGGTTTATTCTCATTTTCTCGAAGAATTCCGAAAAAATCGCAGAGGAGCTTATCCGAACAAAGCGCGGAGTCACTTTCCTTAACGGAGAGGGCGCTTACCGCCACGAGAAAGTCCGCGTTATCGCTACGGCAGTCCACAGGAGCGCTTATTCCCGCGTCATAAGATCAATTCATGAAATCGACCCGAATTCGTTCGTAATAGTCACAACTGCAGGCGAGGTCATGGGCGAGGGTTTTACAAAGCCGTTGAGCAATATTCCGAGAACATAGAAAGTTCAACGAAGATTACAAGTGTAATAAATTATACAAAGGAGAAAAGTTATGTCAGGACATTCCAAATGGAGTACCATCAAGCGCAAGAAAGGCGAAAAGGACGGCGCCAGAGCAAAGGTTTTCACAAAAATAAGCCGCGAGATACTCGTGTGTATCAAGGAAACCGGTTCGGCGGATCCGAACAACAATTCGCGTCTTGCAACGCTCGTTCAGAAAGCGAAAGCCAACAACATTCCCAACGACAACATCGACCGTCTGCTTAAAAAAGCAGCGGGAGGAAGTGAAAAGAACGATTACGAAAACTGCGTTTATGAGGGCTACGGTCCGGGCGGAGTGGCAGTAATAGTAGAGTGCCTTACGGATAACAGGAATCGCACCGCGGGCGAAATTCGCCATTATTTTGACAAGTTTGGCGGAAATCTAGGAACGACAGGCTGCGTGAGCTTTATGTTTACGCTGAAAGGTGTAGTCGTTCTTAATAACGAGGACGGCGATATTGACGAAGAAAAGGCAATGGAGGATATTCTGGAGAGCGGCGCGGAGGACTTCAGTTTTGAGGACGGAGCGGTTGAGATCACTTGTGACCCGAATGATGTCGGAAAAGTCGCGTCGGAGCTTGAAAAGCGCGGCTATTCGGTAATATCGGCACAGGCGGAGCAGGTGCCGAGTACTTACACTACGCTCACAGATGAGGAGCAGATAAAGAAAATGGGCTTGATGCTGGAAACAATGGACGACAACGACGACGTTCAGAACGTATGGCACAATTGGGACGAGCCCGAAACGGAAGAATAAAACAAGACCCCCGTGTGAAAACACGGGGTTTTCAATTGTGCGCAATCGGGTTGTCGTCGGCGACGTCAGCGCATCGTAAGCGGTCTGGAGAGCCTCATAGGCGGTTTTGAGGTCGTAGTGTGACTGGTTGTCACCATTTTTGGACTTCGCGATCTTAGTCTTTGTACCGTCGGCAGCAAGAACAAGTCCGTTGAACTCTCCGTCATTCGTGAAAATGCGGTTGTATCCGAGGAAGCTGCCGTCGTCGTCAAACG
>CANRNN010000012.1 GCA_947632025.1 uncultured Clostridia bacterium | reverse complement strand
ACGGCGTTTATCAGGACCGATTCGGACGTTCCCGTATAATTGCCGTTTGACAGTGACGCAACGATACTTATAAGCAGCGACGTTGCTTCGCCTATCAGCTTTCCCGCAGGGAGATATGTGTCATAATGTTCACCGCAAGCGGGCAAATAAACATCAAAACGTTCTCGCTTGCGTAAGCATTTGAAAGCAAAAACAGCACTGCCGTAATCGCTGCAGTTAAAGCAAAAAGAAGTTTTTTCGAAGTCATAATTCTCTCCCAAATGTATTAGACATTCACTGCTGAAGATCGCACGCAGACTTCCCAAAACGGCAAAGTAATGTAATACTGATGAATTTTGAGGAGTGCAGTACAAAAATGCCGGAAAATCTGCAAGCTGTCAATCAGCAATGCGGTCGGGTGTGAAAAAATACAGTTATACCATATTATTTGGATGATTTTAACCTATAATTATTATAGTATACTTTGGTATGTTTTTCAATACTTAATGCGTAAGATGTCAAAATCCTGCGAAACGTGTTATGCTTTTGTCAGATCATATAAATTTTACGACGCTTTTTTGTAAGTTTTCACAAAAAGAGATCAATATTTTGTACATATGCCGCTCATTTAAACATCTTTATGTTTTACAAAAAAGTTATGACGGAATAAAAGAACAGCTTTATATACAATCTGAAAAACGCGAAAATTCTTCTGCCACAAAGCATTTTGACAATCGTGACATCGTAATTTTTTTGCAAACTCCACCGAAGCAAACTGTAACGCTCTTAGTAAAAGTCTTTCCGGTACCGCTGCCCCAATCTCTCAGCTGTTCGCATATATAACCTTTCTCTCAGACTTTTCCTCAATTAAGTATACATTCTTAAATCGAATCCCACACTTAAAAAAGTGAAACAACAGCGCACGTTGTTTCACACGAATGACAACAATATCCGCCATATCCTAAATCAGAAAGAAATTCGACAAAATAGAGAAGCAAAAATTGTCTGCTATGAAAGTGTATTTCGAGTACAAAGATATTGCCCACCTACTGGCAGAAAAAAATATGCCAAAAAATCATTAGGATATAATACTATAAAAATAATCGTTAAGTTTGTAAAGCAGATGAGAAAAAGCAATAAAGTCAGAAAACTCTTGATTGCAATTTAAGAAATGAACGGAACACAAAATGTAAAAAAACACTTGAATAAAAACAGCAAGAAGACCGATTCTCCTTACTGCGAACAATTGAAATTTAGTAAAATTAGTCCCGATTCGAACGAGCTGCTTTTGGCTAAGTTGCCATTTTCAGATTCTATGACTATTATTTTCGGTATAGATAGCTTTTGCACTTGACATTCAGTTTTTAGTGTGATAAAATATAGTTGTAACGATAAATTTTGAACTCAACGGAGGCATAAGCAAATGGTAGGAGTATATTTAAGCGGAACAGGCAACACCAAGCATTGCGTTGAAAAATTAGTCAAAATGTTAGATCCGACAGCGCAGTGCTTTCCGTTAGAATATGCCGATATTATTCAAATATTGAAAAAACACGACACTGTTGTACTCGGCTATCCAACGCAATTTTCAAATGCGCCGTTTATGGTGCGTGATTTTATTAAAACTAATTCATCTTTATGGAACGGAGAAAAGGTGTTTTGCGTAAATACCATGGGACTTTTCAGCGGCGATGGAACAGGGTGTATTGCTCGAATTTTAAAGAAATACGGCGCAGTGATACTTGGCGGTTTACAGCTTAAAATGCCCGATTCGGTATGTGACAGCAAACTGCTAAAAAAGAGCATTGAAGAAAACAAACTGATTGTAAAAGCTGCCGACCGGCGCATTGAACAAACAGCAGAACAAATTAAAGCCGGAAAATATCCACGTGAGGGATTGAGTTTTATAGCGCATATAAAAGGTTTGTTCGGGCAAAGATTATGGTTTTATAATAAAACAACAAACTACTCCGATAAATTGAAAATCAGTGATTTGTGCGTTGGCTGTGGATTGTGCAGCAAAAATTGCCCCATGGGAAATATAAAAATTGAAGATAATAAAGCGACCGCGGGCGGCAAATGTACAATGTGCTATCGCTGTATAAGCTTGTGTCCAAAACAAGCTATAACATTGATAGGAGAGAAGGTTCAAGAACAATGCAGATATGAGAAATATATTTGACAAATTACGCGTTTTGTAATACATATTTGATAATAATTTAAGTTTTCAAAATTCAATCAAAACAACAGCCGCAATATATTTACTGCGGCTGTAATAGTTTTTTGAGCAGCTGAAACTAGAACCAATACAATATCGTGCTAAGTAAATTAGCGAGAAAATGTGCTAAGAAGCTGCACCATGCGTTGTCGGTTTTCTTGAATATAATGCCGTAAATTACCGAGTCTATAAATACAAACAACAAATCATAGAATACTATAATCGGAATTCCGAAACTGAAATGTCCGAGCGAGAACATAACCGATGCGAGTATCAGCGACGGTATAAAGGGCATTATTTTTGAAGTTTGTTTCTGAAAAAACGCACGCCAGGCAATTTCCTCTCCGAGCGCAAAAACAACAAGTTCCAAAAATAATTTTGGCAAATTACCGAAGTCTAAAAAATCACCCGCCCTTGCCAACACATGCTCATTATACGCAGGGAACCATAATTTTGCGATTACAAAGCACGCCACGTTCGTTATTATAATCAGCAAAAACAGCAGAATAACGCTTTTGTCTTTAAGCGAGCCGATAAATGTTTTAATATTAAATCCGTCGTACTTATTTTCATTTGTTTTGCGGGTGGTAAAATAGGCTATTATTCCCACAATAACGGATATTCCCGCCAGTTTCAACGGTTCTCCGTTTATCTGAAATTTGAACAGATTTGTGAAAGATAAAACTATCATCACCACAATTAGAATAGTTACCGCTGTATGTAGTTTAGTTGTTTTTTTCATATGCCGTCCTTCTCCCGTATAGCCGGAATTGCGCCTTTATACACTTGTTTCAGATGTTCCGCTGCAAGTCCTTCATCATACTCAAACGAATTATTTGCAATAAGACTTGCATATCCGTGTACGAACATCGCAAGCGTAATAAAAACATTTTTTGTCTGCTCTGCGTTTAATTTCATAGCTTCCTGCATTACCGAAAGAACAGGCGTAAGCTCCTCTGAATTTATCATTTCAAGCATATTGTTTTCTTTTGCAAAACCGGATTGAAACAGAAAACGGAATAAATTAGGCTCTTCCACCGCAAATCGTATATAGTTAAGTCCGATTTTAAGCATAACGTCTTTTTGATTCTCTTGATTATTAAGCAGATATTCGGTATGAAATTCACCTGTTTTTTCATAGGCAGCTTTTTTTAATTCTTCAATCGTTGCAAAATGGTACATAACAGGCTGTGTGGAACAATTCAGCTTTTTTGAAACGATTCTAGCGTTGATGTTTTCCGCGCCTTCGGTTCTGGCGACCTCAAAAGCCGCGTTTATAACCATCTCTTTTGTAATTTTTGCCGTCGGCGGCATAATAACTCCTCCTTACGATAAATAATTGTTGTTATATAACATATATTATACAACAAATAATTTGATTTGTCAATAGCTTTTTGTTATAAATAAATTATTTGTCAAAAGGTTCAAGCCCACTTTTCACCTGAAAATATCTGTGGACTGCGAATCCTGTTTTCCGAAAGATTTATGCCCGCAAATCACTCAACCGAGCCACCTGCGGGCATAATATATTTTTATATTACCTTACTAAAATTTTCGCCATAGTCAAGAAAAAATAAAACGCCCCACATCAATCTGTGAAACGTTTCGATTAGTGCATTGCTCTGCTACATTATATCCTTACAGAAAAAAGCGTTCCGGTGAGAACAACGTATCACTGGGAAACGGTGCAGGGCACTGCCCTGCTATCCGTACAGAAAAAAACATTCCCAGCAGAGCCACCCCTGCTGGGAAACGGTGCAGGACATTGTCCTGCTGGCGGAAAGAGAGGGATTCGAACCCTCGAACGGGTATTAGCCGTTACACGATTTCCAATCGTGCGCCTTAGACCAGCTCAGCCATCTTTCCACATTTATTCACGACTTTATTATTATAACATATTTATTTCACTTTGTCAAGTACTTTTTCAAAAAAATATGTAAGCGGGGTTTCCCCCGCCTTAATTAGCGCTTGTTCTGGCTGTTAGACTGATTGGACTGATTCTCAGACTGCTTGTTAGACTGATTATTGGACTGGTTGCTCTGGTTATTCTGGTTGGACATAATTAGTTCCTCCTGTGAACAATTAACGAATTTTTTACGCGGCTCTTATCGCCGCAACAGTATTGTGTGCGGGAATTTTTGAATTATTCGGGAATTTTTAATTTTTCGTCAGCCTTTCGTGGAGTTCAAGAGAGATCCCTTCGGCTCGCGCCTCCTTGTAGAGCGATTCCATAAGGCAAAGCACCGATTTTTCCTCGTAGATAAGTGCCTCGATTATCGGCTCGTCCTCCGCAAAATCAAAAAGCGAGCGTATTTCCGCAAGCCGTTCCGTAAGCTCCGTTGCACGGCGCTCAAAATACCCGCGTCGGGAATCTTTTTCGTCAGAACGCTTTTTGCTGAAAATTTCCGAAATTTTCATAAAACCACTCTTTCGTCTTTAATTTTATGCTCCAAAAAACAAAAAAACCACTGCACCGCAAATTATCCACGCCGTAAGGTCGGGAACAAGCGCCGAAGGAACAGCATGACGTGTTTTGCGGATCTTTACCGCCGAAAAATACACCGCAACTGTGTAAAAAGTTGTTTCCGAAGAGCCGATAAGCGTTGCAGCAACACGTTCCGCAAACGTATCAGCACCAGCTGCAGCCGCAATTTCACTGTAAACCGCCATCGCTCCGCTTCCCGAAAACGGACGAAGGATAACAAGCGGCATTACCTCCGTTGGGAATCCAAGCGCATCACACAGCGGCTTCAGAAGCCCCGTGAGCGCGTCGACTGCTCCGCTTGCCGAAAACATTCCTATACAAACGAGCAACAATATCAATGCGGGAAGAATGTCCGCACAGGTTTTTAAACCCTCCGCAGCGCCCTCGCAGAATGCTCCAAACACATCTACTTTCTTTATTGCGGCATAAACCAACACTGCAACTGTTATTACGGGAATCACAAAATCTGTCACATTATCCTCGATTCCGAGTATTATTTTTCCCGATCCCTGAAAAAACTTTTGACGAAATAATTGCTGCCGCAAGTGAATACGCCGACACTATCCACACGCACGGAAGTATATCCAAAGGCTTTGCGGAGCCGTTTGCCGAACGCAGAGCCGCTGCCGTCGCGGGAAGTATCTGAAGTGAAGCTGTATTTAGCACCGCAAGCGTCACCATATTATCGGAAGCCTCCCCGCCATCAGGAATATTTTCCTCCTCGGCAATGGCTTTCATAGCCGAAATTCCAAGCGGCGTCGAAGCGTTTCCAAGACCCAGAATATTGGCGGAAATATTCATGGCTATAAGCCCTGCTGCTTTTCCACCTCGTTTAAGTCCCTTAAAAAGAAAATTCACAGCCGGAGAAAGAAGCTTCGCGAGCTTTTCGGTAAGTCCTGCCCGTTCCGCGACTTTCATCAATCCGCACCAGAAACACATTACTCCGCACAGGGATATGACCAGCTCCACTGCGTCGGAGGTCTTTCCGAGGATCGCTGTTGAAAGTTCTGACATTCTTCCGTTCACAACGGCGAATACAACCGAAACAAGCGGTATCACCAGCAAAATAACCTTCAAAACCTCATCTCCGAAATCCGTTTTATAAAAAATATATTGCTTGGACAATTAAAAAATTCCATTATTAACGAATAAATTCACATAATATTAAAAAGATGTGTTATAAAATATTTGACATTATTATCCATTTATGGTATAATTTATACAAGATGACAAACTATTCTGCTAAATTCGCGGAAATGTCATCATAAATATAAAATATTTGGGAGGAAAATAAATGAAAAGCACAGGAATTGTAAGAAAAGTGGACGAACTGGGGAGGGTTGTTATTCCGATCGAGCTTCGCAGAAATCTGGATATCGACGTAAAAGACAGCGTGGAAATTTACGTCGAAGACGACAAGATTGTCCTGAAGAAATACACTCCATCATGCTCGTTCTGCAACAATGTAAGCGATATTACGATTTTTAAGGGCAGAAACATTTGCAGATCCTGCCTGAAAGAACTCAGCGCCTTCAAAGGTTAAGTACATATGCAAAAAAAGGAGCGCCGGACAGCGCTCCAGAAACAAAAAACGCGCTCCGATCGGAGCGCGTTTTGTGCCTGAATATGTAGTAATGTTAATATTACTTTCTCTTCTTAGCAACAACTACTGCACCTGCAGCAACAGCAGCTACGCCGAGAACAGCAGCAATGCCTGCAACGCCGGAATCAGGATTATCCTTGTCAGCACCATCTTCAGCAGCGCTTATGGTGTCAGCTGTTGAATCAGCCTTGGATTCCTCAGTCTTGCTCTCTTCTGTTTTAGACTCAGTCGTGGAAGCCGCAGCGTTGTTGTCAGCGGAATTTTCGCTTGTAGCGGATTCAGCGGAGGCAGCAATTGCCATAGCGCTTACAGCGAGTACAGATGCAAATACAGATGCCAGAATCTTCTTCATTGTTGGTTTCCTCCATAAAATTGAATTGAATTAAATCGGACGGTCCGGACTATCCTGCCGTCCTTATACAATATTATACATCATTCCGCTTCCGAATTCAATGGTATATTTGCACAAAATCATTTCAACTTTTTTTGCTAATATATACATTTAGCACAATGATTTTGTTGGTGAATTTTCACAATAATTATGGTGGATTTTGTGAATCTTCACGAAAAATGGCTTATTTCCGTGAAAAAAGCGCACCTTACAAAGGCGCGCTTTCATTTTATCGTTTTTTCCTGAAATTAGGATTATCGTCCGCTTCACGCATTATTACATCATATAGGCGCTGCGTCTTGTTAGACTTTGAGTGTTTTTTCTCTTTAAGCATCTCAAATTCGGTCTGCTCGCGGGAATCTTCGCCCGAAGAGTCGGGCTTTTCGCGAGTATTCGGGAACAGACCTCTGTCCTCCGTCCAAATACCCGACGGCGCTGATTCTCTTGTTACCGTGCGCGGAGCAGCGGACTTTGTTTCCTCCCATTCGGGAACAGGCTCTTCTTCGCGTGAACGGTTCCTTTTCGGAGCGGGTTTTGACCTTTCGGTATCCTCACGCAGAGCTTCCACCGCTTCGGGAGCGGCGCTTCGCTTGTTGTATCTGTTATCATCTACGGAAGAAGCCCCCATATTGTTCTCGGAACGTTCAAGCACATCAAAAATGCTTCCTATATCCTTGAACGGGTCATAATCCGGAGTTTCGGGTATCTGCGGAGCTCTCGTCTGTACCAGCGGCGCTTTAGGTGTGTCGAAACGTTCATTCTCGGCCTTAACCTTTTCGTCCGGCAAGGAGTTATCACGGTTCGATCCGATTTCTTCAAGCGGAGCGGCTGTAAGCGGCGCTCCCGATATTCTGCCGTAAGCGGAAAGTGCGGCTGCGTTTTTGCGTATGACTTTCACACGCGGAGCTTCCTCACGAGGCTTTTCCTCGGTACTAACAGCTTCCTCGTGCGGCATTTCCACTGTCTTATGTTGTTCCTCCTCGGCGGGTCGTGTCTGCTCCTCCAAAAGCTTCTCTGCGCGGCGCAGGTCTATTTCCTCACGAAGATTTTCCTCGAACGTCTGCGGTGCGGGTGACTTTTCAACATCGGATATTTTCGGAAAATCGAATGAAAAGTCCGGCTGGTCAAACGGCTTTGCGGTTTGTCCCGATTCGCGTATGACCTTAGACACTTCAGGCGCTTCGGGTACGGGCTTTGATGCTTCCGAAAAATCGACATTCGGAAGCGGTCTGTACTGCTCGGCGGCAGGATCGTTCACAGCGGCGTTCTGCTGCGGAATATTCGGTGCGGGAACGCCGAATTCCGCCCCGAACGGACGGAATCCCGCAGGGTCGGGACGCTGAACGCGATTATCGCCGAGAGATTCTCCGCCGCGGATAATGTGCGACACCTGTCGGCGTTCGTTCTTTTGCCGCTGAACGGTCGGTGACGTAAAGAACCCGTCCTTCTGTTCACGGCGAACATTGGGACGCTCCTCCTCTTCCTCGTGCGAAGGTTCTTGCACAGCGGGCTTTGAAAGTGAATCGCGGCTTATTCTCTCCGGAACGAACGGCTTTACGACACGTTCCTTTGGATATTCCGGTTCGGGCTTTTTTACCTGCTGAATGGGGTGAGAACGTGAAATATCAACCTCAAGTGAATAATTCAGGAAATTTTCAAGCTCCGAGGGCGCTATCTCGCCGTTGCCGACTTTTTCTATCATAGCCTGCAGGTACGAATACCAGTACTCGTACTCCTTTGTACTCATTGTTTTATCTACACGGGAATATATCTCGTCCGTGACCTCGCGGCAGCGAGCCGCAAGCTCGTCCGTCATTGTAGGAGCGGGGTGTTCCTCAACATACTGTTCAAGGCAGGTTTTCCCGTTCGGGATAAACCGCGAACAATATTCCTCCTGATGATCCTTATCCCGCAAAAAGAATCTGCCACACTTTTTGCAGCGGGCAAGCCATGCTCCGTCCTCGATTATCGCGTCTATCTCAAGGTCAATGGCGGCTTTCAGGGAACAAGGCATAAATATTTTATCGGAATATTTTTCCATTTTTCCGCGTGCAGCGTTAAAGCCCTGATGTTCCTGAGCAAGCCCTGCTTTCATTCGTGAAAAAGCGTCCATCGCTATCTGATCTGAAATTTCGGAATAATCACCTATATCGGAATAATCGTCCGAATAATCGAATCCTGCAAGCGCGTGACGAACGATTTCCTTTGAAATATTCGGAAACATAAACGGTGCGGGCGGCACTCTTCCGACTGAAAAAACCTTTGTAACGCCAAGATCCTCTATTCGGCAGCCCAGTTCCCTTGCCGTTACCGAAAACATCAGATCAAAATAATTCCGTCTTGCGGCTGCCTCCTCAACGTCCTTTACCTCGCTGTTAAAAACAAATTCCATTTTCGTCAGGGCGTAATCCTTAAGACGGATAATATTAAGCCACTCATTCGCGGCGCGGTTATACCGAAACTCGCAAAGTCGAGCAAAGATTATTTTCTCAAACGTGGTCTTGCAGCGGATAAAGCGGTTCCAAAGCCCCGACGGTCCGATATTGTCGCGGCGGCAAACGTAATCTATCCAGCAATCATACACGATCTTATCGTAAAGCGTGCGGATATTGTGTTCGATATAACAATGCGCGCCCTCAATATCTCGGCGAAGCTCCGCTATTCTGTCGATGTCCGGCTCGCCTGTTTTCAGCGCTTCATTGCAAATATTTATCGCGCTCTCCGCGAAGTAGGAAAAATCGAACTCCGTGAAAACTATGAGCGTGGAGGGATAGCGCAGCATGAATATGTCGGAGGAGTTCTTTCCGACCAGCTTCAACGCTTTTTCCATAGCCATTCTCCTTCACTGATTCAAAATTCAGCCCGTAGGCATTGATACGGACGCATCTGATTTGTCCGGCTCGTCCGTCCCCGAATTCGGCTTGATAAGGTTTTCTATCGAGCTGTTCACGGGAGAAACGGACGAAGACGATTTTGAGGTCGTGTCGTTTGCGTCAATTTCCTTTATAAGGTAGGGATTTTCGCGGACGATATTCTCAACAAGAAGAACCTCGGTCTTTTCGCCGTCGAGAGTACGGAAGCTCCAGTCTACAAGGTCCTTCGGAGTACCCTCATAAGCCGATGTATAAATAAATTTGCAGCCAAAGACCTTTTTCGCCGTCCCCAAAGGAATACCGATGTCGTCCTCGGTCGCTTCAACATAATACTTCTGGAGAGTTCTGTCGCCGCTTTCGTCAAAATACCTCACAATACGATATTTTCCGTCAGAGGAGAGTTTTTCATAATCGCGATCCCTGTGCGACAGCTCAACTCCCGTAAACGAAATATTTCCCATAAACGTGCTTATTCCGATATATCCGACGATCCCGATAACGAACATCAGCAGATAAAGTGTGCCTAGGACGGTTTTAAGCGTTTCGTTGGAGCTGTTTGCGAAAAAGACCACTGCCATGACTGCTGCGGGCGGAACGACAATGTACCAGTTTCCGAAACCGCATATAACTATCGCAAAAACCAGTAAAGGCAGAATATAGGAATTCACCTGCGTAAGCACCTGTTTTCGCGAGATGATAAGCAGGCTCAGTCCGACTATGTTCGCGAAAAGATAAAGCACGAAGAGCGGCGTAGCATTTTCCGCCTCAATAAAATACCCGAAACACAGGTAAGCTATCCACGCAATAAAAATCGTATAGCCATAGCCCAGAAGCGCCACTGTGCGGCGGAACCAGACATTTTTGAAAAAAGCGACGAGCTTATCCATATTCTTGTCCTTTCATATGAAAATGTATTGCTGAAATTTCCGACAAGTCGGTATGTTTGAAAATACTTCTACATATTATATTGTATAACAAAATGCTGAAAAATGCAAGTGCTTTTTGTTGAATTCATTAAAAAAGGACGGCGAATTTTGCTCCGCCGTCCTGATATTCACGGAATTTGCTTGTTATCGGCATTTGTCCTCGGCAGTGTCACAAGTATTTTTCGTTCGATTACAAATCGGCATATTGCTTGTTGACCTACTGTTGTAAGGATCAAAATACATCACGGTTGAATTTTTTCAAAAGAGCGTCCATTTCGAGCATATCAGCGTTTGACGATAACCCGACGTTTCCGGAAAGACCTTCGGAGGTGGGTGTAACGGTCACAGTAGGAACGGAGTCCTCCGCAGGATCCGCGTCATTGCTGCTTTCCGAAGGTATCTGTCTTCCGACGGGAGCGGCAGCGTTTTCGTCGAAATCGGTCGCCACAACGATAAGCATTATCTCATCGTCCTCAAGGTTCTTATCAGTGACAAAGCCGACCTTGAACTGAGCGTTCTGCGCGAATTTTTCGGAAAGTTCAGCCGCAATGGAATCCAACTCGTCGAAGAAAAGTCCTTCGGGGATAGTGATATTGATAAGACCGCGTCTTGCTCCTGTAATAGAGGTTTCGAGAAGCGGGCTGTTCGTGACCTCCTCTATAGCGTCCTTCAGCTTGTTGTCGCCCTTTCCGTGTCCGATAGCGATATGTGCTATACCCGAATTCTGGAGAGTTGTGGAAACATCCATAAAGTCGACATTGATAACTCCGCTGCTCTGAAGCAGGCGGATAAGACCAAGTACGGCACTGCTCAGTATTTCGTCGACTTTCTTGTATGCGTCCGCGACTGTCAATTTCTGCCCCTTGAATTTCATAAGGCTCTCGTTCGGGATAACAATAAGTGCGTCCACATACTGCTTCATCTCGGCGATACCCTTAAGGGCGGTTTCCATACGAAGCTCTCTTTCATATTTGAACGGCTTTGTTACAACGCCTATAGTAAGTATCTTTTTCTCTTTCGCGAGTTTAGCAATAACGGGAGCCGCGCCTGTTCCCGTGCCGCCTCCCATACCTGCGGTTACGAAAAGCATACTTACGCCCTCAAGCTCCTTAGCTATCTCGTCTATGGTTTCCTCGGCGGAAGCCTTACCTTTTGCGGGGTCATTTCCCGCGCCCTGACCGAAAGTTATCTTGCGTCCGAGCTGGATACGCTTCATACGGGTAGCGTCCTTATCTCTGAGCGCAGCGACATCGGTATTTGCGATAACATATGTAACGTCTTTAATATCGCTTTCTGTCATATGAGCGACGGCGTTTCCGCCTGCTCCGCCGACTCCGAAAACCATGATACGGGTGGTATTAACAAAGTCGTCGCTGACAAAAAAATCGTCTTCCTGATTATTGTCAACAGCAAAAGCCATTTTTTTATCCTCCATTTCAACAACACAGCCCTAAAAAGGCTACTACTTTATATTATAACAGATTTGCAAATAAATTGCAACCTCTTTTTAATAAAAAAATACACATTTATTCGTCGGATTTTGGTGGAATTGCACAAAATACAAACTGTTTTATTCTGCCGAGGAAGTACTTTCCGGAGTTTCAGAGGAAGAATTTTCTTCCGGTAAAGATCCTGAGCTTGATTCCTCGGAGCTTTGTTCGGGGTGATTGTAGCTTACCGCGACCTGAGTAGTATTTGTGAGGATAAGTGTGACGCTTTCTTCGGGATTAATCTTCTCCTCGATCATCTTTTGGGCGATTATCAGCTTGCCCTCAAGCTCAGAAGAATTTCCCAATTCCAATATAACTCTCCCCTCAACGGTCACTTTTATTGAAAATCTGTCGGTAATATCAATTTCTGTTATATCGGAAAGCCCTGCTTTTTCGGCGGCTTCAAGAATTTCCGACGGGAGAGATGTTTTCGCGGCAACCGTCGATTTAAGATCCTCGCCCGGAACGAGCGATTCCGCCTCATAGCCGCGGACAGTCACGAGAGAATCGGTCAAACCTTGCTCAATTATCCTCAATTTCCGTGAAACGGCGACACTTGTTCCGTTCTGTACAACGTTGAACCACTTTTCGGCTTCCTCAACCGAAATGATTATTTTTGACGGGTAGGATTTCTTTACTTTTGCACTGTCAATATACACAAGTCCCGAACGTACTGCGTTTTCGGCAGAGCTTTTATTGATATGCAGCAGATTGTCGCCGACCTTCAAGCCCGACGCGGAAATTATTTCCTCGGCAGTGTAGCGGGAATTCCCCTCCACTTCGATGGTTCTGCTGTCGAAAAGCATAACATTCGCAAGAATTATGAACACCACGACTACTATTATCATCGCGAGAATATAATACAGAATGTAATTTCCTCCGTGATATTTACGTCTAGTTTTTACTTCGCGGTGATTTTTCATTGCCTGTGTGACTGCAGCTTGATTTCTCTTGTTGAGCGGGGGCTGCGGATTCGGCTTGCGAACGGGATTCGGATTCTGAACAGGCGGTCTTTGCGGAGCTTTTGCTTTTTGAGGAGCGAACCGTTGATTCTGCGCTGACGGCTTTTTCGGAGCGGGCTTGCGTGACCTCATCTGAGGAGCGGCAGGATTCGGACGTCTTTGAGTTGGATTTGCGGGAGTGGGAGCCTGCTTCGGAACTCCGCGTTGAGCAGGATTATTCTGCGGATTGCGCTTATTATTAGCGGATTTCTTTTGCATTGGTTTCACTCCTTTGATTTTAACTTCTGTAATATTTGTAAAAAATTATACTCTTCGTATATCCCCGCCGAGAGAACGGAACGCCTTTTCGGGGGCTTCATAACCTCTGTCGATAAACTCCAGTCCGGTTATCTCGCTTGTACCCTCCGCGGCAAGCGCGGCAACTATAAGGGCTGCACCTCCGCGAAGCTCCGACGCACGGACTTTTGCCCCCGAAAGAGATCTTACACCTTGTACGACGCAGACTCTTCCCTCCGTGCGGATAGAAGCTCCGAGCCTTATAAGCTCCGGCACATGGCGAAAACGGTTCTCGAAAATTGTTTCCACGAAAACCGTCGTCCCCTCCGCAAGAGAACACAGCGCCGTGAAAGGCGCTTGTATATCCGTCGGAAATCCCGGATACGGCATGGTGCGTATCGTAGGCGGCGCTTTCAGGCGTTTGCAGGACATATAGAGCTTACCGCCGCCATAGGTGTAAATTTTCGCGCCCATAGCCTCCAGAACGGGAAGATAGCCGTTCATAGCGCTTGGGTCACAGTGTGTGAGGATTATTTCTCCGTGAGTTATCGCTGCCGCACAGAGATATGTTCCCGCAACTATCCTGTCGGGACTTACGCTGTGTTCACACGGCTCCAGACGGCGCACTCCCTCGACAGTAATAACGCTTTCGCCTGCACCGCTTATTTTTGCGCCGCATTTCGTGAGAAACTCCGACAGATCGACAATCTCCGGCTCGCGGGCGGCATTGTGTATCTCCGTGCAGCCCTTAGCCGTGACCGCAGCGAGCAGTATATTTTCCGTAGCTCCGACAGACGGGAACGAGAGGGAGATCTTTGCCCCATGAAGTCCGTCCGGAGCGACGCAGTCAAGATACCCGTGTTCCTCGTTTATTTCCGCGCCCATCTTCCGAAGCGCGGAAATATGGAGGTCTATCGGTCTTGCACCCAGCTCGCACCCTCCCGGAAACGAAAGGCGGCAATGCCCCGTCCTTCCGAGCAGGGCACCCAGAAAGACTATCGACGAACGCATTTCTCTCATCAAAGTGTCGGGGATCTCGCTTCCCGTGACATTTGAAGCCTCGACCGTGACAGTATTTCCGCTCTTGCGGCATTTACAGCCAAGTGTTGTAAGGATACGACAAGCCGCGTCGACGTCGGTAAGCGTCGGAACGTTATGGAGAACGCTTTCACCGTGTGCGAGCGCTGCCGCCGACAGTATAGGCAGAGCGCTGTTTTTTGCGCCGTGAACGGAAATTTCCCCCTCGATTCTCTTGCCGCCGTTGATTACGAGCTTCTGACGGTTTTCCATAAAATCACCCTTTCACATTTACTACTCCCATAATATGTGAAAGGAAAATTTCTGTGCCAAGAGCGACATAACATAAAACCATCGTGCCTATCTGCTAAACCAACTTATCCTCGCCCACAAGATCAATTATCTCACTAAGTATCGCTCCTGCGGCATCAGGACGGCGTAGTCTGCCTGCGTTGTGTTCCATTACCGAAAGTCTGGCTCTGTCAGCATAAAGCCGTGAAACCTCGTCAACAAGACGAGCCTTCGTAAGGTCTTTATCCTCGATAAGTACTGCGGCGTTCTCGTCCACGAGTGAAAGAGCGTTGTAATACTGGTGGTTTTCCGCTGCCTGCGGAAACGGTATAAGTATGGACGGTCTGCCGATCTCGGTAAGCTCTGTTATTGTCATAGCGCCCGCACGAGAAATTATCAGGTCTGCCGCACACATACAAGTATACATATTGTCTATGTATTCCTTGAACACAAGGCGCTGTTTATCCTCCCGCACTCCGCTCTGACGGAGAGCTTCAAGAAAAATATCACGGTTTTTCCCGCCGTAGGAATGAATATGATTGATATTTCCTGTTTTCTGTTCCCATGCTATAAGCTCGGCAACGGATTCGGTGATCTTATTTGCTCCGAGGCTACCGCCGAAAGACAGTATCGTAAATCCCTCAGGCAGTCCCAGACGCTCTCTTGCCGCGTTTCGTTCTTCTATCGGGATATTTGTCCGAAGTGGATTTCCGGTTACTATACAGCGTTCGGTGTGTTTCAGATGTTTTTTTGCGTCCTCGGAAGCGAGGAGTACTTTATCCGCTTTATCGGAGAGCATTTTTGTTGCCATTCCCGGATAGGAATTGCTTTCGTGAGTGATTGTCTTTATTCCCAGAGCTATAGCCTGTCCGAGTACTGTTCCCGTGACATAGCCGCCCGTGCCTACCGCAAGGTCGGGCTTGAACGCACGGATTATTTTCCTGACCTCACGTTTTGCGGAAACGAGATAGCAGTACGCGGCACGAACGTTTCTCATAACATTTTTCGGAGTGAGCTTCCGCTGAAAACCTGCCATTTCAACTCCGCGGAAATCATATCCGGCTTTTGTTACAAGGCGGTTTTCCATACCGTTCGGAGTTCCGATAAAAAGTATCTCCGTTTCGGGGAACACCTGTTTCAATTTATCGGCAATGGCAAGTGCGGGATTGATATGTCCCGCTGTTCCGCCTGCCGCAAAAAGTACTCTCAAATAATTCGCCCCCGTTCAGATGTAAAATGTAAGATGTTAAGAAGCAAAAGTATGCCGCTTGAAAATAATGCCCAACTATTTTAGCCTTGCTCTCTTGGAAACGGATAAAAGCAGCCCCATTTCCCATAACTGGATCATAAGCGCCGTTCCTCCGTAACTGAAAAACGGCAGCGACACGCCCGTATTCGGCACAGCCGAAACATTTACCGCAATATTGAGCAGCGCCTGCAAACCTATCTGGAATGTTATTCCCGTAGCCAACAGACAACCGAATTTGTCCTCCGACAGACGAGCTATCTGAAATCCGCGAAGAATGAAGATCAAAAACAGCATAACGACCACTATGCCGCCTATAAGTCCGAATTCCTCGACCAGTATCGCAAACACAAAGTCGTTCTGAGCTTCGGGGAGATAGTAGAATTTCTGTGAGGAGTTTCCAAATCCCTTTCCCCATATTCCTCCTGACGCAATAGCAAGCGCTGCTTCATAGTTCTGATATGTAGTGTCGCCTATGTCCGCCAGCGGATCCAGAGAGGCAAATCTGTCCTTAAAGTATGAAAATCCCGAAAGCTGAATAGCTATAAGAAGTGCGCCCACGCCGAGTATTATCATAAATATGGCGGGTTTTATATTTATTCCGCCGACAAAAAGCATTACTGCCGCTATCAGGAAAATTATTACAGTACCCGAAAGGTGCGACTGTCCGACTACCATTATAAACGCCACGGCAAGAAACAGCAGCGCGGGTTTTCCCATACCTACCCAGAAAAGTCGTATCTTATCGGAATTTTTGTGTATGTAGTACGCAAGGAAAATTATCACGGCGACTTTAAGAAAGTCCGACGGCTGAAATGTTCCGAAAACCGGCACTCTCAGCCAGCGCTTCTGTCCGTCCTCCGTATTTGAAACTCCGAACGGAAAACACAAAGCATTAAGTAAAAGCATAGCGCCCAGCAGAATATGCGCAAGTGTCACACGATGCTTTCCTACAGAAAATTCGTGCCGCAGGAACCTGTAATCAAAAAACGTCAGCAGAAACATTCCCACAAGTCCGAGTCCCGCTGCGGGGAGCTGGTGCTTGATATAATACAGCGCGTCGCCGTTTTTACGATACGCCCACGCGTGTCCCGCGCTGAACATCATGGTTATCCCGAATACGAGAAGCACGAGGATTATAAGCGTCATCGGAACGTCAACTTTACTGTTGAAGTTAAAAAACTGGACACGATTGGGGTCTTTCTGTTTTTTCGCTGTCTGAACGGGAGCGCGCCGCACTGCCTCGCCCGCACGGTTTACCGTGTTATTGCGTGGCTTTGGAGCTGTATTCCCGTGATTTGGTGATTGCTGCATATTTCCTCCAAATTAAACTCAACTGAACATTCCCAGCGCCAGCCACACCGCCAGCGCCCCGAATGCCGCCGCGACCGCTGAAAACACCGCGTCTATCTTCACTTCGCTCCAGCCAGAAAGCTCGAAGTGATGATGTATGGGTGTCATCTTAAAAAGCCGCTTGCCTTCTTTGGTGTGGTACATCTTTTTTGTAATCTTGAATACCGTAGACTGTATTACCACCGACAGCGCTTCCAGAACGTAGACCATCGCCGCCAGAACCATTAAAAATTCCACTCCGCAGCCTACTCCCAGAGCGCACACCGTCCCGCCTAAAAACATAGATCCCGTATCGCCCATAAATACCTTCGCCTTCGGGAAATTCCACATCAAAAATCCCAGACAGCCGCCCGCCGTGCAGAACGCAAGCAGTCTTTCTCCGCTCATGGACAATATTCCCGCTATCACCGCGAATGCTGCGGAATATATTACCGTCACCGACCCGCAAAGACCGTCTATCCCGTCCGTGAGATTTACCGCATTTACGAGATACAAAATACCCAGTCCCATCACCGGATAATAAAACAGTCCCATATCCCACTGCAGTCCGCCCGGAAAAACAATTACCGTCCGTGACAATCCGCTTACATAAAGCGTTGCGAAATATGCCGCGATTATCATGACCTGAAAAATTATCTTCTGAATAGGCGTAAGTCCCTCGTTGCGCTTTTTCGCGACTTTAATATAATCGTCGAGAAATCCCATAAATCCGAACAAAAGCGCCATTATCGCACCCGAAACAGAACGTATGAATTCGGGTCTGTCGACCCCGAACCAATCAAATGAATGATTTGCCCCCAACACAGCCATTCCTATTCCGAATGACGCACACACGGCGATTATGAACGCTATACCGCCCATAGTCGGGGTGCCCTCTTTTTTCTCCTTGTGCCAGCGGGGTCCTATTTCGAGAATGGTCTGTCCGTACTTCAGTTTATGGAGCAGCGGTATCAGCCAGAATCCCAGAAGCCACGTTATCAGGAACGACGCAAGAGCCGCAGCCGCGCTTGTCCAGATCTCCATATATTTACCCTCCGATTCGCTTATCCTTCGATTTTGTCGGCGATTTCCTCCATCTTCATGCCATGACTGCCCTTGAAAAGCACGACCTCCCCGCCTTTAAGATCCTTCTGCAAAAGACGTGTAAGCTCTTGTTTATCCTCGCTGTAGACTGCGGGGACGCCAAGCTTTGAAAACTCGTCAAAAAGCGCCCTCATCTCGTGCCCGTACAGGAAAAATTTGTCGGCATGGACATGATATTCGGCAAGCCCTCTGTGCAGCTCCTCCGACATATCGCCAAGCTCAAGCATATCACCGAGAACGGCGATTTTTCTGCGTCCCGCTCCCGACGTATCAAGGACCTTAAGTGCCGAAACCATAGATGTCGGCGAGGCGTTGTAACAATCGTAAATAAGCGTTACGCTGCCGCGCTCCTCGAAGCGCTGACGATTTCCGCTCGGCTCGTATAACGTCATTCCGAGAAGGATACTGCTTTCCGAAAGACCGTAATATTTTCCTGCCGCGAATGCCGCCAGAGCGTTCAGCACGTTATGCTGTCCGACTACGGGAATTTCCGCGTCGTATTCGTGACCCTCAAAGAGTATCTTAAAATATGTTCTGCCGTTTTCCGTTACAGCACCGTAACCGCAAACGTCCATATCCGGCGTAGTTCCGTATCGGATAATTCTGCGGTTCACATCGGAAATCTTTATTTTTTTGAGATACTCGTCCTCACCGTAAATTATAAGCGGCGCGTCGCTTGTCGCTCCGTCGAGGATCTCCAGTTTTGCTTTGAGAATATTTTCGCGTGTCTTAAGATTTTCAATGTGGCAATATCCGATATTTGTTATTATGCAGCAGTTCGGGTGAGCGGCTTTTGAAAGCACGGAAATTTCGCCCGCGCTGCTCATTCCCATTTCGATAACTGCCGCGCTGTAATTTTCATTAAGGCTGAAAAGCGTCCTCGGAAGTCCTATGTCGTTATTATAGTTGCCCTCAGTCTTAAGTGTGGAAAATTCCGACGAAAGCACAGAATAAACCATATCCTTCATTGAGGTCTTTCCGACAGAGCCGGTCACTCCGACAAGCTTCAGATCGAATTTGTCACGGTAATATCCCGCGAGTGAAAGCTGTGCCTTACGCGAATCATCAACGTAAATTACCGGTACCTTTTTCGGAAGTCTATCCTTTTTATCGGAGATCACTGCCGCTGCGCCGTTTGCTATTGCGGTGTCTATAAACTCGTTTCCGTCGAATTTCTCGCCTTTTACCGCGATAAACAGATCTCCGTTCTTTAACGTTCTGGTGTCGGTGGAAACGGCGATGACGGACGAGTTTCCTCCCACAAGGACGCCTCCCGTGACCTTTGCTATCTCTTCTGAAGTAAACATAAAAATCTCCTTTGAGATCACTTTTTTCCGAGAATTTCAGCTACTATTTCCTTTTCATCAAAGTGGAAATATGTGTCGCCTATCGCCTGATAATCCTCATGACCCTTGCCGCAGAGCGCGACCACATCGCCGCTTTGTGCAAGCTGCAAAGCCCGCTGTATTGCCTTTTTTCGGTCAACGAATTCCTCATACGGCACTCCGTTCGGAATACCTTTGACAACGTCGTCGATAGTTTTCTGAGGATCCTCGTGACGCGGCGAATCCGTCGTCACTATCAGAAGATCCGAATACCTTGCTGCCGCCGCGCCCATATCGGGACGCTTTCCCGCGTCACGCTCGCCTGCCGCTCCGAAAACAGTGATAAGGCGCTTATCCGTGAGCTTCCGAAGCGTCGAAAGCAGCTTTTCAAGTCCGTCCTCGGTATGTGCGTAATCGCGAATAACCGTAAACTCTCCGGAATAAAGTGTTTCCAGCCGTCCGCCGACTCCCTTGATCTTTTCGAGAGCGCCGACTATCTCATCAAGCGGGAATCCCATGGTCATTACCATAGCTGCCGCTTCCAGAGCATTGACGACGTTGTATTCTCCTGTCATTGAAAACCTAACGGGATAGCTTTTTCGGGCGTTTTTATCCGTGATAACGAATTCGCTGCCTGAGGGCTTCAATTTCACAAATTCCGTATAAAGATCTGCTTCTTTGTCAACCGATACCGTCACGAATTTCCTGCCCTTTTCCTGAAGATATGCTGCTATTTCCCGACCGTATCCGTCGTCTATGTTTATGACGGAATTCTCACACATATCGAACAGCGAACGCTTCGCTGCAAAATAATTTTCCATTGTTTTGTGATAGTCAAGGTGATCGCGGGTAAGATTTGTAAACGCTCCAACGGCGAAATTCTCCGCCGCAAAACGATACTGTGCAAGCGCCTGCGACGACGCTTCAATAAAGCAATATTCCGTATTTTTTTCAACCATTTCCGAAAAAAGCGAATATAATTTCCGCGGTTCCGGAGTGGTAGGCGGTCCGTCGTGCGAGTAAACAAGCCCCTCGCCCGTATCTACGCCCAGCGTTCCTATAACACCCGTTTTAGCACCAAGCAGTCTTGTTATCTGTGCGCAGAGATTCACGACCGTAGTCTTGCCGTTTGTCCCCGTGACCGCGCCGAGCTTTAATTTTTTCGTCGGTTTCCCGAAGAAATTCGACAACAATGTCGGGTAAATTTTTCTCGTATTTTCGATGCTTATCTCGCTTGAAAGTCCGAGATTTCTATCGGTCACGACCGCCGCAGCGCCCTTTTCAAGCATCTCCGCCGCCTTGGAATGTCCGTCGAAGTTATTGCCCTTCACACACACGAAAACGAAATCCTTTTCGACCTCGCGGCTGTCGGAGGTCACTCCCGAAACCGCAATTTCCCGCATATTGTTAGGGATAACGGCTACCCCGTCAAAAAGCTCACCGAGCGTCATAAAATCACCCCGTGCTTATAAATTACTCCAAAATCCGCGTCAGTCGCCTGTGATATAACTGAACTCGACTTCTATCACGGCTCCCTTGCTTAGAGAAGCGCCTTTTTCAACGTTCTGCGAAACTGCGACAGCGTTTACATTATTCGCTGCGCCGCCTGTTATTTTGATATTAAAGCCCGCGTTTGCGACGGCTTCCGTCGCGGCTTTGACGCTTAATCCCAAAACATCGGGCACGGTACCTTTTTGGATTTCCTCACTTCCGAGATAGATCCATACTGTCGAATCACGCGGTATGCTCGAACCGTTTGCGGGCACTATGCGTGTTACCGTATCCGTTCCCGAAGCATCGCCGACAACGTGCGTCTTGAATCCCTGCGCTGCAAGCAATCCTTCCGCTTTCTGCGAAAGATATCCATAAACATACGGCACTATTGCGTCCATATGCTCTTGCTCCTCGGCGGTGTAGGTCGGATAAATTCCGAGATGCTCCAGACCCTCCTTGAACACCTCCGAAACCACGGGCGCAGCTACCGCTGAGCCGTAGTACTGTGTTCCGGTAGGAGTATCTGCCGCAACCAGCATTACCACCTGCGGATCGTTCATAGGCACTGCCGCGATAAACGTCGAAACATAGGTCATTTTGGCATTGGGGTCGGTTTTAAGGGCTTGGTTATGTTCATCTATTCTTTCAGCGGTTCCCGATTTTCCGCCTATTCTGTAGCCCGCGATATACGCGTTTGTGCCGCCGTTTTCCGAAACTATCGTTTCAAGGATCTCTCTCATTTGCTGTGAAGTTTCCTCGGAGATCACCTGACGTTTCACCTGAGTTCCGATGGTTTCAATAACGTTTCCGTCGCTGTCTATTATTTTGTCGACAAAGTGCGGAGTAACAAGGTATCCGCCGTTTACCTCGGCGCAGACAGCTGCTGCCATTTGTATAGGCGTTATTTTATTTGTCTGTCCGAAAGACGAAGTAGCAAGCTCCACGGGACCCATTCTCGACAACGGAACATACAAGCTCTGTGCTTCGCCGGGAAGATCCACACCTGTTCTTTTTGTAAATCCGAATGCCTCGAAATAGCTTGAAAATTTCTCTGCGCCGAGCCTGCTTCCAATATCAACAAAGCTTGGGTTGCAGGATTTTGTTATAGCCTGCTGAAGATTTACCGTGCCGTGACCGCCGTGATCCCAACAGTGAATAAGCACTCCCGAAACGTAAACTCCTCCCAGACAGGAGAACGTCGAATCTCTCGAAACTACCTCCTGATCGAGCGCGGACGCACACGTCACGGTCTTGAAAATCGAGCCCGGATAGAAAAGCTCTGTTACGGCTTTGTTCTTCCATTGCTGTTCACGGAGAGCGCTCTCTTTTTCGTCAAGTTCTTCCTCGCTTGCTCCCGATTCCTTAAGTTGAGCAAGAGCCTGCTTGTCGTACTCGCTGAAGATCTTCGAAGGGGAATTCAGGTCGTATGACGGAGAAGTCGCCATAGCGATTATGCCGCCCGTCTTGCAGTTCATTATTATTGCGGTAGCACGGTTGATAACCTTATGCTGAGAAACACACTTTTCAAGTGCCTTTTCGACATAATGCTGCATCACCTCATCAAGCGTCAGCACAAGAGAGTTTCCGTCGACTGCCGAAAAATAGTTGTCGTTGAGAGTTTCTATTCCCTGACCCAGACCGTCCTTAATGTAGAATTCCTTGCCGTCTGTGCCTTTAAGATAGTCGTCGTAATAAGCTTCAAGCCCGTAAACTCCCTCACCGTCGTAATTTGTAAAGCCTATAACGTTTGCCGCGAGAGTGTTTCCGGGATAGTATCTCTTGCTTGATTCTTCTGTGACGATACAATCCGCCGGAATATTATTGTCGAGCATATACTGCCGTATCCTTACAACCTCCGGCTTTTCAACGTTATTCTTTACGGTAACGTAAAATCGGTTGTTGTAATTCTTGCATTCCTCGCGGATATCTACTCTCGTATCAATAAGGATATCCTCAAGACCCTTTGCCACAAGTTCCGACAGCGGAACATACGGCTCAAGGCTTTCGCCCTCTTTAAGCTTGGACTTCTTCTTTTCATATTCCTCACGGCGCTTTTCGTCCGTAAGATGTATGGGTGTGGGCGCTATGATTATGTTCCATACCGTGGAGCTTTGTGCGAGAACAGTGCCGTTCGCATCGTATATAGTGCCGCGGTTTGCCTTTATTACCAGCTCCGACATCTGTTGAGAATTCGCCAGCTGCCGCCACATATCGCCTTCCAATACGGTATATTTCAGTAAATTATACCCTATGTAAAGCGAAAATCCCAAAAAAGCCGCCAGTACCGCCATCTGCCGTCCGCGGTATCCGAGAAGAGGTTTTTTGTCGACCTCTTCCGCGTCTTTTTTCTTTATATAGCTCCACAATCTCTTGCAGAATCGAGAAAATCCGCCGCTGTTAGCCAAATTTATTACCTCCGATAAAAACCAAAAAAGCAAAGCCGAGAATACCCGACCTTGCCCCCTTGCTCAGTCTGCCGACAAACTCAAAGGGCTTGTTCACCCTTATCTTATGCCGTCAGAAACCGATGTATTCCAAAATTGAGTTGAACCATTTCTTGACCGAGCCGACAAATCCGAGAGATTCGTCCTCTGTCCTTTCGATAAGATCCTCGGTATTCACGCTTACATATTTTTTCTGGGACGATGATACCTTTGTCATTCCGAGATTTTCCTGAGCGTACTGTTCGATGTAGCTGATATTCACGAGCGAATCCAGCCTGCTCTGGAGAATAGCGTTGTCGTCCTGAGCCTCCGCCAAAGCCGCTTCCTGCTGTGACACAAGCCTTGACACATCATATCTTTTTGTGTTATAATAATTTACAACGGAGAACGCCGAAAAAAACACCGCTACCACAAGCACTATCTTTACGACAGAGCCGCTTTTGGACACAGAACGCTCCGAAAGGCGCAGCCTTGCCTTTTCTTCTTCTCTCTCCTTGGCGCGTTTACGGCGCTCGACAGCGTCGAAACGTGACAGGTCGTAGGCAAGATTCGTATTGTCACTGTAGTATTCCATCGGTACTCCTCCTCCGCAATTTTAATTTTCCGGTTTTTCCGCGATCTTTCTGATAACGCGCAGCTTTGCACTTCTGCTTCTGGGATTTTCCGAAATTTCCGATTCGGTCGGTACTATTGGTTTTTTTGTCAGCAGTTCGCCGCACGGTTTTCTTCCGCAGACACACACGGGAAATTCGGGCGGACATATACAGCCCGTACAAAATTCCTTGAAACGGTTTTTGACAATCCTGTCCTCCAGCGAGTGGAACGTTATCACTGCCATTTTCCCGCCGATCTTCAGGCAGCCGAAGCCGTCTGAAAGCGCTGTTTCAAGCGCGTCAAGCTCGCCGTTCACTTCAATTCTTATTGCCTGAAAGCTTTTGCGGCAGGGATTTTTTTCCCGCCTGTAAGCCGCCGGAACGCTGCTTTTTATAATTTCTGCAAGCTGCCCCGTCGTTTCAACAGGCGAATTTTCCCTTGCTTTCACGATCCCCATCGCGATTTTCGGAGCGAATTTTTCCTCGCCGTACTCGTAAAGTATTCTTTGAAGTTCTTCGGCGGAATATTCGTTCACGACGTCACGGGCGCTCATACCCTCTCCGCTCATTCTCATATCTAGCGGAGCGTCGTTATGGAACGAAAAACCTCTTGAAGCGTCATCGAGCTGATGTGACGAAACCCCCAAGTCTGCCACAATACCGTCGAGCTTGTCTATTCCAAGCTCGTCCAGTGTTTCCCGAAGCCGATTGAAATTCCGTCGGATAAGTGTGACATTCAAGCCCGAAAGACGTTTTCCCGCCGCCTCCAGAGCCTCCCTGTCCCTGTCGAAGCATATCAGCCTCCCCCCGGACAGCCGACGTGCCAGTTCCTCGCTGTGACCTCCTCCGCCTGTGGTAAGATCCGCGTAGACCCCGTTAGGGTCTGAAAACGCACCGTCCACTGTTTCTCTGAGAAGTACGGTCGTGTGACGAAATTCCATTAAAGTCCGATTTCCCCTGCCATTTCAGCGATATTTTCGGGCGTGAGCGATGTGTTGTATTCTACCCAAGCGTCCTTATCCCAGATCTCGGCGCGGTCGTTCATTCCGACCACTACCACCTCCGCGGTTATTCCCGCGTAAGCCCGCAGGGCGGGAGCTATCGCTATTCTCCCCTGCTTGTCCGGCTCCGCCTCACATGCGCTTCCGAACAGAAAACGCTCAATAGGCAGCGCCACCTTTGACGGCTTCCCCTTTAAGTCCTCGCGCAGCTTTTCCCACGCTTCGCGAGTATATACCGTCAGACACTTTTCATTGAAACTTTTGGCTATGAAGAAATGTTCGCCGAATTCGTCGCGCAGCTTCGCCGGGAAATTCATTCTTCCCTTAGCGTCGACCGTATGCTCGTATTCGCCGTACATTTCTGTCCCCCCTTGCCGAAAGCTCCTTCCCCGTGAAAAGTGAAGTTTTGCCGTCCTCCTCAGACGGCTGATTCGTAGATGTTTATATATTTTCCTCTTTTTGGGTATTTTTGGTGATTTCAGATGATTTTTGGTGATTTTTTATTTTTAATTAACTTTTCACCATTTCGGTGGATTATTTCACCACTTTTCCCCACAATCATATTATAACCCAATTATTTATTTTTTTCAAGGGATTTTAGAAATTTTATTCAAAAAAGAGGCATAAATTTTTGTTCATATTTTTGTGCAATTTTCACAAAAGTTTCATATTATTTTGCCTTAAGAAAGCCGATTTTTAGTGCAAAATTACAACAGAATCCCCAGATGTAGAAAATTCCCAAAACGCTTTATCCATATCTTGGGCTTTTAAATAATATCCGTAGTAATTCCCTACAACTGTTCACACGCCCTACAAAAACAGAAATCCCCCGAAGAACGGGGGATAATTTTTATTCACAAATACTGAATTATTCGATAATAATTCTCATCTGTCCAACGGGGCGAACCGTTCCGAGCTTGCAAAAAAGAATCTCGCAAGCTCTCCTTCCACGAATTCCGCCGCAACAAATGTTCTGAGTTCTTCCGAAAAGTTGACGGAATACTCCCGCCGAAGCGACGGATTGCAGGAGATCCTGTCAAGATCGACGAAATTTTCCCGCAAAAGCCTTACCGCAAGCACAGGATCCTCGACTGTCTGCGCTCCCGGCTCGTTCAACAGAGCACTGCAAAGCATCACCTTGAAGATCTCGGTCAGCGTATCGTCCGACGGGAGTATCTGCGCCTGTTCGGGAGTTATCTGAAGCAGGAAGATTCCGGGGTCGGCAGCGGTACTTTCGGCGACAGCAAGCTTGAATTCGCCTATCCTGCCGATTATCGTGAGGTTCAGCGCTCTGTCCTCGCCATAACGGAACACACGCTCGGACATAATGTTCGGATGCAGCAGTCTTACCGAATCCGACAAGCGATTGACCGACATATACCCATACTTTCCGAGAAAATCCTTAAGCATTTCGGGTATAAAAATTCCGCGCTCGCGCTCGTTTATCTCGAAATCTTCGGGCGCATAGCCGTCCTCTGCTCCGCCGTAAAATATTTTCAGCGCCTCAAACGCGTCCATATTGTACCTGACCGCCAAAAATCCCGCCTCATTTCCTTATTATTATATGCGAAAATTTCAACCGAGTTTTCAACACGTTTTCAACAGTTTTCCACTCAAATCAGCCCAGTCTGCCGCGAAAATCCTCATACCCGAATTTTTTCAGCAACTTCACTTTTCCGTTTTCAAGCAAATAAATCGAAGGCAACGGTATACCGTTAAAGGTATTGTTCTTGCACATAGAATAAATTGCCATATCCTCGAAAACGAGCCTGTCACCCTCTTTAAGTGTGCTGTCAAAGGAATAATCGCCGATAACGTCCCCTGCAAGACAGGTGTTCCCGCCTAGGCGATAAGTAAACGGCTTTTCGTTCGGTTCTCCCGCGCCGATTATGTTCGGTCTGTACGGCATTTCGAGAACATCGGGCATATGGCACGCTGCCGAAGCGTCTGTTATTGCTATCTTGACCCCGTTTTCGGTCACGTCAAGAACGCTTGTCACAAGATAACCCGCGTTAAGCGCGACTGCCTCTCCCGGCTCAAGATACACCTCAAGCTTATATTTTTCGCGGAAATCCTTTATCGTTTTTATCAGCAGTTCAACATCATAATCCGCTCGTGTGATATGATGACCTCCGCCGAAATTCACCCACTTTATTTTATCGAACATAAAGCCGAATTTTTCTTCAAAATGCGGCAGCGTCCTTACAAGAACATCCGAATTCTGTTCGCACAGTGTGTGAAAATGCAAGCCGTCTATTCCGTCGGTCAATTCCTGCTGCTTAATAAAATTCGTGATAGTCGTTCCCATTCGCGAGCCGTGAAAACAAGGATTGTAAATATCGGTTTCTATCTCGCTGTATTCGGGATTCACGCGTATTCCCGCCTGTATAAAACGCTTTGACGCACGCACCCTGTCGCGGTATTTTGCCCACTGCGCGGGAGAATTAAATACGATATGGTCACAGTATGACAGTATTTCATCAAAATCTTTTTCGGAATAAGCAGGCGAAAAAACGTGATTTTCCCGCCCAAACGGCTTTGCCATTTCTTCATATCCAAGCCTTGCTTCAAACAAGCCGCTCGCGGTGCAGCCGTCCAGATATTCCGCTATGATCGGATACTCGCGAAAGCACGAAAATGCTTTTTGCGCAAGCAGAATTTTACAGCCCGCCTTTTCACGGACATATTTCAGCAGTGCCAGATTTTTTTTCAGTTTTTGCTCGTCAATGACGTAACACGGAGTTTCGACTTCGTCAATCCAACTCATTTGAGCCTTTCACCTAACTCTTTTTATTCATCGCAACGCTTGAAACTACTGCGTAAATCAGCGTTCCGGCTATTACGGGTATCAGCAGATAGAAAATATTGCTGTTTTTCAAAAGACAACCTGCCGCATTTATGATAAATATAACACCGATAAGCAGAAAAACCGCACCCGACTGTCTGAAAAGCGGCTTTAAATCCATAGTTTTACGCTCTTGTTCGCTTGCGAAGAGATATGAATTGTTGAACGGTTTTCCCTTTTCGCAAAGCTGCATTATGCCCAAAATCACGCTTGCTGCCGCTAATGTTAGGCAAACAATGCCTACGATAAGCTCTTCCATTGATAATCCTTTCAGTCGACCAGAACGGGGTTTCTGTCCTCTTCCCAAGGCAGACCCCACTTATTCAGCGCGTCCATAAACGGATCGGGGTCGAATTGCTCGACATTCCACACGCCGGCTTTCTTCCACTTGCCCGTGAGAACCATCATGCCGCCTATCATTGCGGGAACGCCAGTTGTATACGAGATCGCCTGAGAGCCGACTTCCCTGTAGCACTCTTGATGGTCGCAGATATTGTAGAGGTAGTAATTCTTGTCCTTGCCGTCCTTCTTGCCGCGGAAAATACAGCCGATGTTCGTTTTGCCGACAGTCCTCGGACCTAAAGACGCGGGGTCGGGCAAAACTGCTTTCAGAAACTGCAAGGGTACTATCTCCTTACCCTCAAACATAATCGGCTCAATGCTTGTCATTCCCACATCTTTAAGGCACTGGAGGTGGTTAAGATAGCTCTGCCCGAACGTCATAAAGAAACGAATGCGCTTTATGCCCTTGATGTTCAGCGCAAGGCTTTCCAATTCCTCGTGGTGAAGCAGATACATATCCTTTTCGCCTACTCCCTTAAAATTGTACACGCGCTTTATCTCCATAGGCTCGGTTTCGACCCACTTGCCGTTTTCGATATAGCTGCCTTTCGCGGAAACCTCGCGGATATTTATTTCGGGGTTGAAATTTGTCGCGAACGGATAGCCGTGGTCGCCGCCGTTGCAGTCGAGAATGTCAATATAGTTTATCTCGTCAAATTCGTGCTTCATAGCGTAAGCGGAGAAAACTCCCGTAACTCCGGGATCGAAACCGCAGCCGAGAACAGCCGTTATTCCCGCTTTCTCGAAACGCTCTTTATACGCCCACTGCCACGAATACTCGAATTTTGCGGTATCTTCCGGTTCGTAATTTGCCGTGTCAAGATAATCCACCTTACATTCAAGACAAGCGTCCATAATGTGCAGATCCTGATACGGCAGGGCGATATTCATTACAATATCGGGCTTGTACTCGTTTATAAGCCCTACAAGCTGCGGAACGTTATCCGCGTCCACCGCAGCCGTTGAGATAACGGTTTTGGTCTTGTCCTGCCATTTCTCCTTTAACGCGTCGCATTTTGCTTTTGTTCGCGACGCAATCATAATTTCCGAAAAAACCTCGCTGTTCTGGCAGCATTTCGCGACAACTACCGACGCAACGCCGCCCGCACCTATTATCAATGCTCTGCTCATAGCTTTGACCCCCTAAAAATTATTTATATTCTTTCGGGAAATACCCGATAACATTCAATAATTGACAGTACATTCTGAATGATTCATACCAACATCACATATATCATAAGCCCTGCAGCTAAATTGATAAACATAAAAATAGCCACTGATAATATTGTTGCCACAGTGCCTCTTACGATAATTTTTTCCGAAACAAGAAGATGATACCTTAAAAATATCAATCCCGCAGCAGTGAAAAAACTTGCAAAAACGCCTATCCTGCACCACGCGACGCGCTTATAAAGCAAATTGATATAAAGCGTTTCACTCACCCCGTAATAGGACGAATAGTTTTGCTGCCTTATAATATCGCTTATCTGTTTGGGAACGGTTTTTACAATTCCCTTTACGGTCGTTATGCTTGAAGCTATACCTTCGCTGTCAAATTTGTTTCCTAGTGAGCTGTCCGCACGGATAAGCATCTGACAGACGCCGCTTTCATCTAAAATAAGATAATAATAGTCCGTCCATAATTTTACGCCTAAGAAACCATGCTCGAATACGGCTGCCCTGAATCCTCCGAAAACCGTAACTTCCACAGCAGAACCCTTGCTATAATCATCGCTTGGGATCTTATTAAGCTCGATTATACCGACAACAAGCTGATACAACGTAATTGCCGATGCTATCAACGTGTTAATGGGGAATTTTTTATTCATACGCCGCACCTGTTATCAATGTTCTGCTTATGCCCATAGCCTTGACCACCTGAAAATCTATTATTTCTAAGTCATAACCATTATATAAATGAACAGCAAGACCGCTGCCACTGTTGACGCAAACCCTCCCGCGAGCATTGCAGCCTTTGCTTTGACCCTTACCGACAATTTAAAAAGCACATAAGCCGCCGCAGCAGCTATGCAAATCCCGAATTCTGCGAAAATATACGTGCGGTAAGTCTTGTCCGCGTAAAACCGCGAATTTATCACAGTCCCCTCGTGCCACCACGGGATTTCCTCTCCGACAATTTCCGCGTTTATCTGCGACAGAACCTTTGCTTTATCCGAGGACGGTTTTCTTACAAGAAACCGCGCCGTTACAGGCTCTTTAGCCTTTCCGCTCTTGTCGAAATTCTTGTTATACCACGACATTTCTGCCCGCAAAACGAACGGATAAGGCTCTCCCGCCTCGTTGCAGACCATAAAAAATGTTCGCTTAAAAACGGGACGTTGTCGACGATATTGTCGACCTGAAGCACCTCTGTGGCATAACTTATCTTATATTCGCCGACATCTCCCTCTTTATTTGCAGAAGCAGGCTGTTTGCAAAGCCGAATTATCCCGGTAGTTGTCAGAATTATGACAAACACCGTGATAACTACCGCAAAAAACGGAATTTTTATCTTATTCATCAGAGAAATCCCACAATAATAACCACCAACGCCAGCACCGCCGCATACGACCCCGCTATAAGGGCTTTGCCGCCCGCGCCGCCAATCATTCCGAGCGCGTGAAATCTCAAAATCGTTATTATAAGCGCGGCAACAACAAGCGTCAGCACCGCCACGACAATTTTAAGCACGCCGACCGTTTTGTAATTGCTGTCGGCGTACAAGTTCTCGTTTATCGAAACGTCGATGTCCGAAAGCCAGTCGTTTATTTCGCTCGTGTAAAGCCCGTTTTTGGGAGCAGTTCTCCGCAAAAGAGCGGTTATATGCACATCGTCGCCGCGTGCAAGCCCTTCCGAGTCGAAATTGTCCTCGAGCCAACGCTTGCTTGCCAAAACAAGATACTGCTCTGCGCCGTCCTCGCTTGCCGTAAGGTAAAAATACTCTTTCCGCGTCGGGATAAACCCGAACAGCCTGTGCGAAATTACCCACACTTCCTGCGCATAATACGCGTCGTATTCGATAACATCGCCCTTGAAAGCAAGTTCTTTCGGAGCGGACTTTGCTGAAAGATCGGAAATTCCCCCCGCTATACACGATATGCAAAACGCCAGCGCGAAAACTATTATAATGACATAGCTTGCCAGTCTGCCGCGTAAAGGTCTTGACATCAATTCTCCTTATGTAATCAGAAGCTTATTTCGCTTTCGTAATCATCGGCAGTGATGTTATGACCCGTGTGTTCGGGCGTTACGGAATATATGATAAGCTCGTCCTCGCCGTCGTTGATTATGGTATGCTCGCTTCCCATCGGGCAGTAAGAACCCAGCCCCTGCGTCAGTATTTCCGATTTTCCGTCGCAGATGACCCTGCCCTTTCCGCAAAGCACAAAAATGAACTCCGAGCTTGTAACATGCTTATGCAGTCCTATTGTCGCACCCGGTTCAAGTGTTATCTTCGACAGTCGGTTGAGCATATCCGCGTATATCCGCTCGTGAGTTGTTTTCTCACCGCCGCGGAAATTTTCCACAGACATCTTGGGAAGATCTTCAAAGTTAATAAGCATAATAAACTCCTTTGGCATTATTTACTGTACCTTAAAGCCGCGTTATGTCGCGGGCTTTGTTTCCCTTAAAACGTCGCGGACGTTATTCGGCAGAGCGAAACACCCGCTGTGAACAAAGCGGTTGTAGTATCCCGTTTTCAGATTCTGAGAAAGCCACCACTCGGCGTTCTGGTCGTCTACGGGGTGGAATTTCTTAGACGCGAAGCCGAACAGCCACTGACCCGACGGATAAGTCGGGATATGCGCCTGATAGACGAGCGCTATCGGGAAAAAGCTTTTTATCCTTGCGTGGGCGCGTTTCATTATCTGCGCATATTCGTCGTAGAACGTGCTTTCGTGCTGATTTACAAGAATGCCCGTATCATTCAGCGCCTTATAGCAGTTTCCGTAAAATTCACGCGTAAACAGACCCTCTCCCGGTCCGAACGGGTCGGTAGAATCGACGATTATCAAATCGTATTCGTTTTCCGCGCCGCGGACGAATTTAAGACCGTCCTCGTAATAGATGTGAACTCTCGGATCGCCGAGAGAACACGCCGTTTTCGGTAGATACTCGCGGCACAGCTCCACCACGCGCTTGTCAATTTCCACCATATCAATATGTTCAACGCTTTTGAATCGGCAAAGCTCGCGCACCGTGCCGCCGTCGCCCGCGCCGATAACGAGGACCTTTTTTATTTCGGGATTGACGGACATAGGCACATGAGTTATCATCTCGTGGTAGATATACTCGTCCTTTTCCGTAAGCATAAGGCACCCGTCAAGAACAAGTATCCTCCCGAACTCCTCGGAATCGAGGATATCTATTTTCTGGAACTCGCTCTGTTCTGAAACGAGATGTTTTTTTATTTTTATCGAAAAGCGCACGCCTTCCGTGTGATTTTCCGTGAACCAAAGCTCCATTGCAAAACTCCTTATTGCGCGGGATCATTTCACGACCTGAAGATATTCTACCCTCATATCGCGGCAGCCCGTTACATTGCAGCCCCTTTTCTTTGCGAACGTGATGTATTCCAGAATGTCGGGCGTTATCCTCTCGCCCGGTGCTAAGATAGGTATCCCCGGAGGATAGCACATAACAAACTCGCTGCATACTCTGCCTGCTGTCTGCTCTATCGGAAGTGTTTCCTGCTCGGCATAAAACGCCTGCTGCGGCGTTGTGACTACTATAGGGTTTATATATTCATGATCGTAAAGCCCCGCAGGGTCGCGCCCGTAGAGCCGCTTTATCTCATACAGCGCCGACACGAGCCGCTCGATCTCAAGCGACCTGTCGCCGCCCGTGATTATCGCCAGAATATTCCCTATATCTCCGAATTCTATCTGAATCCCGTACTCGTCGCGGAGAATATCGTACACCTCTATCCCTGCCAGACCCATAGCGCGGGTATGGATAGACAGCTTTGTCTTGTCAAATGCGTAAAAATCGCTCCCGTTGCAAAGCTCCTCGCCGAAAGCGTAATACCCGCCTATGGCGTTTATTTCACGCCGCGCATACTCTGCGAATTTTACGGTCTTTTCATAGAATTCCCGCCCCGAAAGCGCCAGATTCTGCCGTGCCAGATCAAGCGACACCATAAGCAGATAGCTTGCGGAAGTGGTCTGTGTGAGGTTTATTATCTGTCGTACATAATCGGCGCTGACCTGCTTTCCCATAAGCAAAATGGCGCTTTGTGTAAGCGAACCGCCCGTTTTGTGGACGGAAACTGCCGCCATATCCGCGCCGACAGCCATTCCCGAAACGGGCATATCATCGCCGAAATAGAAATGCGTTCCGTGAGCTTCGTCGCAGAGTACCTTAAGCCCGTGGCTGTGTGCTATCTCGGTTATTTTTTTCAGATCGGAGCAAATGCCGTAGTATGTCGGGTTGTTTACTAGCACCGCCTCCGCGTCGGGATTTTCGATTATTGCCTGTTCCACTGCTTCGGGGGTCATACCCAGAGGTATACCGAGCTGTGAATTAACTCCCGGATTCACATAAACAGGAACAGCCCCGCACACCACAAGAGCGTTTATGGCGCTTCTGTGAACGTTCCGAGGCAGGATTATCTTATCGCCCGCCTTGCACACGGACATTACCATCGCCTGCACCGCACCTGTCGCGCCGTTCACGATAAAGAAAGAATTTTCAGCGCCGAAAGCGTCCGCTGCGATCTCCTGCGCTTCCTTTATCACCGAAACAGGGTGGCAGAGATTGTCAAGCGGCTTCATGGAATTCACGTCATTTTTCAAACACGCTTCTCCGAGAAGATCCGTAAGCTTCTTATTGCCCCGTCCGCCCTTATGTCCGGGAACATCGAACGGCACGACCCGATTCAGTCTGTGTTCGTTCATTGCCTCGTAAAGCGGGGCGCGGTTCTGGTCAAGCTTCATTTTGCCTTGCACATTCGCACCTCAATAGATATTCATTCCGCTGAAGATCTCGATCATTTCTCTTCGGAGGGAATTTGTTATCTCCAGACGCTCCTGCGGGTGGACTTCATAAACGTCGGTGTTAAAAAGATAGTTTTGCAGCTCTATTTCTTTGATAAGCATTTTTGTGTGGAATATGTTTGACTGATAGACGTTCACGTCCATAGCGTCGTATTTTGTTAGAGTTTCGGGATTTATGAACTGCTGAATAGATGTCATCGGCGCATCCATAAAGCACTTTTTCCCCGATACATCGCGCGTGAAACCGCGCACTCTGTAATCAATTATGATAATATCCGAATCAAATGAGCCGATAAGGAAATCCAGCGTCTGAAGCGGGGAAATTTCTCCGCACGTCGCCACGTCTATATCCACTCTGAAAGTAGAGATAGCCTTATCGGGGTGGTACTCAGGAAAAGTATGTACCGTGATATGTGATTTGTCCAGATGCGCACAGATAGTCTGTCCCTCAGCGCCGAGGCTCTGAAAATAGCCCATACCTCGGTTGCAGCTTTCGTCTATATGTGCGGGATCCACTGTACCCTCTGCGAACAGGACGTTTACGGACGCGCCCTGAGGTTCGTAATCCTGTTTTGAGATATTAAGCACGGTAGCGCCTATTTTTTCAGTAACGGCGCACAAAATTCCCGTAAGACGCTCGGAATTATATTGTTCATCTATATACGCGATATAGTCTTTCTGTTCGCGCTCGCTTTTTGCGTAGCACACATCGTAAATATTGAAGCTCAACGTTTTTGTGAGGTTATTGAACCCGTAAAGCGCAAGTTTCTTTTCCAACCTATACACCACCTTATTCAGCAGTTAATTTAAAAAAACACATTATACAGTTATAATAGATTATATCATATTCCGCAGAAAATTACAAGGGGTTTGCGAAATTTTTTTCGATTCCGACAGAAAATTCCGCCGAAAAGCTCCGGCGGAAGTTCCACATATTAAAATAACAGCTTGAAAATAGCGTAATGTCCTGCGGCGGACGGGTGGATATCCAGCCGTCCGATGTTGGTGAATTCGCTTTCGTGACCCTTGAAGGCAGCGTTTACATCGGCGGTCTTTATCCTATCCGGAGCCGACTCTGCGATCTTGCGTATACCGCCGTTTAGCTCGGCGAGCTTTTCGTCGGCGACCTCGGATACTGCTTTAAGCAGAACGCTTCCCGCGAACGGGTCATAGAGTGTAAGCAGGGTTATTTCCGCGTTGGGATTTGCGCGGCGGATCTTCTCAACTATCTGCGAGATATTGGACACGGTTTTATCAACGTCCACGCTCTTTGCCGCTGCAAGAGCCGCAAGAAATACGCGGTTGGAATACCCGCCGAGAGTTTCCGCTTTAAGCTCGCCGCGAAGGATCTCCCCCAGAAGTTCCGAATCCGTGACGGCAGCGGTTTTCACGGCGGAGATTATCGGCTTCAGGAAGTCGTTCCCGCCTATAGAAATTATCACTCTCGAACATTCCGCAAGCGCGTCGCACATCTCTCCCGCGGGGTGGTCAAACTGCGTCAGAAGCGCCGCCGAAGTGCGCCCGTCCACTGCAAAATTTTTGTAATCTTCATAAAATTCTCCTGCCATATTCGCGAACGAAAGAGGTGCGGAATAGTTATCCCCCGCCGCGTAATCGGGCAGTCCGTAGCCCGAAGCTATAGAATCGCCGATAACGACAAGGCTTCCCGTTTCGGGGCTTGCCGCAAACGCCGGAACATTCGGCGCTGCGGATAAAGCAAAAACAAAAAGCACCGCAACAGCAATAATTTTCCTCATAAAATCACTCCCCATAATATTTTTCCGTCCGGATTATCTTCTCCGAAAAAAACGGAATAATCCCGCCGGAATATTTACCTGCCGCGTTTTTGTAGGATTTTTTATATTTTCCGCGAAAAAAATTTAAAATTTGTACATTTTTTTTGGATTTTGCTATTGAAAAATAAAATGTTTTGTGTTATAATGGTAAAAGAGTGAGAAAGTATTCTCGATGGGGGTCATTTTGTTTTCACTCACCACGCGGCTCCCGTATAAAGTTAAAGCAGATTATTTCGGAGGATAAAACTATGAATAACGTTGAACTGCAGAAGAAGGTTTGGAACAATCTTAAGGGCAGTGCCGCTAAGGCTAAAAAATTTGAGGATCTCGTAGCAGTTTCGTTCTCGCTCACCGGCGAGGCAAACGAAGACTTGTACGTTGTCGTTCGCGGAGGTAATATTGAAGTAGAACCGTATCACTATAATGACTGCGGTTGTCACGCGGAAGCTTCGGCAGAAACCATAGATAAAATGTTTTCGGGTGAGCTTGCGTTCGATAAGGCTTTGTCGGACGGTCTGGTCTGCATTAAAAAAGGCGACCCCGCAAAGCTGAAAGCTCTTGAATGTCTTGTACCCTCCAAAAAGAAAGCTGCCAAGAGCAAGGACGAAAAACCCGCTGCAAAGACTGCCGCTAAGGCTGAAAAGCCCGCGGCTAAGGAAAAAGCAAAGGCAGAAGCTCCCAAGGCAAAGGCTGAAGTAAAGCCTGAGCCCAAAGCAGAAGTAAAGCCCGCGCCTGCCGCTGTTAAGGCACCTGCTCCTGCTGCATCTTCAGCAAAAGCAGCCGCTCCCGCAGCAAAGCCCGCCGTTGCTCCCGCTGCAGCAACAAAGCCTGCAGACAAGAAACCCTGCAAAAAATGCAAAAAGTGATCAGTAGATCAATTGCCGCCGAGGCGCCGTTTAGCGGCATCTCGGCGGTATTTTCGTTTAAGGAAAAATTCGGCTTAAAAACAGCCGAAAAATTTCCGTTATGCTGATAATATTGGAAGTGAGATCTTGAATAAACGTTTTATTTACACTGCAGCAGTTGTCTTTGCCGTCTCGCTTTTATCCTCGTGCTTCGGATTCAAGCCCACACAGACCAATGCTTTCAACGGGAGCAGTCTTATTTCGCCGAATCATTCGCCCGTTTCCACTGAAAACAGTTCGGGCGCGGAATACTCCCAAGGAAATCCTGCTGTGCAATCAAGCAGCGCAAGCACAAGCTCCGAAAAGCCAAAGCCGTCTGTCAGCTCAAGTTCCGAAACGAGAACAACCGAAGATCCGGAGAACACATCTTCTTACAAACCTCCACAGTATAAAGATCCCGAACGCTCGGAAAGATACCTTGAGCTTCGTTCGGAGCTTTCTTATGATGAATCCGGAAATCCTATAGGAACAGAACGCGAAAACCATCTTGCGGAAGAGTCGCTCTTCGTCGGGGACAGTATCTGCAGAGGTCTGGCAGCGTTCAACGTTATCGACGCGGGAAGCGTATATGCGACAGGTTCGCTTGCAGCAAGAAATTTTTTCGATATGGATATACTTTGGTACGGTGAAAAACGCACACTGCCCGAAGCGCTGGAAATAAAAAAACCAAAGCGCGTTTTCTTCTCTATGGGAATGAATGACGTAAATATGACCTCGGCGCAGGAATATTGTACAAACTACAAGAAGATAATTGACACCGCTCTGGAAAACTCGGACGCGGAAATTTATGTCTGCGCAATAACGCCGATAAATTCCAATTTTACCGGTAATTCCCGCATAGACGGATTCAACTCGACAATTAAAAATTTCATAGACAAAAATTATTCCGAACGCGTTCATTTTATGGACTTCGCTTATGTCCTCAAAAATTCGCAGAATAAACTCGGCGACGGACTGGACAGCGGCGACGGGATACACCTTATGCCGGAGCCGTATCATGTAGCGCTGCTTGAGATCTGCTCCAGATTGGGAATAGATTGACATTTGTTTCACAATTATTGACAAAACATCAAAAATATGGTATACTGTAAAGAGGTAATAATTGATAAGGTTTAAACGTGCTTTGATATATACAGGATTCTGGACGCTGTGGCTGGTCGTGTTTTCGGTGATGTTCGTGCTGCTGACGGTCGCCGTGGTGGGAATACCTTCCGGAATTATGATGTCGGGACTGGGACTTATTATTTTATTGTTCAAAGCGGATTTCGTGATTACAGAACTTGCTCCCGAAATAATGCTCTTCGGAGGAGCGGCAGCAGCGTTTTTTTCGGCGTTTCTCGGTGCGCTGGCGGTAAAGCTCGGATTTCGTATATCTCACCTGTTTGTAAGAATTCGAAAGCGAAACGAGGAGCCGTACTGATGGAGAAAATTATCAACAGGATCCTTATCGTGACTTTGGCGGGAACAGCCGTTTTCCTGTGCCTTGCATTCCTGTTCAGGAACGCGGAACACGATACCGTCGCAAGCGGAGAACGGAGCTTTGTCAGGTGCGATTATGTAAGCGTAAACGTCACAAAGCTGCCCGTGACGGTCATACCGTATGACGGGGAAAAAATTCTCGTAAAATACGAAAACGATACGCCGCTCAATTTTGAAACGGGCGACAACCGCCTTACTGTTTCGGAATCGGAAAAATTTGTCGTGTCAATCTTTACGGGAAATCACAGCGACTATGGAATAACTCTTTACCTCCCAAACGAGGCATACCGTGAAATTTCCCTGTATTCGGGCGAGGGTGATATACGCGTCGGACGCGCAAACTGCGTGAGAATGTCCATTATAACCGACAGCGGCAATATTTTCCTCGAAAATACGGTTTCAATGCTGAACGTGCAGACAACAGACGGGACACTGAATATAGACTTCGATTCGGTCGCCGACGGCTCACAAATTTTTTCAAGACGGGGAAACGTAAATTTTACAATACCGTATAAATGCTCAATTGCAGTCGATTTTCAATCGGAAGCGGGATACTGCTCCAGTGAACTGTGGGACGGCGTTATCTACGGAAGCTACAAATACAGTCTGAACGGCGGAAAAAACCTTATCGGGGTCGAACTCGAAGAAGGAGCGCTTACAATTAAGGAGAAGGAACAATGAAGCATTTCAAGCAAACTCTCACTATCACAAGCGATGAGCCTACGCAGTTTTACAACCTCTCCTACGAGGTCGAGGAATGTGTGAGGCGAAGTATGGTAGCAAACGGCATCTGCGTCATAATTTCGCAGCATACGACTTCGGCTGTTTTCTTAGAACACGACAACGAGAATCTCTATATCGACTGGCTGAAGGCACTCGATAAAATAGCAAACGGCGATACCCTGTACAAAGTCGATTACGAAAGCGCAGGAAACGCGCATATCAAGGCGCTGCTTCTGGGCGCGTCGGTGACAGTACCCATAACCGAGGGAAAGCTTGATTTAGGACCCAGACAATACATTATGTACGCCGATTTCAACGGTCAGCGCGAAAAAAATATCATAGTAAAGGTAATAGGAGAATAATGACAAAAGACCGCAACAAGCTTCTTACTTTCATAATTAAAAATCGGGCGTATCTTCTTTCGTTTTTCGCGCCCGCCGTGCTGTTGTATATTTCATACGCGATTTTCGGGGTGTATCCTTTCGGGGAACACTCCGTTTTGGCATTGGACTTAAACGCGCAGTATGTGAGCTATTTCGACTATATGTATGACGTTCTGGCGGGACGGGAGAGCATCTTCTACTGCTGGAGCAAGTCGCTTTCCGGAGAATTTGTGGGGACGTTCGCGTACTATCTCGCAAGCCCTTTTAACTTCATAATATGGCTGTTTCCGAGAAAGAACATCACTGAGGGGATACTGGCTATGCTGCTTGCAAAGTGCGCGACGACGGGGCTGTCGTCCTGTATTTTCCTGAGAAAGCAAAGGAATGTTTCGGAATTTACGGCGGTGTTGTTTTCGGGAATGTACGCGCTTTCGGGATATTTCACGGCGCATACGCTGAACCCCATGTGGCTGGACGGTATGATAGCGCTGCCGTTGGTGCTTATGGGCGTGGAGAGGATTTTCAGGGAGAAAAGGTTTACGCTGTATTTTTTCTCGCTGGTCTATGTATTTGTCAGCAACTATTATATCGGGTATATGGTGGGAATTTTTTCGGCGATATATTTCTTTTACAGACTTATACTCGAAAAAGAAAAGACGCTGCGAAACGCGTTTTCGTGGATATTTATGTATGGGATCTCAAGCGTTTCGGCAATACTTATAAGCTGTCCGATAATCATTCCTGTTTACAAATCGCTGAAGCTCGGAAAAGTGACCTACGGCGACAGAAATTTCACGCTTGAAGAGAATTTCAACCTCTCCGATTCGCTGATAAAGCTCTTCCCTGCCGCTTATGATACTATCCGTCCGGAGGGGCTTCCGATGATATACGCGGGAACGCTTACGGTGATAATGCTTGCGATGTATTTCCTCACGAAGAAATTTTCGGTGACGGAACGGATATCAAGCGGGATGCTGCTTGGGGTATTGATGCTCTCAATGTATGTAAAGCCCGTTGATATGATCTGGCACGGATTTGCCGTGCCCGTGTGGATGCCGTACAGATACGCGTTTATTTTCACGTTTCTGGTGATAGTTTTCGGAGCGTCGGCATTTGAGGAATTCAGAAATTCGGCAAAATATTCCGCTAAAAAGATCGCCCCGATATTTGCAGTCATACTGGGAATTTTACTCATGCTGGATCACATCACCGGAAACGACTATTTTGATCCGGAGCTTATCATAGTTATCCCGCTTCTTTTCACGGCTGCGATATGCGTTATTCTGTTTACGTTTTCAAAAGAGAATTTCACAAAGCCCGCCTGTATCATTCTTGCCGTGACGGTCGCGGGAGAACTGACCGTAAACAATATTTCAACGTTCAACAAGGCACACAGCGACGTATGCTACTCCACGCGGGAATCATACGTTGGCGACATACCGAAAACCCGTATGGTAATGGACAAGCTGCGTGAAACGGACGGAGGATTCTACCGCTCCGAGAAAACATACCACCGCACCGTAAACGACCCGATGGCGCTTGAAATGTACGGACTGTCACACTCGACAAGCACGTTCAACAAGCGTGTTCTGGAGCTTTTCAGCACGCTCGGCATAGGCTCACGGTCGCACTATACCCGCTCCGACGGAATGACAGAGCTTTTTGACGATATTTTCGGAATAAAATACGTCCTCTCGAAATACCCAAACCTCACACCGCACGAACAAGCCGTTTTCACAGAAAACGAGATAACTGTCTACGAAAATCCCGACGCTCTGCCTATCGCGTATCTGGCGGACATAGCAGCAGTAGGCGGCGGGATTTACGGGGAAAATCCGTTTGAAACACAAGCATCACTGGCACGGCTGCTGGCAGATACGACAGCTGATTATTTCCACCCTATCGAGGAAATGATATTCGACTGCGAAAATATAACGATAGGCACGACGACTGACGACCACGCTTCATACAAAAAACGGAACTCCGATGAGGACGCGTGGCTTAAATATACGATAACAATGCCGAAAAGCGGTACGGCATATATGTTTTTACCGACGTATTACGAACGGGAATGCGGGCTTTACGTCGACGGAAATTATGTCAAGAATTATTTCGAAAACGAAAACTATTCAATAGCGTATCTCGGAAATTTTCCCGCGGGTCGTGATGTGGAGGTTTCGTTGAAGCTCAATGGAGATTCGGCGTATGTCAAGGAAACGCTGTTTATGTATCTCGACTCGGACGAGCTTGCTGAATTTTCCGAAATAATGTATCGGAAAAACGAAAATACCACCGTGGAAAAAATTTCTCCGACAAAATTGAAAATATCCGTGACAGCACAGGAGGAATCCGCACTTTTCACGACAATACCTTTTGAGGAAGGCTGGACGCTTAAGATCGACGACATTCCGACCGAAATAAAGCCCTGCGTAAACGGCACGCTTATGAGTGCGGTAGTGCCCGCAGGAACGCATGAAATAACGCTTTCTTTCTTCCCTGCAGGTCTTTCGGCAGGAATAGTATGCGGTATTTTCGGGGTCGTTATTATGGTGTTGACAGTGATTTTCCGGAGGATTATCAAGGAAAAAGATCAGATAAACGACGACGGATTTTGGAGCGATTTTGACAATTCCGATAAATAATTCAAGGTCAATTACGGAGGTTATGTTATGGATAATTTTTCGAGAAAACAAAACGGTGAGCCATATGTCTGCGATGATTTCTGCAATTCAAAAATGCTGGAAAACCGCAAAAAAATTTATGAATACAACAATTCCGATTGCTGGAGCGAAGAAGGATTAAAGCGACATGGTGAGCTGCTCAGGGAAATCTTCGGAAGCGTCGGCAAAAATGCGGTGGTACTGCCTCCGCTTAGGTGCGATTACGGGTTCAACATTTCGGTAGGAGATAATTTTTACGCGAATTATAATCTCGTAATTCTTGATGTAGCTCCCGTAAAAATTGGAAACAACGTGTTTATAGCGCCGAATGTGGCGATTTACGGTGCGGGACACCCGCTGCACTATAAACCGCGTAACGCTATGCTTGAATACGGGATCCCTATTGAAATAGGCGATGATGTGTGGATAGGCGGGAACGTGGTAATATGTCCGGGCGTGAAAATAGGCTCACGCAGCGTTATCGGTGCGGGAAGCGTCGTTGTCAAGGATATTCCCGACGGAGTTTTGGCGGTTGGAAATCCGTGCAGAGTAGTTCGTGAAATTACCGATGAAGATGCGGAATTCTACTTCAAAAACCGAAAATTCGATGCCGAATCCCGTAATCTGTTCGAGATTTAGTATTTAGTAAAAAATCTACTTGACAAAACGAAAATAATGTGATATAATTATAATAGTTGTTGGAGATAAGCGGAGTGTCGGATATCAAACCGATGAAATTCGACCGTTATCTCTGAACACTATTTGCGGATATAGTTTATCGGTAAAACATTAGCTTCCCAAGCTGAGGTGGTGGGTTCGACTCCCATTATCCGCTCCATTTATAAAAGTGAAAAAAACCGCATTGGTGTCGCAAATGGCTTTGTGATGCGGTTTTTTCTTATTAGCTTGTTTGAAAATTCATTCACAATCAATGCGTTTTTGAGTATAAGTTTAATAATTTGAACAAATATGCAACACGAAATGCAACACGAATTTTCCGTGAAATTAAAACTCGGCGGGAGCGAAATGCCCCCGCCGAACTATATTTATTTCATTCTTTCCAACAGTCGATTGACTTCGCACTGAACCTTTTGCGGATCGTAGCCCTCCGAAGCGAGCCGCTTCCTGCGCTCATCACCATTGCCCCAATCCCCGCGAATACACTCCAAAGCAAGCTCTGTTATCGTCTTTTCGGGTGAGGTTTCATGTTCCTTGCTTCCGAAACCGTTAAATCCTCCGCTTACAATAATCGAAGGATAGTCAATATAACACTCGTCCAGATCTACATCACCGGAAATTCCGTTAACCTTGCCCTTGCACGAATACTGCCACATTCCATAGCTGCCGCCGTATCTGCACCGGTCACTGTACTCTGCCACCCAAAGGGCGTAGCGTTTTGCGACCTCCTCCGAAATAAATGTCTGGAGCGGGCTGCGTGAAATGTACAGTCCGGCAAAATAGCCTACATTTTCAAGCTCCCCGCAAAATGTTTTCACGAGATCGGAACAAAATTCCTTACCCTTCGCAAACTGACTTCTTTCCTCAAGATCAAAGAAAATCGGAAATTCAAACTGTTTGCCGCGGATCACCGAAGCACACACTGCTGCCTCGCTTCTCGCGTCCGAAACACTCTCGGCGTATGAGTACCAGTACGCCCCCACTTTGAGCTTCGCTGCCTTCGCACGGGAATAATTCTGCGCAAAGAACGGATCCTTTACCCGTCCGCACCCCGCACGGATTATCACAAAGTCAATACCGTCTTTTGCGGCTTTGGCGAAGTCAATGTCGCCCTGCCATTTTGATACGTCAATCCCTTTCATCATTGCTGTCATTTTCATCGTCACCTTTCTTTTTGAGTTGTTCTAATGCTGAAATTATTTTTTTCGGAATGGGAAGTCCCAGTCGTCCCGCGTTTTCAAGCAGTGATATTCCCTCGTTTGCTATGTAAAAGAAAATAACTGCCGTGCGTATAACAGCGCCGTTTTTTATTATGTAAACGTCAAGAATATTACCCATACCGACCATCATAAAGATCAGCACTTTCTTGCAAATCCCGCGGAAACCTATTTCCGACGAGAGTTTCCTGTCGTTTACCGCGCACATTACACCTGTGATATAATCGAGTACGACAAAAGCTATAAGCGCATACAAAAATCCGTCCGTTCCTCCGAAAAACCAGCCGAAAAATCCGCCCAGAGCAGTAAAAAACGCCTTGAAAAATTCAATTACCTTTGTCATTATCAATTCCTCCTATTCTTTTGTTTGTTATGCTTCAAGCAGTGCACACGCACCACCCGAACTTCCAGTTATTATTACATATTTTTTGCCGTCAAAAGACACCTCGCTTGGCAAACTACCGACCGAAACAGGCGCACTAAGTACAATATATAGCTCGTCAAAAAGCCCGCCCTGCCTTATGTCCGGTGCTTTGCACATCGAAAAGGCACTATTTGTCAGACACAAATATGTAAAACTATATTCTTTATTTTCGTTTGTGTTTAATATTTGACAGGTGTTAGAATACATACGCAATATATTCCAAATCCCCGATTTATTATTTTTTACACAGGCGATATTAAATTTAACTGCCGCGTCTGATTTCCGATATCCTATTGCAAAAGCACCGCTCATATTTTTTTGTATATCCAAATAATATGAGTTGTTGGCGGTATATTCAATAGTAACATTTGTGTTTAGACGCACACTTTGGGAGTTTATAAGATAAATGTCTGTTCTCCTGCTTGAATATGTGAAAAGTTCTATCCCCAGTCCGCTTGAATTGGTAACAGTAACCGCGGATTCGTCGCTGTAAGTCCAGTCCTCTCCCAAAGCTTCTTGCAATGTTTGTGCCAAAGCCTTTGTCAAAGCCTCAGCGCTTTCCTGCGCGGGTATCAGTATCGACTGTATAGCCATATCTATTCCTCCTCTAAAATTTCGCACATTGTGTAGTCAATAACCGTTTGTATTTCGGCTGTGCCGTCTGTGAGAACGCCTGCCTCACCGCTGCCGCCACTGCCTGCTTCGAGTGCGCTCACGCGGCTTTCAAGGCTTGCAATTGTCCCACGCATATTGCTGTTCTCAGTCTGCAGGTTTGTAACAGCGGCTGCAAGCGCTTTAATCAGATCGGCGAGCGCGTCCGTGTATTCTTTTGCGGCATTAAGCGTTGCCGCGTCCTGTGTATCAACGTATTCTTGCGTTACGCCGCCCTCGCCACCGCCTCCGCCGCCAGAGCCTCCACCGCTGAATTTCTCGCCGTTGATATACAGCGCGTTAGAAATGTAAAAATTTCCGTCTTTATCGCCCCAGAAGAGGTTTTTTCGGTCTGCGTCAGATTTTCCGCCTCCGACCGCGAACACAATATCTTCCGCATCCTCGTTGTAAGAGCCAAATATAGCGCGTCCTTGACCACCCTGAAGCTTTATTCCGTTGCCGGCAGCGAGCGAGAAATTTTCGCCTTGTACGTTGTTGCTCATTCCGCCGATAAGGCACATCGAGCTTTGTTCAACGTAATTTGACATACCCGCTATAAAATCTGCCGTACCTCCTGTTGTAGTATTCATCATACCGAAAACGCTCATCGAGTTTCCGCCCGTGGTATTATTATTCATACCGTGGACATTTGCCGTCGTTGCGCTTGTCACAGTGTTGCCGTTGCCCGACACTTCTGTTTCCGAACAGCTTGACAGCTTATTTCCCATACCTCCCGCATGAGAGTTGTTTGAATCGGTCACATTGTTTCCCTGCCCATCGGCACAGGAGCTTCGTCCTCCCGATATGATGTTTGACTGTCCACTGACATCGGAATATAAACTTACGTCCGATATCTTATTCATATAACCCGACGCCGTGGACGCAGTGCAGCCTGCGCCGACCGAGCAGGACATTCCCTCGGCACGGGAATAATCTCCGCCTGCGGTAGTACCGCTGCCCCACGCCGAAGCTGCCATTCCGCTTGCTGTGCTGTTCATGCCTCCTGCGCTTGAATACTTTCCCTCGGCTGTTGTGCGGTATCCTTCCGCGTGAGAGCAATCGCCGCTTGCGGTGGTGCTTTGTCCCTCTGCGGTGGCGGTATATCCTGTTGCGGTCGTACCGAAACCCCGCGCAGTGGCAAAACACGACTTCCCCTTTACGCCCGCCGTATTCTGTGTATAGCCGTTAAAAATCTCACTGGTCTTGTCAAGTGCGGAAAACTGCCCGACACCCACACCCGCATTACGCAGCGCTGCGGAATTTGCGTCGTTCTTTTTCGCGTAACTGTCAAGCAGCTTGGGCTTTGCGTCGCCAAGTGTGATCTTTACGGAATATTCTGTCGCCGTTTGCTTTATCGAAGCCGCCGAAATTATGCTTTCAAGCACGGCGGAATGCTTGCGGTCATAGACCGTTACGATATCGCCGAGAAAATATCCGCCCCCGTAATCTTCAGGATGCACTTGAGTGACAAGTCTGTACGAACTCTGAAAATCGAGAGGATTTCCTGCTGTTATCGTAAGTGAATCGGTCGGGCGATAGCGGTCGGCGATCTCGTGTTCTGCATAGATCTCCATTTCCGGCAACTCACAGCCAAGCCGCAGATACTCTTCGCGGCGGTCATAGCTTGCAGCGGGAGATGCTTCGGTATCTTCCTCGTATTTCTTGTTGTAGCACTGCACCGCGCCCGAATCCAGCTCACAGTAGAACGTGTTCTTGTCGGCGGTGATACCCGTTTCACGCTGAATTTCCGCGACGTTTCCACGCTCCAGCGAAAGCGTAACAGGTTCGACTTCCTTCTGATTTTTCGTGCGGTCAATACTCGGCAGTACAATGAACATCAGCTCCAGCTCGTCTTGTCCTGCTTCGCCTTTCAGCGGGCTTTCCCGTATTCTGTAACCGAGCTTCTGTGAGCCGAGAATATCCGCTACGACATCAGCCAGACACGCCAGACGCGGCGACGCGCTGTCGTTAGGGATGCCCAGTTGAGTCGTTCCCAGAAGATTCGGCATTTGTAAACTCAACATCTGCGGTATAATAAGACCGGGATAATTCCTTTCGGCTTCGGGCGAGGAAATGCAGTTGTAATCAACGTAGTGATACACGATCTCGCTTGTCCAGCCGCTCTGAATATCCTTATCGGCGTCCTGCGGATAAAGCGTCAGCCTGTCAAGCAAAAGCCCGTTCATATCATAGCCCGTGATTTTCAGACAGTCGTTTTCCTCTATAATATCCTTGATGATAAATAAGTCAGCAGGTCTTGTTATCTCCTGAAAATCCGTTCTTGTTTTGTAAAGGCAGGAATTCACGGCGATCTTGTCCGCGTCACGCGTATTTCTCGGCACTGTCAGCGTGAACGAGCCTACACCGCAGAAATACATATCATAGTTGAATTCAATGGCGTCCGTGACAGCACCCCTACGCTCGAAATATCCCCGCTCATTTAGATTGTAAATCAAAAAAATCATACAGCTGCCTCCTTTCAGGCGTTTACGCCCAGATAGTGGTCGTGCCATATCAGCTTACATTCTCCGAGATCTCCGTTGGCGTCCGTGCAGAAAAAGTCATTTTCCCCGGTATTAAGCGAGAAAAATTCGGCAGCGGAAGTGAGATACTTTTCCGCGGGCTTGCCGCCGATCGTGACTGTACGCGCACCCGTATCTATCACGACGGGTTCGTTCTGTTCGCTTCCGTCGGGGATCAGAGTCAGCGTTTCATTATCCACGCCCGACGCGCTATTGGATCTGCCGAAATACGGGAATCCTCGTTCGCACATAAAAATGAACGGCACAGGTATACCACAGCCGTTTACAACAGTATTGTGCAAACTGTGAGGTCTGGGAAAAACGAACACGTTCTCTTTTTCGTCCTGCCAGTAGGGCAGATCCGCTATAAGCTTAAAATCCGCGCCGAGGACGTGGGGAAATTTCTGTGTAAGTTTGGGTGTTGCCTCTGTGCGGCACTCAATAAAGCGCGTTTTTCCCCGTCCGTTTGTCCAGACAAGTTTCCCGTATTGTCCGGGGACGAACACCTTTTGAAGGTCCTCCCACACGGCGAAGGCGGCACTGTCCGAGAACCTGCCGCTATAGCCGATAACGCTCCATTGTGCGGAAAACGTGATCGTTCGGGCATTCAGGTTTGCGGAAATAAAGCGCTGCCCGTCGAATTCGGCGGGTTTATAAGCGATAGCAGTCGCTGACACGGAATTGCCGTCGAAATCTGCAAGAAACCTCTGCGGGTCGCGGTTTGAAAATGTTGCCGACAAACCGTTGAGGTAATTGGTATAAGTGATTTTTTGCATAATGACCTCCATTCGGTCTACTGAAAAAGGGCATAAAAAAAGCGCGGTCAGATCCCGCTGTGCAGTGCTTTTATAAGCTCATCTACAAGCTGCTCGTTGGAGCGGTTTGCCGCTTGCAGCACAACATTCACGAATTGATTTCTCGTACTTTCGTCAATGCTCGTGTTGTTGGTCGTGGAATTGTTCTGAACACCCATAATGCCGCGCAGCGCTGTTGTCAGTTCCTCCAGTTTCTCGGTATAATCCCCCACAGCAAGTGTATATTCCTTTGTGCCGTAATCTGCGTTCTTCAGAAGCTGCTGTGCGTCGTAAGCATCGGAAACAAGGCTCTTTGCATCTTCGGCTTGACGTGAATACAGCACCTCGTTGTGTTCGTCAATAAGCCGCTGCCGCTCTTTTTCAAGCTCGTATTTCGAGAAGTCATCAAGCCTCCCGTAGTTAAGTTTCTCGTCAATAGCGTTTATCTGCTCTTGAAATTCGAGGTCGGATTTTTCTCGGTTATGCCGTTCTATTTCGGCGTCAATGGCTTCCAAAGTGCGCTTATACGCTGTTTGGACTTCATCGAGAGAGGATTTGACCGTAGATGTTGATTTGACTGCCGCACTCGTCCATTTGTCGTAAATCGAGTTTATCGCCGCTGTCGCATTATACCATGCAAGAGTATCCTCCTGTAAATACTTGTCACGGAGAGCTTTAAGCTGGTCGTAATATTCCTGTTCAGAAAGGTATCCCGCTTGATGCTTTGCGTCGAGAAGTTTCTTCTGCTCGTTGAAAGCGTCCTCGTCGTATGTTTTAAGAGATTTCACGTCCTCATCTTGTGTTTTGGAAGCTTTAGCGTCGGCGGACTGTGAGCTTTTTTGAGATGTGCCGGTCAACTGCCTCGGTCCTACAAAATTCGGATCATAATCATAAGCATTGGACGTTGGACTATTGTTGAGTATATCGGTATATTGTTTTTCAAGCTGTATATTCTGCTCCATCTGCTTCAGCAGTTCGTTTACCTGTGCCACAGTAGGATCCGAAGCTGTCAAGCCCTTTTCAATAGTCAGATACCGGTATATTTCCCTTAAGTCGTCAGCGCGCTCTTCAAAGCTGCCTTCGAGATAAAGTGTTTTTTTATTCCCGCCGATCATCTTTGTCAGCACGCCTGCCACTCCGGTCAAACCGCTTAATGCGTTTCCAACTCCGGTTGCCGCTGCGGACTGTGCTTTTTGGACATTCAGATTAGGGTTCGATACAAGTTCACCGAATAGTTGTTCGTTTTTTAACATTCCCGAATCAATGGTTATTGCCGTGGAATTGCTTTCTGCTTTTTTAAGCATTTCAAGTCCCGATTCGGCGCTTTTTGCGGCATATTCGTTATATTGATCTTTAAGACCGTTCAACTGTTCCAGAATATCCGCTTGATTGGCGTAAGCGTCTGTAACAAGGTCTATTCCCTCCGCTTCATATCCGAATTTGTCAACAAGCTCGTCCTGAAGCTTGCGAAGCTGCTCCGTGACCTTTTGATTATCCTCCTCGGATTTTGTAATGCGCTCGAATTCCCGTGAGATCTCTCCGATAGTGCTTGCCTTTTCACGATATTCTTCCGTTGCTTCGGTCAGCTTCCCGACCGTATAAATTAAGTCGGATGTTTTTTCGTTGCAGTCGTCAAGATGTGCTTCAAACTCCGTAATTGCCCCGACCGCGATCCCGACCCCCGCTGCTATAAGCCCGTAAGGATTCGCGGAAGCCGCCGCGTTAAAGCCCTCCTGTGCTGACGTAGCTTCTCTGGTGGTCGTCGCGAGCTTCTTGAAAGACGAGATAGCTGCCGTCACGATGTTGCCTACAGCCATAGCGCTCTTAAACGTCACGAATCCCGCTGCTGCCGCGCCTATCTCTTCGCGGAATTCTATAACAAACGTGACAGCTTTTGACAGTCCGTCTATAAAATCGGGCAGATCTTCCTTTACAATCAGAGCTATCTCCCGCGCAGCGTCCGCGAAGCTCTCGCCGAGGTTTTCGATAGAATCACCGAGCCGCCCGCCGTTCTCAACACTCGCGCTTATGTCATTCATGGCATCTGTGAAGATTTTTACCGCATCGGTACAGCCGTCCTTAAATTTGTCGTATACTGCTATCTGAACGCCTTCCAGAGCCGAATTGAATTTCGTCACAGCGCCTTGAAGATTGTCCTGCATGGTTTCAGCCATAGAAGCCGCCATACCGTCGCAGTTCGCTATAGCGTCCGAAAGCTTCTGCACGTCTGCTTCTCCCGCGTTCATAAGCGCCAGAAAACCGCTCATTGCGTTCTTGCCGGCAATGGATTCGGCAGCAGCGGACTTTTCACTTTCGGTAAGCTCGGAAAATGCCGCACGCAGGTCGGTGAGGATATCCGAAAATTCGCGCATAGTGCCGTCGGCATTCTGGGTCTTTACGATAACCTCGCCTATGGCGTCGCCCGTGACTTTGATGTCGCTCGCCGTGACTGTGAAGATCTCCCGGAGAGCGGTACCCGCCTGCGACGCCTTTATCCCGCTGTTTGCCATCAGCCCTATTGCAAGAGCCGTGTCCTCTGCCGTATATCCCATAGCCCCCGCGATAGACGCGGCATACTTGAACGTTTCACCCATCATCGAAACGTTTGTATTGGCGTTAGAGGAAGCCGCCGCGAGAACGTCCGCGAAATGCCCGCAGTCCTTTGCGGACAGTCCGAATGCCGAAAGCGCGTCTGTCACGATGTCCGAGGTCGTCGCCAGATCTTCTCCCGAAGCCGCAGCCAGACCAAGTACGCCGTCAATACCCGACAGCATATCCTCGGTTTTCCAGCCTGCCATTGCCATATAATTCAGCGCCTCGGCGGCTTCGGTCGCGGTAAATTTTGTCGAGCTTCCGAGGGCTTTTGCCTTATCGGTGAGGGCTTCAAGATCACTGCCCGTCGCTCCGGATATCGCTGCGACCTGTGACATTCCCGAATCGAACGCCGCACCCGCGTTATAGCACTCCTGAACAAAGCTCCGGAAGAAGCTAAGTGTTTTTTGAAACGCTGCCGTGACCACGCTTGAAGCGAGGTTCGCTTTGAGGACATCGCCGAATCTTCGCGCGGAATCCGAAGCTTCCGAGAGTACAGTGCGAGTGCCGTTGAGAGCGTTCTGCTGCGCGACCAGCTCGCGGTTGGTGGAATTTATCTGCGAACGGATATTTGTTTGTGCGGCTCTGAGAGAGCCGATCTGTGTATTGCAGTTTGCGATAGAGTCGCTCAGTTCATGCATCCGGTGGAGCTGTGCTTCATTTGCGTCAGCACCGTTGCGGGTGGTACGGTTCAGCTCGTCAAGTTTTTGTTGATACTCTTTAAGCTCTCTTTCAAGGGCTTTAAGTTTTGTTTGATTATCTTGGAATTCGCCGTTAAGTGATTTCAGTTTTTGAATAAGCTCGTCTATTTCGGGTGGGAAACCGCTTGTATCAGCGACAAAGCTTGCTGTAAGATTACGCTGTTCGTCTGCCATGATAGCTCCTTTCAAAAAAAATAAAAATAAAAATAAAAATAAAAAACTCGCGCACAGCGCGAGCTGAAGCGGACGAAGTCCGCGCGGATTCTTAAGGGCGGACGCGCCCTTAAGCAGGGAGAACGGGGGGACAGCGTCCCCCGTAACCACAGTGTTCTGTAGTAGTTTTCCTGAGCATTAAAAAAGGAGATCTGCCCCGAAGGGCAGATCATTCATCTTCGTTTGTTTCGTCGTCGACCACTTCAAGTGCAGGAAAGCGTTCGGGGGTCATAATAAGATTAAGAATTTCGTCGAACGAAGCATCGGGATTTTTTTCACAAATACCGATAAATTCTCGTGTCCAACCATTCTGACTTGCCGAGAGAGAAATGCATATGATAAGACCTCTATGGTCGTCAAGCTTGTGATTTGGATGTGGATACGCCTTTAAGAGTTTAATTAACTTTTTTTCGTCATCTTTCAAATCAGTCTTGTTCATCATATTCCGCCTTTCTTTTGTTGATTTCTTCACGGTTTCCTTCAATTTTAATCATCTGTTCAAAATTGTATAAGCCGGGTTCAATTACGGTAAAAGTATAAAAATAATCGCGGTTATAACAAAAGTGGCGACTTCCATCTTCATATTCGGGGTGGTCGGTAACTATTTCGTGACACAACCGTATGTATTCACGAATAGGAATTCTTCCTCCTCCCGACACCGGCACGCTTCCTGCGAACCTGCCTTTTGAACCTTTGACCCAGTTGGTCTTTTTTCTTTCTTCAATTATATCATTTTTATCGTCGTTTGTCAAGTCGTTATTTCCGCTTTCGAGAGGAGTTAGCGCGTTCGTGTTCGGCGTGTAGACCGTTTTTGT
>CANRNN010000011.1 GCA_947632025.1 uncultured Clostridia bacterium | reverse complement strand
TTGTTGTACGCATTAAGTGCGTTCATGTTGTGCTGTACTAATGTTATCACTGAAAATAGTACATAATTTTCAACAAAAATCAGCTCAAAAGTTGAAAATTTTTGTGCAACTACACAAGATTTTGACATTTTCTGCAAAATTTCTTAAAAATTATTGACTATTTTGCTCAAATAGGCGATAATTTAATTAAGTAATTGATTTTTCAATTACAATAAAAATTTAGGGGGTCTGATTTATGATAATCAGAAAAATCGAGCCGACAATCTCGGCAAAAAAACTGCGCGTGGCAGCTTATGCGCGCGTGTCCATGGACAACGAATCAATGTCCAATTCTTTTGAAGCACAGACAGATCACTTCAAGAAAAAAATCGAATGTGAGCCTAACTGGGAATTCGCCGGAATTTACGCCGATGAGGGAATTTCGGGAACTCAAAAAGCACACAGAAAAGAATTTCTGCGAATGCTCGACGACTGCGACGCGGGGAAAATTGATGTCATTCTTACAAAATCAATTTCGAGATTCGCCAGAAACACGATAACTCTTCTCGAAACCGTCAGACACTTAAAAGAAATCGGCGTAGAGGTGCGGTTTGAACGTGAAAATCTGAACACAATGGACGCGGCAAGCGAGCTTATGATGACTATCCTCACGTCTTTTGCGCAGGAAGAAAGCAGGAGTATTTCCGAAAATGTAAAATGGGGAATTCGCAGGGGATTTGAAGAGGGACATATGAACTCGTTCACGCTTTACGGATATCGCGCCGACCACGGAAAACTTAAGGTCGTTCCCGAAGAAGCCGCCGTCGTAAAGCTTATTTTCGAGAATTTCCTCAACGGCTACACTACCGCAAAAACAGAAAAACAGCTTGCGGAAATGGGGGTTCGTTCTTATCGCGGAAAGCATTTTTCAAAGGACGCTATACGGCAGATATTACGGCAAGAAAAATACACCGGCTGTGCGACGCTTCAAAAATACTATATTGAAAATCACATCACGCACAAAAAGCGCCGAAATCTTGGGGAACTGCCGCAATATTTCGTAGCGGAATCTCACGAAGCGATAATTGACAAAGCTATTTTTGACGAAGTGCAGAAAGAAATAAAACGCCGCCGCGAACTTGGGATATTCGCCGCGGGAGCGGTCGTCACAAACTGCTTTACAAGTAAGATCCGATGTGAAAAATGCGGAAGAAATTATCGGCGCTACAAAAAAGTCTATAAAAACGGAACGGAGCTTGTGCGTTGGCAATGCTCCGTTAAAAAAACTCTCGGTGATGACTATTGTGACAATGACGACATCACGGAGGAAGAACTTAAATACGCGTGTACTTTGGTACTGGGGAGCGCGGTGTTTGACGAAGAAGAATTCTGTGAAACCGTAACTAATATTTCGGTAACAAAGCAAGGCACTCTCCTTTTCACGCTCTCCGACAAAAGTCGGTGTGTGATTGATTGGAGGTGATTTTTTTATGGAAGAAAAAAAGGTCACGATAATTCCCGCAAAACAGAAAAAAACCGAAACTGCCGCTCCTGTTATAAAGAAAAAACGCGTCGCGGGCTATGCGAGAGTTTCCACCGAATTTGAGGAACAACAGACAAGCTATACCGCTCAGGTTGAATACTACACCAAATATATTCTTGAGCATAAGGACTGGGAGCTTATCGGAATTTACACCGATGAGGGTATCTCAGCGACAAACACAAAAATGCGCGAGGGCTTCAACAAAATGATAGAGGACGCTCTCGGCGGAAGAATAGATCTTATCGTCACAAAATCCGTAAGCCGTTTCGCGAGAAATACCGTCGACTGTCTTTCGGCTATTCGCACATTAAAGGACAAGGGGATAGAAGTCTATTTTGAAAAGGAAAACATTCACACGCTTGACAGTAAGGGCGAGCTTCTTATTACTATAATGTCAAGCCTTGCGCAGGAGGAGAGCCGAAGTATTTCCGAGAACGTCACATGGGGATTCAGAAAGCGTTTCGCAGACGGAAAATTTTCCGTCGCATACAGTCGGTTCCTAGGATACAACAAAGGGCTTGACGGAGTTATGGAAATAGATCCCGACGAAGCAAAAACGGTGCGGCTTATATACCGGCTTTATCTTCAGGGATTTTCGGATTATTATATTGCGGGCTATCTGACGAAGCGGCACATTCCCACTCCCTCCAAAAAAGAAAAGTGGAACGTTTCGACTGTCCGAAGTATTCTGCTTAATGAAAAATACAAGGGCGATGCGCTTCTGCAAAAAATGGTCACGGTAAACTTCCTCACGAAAAAGAAAAAGAAAAACGAGGGAGAAGCTCCACAATATTACGTCAAGGGAAGCCACGAAGCGATAATTTCACCTGCCGTTTTTGAAAAAGCGCAGGCGGAACGCGCCCGAAGAGCGGAGCTTTTCAAGACAACAAAGCTGCAGCGATACAGCGGAGTAAGCATATTCTCCACAAAAATCATCTGCGGGGACTGCGGCTGCTGGTACGGACCAAAAACGTGGCACGCAGGGACAAGATACGAAAAGATCGTTTTCCAATGCAATCATAAATACAAAAACGGCACGGTTTGCAAATCACCGAATCTTACCGAACCGCAAATAAAGGATCTGTTCATCAGGGCAATGCGTCTTGCAGAATGGAACGTTGACCTCTGGAGCGAAAACGTCGAGAACGTTACAGCTTACAGCAGCGGTCAGATAGTTTTCCTGCTAAAAGACAAGACGCGGACAGAAATTTATCTGCTTGATAGGTAACAACATCTCGGTGACTGCGCCGTGCTTTTAGATTTTAAGAGGTAAGAAGTAAGATGTAAGATAAAGGTAATGATAAAAATGCCCCCTTCCGTGTGGAAGGGGGTAAAAATCAGTCTTTCTTGCCGAACAGACCGCCGATCTTATCGGCGATACCGCCGAGGTTTACTTTAGCCTTAACGCCTTCAATTACTTTCTGTACTGCGTCGTCGGGAAGGTCTACTCCGATAACCTCTTCGACTGCCTTGATAGGCTCGCTTTTGAATTTCTCCGCAAAGCTGCTGTCGTTCTTGACCTTGTTTACAACCTCGTCGATTTTGGCTTTAATGTCCATTGTCAGATCTCCTTACATATTATAATATATTGCAGGCTTTCGCCTCACAAAGCATTAAACCGAACCTACTGCCATAGCTGCCGCAAGTTTCAGCGCTTCCTCGCCTGCGCCGCGGACGTTGAAGAACAGAAAATCTTCCTCATAAAGCTCCTTCGGAGTTGGACGTGAGGTGAGATTCACATATATCAGATACACCGCGCTGTTTTCGGAAAGGGCTCTTGCTCTGGCTATTATATCGTCGGAAATTTCCGCTGTAATAAGCACCAGCACAGCCGCGCTTTCTATTTCGGTATTATCAAGAAGAGCGGGAAGTCCGCAATACTCCCCGTTATGCGGAAGCACCGACATAAGCTCAAAAAAATTCTCGAACTCATCGTCGTTTGCCACATAAACCCCTCCGCGGTCGTTGATGGCTCCGAAATCCACCTGCGAATGAAGCCCCTCGTCCAAAGCCGCTTTCACGAATGCTATAGCTGTTTCTATCACCGTATCCGCAATAAGCAGCGGGTCGCCCTCTCCGCCCGTGAGGTCGCACAACACAGCCGCCCGACGGTCGTTTATGCTGTCGAACTGCTTTATCATAAGCTCGTCTTGCTTTGCGGTCAGCTTCCAGTGTATCATCTGGAGAATATCACCCATACGGTATTCGCGGACGTGAGAGAAGTCCTCCTTTTCGGCGGTTATCGGATTCGGGCGGGTAAAATTCTGCTCGCCTATCTCTCCGCCCGAAAATTCCGAGAAATTAAGTTTTCTCGGAAGAAACACCATTACAAGCTCTTTATTGTATTTTCGTGAAAGCTTGATTATCCTCAGCGGGTCTACGGCGGAAATTTTCTTTATCTTTGCGGAATAGCACCCCCGATAAAGGTGCTTTCCGTCGACCGATAATTTCGCCGAACCAAACGGCGGAAGCGAAATATAAACACGCTTTTCGCGGAATCTTCCCGAATCGGTATCGGGCAGAGAGCAGATAAGCTCCATAGGCGCACACGGAAAAGGTGAACCGTTTGACACGGCTATCCCGAACTCGAAGCGGGTGTTTTTTTCGGATTCTATCCGCGACTCCGTAAATTCAGCCTTAAGGAACGCCAGCTGCACAGCCGTAAGTGCCGCTGCCGCTATCGGATAAAGCAATACGACCATAAGCAGTATTGCCGAAACGCGGCTTGTATAAAGCATAGAGAACGCGAAAGCAAAGAACACTGCCGCAAAATAAAAAACGCGGTTTTTTGCCATAGTCTAGCTCCGTTTGATAGGCGGAGTTACCGAAGACACCACATCTTCAAGGACGCTCCTTACGGTCTTTTTTCCAAGACGGGTTTCGTGGCGCAGAACTATCCTGTGTTCGTATACGGGAATAAGCAGTCTTACAATATCTTCCGGAGTTACATAATCTCTGCCAAGAAGATACGCGAACGCCCGCGAAGCCTGCATTATTGCCACCGACGCTCTCGGAGAAGCGCCCAGCGCGACGGCGGGGTGATTTCTCGTAGCCGCCGACAGCTCCGCGACATATTTGCACAGACTATCCGCGAAATTGATGTATCCTATATCGTCAATGCAGTCCCTCATCTGGTCGATAGTGATAACGTTATTCACGTTATCGACGGGATTTTCCGACAGCCTGTCCAGCATTATCCCCGTCTCCTCGGCGATAGTCGGATATCCCATACTTATTTTCATCATAAAACGGTCGAGCTGCGCTTCGGGAAGCGGGAATGTCCCGACGTACCCCTGTGAATTCTGCGTTGCTATTACCATAAACGGATCCGGCAGCGTATGGACCTCGCCGTCGACCGTAACGTGTTTTTCCTCCATTGCCTCCAGAAGTGCCGATTGTGTTTTCGGCGAAGTACGGTTTATTTCGTCCGCCAGCAGGAGATTTGTCATAACCAGTCCCGAACGGTATTCAAACTCTCCGTCTTCCTTATTATATATAGTAAATCCCGTAATATCGGAAGCCATTACATCGGGTGTGAACTGAGCCCGTCTGAATTCAAGTCCGGACGCTCTTCCAAGTGCCATAGCAAGTGTTGTCTTTCCCACTCCCGGAACGTCCTCGATAAGGACGTGACCCTTTGCGAGAAGTGCTGTCATAACGATAAGTAGTGGCTCGTCCTTGCCTCTGATGACCTTTGATACTTCTTTTGCCAAATTTGCCATAAGATATTGATTTGCGAATCTGTCCGACATATCATTGCCTTTCGTTTTTTGTGAAATTGTGAGTAAAACTATACCAAGAACCATACATAAATATTTTACCATATTCTTTAAAAAAAATCAACAGGTTTGGTATAATTTCATCATATAAGATTTTTTATGAAATTCGTGGAAACTTTTTCCGTTGCATAAAAAACGGCACATTTCACAAAAAAATATGTGTAATTTACTTGACAATTCGGTAAAAATGATGTAAAATATAAATAGGCTTTTCCGAATTAAAAAATTTTCGGAAAGCTTTGACGTTAATGATAGTTATTTTCAACATTACGCCTTGATTTGAGAAATAATATCGAACTGCGTATGTTGAACGTTTTCACTGAAACGGAAACAGTTATAACGTTATGGCGGATAATGTACGATTTACGGAGAGATCCTTAGTTTTACATTCCATACCTTTGCTTCGCGCTTTTGCGCTTATTTTTCTTGATCGCCGGATTTTGCGCTTCGCGTCCCGACTGACGCGCCAAAAGGGATCCGCGCTTTGTATGAGCGGCGGATTTTCCCGATATATAAGCAAAACCGTGGCAGATCTAACCAAAGCGGTTCGGATTTTTAAATGAAATTCGGATTTTAAGACGATCCGGAATATTTTAAGAGATCCGCCGCGCACGGCGATACAGCCGTTTGATTTATATTGAAAAAATACCGCAACAGGAGGTCTGGGACGGGCAATTTTCCGCGTGCGCGGATTTGCCGTATCTTAAAATTGTATGTTATTCCCGCCGAAATACTTGACCGACACGGTCGTCGGAATAAGATTCAGGAGGGGAAAGCGATGATGCCGATTTATGTTGTCGTGCTTATCGGAATCGCCACACTGCTTGTCGGAGCTGTGGTGAGCGGTTTCGTCTGTTTTAAGCAGGGCGTAAAGCATCGCATCAAAACCGCCGAGGCTCAGTTCGAGTCGGCGGAAAAAGAATCCGCACGCATCATTGAAGAAGCTTCCGAAAAAGCTGAAGCAATGAAGAAAACAGCACTCGTCGAAGCAAAAGACGAGATATACGCTATGCGTACAGAAGCAGAAAAGGACGTTCAGCGGCTGAAAAACGACGCGGAAAAGGAGCTGAAAGAGCGCAGAGGAGAAATATCACGCTCGGAGAGAAGAATCGCTCAGAAAGAAGAAAATCTTGACCGCAAAACGGATAAGATGGAAAAACTCGAAGAACAGCTCCACCAGAAACACAAAAAAGCTGACGAGAAAATCGCCGAGGCAGAACAGCTCAAAACAGGACAGATGGAGATCCTTGAAAGGATATCGGGATTTACTCAGGAACAGGCAAAGGAGCATCTGCTGCAGATGCTCGACAGCGAGCTTAATCACGAAAAAGCCGTAAAGCTGTCCGCTTATGAACAGAAACTCAAGGACGAATGCGACGAAAAAGCCAAGCAGTACATATCCCTTGCCATCGCAAGACTGGCATCGGATACGGTATCTGAAATGGCAGTTTCAGTCGTTCCTATCCCCAATGACGAAATGAAGGGAAGGATAATCGGACGCGAGGGAAGAAATATCCGTGCGCTGGAAACACTTACAGGCGTCGATCTTATCATCGACGATACCCCCGAAGCAATAACGCTTTCCTGCTATGATCAGGTAAGAAGAGAAATAGCGAGAATAGCTCTGGAACGCCTTATTCAGGACGGAAGAATACACCCCGCGAGAATCGAAGAAACCGTTGAGAAGGCTCGCCGTGAGGTCGAACTTCGTATCAAGCAGGAAGGCGAACGTGCCGTTATGGAAACCAATGTAAACGGTCTTAATCACGAACTGGTGCGTCTTATCGGTCGTCTGAAGTACAGAACCTCTTTCCGTCAGAACGTACTGAACCATTCCATCGAAGTCGCTCATCTGGCAGGAATTATGGCAAGCGAACTAGGAGTGGACGCGGCTCTCGCAAGAAGAGCGGGACTTCTCCACGATATAGGAAAAGCGCTCTCACACGAGATCGAAGGCTCTCATGTGCAGATAGGCGTTGACGTTTGCCGTAAATATAAGGAAAATCCCGAAGTCATTCACGCTATCGAAGCCCACCACGGCGACGTTGAATGCAGAACGGTAATAGCGTGTCTGGTTCAGGCAGCGGACGCGATTTCCGCGGCAAGACCTGCGGCACGTTCCGAAAACTACGAGAATTATATCAAGCGTCTTGAAAAACTTGAAGAGATTTGCAACTCCTATAACGGCGTCGAAAAATCTTTCGCTATACAAGCAGGACGCGAGATACGCATAATGGTCAAGCCCGAACAGGTCAACGATGATGATATGAAGATAATGGCGCGTGAGATCGCTAAACGTATCGAGGATGAAATGGAATATCCGGGACAGATCAAGGTCAATATGATCCGCGAAAGCAGAATCGTGGATTACGCAAAGTAAAGCGTTTACAACTGCAAAACAAAAAGACGCGGTTTCAGAGTGAGATCGCGTCTTTATACAAATTATACGAACGATTTTCGGAGGTAGAGCGATGATTACATTTGACGCGGAAAAATGCGTGGCGTGCAACAACTGTGTGCGGGTCTGCCCGTCTATGGAAGCAAATACCGTTGAACACGACGAAAACGGAAACGCCCGTTTCAATATCGACCCCGACAAGTGTATCCGCTGCGGCGCGTGTGTAAAAGTATGCAATCACCATGCAAGAAGCTACGAGGACGACACCGAGCGCTTCTGGAACGACCTGAAAAGCGGTCAGCATATCGTGGCTATCTGCGCTCCTGCCGTGAAAGTTTCGTTTGACGGCTGCTGGAGAAACGTCCTTGATATTCTTCAGAAAAACGGCGTGGAAAAAATTTATGACGTATCGTTCGGAGCGGACATATGCACATGGGGGCATATCCGCTATCTCGAAAAGCACCCGAAATCCAAAATCATTTCCCAGCCTTGCCCCGCTATTGTGAATTACATAAAAAAATACTGCCACGAAGCGCTTAAACACCTGTCGCCCGTACATTCGCCTATGCTCTGCACGGCTGTCTACCTCAAAAAATATCTCGGAGAAACAGCTAAAATAGCAGCGCTTTCCCCGTGTATAGCAAAACTGGACGAGTTTAACGAAACGGGACTTGTGGACTATAACGTCACGTTTGAAAGACTTGGAGAGCTTTTGCGCAGAAACGGCACGAACCTTGATTCTCTGAAAAAGGTACGCTCGAATTTCGAGTTTTCGGGAATTCAGGGAAGTATGGGCGCTGTTTATCCGCGTCCGGGAGGACTGAAAGCTTGTCTGGAGCTTGAAAATCCAGCGCTTAATGTAATAACCTCCGAAGGAACGGATTCCGTTTACAAAAATCTCGACCTTTACAGCGAAATCGCCGAACGCGATCTTCCTGATGTTTTCGACGTTCTTTCATGCGACAAGGGCTGCGGAAGCGGTCCCGCTATCGGAAGTCAGATGTCTATCTACCGTATGAGCGGAATTATGAACGGCATCGAAAAGTACAACCGTACCAAACGTGTTCAGTTTGACAGAAAGCATCGGGACAAGCAGTTCTTACAGTTCGATAAGCAGTTTAAGCTCGAAGATTTTATACGGGAGTACATACCGGACGATATTCATACTATCGACGTTACGGAAGATCAGATCGACGAAATGCTGACCCGAATGGGGAAAAATACGGAAACCGAGCGCAACTACAATTGCCATTCCTGCGGATTTCCGACCTGCCGCAAAATGGCGGAGGCTATCCTCAAAGGAGTTTCGGCGATAACCAGCTGTGCGCAGTATATGCAACAGCAAGCCGATATACGCCGCGGCGAAATAGAACAGACAAATATCTCTATCGGCGAAGTCACAAACGAGTTGAATCAGGTCGTTTCTCAGCTTACGGAAAATATCAACGAGGTAAAGGAAGCCGTAGGAGATATTTCCGAGCTTAACAATACAAACCATATGCAGGTACTCGGACTTTCCGAGATACTCGGAGATCTTAGACGGCAGAGCGACAATATCAACGTCGCTATGGAATCAATAAATGTCAGCGTTTCGGGACTTTCCGATATTACGACAAATATCAGCAATATAGCACGGCAGATAAATATTCTCTCGATAAACGCGTCGATAGAAGCTGCCCGTGCGGGAGAAGCGGGAAAAGGTTTCGCGGTCGTCGCGGAGGAAGTGGGAAATCTTGCGGGAAATTCTCAGGAAGCCGTTTCGGAGGTCAAGAAAAGCAACGAGCTGGTGTTTGCGGATATCAAACGGGTTAATGACCTTGTTAAGGAAATCAACTCCAATATGGCAAAAATAGAAGATATGATGAACAAAGTACGCGATAATATCTCCGTAACTCTCGACAAAGGCAACAGCATAAACTCCGCTATGACTGAGGTTTCCGATATAAACCGCCATGTCGACGGACTTGTAAGCAAGGCTGAGAGTATGCTTGTAAATACTTAAACTTCAAATCACAACAAGGAGAAAAATATGCCTTCAAATCACAACAATAAATTTTCCACGTTTTTTCAGCAAAATTCTACCGAAATTTTCAATATCCTGTGTTTTCTCGCGTCAAATATCATGCTTGTGATAACGCTGATACCGACGAATTATCCGATAGTCGGGCACGATTTTCAATACCACTATCTTCGGGTCGAAGCTGTAAAATATAATATCGAAACGGGAAATCTCTTTTCGGGAATTGATTATTTTTATTTCGGCGGAGGAGGGTATGCGGGTTTTGCTTATCCCGAATTATTCCTGTATATTCCCGCCCTGCTTCGGATAATAGGCTTCAGTATAGGCGACAGTATGGCTGTATTGCTGATTTTGTGCAATGCGTTTTCATATTGTTTTATGTTCCTTTTCCTGAAAAATGTTTCGGACAGTCCTATATGCGGGACATTAGGGGCAGTGTTATACGTTCTGTCGACATACAGACTGGACAATATTATCACACGGTTTGCCTTGGGAGAGGTACTTGCGTTTGTTTTTTATCCGCTTATCCTGTGGGGGCTGTGGGATTTTATTTTCGGAGAATTCAAAAAACCGTATCTTCTTGGAATCGGTTTTGTGGGAATGTTGTTAAGTCACACCATCTCGACTGTGCTGGCGCTTGGAGTATGTGTTATAGTTTCACTGATATTTATAAAGCGGGTATTACAGCAAAAAAACCGACTGCCGCGGCTTTTTATCACGGCGGGGATATGTGTGCTTGTCACGGCGTATTACTGGCTGCCGCTTCTGGAGCTTCTTAATTCCTGTGAGATGTCGGTAAAAATATCCGCATATCACACGGTAGACTATGATATACCGTTTATGAGCCTTTTCCGCGACGAGATGCACAACGGCATAGCGGGACTGAGATTCCCGATATTTCTGTTTTGTCTGCCGAGAATTTTTCTCACAAAAAATTCTCCCGCGTATAAGGAGTATTTTCAAGGAGAAAACGCTCAAAAGCGCCGAAATATCCTTTTGCTTGCGGACGTTTTTCTTATACTCGGACTTGTTTTTGCGGTATTGTCGACGGACATCGCGCCGTGGGAATTCCTGTCGAAGTTTATGGATTTCATTCAATTTCCGTGGAGATTCTTTGCGCTTGTGTCGATTTTCCTGACGATTGCGGGAACAGTCTATGTTTTCAGTGTTTCGGAATATCTCAAAGCTTCAAAAAAGACTGTTGCGGCTATCACGGCAGCGGCGATATTCATCGCTTCCTATCACGTTGTTATCGGCGGGGTCGGTCACGACAAATCCTTTACCGCGAACCATTACGATAACGTTGAGGAAACATATCATATCGGTATGGGCGAATGGCTGCCGCGGGCGGCTAACGAAAACGGAAAAAATGTTCTGAAAAAAATGGGAAACTCCGTCGTTTTAAGCAATAATGAATGGATATTCTGCAAGCGTGAAAACGGAAAACTCTCTTTTGAGCTTCCCGAATATTCAAACGCGGAATACGCGGAGCTTCCGTTTATTTGGTATAAGGGTTACGAAGCCTACGACGAAAACGGACGGGAGCTTGAAATCTCCATGTCCGAAAACGGTCTTGTGAAAGTGGATATCGAAAACGCGGTCGGAACGGTAAATGTCCGGCACAAACCGACCACACTCAGAATGATCTCCTATTTTGTTTCGGCGGTCACAATAGTTATTCTTGCGGTTGCTGCTGTAATTTTTTATCGAAGAAAAAAGTTCGCCGAAAAACTTATTTAATAAAAAATAGCAGTTATTTATAAAACTCTTGACAAAATTAAAAATCTGTGCTATAATGTAAGTGTGAGAAAAGGAATCTAGGAGTTCCATGCAGTCACAAAAATCATCCCTCCGGAGGCTGGTAACATTCGGAGGGGTTTTGTTTTATTCACCGGATTATCTGATGTCGTAGTGCTATATGCAGATAGGTTCAACAAATAGATCCACTTTCTTGTCAATTTCCGACAAAAAACTCCCCCGATGTTCGGGGGAGTTTTGGGTTTTGTTAAACCGTTTCTTTAGGGATCTTGGAGTTCTTTATCTCCTTTGTCGAGCCTACCATTTTCAGCAGCGGGGTGCGATCGACCGCGAATTTGAAAAACAACAGTCCGACAACAGACACCACAATAAACTCGCAAAGCGCGACCGACCCTATCGAAAACCACAGTGGTTCTCCGCAGAGGTAAAGCTCTATCCCGACTATAACGCCGTTGCTCACCACAGGCAGAAGCGACGATATACAGATGTTCTTCACATAATACATCGGTATTACCGCGACCGCCGTCGCGAGCGTTCCGAAGATAATGTCGTACAATCCGAACGGACTGAACAGATTCGCGATAAAGCAGCCCAATATCATAGAAATACTGTAGTCCTTCCGGTAGAAACACAGCAGCACCAGTATCTCCGAGATCCTGCACTGGATAGGTCCGTAGCCTATCGGCGCGATAAGTACGGTCATCACGGCGTAAATCGCCGCGACAAGGGCGAGCCTTACAAGGTTCGGGGTGTTAAAAATCTCACTTTTACTTTTTTTGCGCATAAAAATACTCCTTGTTTTTTAACGGTGGTTATCACGGAAAACACCGTATTAGTTTTTGACAAAGCTACTCTGTCAAAACACTATTATTTTAACACATATTTTTTCTTTTGTCAAGTGGTTTAAAAAATTCAGCTTCACGCCGCCTGAAAATTGTTTTCAATATATTCTTTCAGTTTCAGAAATATCCCGTCGGAAAATGTTTCGTTAAGCGTTTCGGGATTATCGGCGAGTTTGTCAAAATCTACCTTTATTGTCCTACGGTAGGTAAGATCCTCGTCGTCGCGGCAGACAAACGTTATGACCTCGTCGTAATGACCCGCCGCCCCCCTGTATCCTCTGATAAACTCACGTGTTACCTTTATTTCCGAAATGGACGAATACAAGATACACTTTTTTATTCCGAGAATGCTGAAAACAACGGATTTTTCATCAGCCGTGAACTTTGCCGGCAGATAGTACAAAAGAAGGCTTATTCCCAAAAAAATCACAAAATAACCGAGCAAAAGCAAAACTGCCCCCGATTTTGAGCCGCTGTCGCTTATTATCTCGCCTACAAACACCACGGGAATAATCCCTAAAAATCCCGCAATTACAAATATGTTTGCCCATTCGCTCTGATGTTTGAATTTCGCGCTCATAAAAACCCTTCTCTCTGCAAAAGCGAATTATTTACGCATCTTATTAGATGTGTACACAACTTCCGCATAGATAGCCGCAACTATCTGATAAAGCTCTTTCGGGATAGTTTCGCCCGCGTTAAGCATTACAAGCAAAGCCGCCACGCTGTCGTCGCGGTAAATGGGAACTCCCGCCTCGTCGGCAATGTTTACTATTCTCTGGGCAAGCTCTCCCAGACCCGACGCTACCACCACGGGCGCGTAATTCATATCGGGATTGTATTTCAAAGCGACTGCCGCGTTTTGTCCGTAAAGGCGCTTGTTGTTTGCGGGCGGCTTCGGGTGCTGTTGTTTAGGCATAATTATCTCTCCTTAAACTCTGGTATTCAATGTGGTTCTTTTTTCCGTTATTTTCGGGAAGATCTCCACAAGATTATGCGGTTTTTTAAGCGGCGCGGTTTCAAACGTTCTTGCCTGATAGCCGCTGTTTCGGATAATTTTGGTAACTCTGTCCTTCATAGGCTCTATCTCCTTTTCAAAGCGGGGAGGATAGAGCAGGGCGATATTAACTTCCTCACCGAGAGCGTACATATCAAGCTCGAAACGTCCTATGCTCTCAACGTCAAATGTCAGGAACAGGTGATAGTTACGCTGAGTTTCGGGGGTATTGTTGGGGTTGTTCTCGTCATTGTCGACCCACAGTTCGCCGAAAGCTCTGGTATCGCCGACTTCAAGCGGGAGAATATAATGCGCAAGAGGTGTGAAAACTCCCGGAGCGTTGAGCAGGCTCTGCAAAAGGTTCGCGGCATTGAAGCTGTCAAGCGACTTCAAAGCGGGATTGTTGATATTTTTCTCGATGAAATCGGTAAGATTGTCGAGGGTGGAGCTTACGGGCGGACGTATGCCGTGCTGCGGAAGCTCGTTCTTGACAGACATTTTGTCTATGATATCGACGAAAACTCCGTAAAGCCGCTCGCGCAGCGGAATGTCGGGCATTGCCCGCAGCATTGAGTTCAGATTGTCGATAAGCTCCTGCATGGTGTTGACCTTGGAAAGATCAGCCATCATAGCCTGCGCGTTCTCGGTATCATCAAGGAACAGGCTTTCGGAGATCTGTTTAAGCGCGTCAAATCCGGTGATCTTCCCTCGGTTGTACAAGGATATGATGCTCTCAAAATTGAATCCCGTGGATTTTAGCTGTTGAGTATATCCCCTGTCAGACATCATCTCGTTGAGGGATTTTTTCCAGCCGACCAGAATTTCTTCTTCCGGAATATCGGCTTCTTCGGCATTTTCAACAAATTTTCCATTGTCAATTTCGCCATTTTGCTCTAATTTGTCGGGAATTGCGTCAAAATCTGAATTTTTCTGCTCCGAATCGGGCGAAAGTGGTTGATTTTTTAATGTGTTTGTAGTATAATTATTAGTGTAGACTTGTGAAGTGTTTTCTTCACCGTCAGACATAGCCCCCACGTCCTCCATTGTCTGCGGGTTCTGCATGGGCTTTTTGTCAAAAAGCGCCGAAAACAAACGATTGAACGAGTTTTTGAGCGATTCGCGGAGCGTTCCGGAGGAAATCTGAGTGAGGAGAAGATTGAAATACTCCTTGCACATATAGGGGCTGTTGTTGTACCGCGAAAGATTGTGGGTAATAAGCGGAATGAGCATTTGGGTCTTATCGTCATTGAGAAGGCTTCCGCTTACGTCCTTGAGGATAGCGAGAGTTTCACCTTTGAGGTAGTCAAAATAATTCTCCGCGTCCGCTGCGCCCCACTCCTTCGAGAGGTTGAGAAGCTTTTCCGAAAGCTTTTCGTTCGGAGAGTAATATTCCGAGAGAAATTTAAGATTCGCTCGCAGCGCTCCGAGTATCTCATTCTTGTTTTGGGCGAAGTTTATGGATTTCAGAAGATTTCCGATAAGCTCACGGGTGTTCTGATCCTGAGTGGTCTGGGCGACTTCACGGAGAACGTCGTAAAATTCGTGTCCGGAAAACATAGTGTTCTGCTGTTCTTGATTGATTATTTCCTGAACAAGCTGTTCGGGAGTAACATAAAGTTCTTTGGCAAGATTTTCCAGACTGCCGTAAAGGTCGGTATGACCTGTGATAAGCGCCTGATTGAGGACTTCAACGTTCAAGAGGTCCTTGAGCATTTCGACGGCGAGGGTAGGGTCTTTAGCGACCTGAACCTGCATAGGGATAAGCTCACGGTTGCCCATTTCGAGGCGGCTTTTCGCGGCGGAATCGGAGTTTACACTTGCGCCGCCGACTCCCGTAAGCTTGACGATATCGAACGGTTCGGTATTCGCGTCCTGCTGACGGGGGCTGTAGTTATAGTTTTTAGCGGTGATCGGGTTATTTATCTGTGGAATCTGCGCCATATTTTTCCCCTCCAAAGAAATATAGAAATATCCGTTATTTCTATTTTAACATATTTGAACAGAATATTAAAGGGCTTTTTTAAAAAAATTTTAGAATTGCTCTCCGGCAAGGTATTACGGGAGCGGTTCTTTGATTATAGAATAATAAAAATAAACGCAATTCGCGTATTCGGAAAGGAATTGATATTATGGCAAAAATTGAACCGGGAATGGAATCAATGCTCGATATGTATTTCTTTGAAACCAACTCCTTGTTGGAACAGCTCGACGAAATACTGCTCCGTACCGAGCAAGCCAATGCCTTTGAAAGCGAAGATATTAAAGAAATATTTCGCATAATGCACACTATCAAGGGCTCTTCGGCGATGATGGGATTTGAGAACCTGTCCGTACTTGCGCACAAAGCGGAAGATATGTTCTTCGTAATCCGCGAAAATCCTGATGTTATCACAGACGTCAGCTTTGTATACGATTTGGTTTTCCAAGTATCAGACTCCTATAAGACACAGCTTGAAGCTATTCAGAATAACGAAAACGGCGAGTATGAGCAGATGAACTTTGACGAGCTTATCAATAAGCTCTTAAAGGCACGCGACCATCTTGCAAACGAGGCAAACGGCGAATCTGCCTCGTCGGGAGGGGATAAGCCTGCCGCTGCCGCGGGAGGAGAGTCCGCTGCAGCTGCTGCTCCGACGGAAAAAGGAAAGGTAACTGTCCGCGTATTTTTCGAGGAAGGCTGCCAGATGGAGAACCTCCGTGCGTTCCTGCTTATAAATACCATACGCGAAGAATGTTCGTTCCTTGAATTTTATCCCGCAGATGTTGAAACTAACGCCGAAACATCAAAGGAAATCGTAGAACACGGCTTCCTTATCACGTTCTCGGAAGAAGATAACCGCGATTACATTCTTAAACTTATCGAAACCGCCCTCAATGTACAGTCCTATGAAGTACTTTCAAACGAGGAAGCGGCAAATCCCACAAAGACCTCCATCTCGGAAGAAGTCCCGAAAGCGGAGCTGCCTCCGGAGCCTGTGGCTGTCAAGACCGAAAAACCGGCTCCTGCTCCCGCTCCCACGCCTGCTCCTGCGGCAAACAAGCCTGCCGCAAGCGCGGATTCTTCCGTCGAAAAGGCTCAGGCTGCAGTGGCAAACGCTCAGAGCGGCGCTCAGAAGCAGAACCTTATTTCCGTAAATCTTGCGAAACTTGATGCTCTGCACGATATTGTCGGAGAAATAATCACGACCGAATCAATGGTTATTTCAAACCCCGACCTTGAGGGTCTGGAGCTTGAGTCCTTCAATAAGGCTGCCCGCGACCTGCGCAAGCTGACAAGCGAGCTTCAGGATACGGTTATGTCTATCAGAATGGTTCCTCTTGCCGGAGTTTTCCAGAAAATGAACAGAATAGTTCGCGATATGAGAAAGAAACTCGGAAAAGAGGTCGATTTTGTTATTGAGGGTGAAAATACCGAGGTAGACAAATCTATAGTCGATAACCTGCAGGATCCGCTTATGCACCTTGTAAGAAACTGTATGGATCACGGCATAGAAGAAAACTCCAAGGACAGAGTGCTTGCGGGCAAGCCCGAAAAGGGAACGATAAAGCTAACGGCACAGAATGCTTCGGGCGAGGTCGTTATCACGGTTTCCGACGACGGAGCAGGAATTGATCCGGATAAAATTATGGCAAAGGCAAGAAGAATGGGTATTCTCACCAAGCCCGAAAACGAATATACCGAAAAAGAAATACAGAATCTTATACTTTTGCCCGGATTTTCAACAAACGAGCAAGTTACCGAGTTTTCGGGACGCGGCGTCGGAATGGACGTTGTCAAGGCGAATATCGAAAAGTGCGGCGGTGCTATAATCGTTGATTCCAAAAAGGGCGTGGGAACAAACTTCATCATAAAGATCCCGCTTACGCTCGCTATCATAGACGGAATGGAGATCACCGTAGGCGACTTGGTATTTACTGTTCCGATATCTACTATCCGCGAGAGCTTTAAGGTGGAATCGGGTCAGATAGTTTCCGATACAAGCGGCAACGAGATGATAATGATAAGAGGCGTATGTTATCCTATCCTGCGAATGCACGAAAAATTTGCGATAGAAACCGAGGTAACAAACCTTGAGGACGGCATTCTTCTGCTGGTGGAAACCGACAACAAGAGTGTTTGCATCTTCGCCGACAGACTTATCGGAGAACAGCAGGTGGTAGTTAAGCCGTTCCCAACTTACCTTTCGCGCTATAACATCAAGGGCGAGGGACTTTCGGGCTGTACTATAATGGGCGACGGAAGCATTTCGCTGATTATTGATACCAACACGCTTATCGGTTAAGGAGGAATATTACAATGACCAGTGACGTTATCAAAGAAGCGGTCGCGAAGCAGCAGTCGGGTGACAGAAAGCTTGCCGCCGACAACAGCATTCTCGGAAAGGTAATGACCTTCAATATCGGCGACCAGATATACGGCATAGAAATACAGTACGTTACAGAAATAATCGGTATGCAGCACATCACTAAAGTACCGCATGTGCCGAATTATATCAAGGGAATAATTAACGTGCGCTCGAAAGTAGTTCCGATAGTCGATATAAGGACGCGTTTCGGCAAGCCCGAAATAGCGTACAACAATCGTACCTGCATCATTACGCTCAATTTCAACGAAACCTCTGTAGGTATCATCGTTGACAGCGTAGCTGACGTTGAAGATATCCATACGGGAGATATCTCCGCAACTCCAGAAAACAAGAACGTCAACACGAACGACTTCATTCAGTATATGATAAGAGGAGAAAACGACACCACAAAGCTTATTCTCGACGTGGCAAAGCTGCTTGACGAAAAGGAGGCTTAAAGGGTGGCTAATCCCGAAATTACCGAGGCGGAATTCAAAAGGCTTGTAAAATATATGTACGACAACTTCGGGATAAATTTGTCCGCAAAGAAGGTCCTCGTACAGGGCAGGCTCGGAAATATGCTGAGCGAAAGAGGTTTCGCAAGCTACGACCAGTACTTAGACGCGGTTATGTCCGACTCCACGGGTGCGGAAGTAACTACTATATTAAATAAGCTCACAACAAACCACACGTTCTTTATGCGTGAACCGGAACACTACACGTTTCTTAAAGAAACCATTCTGCCGTATATGGTAAGAGTGAATCAGGATAAGCACGTTATGCGCATATGGAGCGCGGCTTGTTCGTCGGGGGAAGAATGTTATACCACAGCTATGCTTATTGACCAGTATTTCGGGTCTGAAAAGGGAAAGTGGGATACAAGGATACTGGCGACGGATATTTCCCAGAGCGTTATCTCCAAGGCAAAAGCAGGAATTTATCAGGAGGACGGAATGAAAGGACTTTCCAATGAATGGAAAGCCCGCTACTTCAACAATCTCGGAAACGGAAAATATGAGATTTGTCAGGGAATAAAGGACGAAGTGATATTCAAGACGTTCAATCTTATGGATCCTATGCCCGATAAGTATAAGGCGAAGCCGTTCGACTTGATTTTCTGCCGAAATGTTATGATCTATTTCGACCAGCCTACAAAACAGGCATTGGTAAACAGATTCTATGATGTGGTAAAGCCGGGAGGATATTTCTATATCGGACACGCTGAAAGCGTCAACCGCAACGAAACAAAATTTACATATATCCAGCCGGCTATCTATCGTCACCCGGAACAGTGATTTTTATTCAGAGATATACATATTATAATATAGGGCAAAAGATTTGGGAGTTGTTTTATGGAACGAATCAAGTTGTTGGTAGTTGATGACTCCATATTTTTCAGGGAACTTGTGTCAAAGTATATCCAACAGGACGCGGCAATCGAAATAGTCGGAAAAGCAGGGGACGCATATACCGCAAGGGATATGATACTCCAGTTTGAGCCTGATGTGATGATGCTTGATCTCGAAATTCCGAGAATGGACGGAATAGATTTCTTGAAAAGGCTTCTGCCACAGTATTATATACCGACAATTATCGTTTCCGGAAACGAAAAACGTTCGCAGGAATGTCTTGACGCGGGAGCAGTGGAATTTTTTTTGAAGCCGCTTACAAGAACGAACAGCGATATGGCTTCTTTTGCAGGAAAACTAAGCACGGCGGTCAGAAAGTCTTATAAGCTGAATCACCCGCATTCAAATATTGATTCCATAAAAACCTTTCCGAGCGTGCAGGCAGGAACAGCAAGAGGCAGCTATCTCCTAAATTCGGCAGAATCGCCTTACAGTGCCCCCGCAAAAAACGAACAGCCACATTTTATCCGTGATCTTCCACCGACAAGCAGTCTTAAAAACGGAATGGCAAACTCTGCTATGAAGGGAATAGCCGAAGTAGCTGCAAAAGCCGAAAAATTCGTTACGGATCTTAAGGTAAATTCTCATATAAACCAGTCCGGTCAGTCAGCAATGAATACATCAGCCGTCGCTGCTGCCGCGAATCATACGAAAATAAAACGTATGGACGCTGTGATAGCTTTGGGAGCTTCAACGGGAGGTACGGAAGCCCTTGAACAGGTAGTAAGAGTTTTTCCGGAAAATACTCCGCCCGTGGTAATAGTTCAGCATATGCCGGCAGGATTTACAAAGCTATATGCCGAAAGATTGAACCGCTCCTGTAAAATGGAAGTAAAAGAAGCCGAGGACGGCGACAGACTGCGTTCGGGACTTATCATAATAGGCGCGGGAGATAATCATCTGCGTGTATGTAAGGATATGCGGGGCTATTATATTTCCTCTAAGCCGGGAGATAAGGTATCGGGGCATTGTCCATCTGTAGATGTTATGTTCACATCGGTAGCGCAGACAGTAGGAGCAAACGCCATAGGTGCTATTCTTACGGGAATGGGACGCGACGGCGCGGAAGGTTTGCTGAAAATGCGCAATTCGGGAGCATTTACCATAGGTCAGGATAAAGATACCTGCGTAGTGTACGGTATGCCGATGGAAGCATATAAAATCGGTGCGGTAGATGTTCAGGCTCCATTGTATAAAATTGCCGAAATAATACTTAACGACATAATTTAATTATTTTTTATCGGAAAATTTTCTTTCTGCCGTTTTAAAATGAACGGCAGTTTTTTTATTATACGACGCTTTAGCGGGTGATAAAATGAAGTTTTTATTTAACATTTAACTTGAAAAGTTAAAAAAATAACGTATATTTTTATCTTATAATATTTTTATAACAAAATCAATTTTTATAAAAATGCCGTAGTATTGGGGTTTTTTTACACTTTCAACAGAGTTTTCAACAATTATTATTGAAAAACTGCCTATTTTATACATATTTTTCCAAAAAAATATTTCAACAAATAAGTTTTCAACATTGTGCTTTGAAAAAAATTGCATAAAGGCATTAGAACGGGATTTTTCTAATATTACAATTTGTATTATTTTTATTAAGATTCAAATTAACAAAAAAATATTTTTTAAGTAAAAAATAAAAAATTGAGGTTTTTATTTGTCAAATATGCGATTTTTTAACTTTTTCAACAGAGTTTTCAACATTAAAAAATAACTTTCCAATCTGTAATAAAGTTAAATGAAACTTTCAACATTACTATGTTGAAAAGTGATTGAATAAAAAAATTTGTGAAATATTCCTATAGAATATGGGGGCTTTTCGCTTGAAAAAATTGAATAGTTGTGGTATAATAAGTATATACGGCTTTTTGCCGTGAATTTATGGAATCTATAAACAGAAATGGTGGACAGAAAATGAATCCTGAGCTGAATTCGCTTTCGGATATCCTGAAATGCGTCGTGGAACAATGCGTTGCAGAATACGACATCTCGGACGCCGCACGCGAACTGTGGCTTGATAAGCTGGTACCCGTAAAAATGGAAGGAAATACCTTCTATATCGCGACAGATATCGAATTTAAAAAGGATACCCTTACAGAGCTTTATCTGCCTTGGATAGAAGAAGAACTTAAAAAAATACTCGGCGTTCCGGTGAAAGTCGAGATCATAGTCGACGATACGCTCTCTCCGAAAGCACCGTCGCTTAGCGATATTCCGGAACTCGACGAAGTTACCGCGAAAATCGACAAAAAAATAACCTATACTTTCGATAACTTCATTGTGGGTCCGTCAAATAATCTCGCATTCGCCGCGGCAAAGGCAGTCGCAAACAGACAACACGAAAAATATAATCCGCTGTTTATTTACGGAGATTCGGGACTTGGAAAAACACACCTGCTCTCGTCTATCAGAAACGAAATGGAAAAAAAGTTTCCGGGAATAAAGGTGATCTATATTCCGGCTGAAACCTTTACAAACGAGTTTCTGCACTCTATCTCGGTAAATGATGTGGAGTCATTCGACGAAAAGTACAGGGGCTGCGACGCTCTGCTTATCGACGATATCCAGTTTATTGCGGGCAAGGACAGAACGGAAGAAAAATTCTTCCATATCTTCAACGAGCTTTATGACCAGAATAAGGTGATAGTCCTAACGTCAGACCGTCCCGCAAAAGAGATAAAGTCCATCTCCGAGCGTTTGAGGACACGGTTCAGCTCAGGACTTATAGCCGATGTGAAACCTCCGGAGCTGGAAACAAGAATACTTATAATCCAGCGCAAGGCAGAGCTGCTGAAATTCGTTATACCGAAAGATGTTACCGAATACATAGCTTCAAAGCTTAAGAGCAATATCCGTCAAATTGAGGGAGTCGTCACAAAGCTGAGTGCAATGTATACGGTATCTCAGATGAAACCGTCAATAACCCTCGCACAGAGCGTTATCGACGATATAGTCATAGAACATCAGCCTTTTCCGATAACCGTGGACAAAATAGTTTCCGAGGTCGGAAAAATATATAATATCGAACCGAGCGATATGCGCTCTCAGAAGAGAACGGCTATAATCTCCCTTGCGAGAAGAGTCGCAATTTACGTCATTCAGGAAGTGACCGGAATGCCTTACGAACAAATAGGGCAGGAATTCAACGGAAGAGATCATTCTACCGTCGTTTACGCGATAAAAACCGTAAAGGAAGAAATGGAAAAGGACGTAGGCTTCAAATCCATTGTAGAGGATATTATCAAGAACGTTAAAGCGGGCTGAGTTTCAACAGTTTTTTTAACATTTTTTCAGAGAGCGTCCGAATGTCGGAATTGTAAAAAACAGTTTTCAGATGTTTTAAAACTCCCTCTGTTAAAAGTTTTGGACTTTAGTTTCTTTTGAGAAAAGGACAAGCCCTGTTTTCAACATTTTTGACAGTATTATGATTATGAAAAAAATAATTTATTTATTGATTGATAAGCGAGAAAGTTTTCGTTAAAATCGAATCGGCATCGTTTCATCGGTTTATAATTATAAATTGTCGTTTAGCTGTTAAAAATATATAAGAGAAATGAAAGGAGCTAAAAAATATATGAAATTTTCCTGTGAAAAGAGCATCATTCTCAACGCAGTGACAGTTACTTCAAAAGCTTCTGCGTCTAAAGCGTCCATCACAGCGCTTGAGGGACTTCTGCTTGAACTTAAGGACAATGCTCTTACAATTACGGGATACGATATGGAACTCGGAATAAGCACGACAATAGCCGTTTCGGACGGAGAAAACGGAGCGACTGTTATCAACGCAAAAATGCTTTCCGATATTATCAGAAAAATGCCTGCCGGCGTTATAGATTTTAATATCGAAGAGGGCAAAAAGGCAACGGTTTCTTTGGGTGAAACACAGATGTCATTGATGTGCCTGCCTGCGGACGAATATCCCGAACTTCCGAAACTAAGCGACGAGAACGGCTTTACGCTGCCGCAGAAAGTTTTGAAGAGTATGATAAGCCAGACAAAGTATGCCTGCTCGCTCTCCGATACAAAGCCTGCGCAGAAAGGTTGTTTGTTTCACGGGGAAAACGATGTTTTCAATGTCGTTGCCTGTGATGGGATAAGGCTTGCCCTCAGAACAGAGCCTTTCAAGGTGGGCGAGGAGAACAGATTTATTCTTTCTATGAAAACTCTGGACGAGCTTATTCATTTACTCTCGGACGAAGATGACAAGAATATTACTATCTGTATCAACAGAAACCAGATACTTTTCAAGATCGACGAGTATACTATGATCTCTCGTGTTATAAACGACGAGTTTATGGAATATAAAAAGTTTTTGGTAAGCGACGAGAAAATTTTTGCGGAGATAAAATGCCGCGAAATTATGGAAACGCTTGACAGAGTTATGCTGTACATAAACGAAAAGTACAAAACTCCCGCAAGATTTGAGTTCAGCGGCGATACGCTGAAGATAAGCCTCACGACTATGGAGGGCGCGGTAAGCGATAAGATCCCGATAAAATATAACGGAGAACCTATAACTATCGGATTCAACGCGAAATTTATGTACGAGGCGTTTAAGGCTACGGAATGCGATACGGTAAAAATGCTGCTGACAACATCGCCCGCATCGCCCGTTATTCTTGTTCCTATGGAGGGAAGAGAATTCACTTTCCTCTTAGTTCCTACACGGTTAAAGTAAGAAAGGCAGATTATGGAAGAATTAAAAATCATCACCGAATGGGTAAAGCTCGACCAGCTTGTAAAGTATGCGGGTTTCGCACCGACGGGGGCAAAGGCTAAGATCCTCGTCGACCTCGGAGAATTTGACGTAAACGGCGAATGCTGTACCAAGCGCGGCAAGAAAATCAAGCCGGGCGACGTTATAACATTCAAGAACAAGTCATATAAGGTAGTTTACGACGAGGAAGGCGCGAAAAAAGCTGCCGAGGAAGAAGCACTCAATAATTCGGAAAACTCCGAAAAATAATACTGAACGTATAATTTGCAATGTATATTACAAAGATAAGTATTCGCAATTTTCGCAATATCGAAGAAGCGGAGCTTTGCTTTGATAAAAACCTTAATATTCTGGTCGGACGTAACGCTCAAGGCAAAACCAACCTCTGCGAGGCTGTTTCGGTTTGCCTTGGACAAAGCTTCCGACGCGTTCGTTTTAATCAATACGTTCCCGCAAACGATCCGAAGGCGGAAGTAAGAATAAAGCTTTGGTTCGTTGATGATATTACAGAACGTGAAAATATCATTGATTATACCGTAAGTAATAACTCTCTGACGGTAACTTATAACGGAATAAAAATGAAGGACGCTGCGGAATTATACGGGGTGTTGAAATACGTCGTTTTTGTACCGGAACATCTGAATCTTATCAAAGGTTCTCCGGAAACACGAAGAAGTTATCTCGATGATGTCGCTCTTATGCAGACGAAAACTCATCTGAAAAAAATGTCGAGATATAATAAAGGACTTCGGCAAAGAAATAATATTCTTGCAAATAATAACGGAAATATTGATCTTTTGAAAAATCAGCTTGCTCCGTGGAACGAAATAATGGCAACCGAGGGAATAAACGTGACCTACGGCAGACTGAAATATTTTTCGTTTCTTAAACACTGCGCTGCGGAAATTTATTCGGATCTTTCGGGCGGAGCGGAGAAGCTTTCAATGGATTATGTCAGTTCTATATATAAGACTAAAAGTATAGATTTTAGCAATCTTGACAGATTGTATAAAATTTATATTTCAGAGCTGGACAAAAATCTGGAATCCGAAATGAAAATGCGCTATACTGTTTCGGGAGTTCACCGCGACGATATAAATTTCTATATCAACGGAATGGCAGCAAAGGATTTCGCTTCTCAGGGGCAACTCAGGAGCGCGGCGCTTGCCCTTAAGCTTTCAGAGGCAGAAATCATACGGCAAAAGAACAACACCAATCCCGTCGTTATTCTTGACGATATTTTAAGCGAGCTTGACAGCGTTCGGAGAGAGTATGTTCTTAATCATATTGAAAAATCTCAGGTATTTATTACTTGTTGTAATATAGAAGATCTGTCTGCTTTGAACAATGGCAAAAAGTGGAAAGCAGAAAACGGAACGTTTACAGAGTTGTTCTGAAAGGAAATAATATGTTTCTTTATCTCGGAGGGAATACAACGGTAAGATCCAACGATGTCGTCGGTATCTTTGATATCGAGGAATGTTCCGTAAGTAAGATCACCGCAAACTATTTGAATTCCTGCCAGAAAAATAAAAAAATAGTCAACGTTTCGGAAGAAATGCCAAAGAGTTTTATAGTCACAGTGAGCAAAACTTATATTTCAAATGTTTCTTGCGCAACAATAAATAAACGTACAAAAAAAATAATTCAACATTCCGTGAAAATTTGCCGATTTTTGCGGAATTTTTTGTGTAAAATTCCTTAAATCCCTTGAAATTATCACGTTTTTGTGGTATACTATATATAATATAGTTTATTTGGAATTTTAATACGGAGGAAATTATGGCAGAGGACGAAAAAATTGAAGAAGGTTACTATACCGCGGACGACATACAGGTTCTTAAGGGTTTGGATCCGGTAAGAAAACGTCCGGGAATGTACATCGGTTCAACAGGCGAAAGCGGACTTCATCACCTTGTGTATGAAATTGTTGATAACGCTATCGACGAGGCATTGGCGGGTTTCTGTACGGAAATCGAGGTTTCAATACTTCCGGATAATGTTATACGGGTCGTGGACAACGGTCGCGGCGTTCCGACGGGTATTAACCACGCAGAGGGAATCTCAGCCGCAACACTGGTATTTACAGTGCTTCACGCCGGCGGAAAATTCGGCGGCGGCGGTTATAAGGTTTCCGGAGGTCTGCACGGAGTCGGCGCTTCTGTCGTAAACGCTCTTTCGGAATGGCTGGAAGTCGAAATACACGACGGAAAGAATATCCACTTCCAGAGATTCGACAGAGGAGAATATAAAGAGCCTATCAAGATAATAGGTGAAACAGACCATACGGGAACTATCGTTACTTTCAAGCCCGATGCGGAAATTTTCCATACGACAGTGTTCAGCTACGAAACTCTGAATGAGCGTCTGAGAGAACAGGCGTTTTTGAATGCAGGACTGAAAATCATTATCCGCGACCTTAGAGATGAAAATAATCCTGTTGAGGAAATTATGCAATATGAGGGCGGTATTTGCTCTTATATCGAATGGCTGAACAAAAAACGCGGCGCTGAGGTGCTTCACCCCGATATAATTTATCTTAGCGGAAAAGTCGACGATATTATGGTCGAGATAGCTTTTCAGTATACTACAGATTTCAACAGCGAGGTTTTCCGTTCGTTTGCGAATAATATCCATACGGGCGAGGGCGGAACTCACGAGTTGGGATTAAAGCGTGCCTTGAATAAGGTAGTCAACGATTTTGCAAAGACGTTCAAGGAACAGCAGGATAAAAACAAAAAGAAAAAAACTCCCGCAAAAAAGGGAGAAGAAGAAAAGCCTTTTGCAGGTTACAGCGGAGAAGCAATCAGAGAGGCTATAAACGCTATAGTTTCAGTAAAGCTTCCGGAATGCGAGTTTGAAGGACAGACAAAGGGAAAACTCGGAAATCCCGAAGTGCAGCCCGCTGTCTATAAAATCGCGACAGAACAGCTGACCTATTATTTTGAGGAGCACCCCGAAACAGCACAGATAGTCGTTACAAAGGCGGCAAATTCGCAGGCTGCAAGAGATGCGGCAAAGAAAGCTATGGAAGCTAAGAGAAAGTCGGTGCTTGACAGCAACGGACTTCCCGGAAAGCTTGCGGACTGCTCGGAAACCGATACCTCTCTTACCGAAATTTATATCGTCGAGGGAGATTCAGCGGGCGGCTCGGCTAAAAGCGGACGTGACAGACGTTTTCAGGCTATTCTTTCACTATGGGGAAAAATGCTTAATGTCGAAAAAGCAAGAGCGGACAAGGTCTATAACAACGATAAGCTGCTGCCTGTGGTAAAGGCTCTCGGAACAGGGATCTCGGAAGATTTCGATATTACGAAGCTGCGCTACGGACGAGTTATCATTATGGCGGATGCCGATGTCGACGGTCTGCATATCAGAACGCTTATGCTTACGTTCTTTTTCAGATTTATGCGGCCGCTGTTGGAGCAGGGTCACGTTTATATCGCACAGCCGCCTTTGTTTAAGGTTTCGCGTGGAAAACAGGTAAGATACGCCTTTTCCGATGAAGAGCGCGACGCTTATATTGAAGAGCTGGGCTCGGACGGAAAAACAGATGTTCAGCGCTATAAAGGTCTGGGTGAGATGGATCCCGATCAACTCTGGGAAACCACTATGAATCCCGAAACCCGTACTATGCTGCGTGTGTCCGTAGAGGACGCCGCAAAGGCAGACGAAATTATGACTGTTCTTATGGGAGATAGGGTAGAGCCGCGGAGAGAATTTATCGAAGTCAATGCAAAGCTTGCCGAAGATCTTGATATTTAAGGAGGAATCATTATTTCACAGAGCAGTTTATTGCCCGATTTGAAAAAAGAGGAAATTTCCTCCGAAAAATCAAAGCTTATAGCTGATTTTTCATATGATAATACAAATAATGAAATATATAATGCAATGAAAACTTTTCAGCGGAAATATTCTTCCAAAAGAGGAAAAATTTCCGTCATAGCTTACGCTGTTCTTTCGGCAGCGGCAATCGTGGGAATAGTTTTCAGTCCGACATCTGTGGTGCTTTATCTGGCACTGGCAATGTGCGGCGTGGGACTTTTTTACAGTCTGACCGAGAAGAAGCGGCTGCGCAAAAAGGTTATAGCGGCTCTTGACAAACTCGATCCCGAAAAGTATCACTGCGTTATTTATCCGGAAAAAATCGAGATAGAAACTATCTTTATTCCGAAAAACGCTCCGAAGTCCGGAGAAAATCCAAAGGACAACGAAGATGACAAGGATAGCACTTCTGAGGAAAAACCGCCCTTAAAGTCGGTTTTCAAGTTCAAGGAGGCTTTGCTGAATTTTGAGGAGAACGACGAATCGCTTCTGCTGATTGTAAACCGCAGGCAGATATACTGTTTTCCGAAAAGATGTTTTTCGGGAGATCAGGAAAGCATTGTACGCGATTTTCTTTCGGAAAAGCTAAACACGGATTTTTGAAAAATCCTAAATATACGGAGGACAAATGGATATTGATTTCAGCTTGGAAAAGCTCCATAATATTGACCTTGAGGATACGATGAAAAAATCTTTCATCGAATATTCTATGGCGGTCATTACGTCGAGAGCGCTTCCCGACGTGCGCGACGGACTTAAACCCGTTCACCGCAGGATAATCTACACTATGGACGAATCCGGAAATACCGCGGACAAGCCGTACAGAAAATGTGCGTATACTGTCGGTGAGGTTTTGGGTAAGTATCACCCGCACGGTGACGCGTCTGTTTATGACGCTCTCGTTCGTCTGGCGCAGGATTTCTCAATGAGATATCCGCTTATCGACGGTCACGGAAATTTCGGCTCTGTCGACGGAGATCCGCCTGCCGCTTACCGTTATACGGAGGCAAGACTTTCAAAAATAGCGAACGAAATGACCTCCGATATAAACAAGAAGGTCGTAGATTTTAAGACAAACTATGACGACAAGCTGCTTGAACCGAAAGTTTTACCGTCGAGATTCCCGAATCTTCTGGTAAACGGTTCAAACGGTATCGCCGTGGGTATGGCGACGAATATCCCTCCGCATAATTTAAATGAAATTGTCGACGCTCTTTTGATGATGATAGATAATCCCGACGCGACTATCGAGGATATAATGAGCTGCGTTAAGGGTCCGGATTTTCCGACGGGCGGAATAATTATGGGCTACAGCGGTATCCGTTCGGCATATTATACGGGACGAGGAAAGATCATTCTGCGCGGACGTGCCGAAATAGTTGAGGAAAATAATCATTCCAGAATAATTATTACGGAAATACCGTATATGGTAAATAAGGCGAGAATGCTTGCAAATATAGGTGAGCTTATCCGTGACAAAAAGATAGACGGTATTTCTCTCGCCCGCGACGAATCCGACAGAAACGGTATGCGGGTAGTTATCGAACTAAAACGCGACGTAAACGCGAATGTTGTCCTTAATAAGCTGTATACCTATACTCAATTGCAGGATACTGTCGGCGTAATTATGATAGCGCTTGTGGACGGTCAGCCTAGAACTCTGAATATACAGGAAATGCTTAAGTGCTACCTCGACCATCAGGTCGATGTTGTCACAAGAAGAACTCAATTCGACCTTGACAAGGCAAAAGAACGCGAACATATCCTTGAAGGTCTTATGCTGGCTATTGACTTTATTGACGAAGTCGTTGATATTATGCGCACTAGTAAAGGAATTCCCGAAGGAAAACAGCGGCTTATTGAACGTTTTAAGGATGTAGATGTTTCGCAGACGGGACTGTTTTCAAGCGCAACTTATTCTCTTACCGAAGTACAGGCGGAGGCTATCGTTCAGTTAAGGATCGGGCAGCTTACCGGTATGGAAAAGAGCAAGATAGAGGACGAGCTTAATGAAAAGCGCGAGCTTATTCGGAATATGGAGGAGCTTCTTGCAGACAAAAGCAAGCTGCTTCACGTTATCGGAGAGGAACTTTCCGCAATAAAGAAAAAATACGGTGACGAAAGAAGGACATCCATTGAGCCGGTAAGCGGCGAGGTGGATATTGAGGACCTTATTCCGGAAGAGGACTGTGTAGTAACTTACACGAATATGGGCTATATCAAGCGTCAGCCTGTCGAGGTCTATAATATCCAAAAGCGTGGCGGTCGCGGCGTTTCGGGAATGAAACAGCGTGACGAGGATTTTGTGGACAGTATGTTCATATCTTCCACACACGAAAATATTCTCTTTATTACAAACAAGGGAAATATGTTCCGTATGAAATGCTATGAGATCCCTGAGGGAAGTCGCCAGTCGCGTGGAATGAATATAGTTAATCTGCTTCAGCTTTCGGAGGACGAGAAGGTTGCGGCAATGATGACGACGGTCGATTTTGCGGAGAATAAATTCTTTGTCTGCATTACGAAAAACGGTCTTATCAAGCGTACAAAACTCTCGGAATTCAAGAATATCCGCAAGGGTGGTCTGAGGGCTATATCTCTTATGGACGGGGACGAAATAGCGGCAGGATTCCTTACGGAGGGTGACTGCACTGTCATTGTTGCGACGAAAAACGGTGCGTCTATACGTTTTGACGAAAATGATGCTCGTCCGCTTGGCAGGACTGCGAGAGGAGTCCGCGCTATCAAATTCCGCGGGGACGATTTTGTTATCGGAGCGACAAAGATATTTGACGAGAACGCCTCTATTCTTACTGTTACCGATAAGGGAATGGGCAGGCGCTGTGCGGTTTCGAGCTATCGTTTGCAGAAGCGCGGCGGTCTGGGTCTTAAGAACTATCCCGTAAGCGAGGAAAAGGGTTCTGTTATTGGAATAAGGACACTTGGTCCAGACGACGATGTTATTCTTATAAGTGCGGATGGCGTTATTATAAGAATTCGGGCAAATGATCTGCGCATTATGGGCAGACCCGCTTCGGGAGTGCGTGTTATGCGTCTTGGCGACGAGGACAGGGTAGTAGCATTTTCGAGAACTCCTCATGACGACAGCGAGCAGACGGAGGAAGTTGAAAAAGCTTCTGACGAGGAGATAGCGGCTTCGCTTGCTCAGGAGGCTGTCGAGGTCGTTGAGGCAGATGACGAAGAGCCTGCTGACGATGACGATTCGGGCGACGGCAATTCGGATAATTAAGCCGTTTTTGATTTTCCCGAACATTTGTTCGGGAAAATTTTTGCGAAAATGTTCCACGTGGAACATATTACATATGTATCAAGTGAGCGCGTGATTTTTAATGTTGACCGTATATTCAGGCTGCCGAGGGGGGCGGGCGGATTTGCTTCGCAAATCCAAGCCATAGGCGCAATTTGAAAATTCTTTCGCAAAGCGAAAGAATTTCGCTGCGTTCGCAGCATTTGCGCCTACGGCTTGCTCTCCCGCGAAGCGGGAGCGCCCGCCCCCTCCGTCAGGATGACCTGCCTGCCGTGCTGAATGTAAAATCACGTTTTTTGGAGGATCTTATGGCTTTTGATTACAAAAAAGAATATAAGGAATTCTATATGCCTAAAAGCAAGCCCGCTCTTGTGAATATTCCGATTATGAATTATATTGCTGTGAGGGGAAAGGGCGACCCGAATGCCGAGAACAGCGAGTATAAACAGTCGATAGGTTTGCTTTACGGCGTGGCTTTTACAATTAAAATGAGCAAAATGGGAGATCACAAAATTGACGGATATTTTGATTTTGTTGTGCCACCGCTTGAGGGTTTCTGGAAAATGATCGACGGCGGTGAGATCGATTATTCTCATAAGGAAAAATTCGAGTTTATTTCGGTGATACGGCTCCCCGATTTTGTCACTGTTGAAGAATTCGAGTGGGCGAAGAAAACCGCTTCCGAGAAGAAAAAGACAGATTTTTCTAAAGTCGAGTTTCTCACGGTCAATGAGGGCTTGTGCGTTCAGTGTATGCATATAGGTTCTTATGACGACGAGCCGAGAACGGTTTCTCTTATGCACGATTTTCTCGAACAAAACGCCTACGTTGAAGATATTTCCGAGAAACGTCAGCACCACGAGATCTATCTTTCTGACGCGAGAAAAACCGCTCCGGAAAAGCTTAAAACAGTTATCAGAATCCCGATAAGGAAGATTTAACGAGAAATATGTATACTCTTGAAGAATTTGATGTCTGCGTGATAGGCGCGGGTCACGCCGGCTGTGAGGCTGCTTTGGCAGCAGCAAGACTTGGACTTAAAACCGCGATATTTACCCTTTCGGCAGATTGTATTGCAAATATGCCGTGCAATCCGTGTATCGGCGGCTCGGCAAAGGGGCAGATTGTCTGTGAAATTGACGCGCTCGGCGGAGAAATGGGCAGAGCAGCAGACGCTACGTTTATTCAGTCGCGTATTCTGAACCGCGGAAAAGGTCCTGCTGTTCATAGTTTGCGCGTTCAGAGCGACCGCGTGAAATATCACGCGTATATGAAAAAGGCTCTCGAAGATACACCGAACCTTTACATAAAACAAGCCGAGGTCACAGCCGTTGACGCAGAAAACGGCAAAATCACCGCTGTCCGCACTAAACTTGGGGCAATTTATCCCTGTAAAGCTGCAATAATCACAACGGGAACGTATCTTAACGGGAAAATCCATATCGGCGAGCTTAATTATTCCGCAGGTCCCGATAATGTCCTGCCGTCAACCGAGCTTACCAATTGCCTGAAAGCTCTCGGAGTTTCTATGAGAAGATTTAAGACCGGTACTCCCGCAAGAGTTCACAGGCGTTCGGTGGATTTTTCCGTAATGGAAAAACAAAGCGGTGACAAGGAAATTATGCCGTTTTCTTTTGATAATGAAAACGAGTTCCATAATTCAGCCGACTGTTATGTTACCTATACAAATTCAGAAACTCACCGTGTGATACTTGAAAACCTTGACCGTTCTCCGTTATATTCCGGAAGAATTGAGGGCATCGGTCCGAGATATTGTCCGAGTATCGAGGATAAAATCGTGCGGTTCAAGGACAAGGAGCGGCATCAGCTTTTTGTTGAACCAATGGGTCTGGATACGGACGAAATGTATCTTCAGGGAATGAGTTCAAGCCTGCCGGAGGACGTTCAGCTTAAATTTCTGCGGACGATAAAGGGCTTGGAAAACGTGGAAATTATCCGTCCCGCATACGCTATCGAATACGACTGCTGTGACCCGCTGGAGCTTTTGCCGACTCTCGAATTCAAGAAAATAAGCGGACTGTATGGCGCGGGACAGTTTAACTGCACTTCGGGCTACGAGGAAGCTGCCGCACAGGGAATAGTCGCGGGAATAAACGCCGCGCGGAAAATTCAAGGAAAATCGCCGCTTATTCTGGACAGAGCGTCAAGCTATATCGGTACGCTTATCGACGACCTTGTAACAAAAGGGTGCAGTGAGCCGTACCGAATGATGACTTCGCGCAGTGAGTACCGTCTGATTCTGCGGCAGGATAACGCTCCCGACAGGCTTCTTCCGATAGGTCACGAGGTAGGCTTGGTTTCCGACGAAAGATACGAGCGTTTTCTTTCGGAATGTGAGATACTCAAAAAGGAAATCGAGCGTGTAAAGTCTGTCGTTATCCACCCGACCGACGAAGTCAACAAAATGCTTGTCGAAAAGGGAACTTCTCCGATAACGAACGGAGTACGAATGATAGAGCTTCTGAAACGTCCACAGCTTGGATATTCCGACTTTGGACCGTTTGACACCGAGCGTCCGAAACTGAAATTTTCAATAGTAAACAAGCTTGAGATCGAAATTAAATATTCCGGATATATTCGGATACAGAATGAAATGGTCGATAAAATGCGCCGTTTGGAAGAAAAAAAGCTGCCGCAGGATATAGATTATCGTGAAATAAAGGGCTTGCGGCTGGAGGCACAGGAGAAACTTAACAAGCACAAACCGCTTAATGTCGGACAGGCGGGGCGGATCTCCGGTGTAAATCCCGCGGACGTTTCGGTGCTGTTGGTTTGGCTTGCGGGAGGAGGTTCTCATAGTGACCAAAAGGATAATTGAGCTGTTTTCGGAAGCGGGAATATCGGTTTCCGAGGAGCAGGCTGAAAAATTCTTCACGCTTTTCGAGTTTATGACGGAATACAACAAGAACATCAATCTCACAGCCATAACCGAGTTTGAGGACGTTGTAATAAAACATTTCATTGACAGCGTTCTGCCGTTTACAATGCTTGAGATCCCGAACGGCGCAAGCGTTATCGACGTGGGAACGGGTGCGGGCTTTCCGGCGCTTCCGCTGTTGATAATGCGCCCCGATCTCAAAATGACGCTCTGCGACAGCTTACAGAAAAGGTGTGTTTATCTGGAGCTTGCGTGTGAGAAAATCGGTGTTCGGGCGAAGATAATTCATTCCCGTGCCGAGGAGCTGGGACAGAAAATGCGTGAAAAATTCGACGTTTCAACGGCAAGAGCAGTCGCGTCAATGCCCGTTCTTACCGAATACTGTCTGCCGTTTGTGAGTGTCGGAGGGATTTTTGCTGCGCTGAAATCCGTAAACGAGAACGTTTCCGCCGCGGAAAACGCCTTGAAAGTTCTCGGCGGAAAGTTAGATGAAATCAAAGACTATAAGCTTCCGAACGGCGACAGCAGACGGCTTGCAGTTGTAAAAAAAATATCGCAGACTCCGACAAAATATCCGCGCAGCTCCGCGAATATATCAAAAAAGCCCCTCTGAGAGGGGTTTTTTCGTCGGCAATTTTTGAAATATAGCGGAATTTGCGATATTTTCTTGTGGAAATAATTTCCTCAATATGGTAATATAAAATTACCGAGAGGAGGAATCAAAATGAACGGATTATTCAAAATAAAAGAAAAGGTCGCTGCAAACGTTGTGATGCTTGCGGTGGCGGAGCTTGTGCCGAACAGGTCACAGCCGCGCAGGGAGTTCGGAAATGAAGCTTTGAAAGCTCTGTCCGACAGTATCCGTGAAAACGGCATTATACAGCCTATCTGCGTCAGGAAAAAGGGCGCGGTTTACGAGATAATCAGCGGTGAACGTCGCACTCGTGCCGCAAAGCTGGCGGGGCTTTCAGAAGTCCCGTGCATAATTATGGACGTTGATGATGAGAAAGCGGCTGTCCTTGCACTTATAGAAAATATTCAGCGCAAGGATCTGAGCTACTTCGAGGAAGCTCTTGCTATTGAGAAACTCATTACCTGCTATGGACTTACTCAGGAGGAAGCCGCCGAACGCCTTGGAAAAGCACAATCTACAATAGCAAACAAGCTCCGTTTGCTGAAATTTACAGACGCGGAACGTCGGCTTCTTTTAGCCGGAAATCTTTCGGAGCGTCAGGCAAGGGCGCTTGTTCGTATAGACGACTGCGTAAGGCGTTCGGAAGCTATCGAAAAAATTGTCCGCGAAAATCTCAATCTTGAACAGACAGAAGAGCTTGTCAATAAGATAATTTGCGGGAAGCCCACCGAGAAACCCAAAAAGAAAGGTCGCTCGAATATGGTCGTACATATCCCCCAGCTGGTCTATGTGAACTCTTTGAACGCTCTGATTAAAAGAATACGCGAGGACAAAGTCCCGTGTGAATTATCCACCGAAAAATCGGAAAATTATTATGAGTATACTCTGAAATTTCCGATAAAATGAATGTTTACTGCTGATTGTTGTTTGGTAATTGTTCTACATGGAACAATTTACGACATTATTCTTGCAGGCAGATTTGTTCCACGTGGAACATTACGAAAATCAAAGAAAAATAAATCGTATATAAAAATTACATTTCCCAATGATGGTTTTTCGGTAAAAACGCCGAAAAATACTTCGTTGGGATATTTTTTTTGTAAAGTGCTTTATTTTTTGTAAAAAATATGATATAATATAAATAAGTGTTGGAAAGCAAAAAATCGTATTCAGGGGGATAAAATGAGCATAGTTGTCGGAGTGGTAAATCAGAAAGGCGGAGTCGGCAAGACTACTACCGCCATAAACGTAGCAGCGGGACTGGGAAATCTCGGAAAGAAAATATTGCTTGTCGATTTCGACCCGCAGGGAAATTCCACCACAGGCTTCGGGATAAAGAAAAAAACACTTGAACTGACAATGTTCGACGTAGTTACGGGAAAGTGCCGTCCACAGGAAGCGATAATTTCCACAGGATTCAAAAACGTCGATATTATCCCCGCAAACCCGAAACTAAGTGACGCGGAGCCTGCCCTTACAAAAATGGAGAATAAAAATCTCCAGTTAAGAAAGGCAATACTTCAGGTAAAAGATAATTACGATATTGTTATGATAGACAGTTTGCCGTCACTCGGAGTCCTCGCGGTGAATGCGCTCACGGCGTGCGATACCGTGATAGTGCCGATGGTGTGCGAACACTTCGCAAGAGAGGGTCTTGCACAGCTTATGTACAGTATACGCAACGTGAAGCAGAAGTTTAATCCGGAGCTTACAATATTGGGTATCGTGTTTACAATGGTGGATAAACGTCTGCTTTCGGGAAACGAAATAAAAACCGATATAGTCGGAGCGTTCGATAAAAAAGCGATCTTCAAAACGGAAATTCCCAGAAACGTTAAAATTTCCGAGGCACAAAGCCACGGCGAGCCTGTACTGACTTACGACAAGACTTCAAAAGGCTCGGAGGCTTACATAAAGCTCTCGAAAGAAGTCCTCTCAAGAATAAAGGAAACACATAGAGAAGTGGGGAGTGTAAATGGCAAGAAAAAGTGACAGAAAGACAGAGGGGAGCTTCAGCGACCTTTTCTCCGATAACAGCGTCGGAAACGAGTCGGCGCAGACCCTCAGAATAAGCGAGATAGACCCGAATAAAAATCAGCCGCGAAAGAATTTTGACGATGAATCATTGAAGCAGCTCGCGGATTCAATAGCGGAACACGGAGTTATTCAGCCGCTTATAGTGCGTCCGCTGACAAACGGAAGATATCAGATAGTCGCTGGAGAACGCCGCTGGAGAGCCGCAAAAATGGCAGGATTGTCCGATATCCCCGTGCAGATACGAGATGACCTCACCGAGGAACAAACAATGCAGATAGCTATGATAGAGAATCTCCAGAGAGAGAATCTCAATCCCATAGAAGAAGCACTCGGATATAAGGAAATACTTGAACAGTCGGATCTGACACAGGAAAAGCTCGCAAAGGTCCTCGGAAAGGCGCGTTCGTCAATTGCGAACAGCATAGGGCTTTTGACGCTTCCGAGCGCGGTGCAGGAGCTTCTCAAAAACGGAGAGCTTTCAGCCGGACACTGTAAGGCACTGAAAAAAATCAAGGACGAGGCTCTTATGGTGGAAGCTGCAAACAGAGCGGCACAGGGAGAGCTTTCGGTGCGGCAGGTAGAACAGATAGCAAAGCGCGAATCCGTCCGTGAGGAGCAGGAGAAAAAATCCCGCGGGATAAAGCCGAGATTGAGCTACTATACCGAAATCGAAGCAAGCCTTGAAGAACAGTTCGGCACTAAGGTGAAGATCGCCGAGAATAAAAAGGGCGGCGTGCTTCAGATAAGTTTCACAAGCAAGGAACAGCTTGAGGATATTCTCAGGCATTTCCAAGAAAACTAAATAAACAACAGGAGAGAGAAAAATGATCGACATTAAATTTTTAAGAGAAAACCCCGACGCTGTAAAGGAAAATATCAAGAAAAAATTTCAGGATCAGAAACTTCCGCTGGTCGACGAGGTCATCTCGCTCGACGCGGAAAACCGCAAGACCATTCAGGCAATGGAACAGTTAAGAGCTGACAGAAACCGCATTTCCAAGGAGATAGGCGGCTTCGCGGCGAAAGGTATGACCGAGGAAGTCGAAAAGTCTAAGGCAAAGATCGCTGAGTTTGACGCGGAACAGAAACAGCTTGAGGCAAAGCAGGCAGAGATATCGGAAAAGATAACCAAAATTATGATGACTATCCCGAATATTATCGACCCGTCTGTTCCGATAGGAAAGGACGACAGCGAGAACGTCGAGATAGAGCGCTTTGGAGAGCCTGTCGTTCCCGATTTTGAGATCCCGTATCACACCGATATTATGGAGCGTCTTAACGGTATTGACCTCGATTCGGCAAGAAAAGTCGCAGGAAACGGCTTTTACTACCTCACGGGAGATATCGCAAGACTTCATTCCGCTGTGCTTTCTTATGCGAGAGATTTTATGATAGACAGAGGATTTACCTACTGCGTACCTCCGTTTATGATTCGTTCCAATGTCGTAACGGGAGTTATGAGCTTCGCCGAAATGGACGATATGATGTATAAGATAGAGGGCGAGGATCTGTATCTTATCGGAACTTCCGAACATTCGATGATAGGAAGATTCATAGATACGATAATTGATGAAGAAAAACTGCCGTATACTCTTACGAGCTATTCTCCGTGCTTCCGTAAGGAAAAAGGTGCGCACGGAAAGGAAGAACGCGGCGTTTACAGAATCCACCAGTTTGAAAAGCAGGAAATGATAGTTGTCTGCAAGCCGGAGGAGTCACCTATGTGGTTCAATAAACTTTGGCAGAACACAGTCGATATGTTCCGTTCGCTGGATATTCCCGTAAGGACTCTGGAATGCTGTTCCGGAGATCTGGCTGATCTGAAAGTAAAGAGCCTTGATGTTGAGGCGTGGAGTCCGCGCCAGAAGAAATATTTCGAGGTGGGCTCGTGTTCCAACCTTGGCGACGCGCAGGCAAGACGTCTGAAAATACGCGTCAAGGGCAAGGACGGAAAGTATTTTGCGCATACGCTTAACAACACCTGCGTTGCGCCGCCGAGAATGCTTATCGCATTCCTCGAAAACAATCTTAACGCGGACGGCACGGTGAATATTCCCGAAGTTCTTCGTCCGTATATGGGCGGCAAGAGCAAAATAGGCTGATTGAAAGGTACAGCACCGTACAGTAAGTGCGGTGCTGTTTTATCACAAAAAAATAATTCACTTTTGTATACAAGCTATTGGAGGAAATTATGGCTTTTGTTACCTTGAAGGACGTATACAAGCGCTATCACGTCGGAGAAGTGACGATAAACGCGGCGGACGGTATGACGTTCGATATCGAAAAGGGAGAGCTTGCGGTCATTGTCGGTCCGTCAGGTTCGGGAAAAACTACTGTGCTTAATATGCTGGGCGGAATGGATTCCTGCGACGAGGGAATAATTTCCGTTGACGGCGCGAGAGTGGACGGCTACAACCGAAAGCAGCTGACGCTGTACAGAAGATACGACATAGGTTTTATTTTTCAGTTTTATAATCTTCTCCCGAATCTTACTGCAAAGGAAAACGTTGAAATAGCTGCTCAGACCAAGCGCGACTACATACCCGCCGAGGAAATCCTCCGCAAGGTGGGTCTGGGAGAACGTATGAACAACTTTCCCGCACAGCTTTCGGGAGGAGAACAGCAGAGAGTTTCAATAGCTAGAGCGCTCTCGAAAAAGCCGAAACTGCTGCTCTGTGACGAGCCTACGGGCGCACTTGATTACAACACGGGAAAAATGATACTGAAACTTTTGCAGGACACCTGCCGCTCGGACGGTATGACGGTAATACTTGTTACTCATAATACGGCGATAACTCCTATGGCGGACCGTGTCATAAAGATAAAAAACAGCAAGGCATCGGAAATAATACTTAACGATTCGCCTACTCCCGTGGAAAATATCGAGTGGTAACGGAGGCAAAATGAAAGCTGTAAACAAAAATACTTTCCGCGAGATATCAAAATCTAAGAGCCGTTTTCTTTCTATTCTGCTTATCTGCGCCATAGGCGTCGGTTTTTTCAGCGGAGTAAGAGCGACGTGCGACATTATGAAAACCTCTGCGGACGATTATTTTGACGAGCATAATTTGTTTGATCTGAGAGTGCTTTCGACATTCGGACTTACGGAAAACGACGTGAGGGCTATATCGGAAGTCGAGGGAGTCGACGGGGTCTATCCGTCAAAATATACCGATCTGGCACTGCACAGGGGCGACGAGGAGTACCTTACAAGAATTTTTTCGAGTACACCCGACGAGATAAATAAAATTGATATTTACGAGGGGCGCGCCCCCGAATCCGACGGCGAATGTATAGTAAGCTATAACAAGCTGCATGAGGGCATTAAAGTCGGTGACAGGATAACTCTCGAAGATCTGACGGAGGCGGACGAGTTTCCGCTTAAGGGCACGGAATATACCGTTGTGGGACTTTACAGCACGCCGATGTATATTTCCAAGACACAGCGCGGAAGCACAAATATCGGCGACGGCGCGATAGACGCGTTTATGATAGTCCCGGAAGAGCAGTTTACGGGAGAAATCTATACGGAAATTTATGTCCGCTCCGATAAACTTAAAAACGCTTTCAGTTATTCCGAGGAATATAAGGAGCTTCGGGACGATATTTCCGACAAGCTCGAAACTCTCGGAATTGACAGAAGCGAGATTCGCTACGACGAGGTGATAGGCGACGCTCTCCGCGAGATAGAGGACGGCGAGAGTGAGCTTGAAAAAGCCAAGGTTGACGGGCAAAAGGAGCTTGACGACGCGAAGAAAGAGTTAGACGACGCGGCAAAGCAAATAGCCGACGGCGAAAAGGAGCTTTCCGACGCTAAAAAGCAGCTCGACGACGGCGCGGTCCAGTTGGCGGACGGAGAGAAAGAACTCGCTGACGCGAAAAAGGAAATAGATGACGGAAAAGCGGCTCTCGCCGAAACCGAAAAAACTCTCGTGGACGCAAAAAAACAGCTCGATGATTCAAAGGCGCAGCTCGACGCGGGACGGGCGGAGCTTGATTCGCAGAAAGCCGCTCTCGAAGAGGGAAAAGCCCAGCTCAATACTGCCCGTTCACAATACGAACAGGGACTTGCACAGTACGAGGAGAATGTAAAACAAGTTGAACAGATGGAGCAGGCTTACGGCTCGGCGGCTGTTGCGGAGATGAAAGCGCAGCTTGAACAGGTGAAAGCACAACTTGACGCGGCTCTCGCGCAGATAACCCAAAACGAGCAGACTATTGCGGCGGGAGAAGCACAGCTTTCCGCGGCGCAGGCAGAAATAGACGCGGCAATGTCGCAGTATAACGCGGGTCTTGCGGAATACGAGGACGGTTATTCACAGTACCTTGACGGTCTTAAGAAAATCGAGGACGGCGAGCGCGAATATAACGAGGGCGTACAAACTCTCGCGCAAAAACGGCAGGAGTACAACGACGGCGTGAAGTCCTACGAGGATGGTCTGGCTGAACTTTCCGACGCTAAGAAGAAGTACGAGGACGGGCTTGTAGAGTATAATGACGGCGTTGCGGAGTATAATTCCGAGATTGCGGACGCGGAAAAGGAGCTTTCCGACGCGCGTGAGGAAATTTCTGACGCGGGCAAAGCTGAGTGGTATATCTTTACCCGTGACGATAATGTAGGTTATTCGGAATATGAATCCAATTCCGAGAGAATAAACAGAATTGCGGCTATTTTCCCTGTGTTTTTCCTGCTGGTGGCGGGACTGGTCTGCCTTACGACTATGTCAAGAATGGTCGAGGAGCAGAGAACTCAAATAGGAACTCTCAAGGCTCTTGGATATTCAAACGGCGCGATAATGCGGCACTATATGGTCTACGCTGTTTCGGGTGCGGCAATAGGCGGAGTTATAGGAGCTATAGGCGGGTGCTTTTTGTTTCCGAGCGTCATTGTCTATGCATATTCGATGATGTATGAAATAACGAAGATACACTACCTTTTTACGCCTGAAAATATGATAGTTTCAATAGGCTCTATGACCCTCGCGATAGCTTTGACCGTATTTTTCTCGTGCAGGAAAGCTCTGGAGGAAACGCCTGCGTCGCTTATGCGCCCGAAAGCTCCTAAGGCGGGAAAACGCGTTCTTATCGAGCGGATTCCGTTTTTGTGGAATCATATGAGCTTTTTTGCCAAAGTCAGCGGGCGGAATATCTTTCGCTACAAGCGCAGAATGTTTATGACAGTAGTCGGAATTGCTGGCTGTACGGCGCTTTCGCTTACGGGTCTTGGGCTTAAAAATTCCATTTCGGATATAGTGGATCTTCAGTATGACGAGATCTACAAATACAGCGGTTATCTCGCCTACGACGAGGATATAAAGCCTTCTGAGCTTGAAAGCATTTACGACACCCTGCTTGAATACGAGCCGGATACAAAATACACCCGCGCTCTAATCAAACAGTATGAAACGGAATTTTCGGGGAACAAGGTGACTTGTTACATCACCTGCGTTGAAGATACGGAGCTTTTCGAGAGCTTCGTGGATATGCACGAGCGCACTTCTGGAAAGAAGCTCTCGCTTTCGGACGGCGCAATAATCACCGAAAAAGCCGCAAAACTTCTGGGGCTTTCAGAGGGCGATTCACTCAACATAAAAATAAACGACGGCAAGTCCGGAACGCTTACTGTTTCTGGTATTACCGAGCAGTACACCAGTCATTATCTCTATATGTCGGAAAGCGTTTACAAGCAGCTTTTCGGCGAAAATCCGAAGTTCAATATGGTATATTTTGACAACGGAATCTCCCGTGACGAAACGGTTCAGGACGCATTTTCCGAACACGTTATCGCAAACGACAATGTTCTGGCGCTTATTATGAACGCCTCGTCGCTTTCGTCCGTGCATGAAACTTTGCAGATAATGGATCTTGTGACGGTGGTGCTTATCGTATCGGCGGCTGCGCTGGCGTTTGTGGTGCTGTACAATCTCACTAACGTCAACATTACCGAACGCATACGCGAGATAGCGACGCTGAAAGTTCTCGGATTCTACGATATGGAAGTATCAAGCTACATTTTCCGCGAGAACATCATTCTCTCGATAATGGGCGGCGCGGTCGGTCTTGCGCTTGGCTATGCGCTGTGTATGTTCGTTATCACGACAGCTGAAATAGACGAGGTGATGTTCGGTCGAAGCATTCATGCGCCGTCGTATTTGTGGGCGTTTCTGATAACTCTGGCATTCTCGCTCATTGTGAATTTCATTATGACGGGAGTACTTAAAAAAATCAGTATGGTCGAATCCCTGAAATCTGTGGAATGACCGCTGAAAAATACCCCGCGGCTTATATCATCTTATTTCCGGAAAAGGAGTACTGTCTTGTATGATAAAAGATATCGTTACCGTCAACCTCAATGTTGACGAAAAGCTTAATATCAAGAAAAATACCCTCGTCGGAGAAGATCCCGACAAGGGCAGGCGTATTGCCATTATCACGGGAATACACGGCGACGAGCTGGAGGGACAGTATATCTGTTACAGGCTCGTTCAGACGATCACGGCAAATATCGGGAACCTACACGGTACGGTAGACATCTACCCTTCTGTAAATCCGCTCGGAATGGAGTCCGTTTCCCGTGCCTTCCCCATGACAGGGCAGGATATGAACCGCGTGTTTCCGGGGTCGGATATAGGCTCTATCGCGGAAAATATAGCGTTTGAGGTAGCTCGTGACATCGAGGGAGCAGACCTGTGCGTCGATATTCATTCAAGCAATATCTTTATCCGCGAGATACCTCAGGTCAGAATAAGCCCTAAGAACAGCGACGAGCTTATGCGCTGCGCAAAGATGCTCAATACCGATATGATATGGGTACACGAATCTGGAGCAGTCGGAGGCGGCTCTCTTGCGGATACGCTTATCGAACGCGGAGTTCCGACCCTCGTCGTGGAAATGGGCGTCGGTCAGAGAGTGGATACCGAATACTGCGAACAGCTTATCCGAGGCATATTCAACCTCATGAATAATCTCGGAATGTGGGACGAGGAACAACACAACATCTCTCACCCGATGATCTCCACCGACGGCTCGGTAACGGTCATACACGCGTCTGAAAGCGGGATATTCATTCCTGTGGCGGAGCATAATATGTGGCTTGAAGCAGGCGCTGTAATAGGAGAAATAGTCACGCCCATAACCGGAATGGTCGAGGAGAAAATAACCGCTCCCGTCGACGGAGTCATATTCTCCCTCCGCGAATATCCCATAGTCTATGAGGGAAGCGTCATAGCGCGAATGTTGAGCAAAAGTACTTGACTTTAGGCATTAAAAGTGATAAAATAATAATTAAGTATAACTTTTGCGGCTTTCTTGAAAAGGGGAATTTATGAAAGACAGAATTTTTGAATCAAAGGAAAACTATCTCGAAACTATTCTGGTTTTATTTAACAGAAACGGCGAGGTGCGCTCTGTGGACATCGCGTCGGAAATGGAGTTCTCAAAACCCTCGGTAAGCGTCGCTATGAAAAATCTACGCGCCGACGGCTGTATCAACGTCGACGAAAACGGATATATCACACTCACCGATAAGGGCAAGGAGATAGCGGAGCGCGTTTACGAGCGGCATCTGCTGTTCACGGACTGGCTCATTTCTCTCGGAGTTCCCGCTGATATAGCCGCCGAGGACGCTTGCAGAATTGAACACGACCTTAGCGCCGAGAGCTTTTCCGCGATAAAAAATTTTATCGTCAAGCACGACCCCGACCTCGGATAAGGAGAGATTTTTTTGAAGATAATTTGTTTGATTGAAGATACGGCAGTAAACGATAAGCTCTTCAATGAGGAGGGTATGTCGCTGTTTGTAGAGTATAACGGGAAAAATTATATAATCGACACGGGAATTTCAGGTCGCGCGGTGGAAAACGCCCGCCGAATGAGATTGCCCGTCGACGATATAAGCGCGGTTTTCCTTACGCATAATCACCTCGCGCACGTCGGCGGAATAGAGCAGATAATGCGGCTCAACCCGAAAGCGCAGATATATCTCCGCGCGGGAGCAAAACAGGAGGTCTTTCGCAAGAACGGCTTGTTTAAATCTCCCGTGGGGCTGGGGAAAGGTTTTTTCAAAAAGTATGCGGATAATCTGATATTGTTCAATAATTTCTCGGAGGTCTGTGAGGGATTTTATCTCGCGTCCTGCGAGAATTTCGACGAGAAAGCCGAAAATCCCGATAAAAGTTATTTCACTGTCTCCGAGGAGGAGAAAAAGCCTCACCCGTATGATTTTTCCGACGAGAGCTTTGCCGTCATTTTCCCGAAAAAAAGAAAGGCTGACGGTCTTATCTTAATAGGCGGGTGCTTTCACTGCGGCGCTGAAAATATCCTTGAAACGATAGCGCAAAGATATTATGGCATTCCGATACTTGCGGTAATAGGCGGATTCCATTTTGCGGGGAGCAATCCGAAAACGATAAACTGCTCGGCGGATTATATCACGGCGCAGTCAAGGGCTTTGAAGCTTTCGGGAGCAGAGAAGATATACGCCTGCCATTGTACGGGATTCCGCGGGTTCGACCTTATGGACGAGATCCTCGGCGACAGAATTATGTACCTCGGCGGCGGAGAGGCGCTTGAATTCTGAATAAAAAGGAGATAATAAATGACAATTGGCGAGATTGTTATAGTTGTAATACTTGTTGTCGGCGTCGCGCTGACTTTTGCCGTTTTCCTGAAAATGGGCAGGATAAATTCCGTGCGGCATTTTGACGAGCTTAAAGAGGATATCGAGCGGCTTGGGCGCTCTAACGAAAGCGACAGCCGCCGCTTTATCGAACATTCCACACTGCAAAGCGAATCGACCGCACGGCAGATATCCGAGCAGGGCGACAGGCTTCGCGGGTACGTCGTAAACACCATGTCCGAGCTTGGACGAAACCTTTCGGATAATCAGGAGAAACAACAGAACGCCGCTTCAATGAATTTCCGCAAACTTGAAGGCGACTTCGAGAATATCCGAAAGGATATGCTTTCCACACTGGAAAAAATACGTTTCGCAAATACCGAAAGCATGGAGAAACTTCGCGCCGAAAATCAACAGAGCCTCGACAGCCTGCGGGAATACGTCGTCAAGACCATGTCCGAGCTTGGGCGCAGCCTTACAGACGGTCAGGAGCGCCAACAGAAAACTACTTCGTCAAAACTGGAATCTCTGGAAAATAATTTCACGGTAATAAGAAAGGATATACTTGACACGCTCGAAAAAGTCCGTTCCGCAAATACCGAAAGCATGGAAAAACTGCGCGACGAAAACCGCCGGAGTTTAGATAAAATAAACGACGCCGTCAACGAAAAATTACAGAAAACACTCGACGACAGGATCGCCAAATCGTTTGAAACCGTAAACCAGCGCCTTAAAGAAGTATACGAGGGACTGGGCGAAATGAAAACAGTCGCGTCGGGAGTTTCCGATCTGAAAAACGTGCTTTCCAATGTGAAAACACGCGGGATACTCGGCGAAATACAGCTCGGCGCTATCCTGCGGGAGATACTTTCACAGTCGCAATACGGCGAGCAGATAGCCGTAAAGCCCGACAGCGCCGAACGCGTCGATTTTGCCGTCAAGCTGCCCGGAGCGGACGACGGTCATTTCGTCTATCTGCCTATAGATTCCAAATTCCCCGGAGATACATACCGCAACCTCCTTGCGGCTTACGAGTCGGGAAACGCGACCGACGTCAAAACACGCCGCAGCAATCTCGAATTTGAAATAAAGCGCTGTGCAAAAAGTATCAGTGAAAAGTATATCGCGCCGCCGTATACCACGGAGTTTGCGATAATGTTCCTGCCGTTTGAGGGATTGTACGCCGAGGTCGTGAATATGGGTCTTGTGGAAGTGCTTCAGTCGGAATATAAGGTCAATATCGCGGGTCCGTCCACTATGGCGGCTATGCTGAATTCTTTGCAGATGGGCTTCAGAACGCTTGCTATACAGAAGAAAAGCGGCGATATTCGGGTCATTCTGGAAGCCGCAAAAAAAGAATTCCTCAACTTTGAGGAAGTCCTTACCAAAACACGCGAGCGCCTGCGTCAGGCGGACGACGAGCTTGAAAAACTTGTCGGCGTTCGCACAAAGCGTATAAACCGCGCCCTCGAAAAGGTCGCTTTGCCCGATTCGGGACAAAAGCCCGTCCAGAGCGCCCCGCCCGCGAATACCGCGGCAAAACAATAAAAATCGCGGACTGCTTTTCGGGCAGCCCGCTTAATTTTATGGAAGATGATGAAGAGTTAGTTTATTTTATATCACTTTCTCTTGCGGTAAACGACTACTGCCGCGCCTGCAAGCGTTGCAAGACCGAGGGTCAGTGCAATGCCTACAGCGCCAGTGTCGGGATTGTCCTTGTCAGCTTCGCTGTCGGCAGGCTTAGATGTGGTGCTTTCAGCGGGCTTTGATGTATCTGCAGGTTTCGAGGTGTCAGCAGGTTTGGAAGTGTCAGCGGGCTTGGAAGTTTCTGCAGGCTTAGAGGTTTCTGCCGGTTTTGATGTTTCCGTGGGCTTCGAGGTTTCAGAGGGCTTTGAAGTTTCCTCCGGCTTTGAGGTGTCGGCGGGCTTGGAAGTGTCGTCAGCGGGAGCGCTTGCGCCGTATTCAATAACAGCGCCGTTGAAAGGACCATATCTGCCTTTAATATTGTGCCATGTCGCAGTCGCAGTCTCCATTTTGATATTCTGCCAATCCGCCTCGCTGCCTGCATACTTTACTTTTGCGGTGCATTCGCCAGAGGCAAGTTCTTCCGCGCCAACTATAAACTCAGACCAAAAAGCCCCCGCTCCAACAGATGTCACACTTTTAGGTATAGACACATTTGCAAGTTTAGGACAATTTGCAAAAGCCGAAGCACTAATTTCTTCGACGCCTTCTTCTATTATAACAGTTTGGAGATTGTCACAAGAGTTGAAAACACCAAAAAAATATCCAGCTCCAATATTTTTGACACCTCCGGGGATAGTAACACTTGTAAGACTGTCACAACCAGCAAAAGCATTGCCATTAATCGCAATCAAACTATTGGGAAGTGTTATGCTCTTAAGAGCGGTGCAACCGGAAAATGCGCTAAGTCCAATACTAGTCACGCTATCAGGAAGATTTACGGATTCAAGAGCGGTACAGCCGTAAAAAGCGTTAGATCCAATACGAGTCACACCATTTGAAATATTTATGGATTCGAGGGCGGTACAACCATTAAAAGTTGAATCGTCGATTTCAGTCACGCTATTCGGAATATTTATACTTTTAAGGTTTTTACAGTTGGTAAAGCCCCCTATAAATGTATCGCCCTTTATAGAGGTTATACCCTCCGGAAGTGTTACGGTTTCAGCTTTAGAAGCAGATGTAACATATCCGCTACCAAACCCACTAATCGCTGTTACTTTCATTCCGCTGTATGTAGCGGGTACAACAACATTTGTTGCCGATTTGTCTTTCAGCACAGCCGTAAGAGTTCCGTCACTGTTCATGTCAAACGTGAACACATCGTCAACTGCGCTTGCCGCGCTTGCTGTTGTTTCTACTGCGGGCAGCACTCCCGCCGTAGGTGCAGCCACCGCCAGCACAGCCAAAGCCGCCGCAACAGCCGCAAATTTTTTCAGCTTCATGATATTTTTCCTCCAAAAAAATAATAGTTTCCGCCCGTCTTTCGGGCGGTTCTTTTACATTATATCACTAAAAAATCAATTTGTCAAGTATTTTCATCACTTTTGTCAAGAAAAACATCATATAATATTATACAAAATTATAGTCAAAAAATGATACAATATTATCAATAAAGGATAAAAATCAAAGGAGAAAAGCTATGAACTACAATCTTTGCCAACGAATAGGCGAACTCAGAACTAAATTCGGAATTACTCAAACAGACCTTGCAAAACGTCTGGGCGTGACAAGAAGCTCCGTCAACGCCTGGGAACTTGGATTTGCAACCCCTCAGCTTAAGCACATTGTTGAAATGTCAAAGATATTCGGCACGACCGTTGACGGGATTCTGAATGTCTATCCGAAAGTTGTTATTGACATTACCGAATTGTCCGAAAGAGAACAGCAGGCTGTATTTAATATAGTGGACTGCCTGAAATCCCGCCGCGAAGATGAAGAAGTTTCGTCCGAAGAGTAAGCCTTCGGGCGAAATTTTTTTCAAAAATCGTAAAAATCCCCTTGACAAATTAAATTAAAAGGTGTATAATACAATCAAACACTTGAACGAATGTTCAAGTGATAACTTGAAAAAGGAGGTTCTCAAATGTCAGTAACCGAAAACGATGCGCCGCAGTGCGAGTTTTTGTGCGTTCACCCCGATACGGTGGATAAGATACAAGCCGAAATGCCTTCGGAGGATACGCTTATTGATTTGTCCGAGCTTTTCAAGGTTTTCGGCGACAGCACAAGAATAAAGATCCTAAGCGCGTTAAGCGGCGCGGAGCTTTGCGTGTGCGACCTGTCCACTATTCTCGGAATGACCAGCAGCGCGGTTTCGCACCAGCTTAAGATTTTGAAAAACGCGTCACTTGTGACGTTCCGCCGCGAGGGAAAAACGGTGTTCTATTCTCTTGCCGACAGCCATGTAAACACGATTTTAAGGCAGGGACTGGAACACGTCAATGAATGAAGGAGCGGGCTTTATGGACTTCTGGGACAAAATCGCGGGATTTTACGACTTAGCCGAGGCTGTCAACGGCAAGGTTTACGGGGAAATGCTCTCGATAACGGCGCGGCTTGTGCCGAAGGGCGCGAGGGTTCTTGACTGCGCGGCGGGAACCGGCGCGCTGTCGTTTGCGGCGGCTAAAAGAGTAAAGAGCGTTTTATGCACGGATTTGTCCGAAAAAATGCTCAAAATCGCAAAGATCAAGGCAAAGACGCTTGACGTTACGAACATATCGTTTGATACGCGGAATATTTTCGACTTGAAAGACAATGACGAAACATATGATATTGTGATTGCGGGGAACGTTCTTCATCTTCTTGAAAACCCCGCCGGCGCGGTGAAAGAATTGTATAGGGTATTAAAGCCGAACGGAAAACTGCTTTTGCCGACCTTTACCACCAAGAACAAAGGGGGAAAAATGCTGGGGCTGTATAAGCTTATAGGCTTTAAACCTGCCGCCGAGTATTCCCCCGCCGAATATAAGGCTATGCTTAAAAACTGCGGCTGCGGCAGGGTAAAAACAAAGCTTATCGAGGGATTTATTCCCTGCTGTTATGCGGTTATTATTAAAGGTTAATTATTTGAGAAAGGAATTTTTACCATGAAAAAAACATTCAAGCTTATTGATCTGGACTGCGCGAACTGCGCCGCTAAAATGGAGACTGCGATAAAGAAACTTGACGGCGTAAAGGATGCGTCCGTGAATTTTATGACGCAGAAAATGACTATCGAGGCGGACGACGCGTGTTTTGACGATGTTGTAAAGAAAGCCGTCGAGTGCTGCAAAAAAGTCGAGCCGGATTGTCAGGTGGTAATAAAATGACCCGCCGGCAAAAGCGAAATCTTGTCCGAATAATCATAGCGGCGGTGATTTTTGCCGCAGGGCTGTTCATTCCGCATACTGAGGAGCGTTTTTCGGCGTGGGGGATAGTAAGGCTTTGCGTATTCGCGGCGTCGTATCTCACGGCGGGCTGGGACGTGCTGTGGAAAGCGGTTCGCAATATCGCTCACGGGCAGATTTTTGACGAGAATTTTCTTATGGCGATAGCGTCCATTGGGGCAATGATTATCGGTGAATATTCCGAGGGCAGCGCGGTAATGATTTTCTATCAGGTCGGAGAGCTTTTCCAGTCTGTAGCCGTCGGGAAATCGCGGAAGTCCATTTCGGATATGATGGATATAAATCCCGAATACGCGAATGTCGAGCGCGGCGGCGAGGTAGAGCAGGTCGAGCCCGACGAGGTTGAACTTGACGAAATAATCGTCGTAAAGCCCGGCGAGCGCGTTCCGCTTGACGGTATTGTTATAAGCGGCGCGAGCGGTCTTAATACCTCCGCTCTTACGGGAGAAAGCGCGCTGCGGGACGTTTGCGAGGGCGACGAGGTAATAAGCGGAAGCGTCAACACAAGCGGTCTGTTGAAGATACGCGTTACAAAGAAATATTCCGATTCGACCGTAGCGAAAATTCTGGAGCTTGTGGAAAACTCCTCCGAAAACAAGGCGAGAACGGAGAATTTCATCACGCGTTTCGCGAGAGTTTACACGCCCATAGTCGTTATATCGGCGGTGCTTTTGGCGGTAATTCCTCCGCTTTTTGACAAAAACTGGGGCGGCTGGATATATAAGGCGTTGACGTTTTTGGTGGTGAGCTGCCCGTGCGCATTGGTGATTTCCGTGCCGCTGTCGTTTTTTGGCGGGATAGGCGGTGCGTCGCGCCATGGAATTATGGTAAAGGGCGCAAATTATCTGGAAGCCCTTGCCAAGGCGCAGACTTTCGTTTTCGATAAGACGGGAACTCTTACAAAAGGTACTTTCGAGGTCGCGGAAAAAAAGCCCGCGGGGATTTCAGATAACGAGCTTTTATCGTATTGCGCGGCGGCTGAACAGATATCCAATCACCCGATAGCCCTCTCGATAGTGAGAGCTGCCCGTGAAAACGGAGAGATACCTAAAGCCGAAAATGCCGAGGAAATCGCGGGATTCGGCGTGAAAGCCGAAGTTTCGGGAAAGAAGATAGCCGTCGGGAACGCTCGGCTTATGGAGGAAGTTATAACGGACGAACAATTCTCCGAAATCGAAACTGCGGGAACGGTTGTTTATTGCGCCGCCGACGGGAAATTCTGCGGAGCGGTGACGGTGTGCGATGTTGTAAAAGAAAACAGCGCCGAGGCTCTTTCGGAGCTTAAAAGGTTATGTTCCGCAAAAACGGTAATGCTTACCGGCGACAGAAAAGCTGCCGCCGAGGAGGTCGCGAGATCCGTCGGGATAGACGAGGTGCGGTCGCAGCTTCTCCCCGACGGAAAGGTGCAGGCGGTGGAGGAGCTTTATTCCAAAAAGCCCGCTAAAACGGCTCTGGCGTATGTCGGCGACGGTATGAACGACGCGCCGTCGCTTGCCCGTGCGGACGTGGGAATAGCTATGGGCGCTTTAGGCTCGGACGCGGCGATAGAAGCCGCCGATATAGTGCTTATGAACGACAACATAGGCTCGCTCCCTCTCGCGGTGAGGATAGCGCGAAAGACCCGCCGTATCGTCACGGAAAATATCGTGTTCGCGCTGGGCGTGAAGATAGCGGTGCTGGTGCTTACAGCTTTTGGTTTTGCGAATATGTGGGCGGCGGTGTTCGCCGACGTCGGAGTTTCGGTTATCGCGATAATTAACGCCATGCGTGCTATGAATATCAAAAAAACAGTGTAATTGCTTGACAATCCCTCTGAAATATGCTATACTGAATGTATAGTGAATTTTGGAGGGATTTTTTTATGTATTACAGACAGCCGCGTTATTTTAAGGATTTTAAGTGCGTGGGCGGAACGTGTTCCAATTCCTGCTGTGTGGGCTGGGCTATTTTCTGGAAGAAGGACGAGATAGATAAAGTCAAAGACGACCCGAACTGTTCGCAGGAACTTAAAGAGCTTATGGAAAAGTCTTTCCACCTTGCCCGCAGCGACAACGATAATCTTTATGCCGTAACTCTCGGAGAAAACAGGCGCTGCCCGTTCCTTACGGAAGATAATTTCTGCCGTATCCAGCGGGAACTCGGCGCGGAGTACCTGTCAGATGTTTGTTCTATTTATCCCCGTTCGCATTCCGCGACCGACGACGTTTGCTATAATTTTTGTTATATGTCTTGTCCTACCGTAATGCACAAACTGCTTAACGAGGATAAAAGCGCGGACCTTGTGAACATTCCGGTCAAGGAACGCACCACCATGAAGAATACTTTTAAGTATACCGAACAAAATTATAAGTCAAATCCCGAAACAAAATATTTTGGCGAGATCTTTGAACTTCTCTACGATATAATTTCCGACAGAAAAAATTCGGTGGAAACAAATGTGATCCTTGGCGCACTTGCGGCAAAGGCATTGGCAAAGGTCGTTGAAGATAAGAATTACGATAATATCCCGAACGCTATACACGATATACGCAAGCAGATACACAGCGGCGCGGAGCTTAAGTCTATCGAGAATATCAAGCCGAACTACACTCTGAAAGCCACAACTGTAGGAAAGTTTTTAAGCTTCTTTTCCGGAAGCGATCTGCTTAAATTCATCTCCGACGAGAACGGCAATGTAAGTCCGGAGCTTTATCAGCTTGGCGAACAGCGGCTTGCGGAAGTTTATAAAGATAAGGAATTCTGGCTTAGGAACGTTGCCTTGAATCTTTTGCTTGAACTTCACGTTCCGCTGAATCCTATAAGCCGCACGATTTTTGAGAATTACTCTCTATATGCTGTGACGCTTGCAATGATGAAGTACATAGCAGTTGTCGCGGCAAGAGTTACCGCAAACTATAAAACCGAGAACGCTATCGCCAAAACAGACGAGTTTATCACGACAGCTTCCGCGATAGTTGTAAGAAACTTCTCACATTCGCCGAAAAAGGTCGATACCTTGCTTGAAATGATAAAAGCCGGAGGATTTATGTCGCCCGCGTACCTCGCACTGTTCTTGAAGTAGAATTTTCCCGAAAAATACTTGACAAATCCGCTTTTATGTGATATAATAAAAGTGGATTCAGAAAGAGCAAAAGTCCGAGTCCACGAGGTTGATAATCCACGGTCACCAAACAAATCGACCCTTTCGGGAGTGGGGCTCTCGGAAGGGTCTTTTTGTGCGTGGCATTCTCAAAAAAAATACTTGACAAATCCATTTCAATGTGGTATAATGTAATTGTGAAATAAAAAGGCGTCAAGAACCAAGTTATTCACAAAAAGATATCCCCCGAAAGCGCTACCTTTCGGGGGACTTTTTGGCATTTCTGCCAAAATGGGATTTTGCTGGGCTTACCGTTTGCCGTTCCTGTCAAGCCACCTGCAGATAAGCTCTACGAGCAAACCCGCTTCGACAGATGTAAGCAGCGTCAAGAAAAAGTCCAAGTTACTCACCTCCTTTGCTGTAAGCTCGGAGTCGCAACCGGCACCTTAATTATATCATATTTGCCGAAAAAAGTCAATTTTGGAAATTCTACGAAAAATACTTGACAAATCAAATTCAATGTGATATAATATAAATGAAACTAGATGTTCAGCATTCACCTAAATGCATTGAACCCCCACGAGTGGCTGCTCGCGGGGATTCATCTTTATAAAAAGAATTCCGTAAAAAATACTTGACAAATTTATTACGATGTGATATAATAGAACTGTGAGATAGTGGTAGTGACATATCAAACCTGTTCACAAAAAAAGATATCCCCCGAAAGCGCTACCTTTCGGTGGACGTTTTTTGGCATTTCTGCTGATGGGGCTTTAACGTTTGCGGTTGTTTCTGTCAAGCCATCTGCAGATAAGTTTTACGAACAAGCCCGCTTCGCGGGCGTGAGTAGTGACATATCAAGCCTATTCACAATTGGATTCCCGTGAGTTTCAGCTTGCGGGAAATTCATTTTTATAAGAATTTTCCCGAAAAATACTTGACAAACCAAATTCAATGTGATATAATATAATTGTAAACCAAACATTCAACATTCACCAAAATGCATTGAACCCCCACGAGTGGCAGCTCGCGGGGGCTCTTTGCGCTATGGGGTGTGCTCACCATTACCGGTCATTGCCATCGAGCCACTTGCAGATACAATATGAAATTATGTCTGCTATGATGGAAATGTACAAACTAAACCAAACATCCATGCACTTCACCTCCCTTCGGCTTTCGCTTCCGGAGTGACCGGCACCTTAATTATATCATATTTGTCGAAAAATGTCAAATCTTTTGGAAAACCTCGGTTGTGCAAAAAACTCCCGTAAAAAAATTTTATAAAAAATTTTAAAAATTTTTTTCAAAAATGCTAAAGTTTTGAAAATTCCGGACGATATAATAATTGTGACAGCTGAAAAGCTGAAATTCCTTAAGTCGACACAAGGAAAAAACCCAAAAAACTGCCCCTCGGAAAGATTCCGAAAAAACGGGGCAACAATTTCAAGGAGGATATTATTATGGGAATGATAGTACAGCACAACATGAACGCACTTAATGCGTACAACAAGCTGAATGCCAATGTTGCAGGTCTTAAGAAGTCCAGTGAGAAGCTCTCTAGCGGCTACAGAATTAACCGCGCAGGCGACGACGCTGCAGGTCTTGCAATCTCCGAAAAGATGAGAAGCCAGATTCGTGGTCTTAATCAGGCAGTCCGCAATTCGCAGGACGGTATCAACATGATTCAGACTTACGAGGGAGCAGCTCAGGAATCGCACAGCATTCTGCAGAGAATGAAGGAACTCGCTTCCGAAGCGGCAACCGGTACATACCAGAATGAGGTTGACCGTGACGCTATCCAGTTGGAATTCAATCAGCTGAACGACGAACTGAATCAGATTGCAGACACCGATTTCAACGGCGTTGCAATGCTTAACGGTGGTCAGATGGCGGACGGTCGCAAGGCTGTAAACGGCAAGTTTGACTACGTTGACGGTCCTCTTGCTCCTAGCAAGCTTGGCAAAGGCGACGTTACACTTCTTGATAGTCAGGTTTGGGATGATCCAAACGCAGATGGAAGCAAAACAATTGCTGATGAAGCTTGGGCACAGTTGAATACTGGTTGGACAAGAACAGCAGGCGATACGACCACTTACGGTCCCGATTCCGTTGATGTTACCTTTAAGTTTAATTCCGGAGATGGAAACTGGACTGTAACAGGTGCTTCTAATGGAGCAGATAAGAGCAAGATTACTGTTGCGAAATCTGAAAATGGCGGCTTTGATGTAAAAATCAATGACGTGGTCGTTACAACAGTTGTTCTTGATCAAACCAAGCTTGCTAATGGTGATGAAATCACACTCACGTTCAACAACCCTGCAAAGGGTATCGACGCTCCTACAAAGGCAGGAGCATCAATTGCAGATAAAACTCAGTTTACCGAGGGATCTGGAGATCGTGATGCAATCGCTAAAGGCGATGAAAATCTGGTTTTGACATTAAAGGATCAGTTGCTGAAGACTGGAGTCGGTCAGGACGCTAACATGACTAAAGACGTTCAAGCATTGATCGACGCATTGAATGGTGCAACCCTTGATATCAATTTCTCGAATGCGGCAACAGCAAATAAGGATTTCACTCTTAATTTGAAAAACGGTACGTCTTTGACTTTTAATGCTAATACGCAGAAAGCGACCATTGGTGATACCGAATTTTCCTTCACATATGCAGACGGTAAAATAACAATTAAGGATGCTAATGACGCTGAATACCTCGAAATTGACGCAACCGCTTTTAAGCAGACGGCAGACACTAAAGGTGGAGTAAATTCTACAGGTAAGTTAACGTTTAACATCGCTGTAGAGGCAGGTAAATATGATGATGCTGCTAAACCTACAGTCGAAGTTAAGAGTGCAGGGTCTGTATCTCGTTCCGATTCTTACAAGCAGGCAACCGCTCCGCTAACCTACACTGATAACCTTACTTTGCAGGTCGGCGCTCGTACTAAAGATTCTGTGAATTTCTCGTTCGAATATTCAACCGACGGCATGGGCGACCTTAAAGCTAACCTTGATATTTCTTCCCGTGAGAACGGTTTGAACACCGCGAACCTCACTCTTGCAACGCAGGAAGATGCTAACTACGCGATCGACAGAATCGACAACGCGATTAACAAGGTGTCCATGGTTCGCGCAACCTTTGGTGCAACCCAGAATCGTCTGGAACACAAGATCACCAACTTGACTACGACTTCCGAGAACATTCAGGAAGCGGAGAGCGCAATCCGCGACACCGATATGGCAAGCGAAATGATGAATTACACCAAGTTCAACATTCTCCAGCAGGCAGCTCAGTCGATGCTCGCTCAGGCGAACCAGCAGCCGCAGTCCATTCTCCAGCTCCTCGGTTAATTCCCAGAGTTGGCGCGAATGTGGCATAACTGAAACACAGTCCCCCGAAGCGATTCGGGGGATTTTTTCGCAACCTCAAAAAAACTCTTGACAAAAGAAAATTTTTGTGGTATAATTAACTTGTAAAAATAAAAAACGTCAAAAGTTCCATTTGCCACAAAATCATCCCCCAAGGTCGCACCCTTGGGGGACTTTTTTGGGTATGTGCCTGCCGGATTAGTTGTTCCTGTCGATCAGCTTGAAAATCAGTTCAACGAACCAACTCGCCAACGCAGAAACTAAAAACGTCAAAAGTAAATCCACCTTGCCACCCCCTCTCGAAAAATCTCGGAGGTAATCCGGCAAGTATATTATACCATATTTTGATGATTTTGTCAAATTTTGCTGAAAAATTCCACTTGACAAATCAATTACAATGTGTTATAATATAATTGTGAAACAAGGAATGCTAGGAGTTCCACGGCATCACAAAACATCCCCCCAAGTAAGCTACTACTTGGGGGGACTTTTTTGGGTATGTGCCTTTGCCGGATTAGTTTTTGTTTCCGCCGAACCAGTTGCAGATAAGTTCAACGAACAAACCCGCTGCGACGGAAACTAAAAATGCTAGGATTAAATCCACGGACATCACCCCCTCTCGAAAAATCTCGGAGGTAATCCGGCACTTTTATTATATCACAAAATCCCTTTTTTGTCAAATTTTGCCGAAACTAAAAAATTTCCAGAATCAACCTTTTGTTTATGGAAACTTAATTCAAAATATTGTATAATATAAATATCAAACAACTATTGGAGGTATTTATGTGGGAAATTACAGTTTCAAAGGTCGACGATCTTAATACTTACGGAATAAAAATCGGCAATACCATAATAGAGGATATCTCGCCGGACCGTGAGAAAATCGAAAAATTCGTGGAATGTCTTAACCAAAACGGCGCGTCCGAAATACACGCCTACGAGCTGGTCGAGGATTTTTTCGGAATGCCTTAAGTCAGATACATAATTACATATTGACAAAACCTTCCTCATAATATATAATTATATTAGATGATTTTTTTGAAAAGAGGATAGTTATGTCAAAATATTTCGGTACGGACGGATTTCGCGGTGAAGCAAACAAAAATCTCACCGTCGAACACGCGTTTAAGATCGGACGCTTTATTGGAAACTACTACGGTCGCGAACACCGCTGTCAGGTCGTTATCGGCAAGGACACGCGCAGAAGCTCTTATATGTTCGAGTATGCTCTTACGGCAGGACTTACGGCTTCGGGAGCGGACGTGTTCCTGCTTCACGTCACTACAACGCCTTCGGTATCTTATGTCGTAAGAACAGACGATTTCGACTGCGGAATTATGATCTCCGCGTCCCATAATCCGTTTTACGATAACGGAATAAAGCTGTTCAATTCCAAAGGCGAAAAAATGGACGAGAACGTCATAAATGAAATTGAAAAATATCTCGACGGCGAGATCTCCGAAGTTCCTCTGGCACAAGGCGAGGAAATAGGCAGAGCGTCGGATTATTCGGCAGGACGCAACCGCTACATAGGATACCTTATCTCTTTGGCAACACATTCTTTTAAGGGCAAAAGAATAGGTCTTGACTGTGCGAACGGCTCGGCTTTCGCTATCGCAAAGAGCGTTTTTGACGCTCTGGGAGCTAAAACTTACGTTGTCTGCAACAAGCCCGATGGGTTCAACATCAACAAAAATTGCGGCTCGACACATATTGAAAATCTGGTAAGTCTTGTACAGGAAGAACAGCTCGACTGCGGATTCGCGTTCGACGGCGACGCGGACAGGTGTCTTGCGGTCGACGAAAACGCCAATGTCGTGGACGGCGACAAGATACTCTACATATACGGAAGTTATCTGAAAGAACGCGGAAAGCTCGAAGGAAACACCGTCGTCACCACCGTGATGTCAAACCTCGGTCTGTACAAGGCGTTCGATTCGCTCGGAATTTCCTATGAAAAAACGGCAGTTGGCGACAAATACGTTTACGAGTGCATGAATGAAAAGGGTTATATTCTTGGCGGCGAAAACAGCGGACACATCATTTTCAGCAATTACGCAAACACCGGCGACGGAATAATCACCGCGCTTATGCTTATGGGCGTGATGTGTTCCAAGAAAACAACTCTCGGAGAGCTTGCAAAGGGCATGACGACTTATCCGCAGCTGCTGAAAAATGTTCGTGTTGTCGACAAGAACACGGTTTTGAATGATATTGACGTGAAAAATGCGGTCAAAGCGGCTGAAAATGCGTTGGGCGAGGACGGGCGTGTGCTTGTGCGTCCGAGCGGGACCGAGCCTTTGCTTCGCATTATGACCGAGGCGAAAACACGCGAGCTTTGCGCAAAATACGTTGATGCAATAGAAAAAGTCGTCCGTGATAAGGGTTACGCTGTTGATTGATTTTGTATTTTGAGTTGAATATCTGTTGCCGCGGGTTTTGTTTGAAAGCCCGCGGCTTTCCTTTTTATGGAATATTCTGCCTTAATTTGTAAATTTTACTGGAATTTATTTGGAAATTGACTGTACTACAGCTTTTTGATTTTTATGCTGAAACGGTGAATTTCGGCGAGATAATTCACACTTTTCTAAAGGTAGTTTACCGAAAGTTTTTATATTGTTGATTTTACTCCTCGGATTTTCTTAAAATCCGAGGATTTTTATTTTTCTGAAAATTGAAAAATGGCTCAACCATGCGGTTTTCTTGTGTGTTATTTTCAGTGATTACAGCAGTACAGCACAACATGAACGC
>CANRNN010000010.1 GCA_947632025.1 uncultured Clostridia bacterium | reverse complement strand
CGTTAGGCGACTTTCTTATTATATCACTTTTCTTCAAACTTGTCAAGGGGTTTTTATAAAAAATTATTAAAATTTTTTAATATTTTTTTCTTTCCCTCGTCCGTCCTCGAATTGCGACAACTTAATTATTGTACCACAAAAAATTTGATTTGTCAAGGGCTTTTTAAAAATTTTCTCAAAAAATCGAGAAAATTCTCACAAAATCAAATAATCGGTGATTTTCAACAATAATATTTCCGGTTTCAAGCAAAATATCCACAAAAAACCTTAAAAATTATCCGCCGAGCTTGATTTTCAGATAGTCCGCAATGATGTCGACGCACTTATCGAACCCCAGATCCCCGCTGTTTAGGCACAGATCATAATTCCTTGCGTCTATCCAGTCGCGCCCCGTGTGGCTCTTGTAGTACGCCGCGCGCTCCTTGTCGATCGTCGAAATTTTCTTAAGCGCCTCCTTGCGGTCAAGTATCCCTTTCACGTCCGCAACATTTTTTACACAGTTTTCCAAATCCGCGTATACAAACACTCTGACGACATTCTTATAATCTTTCAGAACATAGTCCGCGCACCGTCCGACAATTATGCACGATTTTTCATCAGCCAGCTTTTTTATGACCTTTGCCTGATAGTTAAAAAGATTTTCCTCACCCGTGAAAGATTTTTTATCCGGAGTGATGACCTCTCCCTTGTAAACGGATCTTTTCGTGAATAATCCCTTTGTTTTCTCGTCGGATTCGCCGAACAGAGCCTCATTTATCCCGCTCTCGTCAGAAGCCAGACGAATAAGGTCGCGGTCGTAAAATTCCACCCCAAGCCGCTCGGAAAGCCTTATTCCGATAGTTCTTCCGCCGCTTCCATAGCCCCTCGCGATAGTAATAACAAATTTTTCCATATCATTCACCCAAATACGCTTTCTTGACTTGCTCGTTGTTCATAAGCTCCGACGCGTCGCCCGCAAGCACAATATTTCCCGTTTCGAGAACATATGCGCGGTTTGCTATCGAAAGTGCCTTCTTTGCGTTCTGTTCAACAAGCAGAACAGTCGTTCCCGCTTTGTTTATTTCCTGAATAATATCAAAAATTTCGCTCACATAAAGCGGCGAAAGTCCCATAGACGGCTCGTCCATAAGGATTATGGAAGGCTTTGACATCAGCGCCCTGCCCATTGCCAGCATCTGCTGCTCTCCTCCCGAAAGAGTCCCCGCCGTCTGCTTCAGACGCTCCTTAAGTCTTGGGAAACGATAGTATACGTTTTCAAGCGTCGCTGCTATCTCGTCCTTGTCTTTTCTCGTGTACGCTCCCAGCATAAGGTTTTCATATACTGTCAGCTGCGCGAAAACTCTTCTTCCCTCCGGAACGTGCGCCATTCCCATAGACACTATCCTGTGCGCGGGAGCTTTCGTTATATCATGCCCGTCCAGCTTTATAGAGCCTTTTTTTGCGGGAAGAAGCCCCGTAATCGTGTGCAGCGTCGTGGTCTTTCCCGCGCCGTTTGCCCCGATAAGAGCGATGATCTCCCCCCGTTCAACGTTGAAGGAAATACCTTTCAGCGCGTTGATAGAGCCGTAATATACCTCTAGTTTATCAATTTCCAAAAGTGCCATAATCGTACTCCATAAAAATCATTCACCGAGATACGCCGTAATGACCTTCGGGTCGTTGAGTACCGCGGAGGTTTCCCCCTGCGCGAGTTCCTGCCCGAAGTTCAGCACCGTTACCCTCTCGCATATGCCCGAAACGAGTCTCATATCGTGTTCGATAAGAAGAACGGTCACGTCGAATTTTTCCCGTACAAATCTGATAGTATCCATAAGCTCCGCCGTTTCGTTCGGGTTCATACCCGCCGCCGGCTCGTCAAGCAGAAGCACCTTCGGGTCTGTCGCCAGAGCGCGGGCTATCTCAAGCTTTCTCTGCTTTCCGTAAGGAAGATTCTGTGCTTTCGTATCAAGTTCCTTTTCAAGACCGAACACCCCCAGCAGCTCTTTTGCCTTTTCGGTAACTCTCTTTTCTTCCCTGAAATACCTCGGCAGTCTCAGCGCCCCTTCTATAGCCGTATAGTGCGTTTCGTTGTGCAGTCCCGCCTTTACGTTGTCTAAAACGCTCATTGCCTTGAACAGACGAATATTCTGGAACGTTCTGGCTATCCCCGCCTTGTTTATTTCCGTCGGAGATCTCCCCGTGATATTCTCGCCCTCCAGCAGTACGCTCCCCGAAGTCGGCTTATACACACCCGTCAGCATATTGAACACTGTCGTCTTTCCTGCTCCATTTGGACCTATCAGTCCGTACAAAGCGCCCTTTTCTATAGTCATCGAAAGGTCGTCGACGGCTTTCAGTCCGCCGAATTGTATCGACAGATTCCTAACCTCCAGTGCGGGATTGTTTTCACTCATTTTCCGCACCTCCCGCTCCGGCTTTTTTCCTGTTGAATTTAGCTTTCAGCTTCATTACAAAGCCCGAATTGAGTATCCTCTCGCGGAGTCTTATACCGAACGGCGCGTTTGTCCACAGCATCATTACTATCAGAATTATAGCATAAAGCAGCATACGCAGATTTCCCGCCTCGCGCAGGAACAGTTCCGGCAAAGCGTAAAGAATTATCGTCGCGATTATCGACCCTCTCAGGCTTCCCAGTCCTCCGAGAACGACAAACACCAGTATCAGTATCGACAAATTGTAGTCAAACTTCTTTGCCGCCAGCAGCGAAATCGAATGTGAATAAAGCGCTCCCGCCGCCCCCGCTATCGCTGCCGAAAGCGTAAACGCCATCAGACGGTATTTCGTCACGTTTATTCCCACCGACTGCGCCGCTATATAGTTGTCACGCACCGCCATACACGCTCTTCCCGAACGGCTGTCGATAAACATCATAAGAATAGCAAGACATATAAGCAGTACCGCGATCACCGCCCATATAGTCGTATCCTGCGGCGCTGCCATTCCGATAGGACCTTTAAGCAGCTCCCGCTTTGTTTCACTGTCTATGCCCGACGGCGGATTCGTAAAGCCGAAGTGCAGCCCGTTCTTGTCCTCTGTAAGATAAATGTTGTTCGCTATCGACTTCATTATCTCGCCGAAGCCCAGCGTCACTATCGCCAGATAGTCGCCCCTCAGCCTCAATACCGGTATTCCTATAAGAATACCGAACACAGCCGCCATCACCGCGCCGAAAATTATCGCCAGGGAAAACCTCAGCCATACCGGACTTATCGTATTCTGAAAGACCAGCGAAAACGCTCCCGAAACATAAGCGCCTATGCACATAAATCCCGCGTGTCCCAGAGAAAGCTCTCCCAGTATCCCGACTGTCAGATTCAGCGAAATTGCCAGAATAATGTATATCCCCATCGGTATCAGCAACCCCGACGTCTTGCTGTTCAGCGCACCTGCCGCCGACAGCACCGCCATAACGACAGCAAGCACCGTCGTCCCGCCAAAGGTTATCAGGTTGTTTTTTGTAGTTTTTCTCATAATATCTCACCTTAAACCTTTTCGCTTATCTTCTTGCCCATAATTCCCGTCGGACGGATTATAAGCACCACTATAAGCACAAGGAACACTATCGCGTCCGACAGCTGCGAGGAAATATACGCCTTGGAAAGCTGTTCGATAACTCCCAGCAGCACCCCGCCTATCATAGCTCCCGGAATGCTTCCTATCCCTCCAAATACCGCTGCAACGAACGCCTTTATTCCCGGCATCGAGCCCGTCGTCGGAGAAAGCAGCGGATACGCCGAACACATCAGCATTGCCGCCACTGCCGCAAGCGCCGAACCTATCGCAAACGTCATAGAGATAGTCGCGTTCACATTTATTCCCATAAGCTGTGCCGCTCCTCTGTCCTCCGAGCAAGCCAGCATTGCCTTTCCTGCCTTTGTCTTGTTTATGAACAGCGTCAGCGCCGCCATTATCACAAGCGATACCACTATAGCCAGAAATGTTTCCATAGAAATAGTAAGCACCGGAGATTCCCCGCCGTAAGGGCTGTCCGACAATTTCGTAAAGAAAAGCGGCGCTTTTCCCTCAAACACGAGCAGGAACGGAGGCGCTCCCGCTGCTATCGACTTAAACGTTTTCGGAGTTGCCGACTGCGTAAGCAGCGCGATATTCTGAAGCAGATAGCTTACTCCTATCGCTGTAATAAGCACCGCCAGCGGAGGCGCGCTTCTGAGCGGTCTGTACGCCACCTTTTCAATTACCACGCCCAGCACCGTGCATACCGTCACCGAAATAATCATCGCCAGCCATATCGGACACCACGAAGCTGACATTGCCAGAAATGCCGCATATCCGCCCACCATAATTATGTCGCCGTGCGCGAAGTTCAGCATTTTTGCTATCCCGTAAACCATCGTGTACCCCAGCGCAATAAGCGCATAGATAGACCCTAAACTCAGCCCGCTCACGAGGTACGAAATAAAACTCATAAAATCACTCTCCGATCGCTTTATAAAATCAGCCAAAATCAACAGGTAAAACGATATTCCTACAGCCTTACCTTTTGATTTCGGAACATTCCCCGAAAATCCAAAAATAGAGGTAAGTGCAGGGAAGCACCCTTGCCCCCTGCGCTTATCTCTTCCGGAATATCATATCCGCCGTGCCGTGCGCCGTTCAGACTGCCCGTGCCGCGGTACGGCGTCAGTATACTCGTTACGGATTAACGTACTCTGCCGTGTCGCCGTTTACAGCGATCTTCATAACCTGCGGAGCCTTTGTAGGTTCGCCGTCAGCGCCCCATGTGGTCTTGCCCGTAATGCCGTCAAGCTCTATCTGCGTCATAGCGGACTTAAGCTTGTCGCAAAGATCGGAAGCGGAGATCGACGGATCATTCACGCCCGATTTCTCAAGGCACATCTTGATAGCGTAAACCGCGTCATAAGCGTCAGCCGCGAACTGAATAGGAGTTTCGTTGAACTTAGCCTCATAAGCCTCCGTGAAAGCCTTCGACTTGGGGTCGGGAGAAGACGCCGCAAAAGGAGTCATTACAAGCACGCCGTCAGCAACAGACAGCTTCTCACCGAGAATTGCGGGGTCAGCCAGACCGTCCAGACCGTCGCCGCCCATAACGGGGATATTCAGCTTGCCCTCAGCCTGCTGGAGAACAAGAGATGCCTCCTGATAGTAGAACGGCAAAAACAGCATTTCAGCGCCGCTGTCAGCTATCTTCTGAATCTGAACCGAGAAGTCGGTCTTGGAGTCAGCGGTAAACGCCTCTTTCGCCGCGATAGTCAGACCCTTGTTTGCAGCCTCGTCCTCAAAACCCTGAACGATACCCGTTGAATAAGTGTCGGAGCTGTCGTAAATAATGCCTATCTTCTTAGCCGAAAGGTTATCCGCGATATAGTCAGCCGCCATAGCGCCCTGCATAGGGTCGGTAAAGCATACGCGGAAGCAGTTGTCGCCCGCGGTAATGCAGTTTATGGACGAACCCGACGGAGTGATAAGGAACATATTGTCCTCTGCCGCCACCTTGGAAACAGCCTCGCACGGAGCGGAGGTAACAGTGCCCACCAGCGCCTTCATGCCGTCGTCCTTAAGGGAGTTGTACGCGTTCACGGATTTTTCTGCGTCATGCTCGTCGTCCTGCGACTTAAGTTCGAGCTTCATACCGTTCACGCCGCCGTTTGCGTTGATTTCGTCAACAGCCAGCTGTGCGCCGTTCTTTACGGCGATTCCGTAAGAAGCCGCGCCGCCTGTCAGCGGACCTATCATACCGATAACGAGAGCGTCGTCCGAGCCGCTGCCCGCGTTGCCGCTTTCTTTACAGCCTGCGACCGAAATAGCTGCCGCCGCGGCAAGAGCTATCGCCGCAGCACTTTTGAAGATGTTCTTTTTCATACTGTTAAGATTTTCCTTTCTTGTTCTTGATTTACCGATTTTGAATTTATATAGTAACGGAATTTGCTCAATGCAAATTTCCTCTTGCAATTTTAATATACCATTTAATTCAAAAACTGTCAAGACTAAAACTGTACAATCTTACAAAGGATTTCTCGAAATTTTAGGCGTTTTTCACAAAAACCACGCTTCTCACCGCATTTGTTTCACTTTTAGAGTAAAAAAATTGCTCCGCCGAACCTGACGGAGCGTAAGTAAAAACATATCTGAGTCCCCTGAACGCAAGAAAGCGTTCCGAAAAATTCAAAATCAATTCGACAGATAACTCTTGACGAGAACCTGAAGCAGCTCGTCCCTGTCGATATGGCGGATAAGACCGCGTGCATTGTTAAAAGTAGTAATATATGTAGGGTCCTCCGAGAGAATATACCCCACAAGCTGATTTATCGGATTATAGCCTTTCTGTTTGAGAGCCTCGTAAACGGTCGTGAGTATCTCTTTCATTTCGTTTTCTCTGTCCTCATGCACCGAAAAGGCAATAGTTTTATCGTTCATACAAATCATCTCCGTTCAATGATTTTATCTCTATTTTGATTATACCCTATTTTGCCGAAAAAAACAACCTTTTTAACACCCATTTTCCGTTTTTAGCCCCAAAATCTACGAACATAACAAATTAAAATCAGATTTTTTGGTAAAAATCCACAAAAAAGAAGTGCCAAAATATACATATTTATAAAATTTGCTAAAACACTTGTATATTTGAAAAAACTGTGTTATAATTAAAGTATAAAGTTTTTAACCGCGTTTCGCGGAATCAGTTATTGAGGGGAGAATTCATAATATGGCAGGCGAAGGCGGATTCAGTACCAGACCTATGGGCTTCGATAAAGGCGAGGTCAATGAGTACATAGGTAATCTCAGAAAAAAAATGAACGAGATCGAAGCGGAAAAAAAGCAGAACGAGGAGAAAACTCGCGCCGCCGTAAAAGCCGCAGAGGAAGCCGACAGCAAAATACAGGCTGTCAAAAAAGAATGTGAGGAAAAAATCGCCGAGTTCGAAGCACAGGTGCGTACAGAACGCCGCAACGCCGAGGACCTTCAGAATCAGGTGGACGACCTTAAAAGAAAATTGAAAAACTCCGCCCAGACCTCCGCGGCTAAAGCAGGAGCCTCCACCGCCGAATCCGAAAAACAGGCGGTCGCCATCATCGAAAAAGCTAACGCCGAAGCCCGCGAAATAGTCGATAAAGCAAAGAAAACAGCTCACGAGATAATTTCCGGCGCAGGAAGCGCAGGCGGCGCGTCCTCCGCTAATAATAAGGAGTTTATCCGAGCGCTCCGCTCATTTATGGATACAGTAGGTTCGGGAATGAAAGTCCTCAGCGAGAAAGCCGAAAGGCTCCTCGGCGAAACAGCAGGCGCAAATATCGAAATACCCGACTTCTCGGCATATTCCGCGCCGCAGGCAGAGATCCCCAAGGCAAAGCCCGCACCCGCTCCTGCCGCAGCTCCAAGTCCCGCTCCGACCCGCGCTTCAGGCAATATGAATTCAATAGACGATATCTTCTCGTCAGATATGGGCGACGACGATGCGGATATGAACGTGTTCGGCGAGGAAGCCGATATAAAGCCGCTCGACCCGCAAAAGCCCATGCATGAAGTCATAGACGGCTTTGATCTCTCCGACGTCGGAAAGTCCGCCGAGGAAGAATCGGGCGTGTCCGAAGTCGAGCCGTTCGACGAAAAACCCAAAGGCGCTGAAATGCTCGACGGCTTCGATATGGAGCTTATCTCCCAGACCGTTCCGAGCAGCGCTATCACAGCCGATATGGGCGAGGACCTCGCAAGCGCCGTTGCCCGCGAAAACGATAAACACGCCGTTCGTCCCTCCGACGGAATGGGCGATTTCAGTATGGATAGTATGGATATGGGCAGCATGGATTCCGGAAGTGTCGACGACGGAATAGACGCTATGAACGCACTCCTCGGACAAATGGGCGCTGCTCTCGAAAGCGCGGGCGGTTCAGCCGATCTCGACCTCGGCTCACCCGAACCGGAAAATAATTCTTTCGATAATTCCAATCCGTGGGCAGACCTTCAGGCGCAGCTCAACGCCATGGAGCAGAACGTTCCCTCCTCTTCCGACAGAGAGAATACAGAGTCGAATGCAATACCCGCGGACGACGACAGAAAAGTTCCCGACGCGGACGATTCCGCTATCTGGAATTTCGGCGATGACTCATCGTCTGATACCTCCGACGACGATATGTCGGCGGATCTTTTTGGCAGTTTCTGATTTAAGATCTTACATTCAGACGCGCCTTTTATCATCGGAAGGCGCGTCTACGATTTGTAATATCGGAGGATTTTATGACAGAATTGAATACTTCGGAGCTTCGTGAGAAAGCCAAAACCCTTACGGCAGGAGAAAAAGTCCTCCTTTCCGGAACCGTCTATACTTCCCGTGACGCGGCGCATAAACGCATTATGGCGCTGCTCAAAAACGGCGAACCCCTCCCCTATTCACTCGAAGGCGCGGCAATATACTACGCCGGTCCCACGGCGGCAAAGGAAGGCATGGCAATCGGCTCCTGCGGTCCGACTACATCGGGAAGAATGGACGTCTATTCCCCGAAAATGCTCGACCTCGGATTATCCGCTATGATAGGAAAAGGAGAGCGTTCAGAAGCGGTCTGTGACGCTATCGTCCGCAACGGCGCTGTCTATTTCTGCGCGGTCGGCGGAGCAGGCGCACTCGCGGCAAAATGTATCACCGAATGTGAAGTCATAGCTTTCGAGGATCTGGGCTGCGAAAGCGTCAAACGTTTACATTTTGAGAAGTTTCCGCTCATCGTCGCGATAGATTCTCACGGCGGGAATATTTTCAAATCCGGAAGAGCAAAGTATTTCAAAATAAGTTAATGCTCAGATAATCTTTCGTGGTGAAAAATTTTAGTGATGTTTCACAAAAAATCAGCTGATTTTTGTTGAAAATGTAGTTATTGTGAAAAAAATAACAATTTATTGCTTAAAATTTTATTTTATCCTTGACAAATCGCTTTAAATATGGTATAATACAATTTGCCGAAGGTGTTAAATCCGGTAGGTATGTAAGTAGAGAATTGAGAGGAGTATTGAGCAGGGCAGCAGGGCAGCAGGGTAGCAGGCGCGGCAGGGCAGTAAGGCAACAGGTGCGGCAAAGGCAACAGTGGTAGCAGGTGCGGCAGGGCAGCAGGGATAGCAAGTAGCAGCAGGGGTAGCATTATGGATTATTCCTCAATGAACGATAAAGAATTGTTCCGCCTATGCCAAAACGACGGCGCAGCAGTCGGAGAGATCGTTTCTCGCTATACCAAAACAGTACTTGCATTGGCAGGAAAATTCAAAACCGGCGCCGATTACGAGGACCTCGTTTCCGACGGAATGGACGCGCTGCTCGATTGCGTCAAGGGATATGACATAAACCTCGGAGAGTTTTCGGCATACGTTTCGGTAAGTATTTCCAACAGAATGAAAAATACCGTAAAACGTTCCCGAAGAAGAGCTTCAGAGATCTCCGACCGGTCAGAGGAAACACTCAGGACTATCCCCGATCCTACGCCTACCCCCGAAGAACAGTTCTTCGAGCGCGAAGAGGTCAAAACCGTACTCGAAATACTTAATTCGGAGCTTACAGAGCTTGAACGCAAATGTATCCAAGCCGCGGCAATGGGATTGTCATATAAGGAAACAGCACAAAAACTCGGAGTCGGCGAGAAAACCGTGGATAACGCCCTTTCAAGAGCAAGAACAAAACTCCGCCGTTTCTATAACGAGAAATAAATCCGCTAAAGCGGTTTTATATATACGCCCGAAATCGGTGCAAACCCGATAAGGGAACAAATCTAAATTTTAAGGGGTATTACTTATGTACACTGACAAGACATTAAAATGCAAGGATTGCGGCGCAGATTTCGTATTCACCGCAGGTGAGCAGGAGTTCTACGCTGAGAAAGGCTTCGAGAACGAGCCGCAGAGATGCAAGGCTTGCCGCGACGCCAAGAAATCCGCAGGCAGAGGCACAAGACAGTTCTTCGAGGCAACCTGCGCTATGTGCGGGGGAGTCGCAAGAGTTCCCTTCGAGCCGAAGGGCGACAAGCCTGTCTACTGCTCCGAGTGCTTCGCAAAGCAGAGAGGCGAAAACTGATCGCCAAAGGTGTAAAATTCTTCGTTAATCAGCTTCGTTTTCACCGAATTGTACATGGGATACCTGTTATATAGCAACGGCACACCCTATAGTTTGGTTTGTAAGCAAAAAGCAGATTACAGCCGTGTCGCTTCATTTCGATGCGCCGCGGCTTTTCTCTGTCCTTTTACGCCCTTTTTTCAGGTACAATTTTCTATGAATTAAATTTTAATTCAGGGCAAAATATTTAATGCTTGAAAAAGCGGAAAGGAAGGGAAAACTATGAAAAAACTCATCTTCGCCGCGGCTCTGGCAGCCATAGCGGCAACTCTTACCGCCTGCGCAAACAACGCGGGCGACGATATGTATCATCAGGGCGCTGAGGAATTTAACAGCTCAAGCAATATGGGCGGCAATGCCTCGGATTCCGAGCCCGTTGATAATAACAGTTCCGAAACAAATTCTGCTTCGGACAGCTCCTCCGATTCGGATATAAGTTCCGATACGGAAACAAATTCAACCGAATCCAAGGATTAAACTTTGGTTCGGTAAATCGTAAATTAAAGCGCAAAGGCGCGGACATTCAAGTTATGAAAGGACAATATCAATGAAAAAATTTCTCTCGGCAGCTGTCGCAGCGGCAATACTCACCGCAAGCCTTACAGCCTGCAACAACGAATCCACAGATTCCGCCGGCTCTGAAAGCAGCTCTCAGACAAGCAGTTCCGAAGCATCTTCAAACGAAAGCTCCGCAAGCTCGTCTGAAAGTTCGGAAAGCTCCGCAGATACCGGATCTTCAGTCGAGTCTGACCCGGAAACAAGCTCCGCACAGTCTACCGATAACACTTCTTCGCCTTCAGGCGGCAGACCCGCTATCGACGTCACCGATACGACAGGCTACGAGTACCCTGACACCCGCGCCGGCGACATTATGAAGGAAATACTCAACACAGGCAACTGGGCGCCTATGGAGCTTATGTACGGGGATTCGGTTGACCCCGATTCGCTTGGTTGGATTTTCCCGAACCTCGATGTTTCTGTTTTCAATGACTACTGCCTCGCTACGACCATAATGAGCGCGAACCTCTACAAGGTCGTAGTCGCACAGCCTGCGGACGGCAAAACCGACGAAGCAAAGGCATCTGTCGAAGCATATTACAATTATATCAAAACCGACCCCAACGCGCTGGCTTATCCCTCGTTTGAGGAATCTGTCGCGGGTACGGTCTACAGCACAACCGACGACGGTTACTTCTATGTTATCGTCAATCCCGACGGAAACGAGATACAGAAATCGGTCAAGTAAAGTATTTCTAAAAAAAATCAAAGGGAGCTTAAACGCTCCCTTTATTTTTATCTCGGAATTTCCCCGCTTTGCCTTTTTTGACGGAATTTATTGAAAATAAGATATACAATGCTCCCGAAAAACAAGATGACGCTTATAAACTGCGAGGTCGAAAGTCCCAGCAGATGTCCCCTGTACTCGTCCCCTCTCCAGAATTCCAGAATGAACCTCCCGACAGGATAAACAGTCAGATATACCGCAAGCAGCTTTCCCGAAAATTTATTCCTTGAAAACAACAGGAAAATCAGCCCGAACAGCAGAAATTCAAATCCCGCCTCAAAAAGCTGTATCGGAACGCGTGGCACGCCGTTTGCGCTCTCTACCACCGAATTGTGGAATGTGATCCCATGTTCCCATTCCACCCCATAGCAGCACCCGCCGAAAAAGCACCCTATCCTCGCGAATCCGTGAAACAGCGGTATAGCCACCGCCCCGCAGTCCGCAGCCGTACCCGCAGGCAGCTTCTGAACTTTTATGGAAATACCCCCCGCGATAAGTCCGCCGATAAGTCCCCCGTAAAACACCGAACCTCCGAAGATCGCCGCGAAACGCTCTATCCACTGCTTAAAACTCCCGGCATTAAAAAGCAGCTTCCAGTATGCGACATTCGTCAGCCCGAAAAGCAGATGCATTCCGAAAAAAACTCCCAACGCCGCGAACAAAAACATAATGATAAGCGGAATATCGTTCCCCGTTCGTTTTTTGTAAAGATGTATAGCCAGCGGACACGCCGTGAAAATCCCCACCAGTGCGCAAATTCCATACGTCCCGATAAACACAGGACCGACCTGAAATCCCGAAAACATAGACCCTCCGTAATTTTAACCGAAAATATTACAAGCGCTAAAAAATAAATACACAAAAACCCCGCCTCTCGACGGGGTCTTAATGTGGCGCAAAACAAATCAGCTGTTAAATCCGCCCGCAGCACCCGCAGCACAGATAGCGCAAGCAGTGCATCCAATAGAAAGCAGAGCAATAGCAGTTGTAACGATACCGATAACCATACCTGCGATCGCAAAGCCCTTACCGTCGGTTTCGCCCGCGTCGTTCATCTTTTTAAGCGCAATGATACTTACGATAAGACCGGGTATCGTGGTGAAAAAGCTAAGTACAAAACCAACTATCGCCAATGTCTTGTTAGTCATTTCTCAGATCCTCCAAAATATTTATTACCGCACAAGCCTTTTATTTCGTGCAATAATATTATACCATATTACAGTTTTAATGTCAATCAGTTCACCCGCCAAATATTTTTGAACAGAAAAAACAAATTTTGTGCATTTTCAACAAAAACCGAATTCCGTCGGAAGTCAAAAGCCTGTTAAAAAAGCACCGCTCGCCTTTCAAATCAAAATCGGCGAAATTCCCAAACAGACGCCTATCAGCCGAGCACTTCGGGATTTGCCATTATTCCCTGACAAACAACAGTGCAAATGCACATAGGCACGCTTATAAGGAATCCGACAATTCCGAGCACCAGTCCCCCTACAGCCAGACCTTTAGAAACGGGAGCGCCCTTTGCTATGCCGTTCAGCGCGATAGCGGACGTGACAATAGCCGCGATTCCGCACGCGATCCCAAAGTAGACCGCAAACGGTATAAACGCCAGCACCACGCTTATTATTCCCGTCACAAGCCCCACAATAGACAACGTCTTTACAGTGTTTTCAGACATAAAATACCTCCAAAATTCCAATATTACTTTACTTTAATTATAACATATTCCGACAAATATTTCTACACAAATATAAGAAAGATGTTCAATAAAAATTTGTGCAATTTTAACAATTTTCATTTGACGAAAAATATGTTATAATAAGAATATTGTAAGATTGTAAACGTAGTTGAGGTTTAAGATGAAAATTATAAGCTCCACGCCAAAAAAAGACGGCTTTTATATGCCTGCGGAATTTTCGCCGCATTACGGCTGTATAATGATTTTTCCGGAGCGCGCCGACAGTTGGACATACGGCGCTTACGCCGCCAGAAAAGCGTTCGTCAAAGTCGCCGAAGCCATCTCCGAAAGCGAAAAGCTCACGGTCTGCGCCTCTGCCAAACAGTATGAAAACGCCCGCCGTATGCTTCCCGAACGCGTCCGTGTTGTGGAAATGTCCTCAAACGACTGCTGGGCGCGCGATTACGCGCCGACATTCGTCACAAACGGCAAGGAGCTCCGCGGAATAAACTGGGGCTTCAACGCCTGGGGCGGACTTGTCGACGGACTTTATTTCCCGTGGGATCTCGACGACAAAATGGCAAGAAAACTGTGCGACCTGTACGACATTGATATGTACGACCTGAGCAGTTTTATACTTGAGGGCGGCTCCGTTCACGTCGACGGCGAAGGGACCTGTATCACGACCGAAGCCTGTCTGTTGAGCAAGGGAAGGAATCCCGACCTCACTAAAGTGGAAATTGAGAATTTTCTTTGCGAGTACTTGAATGTAAATAAAGTCATCTGGCTTGAAAACGGCATTTTCGGCGATGAAACGAACGAACACGTCGACAACATCTGTACGTTCACAGCGCCTGCCGAAGTCGTCCTCGCGTGGACAGACGATCCCTCCGACCCGCAGTACAAGCCATCTCAGCGTTGTTTTGAGATTCTTTCTCAGTCCACGGACGCCAAGGGCAGACCGTTCAAGATTCACAAACTCCATTGTCCCGCTCCCGTTCTTGTTACCGAAAAGGACTGTGAGGGACTTGACACCATGGATTTCAAGCCGACAAGAACAGCCGGCGAGAGATTAGCCGCAAGCTACGTCAATTTCTATATCGCAAATAATGCCGTTGTTATGCCGATTTTTGATGATCCGAACGACGAAAAAGCAGTTGAACTGCTCACAAACCTTTTCCCCACGCGGAAAATCGTCCCCGTCCCTGCCCGTGATATTCTTATCGGCGGCGGAAATATCCACTGCATAACACAGCAAATTCCGCTTGTCGAATAACAATTATGAAATTTATTACAATTCAAGATTCTTGATGTTGCAGCTTTTCTTTTAATAGAGCCAAATTCAAGATTTTTTGAGGTTTTTTTGTTATCGAAAAACGATAATAATAAATACGTTTTTACGAGGTGATTTTTATGAGAAAATTGACCGTTGCGGCAGTCCAGATGTCCGTTCCCGAAAGCCGTGAGGAATCGATCGCGAAAGCCGAGAAGCTCGTGCGCGAAGCGGTCGGAAAAGGTGCAAACCTTGTCCTGCTGCCCGAACTCTTTGAAACCAAATATTTTTGTCAGGAACGGCGCTATGAAAACTTTGAACTCGCAACAAAAACCGAAGAAAATCCTGCCGTAAAGCGGTTTATCGAGGTGACGCGCGAACTCGGTATTGCCATGCCGATAAGCTTTTTCGAGCGTGACGGAAACTTTTTTTATAACACAGTCGCCATGCTCGACAGCGGAAACCTCCTTGGAATTTACCGAAAGACGCACATTCCCGACGACCATTTTTATCAAGAAAAATTTTACTTTTCCGTCGGAAATACGGGATTCAAGGTCTGGCAAACTCAATTCGGACGCGTCGGAGTAGGAATCTGCTGGGATCAGTGGTTCCCCGAAGCAGCTAGGTGTATGGCGCTTCAGGGCGCCGAAATATTGCTCTACCCGACCGCCATCGGCAGCGAGCCGATAATCGACTGTGACAGTATGCCCCACTGGCGGCGCTGTATGCAGGGTCATTCGGCGGCGAACGTCCTCCCTCTTGTTGCGGCAAACCGAGTCGGGAACGAGAAAATCACACCCTGTGAAGAAAATGCACATCAGTCAAGTGAGCTTACATTTTATGGAAGCAGCTTTATCACCGATGAAACAGGCGAAATCCTCAAATCTGCCGACAGGGTTTCGGACGAAATAATAATACACACTTTTGACTTAGATGAGGTCGACAAGCTACGGTATTCGTGGGGAATTTTCCGTGACCGCCGCCCCGAATGTTACACGGAAATTTCACGATGAATATTTTCATTCTCGCTGAATGGAGTATAAAAATTTAAGCAAAATTTGCGGTTTTTAATAATTTTCAGCGATTTTTGAATAATTTATTTTCAGAAAAGATAAACACTTTAACGAAATTTGGGCAATTATTCTATGTAAAATGAATATAATTCATTTAGTCATTAAACTATAAATTCAATAAAAAGATCCCCGTTTTATACTGCGGGGATCTTCAAGTATTTCGCGTTAAATTGCCGCAAATGCGTTATCCAACGCACTTATAAGGTCGTCAATATGCTCGATTCCGACAGAAAGCCGTATCGTGTTCTTTTTAATTCCCTGTTCGAGCAATTCCTCGTCAGTCAGCTGCGAATGTGTCGTCGAAGCGGGGTGGATCACAAGAGATTTCACATCGGCAACGTTCGCGAGCAGCGAGAAAATCTCAAGATGGTCAATAAATTTACGAGCTTCCTCTTCCCCGCCCTTGACCTCAAACGTAAATATCGAGCCAGCTCCGTTCGGGAAGTACTTTTTGTACAAGTAATTTGTAGGCTCGGTTTCAAGCGACGGGTGATGAACAGCCTCAACTTTGGGATTTTTCACGAGATAATCAACAATTTTCAGAGCATTCTGCACATGGCGTTCAACACGGAGCGAGAGAGTTTCAAGTCCCTGAAGGAACAAAAATGCGTGGAATGGGCTTAATGTCGCTCCAGTATCGCGAAGAAGAATCGCCCTTATGTATGTTGCAAACGCCGCACTTCCGACTGCTTCTGTGAAAGAAATTCCGTGATACGAGGGATTCGGGGCTGAAAGCTGAGGATATTTTCCAGATTTTGCCCAGTCGAATTTGCCGCCGTCAACGATAACTCCGCCAATCGCTGTTCCGTGACCGCCGATAAATTTCGTCGCGGAATGAACCACAATATCTGCTCCATACTCGATCGGACGGAGCAAATAAGGCGTCGCGAAAGTGGAATCCACAACAAGCGGAATTCCGTGTCTGTGAGCCACATTTGCGATTTCCTCAATATCTGCGACATTGGAATTGGGGTTTCCGAGAGTTTCTACATATAGTGCCTTCGTTTTCTCGTCGATTGCCTGTTCAAAGAGTTTGGGTTCGGGCTTTACAAACTTCGTTGAGATACCATATCTGGGCAAAGTGTGGGCAAAAAGGTTATACGAACCACCATATATAGTTTCCGATGATACAATATTGTCGCCCGCTCCGGCAAGTGCCTCGACGGCGTAGGTGATTGCCGCGGCTCCGGACGCGGTTGCAAGCGCCGCAACGCCTCCCTCAAGAGCTGCCATGCGCTCCTCAAAGACACTTTGTGTAGGATTTGTGAGCCGCCCGTAAATGTTTCCTGCGTCACGAAGTCCGAAACGATCCGCCGCGTGCTGCGTATTATGGAACACATAGCTTGTTGACGCGTAAATCGGGACTGCTCTTGCGTCCGTAGTGGGGTCGGGATTCTCCTGTCCTGCGTGTACCTGTAAGGTTTCAAATCTGTAATTTTTTGCCATATTTAAATCTTCCTTTCGTGATTTGGTTTCTGAATATATTATACCATTTCACTTGGGTATTGTCAATCGCTATTTTTCTATACAGCGTTATAGTTTCAGACTATATATTGTTTTGCGGAATTATATAATAATATGTAGTCTGAGAAGTGATTTTTTACAAGATTCTTGTATTCGCTATTACAGTTTTTGTACAGATTTGAAAATACAATTTCAGCGCAGCCTGCTGAAATTCCGCAGATTTTTGAAATTTCCGCAACGGAATTAACACCGCAGGCTTCCAGAACAGCAGGCGGCGCAAGGAATTCCGAAGCAAAGAAATTGGCTTCATTCTCGCATTTTTTGGTTATTTCGGGGAGTTCCAAATGACCGAGAACGATATGCCCCAGCTCGTGGGCAATTGTGAAACGCCGACGCTTTTCACCGCAGGATTTTTCGTTTACCACGATGCAATACTGTTCACCATATTTGAACGAAAATCCCTCCCGGCTTTTCTTATACAAGTTTTCAATATCGACGTCGGCAATATTCAAGAAACTTGAATAAGAAATAACTTTAATTCCGAGAGCATTCGCGGCGGAGATCGGGTCGACGGGCAGGCTGTCTACGCCTGCCTTTTCATACACCTCCAAGGGGGTCATTTTCTTCCTCCGTTATAATCGGGGAGGTTGGAAATTTGCTTATCGGACTGCTTTTTGATCTGTATCTCCGAGTCGGAATCGCCGTTTCTGGCAGCGATCCTGACGGCGATTCCCTCTTTGCGTTCAAGCTCGGAATCTGTAAATCTATCGACATTTTCGCGTCCGATTTCATCAAGTTTCTTGAATTTTTCCATATGACGGCGGACTTCTTCGCTCTCCATAGGCGAGTAACCGAAAAGCTCGTTGGGGGACGTTCTTAGAGCATAAAAGATCTTGTACAAAATTTCCGACTTCGGAAAGCTGATATCCGTTTCGTAATTGCAGACCGCGGAGGGAGTGACCTCGATTTTCCTTGCGAGCTGCTGCTGCGTCAAGCCTGCGCGGATCCTTAACTTTTTGATGTTAGCACCGATTTTCATATTGCCTCCTTAATACAAGAATCTTGTACTTCTTCGTATTTCAATTTTAATTCGTTCAACGCCTTTTTGCGGATATTGTAGACCTGCCTGAGGCTGACATACACCTTATCTGCCACGGTTTCCCACTCCTCGCCCAAAATATAGTATCTGTACAGAATCAATCTTTGCATTTCGTCCAAGCCGCTTATGACCTCAAGCGCTTCACGCTTTCGGTCGACGGCTATGTCGATCGAAGTATTGAGTTCCCTTTCCAGAAGTTCAAGTTTCTTGATAACGGCAGCCGAATAATCATTATTCGCGTACTTAGTTTGAGTGGCAATGCTGCGCATTTCCTCGATATGGTCAAGCTCTGCTCTTATTGTCAGCTCCGCGCTTCGAGCCATTTCAAGCGCGGAAATACAACTTTTCATAAAACCATCTCCGTTCATTTTCATATTCTATTATGAATTATAACACAAGAAACTTGTACTGTCAAGGGGTTTTTAAAATTTTTTTACGAATCCCTTGATTTTTTTATGGAAATGTAATATAATTAAATAAAGTAAAATTTGGGAGGTAGCTATGAAAGTTTTAATGCTGAACGGGTCGCCCAGAGCCAACGGTTGTACTTTTACCGCGCTTTCGGAGGCAATGAAGGTTCTGGAAGAACAAGGGATCGAATGCGAAATTTACCAGATGGGAAATAAACCTGTTTCGGGGTGCATTGCGTGCGGAGCGTGCGCGAAGCTCGGACACTGCTTTATGGAAGATACTGTAAACGGATTCGTCGAGAAAGCACGTTCCGCTGACGGATTTATTTTCGGAACACCTGTGTATTATGCCGCTCCAAATGGCTCTGTGATGAGCTTTCTTGACCGCGCTTTCTATTCGGGAAAGGACGCTTTTTTCGGAAAGCCCGGCGCGTGTGTTGTCAGCTGCCGGCGCGGCGGCGCTTCGGCATCTTATGACGTTCTGAACAAGTTTTTTGGGATAAGCTCGATGCCGATCGTTACTTCCACATACTGGAATCAGGTTCACGGAAATACGCCGAGCGAGGTGCTTCAGGACGCGGAAGGTATACAGACCGTGCAGAATCTCGCGCTGAATATGGCTTGGCTGCTGAAATGTATTGAGGCGGGGAAAAATTCCGGCGTTGTCCGTCCCGAACCGATAACGGGAAACAAGACAAATTTCATCAGATAATTGGGAATTTTGGTAATAATTTTTTCGGAATAAATCCACTCTGAGTGAGTAAAATACCTCACAAAGGAGGGATATTATGAAAGTTGAAATTGACCGCGACGGCTGTATCGGCTGCGGGGTTTGCGCGGATATTTGTCCGGACGTTTTCAAGCTGGCGGAGGACGGACTTTCCGAGGTCGTTTCTTCGCCCGACGGTCACGAGGACGCCGTTGAGGACGCAGCGGACTCCTGCCCTGTCGAAGTTATCCACACTACCTAAATGCAACAGGCTCTTCGGAGCCTGTTTTTGGCTTAAATAAAAGGCTCACGGGATTTCTGAAAATACAGGAATCTTTAACTCAGGTGAAAATAAAATTTACAAGGAGCATATAAATTACCGTTCCGGTGGCTATGGAAACGAGCATATTCCGCTTCCACAAATGCACTCCTACGATCGCTGCAAGGGAGATAAGCTCCGGCAATCCGTGAAAGCCGCTTAAGACGTTCACGTCCTTGAAGCAGTATACCACGAGCAGCCCCAAAGCAGCTCCGGGAAGCGCTTTTCCGAGGTAGTGAACAAGCGCGGGGACCTTTCTCTGCTGTCCGTCATGCGTTCGTCCGCCGAACACGAGGAACGGCGTAAATCTGGTAAGCATCGTTCCGAGCGCCACAGCGCCGATCATTATCACTGTCTGAATGGGTGTCATTATGTATATGTCCTCCGGTATTTTTACAAGAATCTTGTAGTTTATTCAAATTTCTTGTACTCTAAATTTTTGATTCAAGTTTTCTTCGTGCTAAAGTGAGGGTCAGGATTATCAATGCCATTGACGGTATGATAAAGCTCTCGCTTCCGAAGATGAGCAGGCACAAAAACGCTGCAAGCACGCCGATTATCGAAGCGGTATGGTTCTTTTCCTTGAGCCAGTTATCGAGGAAGATAACGACAAGGAGCGCCGTCATTACAAATTCAAGCCCCGGAAGCTCGATCGTGATAAACTGTCCCGCGAGAGAGCCTATGGTCGCCCCAGTGAGCCAGTACAGCTGATTCAGCGCAGTTACCCAGAAGTAAAACCAGCCCCTGTCGACGCCCTGCGGGATCTCGGCAGTGCAATTTATCGAGAAGCTCTCGTCGCACAGCCCGAACACGAGATACCACTTTTTAACTCCAAGATCCCTGTATTTTTCAAGCATCGAGATACCGTAAAACAAATGACGTGCGTTGACCATAAGAGCCATAACCAGCGCTCCAAGAGGGTCGAATGCGCCGATAAGCATATCCACCGCCACAAACTCCATTGAACCCGCGAACACTATCGCTGCCATAATTATCGGAGTTACAGCGGGAAGCCCCGACGTTCTCGCGTAGATACCATATGCCGTTCCCAGAAACAAAAAGCCCGTCATTATGGGGATCGTTTTGGGGAATGCATATCTTAAAGCTTTTAATTTCAAATTTCTGTCTGTCCTTTTATGTTTAAGTTTCTTGTACTTATTCCTCTGAAGCCCGCGCTTTTTCGGCAAGGAATTCAAGTTTCTTTAATCTGTGATTAAGCCCGCTTCTTGAAATGGGTGGAACGTGCATTGACGCAAGCTCGGAAAGTGAGCTTTCAGGATTGTCAAGGCGGAGCCGCGCCGTTTCGCGAAGCTCGTCGGAAAGCCCCTCGAAGCCTGTTTTTTCAAGCAGGAACTCAATTTCGCGCCGCGTTCGCTCGCTGGCTGCGACGGTTCTGTCAAGGTTGGCGCTGTCGCAGTTTACTACACGGTTCGCTCGGTTTCTGAGGTCTTTTTCGATTTTTATCTGCATTATTTCAAGGGCACGATGCCCTGCTCCGATATAGGTCAAAAAGTCCTCGATGACCTCGCTGTCCTTGAAATAGAGCGCCGTTTGCCTGCCGCGGCGCGTTTCCTTTATGGGGAAACCGTGTTCCTCGATAAACTCGAAAAGCGGTCGGACGCGTGAGGTTTCGGGGACTGTAAACTCAAGGTGGTACTCCTTGACAGGTTCTGTGACACTTCCGCAGGAGGTGAAAATTCCGCGCAGGAAAGCCGAAGAAACCTCGTCCGAGCCGGGGACGGCAGAGGCGGATACAGATGTGAAATCCCCGAATTTCTCGTAAACTCCGCGCGAATGAGCGCCGAGAGTGTAGACGGAATCGTTATTTCCTACAAGTTTCTTGATGAAAATTCTCTCGTTTGGGAAAACACGCTCAAGGAGGGTCTTTGCGGCTGTGACGAGGATCTCGCTTTCCGTGCGGATAACGGGCTTTTTTTCGGAGATCCTGCCCGCATAGAACATTCCGTACAGCATTGCCGATGCTTCGCTGTCAGAGAGCTTTGAAAGCTCCGATACCGAAAGAAGCTCCTGCTTCAACTCAGATGAGAACGACATTTTACCACTCCGATACACTGAATTTGGCTATCTGACACCGATCTCACGGTGTACGACGTTTACGCGCATTCCCTTTTCCCGATAATAATCCGCTGTACGGAGAGCGAAAGTCGCACTTCTGTGCTTGCCGCCCGTGCAGCCGAACGCTATGACCAAGCGGCTTTTGCCCTCACGGACGAACTGGGGAATCAAGAAATCCACCATTTCGCGGATCTTTTTTTCATATTCGACGGACTGGGGGAAACTCATGACATAGCTGCGGACTTCGCTGTCCAGACCCGTTTTATGCTTCAATTCGGGGATATAAAACGGATTGGGAAGGCAGCGCACGTCAAACACAAGATCCGCTTCTTTCGGCACGCCGTATTTGAAGCCGAAACTCATACAGCTTATCACCATACGGTCGGTCGGCTTGTCCAGAAAGAGCGCCGCTATCTGCTCTTTAAGCTGGGTGGAGGTGAGGAGGGTGCTGTCGATTATATAATCGGCATTGGCGCGAACGTCCCTTAGCAGCTCGGCTTCGGCGGCTATTGCTTTTGCTATGTCGCCGTTTGACGCTTCGTCAAGGGGGTGCTTGCGGCGGGTTTCGCTGTAGCGGTTTATAAGCACGTCCTCGGACGCTTCGAGAAAGAGGACTCTGACGTCGATACCGTCGGTATTTTTCAGGCTTTCGACACATTCGGGAAGCTCGAAAAACATCGCGCCCCCGCGTATATCCGTTACTATCGCGACGCGGGTTATCTCGCCGTTTTCGGAACAAAGCTCCGCGAAGCTCGGAATCAGAGCGGGCGGCATATTGTCGATACAGAAAAAGCCTATATCTTCAAGGAATCTGACAGCGGACGATTTTCCCGAACCTGACATTCCTGTCACGATAACAAATTCCATAATATCCTCCAAACAAAACTAAGGAGCTTTGTCAGCCCCCTGAATTGATTTTGAATTCAAAGTTCTTGTATAAAGTACAAGATTCTTGATTTTAACGGCTGCCGAGGATCTCCATTTCGCACTCAAGCTCGACGCCTTTTTCTTTGAGGACGACAGACCTCACATGGTCGACAACTGCCATTACGTCCTCGAACGTTGCGTTGCCGCGGTTTATCACGAAACCGCTGTGCTTTTGGCTGACCTGCGCTCCGCCGACGGTGAAGCCTTTCAGTCCGCACTCCTCGATAAGTGCCGCTGCAAAGCCGTTTTTCGGTCGTTTGAACGTACTTCCGCAGGAGGGAAATTCAAGCGGCTGTTTTTCCCTGCGAAGTCTGATGACCTCGTCCATACGGGCTTGGATAGCTGTTTTATCACCGTTTTGGAAGCGCATTGTGACGGACGTTATAACATTGTTTTTTCCGCAGAAAATGCTGTGACGATAGCAAAGCTCCATATCTCCGACGGGCATTTCACGGGCGGTTCCGTTTTCGTCAATGTAACGGCAGGAGGTGACGATGTCTTTCATTTCGCCACCGAATGCTCCGGCGTTCATATAGAGTGCTCCGCCGACGGAAGCGGGAATGCCGTAGAGGTTTTCCGCTCCGGAAAGAGAATTTTCGAGCGCAGCCCGACACACGGCGTTAAGTGGTGCGCCGGCACCCGCAGTTATTGTATTTCCGTCGACGGTTATCCCGCCAAGCTCCTGACCTATGAGGACAGCGACACCACGGAATCCGCTGTCGGAAAACAGGACATTGCTGCCTTTTCCTAGTATAAAATACGGGATACTGTTCTTTTTACATTCAGAGAGCAACTCGGCAATTATTTGCTCGCTGTTCGGCTTTACAAGGATATCGCAGGCTCCTCCTATTTTCATCGTGCAATACTGCTTTAGCGGGGCGCTGTGTGCGAATTCCGTTTTGCTTGCAATACACAGCGATTCTATCACAGAATAGTCCATACGATGCCTCCGTTAAATTAAATATGGGCAGCGCCGAAATATATCATTCGGCTATGCTGTAAAGATAAGCCGCGCCGATAATTCCCGCGTCGTTTCCGAGGCTGCAGATATCGAGCTTGGTGGTTTTTTCGGCATCTATGCAATAGCTGTCACGCCTGATGATCTCCGTGAGGGGACCTGTCAGGTTTTCGCCTTCCTTACAGATACCGCCCCCTATAAGGAGCATTTCGGGCTGGAAGGTGTTTACGATATTAACAAGACCGCAGCCTAAGTACTCGATATATGTGTCGACAACGCTTTTTGCGGCGACGTCGCCCGCTCTCATTCCGTCGAATGCTGTTTTTCCGTCGACATTTGCTATATCGCCGTCGCACAGCTTCCACATTCCGGAATCCTTATTTTCTTCCATTGCCTCTTTAGTCATATTTATAAGCGCGGTCGCCGAGGAATATGCCTCAAAGCAGCCTTTTCTTCCGCAGCCGCACTGTCTGCCGCCGTACTGAATGACCGTATGACCGAGTTCAGCGCCGCAGAAATTGAAGCCTGTGTAGATCTTTCCGTCGATTATAATTCCGCCGCCGACGCCTGTACCGAGGGTCACGACGACAACGTCCTTATATCCCTTGCCTGCGCCCGCGAGGACTTCGCCGAATGCCGCGGCGTTCGCGTCGTTCTCGACATAAATGGGAAGTTCAAGGCGCTTACGGATAAGGGCGCGAAGGTCGGTATTATTGAATCCGAGATTGCAGGAATAAAGAACGATACCGCTGTTTCGGTTGGCTACTCCGGGAGTGCCGATGCCGATGGACTTCACCTCGCCGATAGTGACTTTTGCTTCGCCGAGCGCTTTCCAGATAAGCTCGACGATAGACGCTGCTATTTCCTCTGCGGGTCGGGGAAGATTTGTTTTGGCGGTAGCCTTGGATATGATATTGTATTTATCGTCGACAAGTCCTACTTTGATATTCGTGCCGCCGAGATCGACTCCAATATTATACATAATATACTCTCCTTAAAAATTACAGATTCAAATCGGACATAATATCCTCGCTGTCGGAATCCATTCCGAGCTGGCGGAGGAGGTCTTTTGCCGCATTGTAGCCCATTTTCTTCTGGCGGTTATTCATTGCGGCAACTTCAAGGATAACGGCGAGGTTACGTCCCGGCTTTACGGGGATATTGAGCAGGGGGACTTTTACGCCGAGAATTGTCATATAATGCGTATCCACGCCCATTCTGTCGTAGGTTTTTTCGGGATTCCAGAGTTCCATTTCGACGACCATATCTATTTTCTCGGACATTTTAACGGAGCCGATACCGAAAAGCTGTCTTGCGTTTACAATACCTATGCCGCGAAGCTCCAGAAAATGACGGATATTATCAGGTGACGAGCCGACAAGCGTGATGTTCGACGCTTTGCGGATTTCAACCGCGTCGTCGGCGATAAGTCTATGTCCGCGCTTTACAAGCTCGACGGCGGTTTCGGACTTACCTACGCCGCTTTCGCCCATTATCATAACTCCCTCGCCGTATATCTCGATAAGAACGCCGTGGCGGGTGATACGCGGTGCAAGCTCCAGATTCAAAAACGCCATAAGCTTTGCTATGAAAACGGATGTGCTTTCGTCGGTTCTGAGTATAGGTACTTCGTAAGTCGGAGCAGCCTCCATCATTTCGGGAAGGACATCCTGACTGCGCGTGATTATCAATGCAGGGAATCTGTATGACAGGAAATCCTCTATACGTTTTCTGCGCACTTCGGGGTCAAGTCCCATAAGGTAGGACGTTTCCATTTTTCCCATGACCTGAACACGTTTATTATCGAAATACTCGTAGAAGCCCGCGAACTGCAATCCCGGACGGTTGGTATCGTTATTTGAGATCAGGGAATTCTCGCCGTTTTCGGGCATATAAATCACTTCGAGTTTTAACTCGTCTATCATTTTTTTAATTGTGGTGGACAATTCCCTTGTAATTTCTTCCAGAGGCATAACAAAAGATCCTTTCTCAAACTAAATTATTATCTTTATTATACACCATTTTTATGAATTTTGCAAGTATTTTTTCGACTTAGGGGGTCTGTTTTTGTATAATTTTTCCGTAGGCGTCAAAACTTTTGTTACAAGGGATATGACATTTTGGAGGTTTTGATGACGATGATTAAAAACATTATAACGGTTAGTTTACTTATTCTGGGAATTATAATCTCGGTAGGGATCGGGAGCTTCACGGTTTTTTCGGAGAAATGCGAGGAAGTTCAAGGAGAGGTTTTGCGGCTTCACATTCCTGCAAACTCCGATTCGGAGGACGACCAGAAAATCAAGCTGGAAGTGAGGGATATGGTGCTTTCGGAATTTTCGGGGGAGCTGGCTGAATGCAAGTCGGTTTCGGAGGCGGAAGAAAAAATAATTCTGCTTCTGCCGGAAATTGAGGAGAGGTGCAACGAATTTCTGAGGGGGAGGGGATTTGAATATTCGGCGCGTGCGGAGCTTTCCGACAGCAGATTCCCGACTCGCGAATACGACAGGGTCATTTTGCCTGCGGGTGAATACCGCGCTCTTAAGATAACTCTCGGCAAGGGTGAGGGGCATAACTGGTGGTGTGTGATTTTTCCGCAGCTGTGTCTGCCTGCTGTTTCGGAGCCTGAAAAATCGGACGTGCTTGCAGCAGACTTTCAGAAGCCGCAAGGGTTTACGATCAAATTTGCCGTTTACGAGTGGCTGAGAAATTGGTTTTGAAGATAAGTCGGCGTACAAATACAAAAATCCCCTGAGGATACCCTCAGGGGATTCGATTTGTTCAACGAAAGATCAATTAAGCGTTGATCTTTGTAACGACGCCGGAACCAACCGTTCTGCCGCCCTCACGGATCGCGAAACGAAGTCCTTCCTCTATTGCGATAGGAGTGATAAGCTCAACGTCCATTACAACGTTATCGCCGGGCATACACATTTCCTTGTCAGCGGGAAGTGTGATAACGCCGGTAACGTCGGTGGTTCTGAAGTAGAACTGCGGACGATAGTTGGAAACGAACGGGGTATGACGACCGCCCTCTTCCTTCTTAAGAACGTAAACCTGACCGCTGAACTTGGTGTGCGGGTGGATAGATCCGGGCTTGCAGAGTACCTGTCCGCGCTCGATCTCGTCACGGGTGATACCACGGAGCAGAGCGCCGATGTTGTAGCCTGCAACTGCCTCATCAAGGCTCTTGTGGAACATTTCAAGACCTGTGATAACGGTGGACTTGGGCTCTTCTACAAGACCTGTGATCTCAACGGTATCGCCGACCTTTGCAGCACCTCTCTCAACACGTCCTGTTGCAACGGTACCACGACCGGAAATGGTCATTGTATCCTCTACAGGCATAAGGAAAGGCTTTGCGTCATCACGCTCAGGAGTGGGGATAGCTTCGTCTACAACGTCCATAAGCTTCTTGATGCAAGCGTATTCGGGAGCGTTGGGGTCGTTGGAAGTGCTGTCAAGAGCCTTCTTTGCGGAACCGCATACGAACTGTACATTATCGAAGCCGTTGTTGGAAAGGATATCCTTAAGGTCCTCGGTTACGAGTTCGAGCATACCGTCGTTATCCTTGTACTCGCCTGTTGCTTCGTCGTACTCAACGCCGTCAACGTCGTCGCACTTGTTTACGAAAACTACGATCGAAGGAACGCCTACCTGACGTGCAAGCAGGATATGCTCCTTAGTCTGAGCCATTGCGCCGTCTGTACCTGCAACAACGAGGATCGCGCCGTCCATCTGAGCTGCGCCGGTGATCATGTTCTTGATATAGTCAGCGTGTCCGGGGCAGTCAACGTGAGCGTAGTGACGCTTGTCGGTCTTATACTCAACGTGTGCGGTATTGATTGTGATACCGCGCTCTCTCTCCTCAGGAGCCTTATCAATCATATCATAAGCCTCGAACTGAGCCTGACCCTTAAGAGCAAGGTACTTGGTGATAGCCGCGGTAAGGGTGGTCTTGCCGTGGTCAACGTGTCCGATAGTACCGATGTTTACGTGGGGTAAGCTGGAATCATACTTTTCCTTTGCCATTGGTTTTTCCTCCTTTTATAAGGCGGGAGCTTTGCTCCCGAAAAATAAATTGTTACACTTAATATTTTACCATTTTTACCCGAAAAAATCAAGTAGTTTTCAGGCGCAACGGCAAATTTTCTTTGGATACCGCGTCGAAGCGCGGCGATTTTTTCAGAATCAATCGTTCTGTTTACGCTTGGACATAATGCCCTCGGCGATAGACTTCGGAACCTCGATATAGGAATGAGGCTCCATAACGTACTGACCGCGTCCCTGTGTTTTGGAGCGGAGGTCGTTGGAGTATCCGAACATTTCCGACAGAGGCACGAGAGCCGTGATAGACTCCGAGCCGAATCTTGATTCCTGTCCCTGTATCTGACCGCGGCGGGAGGTGAGGTCGCCTATTACCGTACCGGTATAATCGGTCGGGCATACGACAACTACCTTCATTATAGGCTCAAGGATAATGGAATGTGCCTGTTTAAGCGCTTCCTTGATTGCCATAGAGCCTGCGATCTTGAATGCCATTTCGGACGAGTCGACCTCATGGTAAGAACCGTCGTACAACTCGACTTTAAGGTCTACTACGGGATATCCCGCGAGAACGCCCGCGTTGAGAGCGCCCTGGATACCGGCGTCTACGGCAGGGATAAACTCCTTCGGGATTGCGCCGCCGACTACATTGTTTATAAACTCGTAGCCCTTGCCGCTTTCGTTCGGCTCGACACGGATCTTAACGTGACCGTACTGACCCGAACCGCCCGACTGACGCTTATACTTCATATCAACATCGGCGTTGCCGGTGATAGTTTCCTTATAAGCGACCTGAGGTGCGCCGACATTTGCCTCGACCTTGAACTCGCGCAGAAGTCTGTCGACGATGATCTCAAGGTGAAGCTCGCCCATTCCGGCGATGATGGTCTGACCTGTTTCGGCATTGGTAAAGGTCTTGAAGGTAGGATCTTCCTCGGCGAGTTTTGCGAGGGCGATCGCCATTTTCTCCTGACCTGCCTTTGTTTTCGGCTCGATAGCGAGGTCGATAACGGGCTCCGGGAACTCCATAGACTCAAGGATTATCGGGTGATTCTCGTCGCAGAGGGTATCGCCTGTCGTGGTATATTTTGTACCTACGACTGCCGCGATATCGCCGCACGGGCAAGCGTCGATGTCCTGTCTGTGGTTGGAGTGCATCTGGAGGATACGTCCCATACGCTCGTTCTTATCCTTAGTGGAATTAAGGACGGTGGTACCTGCGTCAACATATCCCGAATAAACTCTGAAGAAGCAGAGTTTTCCGACGAACGGGTCGGTCGCGATTTTGAACGCGAGAGCGGAGAACGGCTGGTCGTCGCCTGCGTGACGCTCTTCCTCCTCGCCTGTTTCGGGGTTTACTCCCTTGATAGACGGGATATCCAAAGGCGACGGCATATAGTCGACGATAGCGTCGAGCAGTTTCTGTACGCCCTTGTTTCTGTAAGAAGTACCGCAGGTAACGGGTACGAACTTATTCTCGATAGTACCCTTTCTGATAGCCTTTTTGATTTCCTCGGCGGTGAAATCCGCGCCCTCGTTTTCGAGGTATCTTTCCATAAGGTCATCGTCAAGCTCGGCTACCTTTTCGAGAAGGTTTGCACGGTATTCCTCTGCTTTTTCCTTCATATCCGCGGGGATCTCCTCGACGCGCATATCCTTGCCGAGGTCGTCGTAGTAAACGTCCGCGTTCATTTCGATGAGGTCGATAATGCCCTTGAAATCCGCCTCAGCTCCGATAGGAAGCTGGATAGGAACGGCATTACACTTAAGTCTGTCCTTCATCATATCCACGACGTTATAGAAGTTTGCTCCCATTATATCCATCTTATTTACATAAGCCATTCTGGGAACGTGATAATTATCCGCCTGACGCCATACTGTTTCAGACTGCGGCTCAACGCCGCCTTTCGCGCAGAATACAGTAACAGAGCCGTCAAGCACTCTCAGAGAACGCTGAACTTCTACTGTGAAGTCAACGTGTCCCGGAGTGTCGATAATATTGATACGATGCTCTTTCCAGAACGCGGTCGTAGCGGCAGAGGTGATCGTGATACCTCTTTCCTTTTCCTGCTCCATCCAGTCCATCGTGGAAGCGCCGTCGTGCGTTTCTCCGATCTTGTGGTTGATTCCGGTATAGAAAAGGATACGCTCGGTCGTGGTGGTTTTTCCCGCGTCGATATGAGCCATTATACCAATATTACGGGTCATTTCAAGAGTTACATCTCTTTTCATAAAGCCCTCCGTAATATGCTCGGATTACCACTTGAAGTGCGCGAAAGCCTTATTGGCTTCTGCCATCTTGTGAGTATCGTCACGCTTCTTGCACGCGCCGCCCTGATTGTTCAGCGCGTCGCATATCTCGTTTGCGAGTCTTTCTTTCATCGTTTTCTCGCTGCGCTGGCGGCTGTAGGTGGTTATCCATCTCAGTCCCAATGTACGTCTTCTTTCCGGACGCACCTCCATCGGGACCTGATATGTCGCGCCGCCGACACGTCTTGCTTTGACTTCGAGCTGCGGCATGATGTTTTCCATTGCCTCCTCGAAAGCCTCCAGAGCGTCCTTGCCGGTCTTTTCGGCAACTATCTCGAACGCGCCGTATACGATTTTCTGGGCTACGCCCTTTTTACCGTCCAGCATGATGTTATTGATAAGTCTTGTTACAAGCTCCGATCCGTAAAGCGGATCCGGAAGAACCTCACGCTTCGGTACATTACCTCTTCTTGGCACTTTTCTTCCCTCCTTCATAAAAATGAAAATCACAGGTACTCGAAAGCCTTAAACTCCCGCATATGCCGTACTACGAGGCAATGATTCTATAAGAAATAATGCCCGTTTTACAGCCTTTAGTGGGTTAAGATCACGCTTTCTTTCCCGCCTTCGGACGTTTTGCTCCGTACTTGGAACGTCCCTGCATTCTCTTGTCAACGCCCTGAGCGTCGAGTGTTCCTCTGATGATGTGGTAACGCACACCCGGAAGATCCTTTACACGTCCGCCTCTGATAAGCACGACAGAGTGTTCCTGCAGTTTATGTCCGATTCCGGGAATATACGCAGTGACCTCGTAGCCGTTGGAGATCTTGACTCTGGCAACCTTTCTCATTGCGGAGTTAGGTTTCTTAGGAGTCTGAGTTCTGACAGCGGTGCATACTCCTCTCTTCTGAGGAGAATGCTGGTCGATCTGCTGCTTCTTCAAAGTATTCATACCTTTCTGAAGTGCAGGCGACTTGGATTTCTTTACGGAATCCTCGCGTCCCTTGCGGACAAGCTGGTTAAACGTAGGCACTATTTTCACCTCCAAACAAAATTTATGTTCAAAGCACTCCCGACGGAATACTCAAACACACTTTAACATTATACTATATTCTTCGTCTTTTGTCAAGTGTTTCCGCGAAACTTCATTTATTTTTCCATTACAAAAGTAATTTTATTCCTTGATTTTGTGCATTTTGACGAATTTTTCTCACATACCGAAAAGCCGTCCGTTTAAGAGCGGACGGCTGAAAGGCTCGATAAAATTTATCAATAGCGTATTGTGAACGAATGCATAAGCTCCTTGAGGGTTTCCGCTTCTCCGGAGAGGTAAGCGGAGCTTGACGCGCTCTGTTCTGCTGTGGAGGAGTTCTGCTGAACGACGGAAGAGATCTGTTCGATACCCGTGGATACCTGACGTATCATATCCGCCTGCTGTTCGCCTGCTTCGGTTATTCTGCCGACTATTTCCTCGACGGAGTGGGTATGTTGTCCGACGCGGTTCATTGCTTCGGCGGTGCGGTGAGCTATGGAAGTTCCGTTCTTGACGGCGGATATGGACTGCTGGATAAGGGCAGTGGTATCCTTGGCTGCCTCGGCGGATTTTGAAGCGAGTATACCGACTTCGTTTGCGACGACGGAGAAGCCCTTGCCTGCCATTCCGGCTCTTGCGGATTCGATAGCGGCGTTGAGGGCGAGGATATTTGTCTGGAAGGCGATATCCTCGATAGTTTTGATGATAGCGTTGATCTTTGCGGAAGTTGCGTTGATGTCCTTCATAGCGTCGGTAAGCTTTTCCATTTCCTCGTTGGTGGTTTCGACGTACTGGGAGGTTTCCTCAACGAGCTGGCGCGCGCCTACGCAATTTTCGGAGTTGGCGGAAATTTTCTCGGAGATGATGCGGATATTGGAAGCGAGTTCCTCGATGGACGCTGCCTGCTCGGAAGCTCCGGCTGAAAGCGTCTGGGCGTTTTTGGCAACTTCCTCGGAGTTTTCGGAAACCTTGTCCGCGGAACGGTTTATTTTGAACATTGCTTCGTTAAGGCGCAGTTTTATGCCCTCGACGTGAGTAAGTATCTCGTGGAAATCGCCTTTATAGTATTCCCTGCCCGGAGCAGTATCCACGGTGAAATCGCCGTCTGCCATACCGCCCAGTATTCTGCCCATATCCTCGATCATTCCGTTGAGGGAGCCTGTGAGGGACTCGGTCGCCTTTGCAAGGACGGCGGTTTCGTCGTTTATTTCGACTGTGGGGATTCCTGTTTTAAGATCTCCCGTAGCAAGCAGACGTATTCTTTCGGTGCAGGCACTTATGCGGCTTCCGATAGATATACCCATTTTAATAGTTATAAACGCCGAAACGCCGAGTGCCGCGAGGAGCGCGAAGAGGGTGAAGTATATAGCGGTGTAAGCGCCGCCTAGGAAATCTTTGACGGGAGCGTAGATTATAAGCGACCAGCCGTCGGCGGGTTCGCTCTCTATCGGGCGGTAAGCCATATAGCCGCGGTTTACCGCAGAACCGCCTGCCCAGATTCCGCTTTCGCCCTGACGGGCTTTGCTGTGTATAGCGGCGGCGTACTCGTAGAATTTGACGGTCTTGGCTTTTTCCTCGATATTCTCGCCGTTTTTGACGACTTCGGAATCAATATTCGCGATGGTGTTTCCGTTCTTGTCGATAAGGTAAGCGCCGCTGTTTTCGCTGATATTTATGCCGCGAACGATATCGTTGAGGAATTCCTCGTCAGGCACGACGTAGACGCAGCCGGCGGGCTTGCTTCCGGAAAGACCGTCTTCCCATACGGGGGCGGCGACGATTATTGTGAGATTACCGGTGACTTTTGACACAAGCGGCTCGGAGATCATTGCTCTGCCCGCCATTGCCGCCTGAAAATAGGCGCGGTCGGAATAATCGTTTCCGTCGATCCCTTTTCCGGAGGAATCTATAAGGTTACATCTTTCAAGACCGTACTGGGCGGCTCTGTTTTCAAGAATAGCCTTTTTCTCGGCGAGGGTGCTTTCGGGGTCTGTGAATATAGGCATAGTTCCGATATTGATCGCTATATTGGAATACGCCTGAAGCTGCCACGATATTCTTTCGGCGGATTCTTTTGTCATTTCGGTTATGCTGTACTCCGCCATCTTGTTCGCGGAAGTATAGGACATAACGCACGCGAAGATCCCCACGATAAACAGGGATATTCCCACCAGCAAAAGATTTACCTTGGTTATCTTTTTTCCTATGGATCTCAAAGCAATTTCCTCCCAAAACAAAAGTTATCATATTGACAAAGCGGGCAAGCCCGCCTGATATACCTCTATTAAGTATATTTTAGCAGATTTTTTTATTTTTTGGAATTATAAATTGTCAAAACGCCTTATATAATTCGTGATATACCCTACAGGACGTTACGAAACGGTGGTTATCACGGAGAGAGCGTCGGAGATGGTTTTTTCGAGAGCTTCCCTGCCGTATGCGTCGACCTCGGATTTGCTCTTTTCTTCGTGAGTAAGGCAGCCCGCGCCTCCGATACAGCCGCCGACGCACGCCATACCCTCAATGAAGTTGGCGTTGAGGACGTTCTTTGACTTCTTAAGTAGAGCTGCGCGGCACTCCTCAATGCCGTTGCAGACCTCGGCTTTAAGCGGGAAATCGGTATCGTTATGCTCTTTAAGTCCTTCCTCGACTGCTTCGGACAATCCTCCGCTTCTGGCGAAGATCCTTCCGAAATAGGACGCGTTGTCGAGGACTCCCTCTTCAAGAGTTGTGAGGTCGATCTCTCTTGCGTCGAACAATGCCTGAAGCTCCTCAAACGTGAGCGCGGCATCAACGTAGGGCTTTACGGAATCGAGCTGTACTTCCATTTTCTTGGCGGTACACGGACCTATGAAAACGACCTTGGCGTTTTCGGTGGTCGCTTTTATGTACTTGGAGATAGCCGCCATGGGGGAGAGATTGTGGGAGATGTTGGGTATCATTTCGGGGAAAGCGGACTTTATGTACTTGACGAACGCGGGGCAGCAGGAGCTTGTGAGGAAGCCCTTTTCGACCAGCTCCTTGGACTCCATATCGGCGACCATATCGGCTCCGAGAGCGGCTTCGACGACGGTATGGAAGCCGAGCTTTTTAAGTCCGGTAATGACCTGACCGAGCTTTGCGTATCTGAACTGGCTTGAAACAGAGGGCGCCACCACGGCGTAAAGGCGGTAATTCTTGCCGTGTTCGCTTTCGCGGAGAAGGTCTACGACGTTAAGAATGAACGACTTGTCCATTATTGCGCCGAACGGACACATATACACGCACGCTCCGCAGGCGATGCACTTCTCGTTGTCGATAGACGCGGCGTTATCCTGGTTAATGGAGATCGCCTTGACCTTGCAGGCTATCTGGCAGGGACGCTTGTGGTTCACTATTGCGGAATAGGGGCAGGCTTTCGCGCACTGTCCGCACTCGACGCACTTGGTCTTGTCGATATGAGCGACGTGGTTATAATCGAACGAGATAGCTCCGCGCTTGCACGCCTGTTCGCAGCGGTGGGCAAGGCAGCCGCGGCAGGAAGCCGTGACCTCGTAACCGGCGGCGGGACACTCGTCGCACGCTATATCAATTACTTCTATAACGTTGGGATTATCCTTGTTGCCGCCCATAGCGAGCTTTACCTGCTCCTCGATGATGGCGCGTTCTTTATAGACGCAGCAGCGCATGGTCGGTATCTTTCCCGGAACGATTATTTTCGGGATATCGAGCACTTTCTCGAACGACATATCCTTCCATGCCATTCTTGCGACCTCGCGCAGGACTTTATATTTAAGGTACTGTACCTTGGTATCGAACTTTCTTACTTCACTCATTCCGAAACCTCCTCAGAAATAGCTTACTTTTATTCGCTTGCCCATTTTTTTAAGACAGTCGGAAAGCTCTCCGACCAGATTCATTTTGATATTGAAGTTAATGGGCAGGTCGGGATTCTGGTGCGCGGGGTTTATGGCGCGTCCGACGTAGAAATTGATATCCGTCGCTTCTTCAAACAGCAGGCGGGAGATAAGCGACGCGCCGTCTTTTTTGAAGCTCCACTGTTCATAGCTTTCGTTGTCCTCAAGGTAATTCTTGGCGTATTCGAGGACTTTATTGACGGTGATGACTCCCTCTGTCACGAGGTCGACGCCCTCAAGCTCCGCTATGGGCGGAATATCCGAGCGCTCGAAATTAAGGCTTGCTCGAAGCGGCTTTCCGAGATATTTCGCGGCGATAGAGGATGTCGTCCCTCCGCAGATGATATGCTTGCCCTCTTTTGAGAAGAACAGCGACATCATACGGTCGCAGTCGTCGCGGTTGGACGGCGGACCGAAGAGGAGATTCATGGGGACGCGCTTTCTTACCCTGACGATACAAGCCGTTGTATCGTCGCCCGGCTTGCCGCCGTAGAACTTATTGCACTCGTCCACTAAAATGGTGGATAACGTTTTTGCGGTAAGTCCGGAATTTGCGAGCGTAGACATAAAATTCGCGATATCCTCGACTTTCCAGCCGAAATTATAGCCTATGCCTATGCCCGCGTGAGGGCAGCCGTCGCTCATTGCGATAAAAACATCTCCCTCACAGAGGTTTATTGTAGACCTGAATATCTTTTTGCCGCCGATATTCATTTCTGTTTTGGGATAATTTATATTTTCCTCGTCGCGGATAAGGACGACCTGCGGGTTGTCGTACTGGATAAGCTCGGCGGTCTGGTTATTGATTATATGTATTATTGTGAAAGTGGAATAAGCTACCCCTCTGACAGAACACACGGGAAGCGTAGCCGCTATGGTGGACACGCACTCCTCAAGCGGCAGACCCTCAGCCATCATGGTGGAGATTATCTTTGAAGTGAGCGTTGAGAGTATGCTTGCCTTGACGCCGCTTCCCAAGCCGTCGGCGAGGACTATCACCACGGAGGAATCGTCCTGTTCGATGATATCGACGTGGTCGCCGCAAAGCTGTTCTCCGACGTGATTTATGCTCTTGTAACCGATATCCACACAAAGATCATTCATCAGATATAGACTCCTTTAATTTCGAGAGGGCGATTTTGGTTTCGGCTGCGGTTTCTCCGAGCAGAGAAGCTATTTCCTGAACGATCCTCATCTGCTTGTCGACGACCTTATCCGCGACCTCGATAGTCTGGCGGGAAATGCTTTCTTTCTTCTCGCGCTCGTCCTCCTCGTCGGTAACGTCACGCATTATGCACACGAGCATATGGCTTTCGCGGTCGTAAACGACGGTCTGCTCTATATAGCGGCTGTACTCTGCGAGGTAAACGCGCTGATTATTTATGCTTCTTCCGGTCTGGAGGACTTTCATAAACAGTGCGGGATCCATTATCCTGACCACCTGATCTCCGAGGACATCGGACGCGGAACGCAGGTTCATCATTTTCAGGGCGGCGTGGTTTATCTGCTGCACTTCAAGCTTTTCGTTAAGCACGATAAGACCGTTAGGCGTATTTTTTACGATAGTATCGGAGAAACTTTCCGCTTTATCTTTCAGGAACGGCAGGCACATTGAGATCTCGGCTTTTCCGTGGTAAACGGCGATAGCCTTATCGCGGCAGGTGTTATAGCCGCAGGTGCCGCAATTGAGTTCCTGTTCGGGGCGGAATTTGCCCATCTGGTGGAGTATCTCGGTGATCTCGCTTTCGGAGGGATCCTGAGTTTTCTTCTCGATGAGGGTGAAATGCTTTTTAAGCGAGAATCTGTCGGGCTGATCGACGGCGAAATCCTTTTTTCCGGCATAAGCCGCGACAGACAGATAATCGTTTACGGGGGTGCGGTGATATTTTTCCATAACGGGACCCGCCACGCAGCCGCCGACGCAGGCGTTCATTTCGATAAAGCACTTATGGATATTTCCGTTTTCGATCTCACGCAGGGCAGCCATACAATTTTCAACGCCGTCTATGGACAGGTATGTATACTCCTGAGGTTTTTTCTCCATTGTGCGGAGGACGCCGCCGGTAGTCGGGAAAAAGCGCGCGAGGGATTCCTCGTTGGGGACGATCTCTTTTTTAAGCTCGATATTTTCAGCCTTGAGCCAGTTTGTCAGCTCCTCGAACGTCAGCACAGCGTCCACTACGCCCTCGTAATGCTCTGCTTCGTCCTTCTTCGCGACGCACGGTCCTATGAAAACAGTCTTTGCGTTGGGTATTCTTCTCCGGATATCCAAACAATGTGCCATCATGGGCGATACCACATCTGCAAGGTATTCAAGCTCTTTAGGGAAGTACTTCTGTATGAGCAGATTTATCGAATGACAGCAGGACGAGATGATTATATCCTTTCCGTCCTCTTCAAGCATTCTGTCGTATTCCCGCTTGACGATAGTGGCGCCTATGGCGGTTTCCTCGACGTCATAAAAGCCCAGCTTTTTGAGGGCTTCCCTGACGGATTCTATGCCCACTCCCGCATAATTCGCTATGAACGACGGCGCAAGGCTTACGACGACGGGGTCGCCGCTTAAAAGCATTACCTTTACCTTTTCGGTTTCGTCGACTATTTCCTTGGCGTTCTGGGGGCAGACAACAAAGCACTGTCCGCAGAGGATACACTCGTCGCCGACGATATGTGCCTGATTCCCCGAAAAGCGGATAGATTTTACGGGGCAATTGCGGATACAGCGGTAGCAGTTCTTGCAATTGGATTTTTTAAGCGTGAGGCATTTTGCCATCATTGCTTTTTCCTCTCCTTTTACTTAGAAATTGCGGACATTATTTTCTCCTCGAAAAACTCGCTGAAATTTTCGGGAGTGACATTGGTGACGACCTCGTCGCCGACCTGTATGGTGACGCCGACGCGGTTGCAGTTACCTGTACAGAAGCAGCCCGCGAGAGTTATCTCGTTTTCAAGGTGTCTTTGCTCTACCGCCTCGCGGAAAAGCTCGACTATTCGCTCGGAACCTTTCAGGTGACAGGACGAGCCCACGCATATCTGTACGACCATATCAACCCACCCTTGTCATTATTTCCTTGTCAAAGAAATCCTTGACGGTTTCGGGAGAAACCGAGAAGAATTCGTCGTCGACGGTGACGCATACGCCCTGCTGGCATCTGCTCATACAGAACGTTCCGCCGAGTTCGACCTTGTCTGCGAGATTCGCTTCGGAAATGAGATTCTGAAGCCCCTCGACCACCTGCCGCGAGCCTTTGATGTGGCAGGACGAACCGATACACACTGTAACTTTCATACTTAAGATCTCCTTTGCACATTTTATTCATTATTCATAGATCAACAACGTCAACCTGCCGCAGCAGGAATTCACGTTCTTTGGCACTGTTATTTGCAAGACGCGCAGCCGCCACAAGCGGCAGCCACATTCTCACGTCTTTTTCGCTGCGTCCGCTTATATCGCAGAACAGCTCCAGATATTCCCTTGCCGCGTCTTTGTTTCCAGTAAGGGCGAAGCGCAGGAAAGTTTCGGCAGCATCTGCCGCGCCGTCGCCTCTTGCCGCGTGAGGCCAGTCGGTGATATAGATCTTTTCGTTTTCGGCGACAAGGATATTGGACGGGATAAAATCTCCGTGGCAGATATTATTCTTGTCGGGGATACCGTCAAGGATCTCGTAAAGGCGGTTTTTCAGCCGCGGGTCGTAAAGCTCCGCCATACTTATTTTTCGTGAAATTTTCTCCTTAAGGCTTGGGAGGGCGGGGCAGACTTTTTTATGTATTTCGGTTTGCAGGCGGGCGAGTGTACGGAGGTGTTCGGTTTTGTTTTCGGGGTCAAGCTCCATAAGGCGTTCGAGGGTGCTGCCTTTTATGTACTCGCTTATTATGCTCCAGCGTCCGTCGGTTTTTGTGACCTCGATTATTTTCGGGACGGTGACGCCTGCTTCTTCTATTTTGACGTGATTGAGCGCTTCACTGAAGATCTGAGATTTCGAGAAGCTCTCACGAAAGACCTTGACGCATCTGTCGCCCTCACGGTAAATGGTCTTATTGACGCGGACGGCGATTATTTTATCGGATTTCATAATTCAAAGCTCCATCAATCGTTAAAGCGGAGATGCTCGCGCTTGGAATTGCACAGCTCGGTAATGAACTGCTTATCCAGCTCCGAAAGGGTATAATTTTTCCGATATATGAGCATATCACGGTATACCTTATCGTTATCGGCGCAGACTATCTGCGACAGCTCGTATCTGTCGAGAAGCTTAGGCGGCAGCGGCGACACCCACATATAGGTCTGTTCGTTTTCGGTGAGAAGCTCGAACTGGCTTGCGCGCTCGTAGACGAAGATACGGCGTGTTGTTGTATTCGGAAGCTCTTCTTTCTGGACCTCGGCGAACGGCAGCGACGGCACGAACGGGTCGGCGTGCGCGATTTCGATATAATTCCTCAGGTCTGCGCGGTGTATTTCGGACAGCTTGGTAAGGGGAGATTTCCGGTTCATTATGAGGACATATTTGAACTCGGCGATAAGCTCGCAATTCAGCTCTTTTTCCTCAAGCATATCTTTGAAGTATTTATCGAAATGCTCGGCATAGCGCAGGATACCGAGTTTGTAATCGGCGTCGAGGATATTATGTATGGCGCGGTAGGAATTGGTTTCCTTGTAATAGATCTCGGCGGGGTCGGCGGTTATGTTTCGGGAAAATCTGGCGAAGGCGTCGGAGATATAGCTCGCTCTCGGAACGGAGATGGAGAAGCGCTGTTTTTTCGGGGCGAGTTTATAGAGATGTTCCATGGTGTCAAGGCGGTTAAGGACCTCGGACGCGAGGGCAAGGAACTCTTCCCCTTCGGGCGTGAGTGTCATACCTTTTGACGTTCTTCTGAAAATGGTGAGTCCGAACTCCTTTTCAAGCTCTTTTATTGAGCGGCTGAGATTCGGCTGTGCTATAAGGAGGTTTTCGGAGGCGCGGTTGATAGAGCCTGTTCTGGCGATTTCCATAGCGTATTTCATGTGAGTGATATTCATACAGTACCTCCCGCGACGAAATTTTACATTTTAAGACCTACACTATATCAATTATAACATATCCCGCTTCCGTTGTCAAGACACGAAACCCGCGAAAAGCCCTGCCGAACGAATTTTTTTGAAAAGCGGGGACATTTTTATTTGGCTAAATTGCTATTGACAATTTAAAAAAAATGTGGTATAATTTATATAAATAAACGCTCGTCGCGGGCGCTCAATCTGACGGAGGGAATTTACAATGGGATTTCAGGTTTCACCGCTTTTCGGAGATAATATGGTGCTGCAGAGGAACAAGAATATAAACGTGTTCGGCACGGGCGACGACGGAACGATAGTTACCGTTATGTTCTGCGGACTGCAGGGGTCGTGTAAGGTGACAAACGGGCGGTGGCAGGTGGTTTTCCCGCCGATGGGTGCGTGCCGCATGATGAGAATGACCATAGAGGACGGAGATCCGGAAAATTCCCTGTTCTTTGAAAATGTCGCCGTGGGCGAAGTGTGGCTCGCGGGCGGTCAATCGAATATGCAGTTTGAGCTGGGAGAATCCGTGGGCGGAAAAGAAGCTCTCGAAAACGACGACGCGAAAGATGTGCGTTTCTATAACGTTCCGAGAATGACGTGCTATGACGAGAATTTTGAGGAAACACTAAACAATACGCAGTGGCACGAATTTGAGGACAAGGACGAAGCGGAACACTGGAGCGCGGCGGCGTATTTCTGTGCAAAAGAAATGTCGGCGTATCTCGACGTTACGGTCGGGATAATAAACCTCAACTGGGGCGGAACGACCGCTTCCTGCTGGATGGACAGGAAGTACGCTATCGGAGAAGCTGCGGTATGGTTTGAGGATTACGACAATTATATGGCGGGGACTACCGAAGAGGACGCTATAAAGGCTTACCGTGAATGGGAGGAAATCTACTCGGTCTGGGCGAAAAAGCGGGAGGAATATTTCGCGAATACCGAAAATCCGACCGACAGCGGCTGCGAGGAAGTGTGCGGGAAGAAACCGCGCAACAAGCCCGCTCCGTGCAATCCGAAGCGTCCGGGGCTGCTGCATGAGTGTCTTGTAAAACGAGTGGCTCCGTATACTCTCGGAGGAGTGCTGTGGTATCAGGGCGAAAACGACGAAACTCATCCGGAGGCGTATTATACCGCGCTGACGAACCTTATTCGCTGCTGGAGAGATGACTGGAACGACGACAAGCTGGCGTTCATTATAGGACAGCTGCCGATGTACGGCGGTCCCGACCCCGACGGCGACAGCTGGCACATTATCCGTATGGCGCAGATGCGCGCTTACAACACCATAAAGAACACGGGCATTGCAGTGCTGCTTGACTGCGGAGAGTTCGACAATCTGCACCCGTCGGACAAAAGAGCGGTGGGACACAGGTTCGCTATGCAGGCGCTTGAAATGTGCTACGGCGGCTGCGACGGCGCATATGCTCCGGTATTGTCAAATGCGATATGGCGCGGGGATATGGTGGAGCTTCAGTTCAAGTATGTTCCGGTCGGATTCAAGATAGTAGGCGAACCGGACGGGTTTGAAGTGTGCGGCGAGGACGGAGTGTATGTTCCGGCAATTGCAGACGTTTCGGGCGACAGGATATTCCTTTCGGCAGACGAGGTGGAAAATCCCTGCGGAGTGAGGTATCTGTGCAAAAACTGGGCGGAGATACACGTTTTCAACGGGTTCGGGCTGCCGCTTGTGCCGTTCTCGATTAAGAAATTCAATTTCCGCTGACGGATATTCCGGTATCGCAAAAAGTAAAAGCGGCGGGACATCAAAACAGGTGTTTTGACAATTCCTGCGGGGATAAAAAATCCGTATCTCATATGACAGAATAATCGGAAGCAATATTATCTCATATGGTGGAGTAATTGAGAGCTACATTATAAGTTTTCTACGTTTGAAAATAGTCAACTTAATATAATGCGCATCAGCCTTATAACGTTGACAGAGCATATGAGATCATAAAAAAAGTTTTCTACGTTTGAAAACAGTCAACTTGATATAATGCGCATCAGCCTTATAACGTTGACAGAGCATATGAGATTATAAAAAAATGCGCATCTCATATGGTGGAGTAATCGGAAGCCACATTATAAGTTTTCAACGTTTGAAAATAGTCAACTTGATATAATGCGCATCAGCCTTATAACGTTGACAGATCATATGAGATCATAAAAAAGAGGGTTAGATATGGTTGCATTGGTAACAGGGGCTAGCTCCGGTATAGGACGTGATATCGCCAGAAGTCTGGCAAAACACGGGGTGAACGTCATTATCACGGCAAGACGTCGCGACAGGCTTTCGGAGCTTAAGAGCGAGCTTACGAAAAAATACGGCGTGAAAGTGCTGTGTATTTCGGCGGATCTGTCCAAGGAAAAACAGGTCTTTAAGCTGTATGAAGCCGTGAAAAAATACCGTGTGGATATTTTGATAAACAACGCGGGGTTCGGGGTCTTCGGCGAATTTACAGAAAGCTCTCTGGAGAGCGAGCTTGATATGCTGTCGGTGAATATACGAGCTATGCATATTTTATTCAAGCTGTTTCTGAGGGATTTTAAGGAGCGCGGATTCGGGTATATTATGAATACGTCGTCGCTGGCGGGATTTATTCCGGGACCGTGGTTTTCGAGCTATTACGCGTCAAAGGCGTATGTCCTGAGAATGACGCAGGCGGTGGCGGAGGAGCTGAGGGCGCAGAGGTCAAATGTTCACGTTTCGGCGCTGTGTCCGGGTCCTGTTGCGACGGAATTCGGCGAGAGGGCGAATGTGAGGTTTCTGAGCCGTCCTGTTTCAAGCGAAAAACTGGCGGAACACGCGGTGCGGGAAATGTTCGGCGGAGAACTGATCATCACGGAAAACTGCGCCGTGAAAGCGATGCTTGCGGGAGCAAAACTGGTACCGGACAGGGTGCTTGCGTTCTGCGCGGGGCTGTTCCAGTCGCGCAGAAAAAAGTGAGGGGTGTTTGTTTTGTTCGACGGAACGGTCATTACGGTCCGCTACGCTGAAACCGACTGTATGGGTGTGGTACATCACGCGGTGTATCCGGTGTGGTTTGAAATAGCGAGGACGGATTATATAAAATCGCTGGGGCTGTCTTATGCGGAAATGGAAAAGGACGGAGTGATGCTGCCTGTGACGGGAATTTCGTGCAGGTACAAACTTCCCGCAAAATATGACGACAGGCTTCGGATAACAACAAGGGTGACGCGCCTTACTCCCGCAAGGATAGAATTTGAATACGAACTTCGCAGGGACGGCGAGGACGAGATACTTGCGACAGGAACAAGCTCGCACGCGTTCGTAGACTCGAAAAGCTTCAAGCCGCTGAATGTCAGAAAGGTCCTGCCGGATCTTTACAATGCTGTTGAGAAAGAAGCAGGTCAATAATAAAAATCTGCCGCCCGCGGCAGATTTTTGTTGAATATGAATCTGTGAGGAAATTTACTTATGAAAAACTTTCGCGTATTATGCGCCGCACTTGCCGCGGTCATACTTCTCCCCTTCTGTCTTGGCGCAAAAGCCGTTGACGCAAGCGAGGAAACCGAGGTACTGAAAGTAGGTTTTTTCGCGTTTTCGGGGTATCATACAATTGCCGAAAACGGCAGGAGAAGCGGCTACGGCTATGAATTCCTGCAAAGGCTGGCGATACACGGAGGCTGGTCTTATGAATATGTCGGCTACGACAAGTCTTACGCCGAGGCTCTGGAAATGCTTAAAAACGGAGAAGTGGACATTGTGACTTCCGTTTCAAAAACCGAAGAACGGGAAAATGATTTCCTTTTTTCCGACCGACCGATCGGTGAGAATTCCACGATCCTTACCGTAAAAGCGGGAAACCGCGACATTGTAAAAGGCGATTTTTCCACATACAACGGCATTAAAGTCGGGCTTATGACGGGAAACTCGAAAAACGCGAATTTCGAGCGTTTCGCGCAGGAACATTCCTTCAATTTTACACCCGTGTATTTCCCCGATCAGGACAAGCTCTGCGCGGCTTTGCAGGCGGGAGAGGTAGACGCGGCTCTGACGGGAAGTCTGCGGCTTCTTGACAACGAATGGCTTTTGGAGTCTTTCGATGCAAGCCCGTTTTACATCTGCACAAACAAGAATAACTCCGCTCTTATGCGCAGAATAAACGACGCGATAAACGAAATGGATTCCCACGACCCAAACTGGCGCGACGAGCTGCACGAGGAATATTATGCGACTGACAGCTCCGGCGCGATAATTATGAACGCGGGAGAACGCGCGTTTCTGGAAGATCTGCAGGATTCCGGAAAAACTCTGCGGCTGCTGATAAATCCCGACCGCGCGCCGTACTGCTATTTCAAGGACGGAAAAGCCCGCGGGATTCTTCCCGCTATCTTTGACGAGGTGGCGAATAATCTAGGACTGAAATACGAATATATTCCCGTAAAGGACAGAAACGAATATTATGTTTTGCGTTCGGAGAGCGCGGCGGACGTGGTGCTTGATTTCGCGGGGGATTATTATCTCGCGGAGGAAGAGGGCTATAAAATAACCGTTCCGTATTTTCACACGAATTTTGCAAGGCTCTCTCTGACGAGTTTTACGGGAAACACGGAAACTCTCGCGGCAATGGAACGCTCCGACGCTATTGACAACTATATTTCAAGCAGATTTTCCGCCGACGCGGTGACAAGATACAAAACCTCGCAGGAATGTGTAAACGCTGTCCTTAACGGCAGCGAGGACGCGGTGATACTTTATTCCTACGCCGCGGAGCGTTATGTCAGGCAGGATGTTCGCAACAGGCTTTCGGCGGTCGTTTTCGGAGAAACTTCTATGTCCTATGCCGTCGGTGAGGACGTCGCGGGCGGGCGGTATCTGCTGTCGCTGCTGGACAAGGGCGCGGACAGCGTGTCTGACGCCCGGATCGATATGTTAATATCACGCGAAATAGACGAGGGTTTTGAGAACGAAAACAGCCTTGTCGCGTTTTTGTATCAAAATCCTATTTACAGCATTGTGGCGGTAATAGTTGTTTTGCTGCTGCTGTTCGCTGTCGCAATGCTGATAATCCGCACAAAAAATCAACTGTTTTTGAAGAAAAAAATTGCCGACGCTACGGGAGAGCTTGAAAACAAGACCGAAGAGCTTACCCGTGCGCTGAACGCGGCAGACGCGGCAAGCCGTGCGAAAACAACGTTCCTCAACAATATGTCGCACGATATACGCACGCCGATGAACGCTATTATCGGATATACGGCGCTTGCCACGACGCATCTCGACGACAGGGAGAGAGCGCAGGATTATCTCACTAAAATAGCACAGGCGTCAAATCATCTTCTGTCGCTTATAAACGACGTTCTGGATATGAGCAGAATAGAATCGGGAAAGGTCACGATAAACGAACGTCCGGAAAATCTGGCGGATATCCTGCAGGGACTGCGGAATATTATTCAATCGGATATTCACGCGAAGAGAATGGAACTGTTTATCGACACGGTAGATGTTACCAATGAGGAAATTTTCTGCGACAAACTCAGACTTAATCAGATACTGCTGAATCTTACATCGAACGCCATAAAATATACTCCGGCGGGAGGAACGGTGGCTTTGCGCGTGACGCAGAAGCCTGCCGATTCGCCGGAACGGGGGGTGTTTGAATTTAAGGTAAGCGACACGGGCATAGGTATGAGTCCGGAGTTTCTGGAAACGGTCTTTGACCCGTTCACGAGAGAACAGACCTCGACCGTAAGCGGTATACAGGGTACGGGACTGGGTATGGCGATAACCAAAAATATAGTGGATATGATGGGCGGCACGATAAGCGTCGAAAGTGAACCGGACAAGGGAACGACGTTTACCGTAGTGCTGAAACTGAAGCTGTCGCCGGCGCATAATGATATGTCGCCTATAGCGGAGCTGAAAGGATTCAGGGGGCTGGTCATAGACGACGATATGGTGTGCTGTCAGAGCGTTTCCAAGATGCTTAGATGCGTGGGAATGAGAGCGGAATGGACAACTTCGGGCAAAGAGGCTCTGGTGCGTACTTCGGAAGCTGTGGATATGAACGACCCGTTTGAAGTGTACATCGTCGACTGGTCAATGCCGGAACTTAGCGGCATTGAAACCGTGCGCAAGATACGAAAAATAGTCGGACACGAATCTCCGATAATACTTATGTCGGCTTATGACTGGACGGATATTGAAAAGGAAGCACGGGGCGCGGGCGTTACGGGATTTATAAGCAAGCCGCTTTTCGCGTCGGATCTTCACCGTGCCCTTGAAAAAAGTCTGGGACGTTCTTCCGAAGAACGTTCTGCGGAAGAAAAACACGCCGAGGAAAAGACCCCGGCGAGTGACGAAAATATTTTCAAGGGAAAGCGCATACTGCTGGCGGAGGACAACGAGCTTAACCGAGAAATTGCCGCGGAACTGCTTACCGAAGCGGGATTCCTTGTGGAATGTGCCGAGAACGGTCAACAAGCCTGCGAGATGCTGGATAAATCCGAGCGCGGATACTACGATCTGATACTTATGGACATACAGATGCCGATAATGGACGGATACGCGGCAACACGCGCAATACGCTCTATGGGCGACCCGCAGTATTCGGAGATTCCGATAATAGCTATGACCGCGAACGCCTTCGAGGAGGACCGCGCGCGGGCTTTGCAGGCAGGAATGAACGGGCATCTTGCAAAGCCGATAGACATAGAGAAAACGCTTTCGCTTCTTTGTGATGTTTTCGGGAAACAACAATGACCGAAGAAATTATTTGCGGACCGCGAGTTTTATAATATCGCTTATTTTAAGGCGGCTGCCGTTGTGGAGGATTATAGCTTCATAGACCTTGCTGACTATGACAGCGGCAAGAATCACGGCGACAGCAAGAATGACCACAGCAAAGGTTATTTCAAGCGGCGAAAGCGTTCCGAGCATTATTGCCGAAGGAAGGGCAAAAGGCGAACTTATGGGGAAATAATAGCTGAATATCTGGACGGGATTTGTCACCGCTTCTCCGGTATCCAGAGAACCCGCATTGAAGATAACGGGAGAATATGCGAGATACATTCCGAGGACTCCTGTAAGGGCATACGGCTGCATCGCCTGCTGGAGATCCTCGGTCCTGGAAACGGACGCTCCGACAAGAGCCGCAAGAAGCGCGAAAAACAAAAATCCGAGGACAAATACAAGAATTATAAGGAGAATATTGCCGACTGAAAAGGCGCTTGAAAGCTCGTTTACGAATTCGCCAAGCTCGGACTGGTCTTCAGCAAGAGCGCCTGCCGAAACAAGGCTTGAAAGCTCGCCGAATGACGCGGCGCCTGTACCGGACATGGCTGTTTTCATCCAGCCGAACGGCGCGGATATGGCGAACGCGGCGGCTCCCACGATTCCGAGAAAGGCAAACTGACCGAAGCTTACAAGTCCCATTGCGAGAACCTTTCCGACGACCACCGCAAGGGGACGGACGGAAGTGAGCAGAAGCTCCATAACACGTCCCGTTTTTTCGTTCGCTATGGACTGAGCGACCAGAGTTCCGTAGGTGTAAATGAAAATAAACAGCACAAGCGACACCACTATCGGAACGAAATAATTCATCGCGCTCTTGACGAAGCTTAACTCGTCCTTGCCTGCTTCGACGCGTGTTGAGTAAATGCTGATCTGTGTTTTTTCGTAATCCTCGGAGGGTACTCCGAGGTTTATTAAATTGCGGCGCTCTATGGTTTGGGTCAGGATACTGTTCAGGTAATCGGCAGCGTCGCTTCCTGCGGCAGCCGAATATTTTGTCTGCACGGAATACCCTATTACCGTTCCTTCATCATCGGTCTGAGCGGTTATATGGGTCACTGCAAGGGCTTTTTCGGTATTGAGAAGCTCCTTTTCGGTATCATCTGCGGATACGGAGGGGAGTTCGGTTTTTCCCGCAAGGCTTTCTATAAGAGAATAATCCTCGTCTTCAAGGATCTGTCCGTCGTCGTAAATGACTATTCTGTCGAATTCGGGAGAAACGACGGCACTTCCGCCGGAGGGATCGTTATCCCTATCCGAGAGGACAGCGGGGAGAATGTTTGACAGCACCGCGACCGCCGCGACAAACACGCACATTATTATCGTACCTATTATAAAGGATTTAGTTTTGATATGCTGAACGAATGTGAATCTGAAGATCTGCTGCCAGCCTTTAGTTCTCATTTTCCGCACCTACACTTTCTATGAATAATTCCTGAAGCGACGGCTCGCGAAGCTCGTAGCGTATGAGCGGTATTTTCGCGGCTATTATCATATTCAGGAGTTTATGAGCCTGCTCCTCGCTGCGGACGTTGAACGAAGAACCGTTGGGGGTTTCTTCCGCGACCGAAAGTCCGCACTCGGAAGCCATTTTTGAAATATCACCCTCGGTTTTTACGGTGAGCTTGACACGTCCGTGGGATTTTTTTATTTCGTTGAGATTGCCCTTGAGAACGGTTTTTCCTTTATTGAGGATAACAATGTCACGGCAGAACTCCTCGATTGTGGTCATCTGATGGGAGGACATTATGATAAACTTATCCTTTTTGATCTCCTCGCGGATAACGCTTTTGAAAAGCTCGGCATTTACGGGGTCAAGACCGGAAAGAGGCTCGTCGAGGATAAGAAGCTCCGGATCGGGAGCAAGGGCAGCTATGAGCTGTATCTTCTGCTGATTTCCTTTCGAGAGCTGGTCGGCGCGCTTGTTTTTATGCTCCGAAACGGAAAGTCTGTCGAACCAATAATCGAGCGACTTCATCGCGTCGGCGCGCTTCATTCCTTTAAGGGTACAGAAGTAAAGAAGCTGCTCTATAACGCGTATTTTCGGGTAAAGACCGCGTTCCTCGGCGAGGTATCCGACGGGTCTTTCCGCGGCGAGAAAGGGCTTTCCGTCCCACAGGACTTCGCCGCTTTCGGCGGAAAGCATTCCGAGAATTATTCTGATGGAAGTAGTCTTGCCTGCGCCGTTCGTTCCGAGAAGAGCGAAAACGCCTCTCGAACTCAGCTCGAACGAAAGCTCGTCTACAGCGGTATAATCTCCGAATTTTTTGGTAATATTATTTACAGATAATCCCAAATTCAACACTCCTTTCGGGGTTTAACTGTTTATATTGGATATATACAGTATAACACACTTGCTCTTCTTTGTCAAGGGGGTATCCGATTTTTTCCGCTTAAATTCAAAGCAGAAAAAAACACATGGCGGGAAATTATAAAAAACTCAGGAAAAATTGTAAAAACCCTCTTGACAAAAACAGGGAAATGTGATATAATATTAAAATGTATCATAATGAATAAGGGTGAACTATGCCCTAAAATCCGTGGTCATATATATTAAGGAGTGATTTTAGCCGATGGTGAACACAAAGTCTGTACAGCTGGGAAGAACCACCAGACAGAGTTTCTCGAAGATCAATGAGGTAATAGATATGCCGAACCTCATCGGTATCCAGACGGACTCGTACAACTGGTTTCTTTCGGAAGGAATCAAGGAAGTTTTTAAGGAAGTATCTCCGATCGTCGATATGAACGGCAAGTACGAGCTGTCTTTCCTTGATTACGAGCTTGATTACGAACATCAGAAGTACACGATAGAGCAAAGCAAGGAGCATGACGCTACCTACTCAGCACCGATAAAAGTGACCGCCGCCCTCCTGAACAAGGAAACGGGCGAGGTCAGCACAGAACACGATATTTATCTGGGCGATATGCCGCTTATGACGGAAAGCGGCACGTTCGTGATAAACGGGTCGGAGCGCGTCGTGGTTTCACAGCTGGTGCGCTCGCCGGGAGTTTACTACGGCTTCGATTACGATAAAACCGGTAAAAAGCTTTTCAAGGCTACGGTCATTCCTAACAGAGGCGCATGGCTGGAGCTTGAAATGGACAGCTCGGACGTATTTTATGTGCGTATAGACAAGAACAGAAAATTTCCGTGTACGACATTTCTGAGAGCGGTGGGGCTTTCCTCGGACGAGGATCTGTTCTCGAAATTCGGCGATGATCCGCGCATTACCGCTACTATCGACGGCGGCAAGGACAACACGAAAAACGAGGAAGAGGCTTTGCTGGAAGTATACAGAAAGCTCCGTCCGGGAGAGCCCGCGACGGTGGATTCGGCGCGCCTTACTCTCGACAACCTGTTTTTCGACGCGAAGAGATACGACCTTTCAAGATTCGGTCGCTATAAATACAACAAGAAACTGGCTATATCCGACAGACTTTACGGAAAGAAGTGCGCGGAGATAATTTCCGCACCCCTTACGGGAGAGATACTGGCGGTGGACGGCGACGTTATCACCCGCGAAAAGGCACTTGAGATACAGAACGCGGGCGTGACAGAGGTTTCGGTATACAAGCCTGAGGGCGAGGGCACGGTGAAGATCGTCGGAAACGGCATGGTCGACATAAAGCTCTATACGGGAGATATGGACGTTGAAGCTCTCGGAATAAACGAAAACGTAAAGTTCGGCGTACTGAAAGAGATACTGGAAGAAGCGGACGGCGACGAGGAGCGCCTGAAAGAGCTTATCGCAAGCCGCGCAGACGAGCTTATCCCCAAGCACATAACGCTTGATGATATCTTCGCTATCGTGGGATATTTCATAAACCTCAACGAGGGTATAGGCGATATCGACGATATAGACCATCTCGGAAACAGAAGAATTCGCTGCGTGGGAGAGCTGCTGCAGAATCAGTTCAGAATTGGTTTTACAAGGCTTGAACGCACTATACGCGAGAAAATGGCACAGACCGCGGACGGCGAGAAAATAACCGCGTCGGCGTTTATTCACCCGAAACAGGTAATAGCCGCTATAAAGGAATTTTTCGGCTCGTCGCCGCTGTCGCAGTTTATGGATCAGAACAACCCGCTTGCGGAGCTTACTCACAAGCGCCGTCTGTCGTCGCTGGGTCCGGGCGGACTTTCACGCGACAGAGCGGGATTTGAAGTGCGCGACGTACACTACTCCCACTACGGAAGAATGTGTCCTATCGAAACGCCTGAAGGTCCTAACATCGGACTTATTTCCTATCTCGCGACGTTCGCGAAGATAAATGTTTACGGATTTATCGAAGCGCCTTACCGCAAGGTGGACAAGGCGACGGGGCGCGTCCTCGACGAGGTGGTATATATGACCGCCGATATGGAGGATAACTATGTCGTGGCACAGGCAAACGAGCCGCTCGATGAGAACGGCTGCTTCGCAAGACCGAGAGTCAACGCACGCCGCCGCGACGCTATACTGGAAATCGAACGCGAAAAGGTAGACTTTATGGACGTTTCACCTAAAATGGTGGTGTCTGTGGCTACCGCGATGATACCGTTCCTCGAAAACGACGACGCGAACCGCGCTCTTATGGGAGCGAATATGCAGCGTCAGGCTGTGCCGCTTATGGTGACGGACAATCCTATTATCGGAACGGGTATGGAATACAAGGCGGCTGTCGATTCGGGAGTTGTGGTATGCGCGAAAAAAGCGGGTACGGTGACATTTACCGACGCAGGAAAAATAGTGATAACAGAGGACGAACCCGACGCGAACGGCGCTCCCGTAGAGCGCGTTTACGACCTTATCAAGTTTGAGCGCTCGAACCAGGGCAACTGTATAAATCAGCGCCCGATAGTTTCTGTGGGAGAACACGTTGAAAAGGGCGACGTTATCGCTGACGGTCCCGCAACAAAAATGGGCGAGATAGCTCTCGGAAAGAACGCGCTTATCGGCTTTATGACATGGGAGGGCTACAACTACGAGGACGCTGTCCTTATCAACGAAAAGCTGGTATACAACGACGTTTATACTTCTATCCATATTGAAGAATACGAAATAGAATGCCGCGACACAAGACTGGGCGCGGAAGAAATAACAAGAGATATCCCGAACCTCTCGGACGACGCAAGGCAGGATCTCGACGAACGCGGCATAATCCGCATAGGCGCGGAAGTCCATTCGGGCGATATCCTTGTGGGTAAGGTAACTCCGAAGGGAGAAACAGAGCCTACCTCCGAGGAGAAACTGCTGCGCGCGATATTCGGCGAAAAGGCAAGAGAAGTGCGCGACAACTCACTGAGAGTGGCACACGGCGAGAGCGGAATAGTTGTCGATGTCAAGGTATTCAACCGCGAGAACACCGACGACCTCGCGGCAGGCGTGAACGAAAAAGTCCGCGTTTATATAGCGCAGAAGAGAAAGATCTCCGTCGGAGATAAAATGGCGGGCCGCCACGGAAACAAGGGCGTTGTTTCGCGTATTTTGAAACAGGAGGATATGCCGTTTTTGCCGGACGGTACTCCGCTGGATATCGTACTGAACCCGCTGGGCGTTCCTTCGCGTATGAACATAGGACAGGTGCTTGAAGTGCATCTGGGGTATGTCGCAAAGGCACTGGGCTGGAAGATCGCAACTCCGGTATTTGACGGCGCTCACGAGCAGGATATAAGGGCGCTTTACGACGAGGCGCGGGAGAAGCGCAGCGAGCTTGCGGGAGAGGATTCGGCAGGACTTGACTTTACGAAACTGCCGTGGACTTCCGACTGCAAGACGCAGCTTATCGACGGAAGAACGGGTGAGAAATTCGATTCCCCCGTTACGGTCGGATATATGTACTACCTTAAGCTGCATCACCTTGTCGACGATAAGATACACGCACGTTCGACGGGTCCGTACTCTTTGGTAACGCAGCAGCCTCTGGGCGGTAAGGCACAGTTCGGCGGACAGCGCTTCGGTGAAATGGAAGTCTGGGCGCTGGAAGCATACGGCGCGGCTTACACGCTGCAGGAGATCCTTACGGTAAAATCGGACGACCTGATGGGACGCCAAAAGACATACGAGGCTATCGTCAAGGGCGAGCCTGTGCCGAAGCCGGGAGTTCCGGAATCGTTCAAGGTAATGATAAGCGAGCTTCAGGGTCTGGGACTTAACATTAAGATCCTCGACGAAAAGGGCGAGGAAGTCGACCTCAAGAATGACGACGATGATGATACGGATATGCGCAGACACGGCTTCAACGCCGAATTCCGCAACGACGACGCGGACTACGCAAACGCGGGCTTTGAGGTATCTGAGGGCAGCTCTCTCGGCGTGAATTATGACGACGATATTATGTCGGACGATGACGACGAAGCGGGCGGCTTTGATGAGGACGAGGACGAAGAATTCGACGAGGACGAGGATTATGGGGACGAGGATTTCGGCGACTTTGACGACGACGCATTCGACGCAAAGATCAAGGAAGAGCTCCTCAAGAACAATGATTCAGGCGACTCTGAAGATTAAGTATGCAGAAAACCGGTATGCAGAAAACCGGTATGCAGAAAACCGGTATGCAGAAAACGAGGTATAATAATGGCTTTTAGTGCTTTCAATTCTATGAAGATCGGACTTGCCTCTCCCGAACAGATAAGGGCTTGGTCGCACGGAGAGGTGACTCGCGCTGAAACAATAAACTACCGCAGTCAGAAGCCCGAAAAGTTCGGACTGTTCTGCGAAAGGATCTTTGGTCCGCAGAAAGACTGGGAGTGCAACTGCGGAAAGTACAAGAGAATTCGCTTTAAGGGCAAGATATGCGAAAAGTGCGGAGTAGAGGTAACGAGAAGCAAGGTCCGCCGCGAACGTATGGGTCATATAGAGCTGGCAACTCCTGTGTCACATATCTGGTATTATAAGGGTACTCCGTCAAGAATAGGACAGCTGCTGGATCTTACGCCGAAAAAGCTTGAAGAGGTACTGTACTTCACGAAATATATCGTAATCGACCCCGGTCCCGACGGAGAGCTTGTCAAAAAGCAGCTCCTGACGGAAGAGGAATTTACGCAGTACAGGGCAAAGTACGACGGTATGAACACTTTCCGTGCGGGAATGGGCGCGGAGGCTATAAAGGAGCTTCTGGCGGAGATAGACCTCGACAAACTCGCGGAGGAGCTTAAGAAAGAAATAGAGGAAGCGCCTCCCGGACAGAAGCAGATAAAGCTTGTGCGCCGTCTGGACGCGGTCGAGGCGTTCCGTTCAAGCGGAAACCGTCCGGAATGGATGATACTTGACTGTATACCGGTAATACCGCCGGATATAAGACCGATGGTGCAGCTTGACGGCGGAAGATACGCAACTTCCGACCTGAATGAGCTTTACCGGAAAGTGGTCATGAGAAATAACCGTCTGAGAGATCTTCTTAAAAGAAAGGCTCCGGATCTTATTGTCAGAAACGAGAAGCGTATGCTTCAGGACGCGGTCGACGCTCTTATCGACAACGGCAGGCACGGAAAGCCCGTGACGGGGTCGAATTCCCGTCCGCTTAAATCGCTGTCGGATATGCTGAAAGGTAAGCAGGGTCGTTTCCGTCAGAATCTGCTCGGAAAACGTGTGGACTATTCGGGACGTTCGGTTATCGTTGTCGGTCCGGAACTGCGTATGGATCAGTGCGGACTTCCGAAAGAAATGGCGCTGGAGCTGTTTAAGCCGTTCGTTCTGAACGATCTTGTGATAAATAACGTTTCCCCCAACATAAAGCAGGCAAAGAAACTGGTGGAGAGCGCGGACGACAAGGTCTGGGACTCCCTTGAAAACGTGATCAAGGATCACCCGGTGCTTCTTAACCGTGCGCCGACGCTTCACAGACTGGGAATACAGGCGTTCTCGCCGGTGCTGGTAGAGGGGCGTGCGATAAAGCTTCACCCGCTGTGCTGTACGGCGTTCAACGCGGACTTCGACGGAGATCAGATGGCGGTACATCTCCCGCTGTCAAATGAGGCGCAGAACGAAGCGAGAAATCTGATGCTTTCCGCGAAAAATCTGCTGAAACCGTCAGACGGAAAGCCTGTTACTGTTCCGACGCAGGATATGGTACTCGGCTCATACTACCTCACCATCGACAAGGACGGCGAAAAGGGCGAGGGCAAGATATTCCGTGACGCAAACGAAGCAATAATGGCGTATCAGGACGGAGTAATCTCTATCCATGCCAAAATCAAGGTGCGCGTTTCAAAGGAAAAGGCAGACGGAACAAGAGTAACAAGGATCGTTCCGACTACGGCGGGAAGGATCATCTTCAACGAGCATATACCGCAGGATCTCGGTTACGTCGACAGAAACGACTCGGATCATATTCTCGATTACGAGATTGGATTTAAGGTAACAAAGAAAGAGCTCGGTCAGATAATAGACCGCTGTCTGAAAATACACGGGCAGGCGACAACAGCGCAGGTTCTCGACAAAATAAAGGCGATGGGATACAAATATTCCACACGTTCGGGAATAACCGTCGCGGTATGCGACGCGGAAATCCCGCCGCAGAAAGCCGAGATACTCGCAAGGGCAGACAGCGAGATAGCGGAGCTTAACAAGCAATTCCGTCACGGATTCATCTCCGACGCGGAACGCAAGGAACACTTCATTACTATATGGAACAACGCGACCGACGATGTTTCGGCGGCTCTTACCGCGAACCTTGACAAGTACAACAACATCTTTATGATGGCGGATTCGGGAGCCCGCGGCTCTACGGCACAGATAAGACAGCTTGCGGGAATGCGCGGACTTATCGCGAATACTTCGGGTGCTACGATAGAAATGCCTATCAAGGCAAACTACCGCGAGGGACTTAACGTACTTGAATACTTTATCTCGTCAAGAGGAGCGCGTAAGGGACTTGCGGATACGGCGCTGAGAACAGCGGACTCGGGTTATCTTACAAGACGACTTGTGGACGTTTCTCAGGAGGTAATTATACGCGACGAGGACTGCCATACGACGAACGGCATTGAGGTGTTCGATATTTACGACAGCGGTCGTGTTATCGTGCCGCTGACAGAACGTCTTACGGGACGATTCCTGACGGAGGATTTCGTAGCTCCGGACAAATCCTTTGTTATTTCCAAGGACAGAATGCTGAACGACTTCGACGCGGAGAAAATAGTAAAGACAGGCGTAAAGAAGGTAGCTGTAAGAAGCGTTCTCACCTGCGAGCTTAAAAACGGTGTGTGCGCAAAGTGCTACGGCGCGTCGCTTGCGAACGGTCAGCTTATAAGCAAGGGCGAAGCAGTCGGAGTTATAGCGGCACAGTCAATAGGCGAACCGGGTACGCAGCTTACAATGCGTAACTTCCATACGGGAGGTATCGCGAACGCCGACGACATCACACAGGGTCTTCCCCGTGTAGAGGAGCTGTTTGAGAGCCGTCACCCGCGCAATGCGGCTATAATAACAAGAATATCGGGTAAGGTTCGTTTCGAGGAGATAAAGAAAACTCGTCACGCCGTAATTACCGCCGAGGACGGAACAGAGGAGGCTTATCCCGTGCCGTTCGGATATCGTCCGAAAGTTCAGGACGGCGATGTGGTAGAAGCAGGCGACGCTTTGACAGAGGGTTCTATAAATCCGCCGGATATTCTTCAGGTAAAGGGCGAAAAGGAAGTACAGAATTATATTATCTGTGAAGTCCAGAGAGTTTACCGTACACAGGGTGTTGACATCAACGACAAGCATATAGAGGTCATAGTCCGCCAGATGATGAGAAAGGTAAAAGTCACCGACAGCGGCTCGACAAATCTGCTGGTCGGGGGCGTTATCGGAAAGACGGAATTCGCGGACGCTGTGGACGCTCTTAAGGAGCGTGAGGCAAACGGCGAGGAGGTAATTTACCCCACCTGCGAGCCTGTACTTCTCGGAATCACAAAGGCTTCCCTTGCAACGGACAGCTTTATGTCGGCGGCTTCGTTCCAGGAAACGACGAGAGTTCTTACGGAAGCGGCTATACGCGGCAAGGAAGACCCGCTGACGGGACTGAAAGAAAACATCATAATCGGTACGCTGATACCCGCAGGTACGGGTCTGAGAGCGCAGGAAGATCCCGATTCGATAAAGCAGACGGCGGTTACTCCGGCGGTGCCTGCTCCTGCTCCAAAGCCGGAGAACGCGGGCGGAACGGAAAACGCGGGGGCTGCGGAGAACACGGGTGCTGCGGAGAACACGGGTGCTGCGGAAAATGCGGGAGGTGCCGAAAGCGCAGAGCCTGCTACGGAAGCGGTTCCGGAGGAAAATTCCAACGTCGGAAATAATTCCGATGGCGGAGAAAATGCGGTTTCCGAATAAAGAAAAGGGTTGAGGGATTTTCGGTATAAGAAAATTCCGGACTGTAGAATGTAGTAAATTCGGCAGAGGGCGGTAAATGCTCTCTGCCGGTTATTTTTATATTAAAGCTGTTATGAAGTTGGGGGTGAGTTACGGCGAGGGGTCGAGGTCGCGTATTTCGTCAAGGCGGGGAGCGTAGAGTTCGGGCGAAAGCGTACTCGTGCTGACGGGGTCGCTGCCGCGTCTGAATACCCAACAGCTGCCGACGGGCATAAACAATATCTGCGAAATAGGCTTATTGCAGCGGCGGGCGACGGATTCGGCGGTTTTATAGTCGTTGCCGCCGAGGTAGACGTAGGTATCGCAATTCGCGATTATGGTGTCGCTGTCGGCTGAATATCCCTGAACAAGCTGTGATTCCGCCTGAATCATAAGCATTACGGATATACCTCTGGAACGAATGGTGGAGATCATTCTGGGAAACTCGTCTATTTTGCAATTGGTGGCGAAGTCGTCAAGGAAAAACCGCACGGGAACAGGAAGGCGGCTGTTTTTCTGCTTGTCGGCGATGCCGCAGAGCTGCTGCATGGTCTGGGTAAAGAAAATATTGGCGAGAGCGTCCATGGAACGGTCGGTGTCGCTGACGGTGACAAAAACGGCTGTTTTATGACGGGAAATCTTCTCGAAGTCAAGGTCGTTTTTGCTCATCATAGTTTGCAGCTCGATGGTGTCAAACTTTGAAAATTTAGCGCAGAGCGTTGAACGGATAGTGTCGTAGGTCTTGAACGGAGTGCAGTTTACGTTTTCAAACTGGGCGCTTGCCCAATTGTTGGGATTTTCGGCTTTGAGAGCGTCGAAACGCTTTGACAATTTGGAATCCCTGCCGAAATCGTCGTCATCTCCTCTTGCGCCCTCGCGGACAAGGTTCAATATTCCGCTGAAATTGAACGGTTCGTATTTTGTGTAGACCATATATCCGATAATAGACGAGAGCAGAATGGTGGTCATAGAATCCCAGTAGGGGTCGGCTCTGCTGTTTTGGGAGGCTTTTTCATTGACAATGATGTCGGCTATTTTTATGATATCCTGTGTGGTCTTTACAAAGCAAAGCGGGTTGTAATGAGCGGAATTCTGGGGAGAAGTGAAGTTTATGTTTATTACGTCATAGCCGGCGTTTTTCAGACGGCGGGAGAATTTTGTGTGCAGATTTCCCTTGGGGTCGGAAATTATGTAACTTCCGACTGCCTGAGAGAGATTGGGAATTACTATCGTGGAAGTTTTTCCTGTGCCGCTGCCGCCTACGACAAGGACGTTGTTGTTAAGGCGTGTTTCATAATCGTCAAGGCTGTAATAACAATTACGGGCGATGAGAAGCCGGCTGTTATTAAATTCCTCGTCGGGGGAAAGGGTTTGAGTGATATGAGAAGCGGCGGGAATGTCAAAGTTATTTTTCATATATAGATTCTCCTTTCAAAAAATGCTGTCTGCGATCTCGTCGCAAATTCCGAACTCTATGGCTTGTTTTGCGTTCATTGAATTATCAAACGACGTTGCGCGGTTTATCTCTTCAAGCGTTTTGCCTGTGTGTTTGGCAAGGATACCGTTTACAATGTCGCGCACCTGAACTATCGACTCGGACAGGCGGCTGATAGACGTGGCAGAGCCGCTGATATCGCCTTTCATGAGCGCTTCGTGTATCATTACGCTTGCGTGGGGCAGGATAAAGCGGTGTCCCTTCTTCCCTGACGCTAAGAGCAGGGCTGCCATACTGGACGCGTTGGCGATACAATACATATTGACCGAAAAGGTGCAGCTCTGAATTATATCATATATGGCAAGTCCGCAGTCGATTCTTCCGCCGGGGCTGTTGATATAAATATTTACGGGATCGGCGGAGCGTGAGAGATACATCATCTGTCTTGAAAATCCGCTTACGGTATTTTCGTCGATAACGCCCTCGATGAATATCTTTCTTTGTGTAAGAAGAAGCGCCTCGACGGAGAGGGTGTGCATGCCCGATGATGTTTCTTCGATATAATTTATACTCATTTTATATCTTCCTTTCCTGAAACTGTTTTTTTAAGCGTTTTTGCTTACAAGAATATGATAACACAGAAAAGGTCGGGGTTCAATTGCATAAAATCCGGTTTATGAAATTATTTATGCAACTATATGCAACTTTTAAAAAAGACCGTTCTTTTTTTAGAACGGTCTTTTATATTTTATACTTTATTTTATTTTATCCCCTTTTTCTGATGGGAGCCTGGCGGATATTTTTATCGAGAGAATATTGGGGATCTGCGTTTATAAGTCGGGTATTTATCTCGTCAAAATCGGTAACTCCTCCGCGAATGAGCGATTCGACAAGGCGGTCGCGCTCGTCGGCGGGATACTGATAATTGGCGCATCTTATAAATTCATAGCGCTCCTTATCCGAGAGTTTCATTCCGATAGCAAGCGCTATAACGCGGTGTTTTTGCGGTTTGCGTATCCTGCCGCTGCGAAGCTTGCTGATGCTTGATTTATCGTAATTTATTTCCAGAGCGAGTTTTTCAAGACTTTCGATATGAAGATTAAGTATTTCGGTAAGTCTTTTTCGGCAATAGTCGCTTGATTCAAGTCCGGAGGCTCTGACGGAATTTTCAAACTCACGGTCATATCGGGAAAAAACTCCGGAAATATCCGGACTGCTGCCCTTTTCGGTTTCCGAGGAGAGCGCGTCGTTTCCGACAAATACGGGGACGCGGCGGAGGGGCTTTACAAGCACCACGTCCATAAGGGAAGCGTGGAACTCCAGACGGCTGCGTATGGCTTGTATCATAACGGACTCGGCTTTTTCGTTGATGTACTCTCCCATAAGAAGGAAGGCGATACTGCCGAGTTTAGCGCTGCAGGCAAAGTCAATTGCATTGAAGCAGACGCGGCGGATATAGGATCGTGCGGGCGGAAAAACGCACTTGTCGACTTCGTAAGATTTTGGAAGCTTGCCTATGACGAGGTATTTTGATTTCAGCGTGGTCTGATTTTCGATAAGGATATTGCCGAAAGAGCAATCAGAAAGCTGCTGCATAATGTCGCTGCAGTTATCAATTCCTGCCGCTAAAAGCACCCGCCTTTCTGACGGGCTGTATGCCTCGCTGCTTATGACTACGGCGTCGCACGGATAATCGAGGATATCGCCTGTTACGACCTTAAATTCACCCGTGCCGTTTTTTACGGAATTATCATCATCGAATACGGGGTCGGCTATGCTTACATCAATATTACATTCCGTATACATCAGGTATGTATTTATTACCTTTGACATAATGGAGCCTGTGAAGCCGCTGAACTGTGCGTTTCCCACGAGCGGAAAGCAGACGCTTTCGGCTTTATTATCGCAAGCCCAATCCAGAGTTTTGATACAGCACTGTCTTATAAACCTGCGTAAACTGTGGATATGGTGTTTATCCTCGGACATTATCGGAGTAAAGCAGGCGAGAACTATTGCTCTGCAAAATCCGAAACCGCTGATAACGGAAATTTCGCCCTGTTTTAAGCCGGCTTTTTTTATTTCGTTACGGATAAAATCCTCGCCGACTGTTTTCGCGAAACGTTCGGAAGCGCCGCTGTACAGCTCGCCCGAAACCGTCACGGGAAGCACCATAACGTCTGCTTTCTGCTTAGAAAAATCCACCGCTATCCGGCGCAACGGCATTTCACTCACCTCGGAAAAATATTCAATATTATACTGCAAGGGTTATCGGGGCAATTATATATAATATTATAACACATTTTTCAGAAATAAGCAAGGGAGTTTTTTACGAACCTCAACGGCGGGTCTTTGCCGGACTGTTAAAGTGCATACGGTATAAAAACATTATCGGTTCTCCCTTGACTTTCAGGGAGAAGTGATGTATAATATAAGCAAGGAAAGTCATTTTAAGTGAGGTGATACCGATGGACGAATTTATCAAGCCGAAAATAGATGTTGTGTTCAAGAAAATGTTCGCGGACAAGAACAACAAGGGGCTGCTTATCGACCTTCTGGCAAG
>CANRNN010000009.1 GCA_947632025.1 uncultured Clostridia bacterium | reverse complement strand
GGAAGTTTAGCTCAGCTGGGAGAGCATCTGCCCTACAAGCAGAGGGTCATAGGTTCGAGCCCTATAACTTCCACCATCGGCTTTTGCCGTCCGTGACGGGGATAGATGTCCGAAATATCGGGGGTCGGTCGTAAGTTGCGGGATTCGGCCCGGTAGTTCAGTTGGTTAGAACGCCGCCCTGTCACGGCGGAGGTCGTGAGTTCGAGTCTCATCCGGGTCGCCATTTTTCAGTTTACAGTGTACAGTGTATAGTGTACAGTATGGATAGTGTTCGTTCGCTGTCGCGAACGTTTTTGGATTGTATTTAAGAATTGAGGTCGCGAAATCGGAATAGAGTTGTAAACCTCCCGCCTTTGTGACAATCAAATACTTCGCCGACAGGCGAATTTCTTTATTCATACTCAACACTGTTCCCTGTCAACTTTAAACTGTCTACAAATGCGGATTTAGCTCATCTGGTAGAGCGCCACCTTGCCAAGGTGGAGGTAGCGAGTTCGAGCCTCGTAATCCGCTCCAGCCGGTATGACCGGCAGCAAATTCGTTTCGCAGGTTTCTGCGGGACGTTTGTTTTCTCTCGACTTCAAGGAAATCTTTTTTACACAAGGTTAGACAGCCGGTATGACCGGCAGCAAATTCGTTTCGCAGGTTTCTGCGGGATATTTTGTTTTCTCTCGACTTCAAGGAAATCTTTTTTACACAAGGTTAGACAGCCGGTGTGACCGGCGGCAAATTCGTTTCGCAGGTTTCTGCGGGACGTTTGTTTTCTCTCGACTTCGAGGAAAGATAAGCGGATTTTCCCGTAAATGTTATTCATAGTATTTCGCCCCGTGCATGGTTCGGGGTTTTATTTTTACTGAAATTTGGATAAAATGCCGAAAAAATTCGGCATATTCCACAAAAAGCGGAAATTATAGTCAAGTTGAGGAAAAATCTGCCGATATAAATAAGTATACTATAATTTATATTTATTCGGTCGGGAGGGATTTTTGTGGAATTCGGAATTTACAGCTGCAAAAACAGCTTTTCGGATTATACGCGCAGTATCTCCGCTTCGGGAGAAAATGTCGGCGATAATAAGCTCCCGAAATCCGTGAACCGTGACCGTGCGGATTTTTCGAGAGAAGCGTTTAAGTCGGCTCGTGAAGCCGAAGCCGACACAAAACAGGAACCTGCCGCACCAAAAGCAAAGGCAGAATCGGCACAGGACAGCGGAAATTTCCGGCAGGAACAGACCTCACGGGCAGAAAGCCCCGAAAAAACTGACGAAACCGAAAAGCCTAAGACCCTCGCCGAAATGGTGAAGGAGCAAATGGAAAAAATCGACAATATGTTCTCCGAAAATGAGTACGATAAGTCGAAGGATACACGGCTTTCCGGAATAAGGGCAAAGATGTACAGAGGGCTTACGCTCAATTCAAGCGAACAGCAGTACCTCGCCTCGAAAGACCCCGATACATACTCGAAGTTTCAGCAGATGGAAAGCGCGAGAAAAATGTTCAGGTGTAATCTGAGGGCGTGCAGGACGCGTGACGAGGTAAATTCAATGCGGCTGTCAAACGCGCTGACGGCGCTTTCCGAATATCGGAAAGCAGTGCGGAACGGCGGCGACGGAAACGCTATAGCGGGGCTGAATCAGGCTCTCGAAAATGAAATAAAAAGCTACGCCTCTTCATCGGATTATCAGCGGCTGCCGACAGCGGCAGAATGTAATAAATTCGACCGCGAGCTTGCAAAGGCAAAGCGCTATGAAGCCGAAAAACGCCTTGAGGATATGAAAGCCCGAATCAACAAGCACTACAGGAAAAAACGCAAAACTGTGGGCGACGGCAAGCGTACAGTGGCGCAGGTACTGGCTTCACCGCTTGCGAGAAAAGTCCTCGCGTCACGAAGAAGGTCGTGCGGCTGCTCGTGCGGAGCAGGAATTGATCTGTGTCCGCCCGGAAAATACAAACTCAAATAATTAAAAATAAGGAGAATTTTATGATCTATTCTGATTTTCAAGGAATGAAACTTTCAGCGTTGGGTATGGGGTGTATGCGCCTGCCCGTTATCGACGGCGACGACAGCCGCCCCGACCAGCCGCGTGTCGACGAAATGGTGGACTATGCGTTTTCTCACGGGGTAAACTACTATGACACGGCGTGGGGCTATCACGCGGGAAACTCCGAGATCGCGATAGGGAAAGCGCTTAAACGCTACCCGCGCGAGAAATTTTACCTCGCGAACAAATTCCCCGGCTATGACCTCGCAAATATGGGCAAGGTAAAGGAAATTTTCGAGGAGCAGCTGAAAAAATGCGGCGTGGAATACTTCGACTTTTACCTGTTCCATAACGTATGCGAGCTTAACGTGGAGGGGTATCTCGACCCGAAATTCGGGATATTCGACTATCTTATCGATCAGAAAAAGAACGGCAGGATACGTCATCTCGGTTTTTCTGGACACGGCGGAATGCAGACGCTGCGCGCGTTCCTTGACAAGTATGCGGAATATATGGAATTCGGTCAGCTTCAGGTAAACTGGGTGGACTGGGATTTCCAGAACGCAAAGGGCAAGGTGGAGTACTTCACGAAGCTTGGGATACCTGTATGGGTAATGGAACCCGTTCGCGGAGGAAAACTTGCGCATCTGGACGAAAAGTATTCCGCGGAGCTTAAAAAGCTGCGTCCGGAAGCGTCAGATGTTGAATGGGCGTTCAGATTTTTGCAGACCGTTCCCGAAGTAAAAGTGACGCTTTCGGGAATGAGCGACTTTGAGCAGATAAAGCAGAACATAGCGTTCTACGAGGACATCAAGCCGCTTAACAACGCGGAACTTGAGGTACTGGACAAAATCGCGAAAGAAATGATAAAGCAGTATAATGTTCCATGCACGGGCTGCCGGTACTGTACGACGCACTGCCCGAAAGGGATAGGAATACCCGATCTGCTGGAGCTTTACAACGAGCACAGATTTACGGGCGGCGGATTTATCGCTCCTATGGCGCTTGACGCTATACCTGAGGACAAACGCCCCGCGTCGTGCATAGGCTGCAGGAGCTGCGAGAAAGTCTGCCCGCAGCAGATAAAGATATCCGAAGTGTTCAAGGACTTCACGAGGATACTTCAGGCGTGATCAAAACCGCGTCATTCGTAACAGACAATATCAGAACAACAGGCACTCACGGTAGAGTGCCTGTATTTTTTATTTCAAAAAGTCAAAGCCGTGAATAGTACACCAAAGCGGCGCACAAACTGCTTTTGAAAACTTTCGTTCGGCTATCTGTAGGATTCGGTATAGAGCTTTTCGTTGACGGCAGCGTTTTTAAGGCTCCCGACGCTTTGCGGGACGATATTGAGCATACCGGAATAATTATTGCCCGCAGGCTCGCGCAAGGTCACGTCCTCGGTCGCGACACGGTATTGCACATACTGAACTAAATCAAGCTCCAGCCAATTTCCGTTAAGGTAAACGAAATTCCACAAATGGTCGGGAAACGAGATAACACCGCAGGGTATCCTCTGTTTTCTCAGCATAATGGCGGCGATCTGTCCTATATCCCGACAAACTCCCGCACGGAGCTTCCAGACGCTGTAGTCGCCCATATAGTCCCCCGCAAGATAATCGCGGTCCTGACGGTCGGTTTTCCAGTCGTCGTAAGCGATATTTTCGGAGATCCAGCGGCAGATGACAAACGCTTTCCGCTCCTCTGACCATTCTTCTTCGACGAGAGAATCCGACAGCTCTGCCCACTTTTCCGTATCGCAGCGCCATATCTGATTCCCTGCCCCGTCGAAATTATCACGATACGGGTAGAATATCTCGAAAGCGTCCGAGGAATTTTCGGGTGTAACGCCCGCGTCCGAAATAAGCCGAAGAACGTTTGTGCGTCGGTTTTTTATAAGCCCGAAGGTGCTATCGTTTGCGAAAAGTATCTCGCAGAAATCCGCGCCGTTGTTAATGTAGATGTACATTGAAATTTCCGTGTTCACCGCGGCATCGGAATTCGGGTCGGAAGAAAGCTCACCGTTTTGCCGTATCGCTGCCGAAACACGGTACAGACCGCTGTCAAGACCCGATAAATCAAACTCCGCCTCGGCGGTTCCAGCGGAAAAACCGCCGAACGAGGAATTTTTATCCGCCGATCCAAACGAGATACTCTCCGCCGTGATGGGCAAGGCGGAATTATTGTAAAATTTCACGGCGGCGCAGTTTTGCGATATCGTTCCCGAAAGTCCGTAATCCGCCTCGACCGGCAGAGGGTCGTTCCCGTAGGAAAGCGCATATCCGACACGCATATCCTTTCTGAAGTCGTAAAGATAAGCGTCATAGCCCATTCCTATAAGATCGGATATTTTTTCGTCCGCGTTTTCATATTTTGTAAATTCGTCGGAATAGGAAAAATCCGACGGCGATAAGATCCCGCTGTCCGAAACGGCGGACGCGGACAGTCTTTCGTCCGCGCTGTCATTATCGTCCATACAGCCCGCAAGCGCTGCCGCAACAACAAGCGCGAGCAAAGCCGCTGTTATTTTTCGCATAAAAGCTCCTTTCACGGATATCAGGCGAAAAGATTCCTCACGCTGTCGCGGCGGACAAGGCTTCCGGAAACGAGCGTTCTGCCGCGCTTATAGCTGCCGTCGCGTATCTTCTTCAAGAGGATATCGGCGGCTTCCTCAGCCATTCGGAAAACATTTATGTCGACTGTGGTAAGATTCGGACGGCACATTGTGGCGAATGTGTGATTCTCGAAACCCACGACGGAAATATCCGTCGGAACGCGTATCCCGCTTGCGGAAAGCTGGTCCACAAGCCTGAAAGCTGTTTCATCACACGCGCAGACAAAAGCCGTAGGCATTTCTTCGGGAAGCGTGAACAACTTGAAGATGCTGCCGTTTCTATCTCTGTCGGGGATCGTCCAGTCGGAGCGCAGAGCTATTCTGTTTTCGAGCAGCGCCTTATAATAGCCGAGGTATCTGTCCGTCACATACCCGCCCGCGTTGTGGCTTCCGAGGAAAGCTATGCGCCTGTGTCCGTTGGAAATAAGGTGGGAAGTCAGCGTATAAGCGCCGTAAAAATTATCGGGAATGACCGTGTCGTCGCGGTTTCCGTAATAATCCAGAAAGACGGTAGGGATAAAATACGGCGACAATTTATCAATAAATTCGTCCGAAAACTGTCCGAGCATTATTATCCCGTCGACTTTTCTGTCGCGTATGGAATTGGGCACGTCCGAGCTCTGGTCGCGGCGAGATGAGTCGGAACGCTCGCGGACGGTATCCTCCACGACTTCAAGCATACCGTAATAATTATGCTTGCGGAATATTTCTATAAGATCTTTATAAACTGTCCAGTAAATGGCAGAGGAATCGCTTATAAGCTCCTTTGCGACGACGATGCCGATATTGTATGTAGAACCGTCGCGCGGCTCGCGCTCCGAGGTGCGGAGTTTATAGCCCATTTCGGACGCTTTCTGCTTTATTTTCTCACGGAGAGCGTCAGACACTCCCTCGCGGTCGCCCAACGCCTTTGACACCGTGACCGTCGAAACGTTCATTGACCTTGCAATATCGCTCATTGTAACCGCTTTTTTTATCATTACGGATCTCCTTTTTATTATTTTTTAAGTACTAATATATATTTTAAGTTATTTAAGTAAATTTGTAAAGTAACTTTTTTAACAAATTATCCGACATTTTTTTGTGTATTATAACAAAAATTTAAACTGGTTACAAAAAGGTTACAAATGGTTACAGTTTTGTTACCTTTTATTGACAACACATAAAAAATGTGATAGAATTATATTTGTAAATATTACGGTGAAAGGAATGCTGTTCTATGAAAAAATCACTCACTTTATTACTCGCGGGAATATTTTCCCTCTCGGCTCTTTCGCTTTGCGGGTGCAATAACTCCGAAAACTCCGAAAACTCGGAAAACTCCGACAGCTCGTCGGATACGGAAAGCTCGTCCTCGGAAAGCTCGGCTTCTTCGGAAAATTCTTCCGAAAGCGCCGAAAGCTCAGACAATTCGACCGACTCGGAAAACTCTCACGCCGACCTTGTCGTAAAGCAGGAAGAAGTGAAAAACATTATCGGGCTTGCGGGCGATATTGTGGAAAAAGACGATATTTCCTCTTTTAAGCTGGACTATGAGGACGCCGATGTGTCGGAATTCACGATGGACAAGTTTCTGAATTCGTCCGCCCAAATAACCTGCAACGGCTTCGCATATGTCCTCGAACCCTCCGGCTTGTGCTATACCGACCGCGACAACTCCGATATTTACAATGCCGAAGAAATGACCTTTACGGGAGTTCCCGATGAGAAACTTAATGATTTCAAGCGGATAAAAGTCGGCGACAGCATATGCGGACTTACGGTCAAAAGCGCTGAAAGCTGTTTCAATAATATGGCAAACGCGTACTTCACCTCCCCGAACGGTGAAACCATGACAATGAGTGAAGTGGCACGATACTGCCCCGAAATATTTTTTCAATATTGCGAAGCGGAATTTGAAGGCGATATGGAGCTTGAAGGCTATCTTGCCATCGCGGGCGAGGACGATTACGGCATTGCAGCGGGCGATATTTTGTTTGTTCCGAGCGGTAAATGCGGCTTGCCCGTAATGAATATCACTAGAGTTTCTTTTGATGGAATATACTCCGAAAAAACTGTCGGCTACAGCTACGGGCTTGTATGGCAAAACGAATATCCTGTCATTGATCTCGGAAACATTTCCGACACTTCGGTTGACCTGTCCGATTTTTCCGAAAGAAACACCTATATCCCTGCTAAGGTGACAATCACCGATATAGGAATGGTGGCTTACTCCGACTGGATAAACTCCGTACACGCTACTCTGTCAGCGGCGAGTCGCCGCTGACAGTTCGCTTCAAGCGTGGGTATAAGCATACAATATATTGCACGAAAATATTGTGGACAAATTTCAGACGTGGAAATTATTGTGGACAATTTTCGGGCGTGGGAATAAAAAGCAAAAAGCTGACTGCCGACGGAAATATATCCTGCACATCTATGTTAAACAACACAAAAACCGAGAGCATACGCCCTCGGTTTTCTGTTCTTAATTCACGGCTTGTTTCATAAGATAACAAGAGGTGATTTTATGAAAATTCAGTGGAAAACGCTTATTATCTGCATAGCAATACCGCTCGGAGTGGGATTGTTTTCGTCGCTTTTAACACGCGGCAGCATGGCGGCATTCGGCGAGCTTGACCAGCCGGCACTTTCACCGCCCGCGTGGCTGTTTCCCGTGGTATGGACGATACTGTATGTCCTTATGGGAACGGCTTCCTACTTCGTCGCCGTGTCCAAAAAGCCGAACGGCGGTGCGCTTATTACCTACGGGCTTCAGCTGATATTCAACTTTTTCTGGCCGATAATATTTTTCAATATGCAGGCGTTTTTGTTCGCGTTTATCTGGCTTGTTATATTGTGGATACTGATAGTGCGGACAACGATGAAATTCTTCGGTATAAGCACGATTTCGGGGATACTGATGATACCGTATATTATCTGGGTGACATTCGCGGGATATCTCAATCTCTCAATATATCTGCTTAACCGATCATAGAAAGCCGCGTATATCCACGGCAAGCTTTTCTTCGAGATTTATCAGACGCTTGGTTATATCCTTGGTCTTTTCGTCGGCGGCTTTGTATTTGTTAAGGTACTTGTTGAGCGACTTTACGCCCATATTGCAACCGTCCGTCATAAGGTCGGTGATGGTTTCGTCGGATTCGTTCACGCCCAGCTTGACGTTAGTTTTGAGCCACGACATACTTTTCGCCATGGGATTTGGGTCTTTGCCGTCGTCATGATATTTTTCAAGCAGGGTCTGAATTTCATTTTTAAGCTTGTTATGCTCGTCCTTGCAGTCGGTGAGATATTTGAGAAGCGTTTTGTCGCTTACATATTCAAGGACACCGTCTATAGACGAAACACCGGTTTTTATTCCCGCGTCACATTCCCGCAGGAGCTTTATTGTATCGGATTCTATCATAAAAACAACTCCTTTTCCGATTTGATATTATATTATTTCATTATAGAAAATAATTATTCAGCCGCCGCCGTTTTCGGACGGCGGTTTTTTTTGCGCTTGACAAAATCGTCGGAATATTGTATAATATATTATGGAAGTTTGAAATTTTCACTCCGTGAGGTGATTATAGTTGGCTCGGATATTTTTCCGTGCGGCAGCCGCCGTGCTTTTGATATGTGCTTTTTTTATTACCACGGTTTCGGTGAATATCACAACATTCGCGCAGACAGGATCCGACACGGCAATGATATTTACTCCCGAAGAACAGGAGTTCGTAAAATCGCATAAGCACCTTAAAGTGGGCTTCGTAACCGACAGGATACCCGTTTCTTTCGCGGATAAAAACGGAGAGTTCGCGGGGATCTCGCGCCATATACTCGACAGAATAAGCGAGATATCCGGCTTTGAGTTCGAGTATGCCGAGCTTCCCACCAAAAACGTCACCTATGACTACCTTATCGGAAACGGATTCGACCTCGTGACAAGCGTCGAATTCAACGAGGAAAACAAGAAAGCCCGCGGAATACTTATCAGCGAACCGTATTTTTCCAGCAGAAAGGTCATCGTAGCACACCAGAATTTTGAATTCAAATATGACAGTCATTTTAAGGTAGCGGTTTCAACAGGTTCACAGACTCTGAAAAAGGTTCTGGCAAAGGCGTATCCGAATTTTGTGCTGGAGGATTATGACTCGATATCCGACTGTCTGGACGCACTTGAAAACGGAAAATCCGATTTGATGATACAGAATCAGTATGTGGTTGAATACTGGCTCGCAAAACCGAAATACGAGAGTTTGAAAGTCATTCCCGTCGTGGGACTTGACGACAGACACTGCTTTTCGGCGGTTATGCCGTTTGGCGAGGGATCTGAAGCAAAACAGCAGGAATGTGAGCGCATAATACATATCCTCGACAAAGCCATTGCATCACTGAGCGAGGACGAAATAGGAAATTTCACCATTCAGGGCGTGATGGAAAATCAATACAATTATAATTTCGATGATTTTTTCAGCAGGTACAAATATGCCGTTATTATTTTCTGCGTTTCGTTTTCGGTAATAGTGCTGCTGGCGATATTGCTAATACGTCAGAGGATACACGCCGCGGAGAGCCGAGCCGACGCCAAGGCAAAGGGACAGTTCCTCTCGACTATGAGCCACGAGATACGCACGCCGCTTAACGGTCTTATCGGGCTGAATCACCTGATGTCGCAATCCACCGACAACTCGAAACTGGAAGAGTATCTTAAACAGTCGACCGTTACGGCAAAATATCTGCTCTCGCTGGTAAACGATATTCTGGATTCCTCAAAACTTGAAGCAAAGCGGCTGGAGCTTGAAAACTCACCCGTTGATATAAAACTTCTAACGGAAACCGTCGGGACTTCCGTAAGCTCCGCTATGAACGAAAAAGGCTTGCATTTTACCGTAAACACCAAAATAAAAGCGCCGTATTTTCTCGGCGATCCGGTAAGGATACAGCAGATACTGCTGAACCTCCTTGACAATGCAAGGAAATTCACGTCTAAGGGCGGAGGGGTGACTCTCGCGCTCAGGCAGGAAATACGCGGCGAAAAAGTACATAACGTCTTTACCGTAGCCGATACGGGAAAAGGTATGAGCGAGGAATTCCGAGGGAAGATATTTGAAGCGTTTTCTCAAGAGCTTGAAACGGTTTCAAAAGGAAATCAGGGAACGGGTCTGGGGCTTTCGATAAGCCGCCGTCTGGCGCGGCTTATGGGCGGAGAGCTTTCGTGCGTGAGCGAGAAAGGCATGGGAAGCACGTTTACGTTCACGTTCGACGCGAAGGTGTGCGGGGCGCCGGATGATAATTTTGCCAAAGCCGGAAATGAAGATATCCCGCACCCTAAGGTGCTTGTTGCCGAGGATAACGAGCTTAACGCGGAGATCGTCGTGGAGCTGCTGAAAAACAACGGCTTCGAGGCGGAGGTCGCCGAAAACGGCAAGCTGGCGCTTGAAATATTCAAAAATTCCGCCGAGGGCGAATTCGGCGTTATCCTTATGGATCTGCTTATGCCGGAACTGGACGGATTTGAAACGGCAAAGGCTGTGCGCGCTCTTGACCGCTCCGACGCTAAAACCGTGAAGATAATCGCCTGCACGGCAAATTCTTTCAACAACGAGCAGAAACGTTCGCTTGACTGCGGTATGAACGATTTTATGACAAAACCTATGGACGTGGACGAGCTTCTGGAAAAACTTCTGAAGCCGTAACAGAACAATGCCCTCCCCCGATGCAGCGGGAGGGCAGTTTTTTTCCAAAAAAAATTGAAAAAATCGGATTTCCGTATTGACAATGCAAGGATACTGTTGTATAATTGTGATAGTAAATTATTTTGGAGGCTAAAGAAATATGACTTCGTCAAAAAAGGACAGGCACCCCATAAAAGAATATTTTCACAGACTTCTCGATATGCGCAGCGATATGCTGGGTTATGACGAGCTGCACGATATGATGGAGGAAAACACGGTCATTCACGGCGCGAATATGTGGATACTGATGATGGCGATACTTATCGCGTCAATAGGTCTTAACGTGAATTCCACGGCGGTCATCATAGGCGCTATGCTTATCTCCCCGCTTATGAGCGGGATACTTACGATGGGGTATTCTCTGGCAATACACGATCTGTCGCTGTTTAAGCACGCCGTATCACGCTTCGGGACGCAGGTGCTGATAAGCCTTATCACGTCGACGATCTATTTCAGACTTACTCCGCTTACAATAGCGACAAGCGAAATGCTCGCGCGAACCACGCCCACACTGTGGGACGTGCTTATCGCCCTCTTCGGAGGAATAGCAGGCGGGATAGGAAATACCCGCAAGAAAACAGGAAACGTTATTCCGGGAGTGGCGATAGCGACCGCACTTATGCCGCCGCTGTGTACGGTAGGATACGGAATAGCCACAATGCAGCTGAATTTCATTCTCGGAGCGCTTTATCTGTTCCTTATAAATACGCTGTTCATAGCGCTTTCGGCGTTCTTTGTGACAAAGCTGCTGAGAGTGCCGCTTCGCACGGAGCTTGACGCCAAAAAAGAAAAACGCATAAGCCGCGCGATAACGACAGCTGTTATAATTACAATAATTCCGAGTATACTTTTCGCGATGTACACGGTATACAAATCGGTACTGGAGAAAAACGCAAACGATTACTTAAAGCAGGAATTTGTTTTCACGGATACCCAACAGGTGCAGAACAATATCGACATAGCCGATAAAACTATATCGGTTTCCTTGGTCGGAACGCCGATATCCGACGAAAAAATCGCCGAGCTTGAAAGCAAGCTGGAAAACTATGACCTCAAGGGCTACAAGCTCCACGTTACGCAGAATAAGAGCATTGAAGGCGAATTCGATACCGACAAGGTGACTATTGCCATTCAGGAAAACACGATACGCGACCTGCAAAAACAGCTCGACGAGGAAAAAGCAAAGAACGAGGAGCTTTCGGAAAATCTGCACGAACAGGTGGACTGTGCGGCGATATCGGCGAAAATATCGGCTGTTTTCAAGGATATGAGCAATATTCGGGTCGGTATCATGTTCGGCAGCAGCGGGAAAAACATTTACGTTTCGGGTGAAACGGAGAACGAACTTTCCGCTTCGGAAGAACAGATACTGAAAAATCTCGTTTCCGAGGAAAGCGGTATCTCTGCCGTTGAACTGAATATTCAAACGATAGTACAAAACACGGACGAAGCCGAACAGCCTGCCGGCTGATATGAAAATTGATATATCACGGGGCGGAGAATGATATTTTCGGCTTTTATACTGTAATTGAAGTCCGTTATTTCATTTTTCGGAAACACGAACTTTCGCCAAAAAACGGAAAATAAACATTTTTGATATTGACAATTCAAGAACTGTAATATTCAAATAGTGTATAATTAAATCGACGGAGGTGAAAAATATGGCGGATTTTGGATTGACTCTTAAAGAACTACGCAAAAAATCAGGACTTACACAACAGCAGCTTGCCGATAGAATGATGCTTTCTAAAGCTTCAGTAAGCTATTATGAACAGTCACTTCGTTATCCTTCCGCGGAGGTACTCGTAAAGATCGCAAAGGCGTTTCACGTCACAACGGATTATCTGCTCGGACTTGAAACCAAATCTCAAAAAATCGACGTTCAGGGACTGAGCGACGAGGATATACTGTATGTGACAAATACCGTGGAAATGCTTCGCAGAAAAACCATTCAGACCGAAATCAAGGAACCTCAAAAATCAAGACCCACTAAGCAAAAAGATAAATGATAACCAGTTTGGAAAACAAATGCCCGCCGTATCTATCGGACGGGCATTTTTTGTGTCCGCAGATAATTGATTTTTATAAAGCCTGCCCCATATTTAAATAAATGAACACATACAGTGAATTTACCCCTTGACAAACGGAAAAAAAGGGTGTATAATAATATAAAATGAACTTTTCTATTTTTTGTTAATTTAGGAGGTACTTAAAATGGCTTGTTTTCTTATACCGGCAGGCGAAGCAGTGATAACGACGATCACTCAGAAAATCATCGAGCATAAGGAAAGCTCGGCGGGAAAAACAACGGAGGAAGTTTCCGAAAAATCCGTGAAAATGCCGTTTTCCGCAAAAATAAAATGGCTGAACGGTATGCTCTGGGGCGGCTCGGCACTGCTTGCGTTCGAGCATATATGGCACGGCGAGATCATACCCGTGTTCCCGTTCCTAACTAATGCGGCAAATCCTGAGGACGCTGCCGCTATGCTTCATGAAATGGGTACGGCGGGAGTAGCTATGGCGGCTCTGGTAACGGCAGTATGGGGCGCAATGGTGGGGATCTCGCATATCATTGAAAAACGCTCCGAAAAATCCGATAACGACGCCGAGGTCGAAATTAAATGACGCTTCTTATAACTGTTTTCGCGGCAATAGCAGCGACGCTGGTGTGGTACTTCAATACGCGCCGCCGTGAGCTGAAACTGGGAGCGTTGGCGCTGATGTTCTGGGGAGCGTCGCTTATGTGGCTTGTGGACGCTGTTTTTGAGTATGCGGAGCTTGGCGCGGAGTTCTTCTCCCCTGCCGCGGCGGATATGCTGAACGACAGTTATCTCGGACTTTGCGTTGTCGCACTGGGACTGACGATCTGGCTGGGAATGCTGCTTTTCAGCGACCCGAAGGGCGTTATACGGAACGCTCTGACAAATCGCAAAAAGTAAAATTGGCGGTTCCGCGTTTTGCGGAGCCGCTTTTCACGATTTTTATCCGAAGGGGGATTTTTTTGAACACCGAAACAAAAAGGCTTCTGGAATCCGTCCGTGACGGGAAAATTTCAGTAGACGAGGCGCTTTTGAAGCTGAAAGCCGAGCCGTTCGACGAGCTGGGCTATGCGAATGTCGATATTCACAGAAAGGTGCGTCAGGGTGCGCCGGAAGTGATATACGGCGCGGGAAAAACCCACACACAGATGATAGGGATAATTGATTCACTGAAAAAGCACGGGCAGGAGCGCATTTTAATCACGCGACTCTCGCCCGAAGCAGCAAAAATGATTTCAGAAAGCTGCGAAATTACCTACTATGAAACGGCACATCTGGCGATTTCGGGCGGAATTCCGAAACCCGACGGTATCGGGAAAATAGTTGTCGCGACAGGCGGCACAAGCGATATTCCCGTCGCCGAGGAAGCCGCTCTGACCGCCGAGGCTCTCGGAAACGAGGTCGTGAGATTATTCGACGTGGGGGTGGCAGGACTTCACAGGCTGCTCGCGCATAAAGAGGAGATTATGTCCGCGTCTGTGATAATCGCTATAGCGGGAATGGAAGGCGCGCTCGCGAGCGTTATAGGCGGGCTTTCGGACTGCCCCGTTATCGCTGTGCCGACGAGCGTGGGCTACGGAGCGTCTTTCGGCGGCATCTCGGCGCTTTTGTCGATGCTTAATTCCTGCGCTTCGGGAGTGTGCGTTATGAATATCGACAACGGCTTCGGAGCGGGATATTTCGCGAGTATGATAAATCATATGGAAACACGAAAACAGACTGATTTTAAGGAGGAGAAATGAAAACTTTATATATTGACTGCTCGATGGGATCAGCGGGAGATATGCTTTCGGCAGCGCTTCTGGAGCTTCTTCCCGAACCCGACGAATTTATAAATAAGCTGAATTCGCTCGGAATACCAAAGGTTCACTTTGAAAGACATTCAGATGTAAAATGCGGAATAACGGGCACGCGCGTGTCTGTCTTGGTCAACGGCGAAGAAGAGGAAGAACATCACGAACATCAGCACGAACATCACGAGCATACTCACGAACATCACGAACATTCTCACGAGCATCATGAACATCATCACGCGAGTATGCACGATATAGAGCATATTGTAAGTCATATGAATATCCCCGAAAACGTGAAAAAGGACGTTCTTGAAGTGTACGGTTTAATTGCCGAGGCGGAAAGTCACGTTCACGGAAAGCCCGTGACGGAAATTCATTTTCACGAGGTGGGAACGCTGGACGCGGTGGCGGACATTACTGCCGTTTGCATGCTGATAAACGAAATTAAGCCCGATAAAATCGCTGCTTCGCCCATTCACGTCGGAAGCGGGCAGGTACACTGCGCACACGGGATATTGCCCGTACCCGCGCCTGCGACGGCGTATATTCTGCGGGATATCCCTATTTATGGCGGGAAGATAGAGGGCGAACTCTGCACGCCGACGGGAGCGGCGCTGCTGCGGCATTTCGTTTCGGAATTCGGGGAAATGCCCGTTATGGCGACAAATTCCGTTGGCTACGGAATGGGGAAAAGGGAGTTTCCCGCTGCAAACTGCGTGAGGGCTTTTCTCGGAGAGGATCTTTCCGAGAATACGGACGTTGTATGGGAGCTTTCCGCGAATGTCGACGATATGACCGCTGAGGAAATTTCATTCGCGGTAGAAACGCTGTTTTCGGCAGGTGCGCGGGAGGTCTACACAATTCCCATAGGAATGAAAAAAAACCGCACGGGAACGCTTATCCGTGTGATGTGCGGGGATAACGAAAAGGAGAAAATGCTGTCGCTTATCTTCGCGAACACCTCAACTATAGGAATACGCGAAACACGCACGCTGCGGCACGTTCTCGAACGAAAAGAGGAGATTTTCGACAGCTCGCTCGGAAAAGTCCGCAGGAAAATTTCAAGCGGCTATGGTGTTACAAAAACAAAGTGGGAATACGACGACATAGCAAAAATTTCCCGCGAGAAAAACATTCCGATATCGGAAGTAAAGAAAATTCTCGACAAGGAAAACGACTGAATAAAAAAGGCTGCGCCGATAAAACGCAGCCTTTTATTTTACGGAATATTACGAATTTTGTGTTCGGAGTTTTCTTGCGGCTTCCTCGCGCTGTCTGCACATATCCGCCCAATGCGGGACGGTTTCGAGCAAGGCGGTGAAATCTTTGAACGCGGCGGGAACATCTATCTTCTGCGGGCAGGTCCTCGCGCACTTTCCGCAGGACACGCACGCGCTCGGACGTTCGTCCTCAGACAAGCTGTCTATCGCCATTCCGACGTTGTTTGACGGGGAAAATTTCATATCGTTGTACAGCGCCAGAAGTTTCGGAATATTCAGTTTTTTCGGGCAGTCCGCGCGGCAATATCCGCAAGCCGTACACGGAACGGAATTTTTAAGCCCCTCCGCTATCTCGAAAAGCGTATTTTTCTCCGTATCGGAAAGCGGGTCGCTGTCCGCGAATGTGCGGACATTGTCCTCCATCTGCGCCATATTTGACATTCCCGACAAGATCATTGTGACATTCGGCAGTCCCTCAAGCCAGCGGAACGCCCACGACGCGTCCGAAACTCCCGAACGGAAATCCGCAAGCCGCTCGTGCGGCTCCTTCGGGAGATTCGCGAGTTTTCCGCCGCGGACGGGCTCCATTACCCACACGGGGATATTCCGCTCGGTCAGAAGCTCGTACTTTTCCTTTCCGTTTTGCAGAGTCCAGTCGAGATAGTTCAGCTGTATCTGACAAAATTCCATCTCACTTCCGTAGAGGTCGAGGAAAGTTTTCAAAGTTTCGAGCGAGCCGTGGCAGGAAAAGCCGAGATGTTTTATCCTGCCTTTTCGTTTTTGCTCAATAAAATAGTCAACTATCCCCCAGCGCGGGTCGGTGTAGGTCTTAAGCGAATTCTCGTAGATATTATGTAAGAGGTAAAAATCGAAATAATCGACGCCGCATTTTTGAAGCTGTTCCTCGAAAACGCCCGCGGGGTCGTAACTTGACGCTATCTGATGACCGGGGTATTTAGTCGCGAGGTAAAAGCTCTCGCGCGGGAGCTGTTTCAGGGCTTTTCCGATGATTATTTCGGAACGGCAATTATGGTAAGGATATGCCGTATCGTAATAATTTACGCCGTGTTCTGCGGCGTATTTCACCATACGCGACACCTGTTCCTCGTCGACTTCGCCGTTTTCGAGCAGCGGCAGGCGCATTGTCCCGAAACCGAGCAGCGACAGCTTTTTATCCTTGAATTGTCTGTAGATCATAAGATCCTCCTAAAAAATATAAATTATTGGAATATCCGGATTGAACGGTCATGATTTATGCTATTCACTCTTCTTAAATTCGTCCATTTCCATGCTGACAAATCTTGAAATCATTTCTCTATACAATACTTCGACCATATCCGGATCTGCACCATATTCTGCCGCTTTTTCTCTAACCTTTTGAATAACTGCTTCAACACGTTCAGGCGCTTTAACCCCATCTTCGCTTTTCTTAAATGAAGACGCTTGCTTTACATAGTCTGTTCTCTCAGCTATCAATTTGATGATCTCATTATCAATTCTGTCTATGTTTGAACGTACTTCCTCTAAACTGTTACATTTCATTTTGATAACCTCCCTAAATCCCGATTTGCCCTACAAAATTATTCAAACATTTCGGCGCACTGCTTGAGGAATTCCGTGATTTTGAGGTGCTGCGGGCAGGCGTTCTCACAGCTGCGGCAGCGTATACAATCGGACGCTTTTCCCGCGTTTTCGGTGACGGAAGTATAATCCGCGAGAGCCTCTTTTATCTGACCGTTCGTAAGCTGCTTGTTCGCCGCCGTAAAAATATCCGGTATGGGGATCTTTTTCGGGCAGACCTCGGAGCAATAGCGGCACGCCGTGCAAGGTATGGCTGAGGACCTTCCGATAATTTCCTGAGCCTTGCGGATAATCGCCTGTTCCTCGGCGTTAAGCGGCTTGAAATCCTTCATATACGAAACATTATCGTTCACCTGAAAAATATTCGACATTCCAGACAGAACGGTGATTATACCGTCTAGCGAAGCCGCGAACCTTATCGCCCACGACGCATAGGACGCGTTTGGAGCGTACTCCGAAAACAGTTTCTTGACCGCGGACGGCGGATTTGCCAAAGCTCCGCCCTTGACCGGCTCCATAACGACTATGGAAACACCGTGACGGCGTGCAGTTTCGTAATTTGCACGGGAAGCGACGCTTCTGCGCTCCCAATCGGCGTAATTTATCTGGAGCTGAATAAAATCCACTTCGGGGTGTTCTGTCAGAAGTCTGTCAAGAAGCTCCGGACCGGAATGATACGAAAAACCGATATGCTTGACCTTTCCGTCGGCTTTTAGCTGTGAAACGTAATCCCAGATACCGAATTTCTCATATTTTTTATAATTGTTCTCCATTATTGCGTGGAGCAGGTAATAATCGAAATAACCCGCGCCTGTACGTTCCAGACTGGTATAAAACTGCTGTTTTACGGATTTTTCCGTAAAAGTCGGCATAAACGCGTTTATCTTTGTCGTAAGCGTGTATCTATTACGGGGATAGCGGTCGACAAGAGCCTTTTTTGTCGCGGCTTCGCTTCCCGGATAGACGTAAGCGGTATCGAAATAAGTAAAACCCGCGTTGATAAACATATCCACCATTTTCTTGAATTGTTCTACGTCGATAGACAATCCCTTTCTCGGCAATCTCATAAGCCCGAAGCCGAGCTTGCCGACATTGCTTCCGAAATAATCTCCCATAATGACCTCGATTCATAAAACAAACTATGTTTGTAAGCAAATGCGCATTACAAACCGCTTTCTGCTTTATATTATACCACATTTCGTGTCCCTTGTCAATACATCTTGTTGACAAATTCCGAAAAAGGTGATATAATCAATATGAGGATTTTATGGAAATTTATTAAGATTATGACGGAGAAAAAGGTATATTATGGAAGAAAAAACAGATTTCACCAAGGGAAGCATACCGAAAAAACTCGCGGGATTTATGCTTCCGATACTCGGAGCGCTTGTTCTGCAGTCCATGTACAGCGCGGTCGACCTGCTGGTAGTCGGCAAGTTCGGCACGACGGAGGGAATTTCGGGAGTATCAACGGGCGCGTCGATAATGCAGACATTTACCGTGCTGATAAGCTCGCTGTCTACGGGAGTGACCGTGCTTATGGGGCAGTACATAGGCGTAGGCATAGCGAACAAGATAGGCAGGCTTTTAGGAAACGCCGTATGCTTTTTCATAGCGTTCGCGGCGGTGATGAGCGTTCTGCTCTTTACGCTTGCCGAGCCTATAGCCGTTCTGATGCAGGCTCCTGCCGAGGCGCTCGCGCTTACGGTGAACTATATACGGATATGCGGTGCGGGATTTGTGTTTGTTGTGTTTTACAATTTCATTTCCTGCATTTTTCGCGGAATGGGCAACTCCCGTCTGCCGCTTATCTTCGTGGCGATAGCGTGTGTAATGAATATAATCGGCGACTTGGTCCTTGTGGCGGGACTTAAAATGAACGTTACCGGCGCGGCGATTGCAACGGTAATATCGCAGGCGGCAAGCGTTTTTATCTCGCTTCCGATAATCAAAAAACAAAAGCTTCCGTTCTCGATAAAGCGCGAGGATATGCGCTTTGACACGGAGATAGGACATTTTCTGAGGATAGGATTTCCGCTGGCGCTTCAGGAGCTGCTGACAAGCGCGACTTTTCTGGCGATATGCGCGTTCGTAAACAAGCTGTCGCTTGAAGCGTCTTCGGGATACGGCGTGGCGCAGAGAATAGTGTCGTTTGTAATGCTTATACCGTCGTCCATAATGCAGAGTATGGCGTCTTTCGTGGCACAGAACGTCGGCGCGGGAAACGAAAAACGAGCCCGTCAGGCTATGAAGTGCGGTATGCTTATCGGCGCGGCAATAGGTGTTCCCGTGGCTGTACTTGCGTTTACGAAAGGCGACCTCATTTCGGGAATTTTCTCGAACGACCCCGCCGTTATCGCAAGGAGCTTTGAATTCCTGCGGGGATTCGCGATAGAAGCCGTCGTGACAAGCATTCTGTTCAGCTTTATGGGATATTTCAACGGACACTCGCTGTCGGGATTTGTAATGCTTCAGGGAATACTTCAGTCGTTCCTTGTAAGGCTTCCCGTAAGCTATTTTATGAGTATTCGGGAAAACGCTTCCCTTACCGGAATAGGACTTGCCGCACCGTCGGCTACCTGCTTCGCGATAATTATCTGCATTTTCTATTATATTCATGTAAACAAAAATATCAAGAAAGATCCCGAATTTTACAAAACCAAAAAATTATAAGCGGGTATCCCCCGCTTTTTCTATACGGGAATTTTTTTATTCCGGTTTCAAGGAAAAACTGTTGCTTTTTGTCCTTTTTTATGGTATAATTAAATGTAGTATGTTGTATGAAGCCGAGAGCTTCAAAAAATAGGGACAGGGAGATAAATTATGCCTAAAAGAACAGACATTCACAAGATCATGATAATCGGGTCGGGTCCTATTATCATAGGGCAGGCGTGCGAATTCGACTATTCGGGAACGCAGGCGTGTAAGGCGCTCAAAAAACTCGGCTACGAGATAGTCCTCGTAAACTCCAACCCCGCGACAATAATGACAGACCCCGACGTCGCGGATATCACCTACATCGAGCCGCTGAACGTAAACAGACTTACACAGATAATCGAGAAAGAACGTCCCGACGCGCTGCTGCCGAATCTGGGCGGACAAAGCGGACTTAATCTCTGCTCGGAGCTTTCCGAGGCGGGGATCCTTGAAAAATACGGCGTGCAGGTAATAGGCGTTCAGGTGGACGCTATCGAACGCGGCGAGGACAGAATAGAATTCAAGCATACCATGCAGAAACTCGGTATAGAAATGCCGCGAAGTGAAGTGGCTTATTCCGTTGACGAAGCACTGGCTATCGCCGAAAAACTCCACTACCCCGTCGTATTGCGTCCCGCGTATACAATGGGAGGCGCGGGCGGAGGCTTAGTCTACAATGTCGACGAGCTGAAAATAGTCTGCGCAAGGGGCTTGCAGGCTTCACTGGTAGGGCAGGTTCTGGTCGAGGAGTCTATCGCCGGCTGGGAGGAGCTTGAGCTTGAAGTCGTCCGCGACGCAGATGATAACGTTATAACCGTGTGCTTTATCGAGAATATCGACCCCATAGGCGTTCACACGGGCGACAGTTTCTGTTCCGCGCCTATGCTGACTATCGCCGAGGACGTTCAGAAAAAGCTTCAGGAATATTCCTACAGCATAGTGAGAGCTATTGAGGTAATAGGCGGCTGCAACTGCCAGTTTGCTCACGACCCCGTAAGCGGGAGAATAGTAGTTATCGAGATAAATCCGCGCACGTCGCGTTCGTCTGCGTTGGCGTCTAAGGCTACGGGATTCCCGATAGCGCTTGTTTCGGCAATGCTGGCTTGCGGGCTTAGGCTGTCGGAGATCCCCTGCGGAAAATACGGCACTCTCGATAAATATGTTCCCGACGGGGATTATGTCGTTATAAAATTCGCGCGTTGGGCATTTGAGAAATTCAAGGGCGCGGAGGACAAACTCGGCACGCAGATGAAAGCTGTCGGCGAGGTGATGTCTATCGGCAAGACCTATAAAGAGGCGTTCCAGAAAGCCATACGTTCGCTTGAAACGGGGCGTTACGGCTTGGGGTACGCGAAGAATTTCCACGAGAAGTCAAAAGAAGAATTGCTCGGTATGCTGACTTATCCGTCGTCGGAACGGCAGTTTATAATTTACGAAGCGCTCCGAAAAGGCGCGACTGTTGAGGAAATCTACAACCTCACGAAAATAAAGCACTGGTTCTTGGAGCAGATGAAGGAGCTTATCGCCGAGGAGGAAGCTCTCGCGGCAAACAAGGGAGTGATCCCCGACAAGGAAACTCTGCTTAAAGCAAAGCGCGACGGCTTCTCCGACAGATATTTGGCGCAGATGATAGGAGTTCCGGAACAGAACATTCGCGAAAAACGGTATGAGTACAATATCCGCGAGGCTTGGGAGGGCGTTCATGTAAGCGGCACAAAGGACGCGGCGTACTACTATTCCACATACAATCTCGACGAGGATAAAAGTCCCGTTAATACCGACAGGCCGAAGATAATGATTCTCGGCGGCGGTCCGAACAGAATTGGTCAGGGTATCGAATTTGACTACTGCTGCGTTCACGCGGCTCTGGCTCTGAAATCGCTCGGCTTTGAGTCGATAATCGTCAACTGCAACCCCGAAACGGTTTCGACCGACTATGACACCTCGGACAAACTCTATTTTGAGCCGCTGACTCTTGAGGACGTGCTTTCTATCTACGAGAAAGAAAAGCCGCTTGGCGTTATAGCGCAGTTCGGCGGGCAGACTCCGCTGAATCTGGCAGCGGAGCTTAAAAAGAACGGCGTGAATATTCTCGGAACGACCCCCGAAACGATTGACGAAGCGGAGGACAGAGATCTGTTCCGCGCTATGATGGACAAGTTGGGTATTCCCATGCCGGAAAGCGGAATGGCTGTCACAGTGGACGACGCTTTGCAGATAGCGAACAAGATAGGCTATCCTGTTATGGTAAGACCGTCTTACGTTCTCGGCGGGCGCGGAATGGAAGTCGTTCACGATGATGAGATGATGAAAGTTTATATGAGTGCGGCGGTGGGAGTTACTCCCGACAGACCGATACTCATAGACAGATTCTTAAATCACGCGACAGAGTGCGAAGCGGACGCTATCTCGGACGGAGAACACTGTTTCGTGCCGACTGTTATGGAACATATCGAGCTTGCGGGAGTTCACAGCGGAGATTCGGCGTGCATTCTCCCGTCAAAGAATCTCTCCGAAAAGCATATCGCGACTATCAAGGAATACACCCGCAAGATCGCCGTCGAAATGGGCGTCGTGGGGCTTATGAATATGCAGTACGCCATTGAGGACGACACGGTGTATGTTCTCGAAGCAAATCCGAGAGCGTCGCGCACAGTGCCGCTGGTTTCAAAGGTGTGCAGCATAAATATGGTGAGAATTGCGACGGAAATTATGACCGCGAAATTCACAGGGAGAAAATCTCCCGTGCCGGAGCTTCGCGACAGGGATATACCGCATTACGGCGTGAAGGAAGCAGTGTTCCCGTTCAATATGTTCCGCGAGGTAGACCCCGTTTTGGGTCCGGAAATGCGCTCTACGGGCGAGGTACTCGGAATTTCTCCGAGCTTCGGAGAAGCGTACTACAAGGCGGAGGAGGCTACTCAGGTAAAACTCCCCACGGAGGGGACCGTGCTGCTTTCCGTATGCGACCGCGACAAGCCGGAGCTTGTAGAAATAGCAAGAGCGTTTGAAAAGCTCGGCTTCAATATTCTTTCAACAGGAAAAAGCTATGAAATGATAACGGACGCGGGTATCTCCGCCCGTAAGGTCCTCAAACTCTACGAGGGCAGACCGAATATCACCGATAAGATAGCAAACGGCGAAATTCAGCTTATTATCAACACTCCCGCCGGAAAAACCAGCGTCAACGACGACAGCTACATCAGAAAAGCGGCAATAAAGCACAGAATCCCCTATATTACCACAATGGCTGCGGCAAAGGCGAGCGCGGAGGGCATCGCTGCTATCAAAAACAATACGCATCTCGGCGTGAAGTCGCTTCAGGCATTCCACGCGGAAATAAAATAATTTTTTAACAGGAGCTTAAATATGAAAATCAGAAAAATTCTCGGCATTATTTCAGCATTCGCCGTCACGGCGGCTTTCGGAGGGTGCAGCTCTACAGAGCAGCACTCACTTCCGGATTCATTTTCTATTACAAACAACGACCCGTCCGATGCGGACGCCTCTTCCGAAGAGGAAACCTCGTCAGAACCGGAAGAGCCGAAGGACATTGTGGTTTCCTTTACGGCGCTGGGCGACAATATCGCTCACGCGCCGAACTACAATCAGGCTCACGAACGCGCCGTTGCGAACGGCGGCGACGGGTATGACTTCGGCTATGCTTATGCCGAGGTCGAGGATATGTTCAGCCGAAAGGACGTTACGGTACTTAATCAGGAAACGCTTATCTGCGGCGACGGTTGGAAGATCACAAGCTATCCGATGTTCAACTCGCCAAAAGAGCTGGGGCTTCATATGCGCGATATCGGCGTGGACGTGTTCACTATCGCTAACAATCACTGCCTTGACAAGGGCGAGGAGGGACTGCGGGACTGCCTTAATTTCTACGACGAAAACAACTTGCTGCGCGTTGGAGCGTATCTCAACAAAGAGGACCGCTCAAATATACGCACAATAGAGCGCAACGGACTTACTATCTCGTTCTTAAGCTACACAGAGAGCCTTAACGGTCTAAAGCTTCCGAGCGGCTCGGAACTTGAAATAGGAATGTACGATATGGACGTTATCCTCGAAGAAGTAGCAAAAGCAAAGGAAATTTCCGATATATGCGTGGTTTCGCTGCACTGGGGAACGGAAAACCGAGGTGCTCAGGAGGAATATCAGGAAATCGCCGCTAAAAAGCTTGCCGAAGCGGGAGTTGACGTAATTATCGGAAACCACCCGCACGTTCTGCGTGAGATAGAGGTCCTTGACAACTCGGACGGAAGTCAGACTATCGTCGCGTACTCGCTCGGAAATCTCATTTCGGCGCAGCTTGAGAGCTACAATCTTATAGGCGGGATACTTGATTTTGACGTGGTCGTTCCTGCCGACGGAAGCGGCACAAAAATCGAAAATGTGGAATTTACTCCCGTTATCACGCACTACGACTGGGGAATAAAGAATGTTCGGTTAATCAAATTCTCGGACTATACTCCGGAGCTTGCAAAAAATCACGGCGTGAACGACTACGAACCGTTCAGCTACGAGCTTATACAGGAATATCTTGAACGGCGCGACCTTGTAAAGTGGATAAAATCATAAAGAAAAACGGCGGATAAAAAGATCCGCCGTTATTTTTTTACTGTAACAGATTCAAGCGACCACGTTCAGCAATGCGCCCGACTGTGCGTTCGGGTCCTGAAGCCCGACGTTGAATTTTTCCTCAACGGGTTTGTTTCTTGTGACTGTTGTGGTTTCGCCGCCCGAAACGTAGGACTTTCCGCATTCGGGGCAGATAGCGTGCTTTATCACGACGCTCTGGTAAACGATCTCCCTGCCCTCGCGGTCAGCTTTTGCCTGATTGCGCGTGACATGCTCCTGCTCGTGTCCGCGGACAGCCGCCTCCACAGCACCCGGAGCTATTTTTGACGCATTCTTGAACGAAACGCCGGGGTCATCGGACTCGTCCTGATATTTTCGGTTTTTACAGGTTTCGCACTCGCCGTCGTTCTCCTCGGCTTTCAGCTTGCCAAGACGATTTTGGAGATTATTTATGCGATCCTCAAGGTTTTTTATACGCTTATTGAGGAGGTCGGAATTATTGTCCTCCTGCTGTTTTTTATACTTATCGCGTTCCTGCTCTAAGCGGGAGATAGTATCTTGAATATTGTCGCGAAGATCCGAGCGATTGTTTCTGCCGACACCCGACACTCCGCCTGCGGCACCTGTTCCGCCGAAACCGCCGAAGCCGCCCATTTCCAATCCCAAAGGCATAACAGACATTTCCTCACTCCCCTTCTAACCTTCTAATACTCTACCCTAATTGTACCACATCTTTTCAATTTTGTCAAGGGAATTTTCAAACATCTGAAATATTTGTTGACAAAAACTTCTGATTGTGGTATAATAGAATCAATTTCATAAAGGAGAATGTAAAATGAAGATACTTGCGGTGGATTACGGCGACAGCAGAACGGGTCTTGCGATATGCGACGCGGGGGAGATCATTGCTTCCCCGCTTGAAACGGTTGTAATGCGGGATTTTGATAAATGTGCGGAAAGGGTTGCAGAGATCGCTCGTGAAAAAAAGGCTGAAATGCTGATAGTGGGCGACCCGATGAATATGAACGGCACCCGCGGAGAACGCTCGGAAAAATGCCGTATGTTCGCGGATAAGCTGCGTGAAATTTTAGGGGTCGAGGTACATATGTGGGACGAGCGCTCCACGACCGTCACGGCTATAGGCTATATGAACGAAATGAACGTCCGCGGAAAAAAGCGAAAAGCCGTTCTTGACCAAGCCGCAGCGGCGGTGATCCTCGAATCGTACTTGAATTTCAGGAGGAACCAAAAGTGAGAGTGGCGTTTACGGGACACAGGGAGTTTTCCGTGAAGTTTTTTTCTGACGACGACCCGCTTTTGATAGATCTGAAAAAACGTATTTCCGCGGAAATAGAAAAAACGATACTCGACGGGGCTGACGAATTCTATTCGGGAATGGCAATAGGTACGGATATGATGGCTGCCGACGAGGTTCTGAAGCTCAGGGAAAAATACCCGCACATAAAGCTCATCGCGATGATACCCTGCCCGAATCAGTGTGAAAAATGGGGCAGAGAACATATTTTGCAATACACCCGTATAATGGAACAATGCGACAAAATTATGACTATCTCCCCCGAATATACAAGCGGCTGTATGCATAAGCGCGACAGGGCGCTTGTCGATATATGCGATCTGCTTATTGCAGTCTACGAGAACCGTTCGGGCGGCACGCGCTACACAGTCGAATACGCAAGAAAAAAGGGACGGAAAATAATCTTTGTCACTGTCTGATTTTCGGAAAGGGTGCGGAAAATGAATAAAACTAAGAAAATGAAGAAAAATGTTATTCTCGATCTGTTCCTTACATTTGTGAAAATAGGGTTTTTCACGGTCGGGGGCGGGTACGCCATGATATCAATAATTGAGGACAACTGCGTCGAAAAGAAAAAATGGATAACACACGAGGAAATGATGAACCTTACCGTCGTCGCGGAATCAACTCCCGGACCTATAGCGATAAACTGCTCGACGTATGTCGGATTCCGGCAGGCGAAACTGGCGGGGGCGCTTGCCGCGACGCTGGGGGTCATTCTGCCGTCGTTTCTGTGCATTTTCCTTATTGCGATGTTCCTCGACAATTTTCTGGAAATAAAGATAATCGCGAACGCTTTCAAGGGAATAAAAATCGCCGTGGGACTGCTGATAGTCGACGCGGCTGTTCGTATGCTCAGAAAATCCGAAAAGGACAGATTTTCGATAATTGTGACGGCGGCTTCCTGCGCGGCAATGCTTGCGATAAACATCTTTTCGTGGAATTTTTCTTCGCTGCGGTTAATGCTAATTGCGGGGGCGCTTGGGATATTCGCGGAAATATTCCGCAAAGCGAGGGGCGGTGATGAAGCCGAATGATATACCTTGACCTGCTTGTCGGATTCCTGAAAGTTGGACTTTTCGCTTTTGGCGGAGCATACGGGGCGATTCCGCTCATACGCGACGTGGTTTTGTCCTACGGGTGGCTTACCGACGAGGAAATAACATATATGATAGCCGTTTCGGAAAGCACTCCGGGGTCGATAATGGTAAATCTCGCGACCTATATCGGGTTCAATCAGGGAGGAGTATGGGGTTCGATACTCGCAACACTGGCGGTAATTACTCCGTCGTTCGTGATAATTCTGGTCGTGATGTTCGCTCTGAAAAAAGCAATGAAAAACCGCTTTGTAAAGGGCGCGCTTTCGGGGCTTTCACCTTGTATTATCGGAATAATCTTCGCGACGGGAATATTTATGATGTTCACAAATATTCTTCCCGTGACGGGAGTACTTTCGTTCGGAGAGCCGAATTTCCGTGCGCTGATCATCACTGTACTGCTGGCGGCGATACTGTACGGACTTCGTGCATTCAAGAAAAATCCGTCGCCTATAATGGTTATCGTCTGCTCGGCGGTAATTGGAGCCGTCGCGTACTCGTTTTAACGAAAACCATTTCACTCGTCATAAGTGTCCGTTTCTTTCAGTGATTCTTCAATATCCTCCTGAAATTGCTCTTCGGTATCGTAATCTTCGAGGTCTGCTCCAAGATCGGAAGCGTCCTCGGCATACTTGCGATACTTGTTTTTTGCGTTAAACAGGGCTTCGTTATAATCGTCCTCGGTTTCGTAATCGTCGGGGAAAATGCCGAATTCCCCGCCGTCGCTGCAGGTTTCACGCCAACCGTATTTCGCCTTTGTATATGCTTCGTTATACTCTTCCTCGGAATCAAAGTCGGCGGGGTCAAGACCGTACTCGAAGCCGTCGTCGGCACGTTCGCGCCAATCGTTTTTTGCGTCCTCAAGAGCGTCCGTGTATTCCTCTTCGGAATCGAAGTTTTCGGGAAACAGACCGTATTCCGAGCCGTCCTCGGCACGTTCGCGCCAATCGCTCTCGGAATGTATATCCGAAATTCCCACAGCAAGACCGAATCCCGCTATATCCTCTTCGGGAGAAGCACTGCCGCCGTTAAGGTCAAGAATATCCTTTTTCGCCATAAAATTAAGATCAACTCCTCTGAAAGTATCCCCCGCGGGGGTATTTTTTGTTATCTGTTATCAATAATGAATTATTTGCGACAGCAGGAAAAGCACAAGCATATGCGCGGGATAGAATATATAGAAAAAGTACTTTCCTGCCTTGTTCGTCACGCCGTTTTTTCCGTTATAGAGCCAGATAGGGATAAGCGCCAAAACAGCCGTACCCTGTTCGGGAAATTCAAGCACCGTTCCGAAAATCGGAATATTGTACACCAGACCGCCTATCATAAAACAGTTTATGTAGACCATTCCCGCAAGCTGCGGTATCCAGCCGAATTTCATTCCTCTCGTCATATAGAACAGCAGCACTATCCAGATCCCGTAGCCGAAATAGTCCACGAACGTGACAAATCCCGCAAGGAATCCCACAATAAACACCGCTATTGCCGTGAGGACCAGCACTGCCCTGCCTTTTTTCCTCGCCTTTTCAAGGAAATACATACACAACAGCGACAAGCAGAACGTAAACATAACGTTCTGGTGCATGGGATAGATCGGCGAACCGCCCACCATAAGGTTGAACGGTATCTCCGAGATAAGCGCGAAGATGAGCATTCTTCTGAAATATTTCCAAAAGCTGTGTGTGAGGAAAAATCCCTCTACGACCTGAAACGCAAATATCGGGAACGCTATCCTGCCGATAAGCGTCAGCCAATCGTTCCCTGCGACGACTGTCGCCCAAGCGTGGTCGCAGAGCATAAAAAAACACGCGATAATTTTCAGGTGCAGAGAATTCAGCACTCTTATGCCGTTTTTTTCGGAAACATCTTGACTTTCGTCCATTTTTCGCCTCGCTGTGATATTTTGTGAAAAGAGCCGAATCCCTTCGGCTCTTTTGATTTTATTTTGTTCCGTCGGAGATCGGCTTGCCTGCTTCGTGCATCGTATAATTCTTGTCCTCGTCGATCATGGCGACCATATAATCCGCAAACTGCGGGTCGAACTGTGTTCCTTTTCCCTTGACGATCTCCTCACGGACACGCTCCTGCGGCTGTATTCCGCGGTAGGAACGGTTTGAGGTCATAGCGTCGTAAGCGTCGGCTACTCCGATAATGCGGGCATACAGCGGGATATCCTTTCCCGCTATTCCGTCGGGATAGCCGTGCCCGTCGTAACGCTCGTGGTGATAACGTGCGCCCTGCTCGATGCCGGGGATAGTTGTGATATTTTTGAGGATATCCGCACCTATCTGCGGGTGTTTTTTTATCATCTCATACTCCTCGTCGGTCAGGCGGGAGGGCTTGTTTATCACGGTATCGGGAACTCCTATTTTTCCTATATCGTGGAGAAGTCCGATAAAATAGACCTCTCGCTGGGTATTCTCGTCGAATCCGGCACGGCGGGCGATCTCGGCGGAATATTTTGCCACGCGCTCGGAATGACCGTTCGTGTATTTGTCTTTCATCTCGACGGCTTTTGCGAGAGAAAGCACTGCTTCCTGAGTAAGCTTATCCGCCTTGGAAGTCTGCCGTGTGACCTCTGACCACAGATCGCGGCGCAGGCGCGAAAGCTCCAGTGTGCGCTTTACACGCTCCAGCATAATTTCGGCGATAAAAGGCTTTCTGATGAAGTCGTGAGCGCCCTCCTTAAATCCGCGTATCTCGGCGGCACGGTCGTCGTCGGCAGTGAGGAAGATAACGGGAAGATTCTGTGTGCGAAGGTCGGACTTGACCGCGCTCAACACCTCAAATCCGTCCATATCGGGCATATGCAGATCGAGCAGCACAAGGTCTGGCAACGGATCGCGCTTTAATCTTTCGAGAGCGCTTTTTCCGGAATTTGCCGTTTCGCATATGTAAGAGCCTTTAAGCAGACGTTCCGCCATCTTTAAGGACATGGCGTTGTCGTCGATAACGAGTATTCTCGGCGCACCGGGGTCTACAGCGGTGATTTCTTCCTCGTCCGAGGACACCGCCATAGCCGCACGGATCCTTTCGAGTAGCCGTGCATAGTCGTTCATACAATGCATATGGTTCGCGGCGATAAACGCAATATCGCTGTCCCTTGCGGCGAATTCGAGAGCCTTTGCCTTTTCGGAAAGGTCGACCGCACCTATTGAGAGCGATGTTGACTTAAGCGCGTGAATGAGGGCACGGTAGGTATTCCAGTCGCGCTTTTCAAATGCGAGAGTTATCTCGCTTGTCTTGTCACATTCAAGATACGACGCTATCATTTCCTCGTAGAACTCCTCGTCGTCGAGGCAGTATTTCATACCGACGGACAGGTCGAGGAACGAGAATCTTCCGGCGAACGTCAAATCCTGCGTATCGGTCACACTCTCCTCGCCGCCGTAGGACACTATCTCCTTGGGGAGATATTCGGCAAGCGCCTTTTCAAGCTCCGCGACGACAATGGGCTTTGAGAGATAATCCGCGAATCCATTGTTAAGATACTCCTCTTTTGCGCCGACGACGGCATTTGCGGTCATAGCGATAACAGCCGTATCGTCCGAGAGGAGAGCCTGCTCCTCCAGCTTTCGGAGCGTTTCGATGCCGTCCATTTCGGGCATCATATGGTCCATAAAGATTATGTGGTAATGCTTTTTGCCGACGAGTTTAAGGCACTCCTTACCGGATTCGGCGGTGTCGGGGATTATTCCGTTGCGCTTTAAGAGAGCGCAGGCGACTTTAAGATTCATCTGATTGTCGTCGACGATAAGAACGGAAGCTTTCGGCGCGTAGACGAACTTCTGAGCCTTTGCTTCGGCAAGGGATTTCTTGCGGCGCTCGGCAAAATCACCGATAGGCTCGCTGTCGACGATAGTCTGTTCAAGCTCGAAGAAGAACCGCGAACCGCTTCCGTAGTCGCTTTCGACTTTCAGCGTGCTGTTCATCATTCTTAGGAGGGATTCGGTTATCATAATTCCCAGTCCCGTGCCCTCGATAGAGCGGTTTTTCTCCTCGTCAAGCCGCTGGAACGAACGGAAAAGTTTTCCCATCTCCTCTTTTTTTATACCGATACCCGTATCTGTTACCTCAAACAGGAGCGTAACGGTATCGTCTTTTTTGGATTTTACGGAAACTCCGAGCTTGAAGCCGCCCTTTTCGGTATACTTGACGGCGTTTGTGAGAAGATTCATCACGATCTGGCGTATGCGTATATCGTCGCCGAAAAGCGAACACGGGATATTCGGGTCGACTTCTGTTTTGAAATCAAGACCCTTTTCCTTTGCGCGTTCGGAAATAGTGTTCACGAGGTCGTTCACCAAAGAGCTTACGTCATAATTTACGGGCAGCAGCGTGAGCTTATGCTCGTCGAGCTTGGTGAAATCGAGAATGTCGTTGATAAGTGCAAGGAGGGTATTGCCCGCGCTTTTGATGTTTTCGGAATAATCGCGTATGCTGCCGTTGGCGCTTTCGCGGAGTATCATCTCGTTCATTCCGAGGACGGCGTTGATAGGGGTCCTTATTTCGTGGGACATCTGGGCGAGGAAGCGCGATTTTGCCTCGTCGGCTTTCTGAGCTTCGGCTTTTGCCTGTGCCAGATCGGAGAAAGCGTCCTGAAGTCGCTGATAGTCGGGAGTTTCCAGTGAAAAGAAAATACACAGCAGTGCTACTGCCGGCATAGCGCAGCCGAGCATAATGTGCGGCAGGAACACCGCCTGAACCACCGTTCCCAGAAAGCACATCATAACGAAAATTATCATCGTTATCTGCTGCTTTCGCGGGAAGCTGCGCCGGTAAACTATCATCATTCCCGAAGCCACAAGCAGGTAGAGCATGGGGACAACGAAAATTATCGGATAGACAGGTCCGTGGATATACTCCACCATTCCGGAAGCGTTCTCCTCAAACGAGAACACCCACCCCGTCACGAGATTTAAGACGTGGAAAAGCGCATAAGCGATAAGCCCGCCGTGACATATTTTTATACATATGCCGTTATCGTCCGAGCCAATAAAGGCGACTAAGTACATTACAAACGCGTGTCCGAACATAGCCGTGAACATAAACAGCAGCATATTCAGGACAAGGTTTACGGGAATGGGAACAATGTCCGCATAGGTTATGGTAATAGTTGTCAATATATCGAAAAGGTTCGTGAAGAAGCCCATAAGCAGGAGCTGCGAAAAGCGTCTGTTGCCCTCGGAATCATTTATGTACTGAACCTTAAGGAATATGAACATTACAAGGATATACGCCGCGCCTGCTATTTCAAAATCAACGTTATACAGCAGCTCTCTCATAAAATTTCACCCCTGTCCAATAAAATAATATTTATATATTCAAAACGGTTAAGAATCATCAATACATTATAATTATACCACTTTACGGGATATTTGTCAAGGGATTTTACGGCAGGAACTCACCCGCTCTATAGGTCGTGAAACGGTTGGGGAGCGTCGGAAAAGCCTTTTGTGTAAACGTTTTCAAGGGATAACGCGCCGAGCCTGTGAAAAAAATATCAAAAAATAAAAAAATCCCCTTGAAAAAAATGACAGGCTGTAGTATAATATAAGGTAAGAGACTGTCGTCTCTAAATTTCTAAAAGGAGAATCTAAAATGACTTATTCTCACGAAGTGAACGCAATGTGCCCCGTAGCGCAGGGCGTGGCTCATGGTTGCGCTCCTATCCCGGAGGAGGCAAAGTGGGTCAAGGCAAAGGAAATCAAGGACATTTCGGGCTTTACGCACGGCATAGGCTGGTGCGCGCCGCAGCAGGGTACCTGTAAACTTTCTCTCAACATTAAAGAGGGCGTTATACAGGAAGCACTGGTCGAAACCATCGGCTGCTCCGGTATGACACATTCGGCGGCTATGGCGGCTGAAATTCTCCCCGGCAGAACCATTCTTGAAGCGCTGAACACAGACCTCGTGTGCGACGCTATCAATACCGCAATGCGCGAGCTGTTCCTTCAGATAGTATACGGACGTTCGCAGTCCGCTTTCTCTGAGGACGGACTTACAGTAGGCGCAGGTCTTGAGGACCTCGGAAAGGGTCTGCGTTCCCAGATAGGTACTATGTACGGTACTCTAGCAAAAGGACCGCGTTACCTCGAAATGACGGACGGCTATGTTACCGAACTCGCTCTCAACGAAGACAATGAGATCATCGGCTATAAGTTCGTGAACTTCGGCAAGATGATGGACTTCATTAAAAACGGCGACGATGCAAATACCGCTCTCGAAAAGGCAAAGGGACAGTATGGACGAGTAGCGGACGCCGTGAAGTTCATCGACCCCAGAAAGCAGTAAGAGGAGGTACATAGAAATGGCTTTATTTGAATCTTACGACAGAAGAGAAAAACAGATCCTCGCTGTCATTAAGCAATACGGCATAAACTCCATTGAAGAGTGCGCCGAAATATGCAAGGCAAAGGGCTTCGACCCGTACAAAATAGTTGAGGGTATACAGCCTATCTGCTTCGAGAATGCAAAGTGGGCGTACACAGTGGGCTGCGCTATCGCTGTTAAAAAAGGCTGCACGAGAGCTGCTGACGCGGCTGCGGCTATCGGCGAGGGACTTCAGTCGTTCTGCATTCCGGGATCTGTTGCAGACCAGAGAAAAGTCGGCTTGGGTCACGGAAACCTCGGCAAGATGCTCCTTGAAGAAGAAACAAAGTGCTTCTGCTTCCTTGCAGGTCACGAGAGCTTCGCAGCAGCAGAGGGCGCTATCGGTATCGCCGAAAAAGCAAACAAAGTCCGCAAGGAGCCGCTGCGCGTTATCCTGAACGGTCTTGGAAAAGACGCGGCTCAGATAATCGCGAGAATTAACGGATTTACTTATGTTGAAACCGAGATGGATTATTACACAGGAGAAGTTAAGGAAGTATTCCGCAAGGCATACTCCACCGGACTTCGCGCAAAGGTAAACTGCTACGGCGCAAATGATGTTACCGAGGGCGTGGCTATTATGTGGAAAGAGGGCGTTGACGTTTCCATTACGGGCAACTCCACCAACCCCACGAGATTCCAGCACCCTGTTGCAGGCACTTACAAGAAAGAGTGCAACGACAAGGGCAAGAAGTATTTCTCGGTGGCTTCGGGCGGCGGTACGGGACGTACTCTCCACCCCGACAATATGGCGGCGGGTCCCGCTTCCTACGGTATGACCGATACGATGGGACGTATGCACTCCGACGCGCAGTTCGCAGGTTCTTCGTCGGTGCCTGCTCACGTTGAGATGATGGGTCTTATCGGAATGGGCAACAACCCGATGGTAGGCGCAACTGTTGCCTGTGCGGTGGCGGTTGAAGAGGCTATGAAAGGCTGATAACACGCAGGAATGCGGGTTTAGGCTTTGTCCAATACCGTGAAATAAAATAAAAAATTATTTGTAATACACAAATAATACACAGGTAATACACATCTGTAATACACAAATTAAGGCGGCTGTCGATTTGGCAGCCGCTTGTTTTTATGGGATTTTCTCAATCTCTCTTGGCAGGTTTTCTATTGTCGGTGGGTGTAAACTTTTTCTGTCACGTCACCGATTTGATGACCTACAATCAGCTTCAGACAATATTCGTCAACTCCCGCTTCTTTTGCCCGAGTAATGAATGTATGACGCGTTTAGTGAGGTTTGTGTTTCAGTCCGAGGTGTTCCATAACACGCTTAAAACGTTGGTCGTACTTGTCGTAAGTCATTTTCGGTTCTTTGCTTGTGAAATCGTTGAACAACTGCTCGTTGGCGGCATCATATCTCTTTTCAATAAGCGGACGAATTTTCGTGTGAATAGGCACATAGCGGTTTTTTCCCGCGTCTGTCTTTATTCCGCCGAACATTGTGCCTTGCGCCAAATCAATGTCCTTTGTCTTTAAAAGTGCAAGCTCCTGCGGTCGCCAACCCGAATATATCTCAATAAGTATCATATCCACCACAGAATAATCGAGGTTATCCCACAAAAGTTGAATTTCATCTTCCGTGAACGGTACTTTAGGTGCAGATGAAGCGGTTTTCTTTACAGGATTGCAGAGGGCGGCATAGTCCTTGTTGACTATCTCGTGTTTCATTGCATACCGAAACATTTGATTATACAATGACTTCATACGACCTTTGGTATCATCTCCTACGGCGGCTTCTTTTATGGTTTGTTCAAGGTGCGCCGCCCTTATATCCCTCATTCTCATATCCCACAAAGGTTTACTGTAGTTGTACGCGGATTTCCAAGTTCGTACAGCAGACGCGCAAATCTCATCGAAATGCTCTTCAGACCATTTTGCATAGACCTCCGCAAAAGTTGACGTTGTGTTTTTTATATCGTATGGGTCTTGATTATAATCAGCGAGAGCCTGCAAGGCTTCCTGCCGCGTTTCATAATAACCTATCGTTATGTATTGCTGAACAAGTTTCGTTCCATCCTTGTTCATTGCCCAACCGTTGGTTTTACAAACACGCCACGGCTTGCGACGTTTTCCCGACAACTTGTGAACCGAACCGTAACCATTAGGTTGTTTCATCGTTATAACCTCCTTTTTTATTTCAGAGCTGAAAAGAAAAATGTCAAATAAGTTTCATTCTACTCCCCCTATCTGCCGCGCCCACGACTTTTCGTCATAAGAGCCTTTTCCCACTACTCACTCAGAGCCTCCGTTTCTTTCTGTTCAAGCTCCGAGATATTGTCCTTATACCGCTTGTATTCGTCCACTTCAAAGCTGCCGCGCACTTTTTCGGGCGCGGAAATTTCAATGCCGTGTCGCTTGCATATTTCGGCAAGCACCTTGCGCTCCCGTTCACGCCAACGACTAATTGCATCCTTGCCGTCGCCGAAACCCATTTCTTTTAGAGCCTACGCCATACCGTTTTGGGTGTCCAACCCGCGCTTGCAATGTGCGATAGGTATGTAGTCAATATGCAAGTGTGGAGTAGCCTCGTCCATATGAAGAACCGCATTAAACACGAAAAAAATTGGTGAACGCTCCGCAAATCCCGACATATATTCGGTTAGGCTCGCTTGGCGATTTCGGCATCTGATGAACCTACGCCCGTATCGCCTTTTGTGCCGATTTGAACAATGTCCTCGTAAAAGCTCTTGCGTTTGTCTGCCGCAGTCACAACAGTATCGCACGGCTTTCGGTCAAACGCATATTGAAAATACCCGTTTTTTATCTTGCGGTCGGAACGTTTCTGTTTTGCGTTGTACCGTTCCACCGCAGAACCGAAACACTCCTCGTAGGCTTGCTTTATGGGGATTTCGACAAAAGACACGTTGTCTGCCGTGCGTGAGCTGTCAACATTCTTCGCTTGAAACTTTCTATTATTATGTGACAAACTCCCCTTTCCTTCACAATGGGAAATTGTTTTTGCCGCCATATTCGTTCTCCTTTCCGCGCTCGTTTTTACCTACGGCTTGCCGTAGGTAACCTATATCGTATCATAAGTACAGGGGCTCTCCGAGGGGCAAAGGGACTGCCGCCCCTCTGCACTCCCCGCTCCGCTGTCTTAACATTGTCAGATAGTCAGTCATTTTCAGACACTAAGAATGGCTATGTTGATTTGAGAAGATAGTCACAAACCCACGCAAGAACGCCGCGACCACGTTGCAAGACCATCTTGCCATTCCCGTACTATAAAAATTTATGACTATGTGGCTATCTCACTTTTAGGAATTTTTTGGGTGCTTTGTGACTGTAAGAACGCTTCGCGCTGCCGCTACTTGGTCGGTAGAACCGAGCAGACTTTGCAGCTCACTGTACATCTGATTTTTCCCTTTATGCCCGATAAGAACAACAGAGCATTCTTTTTCCTCGGCTACGCGCCCCAATTGCGCAAAAATGAAACGCACCTCGTTTGCCTTGTTCATATCTATCTTTGCTCCGAGATACGCCTGTATTGGATCGAGAATAAGCAGTTATAGCATTAAGCTCAACAACCGAATCTTCTATACGTTCATCTGTCATTGAAATAGTATGGGTCTGCTTCCGCCGCACGCAGCCGAGGCTTTATCGTATCGCCCAAACCGTCCTCAGCAGTGTTGTAAATGATGTTGACAGGTTCGCGCGGCTGAGTGTCGCCTGGGAGAGGTTCGCCTTTCGAGAGCGCAGCTGCGATATTTAACGCAAGCATCGTCTTGCCAATTCCCGAATTGCCCTGCATTATCGTGATTTTCCCAAGCGGTATGTACGGATACCACAGCCATTTGATAAATTTATACAATTGTGCGAGTTGCACAATGAAAAGCCCACCCCGCTGCTTAACAAGCTCGGAATAAGCTCTACAAATCTAAAGCGTTGGAAGAACGGTTCAAACGTTAGCTTTGATACCGTCAAAATGCTGTCGGATTATTTTGATGTGCAGATAAGCTATTTCTTTGATGATGACGATGAACCGTCTGTTGAGTGGGTCAAATCTGGAAACTCGCTTAAGGAAGTGTATAATTCCTTTAAGGCGCACCCCGACTATATCTCAAGCCTTTTAAACGGCTTTGATAAGAATTTGCCGAAATATTCGGATTACGAGCGAATAGCCGATTATATGCACGTCGATATGCGCTATCTGATGACTCCCGAACTGTACTGTCAGCTTATCAGGCTACCCGAAAGCGCACGGGTATCAAAGCATAACAATATCCCTGCGCGGGATATGATTTTAAGCATTTTGGGCAAGCTGCCTGCGGGAGAGGAGTATAAATTCCTGCAAGTGCGGTTATCAATGGTAATTCTCCAACACCTTATGATTATGGGAATTACGCCCGAACAGCTTGAAGAAACACTCTTACCCAAACAGAAGATTTACGAGTTGGGCGATATAGGCATAGCCGAAAAGAAAAAGCGTAACTATAACTTCTCCGACTTGTGCAGAATATCCGAAGCGTTCAACATCAGCTTTGATTATATGCTTACAGGGGTAAGGAGCAGCGGCGAATAAAAAAGCCTGCGTTTTTGGAACAATTCTGAACCGAACATATTTAGTGCCGTCTCGTTTTTTGGCGAGACGGAATTTTTTATACAAAAATTGAATTTTACATACAATTTACACTAAAATGATTTCAACCTTAACACGCCGTGATGTATACTTAAATTGCAAACAAAAAGCAATATTTTTGAAAGGAAGTAAGTATATGAAAAACAAACAATTTATGGCGGGTATTTTGGCGGTCTTGATGGCGATTTGCGCGGCGGGTTGTTCCGCTGAAAAAGGCTCGGAGAGCGGCAATTCTCAGACGTCCTCGGTAAATCAGCAAGCGAAAAACGACGAGCAGTCCTCGTCCGTTTCAACGGACGGCTCGACGTCTATGGAATCCGTTATCGGATTTTTAAGCGAAGCTTATCAGGAGAAAACGGGCGTTAAAGTGACCTACAATCCCACAGGTTCGGGTTCGGGGATACAAGCCGTTCAGGACGGACGTTGCGACATCGGACTTTCAAGCCGCGACCTCAAGCCCGAAGAATCCCAAACTCTTAACGGTACGGTAATTGCTCTCGACGGCATAGCTGTTATCGTCAACAAAGATAACGCCGTTACAGATCTCACAAAAGAGCAGATAACAAAAATCTATCTTGGTGAAATCAAAAACTGGTCGGAAGTCGGCGGCAGTGACGCTCCTATCGTCTGCATAGGCAGAGAGGCAGCGTCGGGAACTCGCGACGGCTTTGAATCCGTCACGGGTACTGCGGAAAAATGCGTTTACTCACAGGAGCTCACCTCAACAGGCGACGTTATTCAGACAGTCGCGTCTAATCCTAACGCCATAGGTTACGCGTCGCTTGCTGCTGTCGGAAATACCGTAAAAGCATTGAGCGTTGACGGAGTTACTCCCTCGGAAGATACGGTTTTAAGCAAGGAATACCCCATTCAAAGAGGATTTTTGCTTGTGACATCTAAAGACAAAGCGCTTTCGGCGTCGGCGCAGGCGTTCTTCGATTTCTGCACAAGCAGCGAGGTAAGCGAGTATATAAGAGAGGCGGGTGCGGTTCCTGTTGCAGAATAATGCGGTTTCAGCTATACATATTCTCGAAAAGCCGAAAAAGGCAAATCCCGCCGCGGAAATCTCCGAAAAGCTTATGCACATTATTTTCGGAGTATGCGGGTTTATAGCCGTGGCGTTTGTACTGGTGATAACGGTATTTCTTGTCATTTCGGGAGCGCCCGCGATAAACGAGATAGGAATAACGGATTTCCTTTTCGGAACGGAATGGGCGCCGACAAACTCCGACCCGAAATTCGGCATACTGCCGTTTATTTTAAGCTCGGTCTGCGCGACAACAGGCGCGGTAATTATCGGAGTGCCTGTCGGCATTTTATGCGCGGCGTTTCTCGCGAAATTTTCGGGAAAGCGGATAAGTACGGCGGTAAGCGGCGCAGTCAGCCTTATGGCAGGAATACCGTCGGTGGTTTATGGACTTCTGGGAATGATCTACGTTGTTCCTGCCGTGCGTGAAATTTTCGGACTTCCCGACGGAGCAAATTTGCTTTCGGCGATAATCGTGCTTGCCATTATGATACTGCCGTCGGTCATCTCGGTATCGGAAACCGCTCTGCGAGCCGTTCCGAGGGAATACGAGGAAGCGTCTTTGGCTCTCGGCGCAACGCACGCGGAAACGGTTTTCAAGGTAAGTATTCCCGCCGCGAAAAGCGGAATAACCGCGTCTGTCGTTCTCGGAGTGGGCAGAGCGGTAGGAGAAGCAATGGCGGTTATAATGGTCGCGGGAAACGTCGCGAATATGCCCGGCATTTTCAAGAGCGTAAGACTTCTCACAACAGCGGTAGTAAGCGAGATGTCGTATTCTTCGGGACTTCACCGCGAGGCGCTGTTTTCTATCGCTTTAGTTCTTTTGATATTCATTTTGGCGATAAATCTTGTGCTGAACCTTATTGTAAAGAGGGATAAGAAATGAAAAAATCTCGGAAAATAAAGAGCATTTTCCTGAATTTCCTTGTTCGGACAGCCGCGGCTTTTATCTGCCTTCTGCTTGCGGGAATGATTTTATGTATCCTCGCGCGCGGACTTCCGAACATAAGCCTTGATTTCCTCACAAGTAAACCGAGCCTGCTCCATCATACTGTCGGTATTCTGCCAAACCTGCTGAACACGCTCTATATTATCCTTATGACGCTTGTCATCGTGCTGCCGCTCGGAGTGGGCGCAGCGGTGTATCTGAGCGAATACGCGAAAAACAAAAAAGCCGTGAGAATTATAGAGCTTGCCGCCGAAACGCTTTCGGGAATACCGTCGATAATCTACGGACTTGTCGGAATGTTGATTTTCGTGCAGTTCTGCTCGCTTCAGACAAGTCTGCTTGCAGGCGCGCTGACGCTTGTGATAATGACCCTGCCGACTATCATCAGGACAACTCAGGAAAGCCTGAAAACCGTTCCCGAAAGCTACCGCGAGGGTGCTTTCGGACTTGGCGCGGGAAAATGGCATGCAATAAGAACGGTCGTTCTGCCGTCCGCGATTGACGGCATTGTCACAGGCTGCATTTTAGCGGTGGGAAGAATTGTCGGAGAAAGCGCCGCGCTGATGTACACGGCGGGTATGGCGAACGAGATATTAACGCCTAAGGAAGCGTTAAGCGCAGGCGGTGCGGGTTCTACGCTCACGGTTTCGATGTACTTTTACACAAAGGAGCGCGTGGATATCGACACGGCGTTCGCAATTGCCGCGATACTGCTGGTACTCACGCTTTTGCTCAATATTGCCGCTAAGATCGCCGCAAAACTACTTAAGAAAGGAAAAGGAAAATGAACGCTGTTTCGGCGAAAAATGTCAATTTGTGGTACGGCAAAAATCAAGCCTTGAAAGACATAAACCTCGATTTCCCCGCGCGGAAGATAACCGCGCTTATAGGTCCGTCGGGGTGCGGAAAATCCACGTTTCTGAAATCCCTCAACCGAATGAACGACCTTGTGGAGGGCTGCCGCGTAGAGGGTGAAATTACGCTTGACGGTGTGGATATTTACAAAGACTATGATGTGAATGAACTGAGAAAGCGCGTGGGAATGGTCTTTCAGAAACCGAACCCGTTTCCTATGAGCATTTACGACAACATCGCCTACGGACCGCGCATTCACGGCATACGTTCTCGGAAAAAGTTGGACGAAATTGTGGAAATGTCGCTGAAAAAAGCGGCTATCTGGGACGAATGCAAGGACAGACTGAAAAAGAGCGCGCTCGGAATGAGCGGCGGTCAGCAGCAGAGATTGTGTATCGCAAGAGCCTTGGCAGTCGAGCCGGAAGTGCTTTTAATGGACGAACCGACTTCCGCGCTTGACCCTATCTCCACTTCCAAAATTGAAGATCTGGCAATGGAACTTAGTGAAAAATATACCATTGTAATTGTCACGCACAATATGCAGCAGGCGGCGAGAATTGCTGACCAAACGGCGTTTTTCCTGCTCGGAGAGCTTATTGAAGCGGGCGACACCGACAAAATGTTTTCAATGCCGTCCGACAAGCGCACGGAAGATTACATCACAGGGAGGTTTGGTTAATGCGCGACCGTTATGAAGAACAGCTCCGACTGCTGAATAAAGAACTTGCGGAAATGGGCGGGCTTTGCGAAGAGGGCATATCCTACGCCGTAAAATATCTCACGGAAAATAAACCCGAAATGAAGAAAAACGCCGAGGAATGCGAAAAGCAGATAGACCGAACAGAGCGCGACATCGAGGCGCTTTGTATGCGGCTTTTAATGCACCAGCAGCCTGTCGCGGCGGATTTCAGGCAAATCACCGCCGCGCTGAAAATGATTTCCGATATGGAGCGTATCGGCGACCACGCGGAGGACATTGTAGAACTTGGCGACTACATCGGCGAAACGGACAAAACTCTCCGCGAGCATATAGGGAAAATGGCAGAAGCGGCGGTGAAAATGCTTGCCGCAAGCGTCAACTCTTACACAGAAAAAGACGCGGACCTTGCAAAGTCAGTAATTTTAATGGACAACACCGTTGACGAGTTGTTTATCGAGATGAAACAAAAGCTGCTTAATGCCGTAAAAAGCGAAGCTGAGGACGCGGCGGCACTTCTTGATTTGCTGATGATAGCGAAATATTTCGAGCGTATCGGCGACCACGCGGAAAATATCGCCGAGTGGGTAATATACGCTCTCACGGGACAGCATAAGGCTTGATTTTCTGTGCAAAATGTGGTATCATATTAACGGGTGATAAAAATGGAGAAAATCTATTTTGTTGAGGACGACGACAATATCCGAAAGCTTGTCTGTTACGCATTGAAACGTGAAAATTATGCGGTGGAGGGATTTGCCTTGCCGTCCGAATTTTACAGCGCATATCAGAATGAAAAGCCCGATTTGATACTGCTTGACATAATGCTCCCCGAAGAGGACGGACTTTCGATACTCGGAAAAATACGCCGCAAAGACTCCAAAATTCCCGTTATTATGATAACGGCAAAGGACAGCGAATTTGACAAGGTGACGGGGCTTGACGCTGGCGCGGACGACTATATTGCCAAACCGTTCGGAATGACGGAAATGATTTCCCGTGTGCGTGCGGTATTGCGGAGAAGTAAAAGAATGGCAGATGAAAATTCCGTTTTTCATATCGGAATAATGACCGTGGATAGCGCAAAGCACGTTGTAACCGTTTCGGGAGAGCCTGTATCTCTTTCGTTCAAGGAATTTGCCTTGCTTGAAATTCTGATGAGAGCGGGCGGGAAAGTTGTTTCCCGTGAGGAATTATTCTCCAAAATATGGGGAGAATTTTACGGCGAATCGCGGACGCTTGACGTGCATATCCGAAATCTGAGAAGTAAACTTGGAAAAGCGGGAAAATACATTCAGACCGTGAAAAATATCGGTTATAAAATCGGTGAAGATGATGAATAAGAAAATATTCCGATATACGCTTTTTATAACGATAATTCTGCTTGTAATAAGCATTGCGGCTATTGTCGGACTGCTCTACGGGAATTTTGAAGCGCAGTTGAAATCGCGGCTTGAAACCGAGGCTGAATATGTCGGCGCGGCAATTTCTTCGGAGGGCGTTTCTTATTTTGACAGGATAAACAGCGATGAGCGCGTTACGCTTATCGCACCCGACGGCACGGTAATTGCCGACACACGGGCGGATCTGGACAAACTCGAAAATCATCTTGACCGAAAGGAAATTCAGCTTGCACTGGAAAACGGCAGCGGCACAAGCGTTCGTTATTCCGAAACCTTTATGGAGAGGACGGTCTACTATGCCGTGAAACTCGAAAACGGGAATATTCTCCGCGTTTCTGCAAGGCAGAACACGATTTTAAATATCATCATAAATCTTGCCGTTCCGATAGCGGTAATAATTCTGCTTGCGGTTGGAGCGTCGGCAATTCTTTCAGTGAAGATCTCAAAGAACATTATAGATGATGAAGAACGCGAAAAACGCGAACAAATGCGGCGTGAATTTACATCGAATGTTTCGCACGAGCTGAAAACTCCGCTGACCTCTATTTCGGGATTTGCGGAAATGCTTATGCAGGGCGACGCGGACAGGGAAACGGTCGCTGATTTTTCAAAATCCATTTATGATGAATCACAGAGAATGATAACGCTTGTGCAGGATATTCTGCGAATTTCGGAATTAGACGAAAAAACGGAATTTGAACAGGAACAAGTTGACATTTATGACCTTGCGGAAAATATAGCAGAACGTTTACAGTCCGAGGCGGAAAAATCACAGGTACAGGTGCGTGTTATCGGTGAGCATTGTCATATTTTCGGAGTTCGGAAAATTCTGGACGAAGTGATTTATAATCTTTGCGACAATGCTATAAAATACAACCACCCGAACGGGCTTGCGGAGATAAGTGTTCGTGAAACCGAAAATACTGTCTTGCTGTCTGTGCGGGATACCGGTATCGGCATTGCAAAAGAGGAGCAGGAGCGCATTTTCGAGCGTTTTTATCGCGTGGACAAAGCGCGTTCAAAAGCGATAGGCGGAACGGGTCTTGGGCTGTCTATTGTAAAGCACGGTGCAATGTATCATCACGCGCAGATACACATTGAAAGCGACATCGGAAAAGGGACAACTGTTACGGTTTGGTTTCCTATTACTATAAAATAAGTATTTGCAAAGCACGCTTTTTACAATTGCCGTGAACAAGGAATATTTTTTGCAAAGCCGTATTTACAATACACAGGTAAGATGCAAACGGGGCTTTAACACGCTATACACCGTGTATACTGTTGCGGTTGAAGAGGCTATGAAGGCGTAATTCCGAATTTTAAGCGAAAAAATTTATCCGCCGTGAGCAAACGGCGGATATTTTATTTTCACTTTAAGTCAGTATGGATTTTATACGGCAATCGGACAATGTAAAATGCTATGGTTATGTAAGCATATCAAACCGCTTTTCTTTTAACACAAAATCTTTTTCTTGAAGTTCGTAAAAATCGCCGTTTGAAGCGACAATTCCGCAATCTGTAAACGTAAAATAATTACCCTCGTAAAGTCCCACGGTATAGACAAGCTCACCTGTTTCGGCACTCCTCACGTCAACAAAATGAAAAGGCTCTGTCCGCGGTTCTTCGGCTTTGAAACCAAGTCCAAGAACGTAATTAAATTTCCCGCAGTAGGCTATTTTCTGATAAATTTCGCCCGGATTGTTTTCCGCAGACCAAAGCTCCTTTTTGGTTTTCGAGAAACATTTCATTCCGCCGCCGAACAGAGCACAATAGACCCGTCCGTTTTGCGGAAACATATCCATTACCATTTTTTCGAGTTTCAGAATTTTTCCGGGGAATTTTATCTGCTTTTCGTCGCCAGACAACGTCAGCGGCATTTCCGCGTCGGGGTAAATATCGCTGATATTATGCTTTAGGTCCTGGAGTTTTTCGCCCAAAGTTACAATAAACTGCATATCGGAATAAAACACCCACAGCTGTTTTTTGTCAAGCGAAAACCTCAGCCTTTGCGCATGGAAAAATTCGTTGCTCCGAATTTCTTTGCCGGTTTTTGTCTCGTAAATCGTCGTATTCCCCTTGTATTGCCCCGCTGCAAAAAGCTCTCCGTCTTCGCTCAGACACATTCTCCGCCCGCCGCTCAAAAACTCGGTCTTATACGGTCCGAACCTCTCGCCGGTTTCGGAATTGAACACCAAAATTTCTCCGTCGGGCGAACCCGCCATAAAAAATTTACCGTTCAAAGACGACTCCATTTCATTGATTTCCATAATTAAACCTCCATAGTTTTGATCTAACAAGCGAACCGAATGCTCGTACTTATATTCATTATATCACACCACGCTCAAAAATGCAACACAGCCGCTGAATAATATTCTATCGGGGACTCAACCTTAAGGCTCTTGTATTCGGCAAAAGAACGAACACAATGCTGTAATTCACAGGATTTTTGTTATATTCACCAAAAAATTTTTCCACGCTTGCAAAATTTATTCAAATGTTGTATAATGAAAATGGTATCTTGATTCTTTGTGAGTAAATCGTCTTAAAGGGGAATTTTGTGTGAATTTAAGAAATATCCTTAAAAGCGGATTTTTTTACAGATCAATTTGTATGCTCCTGAGCCTTGCTGCTGTCGCCGGTATTTCTTCGGGCTGCTCCGAAAAAGAACCGTCCGAAAGCCTGCCAAACTCAAATAATAATGTGACGATAACAGTGTGGCATTACTACAGCGGCGTGCAGCAGGAATATTTTGACAATATGGTTTCGGAGTTCAACGAAACCGTCGGCAAAGACCGCAATATCACAGTCATCTCCGAAAACCACGGCACAATTTCCGAGCTTTCGGAGAGAGTTCTGGCGTCGCTCGGCGGAGAAAACGATAAATGTCCCGATATGTTCACGGCTTATTCCGAAACCGCGTTTCTCGCCGACAAACCGGGCAGGGTCGTAAATCTTAAAGAATACTTCACGGACGAGGAGCTTTCGGAGTATATCGAGGGCTACCTAAGTGAAGGTGAACTGTCGGACGGCGAGCTGAAAATTTTTCCTACGGCAAAATCCACGGAAGTAATGCTTATAAACATCACCGACTGGAATAAATTCGCCGAAGCAGAGGGCGCGTCGCTGGACGACCTTTCAACGTGGGAAAAGCTTTGCGTGACCGCCGAGAAATACTACAACTACACCGACGCTTTCACGCCGTTTATCCCAAACGACGGCAAAGCCCTTTTCGGGCGCGACGCTATGGGAAATTATATGGTAGTGGGCGCAAAACAGCTGGGTTTTGATTTTGTTGAAACAAGCGATTCGGGATTTGAGGTGACTCCGGACAAAAATTCCGTAAGAAAGCTTTGGGACTGCTATTATGTCCCGTATGTGAAAGGATATTTCTACTCGAAAAATCGTTTCAGAAGCGACGACGCAAAGGACGGTTCGATAATCGCGGCGGTCTGCTCGACGACGGGAGCTGCGTATTTCCCGCAGGAGATAACTAAAGAAAACGACGGAAGTTACCCTATTGAAGTCGAGGCGCTGCCTGTTCCGGTTTTTGAGGGGTGCGAGAAATACATCACTCAACAGGGCGCGGGAATGGTCGTTGTAAAATCAAATGCTCAAAAAGAATCGGCGTGTGCGCTTTTCCTTAAGTGGATAACGGAAAAGGAACGCAATATTGAATTTTCCGCGAATTCGGGGTATCTTCCCGTAAAAAAAGCCGCAAACAGCTATGAGGAGATATCCAAGCTCCACCAGTCGGATAAGCCCGAAAGCCCGCTTCAGAAAGCTATAAAGGTGGCAGTCGGGGAAATTTCCGACGGAAAACCTTATGCAATGAAACCGTTTGAAAAATCAACAGAGCTTCGCGGTTTTTTGGAGAGCTTTATTCAGCAGACAGCGGAATCCGCTTACAATACCGCGTCAGAGCGCATCTCCAAAGGAGAGGAACGGCACATTGTTTTGGAGGAGCTTACCGGCGACGAAGCTTTTGAAACATGGTATGCCGAATTCCTGAACGGGCTGAAAGCTTCGGTCGGAAAATAATTTAATAAAATGTAATACAGAATAATAAAGTGTTTGAAAATTTTTTATTTTATTGATGAATTCCGGACTCGTATTTGACGTGGTAATTTTAAGGCAGAGAAAGGAAGCAAATATCTACAAATAATTCGTCCCGCAGGGTCGCTGCGGGACGATTTATTTTAGTTCAACATTAAGGAATCTTTTTATAAAGGTTAGCTGTATAAAATTATCTCTTAATATCGTAGTTCATATTCATTAGGTTGCGGATACTCTGAACGTCGTCGGTGATATTTCCGTCGCCGTGGATCGTGTGCTTGATAACACTTGACGCTACCGCAAAGTTTATCATATCTATCGGCTTGAAATTGTTCATCATAGCATAGATAAGTCCGCTTGCGAACGCGTCGCCGCCGCCTACTCGGTCAAGAATGTTGAACGTAAACAAACGACTCTCAAAAGTGTGCTGGTCAAACCACATAAACGCCTTAAGGCTGTTTTCGCTTCCGCTGTGAGCATAGCGGACATGGCGCGCTATGCACTTAAGGTTCGGGTATCTCTCAACGAAGTGACAGAACACGTCCTCCTGTTCCTCATACGAGGGCTGAAGCGGGACTCCGTCTTTCCAGTCGCCTTTGGAATGGTCATTCTCGTCTTTCCAGAGATGATAAGGCTCAATTCCCAACAGAACATCTACATACGGCAGACATTCGGTGCAGTAGTCACGAGCTTCCTCCCAGCTCCAGAGCTGCGAACGGAAGTTTCCGTCAAAGCTTACCACAAGCCCTTTTTCCTTTGCCTTTTTAAGGCAGTTCATAATAAGCTTGCGGCAGTTTTCGCCGAGCGCGGGAGTGATTCCGCTCAGATGCAGCCAGTCAAATCCGTCCAGAAGAGCGTCAATATCGTAGTTATCGAAATTGTACTCTGTGATAGCGCTGTGCATACGGTCGTAAGTAACCTTGCTCGGACGTATCCCGTAGCCTGTTTCAAGATAATAAGTGCCGAGCCTGTGAGTAGGTGTCTCCTCGGCGGTGGACAAGATAACGGGCGTGCAGTGTACGTCATTTGAGCGCAGCATACGCACGGCGCTCTTGCCGAGGCTGTTATTGGGGACTACGCTGAAAAACGTGCTGTCTACGCCGAGGTTCGCGAGAGCGAGGGCGATATTAGCCTCGCTTCCGCCGTAGCTTGCCTCAAACGTGGACGCCATGCGTATTTTCTCGTAATTTGGGGGGGTCAGGCGAAGCATGATTTCGCCTATAGTGATAAATTTCTTTCCATCTCCGTTTTTGGGGAGGAGCGGGTTATAATGTTCCATAGTTGTTCTCCTTATAAATGCGGTCGAAATAAGAGAAAAATCTCCCTACCTAACATTATACACCAAACAGCAGAAAATTTCAAGAGGGGATTTGAAAAGTTTACAATATATAGTGCTGTGAACAGTATGGATAGGGTTATCCGCCTTTGGCGGATTTATTGGATTGTTACAAAGATGAAATGTTGACAAAACGACTATTGACATTGCTCAGATTCTTTGTTCATTTAACCGCCGTACAGAGAAAGGCATTTGAAACCGAACCACCTCTGCCGAGAACCGCTCAAGGGCATTGCCCTTGCAGGCGTTTATTGACAATTTGTTGCTGAACGGAAATAATGTCAAGACAGGCTCTCCGCTTTCGCGAAAGACAGTCGTTCATCACCTCAATCTCATCTCGAACGTGTTCAATTGTAACACAAGATGGCATTGCAGGGTATCATTCCAGAGAAATCATACAAATTCAGATTAGAATACCTAAACAAGCAAGCATATAGAGTGCCCTCATTCTATTGAACTGTAAATTGATCCGCATTAATTATTAAAAATATATTTTGCCCAATAGTTCCGGCAACGCAAAAAAGTGAAAGCAAAAAAGAATGTATGCACATTTTATGGCGAAGAAAAATATGAATATAGCAGATCAAAAAAACAATGCTTAAAATTATATGGAAATACGTTAATTTTAATATGCAGTAATAACCTAATGGAATCACATAGACAATAAGTGGGTAAAATTGATTAACATACCCTAGATTCGGCAAATTCAGCATAATAAATACCGGCAAAATAAAAACTATATTTAAAATTAGATAAGTTATAGAATGTTTCTGAAATAGTGATTGTTTCTTCATAATGGTTCTCTCCATTTATATGGCATTATAATGTGTTACATGTTTTCTACAATTCCAGCACATTCGGATATTTTTTCCTCTACACTATCTACACTAGAGATGTATAGCCTTTACGATAAAAGATTTCCCCGAAGTCGAGAGCGGCTCGAAACGAGCCTAGCAAAACGTCCCGCAGCGACTTGTGAAACGTTTCGGCGCAGGGCTATGCCCTGCTGTGTTTCATTGACAAAAAAGATTATTTAATTTGTCCACACAGTTGAATTATATCACATTTTTCTAAACCTGTCAACAACTTATTTCAGTTTTATTACATTCCCATTGTCTTGTCAGACATACCATACCCGGTATCATTGATGATTTCATATTCATCTCCCAGCAACTCGCATAGCTTATTATACACAAATCTGACCGCATCATCAAATCTCTGTTCGTCCTCTTTGCTGTCAAAGCCTTTGTAGGAGAATTCATACTCATTGTTGATAAACAATTTGGGATATGCCTCGTTAATATAATTGGTCATGCTTTCTAATTCGGATTGACCTATTAATCTATCCTCATAATATTTAATTGCTTTATGAGTGCCATCAAGCAAATAGATATCATCTGCAAAATACCCATCGCTACTTATTCTTACGGGTGCGGAAATCTGTCCTTCTTCACATATCCACACAAAATACGCGCTATAATCAAAGAAAAGCCTTAACGTTCTCATTTTATAAAATCCTCCAAATACTGCCGTCCACACTTTAGCCTTACAGAAAACAACATTCCCAACAGAGCCACCCCTGCTGGGAAAAGGTCAAGGGCATTGCCCTGCTAGCCGTACAGAAAAAAACATTCCCAGCGGAGCTACCTCTGCTGGGAATCGGTGCAGGGCAGGGCTATGCCCTGCTGACTAACCTTTATAAAAAAGATTTCCCAGAAGTCGAGCGAAAACAAATCGTCCCGCAGCGACCTGTGAAACGCTTTGATTAGTGCATTGCTCTGCTACATAATATCCGTACAGAAAAAACATTCCCAGCAGAGCTACCTCTGCTGGGAACCGGTGCAGGACATTGTCCTGCCTGCTGGTGCCGGTGGTGGGACTTGAACCCACACGACATTGCTGCCAACGGATTTTGAGTCCGTCTCGTCTGCCAATTCCAACACACCGGCATAAAATTACTTATTTTATTATACCACATTCCCTTCTATTTGTCAAGTACTTTTTTTCAAATAATCCGCACGCAGCTGTCCGCAGGCAGCGTCCAGCTCCGCGCCAAACTCCCGACGCTTAGTCGCCACCGCTCCGTTAGCCTTCAAGACCGCGCAGAATTCCTCTACACGCTCCGGCGGCGACTTGCGGAATTCCGTATCGGTCGAATTATACGGTATCAGATTCACATAAAAATCCCGACCCGCTATAAGCTTTGCAAGCCGCTCGGCGTGTTCCGCCGAATCGTTTACATCGCGAAGCATAACGTATTCCAATGTTACGCGGTGAACGGTTTTTTTCGTGAAGTATTCCGCAGCATCAAGCACTTCTTTTATGGAATAGCGCTTGTTTATCGGCATAAGTCTGCTGCGCAGGTCGTCGTCGGGCGCGTGCAGACTTATCGCAAGGCTGCACGGACGCGGAAGCTCCGCGTATTCGCGTATCTTCGGCGCTATACCGCAAGTCGACACAGTTACTCTCCGCCGTCCTACCGCAAAACCGCAGTCGTCAGTCACAAGCTCGCAGAAATCCTTAACAGCATTGAAATTGTCGAACGGCTCACCTATTCCCATGACGGAAACTCCTGAAATTTCCTCCGAAAACTCCCGCGAAACAAGCAAGACCTGTCCGAGAATTTCTGCGGTCGTGAGATCTCTCCGACGCTTCAGCAGTCCGCTGCGACAGAATGCACAGCCCATATTGCACCCTACCTGCGTGGAAACACAAACGACGTTCCCGAAACGCTGCCGCATAAGCACGGTTTCGGCAAATTCCCCGTCCGACAGCCGCAAAAGCAGCTTTGCAGCTGTTTCGTTCTCCCTCTTTTCGACTACCTCAGGAAGCGCAAAATCAAAGTCCTCCGAAAGCCGTCTGATGTTTCTTTCCGCAAAGCCGAACCCCGAAAAATCCGTCATTCCCTTTTTATAGATCCCGTCCAGAATGATAGCCGCCTTAGCGGGATTTTCACCTATTTCCTCAAAATATTTGCAAAGACCCGCACGGGTCATGCCGTAAATGTTCATATTCAGATTCCTCAAATCATTATATTCAACGATCAACAAATAAATTATAACATAAAAATTTCATAATGTCAATAAAGCCCTTGAAATCATATTAAAAGTGTGGTATAATTATAATGTATAAGTGTATTTTTTGATTCGGAGAAATGTATGAATAAAACAAAAATTGTACGAATGGTTTTGCAGATCATTGCCGGAGTTTTGCTGATAGCTCTCGTTTCGGGAATTTATATAACACAGCTTGACCGCACTATTTCCGCAAATACCCTCAACACCATAAGCGAAATGGCTATCCACGACAAGCAGAGCATTGAACAGATCATAAAAAACAGCTGGATGAGGCTTGAGGGCGTGGCAGTGCGTGTAGTAAGGGAAAACGACGACACGGAAACCGTTCTTCGCCGCCTTAATATGGAGAATTCCACCAACACCGACTTCAGGCATATCCACCTTGTCGCGGAGGATGGAACGGTATTCACGGACGAGAACACCGTCTACAACCCATATGATACTGATTCGGGAAGAGATCTGCCCGACGGTCATATGCGCACAAATTATCTTGCCAATTTTGAGGGAGAACAGAAGTACATTATCCAAAAAGTGAATTTCGACGATAACAGCGATACAGACGAACTGATCTACGGAGTACGGCTCGACAATATGACGATCGACGGGCATAAGCTGATAGGTATAGTCGGCATAGTGGATATTAAAGAATTTTCAAAGTATATCGTTTTCGATTCGTTCATAAAAAACGGCAGGCGCAGAGGCTACTGTTCGATAATCAATCTGTCCGCGAAATTTATTATCAACAATCATAAGACTTCCGACGATCTTGCCGAAGCCGAGGGAATGTTCGACCTGCTGGACGCGGGAAGTCAATCGCAGCTTTCAAATGACGAGATCCTCCGAAAAATGCGGGTGAGCGAAACGTTCACGTTTTACTATACAGACCGCAATCTTTCACGAAAGCTTGTACACTGTACGCCGTTCGGAGAAAATATAAACTGGTATTTCCTGATGGTCGTGGACAGCGAGGCTTTCACGGAGCAGACAAGAGCGTTCGTGACGCTTTCGGTGATAGCGCTTGCGGTAATACTCGCGCTGCTGGTCTTTGTAATGCTTGCGGCGACAAGGGAACGCTCAAAAATCGCTGCCGCAGATGCCAAAGCAAAGGCTCAGGGCGATTTCCTGTCAAATATGTCACACGAGATACGCACGCCGCTTAACGGGCTTATCGGACTGAATCATCTGATGATGTCGCATATCGACGACCCCGAAAAGTCCGAGCAGATAAAAACTTGGCTGGTAAAATCCCATGATACGGCGAATTATCTGCTTTCTCTCGTGAATGATGTTCTCGATATTTCAAAACTTCGGGCGGGAAAAGTCGATATAATCAAAGAACCCGTCAATATATCGAAAATAATTGACGAGGTATATACGATGCAGGCTGAAAACGCCCGCAGCCGCGGAGTAAAACTCATTACACAAAAGGATATAAAAGTCCCGTCAGTTATCGGAGATACCGTCAGGATAAAGCAGATATTGATGAATATTGTCGGCAACGCCGCCAAATTCACCCCTGAAAACGGAACGATAAATCTTTCCGTAAGTCAAGAAGTAAACGAAAATGAAGTAAAAACCATCTACAGCGTCGCCGATACGGGAATAGGAATGTCACGCGAATTTCTGGATAAGATATTCGACCCGTTCAGTCAGGAACGGAACCGCAATTCCGATTCCGTCAAAGGCACGGGACTGGGAATGTCTATCTGCGACCTGCTTGTAAAGGCTATGGGCGGCACTATATCCGTTGATAGCGAAATCGGCGTGGGAAGTATTTTCACCGTGACGCTGCCGTCTGTGCCGGCTGAAGCAGAGAATGAGGAGATCTCGGCTCCGGAAAACAACACTCCCGAAAAATTAGAACTACCAAAGAAAAAAATGCGTATACTCGTCGCCGAGGACAACGAGCTTAACGCCGAGATACTGCTTGAGATACTCTCCGAAAACGGCTTTGAAGTGGTACACACTGTGGACGGAAAGCAGACTGTCGAGGCGTTCGCAAGAAGCACAGAGGGGCATTATGACGTTATACTGATGGATATGCAGATGCCCGTTATGGACGGCTGCGAAGCGGCACGGGAGATCCGCGGTCTTAACCGCTCGGACGCGCAAAGGGTGACTATCTTCGCCTGCACGGCAAACACGTTCAAGGAGGACCGCGACCGCGCACTCGAAAGCGGAATGGACGATTTCCTCACAAAGCCAATTGATGTTTCGGTGCTTTATGAAAAGCTCGCGAAGCTCCGTTTGTGAAATATTTCAAAGAAAAACGCGGCATAAACGCCGCGTTATTTTTTTATTATTTCTGCCTTGGACCTTTCGTCGGTACGGATAATTTCGCCGATTTCCGGAGCGGATATGCTTCCCGAATACGGATTTTTAACGCTTATTATTGGAGTTGTGACCTCCGCCAGAACATCGGATTTTTCAAACGCAAGATCCGCTTCGTACATCTCGCAGTTTACAAGCTTCAGTCCCCTGCACCAGCAAAGCGGCTGAGTTCCGATTATTTTGCAATTCTCAAAAGTAACGTTTTCACAATACCACGCGAGATATTCTCCCTTGACGGTGCAGTTTTTTACAGTGACATTTTTCGCGTGCCAGAAAGCGTCTTTCGTGTCGAATTCGCAGTTCTCGAAAACGGAATCCTCAATATACTGAAACGAGTATTTACCCGTAAACTTTACGTTCTCAAAAACGAGATCTTTCGAGCGCATCATAAAATACTCGCTTACGGCTGTGCAGTCCCGCATTTTAACGCCGTTTACCGACCACCCGAATTCGGGGGAATTTATATCGCAGCGTGAAATTTCAACGTCCGCACACTCGCGCAGGGCTTTTATGCCGAACATTTTCGTACTGCTTATCTTTATTTTCGCGGAATACCAAAGAGCCGCACGGCAGTTTCCGGTCATTTCGCAGTCCGAAACCTGTATTCCCTCGCAGTGCCACAGCGGATACCTCAAGTTGAAATAACATTTTTCGGCGAGAATATTTTTACATTCCTTGAACGCGCTTTCGCCGTCGGCAGGTCCGTCGAAACGGACGTTCACGGCATGGATATCGTTCCCGCCGTAAAGAGCGCGCTCCTCGTCAAAGGTTTGATTTTCAATCAGCTTCAAATTATCATTTCCTTAATCAAAATTTTAAGAGTTTCAGTTTGACGTGTAGTCGTCGCCCATATACAGTCCCGTCACGGAGATCGTCAGGAATCTGAAGTCGTTCATAAGATCCAGCTCCTCCCCCGCGAATTTTCCCATAATACGGACAGTCGGACGCAGCACATTCGAGCTGTGCGCGATGACAACGCCGTGCCGCCCGTCCGAAAGCTGCACCATTGTCCCGACGGGATACGGGTTGAAAGCGCGGAGGAACGCCTGTGTCACAGTAAGGTCAAAGTGAGTGCCGCTGCCGCCCAGAATATATTCCTCCGTTTCGGCGACAGACCACGGCACACGGTAAGGACGGTTTGAAGTCAGCGCGTCAAACACATCGCATACCGTCATAATTCTCGCGATAAGCGGTATCTTATCTCCGGAAATTCCCGTAGGATAGCCCGAACCGTCGTATTTCTCCTGATGATACAGAACTCCTGCCAGAATATTCGGGCTGTAATTTCCGCCTGCCTTAAGGATATTATAGCCTATAAGCGGGTGACGCTTTATCTCGTCAAATTCCTCGTTGGTGAGTTTTCCCGGCTTGATGATTATATCGTGGTCGATATTTGATTTTCCGATGTCGTGTAAAAGTCCGGCTACGACGACTTCCTTTGTCTGTTCGGGAGTCATATTCAGCTCTCCGCAGACGCTTGCCGAAAGCATAGCCACCCGCAGGCAGTGCTTGTAGGTATAATCGTCGTAGTTTTGCAGCGCGATCATCTGATTCCCCAGAAAAGACGAATCCGACGCTATATCATTTATTATGTCGTCCGCGATAACGTCGACTTTTTTTACGGCGACCTGAGAAAGCTCCTTTATTTCTTCGCTGCAGTCGAATATCTCGTCGAGGTCGCGCAGGGCTTTTCCTATACGCTCGTTTCGTTCGCGGTTGCGCTCGTCGTCGGCGGAGCGTCTTGCGGCATAAATTGAAGGATCGACCTTCGCGCCGTCAGCTATACCTCCTCCGACGATATGAACGGTCTTGATTCCCTTTTCCTTAAGCATTTCTATCATGCCCGATGACAGAAACGTCCCCTTAAGCAGCAAGGTCTGGTATTCGAGGGCGGTGGTGGAATCCACGTTGTCCGCAAGCTGCATTCCCTCGCGAAGTTTATCTACAGGTACAATTAACATAAAGTCCTCCGTCAGATGATAGGCGGCGTATACACTCCCTTGTTCTGATATTCGAGCAGTGTTTCACGCGCCTTTTCCACGTCGCTTTCGTATGTAATCCCGAACCAGCGTCCGTCGGTCGGAATATCACGCACGGTATACCCCGCACGGATCTCCATTCCCACAGCGTCAGCTATTGTAAGCTCACCCGAAAGCTCGTCGGGCTGGAGATTTTCAATGAAACTCTTAAGTCTTCTTTCAAGCTTTGGCATAAAATCCGCGCCGAAACCCCACATACTCATTGAAGTGACGGCATCTTCGCCGAGAATTTTTTCATAGCCGTCGTATTTTCCTCTTATAACGCCGTCCGTGCCACGCTTGATGGATTTTGTTTCCTCGACGGACGTTAAAAGTCCTTTCTCGTCGACACGGCATATTCCGCGATTTACAGAGCCGTAATCGGAAAGCGTATTCGAGAGCCTGAAATCTACCGAGCAGGCGTCCGCCGTAAAATTCTTCAGGAATCCCGCAAGCTGCCCGAATGCCTCCGCACTGTAAAAGTCGTCGGAATTTATCACCGCGAACGGACCGTTTATAACGTTCTTACAGCACCACAGCGCCTGTGCCGTACCCCACGGCTTTGTGCGCGACGGGAAATCCCCCGCCCTCACGGGGAGCTTATCCGTCGACTGGAACACATATTCCACCTCTAAACGCTTTGAAAGTCTGTCGCCGACGGTTTCACGAAAGATTTTTTCAATATCACTTCGGATAATGAAAACCACACGCTCAAATCCCGCCTCAACAGCGTCGTGAACGGAATAATCAATAAGGATCTCACCGTTGGGACCCAGTGGCTCAAGCTGCTTTAACCTGCCGCCGAAACGAGAACCGATTCCTGCTGCCAATACCGCCAAAGTAAGTTTTTTCATAACGTCCTCCAAATTTTACAAAAACAGTGCCGAAACGCATAATAAAATTATTGCAGACCTTTGATAGATTCGAGAATTTTCGCCATTTTTTCCTCTGCTTTCGCAAGTTTTGCGCGCTCGTTCTCGATCTGCTGTGCAGGGGCTTTCGAGAGGAAGCCCTGATTGTTGAGTTTGCCGGAAAGGAAGTCTATATCCTTCTTTGCGGCTTTACGCTCCTTTTCAAGGCGGGCAAGCTCCTTTTCCTTGTCAACAAGCTCACCTAGCGGCATAAACACCCTCGCGGCGTCGGTAACGACCGTTACCATACCCTCAGCCGAAACGTGATCTTCCACGCTGAATTCTCCCGCGCCTGCGAGCTTCTCGAAGAATGCCCGTGCGCTTTGGAACAGCTCCTTGAAACGTGTTTCGACTATCATCGTGACCTTCTTTGAGGGCGGAACGTTCATTTCGTTTCTTTGAACTCTCACGGCTCTAATCGCGCGGACTATCCTTGAAAATTCCTCCTCCTCTTTGGGGAAACTAAGCTTCTCGTCGAATTTCTCCCATTTAGCGGTCATCACGCTCTCGCACTCCGTGCCGGGCATAGACTGCCAGATCTCCTCGGTAATGAACGGCATAAACGGGTGCAGAAGTTTCAAAATCCCGCGGATAACGAACACCAGCACCCTCTGTGCGGTGACAGCGTCCTCTCCGCCCTCGGCTATACGGGGTTTTGTAAGCTCGATATACCAGTCGCAGAAAATATCCCATATGAAGTCGTAAAGGTTCTGAACCGCAACGCCAAGCTCATACGCCTCAAGATTTACGGTGACACTGCGCACAAGATTATTGTAAAGCGACAGCACCCACTTGTCCTCGACGCTCAGATTTTCGGGGAGCGTTTTTGCCTGCTCGTCAAAATCTTCGGGCAGATTCATCAGGATATAGCGTGACGCGTTCCAGAGCTTGTTTGCGAAGTTTCTGGAATTGGTGACTTTTGTTTCCGTCCAGCGCATATCGTTTCCGGGGGCGTTTCCCGTAACGAGCGTCAGCCGCAGAGCGTCCGCGCCGTATTTGTCGATTATTTCAAGCGGGTCAACGCCGTTTCCGAGAGATTTCGACATTTTCCTGCCCTGTTCGTCGCGCACAAGTCCGTGTATCAAAACGTCCTTGAACGGCTTTTGCCCCGTGTGTTCAAGTCCGCTGAAAATCATACGCGATACCCAGAACGTGATTATATCATACCCCGTGACAAGCGTATCTGTCGGATAGAAATACTTGAAATCCTCGGTTTCGTCGGGCCAACCGAGCGTTGAAAAGGGCCAGAGCGCCGAACTGAACCATGTGTCCAGCGTGTCCTCGTCCTGAACCATAGACGCGCCGCACTTCGGGCATTTTTCTATCCCGTCGAGCGTTATCACAGTGTTTTTGCAATCCTTGTTTTGGCAGTAGAACGCGGGAATCCTGTGTCCCCACCAGATCTGACGGGAAATGCACCAGTCGCGGATATTCTCCATCCAGTAGAGATAACCGTTCTCAAAACGCTTCGGAACAAATCTCAGCTCCCCGCTCTTTACAACGTCAACAGCGGGCTTTGCAAGCTCTTTCATCTTAACGAACCACTGTAAAGACGCGGTAGGCTCTACGATCGTCCCGCACCGCTGGCAAGTGCCGACATTGTGCTTGTGAGGCTCGACTTTCACAAGAAGTCCCTGCTCCTCTAAGTCGGATACCATAGCCTTTCTTGCTTCGTATCTGTCCATTCCGGCGTATTTTCCGCCAACGCCGTCCATAATTGTCGCATCGTCGTTCATCATATGAATAACGGGCAGATCGTGGCGTTTTCCGACTTCAAAGTCGTTGGGGTCGTGAGCGGGAGTTATCTTCACGCAGCCCGTTCCGAATTCCATATCGACATATTCGTCCGCGATAACGGGAATTTCCTTGTCGGTAAGCGGGAGTTTCAGCATTTTCCCGACGATATTCGTATACCGCTCGTCTTTGGGATTTACCGCGACAGCCGAGTCGCCCAAAAGCGTTTCGGGTCTTGTGGTCGCAATTTCCAGAAAACCGCTGCCGTCCGCAAACGGATAGTTTATATGCCAGAAAAACCCGTCCTGCTCCTCGTATTCAGTTTCTATATCGGAAATAGAGGTGCGGCAGTTCGGACACCAGTTGATTATGCGCTCTCCGCGGTAAATAAAGCCCTTGTTGTAGAGATCCATAAAGACCTTCTGGACGGCTTTGGAGCAGCCCTCGTCCATTGTAAAACGGTCGCGGCTCCAGTCGCAGGAAGTACCCATTTTACGCTGCTGTTTTTTGATTGTTCCGCCGTACTTGTCGTTCCATTCCCAAGCGCGCTTCATAAAGCCCTCGCGCCCAAGGTCGTATTTTGTGATACCCTCTTCCTTCATAGTGGAAACGATCTTCGCTTCTGTTGCGAGAGCGGCATGATCCGTCCCCGGAAGCCACAGCGCGGAATACCCCTGCATCCTCTTAAAACGGATAAGGATATCCTGAAGCGTGCAGTCCAGCGCGTGTCCCATATGCAGCTGACCCGTTATGTTGGGCGGCGGCATTACTATAGTGTATGGTTTTTTCTTGGGGTCGATTTCTGCACGGAAAAAGCCGCTGTCCTCCCAGTATTTATACAGTCTGTCCTCGAAATCCTTCGGGGAGTAGGTTTTGTCGAGTTCCTTCTTCATTGATGCTGTTCCTTTCGGTTGTCCTTTAATGAATTTACGGCTTCCTCATCGGGAGTGACGTAAAGCGTTCTGTTATTGGTGAAAATTACCATTCCGGGCTTTGCGCCCGCCGGTTTTTTTACGAATCTGACGGCGGTGCAGTCCACGGGAACGCCCGAAGAGCTTCTTGCTCTTGAGTGATACGCTGCCAAAATCGCGGCCTCGGTTATTGTTTTTTCAGGAACAGTCCCGCCGTCCGGATTTTTCACGATGACGTGCGAACCTGCTATATTCTTTGTGTGCAGCCACAAATCGGCAGCCCTTGCGGTTTTGAGCGTAAGCAGATCGTTCTGGCGATTGTTGCGCCCAACGAGGATCTCATATCCGTCCGACGACTTAAACTCAAGCGGCTCTGTGGGCTTTTGCTTTGCTCCCCTGCTTTTGTCGTCTTTCGGAAGCCGAAGATATCCCTGTTTGGCAAGCTCGCGTTTTATTTCGGACAATTCCTCGTCGGACTGCGCCCTTGACGCGCTGTCAAGCACACTGTCGAGGTATCCGACCTCTGCCGCTCCGCTCTCGATAAGCTCCGAGAGCTTTTTCTCGGCGTTGTCGAGTTTTCGGTATTCGGCGTAATACTTCTGCGCGTTCTGCTGTGGTGTAAGTCTTGCGTCAAGCGGTATCTCGACGGTCCCGCTGCCGTAGAAATTTTCGAGCGTACACTTTGTCATTCCCTTTTCAAGCCGGAAAATATTGGCGTTTATAAGGTCGCCGAACATTTTCAGCTCCTCGCGGGAGGCACACTCCGAAAGCTCTTTTTTACGCAGCTCCAGTTTCCGCAAAGCCCGCTCGTATGCGGTGTTCAGAGTTTTCATAAGCTCGCGCGAGCGCTGTCGGCGGCGTTCCGAGCCGCTCTCTTCCGAATAAAAATCCTCCAACAGTGCGCTGGCTGTCGGAAATTCCGACACCCTCACTGCGTTTCCGTACTGTTCTATCCTGACGAAAGAAAAATCGCGCTTTTTTCCCGTGTCGTCAGTAATAAGGACAAATTTTCCTCCCTGCCCGCCGAGAGCTGCTTTCGCTTCGTTCAGGAATTCCGCAAGACGCGCTTTTTCGGTATCGTAAAGCCCGCACGCTGCATCAACGTCCCCGCAGGCGCGGAATGCCGCCTCCCTCGCAAAAACGGGAGAGATCCCCTCCAGAATTTCGGGAAGTGCTTTCGCAAGTCTGCCCGAACGGCTTTCCAACTCACGGATAACCTCTCCGACCGAACATTCGAGGATATTCAGCCGCTCTCTGCGCGGCGGAAGTTCATACTCCATATTCGGCAGTACTCTTCGGGGCGAATCGGGAACGTGCCTTATGCTTTCGACGATCTTCCCGCCAGACAGCAGGATAATATTGGAATTTCTTCCCATAATTTCCGCTGCTATAGTATACACAACGGGGTCGCCTATTTCGTTTACGCAGTCAAAGTCAAGGAACAGTATGCGCTCCAAGCCGTCCTGCCTTACCGCCGAGAGCTTACCGCCGCCGAGCCTTTTTCTCAGAAGCATACAAAGCATTGGCGGCTGTTTCGGCAATTCGGACGTGAATGTGGCTATATGAACTCTCGCTGCCGCGGAATTCGCCGAAAAAATCACATCGTGGGAGCCTTTACCGCTTCCCGACAATATTCTCAGCGTTATGACGATCTCCTCGCGTGAGGGCATTCTGACCTTTTCGACACGCGCCCCCACCAGCGCGGAAAGCTCCTCCTTAACGCAGTGCAAAAGCGCACCGTCAAGCGACATTCCGTCCCTCTCCTCCTCTACAGAAAAATCAGATCAGCAGAACCTTGCGGGGTCGGTTTCACGCTCCGAAGCGAACACAGGCACCTGCGGAAACTTTCCCGTAAGGATCTTCGCAAGCCTGTGTGCCGCTGCCTTTTCCGTTCCGAAATGACCCGCGTCAATAAGCGCGATACCGCAATTTTCCGCTTCTATCCAGAAATTATGTTTTATATCGCCCGAAATGATAGCGTCGATATGCTGCTTTCGTGCGAGCTGCATTACACCACTGTTCACGCCGCCACCGCAGCAGACCGCGATTTTTTTGATAGATTTCTCAAACCGCGAATATTTAACGCCCTCAAGGTACAGTTTCTCCTTACAATATTCCGCGAGGGCTTTCGGGGAATATTCCAGTCCTATCTCGCACACGGCACCGAATCCGAGTACTCCGCGGGTTATCTCGAAAACTCCCGCAGCCTCAAACTCCAGAAGCTCCACCAGCGTATCGTTCACGCCGTCGGGCGCAATATCGAAGTTGGTGTGCATGGCGATTGCCGCTATTCCGTTTCGGATAAGAGAATACACGGGGCTCCATTCGGGGACGGATTTCAGCCCGTCGAAAATAACAGGGTGATGCGAAACGATAAGATTGGCTTCCTTTTCAGCCGCCTCGGCTATCACGCTGTGAGTGATATCAAGACAGCAGCAGATGCCCGTAACATCGCTTTCGGCGCTCCCGACTAGAAGCCCGACATTGTCGAAGCTTTCGGCGTTTGAGAGCGGGGCGTTTTTGTCAAGAAATTCCAGAACTTCACCTGTTGTCATTTTGTCCCTCCGAACCTCCGTCGTTCGCTGTTTTGTAGATTTTTTCGCTTAGTGAAAGCAATTCCTCTGCTTTCTTTCGCGCGCTGTCAGACTTTTCCATTTCAACAGCGGCGGTTTTAAGCTTATGAGCGGTATATATTAAGTATTCGCGGTCACGGTTTTTTCCCGTATAGGAAAAAAGCTCGTCAATATCGCGTTTTTCTCCCGTAAATCCCACGAGCATGACCGTGTATATTCTTCCGGCGGCACGGGCGGCTTTTTCCTCGATTATCGAAAAACCGTTGGAATAAAGCCACTTCCGCAGAAAATTCGCCCTTGTCATCGGCTGCAAAATAAACCTTGTATCCTCAGAAAGGAAACGGCAGCTGCCTATTACGGACGCGATAAGCTCCCCGCCCATTCCGCAGACAACAACATCATCAGCGAAACCGACGGCAGCAAGACCGTCGGACTTCACCACACGGACGTTGGAAACTCCCTCGGCTTTGACGGTCCGTCTGGCTGATTCCAAAGGACCGTCCGCTATATCGGAGGCTATCACCTCCGAAGCGCCGTTCGCGGCTAAATAGCACGCCAATCGTGCGTGATCGCAGCCCACATCGCAGACGATCCTCCCGCTGCGGCAGAAGGCGGCTGCCGTCATAAGCCTTTCGTCAAGACCTGCCAAATTACTCTCCGAGAGCAGCGTTCAGAGAATCGACTATTTCATTGGCGTCGACTCCGTGTACCTCGCAAGCCTGACCGACGCTCTCGCCGCGTGACGACGGGCAGCCCAAGCAGTGCATTCCCATTTCAAAGAAGATGGGAGCGGCAGCTTCCGCATTAAAATCAAGAATATCGCCTATTATAGTATCCTTTGTGACCTTCATATTATAACTTCCTTTCCTTGCGTGTACTGTTTATAGTTTTCCACGCATACTACATTTATATTATAACACAATTATTTCCTCTTGTCAATTACATTTTTAATATAGCCGACCCGTGACGGCAGTAAAAAAATAAAAAAGCTACTTGAAAAAAGATACGGAATATGGTATAATATTATGGTATAATTTATTTTGAAAAAAGGAGATTTTTTTATGTACGTTACCTGTCTTGACCTTGAAGGCGTTCTTGTTCCCGAAATATGGATAGCATTTTCCGAAGCGAGCGGTATACCGGAGCTTCGCAGAACGACCCGTGACGAGCCGGATTATGACAAGCTGATGAAATGGCGGCTCGGTATACTTAAGGAACACGGGCTGGGACTTCGTGAGATACAGCAGACCATCGAGAAGATAGACCCCATGGACGGCGCAAAGGAATTCCTTGACGAGCTGAGATCTCTTTCGCAGGTCATTATCATAAGCGACACGTTCACGCAGTTCGCAGCACCGCTTATGAAAAAGCTCGGTATGCCGACCATTTTCTGCAACACGCTTGAAGTCGATCCGAACGGCGAGATCACAGGCTATAAAATGCGCTGTGAAAAGTCCAAGCTTACGACCGTAAAGGCACTCCAGTCAATGGGATTTGAAACAATCGCGGGCGGCGACTCGTTCAACGATCTGGGAATGATACAAGCGTCGAAGTACGGTTTCCTGTTCCGCTCGACCGAGAAAATAAAGTCCGACTATCCGGAGCTTCCCGCTTTCGAGGAATATTCCGACCTTATGAAATTCCTGAAAGAATGTCTTGCAAAGTAAAACAAAAAATTAACGGCTGCCGAAAGCAGCCGTTTTTATTATGTAATTATACAAATTCCTTTTCAAACTCGCTTACTATATTCCCGTCAAGCTCACCCTTATCCGCCATTTCCCGCATTATGGAAACAGCCTTTGCGCGGGACATTCCCGCTTTATACGGGCGCGGCTCGGTAAGCGCCTGATAGATGTCAACGCAAGCCATAAGCCGCTCCTCAAAACCGAGCTTGTTTGCGTCAAGTCCGTTCGGATAACCTTTGCCGTTTAGTTTTTCGTGATGATTTGAAGCCCATTCGATTATGTCGGGAATGCCTTTTATCTCGGACAAAATCTCACGCGTTGCGGCAGCGTGCTGTTTCATTTGTGAAAATTCCTCAGCCGTCAGCTTATCGGGCTTTTCAAGAATGACGTTCGGAGTGGTGAGCTTTCCTATATCGTGAAGTGCACCCGCAAGGTAAAACCGTACACGCTTTTCGTCGTCGAATCTGAATCTTCTAGCCATACGCTCGGCAATTCTCGCGACGCCCATAGAATGACGCTCCGTAAACTCCGACTTATAGTCGACTATCTGTGCGAAAAGCTCCGCTATACCGCGTATCTCGTTTTCGGAATACTCCGTGAATTTTTCGGGAAGCCGCTCCCGCAGAAACGTTTTCGGCGATTTTTGACGTATCTCCAGAATATCATTGAATGTAACGTTATCAAGGAAAAGTTCCACGGCTTCTTTCGAGAACAGCGTCCCCGAACGCGCCTTTACCCTCTCGCGTACATTTTCAAAATCGCTCTCGTCCATCTTGTTGAAATGAGAGGTCATATCTACGTCGTCCGCGAGCCGCAATATCTGGGACTTCAGCGGCGTTTCTGCCGAAGTTTTCCCCATATCGCCCGTGCCGTCGGCGTTTTCGTGGTGGTAAAGGATTATTCCCGAAACGTCGGTCTTAAACGGCATCATTCTGATATTTTTCTCGCCGATAACGCTGTGACGGGAATTTACGGACTTGTACTCCCCGAAATCGGCGTTATTTTCATTGCTTACAAAATTCTTAACTGCGGCGGCGAAATCTGCGGATCTTTCAAGTTCCTCGTGAATAAATTCGGTCAGGGCGTTGTCGTGCAAAATGCAGCACCCCGCGAAATCGCGCAGTTCCTCTTCGCCACAGCCCGCGCCCTTTCCCATAAGATACGCAAGGCACGCCACACGCCGACCGTGACCCGTATCCAGTCCCAGAAGCTCTATCTCTACGGAATCAAGCGCAGTCGACAGCGCACACAGCAAGTCGGTTAAATCAAGCTTCAAAGCGTCCTCCTTGTTCTCCTCGATTAAGCCTTAGTTATCTTTACAAACACCTTTTTGCCCTTGCGGAGAATTATCTGTTCGCCTATTCCTATTTGAGCGGCAGCGTCCTCGATTACCACGTCGTCAACGGCAATACCCTTGCCCGCGACAAGATTTCTCGCCTCGCGCTTTGACGGAGCAAGTTTCGCCGTCACAAGCAGGTCGAGAATCCCTATCTTGCCGTTGACGGTTTCGACCGCGCAGGTGGGCATATTGTCGGTGTTCCCCGCACCGCCGAAAAGCGATTTTGCGCCGTCGAGAGCCTTTTTCGCTTCGTCCTCGCCGTGTACAAGTTTTGTAAGCTCGAACGCTAAGGTTTCCTTAGCCTTGTTCAGCTGTGCGCTCTCCCACTTTTCCATTTCCTTTATCTGCTCGATAGGCAGGAAAGTCAGCATATACAGGCACTTTATAACGTCCGCGTCCGCCACGTTTCTCCAGTACTGGAAAAACTCATACGGCGAAGTTTTATCGGGGTCGAGCCATACCGCGCCTTTTTCGGTCTTGCCCATTTTTTTGCCCTCGGAATTCAGCAGCAGGGTTATCGTCATAGCGTGAGCGTCCTTGCCGAGTTTCTTTCTTATAAGCTCCGTGCCGCCGAGCATATTCGCCCACTGGTCGTCGCCGCCGAACTGCATATTGCAGCCGTATTTTTGATAGAGCATATAAAAATCGTAGCTCTGCATTATCATATAGTTGAACTCAAGGAACGTAAGCCCCCGCTCCATGCGCTGCTTATAGCACTCGAATGTCAGCATTTTATTTACCGAAAAGCACGCTCCCACCTCGCGCAGAACGTCGATATAATTCAGCTTCATCAGCCAGTCCGCATTGTTTACCATTATCGCCTTGTCGTCCGAGAAGTCGATAAAACGGCTCATCTGCTTCTTAAAGCAGGCGATGTTGTGGTCGATGTCCTCTTTTGTGAGCATTTTCCGCATATCGGATTTTCCCGACGGGTCGCCTATCATTCCCGTGCCGCCGCCGAGGAGCGCAATAGGCTTATTTCCCGCCATCTGAAGCCGCTTCATAAGGCACAGAGCCATAAAATGCCCGACGTGCAGCGAATCGGCTGTCGGGTCGAAGCCGATATAAAACGTTGCCTTGCCCGCGTTTATCATCTTGCGGATCTCGTTTTCGTCAGTTACCTGCGCGATAAGTCCGCGCGCCGTAAGCTCGTCATATAATTCCATTTTTATTTCCTCCTGAATCTCAAACGTTTTGTTCTTTTGACAAAACGAAGTATTATTGTTATTTAAAGCCGAAGCTCCATTTGTATTGTCCTCGGCGAAAGACCCTGTTTTTCATAAAATGCGACCGCGCCGCGATTACACGCCGAAACTCCCAGCTGAATGCTTGTGCAGCCGTTTTCAGCTCCGTATTTTTTTACGGCGCTGAAAAGCTCTGTGCCTATGCCTTTTCTGCGGCAGTTTTCAGCTACCGCAAAGCAGTCAATATAGCAAACCTTCCTCGGAAATTTCTCCTCGGTTATTATATCTATTATTTTCACGACCGCGTAAGCGTCTATGCCGCAGCCGTTATCATGAACGAAAACTTTAAGTTTGTCATCATCAAGGATTTCCGAAATGCGCTGCGAAAACCATTCGTTTTCGGGCATTCTGAACGTTTCGGGCTTTATCTCAACATGATGCCTGTGAAGCTCTGTAAACAGCGCTGTAAGCTCTTCACGGTCGTCCTTTTTTGCAAGTCTAGTCAAGTAAATCCTCCTTTAATTATTAAAGTGAGAATTTTACATAGCCGATGAGATAATTACATCTCACGGATAACTCCCCCTCTCAATAATAAAGCCCTCTATGAACGTGATCATAGAGGGCGAATTATCGCGGTACCACCTCAGTTTACGGCGAAACTCGCCGCCTTTGAAAGCTGTAACGGGCTTTCCCGTGCCTGCTATTGAGAACATAAATTCCGTTCGCAAAACCACTCCGAGAGGTAATTCGCCTGCAGACTTCTGCCGTTTCACACCCGCCAACGGCTCTCTGAAAGAAGTTTCCGCAAACTACTGATTTCTCATCAACGCTTTTATTATTCTGTTATTTTAAAGCTGGCTTGCAATGCCGAGAATGAGCTTTTCGGTCTTGTCCCAGCCAAGGCACGGGTCGGTAATCGACTTTCCGTAAACGCCCTCCTCGATCTTCTGGCTGCCGTCCTCGATATAAGACTCAATCATAAGTCCCTTGACTATCCCGCGTATCTCTTCCGAGTGGCGCATAGAGTGGAGTATCTCGTTGGAAATGCGTATCTGCTCCAGATATTTCTTTCCCGAATTCGAGTGGTTCGTGTCCACTATAATAGAGGGGTATTTCAAGCCCTTTTCCATATACAGGTCGTAACAGAGCTTTAGATCCTCATAGTGATAATTCGGCAGTGTCTGACCGTGCTTGTTCTGTGCGCCGCGCAGGATAGCGTGAGCCAGCGGATTTCCGTCAGACACAACCTCCCAGCCGCGGTAGATGAACGTATGACTTGCCTGCGCCGCCTGAATGGAATTGAACATTACCGAAAGAGTTCCCGAAGTCGGATTTTTCATACCGACGGGACATTCCATTCCGCTTGCGACAAGTCGGTGATGCTGATCCTCCACCGAGCGCGCCCCGACTGCCACATACGACAATATATCGCTCAGATAGCGATAATTTTCGGGGTAAAGCATTTCGTCGGCGGTCGTGAGGTGGGTTTCCGCTATGACCTTCGAGTGCAGCTCGCGTATTTTGATTATGCCCTCCAACATATCCTCGCCCTTTGTGGGGTCGGGCTGGTGCAGCATTCCCTTATAGCCCATACCGTTGGTGCGGGGCTTTCCGGTATAGACACGGGGGATAATGAGTATTTTATCCTTGACCTGCTCCTGTACTCTTGCCAGACGGTGAACGTAATCCATAACCGGCTCCTCGCTGTCCGCCGAGCATGGACCGATTATAAGCAGGAATTTATCGGAATTCCCCATAAAAACGTCCGCTATCTCCTTATCGCGTGCTGCTTTTACGGTTTTTATCTCCTCGGAAATGGGGTACATTTCCTTTACTTCCTTCGGTATAGGAAGTTTTCTGTTGAACGTCATTGACATTTTAATCTCTCCTTAAATAAAAATAAATAGAAAGTATTCCTTTATATTATAACACCGTTTATTGTAAATTTCAAGAGGGTTTAAGAAAAAATTTTACGCTTTAGTGTCTTGAACTATTTCTTCGAGTATCTCAGCCGATTTTTTAAGCTCACTGAACTCACCGTAATTCGAGCGGTAAAGCTCGACTATAAGCGCTCCGTCGAATCCTGTTGAAGCAAGCCGTCTGATAAGCTCGCGGAAATCAAAATTCCCGTTTCCTATAGGCAGGCAATCGCGGTCGGCATCAGCGTCCGAAAGGTGGCAGTGCGCTATTGACCCGCCCAGCTCCCTTATATAATCGAACGGGTCGGCGTGGCTTCTTCTTGCCTGTTTCAGGTCAAGAACGAACCTTGCAAGGTCGCCCAACTCGCGCTTCATTTTCTTGAGGAATTCGAGATCCCCCGACATACAATATGAAACGTTTTCCTGAGCGACGGTTATTCCGTATTCGCGCCCGACGCGGGCGAGCATACCGAACTGCCGCAGGTAATGCTCCTCCGGACATTTGCTGCTTAAAATTGCCCCGTGCAGGACAAATATCTTTGCTCCCAGACGGTTCATACTTCCGAAAAAGCCCCGATAAAGCTCCATCATTTCCTCGACACGCCTGTCGTAAGTCGAGAACAGGAACACGCTTTCCATCGGCGACGAAAACGGGTGGAACGACGTTATTTTCATTCCGTTTTCGTCGCGTATTTTCAACATTTGAGAAACAATGGGCTCCTGTGCCTCGACGGTGGCGTTTGCGAATATCTCTGCGTTTTTCACGCCGAGCGACGCCAGTTCCGCGAGAGCGTCCTCCGCGTGAAGCGGATACAGCGATGCCGTTGAAACTCCCACAACCATTCTCTCACCACCTTATCTCTTACTTCTTACCTCTAACCTCTAATCCCTAACCTTTATTATAGCACAACATTGCCGAAATTGTCAAGGCGGGAAAGGAATATTTCGCAAAAACAGGGCGACAATAACAAAAAGGAGTGATTTTATGGCTATTGTGCTTATTCGTGCGGTTATTCTGTATGTTGTTATAACCTTTTCGCTTCGTCTTATGGGAAAGCGTCAGCTGGGCGAGCTTCAGCCGTCGGAGCTGGTCGTGACTATCCTTATTTCAAACATTGCGTCGCTTCCTGTTGAGGAAAGCGGAGTGCCGATGGTCATGGGGATAGTGCCGATACTGACGCTGGTGTGTCTTGACGTTATCTTGTCGGGAGTAATGCTGAAATCCGCGAGATTCCGCAAGCTTATGATAGGCTCTCCGAGAATAATCGTATCCGACGGCGAGATCCTTCAGAAAGAAATGAAGCGGCTGCGCTATACTGTCGACGACCTTTTTGAAGCTATGCGCGGTCAAGGCATCTTCGATATAACCGAAGTACACTACGCTATCGTCGAAACCACCGGCAAAATAAGCTTCCTCCAGAAAAAAGACTATCAGCCCGCCGAAAAAGCGGACGTAAATGCGGGCGGCTCAACAAAAGATCCGCCTTCGGTGATAATCCGCGACGGGATAGCCGACCCGAATCAGCTGAGGCTGCTGGAGCTGGGGCAGAAATGGCTCAGTAAAATTCTTCGGGAAAATAACGTTTCCGAAAAGCAGGTGTTTCTTATGACCGCGGATAACGGCGGAAACTACACTATCATACGAAAAGAGGACGCTAAATGAAGCGTATAATCATAAGCGCCGTAATACTTGTAATATTGACGGCGGTAAGCACGGCGGCGGCGCTGTATGTGTCGAAGGTCACGACCGAAATTTCCGATAAGATACACGAGGTGGAAACGCTTTACTCGAACGGTGAAAAATGTGACGAGCAGGCGCGTGAGCTTCAGGAAATGTGGGACGATTTCACGGATTTTACGGTCTTGATATCGGACACTGGCTCGGCACTGGAAATAACCTCGTCGATAGCGGAAATAGTTTCGTTCGCACAGGACGAGGACGACGAACTTTACGCGTCCTGCGACAGGGCGCAGGCTCAGATACGGCTGTTTAAGGAAATGCAGACTCCGTCGCTGTGGAAAATACTCTGAAAAAAGCCCCGTGATAAATACGGGGTTTTTCTTTGACCAAATTCCCCCTTTCGGCATATACTGCTCCAAAGGAGGTTTTATTATGCTTATCGAAACCGAATACGACCGTCGTGCAGCTGTTCGTTATGCCCTGAACTGGGCGTTCGCGAGGAATCCGCGATTCTATGATTTTCAGGATATCGGCGGCGACTGCACGAACTATGTTTCACAATGTCTTTACGCGGGCTGCGGAGTGATGAACTACACTCCCGAAACGGGCTGGTATTACATAAACTCCAACAACCGCGCTCCCGCTTGGACAGGCGTGAATTTCTTCCGTGAATTTCTGATAAACAACCTCGGCACGGGAGTTTACGGCGAAGAAGCCCCGTATTCCGAGCTGCGGCGCGGCGATGTTATCCAGCTTGTAAATCCTGCCGGAAGATTCTATCACACGCTTTTCATATCTGAGATCTTCGGTCCGGACCCGCGCCAGATCTTCGTCTGCGCACATTCCATCAACGCCAGAAACCGCCGCCTTTCAACGTACAATTACGCTGACGCGGTCGGATTCCACATTATCGGAGCAAGAAAAAACACCGATTTTTAAGGAGGGACAGAATTGTACATCTATACTGTTGAGGCGGGCGATACGCTCACGGAGATATCACGGCGGTTCGGAGTTCCGATAAACCGCATAGCGTCAGACAATATGCTGAGAAACCCCAATGCTCTCGTGGTCGGGCAAAATCTAGTCATTATGTCGGATTCGCAAAGATACGTCATACGCGAGGGACAGACACTGTACTCTATTTCTCAGGAATTCGGGATACCGCTTGAAACGCTTATCGACGCTAATCCCAACGCAAATCCGATAGCTCTTCAGGTCGGAGAGGTGATAACTATCCCGCAGGTCGAGGAAATTCCCCGCCGTCCCGCTGTCGTCAACGGATTCGCCTATCCGTCGATAACCGACAATTCACTGAACTGTGTGCTGCCGTTTTTAACGTATCTGTCGCCGTTTTCCTATTCGATCACCGAAACGGGAGATATTACGGCGCCCGATGCCGATAACCTTATCTATCGGGCTCAAAGCAGCGGAGTAATGCCGATGATGGTGGTGACGAACATCAGCGACGGGACATTTTCCACCGAAACGCTTTCGGGTATCCTCGCCGAGCCCGAATACCGCGAGAACCTGCTTAATTCCATAATCCGCGAACAGGATACCAAAGGCTACTACGGAGTTGTCCTTGATATGGAGTACATATCGCCCGACGACAAAGACAGCTACAACGAATTTCTTCGGGAGCTATCGGAACGGCTGCACGACAAGGGAGTTATTCTTATAACGGCTGTAGCTCCGAAATACCGTGCCGACCAGCAGGGACTTCTGTACGAATCACACGACTACGCCGCGCAGGGGCAATACGCCGATTACGTCATAATTATGACTTATGAGTGGGGCTACACTTATTCACCGCCGATGTCCGTTCAGCCTATTGACGAGGTTCGCAAGGTGCTGTCTTATGCCGTAACCGAGATACCGTCAGAGAAAATACTTATGGGAATGCCAAACTACGGCTATGACTGGACGCTTCCGTTTACAAGAGGTACTCCGGCTTCCTCTATCGGTTTCCTTGCCGCGACAGAGCTTGCTATTTCCACAAACTCCGAGATACTTTACGACGAAAAAACGCAGACCCCCTACTTCTATTACAACGAAAACGGCACACGCCATGTCGTCTGGTTTGACGACCCGCGCAGCGTTAATGCAAAACTAGCGCTGGTGGACGAATTCGACCTTGCGGGCATATCCTACTGGACGGTCAACCGCTGTTATATACCGAATTTTCTTGTTATGCAAAACAGATTCGAGGTCGTCAAGCTTTGAAATTCCGCTAAAAACTCCCACACAAAAAAGCTCCCCCGTCGCCGAGGGAGCTTCTGTTATTCAATTACGCCGTGCGTGAAATTACACCTTGCGGCGCTTAAGAAGGAGTACGACTACAGCCGCGCCCGCAAGTGCGATGACAGCGATCGTGAAGCCTATCTCCACGCCTGTTCTGGGGTTCGGGACTTCCTCGTCGGGAGTTACCTCGAAGTTTGCGGAAGCCGTACCTGCCATAACAGCGCCGGAATCCTTGGGAGCCTTGTCGGTAAGCTCAAGGAAGCCTTCCATATTGATGGTGTTGTCGGCGTTGCGTGCGATCTTGCCGCCGAATTTCAGCGACTTGAACATATCAGCCGTTACGGTAGAGCCTGCGAGCCAGTAGAAGTTGTTAGATGCCATCAGACTTTCAAGAGTCTGTACCTGAGGCTTAAGGCTGTCGTATTCGCTTGTGTACTTATCTTTGAATGAGAGGACGCCGTCAACCGAGAAATTAGTCGTGAGCGACGAATTTCCTGTGTAAAGCGTAACATTGGAAGATTTGTTGTTATAAGAGGTGCAGTTTTCGATCTTGATATCGGGGCAGGAGTTGCAGGTAATGCCGTTTGCGTCATTGTTGAACGCAATAGAGTTGATTATGGTATGACCTGCAGGCATATTCTCGCCGCCGAGTTTAAAGCCGTTACCGTTGCCCTTGATAGAGCCGTCGGTATTATGACCGTTTTCGTAAGCAACACAATTTTTGATAGTAACAGGCTCGATGCTTACGCCTCTTGCGTAGAGATCCCAACCGTCGTCACAGTTGTTGTAAGATACGCAGCCGTCGAATACGTTGCCTGCGCCTACGGAGAACTTAGCCGCGAAGCCGTCTGCGTTCTCACCCGTAGCGTCAGCGTTGTTGAACGCTTCGCAGTTGAGAATGAGGTTGTTTGTGGGCCAGAGGGACTTAGGATCAGCAGAGTTGCCCTTAGAGCGGATATAAATACCGCAGTCGCCGTTTGTATAAGACTTTATGTTGTCGAACGTGCAATTGCTGCCCGATACCATAACGCCGGGGACACCGTCGGGCGACTTTGTAACATCAAATCCGGAGAAGTACCAGTAATCGCCTGCCGCAAGCAGACCTGCTGTTTTAACATTTGCGTTCGCGCCGAAATCAAGTACAGGACGGGTCTTTGCTTCAAGATCCGCGATCATCTTAACAGCATTTTCGGCAGTACCGTTGATGCCGCGCTCGATAGATACGGAAGAAGTAAGGTTGTAAGTACCCTCCATAAGAATGATGGTCTGACCTGCTCTTACAAGGTTTACAGCGGTGTAAATGTCGAGCGGGTGAGCCTTGGAGCCGTTGCCGCCCTTTGTTCCGTTGGGAGCAACATAAAGGTTGCTCTGCTTTGCAAGATAAGTATCGTACTTAACAGTGATAGTTGAGGTTATGGGAGCGGTCGAAGAAAGAACAGTATTTTCCGGAAGCGCCTGTTTAGCATCGGGTGTGAACTTTACTTCAACCTTGTTGGTTCCTGCCGAAATAGGAACTATGGTCTTTGCGTACTCGTCGGTACCGTCAATGGAAACGGTAGCCACAGTCTTGCCGCCTACGATAACGTCAGCCGAACCTTTAACGTTCGCCTTGACGAGAAGCGGGTATTTATCGGAGTTAGCTACATTTGAAGAACCGACAGTAACCTTCGGAGTTATCTTAGTAGCGGGTTTAGCCTCTGCGGGCTTGTCGTCCTTGGGGTCGATAGTGGTAAGAGTTACATCGGAAATTGTCGCCTTCATATTTCTCGCAGCAGCAAATCCGACATAAACATTGTCGGGATCAAGCTGGTCGAGAGCCTTCGGGTCATAGAATTTCTGAGTTCTTACGAGTTTGCCATCGGGAGTGTAGTAAGAGAGGAAATAACCGGTGTTGTTTCTGGTAAGCTCAAGGATAAAATCGGTAAGCTCTGCTACAGCGGGGCTCTTGAATGTTGCGGGGTTGGTGCAGTTGCCGATAGTGGCATAGGTGCCGGCACCAAGTCCCTTGTCAGCTGCGAGGGTTTCAAGAGCGTACTCACCGAATTCAACAATACCGTTAGCCGATTTGTAAACATCGTCGATATTAGCCTTTGTCATTCCGAGCTTGGTCTGGATACCGACACCGATATTCATCTGATACTTATCGCCGATTTTTTCAGCGGCGGTATTTACGCCCGCTTCCTTATCATACCAGTAAGCGAAACGCTGGATACCAACTCTGTAGGAATTAGACCAGAACAGGTCTGTGGAGTTAGGCGTACCATAACCGTTTCCGGGCAGGCTGTCGATAGCCATGATGCCCACGCCCTCCTGTCCGCTGGAAAGCGTCCATTCGTCAACGTGAACCTTAGCACGGATGGTGAAGTTTTTAGATGAGGGAATGGACGTGTAATAGAACGCTACACCGTCGTTGCTGCCCTCTTGGAACTTGCCCTTACCGCCTGTGGAAGCGATAGTGATCTTGCCGTCTTCGTTAAGGTCGCCCTCAACATAGTTGTTCTTGTCGTCCGTGGAAGTACCGTAGCGGATAAAGCCCCACTCAGTCTGTGCGTCCTTGGTAGCCTCTGTGGTTTTCTTGTCGGACTTTGCGCCGACCTCGGTGTCGCGCACTGCCTCAACAGTAAAATCATACTTCTGACCTACAGTAAGTCCTGTTACGGTGAAAGTGGTTTCATCAGCCTTTGCAGTACCCGCCTTGGTCGAGCCGTAATATACATTATAGCCTGTAGCCTCGTCAACGGGTGTCCATACGACCTTTACAGAGCCGTTGCCCTTGCTGGTCGCGCTTGTGATAGCGGGTTTTCCGAGCGGGAGCGTGAAAGAAGCCTTGACCTCAGCGGAGGTCTTGTCGGTTTCGCCGTCGCGGGAAAGTGTAGCCTTAAAGGTATAATCGTCCGAAGCGTCGGGAGTGAATGTAAGTTCGTGAGAAGTCTTTGTCGCGGAGGAACGCTTGGTGTCGACCGCGTTTCCGTTGGAATCGGTCATTGTAACAGCCACTGCATCGCCGCCGTTGTCGGATACATCGGCAGTAACGGTAACTATCATATTGCCTGCGCCGTCGTCCTTAGCGGAAGCGATAACGGGAGCCGCAACCTTGCTCCAGTCGCCGCGCTCTACCTTAGCCGCGCCCGCGACTACCTGAATTTTGAATATGTAGTTGCCGCCGTTGGTCGCGCCGAGGTAATAAGTACCTGCAGCGGGAATAGTAAACTTGTCAATAAAGAAAGAATTCTTAGTATGAACGCCCTCGGTAATGTCAACAGTCTTGCCGTCTTTGTCGAAAATTGCCATCTGACGGTCGTCGCCGTTGCTTACCCACCATAGCGTTACTTCAGCAGCAGAGCCTACAGTGAAGCCGACTACGTTCTTGGGAGTAGCCGCATCACCCGCACCTCCGAAGTTGATACGCTGAGAAGCGGTATAACCGTCATCAAACGTTTTTTCGGATTTGTCGATCTTAGTCTTTGCGCTGTAATAAACCGTGAAAAAGCCGTCCGTGCCAGCTTTTTCAGATTCGCCGTCTGCCTTATCGCCCTGGTTAAAAGAGGCAAGGTTTGCGGTGGAGTCAAGCTCAAAGGTCTGAGCTGCTGCTTCTTCGGTCACTTCAATCTTGAAAAGGTAGTTGCTCTTGGGAGTGCCACCTATGTAGTATTTGCCTGCCTTGTCAACTTTGAGAGTAGAAATAGCAGCGGCGTTTTTCTCAACAGTACCTGTTGTTGCATCTACCTGATTGCCGGAAGCGTCAAAAACAGCTATCTGGCGTTCATCATCGCCGTTTTTAGCCCACCATACTTTAATGGTAGCCGCCGCGCTTGTTGTAAAGCCGACTACATTCTTAGGAGTAGTCGCATCAGCGCCGCCGTTGAAGTTGATTCTCTGAGCGCCGGTGTAACCGTCGTCAAACGGTTTTTCGCTCTTGTCGAATCTTGCGTCCGCACCACAGTACACAGTAAAATACTTATCTGTGCCTGCGGTTCTGGTTTCTCCGTCCTTAATAACTCCCTTATCTTGAACGTTATCAAGCTCGGAAGCCTCAAGAACGTAGGTACTGCCTGCGGCGTGAGCGCGCGTGTTTACTATCGGGCTGAACGCAAAGCACGTCAGCAGAAGAAACAGCGCCGTCACAAAGGCAATAACCCTGTTAATGCTTTTGGTCTTCATCATGATCCTCCTTAAAAATATCGGGAAAAACATTTCGCTTTTATGAGGATCATCGTTCTCATTTTCAGAAAATCTGAGAATCAGTCCCAGAAATCCCCACAGAAAATGCTTCTACCCTATTCTATTTTATCATAACAAATTAAGGAAACTTTGTCAAGTTTATTCGAGGTGTAAATTTATATGAATTTTCCCGGATAAAATTGTGTATTATGCACAACGTCCCTTTCACAGCACAGCATACGCCACTTGACAAACTGATGAAAATGGTTTATAATATAATGTGTAAATTTGCAATTATACGGAGGTTCATTCTATGGCGGGAATCAGAAAATTCGACACCAAGGTGCAATACCTGAATTATAAAGTGCTGCGTGAGGTCGCACGACTGGCATGGGACAATACTTTGCTGGAAAATATTGTCGACATTCCGAAAACTATCGTCCCCGGAAAAACCCCGACCATGCGCTGCTGCGTCTACAAGGAACACGCAATACTTGCCGAGCGTGTCAAGCTGGCTATGGGCGGACACCCCGAAAACCCGAACATCATCGAGGTTATCGAGATAGCGTGCGACGGCTGTCCCGCGGCGGGATATTCGGTTTCCGCTTCGTGCAGAGGTTGTCTTGCGCACCGCTGTGAGGACGTATGCAAGCGGGGAGCTATCTCGTTCGACCACGAACACGTCGCCTACATAGACAAGTCCAAATGTGTAGAATGCGGTCAATGCGCGAAAGTCTGCCCGTATTCCGCTATCGTCAACCAGAAGCGCCCCTGCCAGAACGCCTGCAAGGTAAACGCCATCTCCATTTCCGAGGATAATGCCGCAGAAATCGACAACGAAAAGTGCATAGAATGCGGCGCGTGCGTTTATCAATGCCCGTTCGGCGCAATAATGGACAAATCGTTTATTCTTACTGTTATCGACCTGCTGAAAAAAACGCCGAAGAAAAATCTTTACGCGATAGTTGCGCCGGCTGTCGCAAGTCAGTTCAAGTACGCAAAGCTCGGTCAAGTGGTAACGGGACTTGAAAAGCTCGGCTTCGGCAATATCGTCGAGGCGGCATTGGGAGCGGATATGGTCGCGCAGAAAGAATCCGAGGAGCTTGCGGAAAAGGGCTTCCTTACAAGCTCGTGCTGTCCCGCGTTCGTGAAGTACATAAAATCCGCTTTTCCGGAGCTTGCGCCGCATATTTCGGGAAATCTCTCGCCTATGGCGACAATCGCGAAGTATATCAAGGAAAAATACGAGGACTCGAAGATCATTTTTGTCGGACCGTGTACCTCAAAGAAAATGGAAGTACAGCTTGACGAGGTGAAGCCGTATGTCGACGCGGCACTGACATTTGAAGAGCTGCAGGCGCTGTTTGACGCAAGAGATATAGAAATAACGGCTCTGGACGAAACTCCGATGAGAGGGGCTTCGTATTTCGGAAGAGTGTTCGGACGCAGCGGCGGACTGTCGGAAGCTGTCGCTCAGGGGCTTAAGGAGAGAAATCTCGACAGCTTCGAGCTTAAGGCGATAGCGTGCAGTGGTATCGAAGAGTGCCGTGCGGCATTGCTGAAAAAATCCAAAAACGTGCTCGACGCGAATTTCATTGAGGGAATGGCGTGCGTGGGCGGCTGTATAGGCGGCGCGGGGTGTCTTACTCACAGCGAGGCAAACGGTCGAGCCGCGGTGGACAACTACGCTAAATCCGGTCACGAAACAATAGGCGACGCGGTCGGAGCGAAACTCAACTGAATAACACAAAACTCCCCGAAGCCGATTTCGGGGAGCTTTTTAAAAACTTGGATAAAATGCTAAAGTTTTACTTTTTTCTGACGATATAATGTATAAGGAGAAATGGAGTTCTCTTTCATTTTCGCAATGACGCTTTTCTATTTTCATTTTACTTATTAAGGAGGACTTCACAATGAACGAAGTACACAACAACGGTTTTATAAACAGGATAGCCGCCGAACAAGTCAGACGAAGCAGCTCTCGAAATGACAGCGGCACGTTCGGCGAGATACTGTCGGGATTGATAGATTCGGAGGAACAAACAGACCCGCTCCTTCAAAACGCTCCCGATAAGTGGACGGACGAGGCGGGACTGTCCGCGAATTCCGTCAAAAAAGCCTACGAAAAACTGCGGGAATTGGGGATAGACCCCGATAAGCGCAAGCCGCACGAGCTTACCGACGAGGAGATTTCGTGGCTGCGCTCGCGGCACGATTTCGCGAATATGACGCAGTATACCGTGGAGTATATACCTGTGGACGGCGGCGTGCGTACTCAGCCGCAAATCAGGTCTACTGCCGAATATTGCAACTTCCTCGCCGACCTTGCCTATCTGGGAGCGTATTCCTATGATGACCTTGTTGTTCCCGTTTCGCCGCTCGACACACGACCGAACGGATTTTCAGTGCTTTCGGGATACGCAGAAAGTATTCTTTCGGGTGCGGGAAAGGCAAGCCCTTTAGACAACGCAAGACTTACACGCGACTATCTCAATGATATGTACGATTTCTACGATAACCGATCGAAAAATCCACTGCTTGCCGTCGCAGGCGATTCCGAATTCGCCGAACTTATAAGAACAAGCTATATGCCGCTGTATGATGATTTTCTCAATCTGTTCACAAAGATATTTGACAGGAACGGCTGAGGACACGGCTAAAGGTAATATCTGACATCTTTTTAGGAGAAACAATTATGACAAATATGGAAAAATACCGCATGGAGAGCTATAATTCCCATGCTATAGGAGAAAATAAGGTCAAGAAAGGCATAGCCGCTAAAGAGAGCATTATGGCTTCGCACGGGCAGGGTGTGACGTTTTCGGATTCACTAAAGAGCATTACGGCACAGAGTGTCGCGGCGTGGACTCCCGAAGGCGAAAAAACCGACGCGGAAGAAACTTCCGCGGATAATGCAAATACGGGCGATACAGAAACTCCCGATTTTTCAATGGACGCTCTTTTAGAGAAATTCGCGGACTATCTTGCGGATAACGCAACAGGCGAAAACTCCGTGACGGACGAGGAAAAACTGCTTGCAAAGCATCTCGAAGAGGAAAGTTCCAACGGGAAAAACAAGGACGACGTGGCTTTGGAATACGTCGAAAAACTCCTTGAAAAGCAGAAGAAGGAGCTTGAATATTTCCGCCGTGAGGACTACAAAGACCTTATAAACGGCGAAACAGAGCTTCAGAAGCTGCACGATTTTTTGTACAACAAGCGCCGTGTTCACGAAACGCTGACGAACCTTTTTGAAGTCGTTCCGCCTGAAGTCTACGCCGAAACGAAAAGCGTTTCCGAAACGTCCGAATTCTCCGAAGCGTCCGAAAACGAACCTGTTGAGTGTATCTGAAACCTGAGCGCCGCGAAGTAATATGTAATAATTATGACCGCCGAAAATCGGCGGTCATTTTTTATCCGGAGTATTTACTTATTTCAGATTTTCTTCTTCAAGGCGGCGCTTTTCGTCCTCTGCTCTGTAATATTCCTCGGTACGCTCGTGATTTGCTTTCACACGTTCGACAATGCCCTCAGGATAAATATCGGAATAACGGAAATCAAGCATATTGTAGCTTTTCCACCCCTCCGAGGAGGTTTTGTCGCACAGGCTCAAATCCGCTGTATAGAACGACGCGCCGCATTTGTCGGCGTATTCCCTGAATGTCAGCAGTATCTCGGCTGCATTTTCGGGCGAGAGGTCGTCGGTGTAAATATAAATAATTAGTTGTCCGAATTGCTTTCCAAGTTCATAGATATTGTACACGCCGTCGATTTGAAGCTCGTCTTGTGAAAGACCTGAATCATTATAATTATATTCATTTTTAAGGCTGAACGAGAAATGATCTCCTGATTCCGACAGGGCATTTGCATTATACTTAAAATGTGGGATCTCTTTCAGCTTTTTCCCAAAAGCGGAGTATTCGTTCATAAGACGTACAAATGTGTTACCTTTTTCCGTTATGGAGCTTTTGTAATTGTCATATGCCACTCTGCCCCACCAGTCGCAGTCAACACTGAAATAACAGTCAAGCGTATCGGGTTTGGTGACGAACGCGTAATATGTTTTAAATTTGAAATTATATCCGACTTTTTGAACGTAATACCCCTCGCTGCCGTAATTTTCGGCGACGTATTTTTCAACGTTGTTTTTTGCGGCGAAATACGAGATGGGATTGCCAAGCAGCTCTATAGCATAATCAATAATGAACGCTATCATGGCGAAAGCAATAACTGCCGCCGCTATTCTGAAAAAAAGTCTGTGCTTTTCAATAAATTTTCTGATCATTTTTTATCCTCTCCTTTCGGAGCCTTTGTAAAGGCGAATTTCAGTAAAAACACGATAATAAAGCCCATCATGGCGAAAATAACGCTCAGTATCAGCATCGAATAATTAAATTCGGAATTTCCCGAAATAAGATTTATTAAATACGCTGCCGCGTCAATTATTATCAGCAGTATCGGCACGATAAAAAACGCTTTGTTCCTGAACGCCATATATCCGAGTGCACCGATAAACGGCATTAAAAACAGTCCGACAAAAAGGTCAAGGCTTGCGGCAAACGCGAAAAACGCTATAATTATCATGGCAGTGCCGAAAACCGCCGATTTTACCTTTGCTCTTGAAATCACCTTCTCGGAGTTCGATTTAGGAAACTGAAGCTCCTCCCCGCCGAAAATATCGGCGCACTCGGAACATTCCGAAATATGATCTCTCACCGCGCTTTCGCTTTCGGGACTTGCCACGCCGTCCTTCACAAGCGGCATAAGGTCACGACATACGCCGCATGGTATTTTATTTTCATTCATTGTAAAGACCCTCCTCTTTAAGAATTTTTCGTATTTTTTCTTTTATCCGGAAAAAAGTTACCCTTGCGGAATTTTCGGACATTCCCGTCTTTTCGCCTATTTCATAGAACGAATACCCTTGGATACGCATAAGGGCGACGTTTTTCCTGTTTTCGGGCTCGGAATTTATTATTTCATAGATCCGTGAAATAAGCTCTCGGCTCAAAAATGAACCCTCCGCCGAGTTGAAATCGGGAGGTTCGCAGTCAGCAAGCTCGGAAATTCCGATAATATCGGCGGAACGTTTTTTCTTCCGAAGATATTTGAACCAAACGTGCCGTGCTATCGAAAAGATCCACGTTTTGACGCTGCTTTTTCCGTTGAAGCTGCCTATAGATTTTACTATCTCCAGAAAAACGTCCGCTGTAAGGTCCTCGGCGAGTGAAACGTCACGGCAGAGGCTGTAAATGTATCGGAAAACATCATCGTAAAATTCCGCGAATAAATCGTCCAATGCTGTCACGCTTTCACCCTCTTTCGTTATATTAGTACCTGATTTTTTTATTTCGTTACATTTTTGGTTGACAATTTTATTTTTTCGTGATATAATATTTAAAATAATTTTTTAAGGGAGCAATGCAGCATATGAAAAAGAAAATCCTCATTATCATTGCGGCGGCAATAGCAGCGGCAGCGCTTGCTTTTGTCATTTACGTCAACGATTATTATCACGTCATAAACAGGGACAGTGCGCTTGAAAATACCGATCTTGTAAGCATCTCAAAAACAGATAGGGGATATTTTTACGACGGTCCGGGCGAGGAGGACGCTCTTATTTTCTATCCCGGAGCAAAGGTAGAGGATATCGCGTATTCGGCGCTTCTTAAGGAAATATCGGCGGGCGGCGTGGACTGCTTTCTCGTAAGTATGCCGTGCAATCTGGCTTTTTTCGGAATAAACAGGGCGGACGATATTATAGAGGAATACGGCTACGAAAACGTGTATCTTGCGGGACACTCTCTCGGCGGGGCTATGGCGGCAAGCTATGCAGCCGATAATTCCGAAAAGCTCGACGGACTGATACTTTTAGCGGCATATTCTACAAAAGACCTGAAAGATTCACATCTCAAGGTTCTTTCTGTCTACGGCAGTGAGGACAAGGTCGTAAATATGGAAAAAATCGTTCAGGGACGCGGTATGATGCCCGATACATACGAGGAGTTCGTTATTGAGGGTGGCAATCATTCGGGCTTCGGGGATTACGGAGAACAGCGCGGCGACGGAGCCGGGGCTATTACCCCAGATGAACAGAGAACGCAAGCTGCCGAAAAAATTCTTGAAGTAATAAAATATAAATAAGCCTAAACTCACAATAACGCCCGCACAGCTTTTACTCAATAAACAAGCCCGAAACAACCGACTAAACGGAAGTTTCGGGCTTGTTTTTGTGTGTCCGGCGGGGGTTACTTTACTCCTTTTTATGCTCTGTTTCTTGAGAGTCCCCTTATCAACTTGTATGCCAAATTTAGTAATTAGTCAATTAGTACATTCCGCCCATACCGGGTGCAGCGGGAGCAACAGGAGGATTCTCCTCAGGCTTATCCGCTACAAGGCTTTCGGTCGTAAGAACCATTTCCGCAACGGAGGACGCGTTCTGGAGTGCAGAACGAGTAACCTTCGCCGGGTCAACGATACCCTTCTTTATCATATCGCCATAGGTTTCGGTATATGCGTCGTAACCGAAGCCGACAGTCTTTTTCTTGACGATAGTATCAATGATGACCGAGCCCTCAACGCCTGCATTAAGCGAGATCTGGCGGATAGGCTCCTCAAGAGCTTTCAGAACGATGGAAGCGCCTGTCTTTTCGTCGCCCTCAAGGGAATTCATGACCTTTTCTACAGCGGGCATAGCGTTGATAAGCGCAACTCCGCCGCCTGCCACGATACCTTCCTCAACGGCAGCCTTTGTTGCTGCGAGTGCGTCCTCGATACGGAGCTTCTTCTCCTTCATCTCAACTTCGGTAGCCGCGCCGACTTTGATAACGCCTACGCCGCCGGAAAGCTTCGCAAGGCGCTCCTGCAGCTTCTCCTTGTCGAATTCGGAGGTGGTAGCTTCGATAGCGTTTCTTATTTCGGAAACTCTAGCCTTAATATCGGCGGACTTGCCCGCGCCGTCAACTATAATTGTATTTTCCTTTGTGATCTTTACCTGCTTTGCTGTACCGAGCTGAGTCATCTGGGTTTCCTTGATGTCAAGACCAAGCTCGTCGGTGATGACCTCGCCGCCCGTAAGGATAGCGATATCCTTGAGCATTTCCTTGCGTCTGTCGCCGAATCCGGGGGCTTTTACCGCAACACAGGTGAACACGCCGCGCAGCTTGTTAAGAATGAGGTTCGTCAAAGCGTCGCCGTCAACGTCCTCGGCGATGATAAGGAGCTTCTTGCCGCTCTGTACTACCTGCTCAAGCAGAGGGAGGATATCCTGTATAGAGGAGATCTTCTTATCTGTGATAAGGATAAGGGGGTTATCGAGAGCCGCCTCCATCTTATCTGTATCCGTCACCATATAAGGTGAAATATAGCCTCTGTCGAACTGCATTCCCTCTACTACCTCGGAATAGGTTTCGGCGGTCTTGCTTTCCTCAAGGGTGATAACGCCGTCGGCAGTTACTTTCTCCATAGCGTCCGCTATAAGCTGACCGATGGTTTCGTCGCCTGCCGAAACAGTAGCGACTCTGGCGATATCGGCAGAACCGGCAACTTTCTTGGAGTTTTTCTTTATCTCCCCGACAGCCGCGTCTACAGCCTTCTTCATACCCTTTTTAACGATCATCGGATTTGCGCCCGCTGCGATATTCTTCATACCCTCGCGCACGAGAGCCTGAGCGAGAAGTGTCGCAGTAGTGGTGCCGTCGCCTGCCGCGTCGTTGGTCTTGGTAGCGACTTCCTTTACGAGAGCCGCGCCCATATTCTCGAAAGCGTCCTCAAGCTCTATCTCCTTAGCGATAGTAACACCGTCGTTGGTGATAAGCGGAGAACCGTACTTTTTGGAAAGAACGACGTTTCTGCCTTTCGGACCGAGTGTTATCTTCACGGTATCCGCGAGTGTGTCGATACCTTTCTGGAGAGCCTTTCTGGCTTCTTCGCCGTAAATTATATCCTTTGCCATGATAAAAATCTCCTCCTGATGTTATATTTTTATATTATGTTTAGGGATTAGCCTTCCTTTTTAGCTGCGGGTTTTCTGCCGCGCTTTGCGCCTGTTTTCTTGGCTGCGGGTTTTGCGCCTGCTTTTCTTCCGCGTGTTTTCTTGGGTGTTTCCGCTGCTGCAGCGGGAGCGGATGCTGCGGCTCTGCCTCTCTTGCGGGGAGCGGCTTCCCCTGCGGCTTCATCAACTACAGCGAGAATATCTTCCTGTCTTACGATGGAATACTCCACTCCGTCGACCTTGACCTCAGTGCCGGAATACTTGCTGATGAGTACCTTCTCGCCGACCTTGACAAACATTTTAACTTCCTTGCCGTCAACCACTCCGCCGGGACCTACTGCGACTATTTCTGCGATAGAAGGTTTCTCCTGTGCGGCGGCGGTAAGAATGATACCGCTTTTTGTAGTTTCCTCTGCCTCGACCGACTTGATGACAACTCTGTCCGCTAAAGGTCTGATATTCATAAAAATCCTCCTGAAAAAATTTATTTTAGCGCAAATTGTATTTATGCACTTTGCATACTACTATATATTTTAAGCAATACAGTTTTATAAATCAAGTAGTAAATGTAGCTTTTTGCATATTTTTGTAACTTCTTACAAAATTCTTTAATTATACTTGCCGTTTTTTAGCAATTTTATACAGCAAATTATTCTAAAAAAATAATAATTTTTTATTTTCTATTACAAAATTAAAATAAAAATGCTAAAATAAATTGTAATTTATTTATTTTTCGGAGGAATTATGAACAAAACACGATCCTAAACACGCCTGTCGGCTTTGACAAAAATGATTTTACAAGTCTGCTTTCGCTTTTGGCAAGAATGCTTCATCTGAACGGGGGCGATTTTCATCTAATTTTCACAAAGAAAACACTGTAAATCCACACAGCGAGAATATAATATAATTGTTAAGCAAAACTCTTTTGATAACCATTCTTTTCATATAATTACCAACCAAACCAGCATTAGTGCCCCGTGAGAGATCGCGGGGCACTAATGTTTTATGCGAAAGAACAGTTTGGTTATGCTTATTCTTCCTAAGGTATCCTTTTCTTTATCGCTCTGAAACACAGGAAAAACGCGGGTATCAGAAAAGCGTCCGCCAATATCCACGCGAAAGGATTCGCAAAACATACCGCGTTGTATCCCCAGAACGGCACAAGCGCCAAAGCGACGACTCCTCTTGCGGCAAGCTCGAACACTCCCGCATAGAGAGCGACCTGCGACGAGCCCATTCCCTGTATCATAAATCTCACGATATTCACAAACGCAAGCGGCACATAAAACGCCGCGTTCGTCACGAGAAACTGCTTTGCAAGCGCGATTATATCCTCGACATTTCCTGCGGACGCGTCCTCGCCGCTTATAAACAGCATCGCAAGCTTATCTCCCAGAAAAACAGCTATCACAAGCGCTATAAGCGCGTATCCCACTCCGAGAAGGATACAGTCGAACAATCCTCTCTTTACGCGGGAAAGCTTCCCTGCGCCGACGTTCTGTCCACCGTATGTAGCCATGGTGCTTCCCATAGCGTCGAACGGACAGCACATAAACTGCCCCACCTTGCTTCCTGCCGTGACAGACGCCATATACATCGAACCCAGACCGTTCACCGCTGTCTGGATAAGGATAGTCCCTATCGCCGTTATTGAGTACTGAAGTCCCATGGGAAGCCCCACGCCGCAAAGCTGTACGATATAATATCGGCGCGGTTTCAGGTCGTCTTTTTTTAGGTGGAGTATCTCGCACCGCTTGATTATGTACACAAAGCACATCACGCTAGATACGAACTGAGAAATGACCGTAGCCCAGCCCGCTCCCGCTACTCCCATTTTGAAAACAACTATCATCACGATATCGAGCGCGACGTTAAGCAGGCTTGAGATAACCAGAAAAATTACCGGAGTTTTTGAATCGCCCAGCGAACGTATAAATCCCGAAAGTATATTGTACACAAACGTTATCGGGATCCCCAGAAAAATCACCCAAATATAATTGTAAGCCTCCATAAAAACGTCGTCGGGTGTTTTCATAAGCCTAAGTATATCCGCGCAGAAAACACACGTCAGCACCGTCAGTATCAGCGCGAACACAGCCGATATCCAAATGGTGTTGCCGACGTAACGGCGAAGCTCCTCAAAATTACGCGAGCCGAATTTCTGAGCCACGGGAATGGCAAAGCCCGCGCATATCCCTATAACGAATCCCAGCACGAGAAAATTTATCGAACCCGTCGAGCCTACTCCCGCAAGGGCGTTTATCCCCAGATACTGCCCCACGACTATGGTATCCACCATATTATAGAACTGCTGAAAAAGCATTCCGAACAAAAGCGGCAGCATAAATCCGAGAATAAGCTTCATGGGCTTTCCCTCGGTAAGGTCGCGAACGGCGGACTTTGTCATCTTAATCACTCCTACCCTGATTTTATCCTCATACGGAACAACACACTGACTAATATTATACACTCAGCAGTTTTCAAAATCAAGTGACAAATTGTCCAAAAATTTAACTTTTAAGGCAGGATTTTTGTGTTGAATGAAAAAACTGTTGATTTTTCGAGGGGAAAGTGGTATAATAAAATGAAAAGTATATTTCTGGGAAAGAGGTGCTGGGCTATGGTTTATACGGTAACTTTGAATCCTTCCGTTGACTACTACCTGTCGGCCGGCGACGTGACTTTCGGACGTGTCAATCGCGTAACGTCGGGAGAGATCCTCACATACGGCGGAAAGGGTCTTAACGTGTCCGTCGTGCTGTCAAGGCTAGGTATCGAAAACGTGGCTCTCGGCTTCGCAGCGGGATTTACGGGACAAGCTGTCGTGGATGTTGTCGAAAAGGACGGCGTTAAGACAGACTTCATAACCGTCGGAAACGGTCTGACAAGAATAAACGTCAAGCTTCAGGCAAACGGCGAAGTCACCGAGATAAACGGCATGGGACCAGACATTTCCGAAGAGGAACTAAAAAAGCTGCTGGACAGGCTCGAAGTCGCTGAGAAAGGGGACTTTATCGTCCTTTCGGGAAGTATCCCGAAGTCAATGCCGAACGATACATACGAGCAGATACTCAAGCGCTTTTCGGGGCGCGGAATACGCTTTGTGGTGGACGCAGAGGGGGAGCTTTTAAGAAGCGCGCTGAAATACCGCCCGTTCCTCGTAAAGCCTAATATTCACGAGCTGTCGGCGCTTTTCGGGAAAGAAATATCCACTTCGGGCGAGGCGGCAGAGTGTGCGAAAAAGCTCGATGCTGATAATATTCTCATCTCAATGGGCAGCAAGGGAGCTATCCTGCTCGACGCAAACAACAGTATTCACCTTATCGGAACGGCAAAGGGCACCGTCGTAAATCCTGTGGGAGCGGGAGATTCTATGGTAGCGGGATTCCTTGCGGGGTATATAAGGACGGGAAATTACCTGAACGCTCTGGAGCTTGGCACGGCGGCAGGCGGCGCAACGGCATTTTCACAGAAACTAGCTTCAAAGGACGAGATAGAAGCCGCGCTGAAAACTCTCCATGAAGAATAATTCCAAATAAACATAAAGCTAAAGCCCGTTGTGAAAACGGGCTTTTTTATTTCAAATATCCGATATGCGAAGCTACTGTTGAAATGATCTGCGGGAATTTTTGAAAAACGGAACGGATATTGAAAGCGTATTTTAAGGGCAGAAATAATAACAATCCGAAACATATCCGTGCATAAGCGAGTCGGGAAGATCTTCGCGAAGCTCTTCAAGCGATTCGACTGCCGCGGGAAAAGCCGTTGCAGTGACCGTCAGACCGTCGCCATAGCGTTCAGATGCCATCAAAGTTACATTAAATTCCTCGCTGTTGAGCTTTAGTCTTATGGATTCATTATCCCCGACACATACAATTCTTTTGTACCGGTCCATTGTCATTCCCAATATACCTTCTCCGCCCAGAATCAGGCTGACATTGTAAACTCCGGCATCTAAGCCGTAAAGATAAATATAGACATCTTCCGAATTGCTGCTAAGACGTGGAAAGTTGCCGTTCTCGTCGCCGATAAATATTTGCCCGCCGGCTTTATCCCAAGTATACGAGATATATTTATTTTCGGGGTCCACAGCCGAACTGCGGACAAATTCATAATATTCGGGGGTGATCTTTTCGGAATTGTAAAAGACCCGTGAGGCGACAGCATTATAGTCTGACTTGTCGTTTTCTCCCTCTTCATGCCACAAAGAAGCCTCACACGTCACGACCATAGTACCGAAATCATGCGGCGGTACGACATTGAACGTAGCTTCATACACCGTGTTTACGGGATCCGTCCGTACACCGAAGTCATAATTATTTTCTCTCTTAGTATAAAATCTTTCCCCGTCAACAAAAACCTTTGTTGTGACCGACACGGATCTAGTCACCCACTCCTCCGGAAGTTTTGCCTTGACATTAACTGTCAAAGGTTCGTTTCCTAACCATTCGGTCAAAATATCTTGCCCGTTGATCTTCACCTCAAATTCCGAAAATATTTCCCCGCTGTTAAGCGGCGCTTCGGCGGTTTGCTGCCAGTTCTTGATTATCTCGTTTATTCTTGAATCCCCGTCGGAGGTATAGTCGACAGAGATACCTCCGGACGCGGCACCGCTCGTATTATCCACGAGAGCCGACCTTCCGACCGTGAAAAACAGGATCCCCGCCAACATAACCGCCGCGAATCCCGCAGCACACGCGAAGCTTCCGATATAAAAAACCTTATGCCGCTTTTTTCCGCTGCCGGACGCTTCTTCAAGATATTTGTCGTCAATTTTGTCTATCGCGAGAAACAGTTTGTCGCTCTTCATAAATCGTACCCTCTTTCAATAAGGAAATCATGCAGCTTTCCCCGCAGTCTTGAAAGCGTCACCGAAACCGTACTTTCGGACGTTCCCATTCGCTCTGCTATATCAGCCGTGCTGAAACAGTACCAGTATCTCAGCACGAACATTTTTCTGTGCTTCGCTTTAAGCGAAGCTAAAAAAGCGTTTATATCCGCGTAAAATTCCGCTTCAAAAAATGCCTCCTCGGCGGAAATGTTTCCGGAAACGCACTCCGAAAGCTCGTCAAGAACGAGAACGGCTTCTCCCCCTCCGCGTTTTTCGCGACGCTCGGAACGCAGAATGTCATACGCTAAATTTTTCGCGATTCGGGAAAGATATGTTTTTATAACGGGCGGAATTTTTTCGGGATCGACCGTCCAAAGCCGCATCAGAGTGTCGTTTGCGACCTGTTCGGCGTCCTCGCTGTTTCCAAGGATATTGTACGCTATGGTTTTAAGATAGCTGAAATATTTGTGTGAAGCCTCCGTTATTGCGCGCTCGGAACGTTCGGCGAGAAGCGCGACTATCCCGCTGTCGTCCATCTGTTCACCCCTTGTTGAAATATCGGTATTTCATAAGTATATACGAGATTTTTTCTGACATATTAACAAATTCACTTCCAATGTCTGCGATAATATTCCTGTCTGAACTCGGTGGGGGTCATTCCTTTATATTTCCGGAAGATCTCGGAAAAGCGGCTTGGTGAAGCAAATCCCAGGAAATCGGAAATTTCCCCGATATTTTTTTCGGAATAAAGCAGCATATTCTCGGCGGAATCTGTTTTTCTCCTGCGCACATATTCCGAAAAATTCACGCCTATTTCTTTTGTAAACAATTTTCCGAAATATGTCCTGTCAAGTTCCAGATACTCCGACACGTCCGTTATGGAAATGCGCTCGCACAAATGAGCGTCGATATAATCGAGCGCCTTTATTATATGAATAGAAACGCGGCGTCGGGAATTTATTTTCCGCATTCTTGACGCATATTCCAGAACGACCTCGCGATGGATATTGCGAAGCTTTTCCTCGGTATCGGTCTTGTCGAGGAGAGAAATGTACAGGTCGGAAAGCGCGTAGCTCTCGCGCTCGTCAAGTCCGCCCTCAATGCAGAAACGCGAGATCATAGCGACCGTGACTATTATATGATACCGCAGATTCCGTATTCTGTCGCGGGAGAGCTGTCCCCGTGACGGGTCGTCGACACCTCCGTAATCGTTGCGGGCTTCAAGCGCCTCGACGTTTCCCGACTTCACAAGCTCGTAGAATTCAAGCTCCGAATCATATGTCGGGTGAACGAAACCGCTTTCCCGACGGGTCAGATTTGCGGCAGCAAGGTCTTTTTGTATATCTCCCGTAATAACACCCCCAAAACGTAAAATATGCCCCTATTATTATAACACATTCTTCAAAAAAATGCTATAATAAAATCAACAAAAAATTATTTTTTCGGAGGAACAAATATGAAAAAGCTCGAAAAATTCTGCCGCGGCGTAAATCTCGGCGGCTGGCTCTCACAAGGCAAGCTCGAAAAGGAACATCTCGACACGTTTATTCTCGAATCCGATATTGAAAAAATTGCATCGTGGGGTGTTGATCACGTTCGGCTTCCCATTGATTACGAGAATGTAGAAAATCCCGACGGAACGCCAAAGCCCGAAGGATTCGGCTACATTGACAAATGTGTTTCGTGGTGCAGAAAGTACGGTCTGAACGTCGTTCTCGACCTGCACAAGACGTGCGGATATATTTTCGACGACAAGAATTATTCGGCGGGATTTTTTGATGACAAGGGACTTCAGGACAGATTCATCACGCTTTGGGACAGACTTTCCGAGAGATACGCGAAATATTCCGATATGATGATGTTTGAGATGCTGAACGAGGTTGTTGACCCGAATGTAGCCGACAAATGGAACGAGATAGCCGCACGCTGCATAAAAACTATCCGCAAAAATGCTCCGGACGTGAAAATACTTTACGGCGGAGTGTGCTACAGCGCGGTAAGCTCCGTAAAGCTGCTTTTACCTCCTGTCGACGAAAATATCGTGTACAATTTCCACTGCTATGAGCCGCTTTTATTTACTCACCAGACAGCATGGTGGGTGGAGGGAATGCCTAAGGATTTCCACATCGGCTATCCGGACAGTTATGCGAAATACCGCGAGGAATCCGCAAAGATCCCAGGCACAATGGCGGGTGCATTCGCGGAGGAAAATCCGAAGATAACCGCGCTCGGCACGGGATTTTTCGAGGAGCTTTTCCGAGAAGCGGTCGAGGTATGCGAAAATCGGAACGTGCCGCTTTACTGCGGCGAATACGGCGTTATTGATCAGGCACCCGCCGAAGATACGGTGAGGTGGTTTGAGGATATTCACGAGGTATTTGAGAAACACGGCATAGGACGCGCCGTGTGGAGCTACAAACTGATGGACTTTGGAATTTCTGACGAGCATTACGCTCCCGTAATAGACAGGATAGTAAAACATCTGTAAATGAAAGCCACCGACAGGCGGGGGAGATCAAAGTATTTATCGGGAATTTATAATCGTATACATAGAAAGCCCCCTTTTTTAAGGGGGCTTTCTATTTTCAAATCACGCTGTCAAGCGTTTCAAGCAGGACATTTATATCTATCGGTTTCGCGATATGACCGTTCATTCCGCACGCAAGGGCTGCTTCCCTGTCTTCGGTAAAGGCGTTCGCGGTCATTGCGAGTATCGGTATTTCCGATTTCGCTTTTTCATCAAGAGCGCGTATCGCTCTGGTAGCGTCATAGCCGTTCATTACAGGCATCTGCACGTCCATAAGCACAGCTTTGTAATACCCCGCCTCATGTGATTTTACGGCATCAACAGCCTCCTGACCGTTTTCGGCTATGTCGATCTCGAATCCCGCTTCGGTAAGGAGTGCCTCGGCTATTTCCTGATTCAGCTCGTTATCCTCGGCGAGGAGCAGCCTTCCCGAACGTGTTTTGCTTTCATTCTCGGAACCTTCCTCACCTTTCTTCGCCGAAAGCGCCGACAGGCAGCTCTTTAATTCCGACATAAACAGCGGCTTCGAGCAGAACGCCGAAACTCCCGCTTCTCTCGCGTCGTCCTCAAATTCCGTCCAGTCGTAAGCAGTAAGGACGATTATCGGAACATTCGTTTTCGTTGCTTTGCGTATGCGGCGAACGACCTCTATTCCATTTAGGTCGGGCAGAAAACAGTCGACGATATAAACGTCGTAGCTGTCACCGCGGGAAAGCGCCTGTTTTGTGCGCAGAACGGCTTCTTTTCCGGAAAGCGTCCACTCGGCGCGCATACCCAGCTGTTCGAGCATATAGGAAACGCTGTCGCAGGTATTGAAGTCGTCGTCAACGACCAGAGCACGGCAATTTTTGAATTCCTCCATAGTGTGAAGGTCGATATGTCCGGTATTTATTTTGAACTCAAACTCGACCGTCGCCGTCGTGCCTTCGCCCTGACGGCTTTGAATATCAATAGTCCCGTGCATCATATCGACGATATTTTTCGTTATCGCCATACCGAGTCCCGTTCCTTGGATACCGCTTATGGTCGTGTTGCGCTCCCGCTCAAACGGCTCGAAAATATGCTTTATGAACTGCTCGCTCATACCTATTCCCGTATCCTTAACGACAAATCTGTAGCGGGCAGATCCCTCATTCGGGCTGTTGTGCTGTGATATGCCGAACATTACCTTTCCGCCTGAGGGAGTGTACTTCACCGCGTTTGAGAGCAGGTTGAGCAGCACCTGATTCAACCTTAATTTATCGCAGAGAATTTCCTCATCGTAGATCTCCGACGCATTGACGGACATTTCAAGACCCTTGGAGCTAACGTCCGCGTAAAGGATATTCTGAAGTCCGTGAATGATATCCGAAAGGCTTGCGGGCTTCTCGTCGAGGTGCATTTTTCCGCTTTCGATACGGCTCATATCGAGAACGTCGTTGATAAGCGACAACAGGTGGTTGCCCGACGCCATTATCTTTTTAAGACATTCCTCGACCTGTTCTTTTCTTTCGGGGTGGGAAAGCGCAAGCGTCGTAAAACCGACGATGGCGTTCATGGGCGTTCTTATGTCGTGGGACATATTCGACAAAAAGGCGCTTTTCGCAATATTTGCGCGGTTTGCCTCGGCAAGAGCAGCCTCAAGCTGAAGCTCCTTTTCAAGCTCCTTGCGTATTTCGGAATCGACGCTGCGAAGTCCTATAACGACGCTCGGCTCGATTGCCCAGTCGCCTGTTTTCACGATCTTAAGCTGGAAGAAATGCACCTTATCGTCGCAGGAGCAGCGATAATTCAGGAAAATTGTGTCACGGTCTGAAAGCTTTTCGCGGAGCGTCTGCCGTGTGAGAGTTTCCCGAAGAGCCCGCTTGTCCTCCTCGACAACGCAGCTTCCGATATAAAGCCCGAAGCTCTCCTCAAGGGAGATGTTTCCCTTGAATATCGACTGCAAAAGACCCTTTGCGCAGTTTTCATTAACACGCAGCGGCTCGCCCAGACCGGTTATCAGATTGTAATAGCACACAAGGCTGAAATCCGTGGAAAGCCCTTGGATCAGCGCGTCGGAACGACGCTTCTGTTCGCGCTCGCGCAGCTTCTGTTCGGTCACGTCGATCAGAAATCTGCGGAAGAAAAGCTCGCCATTTTCACTCAGCAGCTTTACATTTCCGAGAACGTGTATTATTTCGCCGTTCTCGTGGCGCACGCGATATTCAACATCTACGGTGTCGCCCTCTGCACGCAGTGAACGTATCTTCTCGCGGAATATAGGCTTATCCTCGTCGAAAACCGACTTTGCCACCATATCGAATCCCGCCGCGAGCATCTCGTCGACGCTTTTGTAGCCGAGTATCCTCAGTGCCGCGTCATTCGTGCTTATTATTTTCTTTCCGTCAAGAGAATGACAGATAACGCCCGCGTCGATAGACGTGAGTACCTTTTCAAGAGTGCGGCTGCGGCTTACTATTCCCTCCTCAAAGGCGCGTTCACGGGTTATATCAATACCCACACCGACCGTTCCCATAACGGAATCGTCCCAGTCGATGAGCGGGGATTTATATGTAGTAAGCAGCCGTTCGCCCTGACCCGTCATAATTTTCTCCTCGGAAATTTTCAAGGAGCGCGTTTCCATTACCTGATTATCGGATTCCACACACGCCGGATCGTCGTCCTCAACGTCCCATATATATGCGTGGCTTCGTCCCTGAACCTGAGCCTTTGTCTTTCCGACTGCGTTGCAGAAGCTCTGATTCACTTTTTCGTGGACGCCGTCACGGCTTTTGAACCATACCATGCTTGGAGAGTTGTCAATGGCGGCATTAAGGAAATTATCAGACTCCCACTTGTCCATCATCAGCTTAATGTCGCGCTGAAGACACAAGAAGCGGTATTCAAACTCGGACTCGTTTAGCGGAAGCTCCCATATCTCGTCCGCGAGGTTCTTGAAATATTCAAAGTTGTCGCGCTCGCAAAGGGCGACAAAGACAGAGTGCGGCAATTTCTTTCTGAAAGAGCTTCTTATTCTGTCCACGGCAGTATTGCCGAACAGGACGATATCCGCCTCTTCGGGCTTCCAGTCTGAAAAGTCGTGTTCAAAGTTTTTTGAGAGTACGGGCATACTCTTGATCATCTCGGCATATTCGTCGGGAAAATCCACGAAACAGAATTTAAGTCGGCAGTGGTACATAAAATGACCTCCGTTCAAGCAATAAAATAATATACATAGTAATTATATCACGAACAAGTTATATTGTCAAGCATATTTTCACAAAAAAAGCCCGCCTGAGGGCGGGCTTACTCCATTTCCTGCATTTTATCTGCTGCTTCTTAACTCTGAATATCCGGATTTTATTCAGATTCTTCACAAACACCCAGAAATTCCTCCAGACAAAGTCCGCTGTCATGAACGAGCTTCGCGGTGCTTTTGCCGAGATAGCGCACATGCCACGGTTCATAAATATAGCCTGTCTTGTCCACCTTGTCCTGCGGATATCGGATTATCAAGCCGTATTCCCAACTGTGTGCCGCGAGCCATTTCCCTTCGGGAGTATCTGCGTAATCAAGTTCGCTTCTGGTGATGTCGGCGGCAAGACCCGTTTGATGCTCACTGTGTCCGGGAAGCGCCGAATATGTACTTGCTATCTCCTCTCCGTCCACCGAACACCAGTAATTGTACCACCATTCCTGCTCAGTGTAGCTTCGGAATCCGGATGATATTCTCATAGTAAAGCCCGAAGCCTTACGCATTTCCTCGACGGCTGCCTGAAGTTCGGGATCAAGACCGCTGCCGTATTTTTTCGGAAGTGCATACTGTTTGTTGACGAGAAGTATTCCGCCTACATATGTTACCCCGTTTTTCTCAATGGGAGCGGGCGGGTCGATCTTCGCGGTAAAACCGCCCTTGCAGTCGATGTCGTCGAAATTGTTCACAAGCTTAAGTACTCCGTCCCCGCAGACTTCGCCGCCCTCGTCTATGCGCATACAGCCGTTCAGTACGGCGTTCCCGTCGAGTTGGAGCCGTCCTCCGTCCTTTACTACGACCAGACCGCCCTCGGAGCAGTCGAGCGTTCCCTCGACCCGAAAATCCCCGTCTATTTCAAGCATCGAGCCGCTCGGAACGGTCAGCGTTTCGCCTTCGGGGACGCCGTCTTTCAACTCAGGCTCGAACGATGTGTATACCTTCGACGAGCTTTTTTCGGGAAGCTTTTTCGTTGAGCTCGCGGTCTTTGACGAGCTGCTTTTCACGCTTGACGAGCTTGACGCGTTCAAAGTGCTTGACGTACTCTCCGAAGTGGACGAGCTTTTCGTATCCGAAGAAGCCGCTGCGCCCGACGAGTCCGACGTATCCGTTGAATGCGAAGTGTCAGACGATACGGGAGCTTCACTCTCACTCTCTGAGGACATATGCGAGAGCTTCGGAACGCTTATATGTTCCGAAGTTTCCGTACAGCCCGTCAGAGCCGATGCCGTTATGACCGCTGCTAAAAACAAGGCTGATTTTCTCATAATAACTGTTCTCCTTTTGATTTTTTGAAAATTACATATCAAGCGGCAATTTTACCTTAAATTCTATTATTTCGTTTTCGCTTCCGGCTGAGATCTCACCGCCGTGAAGGTCGACTATTTCCTTTGCTATAGCAAGTCCAAGACCGGCGCCGCCTGTTCCGGAGCTTCTGGCGGAATCCACTCTGAAAAACTGCTCGAAGATCCTGCCGAGCTTTTCCTTGGGGATATTCTTTCCGTGATTTCTCACGAGAATTTCCGCAAAGCTCCCGTCAGACTTCAAAGAAATAAAGACCTCGCTTTTGTCGTAGCTGTAATTGAAAGAATTGCGCAGAAGATTGTCAAACACCCTTGCCAGCTTGTCCGGATCGCATAAAAGCATTATCCCGCTTTGAATATCTGTCCGCGCTGCAAGCTCCTTTTCGGCGAAAATCGGCAGAAACTCGCTTACAGTCTGCTCCAGCATAAACGACAGGTTGACCGACTCCCGTTCAAGCGTAAGTGTTGTGAGGTTGAATCTCGTGATATCGAAAAACTCGTTTACAAGCTGCTCCAGCCGATCTGCCTTATTAAGCGCTATATCCGTGAAGCGTGCGCGGTTTTCGGGCGAAATATTAGGTTCGTCACGCAGCAGCGTAAGATAGCCGATAATGCTCGTAAGCGGAGTTTTCAGGTCGTGAGCCAGATAGACGACAAGGTCATTCTTGCGCTGTTCGGCTTGTGCCGCACGTTGAGCGTTCCGAGCCGAACGTTCCCTTGCGGAATTCAATTCAAGCTCTGTTTCGTGAAGTTCGGGCGAGAGCTTTATCTCACTGTTCTCCGAAAACCCGGACGACATTTTCACAGCTGCGTCGGTAAGTTCGTCCAGAAATTTCAACGGCTTTATAAAACACAGCCGTGTGATGATCCCCCACATAATGATTATTACCGCCGCTTCGAAAATATCTAGATTTTCGTCAACAAACAACAGTACGCGGTAAATTCTCCCTGCCCTTTGAAATGACAAACTCCCGCATAACCACTTGACCGTAGTCACGAAAAAAGCGAAAAACAACGTTCCCACGATAAGTATCAGAAAATACCGTATCAATATTTCGCGGGAAAGTTTGCGATAGCGTTTATTTTTACCTTTACTCAACGGTATAGCCCACCCCCCAGACGGTCTTGACGTACTTCGGGCGGCGCGGCTGTTCGCCGAGCTTATCACGCAGACGTGCAATATGCGACATAACGGTATTGGAGCTGTCGAGATATTTCTCTCCCCACACGGCTTCAAAAAGCTCCTCGCTTGTGACGACGCTTCCTTGTCTTTCGCACAGGTAGAGCAATATATTGAATTCGAGCGGCGTGAGGTTTACGGCTTTCCCGTCAAGTGTGCATTTTCTGTTTTCGGAGTTTATGGAAAGTCCGCGAATATCTATTTCGGTATTCTGTTTGGAGTTTACATTATAACGGTAGAATCTGCGAAGCTGTGTACGGACTCTCGCGACAAGCTCCGGCGGGCTGAAAGGCTTAGTCATATAATCGTCCGCGCCGAGCATAAGTCCCGTTATCTTGTCGGATTCCTCCACTCTGGCGGTGAGCATTATAACTGGAAAGACGTATCGCTCGCGCAGAAGTCTGACCAGAGAGAACCCGTCGATATCGGGCATCATCACGTCCACCACGGCGAGGTCGACGCTTTCGCCGTTCAGGAATTCGAGAGCAGATGCGCCGTCGTAGAATTTTCGTGTAAGGAAGCCCTCATTTGACAGGCAAAGTTCGACGAGGTCGGCGATCTCATGTTCATCGTCCACAATAAGTATCTTCTCGTTCATATACTCCTCCCGAAACATTCTACAATTTAATGATACACCTTTTTTCAGTATTTGTCAAGCGCCGCGCGCGGATTTTTTTCAAAAAACGCGATAGTAAAGCGGATCTGAAGAAATTATGAAGATTTTATGACTTTTTTATGCTCCTGTCGCAAAGGTTACAAAATGGTTACAAAAAAGTTTCAAAAGATTACAAAAAGGTTACAATTTACCGGAAAAAATTACAGTTTTGTTACCTTTTATTGACAAGGAAAAAACTTTATGTTACAATAAAATTATTGAAAAGGTCGGGGCTTTTCAAACAGGCGTTTCTACAACATAAATAATTTAGGAGGAAATAACTATGAAAAAAATTACATCTGTACTTATTTCATTAGCGGTGATTATGTCGCTTACTGCGTGCAGCACTGAAAAACCTTTGACGAATACTACAAGCACCTCCGGTAATTCAAGTTCGTCTGCATCATCGAGCATAAAGACAACACCTGACACTTCATCTTCAACAGATACTACGCCTTCAAATTCGTCAAGTCCTGTTCAGCAGGTCAGCCATTGGGAGGAGGATCTTATTGGTGCGGACGGCGAACCTTTACCATTATCGGATGCGGTCATTGAACATTCAGGTGCTGGCGATGAATATGTTATGTTCAACTATTCCATTATTGAATACGCACCACCAATTTATGATGATACTTTTAAAAATCCCGACCTTATAAACTGGGAAACTAATGAATTCGCTTCGCACGATTATAATTATACTCCTGTGAGGGAAAGAGTGAAAGCCGGTGATGTTCTTGACAACGGACTTAAAGTGAAAGAAGCGCGGCATATACTGGAATATTTTATAGACGACTGGGTCGATTATACCGGTTGGGTTTATTTTGATGGCGAGCTGACACTCAACGGGGCTTTGTATTGTGTTCCGGAAGATGATTATATAGATTATGAGGGAGATCTTTATTTTTTCCCCGACACGACAAATTTTTCTCATTTTCCGGATTGGATCTCTTTTATCTCTGACGGCGAAAAAGAATATGATGTACCGGAACGGGTATATCCCGACGCAGGTCTGGCGGTCGTCGGCACAAGTGCGTATCGTTTGGGAAATATTTCCGAATTAGGTCGTGACGATATAATCGAGAAAGGAAAAGCCGCCGAGGTAACTGTAACAATCAAAAACATAAGAATAGTTACCCAAGGACCCAACTCCGGCGGAGGAGCATTCGGTTGTTTTGGGGAGATCGTTTCCATTGAAAAAATCAATAATTAAAAATTTAATGAGGTGAAAAAAATGAATTTCAGGAAAACATCAGCAATCCTTTCTCTCACGCTCACGCTGTCGCTTACTGCGTGCAGCAATTCACAAAATTCGAGCGATAATTCCACGACAAATTCAATCGAAAGTTCAGCGAATAATTCGAGCGAAAATAATTCCCCTGAGAACAGCGAAAACTCCGAAAGTTCGCAAAACAGCTCCGCTTCTGCTGTAAGCCCCGAAACTCAGGCGCTTATCGATACATTTTCTCTCGAAAACATTCCCGCTCCCGACGGCGGCACGCTCGACAAGTCCGAAGCTGTTTATGCACAGGCGAACAATGACGGCAGTACAACTTATGCTGTCGGATTTGATTTTTCGTATATACGGTTTGCAAAGCCGCTTTACGACAACACCTTAAAAAATTCCGGACTTGTCAATTGGGATACCCTTGAATTCAATACCGATATTGAATCTACGGTCGAAGATCCCGAATATTTCAAGGTAAAAGCAGGCGACAAGCTTGACAACGGGCTTACCGTCACGAGTGCGAATTATTGGGTAGACTTAACGGGTCAAATACTCAGCAGCGAGATAATTTTCGACGGCGAAATAACACTTGAGGGCGTTCTGTACTGCTATCCGGAAACGACTGACTATATTGACTCAAAAGGCGATCTGACATTTTTCGCTGATTCCGTAAAAAGTGAATACGTTCCTGTTCCGCCTATGCTGTACAGTTTTACCGAGGAATGGGCAGACCCTAACGAGAAATTCGGGGCTGTTTATGACGGAAAGAAAATAAGCTTTGGTAATATTTCCGAAGTTCCGATAGATCTGTCCGATCTGTTTAAGGACAGCAGTTACGCCGAAGTCAAGGTCACAATGAAAAACGTTCGGGTAGTATACAAAGAAAACGGCGGAGGTTTCGTCTACGCGGAGCTTTTACGGGCGGAATAAAACAAAAGTCGGACACAAATGCCCGACCACTAATTAAAATACATAATTTCGGGGACGTATAGTTTTAATACGTCCCCGAAAATTTTGAGCCAGAATTTCCTAATTTCCGAGAAGAATTTCAAAGCGCCATTTTCAGCAGCGCGTTGCATATCGCTGCCGCGACGGTGCTGCCGCCCTTTCTGCCCATTGCGGCGATGTAAGGGATACGGGTCTGTGTTAGCATTTCCTTTGACTGTATCACGTTCACAAATCCCACGGGAGCGCCTATAACAAGCTTCGGAGAAATTTTCCCCTCAGCCGATAATTCGCATATCCTTACCAGCGCCGTGGGAGCGTTCCCGACCGCGTAAATTACAGGCTCTTTCAGTTCAGCAGCCTTTTCGGCGGAAGCTGCGGCACGAGTGATACCGCGCTGCGAAGCCGTTTTCGCAACGTCCTCGTCAGCCATAAAGCAAACGGCTTTGCACCCGTGCTTTTCAAGCAATTTTTTATTTATCCCCGCCTTTGCCATATTCGTATCGGTGACGAATGTCACGCCGTTTTTTATCGCTTCAAGGGCTTTTTCAACTGCACCTTCCGAGAATTTCAGATTTTCGGCAAAATCGAAATCCGCCGTCGTATGTATAACGCGTATAACTATCGGCTTTATTTCGTCGGGAATTTCCCGTTTAAGCTCGCTTTCGATTATCTCGAAGCTGCGATTTTCTATATCGCCCGGAAGAACGTATTCCATATTCAGAATTCTATCCCCTTTCTTGCAGAGATCCCCTTTTGATACGGGTGTCGGACGCATTTTATTTCGCTGATATAATCGGCTTTTTCGAGAAATATCCCGTCGGGATCTCGTCCCGTGAGAATTATCTCCTTGTCGGGGGAGTTTAGGATAAGCTCCCGCGAAAGCGCTCTGTCAAGCAAATTATACGAATACGCGGAATTGAATTCATCGAGAATTATCATTTTGTAATTTTCGGAAAAAACACGTTTCAAAAGTTCATTATGTATCTCGGACAGTTCCGCTTTATCTTCATTTGTCATATCCTTGAAAAAACCGAAATTCTTCGTCGGACGAACGACCGTTATATTTCCGATATCGGAAAGCAGCGCTATTTCGGAGGTCTGATTTCCTTTCATAAGCTGCGCGAAGCAAACCGGTATACCTGCCCCCGCAGCGCGCACCGCAAGCCCAATGGCGGCTGTGGTTTTGCCTTTGCCGTCGCCGCAGTATATCTGTATCACTTGTTCTTTTTTCTTGAAACGGCAACTGCCGCGCCCGCAAGGACAGCGCTTGTCAGCGCGAGAGTTCCAAATCCCGAATCGGGGTTGTCCTTGTCAGTTGACGGAGCATCAGACGGCGTTGAAGATTCAGACGGAGCAGACGCGCCCGCGCCGTTTTTCAGAGCCTCCGCGGGAAGATCCGCAGAATTGAACGTAAGAGTTCTGTCATACCACTCGGAATTCTTTGTACTCCAAGCCGCGACCTGTACGGGCGCGTCCAGCGCGGTAATTTCAAATGTGTAAACATACTTTCCGTCAACGTCCTCAAACGGGATATAGTCGCTTTCCGCAGCCGCAGCAGCCTGTTCGCCCGTGCCGACAAACAGCTTTCCGTAGCCCGTTCCGGAAAGAGTTACCGCGGCGGTGAGTTTGCCGTCCTTTACGGTCAGTTTGCAGTCCGTCACCTTGAACATTTTGTTGTTGGAATCGACTGTTATGCTGTAGGTGCCGTCATTAAGGTCGGCTGCGGTCGTTTCGGCGAGAGCCGTTCCCGCAACAGCCGCGCACACCGCGCAGGAAGTAATGATTGCCGTAAATTTCTTCATAATGTTTTCCTCCTGATTTTTTGATTTTGATTTATTGGATCATAAAACGCTTCAGGCGTTTCAATCGAAATATTTACCGTACAGCATTTCTGAAATGCCGTAAAGGTCGCGGATATTTTCCCGCGTGAAAACCTCGTCGGGCGTTCCCGAAAGAACGATCTTCCCGTCGCGGACGCAGACCGTTTTCGCGGATATTTTTTCCGCGAAATCAAGCTCATGAAGCGAGAGTATCACTGCTATTTTCCGCTCTGCAGCAAGCTTTTCAAGTATTTCAAAAAACACTATCTTATGCCGTATATCGAGGTATGAGGTCGGCTCGTCAAGCACGAGGATCTCAGGCTGCTGACAGATCGCTCTCGCAAGCAGTATTCTCTGCCGCTGACCGTCGCTTATGGAATTAAAATCGGCGTCAGCGAAATTTTCAGCTTCAACGATCTTTATTGAATCCTCGACTATCTCGCGGTCGTTTTCCGAAAGCACGCCCATCATTCCCGTGTAGGGGTATCTTCCCGCCGAAACCACGTCGCGGCAGGTCATAAGGTCCGGTCGGACGCGCTCGGTAAGCATTACCGAAAGTATTTTTGAAAGCTCCCGACGCGGGATCTTTTCGAGTTCCTGTCCGAGAAATTTCACCTCGCCGCGCTTCGGCAAAAATCCCGTGACCGCTTTCAAAACTGTGGATTTTCCGCCGCCGTTCGGTCCGATAAGCGTAAGTATCTCGCCCTCCGAAACCGTAAAATTCACGTCGGATATAACGTCCTTTTTCCCGTATCCCGCCGAAAGATTACAAACTTCAACGAAAACGCTCACAGCTCTCCCTTCTTCCTTCGGAGTATGACCGCGATAACTACAGGAGCGCCGAAAACAGCAGTCACTGTGCTTATCGAAAGCTCTGTCGGGGAAAGCGCGGTCCTCGCTATAACATCGCAGACCATACAGAAAACGCTTCCCGCAAGGAAACACGCCGGTATCATTACAGCAGGTCTTGACGTTCCGAACATCAGACGCACGATATGCGGCACGGCTATCCCGACAAACGAAACAGGACCCGCAAAAGCTGTGACGCACGCCGACAACAGCCCCGACAATGTCACAAGCGCGACCTTAAGGAATCTTAAATTCACGCCGACGCTCTCGGCGTAGCCCTCTCCGAGCATATAAGCGCCCATCGGCTTTGAAATAAGTACCGTCCCGACAACTCCGACAAGTACGATTATCAAAATTACCAGAACATCGTTCATTGTGCGCCCCGAAAACGTTCCCTTTGACCAATCGTGAAGATTTACAATGTCTGCGTCCTGCGCGAAAGTCACGACAAAATCCGTTATCGCGCTGCAGATATATCCGATCATAATGCCGCATACGACCAGCATTGACATTCGCTTCATTTTTCTTGAAACAAGCAGTACGAATCCGAGAGAAAGCATCGCTCCCACAAATGCCGCAAGCACCATCGCAGCCGAATTTAACGAACGCACTAAACGATACATAAATATCATAGCAAGCGCCACCGTAAGCTTCGCTCCCGACGACACTCCCAGAACAAACGGACCCGCTATCGGATTATGGAAAAACGTCTGCAGCAAATATCCCGAAAGGCTCAATGCTCCTCCGAGCAGCAGCGCCGAAAGCGCCCGCGGTATTCTTATCTTCCATAAAATATCCGAATAATCCCCGTTTCCGAAAAGCGACCTCACGGCTTCGGCAAGCGGTATCTTCGTACTTCCGATTAAAACTGAACCGACAAGGCACAATATCGTTCCGACACTCAAAAATACGAACGCGAAAAAATATCGTTTATTTATTTTCGTCATAGTCATAATTCAATCCTTGGGTCTGAACAGAAAAACGGGAGGTTCTTCCTCGGTTTTTCCCGTAAGGACGCTGTGAAAATCATTTATCATTTCGCCGAATTTGATTGATTCCTGATAAAGATTTTCCTTTGTACACCAGACATTTCCGTCCTTAAAAGCCTTAAAATCGGAAAGCAGCGAACATTTCGCTACGATAGATTCAAGCGAGTCGACCTCACCGCCGATAGTGCTGTTGTAGATGACGATATCAGCGTCTTTTGCGGCATTATAAAAGGCTTCGGGCTCTATAACGACCGTCGAAAGTCCGCCGCCGCTTAAGTCCTCGAAAACATATTTTCCGCCAGCGAGTTCTATCATTTTTGTTATGTAATCGCCCGATTTGCGGACGACAGCCTGCCCTGCGGAATTTATGTAAAAAAACGCGACTGTTTTTTCGGTTTTCTCCGAATTTTCTATCAACTTCAATTTTGCTGCCTGTTCGTCAAAAATGCGTTCAGCCTCGGCGGATTTTCCCGTAATTTCACCGTATACCTTTATCCACTCGGCTCGTCCGAGCGGATGATTTTCATAGCTTGCATAATCAATGAAAACGGGGATCCCCAGTTCCAGCAGCTTTTCCTTCACGGCAGGAGAATGTTCAATCATAGTTGACTCAATAGCGAGCTTGCATTTCCCCGTGAGAAGCAACTCGTAATCGGGCTCGCGATATTTTCCGGCATAAACCATTTCTCCCGATTTCATGGCTTCACGAGCATAATCAATGTACCAGTCATCGGCGTTTATGCTTGAAAATTTTATCGAATTTCCCGCTCCTATTTCCGCGAAATGACCCATTGCCGCCGTTGCTGCAAGATAGAAATTCTCGGCAGGTTGTTCAATAACTGTTATACTTTCATCAAGCTTTTCGGGCGGAGTTTTTCCCTCCGGGACAATTAAAAACTCCTCGCCGTTCATTGTCGTTATTTTCGAGAAACCGCCCTCGTATCTGTCGATAGAAAACTGCTCGGCGTATTCGTTTTCAACGTGTTCAATAAGTGTCAACTCGTCCGCTGCGGAATTTCCCGTATCGGAAACCGAAACATCTGATGAATTGCTGTCCTGAATATTGTCAACATTATTTAAACAACCGGCAAAGGCAAGCGACAAAACAATTAAAAATACAGCTGATAACTTTTTCATTTTCTGACCTTTCCGATGATTATTGCTATTACCGCCGCGACCAAGACCACGGCACCTGCTCCTATCGCCACAAATCCGACAGCAGAGCCATTTGACGATACCTGCTCTGCTGCTGCGGTAGATATATATTCTGTGGAGGACTGAACGTTTTCCGACGTGGAGGAAAACAGTTCCGACGACGAAACCACGCTTTCGTATGAGTTGACCGAAATTGTACCGGAAACACTCTCCGAGGAATTTTCCGCACTTGAAACCACGTCACTGCCCGTGGAATCATTATCGCTCTGTACAGAGGAAGCGAAAGATTCCGGCGACGAATTTTGTTCAGAACCTGTTAATTTTATTTCTTCCCCGCTTACCGTTAAAACGTAGTCTATCATATGCGGCTCCGACATGGCGACAGTTTCCGCTTTTATATCAAGCGGTGTGTCAAGAGCGGGGATCTCCACCTCAAAAACGGCTTTCCCATCAACAATTTTCGAGGTATATCCAACGCCGCCTATTTCCATATAATCATAAGACGAGCTGCTCCATGTAAGCGTCGCCGTAATTTTACCGTCCTCAATATGTATCGGAGCGGGGGACTGGATCTTCGCCCTTCCCGAACCGCCCTCCAATGTAATTTCGGCTAAAAACGAGCCGTTTGGTAGTTCATTCATAATATATTCCTCCGAAAAAGCAAATAAAAAAACGCCCTCACGAACGTAATGGCGCACGACAAAAAAGCGCATAACAGCGCGGCGTACTGCCAATTACTCGTGGCATGAGCAAAGCTCTGTACAGCGGACGGCAGGTCTCCCGACTTGGTTCTCAACGCTCGGAAAGGTCTTCCCGAAAAATTCAGTGACATAATCTTTCCTCGCTCCCCCGATACGGTGACGAGTTCGTGCGGGAATCACACCCGCTTCCCTTTTCATCGGAACATCAAACGACTTCCGACACCTTCCGCCTATTCAATTTTAATACTATTTTAACACATTTCACGACGTTTGTCAAGGGGGTTTTAAAATTTAAATTCCGTCGTTCAAAATTTTATAAACAAGCTTCATATTTAAGCTTTCCCGTACACTTTTTTCGAGAATATCAAATTGTGACTCCCGAAATTCCGCATGACTAAGCGCTCTTTGATCAAACGGGATATTCCTCTTTTCAAAAAGTGATTTTATAATGGTTTCGGAAATTTCCGCGGAATCGAAAAAACCGTGAATATAACAGCCGTAAACATTGTTTTTTTGTGCGCCGCCAACGCTCAGAAAAGGCTTTTCAGAGGTATTTGTAACGCCCATATGTATCTCATAGCCCGAAAATTTCTTTCCCGAAAGTTCAGAAAAAATCCCGTTTGTTTTAAGTATCTCTCCCTCGGTGAGAGTGGTTTTTTTCTCGCCGGAAAAAACTGTCCTGCCTTTCAGCAAGCCCATTCCGCGAATATTCCCGCCTCCCTCCGAATTATTCGGGTCGAATATCTCCTCACACAAGATCTGATATCCTCCGCAGATCCCGAACACGGGGGTACCGCTTGCCGAAAGCTTTTTTATCGCAGCTTCAAGCCCACTCTCGCGCAAAAAGATCATATCCGAAATCGTATTTTTTGTTCCCGGAATTACAATTAAATCGGGCTCTCCAAGCTCGTGAATATTTGAAATATATCTCACCGAAACGCCGTCGTACTGCTCAAAAACATCAAGATCGGTATAGTTTGAAATTCTCGGCAAACGGACCGCACAAATGTCGATGATCCCTTTCGCAGCGCGGTTTTCCAGACGTTCGGAAAGGCTGTCCTCATCTTCCATTTTGACATTTAAGTACGGAACAACGCCCGCAACGGGAATTCCCGAACGCTCCTCCAGAATTTTAATTCCATCGGAAAAAACGTCCCTGTTCCCGCGGAATTTATTAACAACAAAACCTTTGATAAGCGAGCGCTCGTCGTTTTCCAAAAGCGAAAAGGTACCTAGCAGCTGCGCAAAAATTCCGCCTCTGTCGATGTCGCCGACAAGCATAACCGGCGAATTTACAAGCTTCGCAAGCCCCATATTTACAATATCATCGGATTTCAGATTCAGTTCCGCCGGACTTCCCGCACCCTCGATAACGATAATATCGTTTGAATTTGAGAGCTTTTCAAACGCTTCGAGAATTGCGGGAATAAATTCTCTTTTTTTGGAAAAAAATTCACGGGCGGACATATTTCCGTAAACCTTTCCATTCAGGATTACCTGCGAACCCTCATCGGAAGTAGGTTTAAGAAGGATCGGATTCATCAGGACGGACGGTTCAAGCCCCGCTGCCTGAGCCTGCATTGTCTGCGCGCGTCCTATTTCAAGACCCTCGCGCGTAACATACGAATTAAGCGCCATATTCTGCGATTTGAACGGCGCGGCACGATATCCGTCCCTCATAAAGATCCTGCAAAGCGCAGCAGTAAGGACGCTTTTTCCGACGTTTGACATTGACCCTTGAAGCATTATAGTTTTAGCCACAAATTATCCTCCTCAAAGCATCTGAAATTGCAATATTTTCTTCGTGATTTTTAACCGCGATCCTGATAAATTTATCATCAAGTCCGATAAAATTCGCGCAGTTTCTTACCAGAATTTTTTGCTTCAAAAGCGCGTTATAAAGCGGATTCTCGTGTTTAAGAAGCAAAAAATTCGCATCGGAATCAAATACTTTGATCCCTAATTCGGCAATATTTTCACTTAGGAATATTCTTTCTTTTTTTACAAATTCACGAGTTGATCTAATATGTTCTGTTTCCTTAAGCGCCGCAATTCCCGCCGTCTGAGCGGGAGCGGAAACACTCCAGAATTGACCACATCTTCTGACCCTATCAGCAATTTCCCCACTTCCGAAAATCGCATAACCAAGCCGCAAACCTGCCATTGAAAAAATTTTAGTAAACGCTTTTAATACAATTATATTTTCGTTCAAAAAATTCAATGCAGAATAGTTATTCCCATCAATCACAAAATCAAGAAAACATTCGTCACATAAAAAAATTATATTTTTTTCGCCGCACAAACGACAAATTTCTGAAATAATATCGCGGGAAATAAGCCTTCCAGTCGGATTATTCGGGGAACAAAGAATTATCATATCAAGTTCGACGGTTATTTCGCTCAAAAAATCGGTAGTAAGCTCAAATTGATTTGATTCTTTCAAAAAATAATGCCGAACATCGCAGCCGATTTCCGAAAATGCCTTTTCATATTCAGAAAAACACGGCGAAGCAACAAGAGCTTTCTTGGGCTTCAGAGTGCGGATAACTCGAAAAATCAAATCGTCAGCTCCGTTTCCGCATACGATTTTTTTGTTCGGAACAGAATAAATTTTTGAAATAGAATTGACAAGCTCCGTACAGTTCGGATCGGGATATTTATCCCAATTTTCAATCGAATCACGAAGACCGTTTATGACCGATAAAGGCATACCGAGTGGATTCAAATTCGCCGAAAAATCATATTTTATTCTTAAATTCCGCGAATTTCCGCCGTGTTCAGAATTCATAAAAAATCACTTCCGAAATTAAAAATCTGACAACCATAAAAATAATCAAAACCAAAATTGATGTCGTGTACATCAATTTGTTTGCGCGTGGAATATCGTCAGGCTCGATTTCGCGCAAAGCGTCGCCGATAAAAGGCTTGTGGTGCAGTTCTCCAAAATAAAACGCATCGCCCGCAAGCCTCAATTCAAGCGCACCCGCGGCGACAGATTCAGTCTGAGCGGAATTCGGGCTTGCGTGTTTTAATCTATCTCTCCTCCAGATCTTAATTGCATTTTTATAATTAAAATTCAAAATACGAGAAGCAAAAAACATAATGACTGCGGAGAGCCTTGATGGAATAAAATTCAGAAAATCATCAAGTTTTGCAGCGGCTTTTCCGATTAAAAAATATTTTTCGTTTTTGTAGCCTATCATCGAATCCATCGTGTTTGCCGCCTTGTAAAAAAAACCACCCGCAGCACCAAAAAGGGCAATATAAATTATCGGCGCACAGACGCCGTCGGATGTGTTTTCGGCGACAGTTTCGACTGCTGCCCGCGCAATTCCGTCTGCGTCAAGAGATTCTGTATCACGTCCGACAATCATTGAAACGGCACTTCTCGCGGACTCTATGTTTCCATTTTTTAATTCGAAATAAACCTTCATGCTTTCTTTTTTCAGACTTTTTGCAGCCAGAAGATAAAAACAAAAAATGCTTTCAACCGCAGCGCCAAGCCAAACATTTAATTTGTAACATAAAATTAAAATAATCAGCGGAATTAAAGTGGAAAAAAATAAAACAATTAAAGTTAAAATTAAGCCGCCAAGAAATAAATGTTTTCTGAATAATTTTCTTGTTGTTTTTTCTAAAAAGGAAATAAATTTTCCGATTAACCTTATCGGGTGCGGCAGCCAATACGGATCGCCTATTGCTGCATCAAGAAGAAATCCCGCTGCAAGCGGCAAAACAGATAAAAATATATTCATAATTTCTCCGATTTCACAAAATTATTTCCATCAAATTCGCAAATAAATCCCTCGCCGTGTCCTACCTGATAATCGTAAAAATTACGCTTCGGAACAGCAAATTTCTCCATTAAAGCCATTATCGTTCCGCCGTGAACAACAAAAGCAAAAGTATTTATTTGGGGATTATCCGAAATTATTTTCTTAAACGCTCTAATACAACGGCACTTGAAATCCAAGGGGCTTTCACCTTCAGGAAACGCGATAGTGCCGCCGCTTTCAAGCCATTTTATATAATCGGGATCATCGCGGAGTTCATCATAATTTTTACCCTCGAATTTGCCAAAATCAATTTCTAATAAATTTTTTTCAAGAATTAAATCCTGTTCCGGATAAATTAAATTTGCAGTTTCAATACATCTTTTTCCGGTGCTTGAAATTACGATCTCGCATTTCGGATAAACACGGTTTTTAATTTCCGATAAACCCGCGTCACATAAGGGCTCATCGGCTTTTCCGATATATCTTTTTTCAAGTCCGCTTTTGGTTTTTCCGTGCCTTATCAAAATTATTTTCATCAAATTTCACCCTTTATTACATTTGGTATCCCGCAAAAAATTCGGATAACTGCTTCTGATTTTTCGGCAATAATGCACCCGCATTTACCGACTAACTCGCGATATTCCCTATCATCTCTTTCGATCGGAATAATTCCGCAGCCTATCTCGTCCATAATTAAAATCAAACCCGAATTTCTTAAAATAATTTCACGGGTAAATTCAATGGGATCAATTTTATTATTTATCAGACGTTTAATTAAATTGTGGCAATTATTGACACATTTTGCCGAAAAAACAGCTTCAAAATCACATTTTTCTCCGTCTAAAATCTCATCGTCCAAAAGCGAAAATTGTTTTTCCGCAAACTGTTTTTTTCCCTCAAATACTCCACCGATTACAAAAATCAATTAAATCACCTCCGCAATTTTCGATCCAAAAACTGCAAACAAAAGTTGAGAAATTTCACAGATCTGCAAAAACCAACCCGCGAGATCGCCTGTTATACCGCCGAATTTCTTATATGAAAACAGCCGATAAAAAACAAACGAAACAAAAGCGCCAAGTGCCGCAAAAGTTCCATAAACAGGAGAAACCACGATCATTGCCTCAGCAAAAAGTAAAATCAAAACTGACAAAACAATTATAGTCGTGATTTTAGGAGCTGAAGATGAAAAAGCGTAAAGCGTCCCATTTTTATTTGCGGATCGGAATGTCGCGGCTGCAAGTCCCGAAAGTCCCCGTGAAAGCGCATAGCCAAGCGAAATTACAAGCACAGAACGCATATCGGAAATCTCCGAAAAAAGCGCAAATTGCAAAATAAAATACGAAACCAGATTTATCACCGCAAACGCCCCGACACGGGAATCTTTCATAATTTCAAATAATTTTTCACCCTCTGTGCGGCTCGCAAGAGCATCAGAAACGTCGCAAAATCCGTCAAGATGAATTCCTCCCGTGACTAAAACCGGAATAAGAACAGCACCTGCCGAGCTTAAAAAAACGTTGATGTCAAGCCATTTGCAGAGATTAATCCAACCGAATAAAACAGCTCCTACAACAATTCCGACAAGCGGAAAAAAACACAGCGAATATCGTCTGTTTTCCTCGTTCCAGTCAACCTTTGGCATCGGGATTCGCGAATACATCAAAAATGCCGAAACCAGCGAGTTCAGAATTTTCAAAATTTTTTCCTCCAATAATCGGGATTCCGTAAACACATTCAACGAAAATATCGCTTAACTTAGCGATTTTTGAGTTCAAATCAACAAGATATCTGATATATTTTTCGGTTGTGTCATCATATAAAATCCCGTCGCGTGCCACATCGTTTGAAACGATCACAAATAAATCGGAATTTGATTTAAGCTTATCAATCCCTCGCATAATTTTGTCAACGGGGTCATTTATTTTATTTCCCGAAAAAATTTCATTCGCAAGCAAATTTCCAAGACATTCAAGCAAGATCCCACATCTGCGTACATTTATTTCATCAATATCCGTAAATTTTTCAATCGTTTCAAATCCTTTTCCCATGCGGTTTTTTCGGTGGATCTCAATTTGTTTAAGCGATTCCGGATCATTCGGCAGCATTGTCGCTACATAAAATTTAGCGCCGTTATAATTGTCAAATAAACTCTCCGCGAATGACGATTTTCCGCATTTTGAACCGCCCGTAACCAACGCCATCATTTCAGATCACGATACCTTTCAATTCCGAGATTCTCAAAACTGTGAGCGGAATTATAAACCGCCAGCGCCCCGTCCAGAAGCGGCAGAAGCATAATTCCTCCTGTCCCTTCACCAAGCCGCATTTCGGCTTTTATCAAAGGTTTTTGTCCGATTTTTTCGAGGAGTTTTTCTGCCGCAGGCTCACCCGAAACGTGGCTTGCAAGCATAAATTCCGCCGAAAGAGGGGCAAACATCACTGCAAGATTTGCCGCGACAGCAGAAATAAATCCGTCAATAACTATCGGAACACGATAAATTCCGCCTCCTAAAAACAACCCGCAAAGCGCCGCGATATCGTATCCGCCTATTTTGGAAATAACGTCCAAAGGTGCATCACGACGCGGTTTATGAAGCTCTAAAGCCTGTTTTATCACGGAAATTTTTTTCGCCAATCCAGCACTGTCCAACCCCGCGCCGCGCCCTGTAACCTCTTCCGCGGGCAAATTTAATAAAACACTTGAAATTGCCGAAGCAGATGTGGTGTTTCCGATCCCCATTTCGCCGCCAACAATAATTTTATATCCCGCTAATTTTAATTCCCTGACGACATCTATTCCTATTTTGACCGCTTTTTTTGCTTGTTCGATAGTCATTGCAGGCTCGTTTAAGAAATTTTTTGTTCCGAATGAAATTTTTCTGTCAACAAGATTCGCACAGTTTAATTCCGAAACTATTCCCACATCATAAGCTGAAACATCGGCGGAATACACACGCGCAAGCGCGTTTATATTTGATTTTCCATCTGAAATATCCGCACTGCAAAGTGCGGTAACACTGCTTGGCGATTGTGTTACGCCCTCCTCGACGATCCCGTTGTCAGAACAAAAAACGGCGACGGCTCGTTTTGAAATGTCAACATTTTCTGTACCTTGTATTCCTGCGATTTTTATTATTGCCGATTCAAGAAGTCCCAGACTTCCAAGCGGTTTTGCGACCGAATTCCATCTTTCGGCGGCTGATTTTTCGGCTTCAAGGTCAGGAGCTTTTATTTCGCATATACTGTTCATAATTAGCCTCCAAATTTCATACATTCACGAACAAAATTTATTGCAATATTTATATCCGAATAAAAATACAAATGCGGAAATCCCGCATAACAGTGCGGATCTGCGTGAACACATCTCCATGTTGCTCCGTTGATTTTTTTTGCTGAAAAATCATTTCCGCAGTCGGTGCTGTCCCAATAATGAAATTCGTGAGCTTTGATTTTTTCGCTTTTTTTACAGATCAAATTATCCGAATCCGCGCATAATTCAACATACCCGAAACGTTTGAGCGACGAGGTTTCAAATGTTTCTCCGTCAATTGTCCCGACGCCGTCGAATTCCCTATTATCTGCGTCACGAAGCCGTTTGTGAAGGTACATAAAACCGCCGCATTCGGCAATTATCGGTATCCCGCTTTGAATTGATTTTTTTAACGAGAACAGCATTTTTTTATTTTCTGACAATTCTTTTGCATAAAGTTCCGGATACCCTCCGCAAATATAAATTCCACAGCATTTATCCGGAATATTTTTATCGAAGATCGGCGAAAAAAATTCAATTTCACAGCCCATTTCACGCAAAATATCTAAATTTTCCGAATAGGCAAATGAAAAAGCGCTATCCTGTGCGACCGCAATACGAAGCGGTTTTTCGACCATTCGAGGAATATTTATTTCTTCACAGTTCAGACTTCCGCACTCGCTTATTTCAAGAATTCTGTCAAGCCGAATATATTTTTCCGCCAGATCACCGAGCTTTTTAATTTTAAGCGTAATTTCACCGACCTCATCAGCTGTCACAAGTCCCAAATTCCGCGATTCAAATGAAAAATCGAGCTTTGGAAGCATACCCAAATATTCCGTCCCAAGCGAGTTACAAAGCTCTTCAATACGCGGTTTCAAGCGTTCCGGCAGTCGATTGAAAATAAATCCACACACACCATTCGGCTTTTTATATTCCAGGAATCCCTTTATCATCGCGCCTATTGACTCCGACGCGCCCTTGCAGTCAATGACGATTATCGCTCCTGTGGACAAAATCCCGCTTAAAGAATAAGCCGAACCTCGTTCCGGAATTCCGTCAAAATAGCCCATCACGCCCTCAATTACGGAAATTTCACCCGAATATTTGTTCGTCAAAAATTTAAGCGTATTGTCGTCGCAAAAAAAACTGTCAAGATTGTGCGAATCAATTCCGAGAACCTTTTTGTGGAACATCGGATCAATGTAATCGGGTCCGCATTTGAACGAAGAAACGTTACTGCAGCGCCGTTTGAGAGCCTCCAGAACGGCGCAGGTGACTGTGGTTTTTCCGCAGCCGCTGTGCGTTCCCGCAATTATTATCCGCTTCATTTGAGCGCTCCCTTTACAATAAAAATCGGATTTTCGGCTCGGAGCATCGTATGACCTCTGACCTCATCAGACCGCGACACAGCAGCTTGTATCACCTCTCGGCAGCCGAAATTCCGCGACTTCATATATTCGATAATTGACGATACCGTTTCGATTGAAATTGCCGTTGCAACAATTTTCGCATATGGATTTTTTTCGAGGACCGCATCTAAAATCTCGTTGATTTTTCCGCTTGTTCCGCCGATAAACACGCGGTCGGGCGGCGGGAGAACGTCAAGGATCTCAGGCGCTTTTCCCTCAGCGACTTCGACATTATCACACGAAAATTTAAGACTGTTCGCACGGATAAGCTGAACTGCATCATGATTTTTTTCGACTGAATACACCTTTCCAAAAGCGCATTGCAAAGCCATTTCAACCGTGACCGAGCCTGTTCCCCCGCCTATATCCCAACAAACATCGCTGCTTTTTATTTGAAGCTTTGAAATAACAAGTGCGCGTATTTCGGATTTTGTCATCGGAATTTTTCCGCGTATAAATTCCTCATCGGGAATTCCGCAGCGGGCATTTATCTCGTAATTTTTATTTTCCGTGAGAATAACACACAGTTTCCCAAAACTTCCGAAAACAAGATCTTTCGCTTTACCATGCGTAATTTTTTCGTTTTCATAGCCCAAATTTTCGCCGACGTAAACGTCAATTTCGCCCAGACCGAATTCATTCAGCCTTTGGCAGACGTCTGACGGAGAATAATTTCCGCCCAAAAGGAAAAAGCAAAATTCGTTTGACGCAGTGTTTCTCGCAATCGAATTTTCTCTCCCGTGAAGAGTGATAAATTTCGCATTCTGCCACGGTTTTCCGAGCTTTGAAAAGAAATATGAAACCGACGATATCCCGCAAATAATTTCCGTCTGAAAATCACTTAAAATCCGTGAAAGCTTTTCCGCAAGACTAAAAAAACCTGTGTCGCCCGAAAGCAGGACCGCAGCATTTTCAAACGAATTATTTTTCAGAATATTCACGATCTCGTCTGTGTCCCACGTCGTAAAAATATTTTTTTTATCGTTTGAAAACGGCTTTACAATGCGATTTGCGCCGATAATAAGATCGGAATTTTCAATAATTTCCGCTGCTTTATTTGTCAAAGTATTTTTTCCGTCAACACCTGTTCCGACGAGAAAAACCTTCACGTCTTTCCGCTCCTTTCCTTGATTATTCTGACAGCGTCGGCGAGAGATATGCCGTTCTCGTCCGGTCGATCTATCGTTACCAACGTAACTCCCAATTCCTTTGCTGAAGCCGTTTTTTCGGGGTATCCGCCGATTTTTCCGCTGTCCTTTGTAATTAAGAATCCCGCGTTTGACGCTCTTAGATCACGCAGATTTTCCTCAACGGAAAACGGTCCGCAGCCCGTTATGATCTGCTCCCGCCTGAATCCGCATTCCAGACAGTATTCAATTGCTTTTTCGTCCGGAAGGATCCTTAGCCACACTCTTTCCCGAAAGTTTTTCACGCGTTTGAAAATCGCTGCTTCCTTGCTTCCGAGAGTGCTTAAGATCGGTTTGTCAGAGCCGTTTAACAGCGTTATCAGTTCTTCAAGGTCTTTAACGTACAGCCCGAATTTTTCCGTTGATTTTTCGCGCATCACCCTGAACAATTCAACGTTCAATTCCGAACACGCCTTGGAAATATTTTTTGAAACCTCCACGGCGTACGGGTGCGTCGCGTCGAAAACGATTCCGTAATTTTCACGCGAGATAAGCTCTTTTATTTCGGCTGAATTCTTTTTTCCTATAAAAATCCCGAATTTATCGGAAACCGCGGAAATAATTTCTCCGCCTCGTTCGCTTGCCACCGAAAAATCCACATCAATATGCGATTCTGCACAGAATTCCGCAAGCTGTCTGCCCTCCGTCGTCCCTGCGAAGACAAGTGCCTTAAACATCGTGATAACCTCTTGAAGTCACCATTTTACCGCGAATTATTTTCGTCTGCGAATTTCCGATAAAAACCGTCGAAAACATATCCGCCTTGTATTCCCGAAGCTCGCAGAGCCGCATTATCAAGCCGTTTTCGCCTTTTCTTCCGATGTTTTTCGCAACGCCGCAGACTGTATTTTTATCACGGTATTCCAAAAAAATATCGCAGGCTTTCCTGAGATTGTCGACCCTTTTTTTTGAAGTTGGATTATAGATAGCGGTGACGAAATCCCCGCAAGCCGCTCCGCGAAGCCGTTTTTCAATGACATCCCACGGCGTCAGCAGGTCGGACAGCGACACCACCGCAAAATCATTTGTAAGCGGCGAACCAAGTACAGCGCCCCCGGAAACTGCCGCCGTAACTCCCGAAACGACCTCGATCTCCACCTCCGGAAAATTCCCTGAAAGCTCATACACCAACCCCGCCATTCCGTAGACCTGAGAATCGCCGCTGCAAACAAGCGCGGTCACAATGCCGTTTTTTGCCTGTTCCAAAGCGTATGCGGCACGTTCTTTTTCGGCTTTCATTCCTGTTGAATAGTATTCTTTTTCGGGAAATACCTCCCGCATAAGCTCGCAGTAAACCGTGTATCCGACGACCAGTTCGCTGCGTTCTATCGCTGTTTTCGCTGCTAAAGTCATACCCTCGGCGTTTCCTCCGCCAAACCCGACAACGTATAATTTCATAGCGTTCTCCTTTCAAAATCGAGTCTGACGGGAAGCTGCGCTATCGCTGTTGTGACGCGTCCCGATACGGCTTTCGGCGCGATGACCCTTCCTCCGAAACACACCGCGGCACGCTCGCAGACATTATCCGCGCCCGTGATTTTCTCAACGAAAGCGGACGAATTAAATTCTCCCTTGGCGCTCATCAGCTCCTCCGCGCTGAAAAATTTCAGTGTGAGCTTATATTTTTCGGCGAATTCCAAAAGCCCCTTTTCGCCTCTTTTGATATCGGCTGAAGCGAGCGCGCACAGTCTTTTTTCGTCGATACCCAGCTCTCTCAATCTCGAAAACACTGCGTTTTCGATCTCTGCCAACTCCGTGTTTTTCCGGCAGCCGACCCCTGCTATTATATTTTTCGGAATAAGCGTCAGTGTCGTTTCAAACGGCTCTGTCAAGCGTTTTTCTGCGATTTGAATACCGATTTTTGTTTTCTCGTTCAAACTTAGCTCCACAGGCAGGTTCAAAAACGGAAATTCGCTTTTAAGTCCGATCTTTTCTCCCCGAAGCACTGCTGACGCGACCGCCTTTGCCGCAGCAAGGTCGGTCACTATAAGCCTGTTTGCTGCGGCGAACGAATCCGGTGAAAATTTCCCCGAAATGTCCGTGGCGGTCGTTATCACGGGAATAGCTCCGATTTTTTCAGCAATTATTTCGGCTAAAATATTTGCGCCGCCGAGGTGTCCCGACAATATAGGCACGACGAATTTTCCGCAATCGTCGACCACCGTCACAGCGGGATCGGTTGCCTTAGATCTTACGAACGGAGCGATCTCACGAACGGCTATCCCGCAGGCGCACACAAAAACGATCCCGTCGAACTTTCCGAATACATCCTCCGTAAGCTTTGACAGATCGTCGTAAAATTCCGCGCCGTTATGCGGGATACCGACGGAATTTTTCCTGAAACAGAACCTTTTTGCGGGGATTTCGGGAAAAAGCCTTTCGGCAATCTTTTCTCCCAGCACAGCTCCTTTTTCCGTCACGGAAATTATTGCTGCTCTCATACGTTCCCCTTTCGGAAACCCGTCGAAAAATCCTTATCATACAGCTTTGAAAGCTCGTAATCATCTCCGAGAAAATTCCCGACAACAATAAGCGCAGTCTTTGAGATCCCGTTTTCCGAAGCGGCTTTTTCGAGAGTCCCGACCGTACACCGAACGATTTTTTCGTCCTCCCATGTTGCCTTGTAAACTATCGCCGCAGGCGTTTCCGAAGTGCAGCCGCCATTTATCAGCTGACGTGAAAGCTCACCGGTCATTCCCGAACTCAAAAAAATGACCATTGTCGCCCCGTGAGCCGCCAGACTTTCTACGGATTCTCTTTCCGGAACGTCCGTTCGCCCCGCGAGCCGCGTTATTATCACGCTCTGCGACACTCCGGGCAGTGTATATTCCGCCTTGAGAGCCGCTGCCGCCCCGCACATTGAACTTACTCCGGGGCAAACGTCAAACTCTATCCCCTTTTCCGCCAGCCTGTCCATCTGCTCGCGGACAGCGCCGTAAAGCGACGGATCACCCGTGTGCAGACGCGCCGTGGTCTTGTTTTCCCGCTCGGATCTTTCCATTACAGAGATCACTTCGTCGAGCGTCATTTCCGCGCTGTTAAAGATCTCGCAGTCTTTTTTCGCGAATTTCAGAAGCTTCGGATTTACAAGCGACCCCGCGTAAATTATCACGTCCGCGCTTTCGAGGATAGCCTTTCCCCTCAAAGTTATCAGATCCGCCGCGCCGCTTCCCGCTCCGACAAAATGCACCATAGTACCGCCTCACAGATTGTTTTTTGAAGTGATCTCACTCCGTATCCTGCCGATGATATCGTCGGCGTTTTTGGTTTTCACGAAAATATTCAACTTGTCCGAAAACATCAATGCGCCGATCTTAAGAGTACCTGCGGCTCGTGTATTCAGGTAAAAACCCACCTGCTCCGCAAGGATCTCAAGCGTTCTTTCGCGTTCTTTTTCGTCAAGCACCTCAAGAGCGTGATCTACCGTCACACATTCCGGGATTTTCCGCAGCTTTTCGACGGGCACTCCCGCCTTAAGACCGCACGTCACAAGCACTTCCATTCTGCCGTCAGCCTCGCGGGAGTGCGTATTCATAATTCCGGCGCCGACCTTTACCATTTTCCCGAAATGCCCGACCAACAGCACGCTTGAAAAACACTCCTCAGCGGCTATATCGACCGCCTCACCGATAAAATTTGAGCATTTCACGGAGCGTTCCTCGAAAAACGGAAAATTCTCCGAAAGAAAACTCTCTCCGTAATTTCCAAGTGTAAGGACGAGATTTTCCACGCCCTCCGCACGGCGCATCTTCGCCTCGGCTCGGATAGTATCCACAAGCGCTGCTCGGCTCATCGGCTCGACGATCCCCGTAGTGCCGATGATAGAGATACCGCCCTCGATACCCATTCTCGGATTGTAAGTCTTTTCGGCGATACGCTCGCCGTCGGGGACGGAAATTTCCACTGAAAATCCGCCTGTGTAGCCGAATTTTTCGGCAGCCCTCGCGAGATTATCCTCTATCATTTTTCTCGGAACGGAGTTTATTGCAAAATCCCCTACTGGTCTGTCAAGTCCGGCTTTTGTGACTTTTCCCACGCCCTTGCCGCCGAAGATCGCGACACCGTCCGGCAGTTTTTTCACACTTGCACAAACGAGTATCCCGTCTGTCGCGTCGATATCGTCGCCGCCGTCCTTTCTAACGGCACAAGAAGCTGACTTATCGGAAATTATCCCGTTAAGGATCTCAAGCGAGAGTGAAATTCCCTTTGGGGTTTCTATTGAATATTCCGATAAGATCCTGCCCGACAGCAGCATTTCCGCTGCCGCGCCCGCTGCTGCGGCAGCGCACGAACCGGTGGTATATCCGCAGCGGAGCTTTCGTCCGCCGCGCAAAATGTACTTTTCAAACATTCAGGCACCTATAAAAACGCAATTTAGTAGAAAATCAACATACATATTTATTATAGCACATTTTTTCCTTAATTGCAAGACATTTTTGGCACTAAAAACATTCAGATGCAGTAAGGTCCACTAACAGGGAGATTATCTTTTTCATAACAGGGTGTACTTTCATTGTGTATGTTAATAAATTTACACAGAAAACATTTATGGCAAGTTATATTGTCATCGGAGTCAGAAAAAAGCAAATGGAATTTAATAAAATGTTGCTAATAGCTATTACCAAAGAAAAAATGAACATACCACGTTTTCTTGTTTTTATAAATTGGCTAATGTATAATATGATAAAAAAAACGTCAAAAGCGATGAAAAACCACATCAGTCTTAATCCAATATATAAGATGAATGAAATAAAATAATTTCTTGCCAATTCCAATTCTAGCGGATTATAGTTGTAGGCAAGTGCCAATAAAATAAACATAGGAGTTATGTATATAGTATTAACGGCTATAAAAGCCAAAGTGCAAATTTGCGCGCCAGTATGAAAAAATGTTTTTTTCATATATTCACTCCCCCCTTTTTGATACATTATAACATACTTCTGCCAAAAAAGCAAGGTTTAATATTGATTATAAAAACGCCGGACTCAAATCGAAGTCCGGCGTTCATCAAATTTATGCACATAAAGTTTGAAGTTTGTCCTTTATTCTCCCGCAGTATAAAATACCCCGCAGCAACGTGAGGGGCATAATAGGTACAGGGCATTGCTCTACCAACTGTCTGTCCTTTGATTTCTTTTAATTCGAGAGAAAACAAATCGTCCCGCAGGAGCCTGCGAGACGAACTTGCCGCCGGTCACACAGGCTGTCTGACCTTGATAAAAAAATTAACATTATATCCTTACAGAAAACAACATTCCCAGCAGAGCCACCCCTGCTGGGAATCGGTGCAGGGCTATGCCCTGCTGGCGGAGAGGAAGGGATTCGAACCCTTGTGGGATTGCTCCCAAACGGTTTTCAAGACCGCCTCGTTATGACCACTTCGATACCTCTCCGTTTCAAATAAATAAAAGAAAAACCTCACAAATTTTATTATACCACAGAAAATAATATTTGTCAAGGGGGACTTGAAATTTTTTAGCAAATTTGCTATAATGTTCTCGGAGGGATCGTTATGAGTAATGTAACTTACCAATACATAAAAACAAATAAAGATGTTCAGACTTACATCAGCCTGGCAGACGCAGCACTCAATTCTATCGGATATACCGAACATTCCAATGCTCACGTCGAACGTGCAGCCGATACAGCTTACCTTATTTTAAATACTCTCGGTTTTGATGACCGTACCTGCGAACTCGCACAGATCGCCGCTTATATGCACGATATAGGAAATGTCGTGAACAGAGTGGGTCACGCCCAGACAGGCGCTGTTATGGCATTCAGGCTTCTGGATCGTTTAGGAATGCCCGCCTCAGAGATAGCAATGATAATTTCGGCAATCGGAAATCACGACGAAACCGCTGCCGCTCCGGTAACGCCTATCGCCGCTGCGCTCATAATCGCGGATAAATCCGATGTTCGCCGAAGCCGCGTCCGCGCTCCCGAACGTGAACAAGCAAAGACAGGATATATTTCCGATATTCACGACCGCGTGAACTATGCCGTTGAAAAGTCCGAGCTGAAATTCTCTGATGATAAAAAAGAGCTTGTTCTCGAACTGACAATAGATACGAAGATAAGCTCAGTAATGGAGTATTTCGAGATATTTCTCGGAAGAATGACCCTCTGCCGCACAGCTGCCGGCTCTCTTGGAGTTGCTTTCGGATTGGTCATAAATAATTCAAGAATCTTGTAGTATTGATGTCCGAACCTGCGTGATTCTCAAATGCGAATAAATTGTGCGTAAAATTCGCCGTAATCAAACTTTTATAGATAAATTTCGCGGAAAATCAAAAAACCCCTTGAAATTATCTTCAATATGTTGTAAAATATAAGTGTGTTTGATCGTCATGGAAGTACCCATATTTAGACAGGAGATTGTCGATGTTCACAGTATATTGAAATTCGGTCGTATTCCCTGAGTAAGGTTGAATAGCCTTGTGGAGCTGACGTGGCTTTTTGCACGAAAAATGCAATAATTCAACGGCTGTATCCTGAAAATACAGCTATTTTTATTTTGAAAGGAAGATTTTATGTCTAAGGTTGCAGTAATAATGGGAAGCCGGAGCGATCTGCCCGTGGTCAAAAAGGCTCTGGAGGAGCTGAAATTCTTTGGGGTGGAGTACGAGTGCCATGTTATGTCGGCACACAGGACACCGCGCCTTGTATGTGATTTCGCCGAGAGCGCAAAGTCAAACGGCTTCGGAGTGATAATTTGCGCGGCAGGAATGGCTGCACACCTTGCGGGAATAGTCGCAGGTCATACAACGCTTCCTGTTATCGGTATACCTTGTTCGGGAAGCAGCTTCAACGGTCTGGACGCACTTCTTGCGACAGTGCAGATGCCGTCGGGGATACCTGTCGCTACGGTAGCTGTGGACGGCGCTAAAAACGCTGCTATACTCGCTATTCAGATACTCGCTCTCTCAAACGAGGCGCTCGCGGCCCAACTTTCCGTGGCAAAGCGCACTATGATAGACCAGATAAATGAAAACGACCGAAAGCTCCAGACGGAACTTGAGGATCTTTAAGATAATTTACGGAGGAAATCAAAATGGAAAATATTACTAAAGGCGCACAGCTCTACGAGGGCAAGGCAAAGAAAGTTTTCGCGACAAATGACCCCGATATGGTCATTGTTGATTACAAGGACGACGCTACAGCGTTCAACGGCGAAAAGAAAGGCACTATCGTCGGCAAAGGCGTTATCAACAACAAAATGACGAATTATATGTTCGGTCTGCTTGAAAAAGAGGGCGTTCCGACACACCTTGTGAAGGAGCTTTCCGACCGCGAAACGCTTGTAAAGAAAGTGGAAATAGTGCCGCTGGAGGTTATTGTAAGAAACGTTGCTGCTGGCAGCTTTTCAAAGAAGCTCGGCATAGCGGAGGGCACTCCCTTAAAACGTCCGACGCTTGAGTTCAGCTACAAGAACGACGAGCTTGGCGACCCGTTCATCAACGATTATTACGCGCTCGGTTTGGGACTTGCTACAGAAGAGGAGCTTGCGGATATTTCCAAATACGCTTTCAAGGTGAATGACTTTATGCTCGGCTTCTTCAAAAAGCTCAATATCGACCTTATCGACTTCAAGATAGAGTTCGGGCGTTTCCACGGAAAGATCCTGCTGGCGGACGAAATTTCTCCCGACACCTGCCGCTTCTGGGATTCCACAACTCACGAGAAGCTTGATAAGGACAGATTCCGCCGTGATATGGGCGGAGTTGAGGACGCTTACAAGGAGATCATGCGCCGCCTTGGTATCAAGTGATTCATGGTTCAGAATGATTTGAGGTCGGATAAGCCGCCTCAATAAAAAACCGAATCGAGGAAAATTTCAGATGTTCAACAGTATTCATGAAGAGTGCGGTGTTTTCGGAATTTACACCAACAAGCCCACAAACGTTGCGTCAAGCGCGTATTTCGCGCTGTACGCGCTGCAGCACAGAGGTCAGGAAAGCTGCGGAATAGTAGTCAACGAGCGCGGCGTTTTCAAGACGCACAAGGGTCTGGGACTTGTAAACGAGGTGTTCAGCAAGCGCGTTTTGGACGAATTCGAGAACGGAAAAATCGCCGTCGGACACGTTCGATATTCCACGACGGGAAACGTCAACACTGCAAACTGTCAGCCGATGACTGTGCGGCATGTAAAGGGCGCACTGGCAATAGCGCATAACGGAAACCTCATAAACGCGCTGGATCTGCGGCGGGAATTCGAGCTTAAGGGCGCTATTTTCCACAGCACGTCCGACACGGAGGTCATTTCTTATGCAATAACCCGCGAGCGTCTGGAGTGCGGCTCGATACAGGAAGCAGTGGAACGTGCAATGTATCGTATCAAGGGCGCGTATTCACTGTGCATAATGTCACCGAAAAAGCTTATAGCAGCGCGGGACCCGCACGGATTCAGACCGTTGGCTCTGGGAAAACTGGCAGATGACGAGGGCTATGTCGTGGCAAGCGAAACTTGCGCTTTTGACAGTATCGGAGCGTCATTCGTCCGTGATATCGAACCCGGAGAGATCGTCGTTATCGACGAGAACGGAATTGAGTCAATAAAGACCCACTGCGGCGGTCCAAGCTCTATGTGCGTTTTCGAGTTCATCTACTTTGCGCGTCCCGATTCGGTAATTGAGGGAGCGTCCGTGCATAAGGCAAGGCTTCGTGCAGGGCATTTTCTGGCAAAAGAACACCCCTGCGACGCGGACGTTGTCATAGGCTGCCCCGACAGCGGTCTTGACGCGGCTTTGGGATTCGCGCAGGAATCGGGAATACCCTACGGCGTCGGCTTCATTAAAAACCGCTACATAGGAAGAACGTTCATTCAGCCCACACAGGGCATGAGGGAAAACTCCGTGCGGATAAAGCTTAACGTTATCCGTGAAACGGTCGAGGGCAAGCGCGTGGTGCTGGTAGATGACAGCATAGTCAGAGGGACGACTTCCGCGAAAGTCGTGAAGCTTCTCAGAGCGGCAGGCGCAAAGGAGATACATATGAGAATTTCCGCGCCGCCGTTTATCAGCGAGTGCTATTTCGGCACGGATATCGACAGCAAGGAAAATCTTATAGCGAATAAACATTCCGTTGAGAAGATAGCCGAAATTATCGGCGTGGACTCACTCGGCTTTTTAAGTACGGACGCTGTCGTGAAAATCGCGGACGGCGCGAAATGCGGATTCTGCCGCGGCTGCTTTACGGGAGAATATCCTGTAGAAGTCCCGAAAGAATTCCCGAAAGATAAATTTGAAACAAAGTTCGACGAATAACGGAAAATTTTCGGTTAAGACTGATTTTAATGTTTTTATAAAGGAAAGTGTGCAATGAAAAGTTACAGCGAAAGCTATAAGGCAGCAGGCGTTGACGTTACGGCGGGGTATGAATCTGTTCGCCTGATGAAGAAAGACGTTGAGAGAACAAAGATAGCAGGCTGCATTTCGGGAATAGGAGGCTTCGGCGGACTGTTTCAGTTAGATCTTACGGACTATAAAGAGCCTATTCTTGTAAGCGGCACGGACGGCGTGGGTACAAAGCTCAAGATCGCTATGCTGCTGAATAAGCACGACACAATAGGAATAGACTGCGTCGCGATGTGTGTAAACGACATCATATGCTGCGGCGCAAAGCCGTTGTATTTCCTCGACTATATCGCTATCGGAAAGAATATTCCGGAAAAGGTCGCGTCTATCGTAAAGGGTGTGGCTGACGGCTGCGTCGCGGCAGGCTGCGCTCTGGTAGGAGGCGAAACCGCTGAACACCCCGGAATGATGGCTGAGGACGAGTACGATATAGCGGGCTATTCCACGGGCATAGTCGATAAGTCAAAAATCATCGACAACAACACAATAAAAGAAGGCGACGCCGTTATAGGCATTGCTTCAAGCGGCGTTCACTCGAACGGTTTCTCGCTTGTGCGGAAAGTTTTCAATATTAATGACAGGAACCTTACAAGCTTTATTCCCGAACTCGGAAAATCACTCGGCGAAGCGCTTTTAACACCGACTAGGATTTATGTAAAGCCCGTTCTGGATCTTATATCCAAAATTCCCGTAAAGGGAATATCCCACATCACGGGCGGCGGATTTTACGAGAATATCCCGCGTATGCTGCCGGAGGGAATTTCCGCGAAAATTGATAAAAAATGCTTCGATATTCCGCCGATTTTCGCACTTATCCAAAAAGAGGGAAATATTTCCGAACACGATATGTTCAACACATTTAATATGGGCATCGGTATGGCTATCACGGTCGACAAGGAGAACGCTGCAAAAGCCGTTGAGATCTTAGAGCAGAACGGCGAACGCGCTTACATTATCGGCGAAACCGTAAAGTCCGACGAGGGGGTCATCTTCGCGTAATGGGATTTTTTGGTTTGTTTGGGAAGAAGAGCCTTATATCCCCCGAAGACGTAGTTGTTGAATTGAATGAGGACAGGATAACTGTAAACGGCGTGAGAATCGACATTCCGACGCATATCGACGCGCTTGTGAAAATTCTCGGAAAGCCGCGGAAAGCTGCCTTTAAGGGCAAGGACATGAATCGTGTGAACTACGCGTGGGACAAGCTCGGACTTTGCTGCTATACGAAGAACGGCTCGGTTGTGTACTGTTTCGAGATGAGATTGAACAAGGGAGAAATTTGCCCAAAGCACTACCCGAAAGAGTTTTTCAAGGGTAAGGTCACAATAAACGGTATTCCGTGGCTTGACGCTGTGAAGAACGCTCCGCCTACGCCTATTGCTCCCGAAGAACCCGAATTTTTCCGCGAGATAACGCTTGGGAGTTACAGTGCGCTTGCGGAGTATGTTGATTTCGAGCAGGACGAAAATTCCCGCACGGAAAAGGATTTTACCACGCTTTCGGTGCAGCTTGCCGAGGAATAGAATGTTTTTTAAAAAGAAAATTTCCGCGCCGTTTAAAATTGCCATAGACGAGGACGAGATAGTTATAAACGGCGAGAAAATCGACATTCCGTCGCACATAAGCGTGTTTGAAAAGTTGCTCGGAAAGCCGCGGCGGGTAGCTTTCCCGAAAGACAGCCGAAAAAAAGACCCGCTGTATCAAAGACAGGTAAATTATGTATGGGACAGACTGGGCGTTTATTGCCCTACAAAAAACGGCTCGGTCGTGTACGCTTTAGAGATACTAATGCGCGAGGGCGAGATGTGGTCGCGGCATTTTCCGAGAGAATTTTTCGGCGGGGAACTTAACATTTGCGGTATGCCGTGGAAACAGGCGTTTGAAACCCTCCCGTATTACGGAAAGCAAAACGGCGTTTTCAAGCGGCTTGATATGGGAATTTATACGGCGAACGGCGGTTATGTCAAGGAAGGTTCCCCCGAAAGCGGGTATATGCTGGTTGAAATACAGCTAAAGAAACTGAGGTGAACGTTATGAAAAACATTGTGGTGCTGGTGTCGGGCGGAGGGACGAATTTGCAGGCCCTTATCGACGCCGAAAACCGCGGCGAGATAAAGGGCGGAAAGATAACCTGCGTCATCTCGTCGAAAACGGACGCTTACGCTCTCGAACGCGCACGCAGGGCGGGAATTCCCACCGTTGTCATTCCGCGAAAAGATTTTTACAGCTCTAAAATGTACAGTGAGGCTGTTCTGGCAGAGCTTCAGAAGCAAAACGCCGATCTTATCGTTCTGGCGGGCTTTATGACAATACTTGACGAGTGCGTGACAAAAGCGTATCCGTACAGGATAATCAACGTTCACCCCGCGCTTATTCCGAGCTTCTGCGGCGAGGGATATTATGGGCTGAGAGTCCATAAAGCTGCTTTGGAATACGGCGTTAAGGTATCGGGAGCTACTATACATTTTGTAAACGAAAAAGCCGACGCGGGCGCGATAATTCTACAAGGAACGGTTGAGGTCGCAAATGATGAAACTCCCGAATCTCTCCAGAAAAAAATAATGGAGAACGTTGAATGGAAACTGCTTCCGAAAGCGGTTTCGCTGTTTTGCGAGGACAGGATAACCATTCGCGAGGGAAAGGCGTATGTAGATGTGTGAACGGTGTTCGGAAATCAGGCTTGTAAGCTTGTTTCGTTCACCGCGGGAGTATTTACAGACGGTGGAATATATAAAGCAGCTTATCGCAAGCGGCGATTTTTCGCTTGTTTCGGGGAATTGTCCGCTTGACGAGGTAAAGGACAAAGACGGACAATGGGCTGACGATATAATTTATCATCTCATTCGCTGTGAAACTTGCGGGCAGGAGTTTTCCTGCTGCGTAAATACTTATCGCGGCGGGGGAGGATTTGCTAAGGGCAAGTAGTTTGGCAAGAACAAATTAAAGGAGGACAAAAATGATCACACTTGACAAGGAGCTTAATTCTCTGGCATATCACGGGCGCGGAATAGTGATTGGAAAGAGAGCTGACGGCAAAAAAGCGGTAATCGCGTACTTCATTATGGGGCGCAGCGAAAACAGCCGCAACCGCGTTTTCGTGGAGGACGGCGACGGAATTCGCACACAGGCGTTTGACGAGTCGAAAATGACCGACCCGCACCTTATAATCTATGCTCCCGTGCGGGTTCTCGGCAATAAGACTATTGTCACGAACGGCGACCAGACCGACACGATTTTTGACGGAATGGACAGGCAGCTGACTTTCGAACAGTCGCTGCGCACGCGCGAGTTTGAGGACGACAAGCCGAATTTCACACCGCGCATTTCGGGCATTGTTCATCTTGAAAACGGCGGAATGAATTACGCGATGTCTATTCTGAAATCCGCGAACGGCGACCCTGATTCGTGCAGAAGATTTACGTTCGCCTACGCAAATCCGAAAAACGGAACAGGTTCTTTCATTCACACATACAAGAGCGCGGGCGACCCGCTGCCGTCATTCGAGGGCGAACCGAAAGACGTTGAAATTCCCGATATGACGCTTGATGAATTCACGAATTTCGTGTGGAGCAATCTCAACGCGGACAACAAGGTGTCGCTCTTTACGCGTTATATCGATCTTGAAACCGGAAAATTTGAGAGCAGAATTGTCAACAAGAACAAGTGAGGCAGCGATGAGCGAATTTAAATATCACCCCGACCCGCTGAAAACGGGAATGTTCAAGAACGACAAGACCGTTCAGTGCTATTGCTGCAAAGAACAGACAAACACTTATTACACCGGTCCGTTTTACTCGGAGGAAAACGTCGATTTTCTCTGTCCCGAATGCATTTCAAGCGGATTTGCGGCGGAAGTTTTCGACGGGCAATTTGTAGACGAGGAGTGTGCGGACGAAGTTTCCGACCCCGCAAAACTTGACAAGCTGATACACAGAACTCCCGGTTATAACGGCTATCAGCAGGAATACTGGTTCGCGTGCTGTGACGATTTTTGTGCGTTTGAGGGTTATGTGACTTGGGAGGATATAAAGCGGCTCGGTATTGAAAAAGAAGTCGAGGAAACCTACCGCAGCGACGTTTGTATGCTACCGTTTGAGCAGGCAAAAGAGAATCTCCAAAGCGGCAAAGAGGGCTGTCTTTTCACCTGTTTGCATTGCGGGAAAAATTACTTGTACATTGACGTTGATTGAGAAAGGAATACTGTTATGGAACTTATCTGCAAAGCAAGCGCGAAATACGCGCCGCTGATGAACGAAATCTGCGACCCGCTTTTCGAGCTGTTGAAACAGCATTCAGCGCTTGAAAAGGAGATTTTCGAGCGGGATAATCAGCTTGAAATCGAAAAAGAAAAGGCGGGAATACCGTCTTATCAAACTGCTCCAGGCTGGAAAGAGCTTATGGCGGAATACCACGAGAGAATGTATTCTCTGCTAAAACCAAACTGCACCGACAAAATGTTGTCGCGCGGGTGCGGCGGGAGTTGCGGCGAACCGCAGAAGTTTGGTTATGTAAATGGTGATTTTTATGCGGAATTCAAAATGCGCTACCCCGACAAGGCTAGTGTTGAAACGCATTTTGAAAAGGCAGGTATGGGACAAAAGCATAAATTCGTGATAAGGCTTGTCGGCGGGGCATGGCTTCTTGACGAGCTGTATTACGGTTTTGAAAAAGAAAAAAACTGGCATTCAAACAGCTTTTAAGGAGTACAAGAAGAACAAGGAGGACAATATGAACGAACTGGAACTGAAATACGGCTGTAATCCCAATCAAAAGCCATCAAGAATTTTTATGGAAAACGGCAAAGACCTTCCCATAGAGGTACTCAACGGCAAACCCGGTTACATCAATTTTATGGACGCGTTCAACGGCTGGCAGCTTGTAAAAGAGCTTAAAGCCGCAACGGGAATGCCCGCTGCGACTTCCTTCAAGCACGTTTCTCCTGCTGGCGCGGCAATAGGGCTTCCGCTTTCCGAAACGCTCGCGAAAATATACTGGGTGGACGACCTTGGCGAGCTTTCTCCGCTTGCGTGCGCGTATGCCAGAGCACGCGGCGCGGACAGAATGTCCTCGTACGGCGATTTTATCGCGCTTTCCGATAAGGTTGACGCGTCAACTGCGAAAATTATACAGCGCGAGGTATCCGATGGAGTTATCGCGCCGGATTATGACGCGGATGCGCTTGAAATTCTCAAGTCAAAGAGAAAGGGAACGTATAATATCATCAAAATTGACGAGAACTATGTTCCCGAAAAAATCGAGAGAAAACAGGTATTCGGTGTGACATTCGAGCAAGGCAGAAACGAGCTTGTGATCAATGACGAGTTGTTCGCGAATATGCCCACCAAGAATAAAACTCTCCCGAAATCCGCACGCGACGATTTGGCGATCGCTCTTATAACGCTTAAATACACGCAGTCGAATTCCGTGGCATACGCCTGCGGCGGTCAGGCAATAGGCGTAGGCGCGGGTCAGCAGTCGAGAATTCACTGCACGCGTCTTGCGGGCACAAAAGCGGACAACTGGTATCTGCGCCAGTCGCCCACGGTTATGAATTTGCAGTTTGTGGACGATATTCGCCGTGCCGACCGCGACAACGCCATTGACCTCTATATCGGCGAGGACTATATGGACGTTCTTGCAGAGGGCGAGTGGCAGAAGATATTTAAGGTAAAGCCTGAGGTATTCACCCGCGAACAGAAACGCGCGTGGCTCGATACTATGAAAGGTGTGTCGCTCGGTTCGGACGCGTTTTTCCCGTTCGGCGACAATATCGAACGCGCTCACAAGAGCGGAGTTGAGTTTATCGCACAGCCGGGCGGTTCTATCCGTGACGACAATGTTATCGAGGTCTGCGACAAGTACGGCATCGTTATGGCGTTCACGGGGATACGGCTGTTCCATCATTAAATCGACCGAAAAAGGCTGCGTTATCAGCGCAGCCTTTATTTTATCATTTGGAGGGAATTATATGTCTTTAGTTGAAGAAGCAGAAAAATTACAGGAAGAATTGGTTTCTGTCCGCAGGAAAATACACGCTAATCCCGAAACAGGTTTTGATATTCCCGAAACAAAAAAACTCGTCCTCAAAAAAATGACAGAATTGGGATATACCCCGCGGGAGATCGGAAAAGCCGGAGTAGTCGCGACTGTCGGAAACACTAACGGTAAAACCATTCTTCTGCGTGCGGATATGGACGCACTGAATATGACCGAAGAAGCCGACGTTCCTTACAAAAGCACGGTCGACGGGAAAATGCACGGCTGCGGACACGATATGCATACAGCAATGCTGCTGGGTGCGGCAAAACTTCTGAAAGCTCACGAGTCGGAACTTAAGGGTACTGTCAAGCTTGAATTTCAGCCTGCCGAGGAAATTTTTCAGGGCTCACCCGATATGCTGAAGTCGGGACTCCTAGAAGATCCGAAAGTCGACGCAGCTGCGATGATACACGTTACCGCCGGAATGCCGCTTTTGTCGGGAACATTCCTTGTCGCGGGCGGAGGGATCTCCTCTACCTCATGCGAGCAGTATCATATCACCGTTCACGGCAAGGGCGGACACGGTTCTACTCCGCACGAATCCATCGACCCCATAACAGCCGCGGCTCACGTTCACTTGGCGCTTCAGGAAATAAACGCCCGCGAGCTTGAGGGAAATCAGTTCGGTATCTTCACGACAGGAAAATTCTCGGCAGGCTCGGCTTCAAACGTTATTCCCGACACCGCAGAGATGTGGGGGACTATCCGCACTACTGACGAGGACAATGCCGTCGGAGAGCTGATAAAAAAACGTATCCGCGAGATAACTCAGGGTATATGCACGGCTATGCGCTGCACGGCAGACGTTGAATTTTACGATTTTTGCCCTTGTATGGTGATAGACAAGGAATTATCGGAAAAAACGCTCCGTTATATGCGCGAGCTTTTTGGTGAAAAAGCTATGGACTTGAATCTGATCTCAGGCGGAAAAGCAGGCGGCGGCAGCGAGGATTTCGCGTTTGTAAGTCACGAAGTGCCTACGGTGAGTATGTTTTTGGTTGCCGGAAGCTCAAAGGACGGATACACGTTCGGACAGCATCACCCGAAAGTGAGATTTGACGATTCTGTGCTTTATCTCGGAAGCGTGGCTCTTGCACAGATAGCCCTGCGGTGGCTGTCGGAATCCGACAAATAAAAAATTATTTTATGATAATATCCGACCCCGTTTCCATAGCGGAAATGGGGTCTTATTTATTATTAAATAAGGACAAAATGATGATATATCATAGATCCTGAAGATCAGCTTCCGGAATATCGTTTTCCAGATTATCACGGGCAAGGTCGGTATCTATAGTTCTGTACACCGATGAAATGGGCTTTTCATCGGAGTAAGCCTTATTGTGCCATACTTTAAGGGACGGTCCTGATGTTCCCGCGATTATAGGACGGGCTTTTTCATTTCCGCGCTTTGCTTTTCCCTGAATTTCGGGTACGGGAGGCACTTCATTTTTCGGTTTATGAGTGTCCTCAGGTCGTTTCATTCCTTGCTTTGCCAATTTTATCACCTCTTGAATTTATTATTTGCTGAATATATTTTATTATGTACCGAATTATCGTCAACATTTTCCACCTGAAACATACAATGCAATAAAGGAGGATAGATCATGAATTACGAACAAAATAATATTATAAAACCGCAGCTGTCAGAGCTGCTGAGAAATATGCCGCAGGCGGTAGCTGTTATCAGCGGAAGCGCCGCTTATCCTGAAATAAAAGGTGTAGTCAGATTTTACCGAACACAGAACGGAACAGTAGTTTTTGCAGAAATAACAGGATTGCCGAAGTCAAATTCGCCGTGCAAGAAAGAAATTTTTGGATTTCATATTCACGGCGGAACGTCCTGTACAGGAAGCGAAAAGGATCCGTTTTCCAATTCGGGAGCGCATTATTCAAAAAACAACTGTAAGCACCCCGCACACAGCGGCGATCTGCCGCCGTTATTCGGGAACAACGGAATTGCGCTTTCGGTATTTCTGACTAACAGATTCAATATTGAAAATGTTCTCGGAAAAACAATAATAATACACGACAGTCCCGATGATTTTACGACTCAGCCGGCGGGAAATTCGGGAAAAAAGATAGCCTGCGGAGTTATCGGAAGCGTCACGAGAAATGGGCTTTAATGCTTTTACGCAAAATTTTATTTGCCCCGCACGTTGCTGCGGGGCATTTTTCGTGCCATCTGTGGGACGTCCCCCTTCGTTGTCGTCGGCGACGTCAGCGACTCGTAAGCGGACTTGAGATCATTATACGCGGTTTTGAGGTCGT
>CANRNN010000008.1 GCA_947632025.1 uncultured Clostridia bacterium | reverse complement strand
GGGCTCTGCCCTCTGACTCCCGTCAGGGCGCCGCCCCGAACCCCGCCAAAGGGGCACGCCCCTTTGGAATTCCAATTTGCGGACTGTGTCCGCGGGAGTTGTTATTTGAGGGGAAGTTTGGCGAATTGGAGATTTTTATCGGGGGTATTTGCAAAATCAAGCGCAACTGTTCGCCAAAGGAAGCGCCGAGGGCTCTGCCCTCTGACTCCCGTCAGGGCGCTGCCCCGAACCCCGCCAAAGGGGCAAGCCCCTTTGGAATCCCAATTCGCGGACTATGTCCGCGGGATTTTTTTGTTTTTTCTTTCCTTAGTTATTTCGTGCATTCTACGAACAGATCCGAGATGACCGCTCCATTCAATCCGTGCTGTCTTGCAAGCTCATCAAACCTTTTCCAATCTGCTCGATTATACGAAAGCGTCATCTCCAGCACATCACTGTACAATCCGCCTTTCCGCAAAAGCCCCGCCTTTATCTCGTCCGACAGCGGAAATTCACCTAACGCCTTCGCAAGCTGCTTCTTTCCGCTAAAAACTCCCATCGAAAGCAAGCCCATAAGATAGAACGAATCCGACTTTTCCTTCGCTTCGGGAATCCTCTCCGCAAGACCCGCGCAAAACTTGGCATTAAGCAGCGAAAGCCGTATTGCCTCCTCGTTGTCGTTTCCGGTTATCCGCTGCATACCGAGCAGGCACACCCACTCCCGCAGATAATCAAGACCGAGGATTATAATTGCCTGACTTATTGCAGATACTTTATTTGAAACTCCGAAATATACAGAATTTATCAGTTTTAACAATTTCCGGCAAATAGCCGCGTCCTGTGAAAGCACGTCGACGATATCGTCTATTTCGGGGTCGGGCTGTGACATCAGCGCCATAGCGCGGGCGATATTTGCGGGAAGCGGATTCAGCTCCTCGCCCGTGACGGTAGGGCGTGCGAAATAGAATCCCTCCATATACGAGCAGCCCAATCTCACGGCATAATCGAACTCTTCGGGAGTTTCTATATTATCCGCCAGTATCAGCTTTCCTCCGCTGCGGCAATAATGTGCCGTTTCCTCTATTTCTTTCGGCGAGGAGCGGAAGTTGACCTTTACTATATCGCACCGCGAAAGGTCGTTTCCATAATCTTCCGAATAGGAGAAGTCGTCGAGTACTATTTTGTAGCCGAGCGCTCTCAGCTCGTCTATAGCGGGGACGAGGTTCTCGTCCGAAAGCTGTGCGGCTGTGATTTCCACTGCCAGATTTTCGGGTCGGATACGCTTTGGCGCTCCGTCCTTTATTTCGGAGTTTCCGAAGCGCAGGAACGCCCTTATGCCCCTTGTCACATTTTTTATGATATCGGTCATATTATCGCCGAAAAACACGTTTTCGGAGCTTGAAAACTCCTTATGGTATTCATACAGCAATTCGTACCCGCACACTGTGCCGCTGCGGTCAGATACGGGCATTCTGGCAAGGTAAAGATCCATTATTGCCTCCGTGTTTTTATGATACTAACTACATTATACTATAATTTACGGATTTTTTCAAGTGCATTTCGGTTTTTCGCCGTATATTTGCCAAAATTTTGTCCAAACTACGGCTGTAGGCTTCATATTACACATTACACAGCGAAAGGAATTTTTTATGAAACGCAGAAACGAAAAGCAAAATCTCAAACTAATCATTGGAGCGTCGGCGGTAGGGCTTACGGCGGTAGCGGTATCTCTTGCGGGGGCGTACTCCTCCACCATGAAGCGGCTCACTCCCACGGGCGGGACCTCGTCGGGCGTTTACTCTTTCAGTGCGCCGAAAAGCTCCGCGGACGATGACGTTCCCGTAAATCAGAACGTCAGCGGAATACCGAAAAGCTCGTCAAAGCCGACACAAAGCTCCTCCTCGCAGGCGGAGGAAGCGAACAAGCCTGTTTCTCCGAACATCGGGAATATTATGCCCGTTGAGGGAGAAATTTCCCACCCGTTCAGCAACGGTGAGCTTGTGAAATCCGAAACGCTCGGCGTGTGGAAAACTCACGACGGCTGCGACATCCTCTGCGATATAGGCACCGACGTGAAGTCTATGTCGGAGGGCGTAGTCAAGGAGATAGACAATTCCACCATCTGGGGCGTTTCCGTGACGGTCGAACAGTCCAACGGGCTTGACGTTACCTACGTCGGTCTTGCAAAAGAGCTGAACGTCAAGGCGGGCTCCGTCGTAAAGCAAGGGGAAATTATCGGAAAAACCGGCGACACCAACCAAGCCGAGCTTCTCCAGCCGCCGCACCTGCACCTCGCGGTAAAACAGGGCGGCAAGTGGATAGACCCCGTAAGCGTCGTCACGGGCTGAAAAAAACGGGTTCCCCTTTTTTCGGGGAACTCCGATACATAAATTTCCGCTTATAAAATTTTAAAAAGTTATTGACAAAACGAGTAAAATATGAGAAAATAGAAATAGGACGTATAAATAGAAGTCTGAATATTTAATTGGGGCGTGAATTTATGAAATTACACAAAAGATTCGCGGTGGTTTTTTTAGCCGCGGTCATTTCTTTATCGGGAGTTTCGGCGTTCGCGGCGGCACCTGTCGGAACGACGGATTTCCTGCCGGATAGCGTCACGGCGGAAAACACCCCGCAGGAGAGTTCTCCGAAACAAAGCGGCTCCGGAGAGGAAGCCGAAAGCGCGGAGGGGGTATACACCCCGATAAACACCGAGGGATGGCAGGAATGGGACGGAAGCTCCGAGCTTCTCGAAAACACCAACTACTACATAAGCGAAACGGCAGGCATAGGCAAGGACAAAACAGTGCTGCTGCCGAAATCGAGTACACTTCTCGTCGGGGAAAACGCACAGCTGCTGATATATCTCGGCGGAACGCTGAACGTTGAGGGTACGCTGATAACAGCGCCCGATTCGTATTTCCTGAATTCGGGAACACTGTCGGTCTACGGGGGCGGAAGTCTGTCGAGTTTCGGCGAATCGGCGTTTTCGGTAAGCTCCGTCACGGACGTGTCGTCGACGGTCGTCGCGGGGAAAGATTCCAAATTTACTTTCAGCGGAAAAATGAACATCTATAAGAGCGGCAAGCTCACGATATACAATTCCGCAAGCTTTACGGGAAACAGCGTCGTTACCGTTACAGGAATACTCAGAATAGCTGAGGGCGGCGCGCTTTCGGCAGGCGGAGAGCTTCTCGTGACTCTCAGCGGTCGGCTTTCCGACGCGGGCAGGATAATACTGCTGAACAAACTTTCAAACAGCGGCATATTCACAATAGAAAGCAACGCGCAGCTCTTTACGGTCAACAAGGGCGAAAATATCCGCACAAAGAGCGGCAGAATGGTCGACTTCAGAGAAGCTCCGAAACTCTCGGAAACGGGAGAGTACGAGTATGTCAACGGAATGAAGGGAATTGACGTTTCGGTATGGCAGGGCGTGATAGACTGGCAGAAAGTGAAGGAAGCAGGAGTTCAGTTCGCGATAATTCGCTCCTCACACAGCGCAGACACGGTCGACAAGATGTTCGAGTACAACATTACGGAAGCGCACAAGGCGGGAATACTCGTCGGAGTTTACCACTACTGCTACGCAAAGAACATTATCGAAGCATACAGAGAAGCGAACCACTTTATCGAAACCATCAGACCGTATAAGATAGACTTCCCTGTTATGTTTGATTTTGAGGACAATTCTCAGGTATCTTTGGGGAAACAGAATCTCACGAATATCGCGGCGGTCTTTCTCGGAACGGTAAAGAACGCGGGATATTATCCGATGATATACTCCTATAAAAACTGGCTGACGAATCTGGTCGATATGGATAAGCTGAAAAATTACGAGGTGGCAGTCGCGGAATGGAACGTTCAGGAGCCTACCTACGCCGGCGAATACGGAGTATGGCAGTACAGCTGCAAGGGCTTGGTAAGCGGCATAGAGGGCGACGTCGACCTTGACCTGTGCTTCAAGGATTACGCGAGAATAATCCGCGAGGGCGGCTGGAACCACCTTGACGAATTCGACCCGCCGACCGAAGAGCCGACAGCCTGACGATTCGGGATTATTACGGAACGGAATAAATTTCCGAAATTCTTATCATCACCGAAAAATCCCCCGCTCTTTTTTGGGAGCGGGGGATAAAATTATTTTTGTGAAAAATTAACAAAAGCCGCGCTTTTCCGGCAGCTTTCCAAAAAATAAAACGCTCCCTCGAAAGGGAGCGTTCGTGATATTTTGCGGGGTCAGACCGTCGCGCCTTTGGTAATGAACACAGGGAAATCCGCCGAACCGGATATAGCTCTGTCCTTGCCGATAGTTACGTCCTTATCAGCGACCGCGTCGGTAAACATTGCGTTCTCCTCGATAACGGTGTTCGCCATTACTATGCAGTTCTTGACGACCGCGCCCTTGCCGACCTTGACGCTTCTGAACAGAATGGAATTTTCGACCGTGCCCTCTATCTGGCAGCCGTCCGCGATAAGCGAACCTTTCACTCTGCAATCAATGCCGTACTTTGCGGGAGCTACATCGTGTACTCTCGTATAGATCGGCGTTTCCAGAGAGAACACCTCGTGCGAGATCTTTCTGTCCATCATATCCATTGTAGCCTTGTAGTAGGTTTTCATGGAATCAATTATCTCGAAATACTTGTCGTACTTATATCCGAGTATCTTATAATCGCGCAGCTTATGCTGGAGAATATCCGTTTCAAAGCTGTAAAGGCTTCTGCATTCGCTCTCACGGATAATGCTCTCAAGGAATTTGCGCTTCATAACGTAGATATTCAGCGCCACGTTCATCTCTCCGCTTATCGCGGGTCTTGCGAGAACGTCGTAAACGGTATTGTTCGCGTCGACATACAGAACGGTCTGCGCCAGAGCCCGCTCTTCGGAATAGGTTACTCTTCCGTAAACGCAGGTGATATCCGCCTCGTTTTTCTCGTGGAAATCGACGATAGGACGCATATCCATATTTGCCACAACATTGGAATCCGCCATTACGACGTATTCGGCGTTGCTCTCGCGAATGAACTCATATGCTCCCGCCAGAGCCTCAAGCCGACCGCGGTAGATCTTTGTTCCCTCGCGTCCGTACGGCGGGAGAATATGCAGTCCGCCCGTCTTGCGTGCGAGATCCCACTCACTTCCCATTCCGAGGTGATTCATAAGGGAATAATAATTCTGCTTTGTGATTATCCCGACTTGGGTTATTCCCGAATTCACCATACCCGAAAGCGGGAAATCTATAAGACGGTATTTGCTTCCGAACGGAACGGAAGCCATTGCTCTTGTTTTCGTAAGCTCAGGAAGATTCTGCTCGTGCATATTCGCAAAAATCAAGCCCAGTACATTAGCCATACTTGCCATATCAAAACACGTCCTTTCAATCAAATGTCCTTGGAGATCATAGCCTTCGGGGGAGCTATTGCCTTATCGGAAACATTTACATGATGTCCGATAACGGCTACGCCCCACTGGGACTTGTCCTCGACGGTTTCGGGGCTTGCGCCGATATGCGCGCCCTCTCCGACGACGCAGTCCTCGCCCACTATGGCGTATTCGATGACCGCGCCCTTCTTGATAACGGTATTCGGCATAATGATGCTGCTTCTTACCACAGCGCCCTCTTCAACGGTGACGCCCGCGAAAAGAACGGAGAAGTCGATATCGCCCTCTATCTCGCAGCCCTCGGCTATCATAGAGTTTTCTATCTTGCTGTTAAGACCTGCGTAATGCGGCGGCATAACGGGGTTTCTCGAATATATCTTCCAGCTGTCGTCGAGCAGGTCGAGCGGAACGTTCGGGTCGAGAACGTCCATATTTGCCTCCCACAGGGAATCTATCGTTCCGACGTCCTTCCAGTAACCGTCGAAATGGTAAGCGACCATCTTCTCGCCGTTGTCGAGCATTGCGGGGATTATATTCTTACCGAAGTCCTTGCTTGCCTCGGTATCGTTTTCGTTGTCTATCAGATACTGTCTTAGTTTCGCCCACGAGAAAACGTATATTCCCATAGAAGCGAGGTTGGATTTCGGCTCTTTCGGCTTCTCGGCGAATTCCGTGATAGTGCCGTCCTCCGTTGCCGTCATAATGCCGAAACGGGGAGCTTCCTCCCACGGCACTTCAAGCACCGCGATAGTGGCGTCCGCGTTCTTTTCCTTATGGAAATCGACCATTTTCGCGTAATCCATTTTATAGATATGGTCGCCCGAAAGAATGACAACATATTCGGGGTTATAGCGGTCCACGAAATTGATATTCTGGTAGATGGCGTTTGCCGTGCCGGAATACCAGCTCTTGCCTGCGGCTGTTTCGTAAGGCGGGAGAACGTGTACTCCTCCGTGAGCCCTGTCAAGACCCCACGGCTGACCGTTTCCGATGTACTCGTTAAGTACCATGGGCTGATACTGTGTAAGTACTCCGACCGTGTCGATACCGGAATTTACGCAGTTCGACAGCGGGAAATCAATGATCCTGTACTTTCCGCCGTACGGCACGGCGGGCTTCGCCATATCCTGCGTAAGAGCGTACAGACGGCTTCCCTGTCCGCCCGCGAGGAGCATTGCGACGCACTCCTTTTTAATGTGATTCATACTGTTTCCTCCTGTATATTTATTTGCGAATATTTCAGCGTCACACGGCGCTTTTGTCCTTGCTTTTACTCACGGAGCTTTTTTCGGTATCCTTTGCGGTATCCGGTTTCGGCTCTGTCTTATCTGTTTTGTCGTTTTTTTCGGTCTTATTGTCGGCTTTCTTTGCAGAGCCTTCGGTGACCTCTTCCTTTTCGGGAGCGGCGGCTTCGGGCTTTGACGCTTCCTCCATGACTTTCTCGTGCGGGTCGCGGATATCCATGGGCTTAAAGAACATTACCGACATCGGCGGCAGGTCGAGGGTTATTCTGTACTGTTCGTCGTGCATAGGCTCCTCACGGGCAGTGACTGTTCCGTTGGTGATACCCGAACCTCCGAACCGCACATCATCGGAATTGAACACTTCCTTATAATCCGCGAAATACGGAACGCCTATCTCGTATATCTCGTGACGGACAGGCTGAAAATTGCAGATCACGACAATCTCGTCCTTGTTGCGGGCGATCCTTCTGAACGCTATAACGGAGTTCTGGTTATCCTCCGCCGAGATCCAGTGGAAGCCCTCCCAAGAGGTATCACATTCCCACAGCGCGGGGGTTTCCTTATAGAATTTGTTTATTGCCTTGACATACTCGCAGTACTTGTAGTGCGGCTCGAATTCCATTACCTCCCAGTCAAGTTCCGACTGGAAATTCCACTCTTTATACTGTGCAAATTCCTGTCCCATAAACATCAGTTTCTTGCCGGGGTGCGCCATCATATATCCCAAAAACGTTCTCATTGAGTGGAAGCGGAATTCTCTCGGACCGCCCATTTTATCGAGCATCGAGCATTTTCCGTAGACCACCTCGTCGTGGCTTATCGGAAGCACATAGTTCTCGGAAAAAGCGTAATAGAACGAGAACGTGACGAGGTTGTGGTTATACGGTCTGCCGAGCGGATCCATACTCATATAGCGGATCATATCGTTCATCCAGCCCATATTCCACTTGAAGTTGAAGCCTAAGCCCCCTATATCGGCGGGCTTTGTGACCATAGGCCACGCCGTGGATTCCTCGGCTATCATGAGAATATTCGGGTGTTCTCTGAAAACAGCCGCGTTGAGCTTCTGCAGAAATGCTATTGCCTCAAGGTTTTCCTTGCCGCCCTTGTTGTTGGGACGCCACTCGCCCTGCTTGCGGTCGTAGTCGAGGTAGAGCATCGAAGCGACCGCGTCGACACGCAGACCATCGACGTGATATTTCTCTATCCAGTAATTCGCGTTGGAAACGAGGAAGGACTGTACTTCGGGAAGTCCCCAGTTGAAGATTCTCGTTCCCCAGTTTTTATGCTCTCGCTTGAACGGGTCGGAGTACTCATAGCAGCACTCTCCGTCCCACTCGTAAAGACCCGCGGCGTCTTTCGGGAAATGCGCGGGTACCCAGTCGATTATGACTCCTATCCCTGCCTGATGGCATCTGTCGACGAACGACATAAAATCATGCGGCGTACCGAATCGGGAAGTCGGTGCGTAATAGCCTATCTGCTGATATCCCCACGAGCCGTCAAACGGATATTCGCCTATCGGCATAAGCTCGATATGTGTATAGCCCATATCCTTTACATACGGGATAAGAGCGTCCGCGAGCATATCGTAGCTGAAGAAATTATCGCCGAATTTTCTCCACGAGCCCGCGTTCACCTCATAAATATTTATCGGGCTGTCGTAGATATTTGTTTTGGAAAGAGTGTCCATGTACTTTGAGTCTTTCCACTTATAGCCTTCGATATCGTAGAACTTCGTCGCGGTGTTCGGGCGAAGCTCCATATGGAAGCCGTAAGGGTCCGCCTTAAGCTTGATAAGACCGTCGGGTGCTTCGACGCTGTACTTATAAGTATCGTACTGCTTTATGCCCTCCACAAAAAGCTCCCATATACCGCCGTCGCTTATTTTTCTCATATAGGAACGTGTTCTGTCCCAATGGTTGAAATCGCCCACGACGCTTACAGACTTGGCGTGCGGAGCCCAGCATCTGAACACCACGCCCTCCCTGCCGTTTTCGTTTTCTTTATGGGAACCGAAAAACTCGTAGGCGTGTGAATTCTCGCCCTGATGGAACAAATGCAGCGGTACGCTGTATTTTTCGGGGATCGCTATAGCCATTTGTGAATTACCTCCTTGTAACATAACGCACTCAAATTTTAGAATAATTACCAAAAACGGAAAGCATATTTCTCCATTCTTTATAACTATTGTAACATACTATATTATTTTTTGCAAGTGCTTTGTAAATTTTTTATGAATTCTGACATTTCAACAGAGCGTATTTGTGCATTTTGCACAACATTTTTAATACTTTAGCGTTGTAAACGTTTACATTGCTAAGTTATGCGGTATTTTCGGGTAAATAGTTCACTTTATGATGCTTACAGCGAGTACGCTGATATCGTCGTCGCGGGCATATTCTGAAACGCGTGCGGCTTTGGCGACTCTTTCGGAAAGCTCGCGGGGTTCGCAGCGACCCGAAAGCTCCCGCGAGAGCCATTTTTCGTCCGCAGCCACGCCGTCCGTCATCATAAGGATAACGTCGCCCGCTTTTACGGTAAATTTCTGCGCGGGAACGGAAAGCCTTCCTCCTCCGCCCGCGGGCTGCGACGGAAGCGACGCGCGGACGAGCTTGTCGGAGGATTTTATGTATGTCGTCGCTGCTCCCGCCTTATAAAGAGCGCATTCGCCGCTGTTGAGGTCTATCCTGCAAAGGTCGATGGTCGCGAAGCTCTCGTCGGAAGATTTTATCATAAGCACGGTGTTTACGGTTTCGAGTGCGACTTTGAGAGAGATCCCGCACTTAAGCAGCTTTGACAATACCGAGCATACCATAGCCGAATCCACCCTTGCCCGCGAGCCGCTTCCCATACCGTCGGAAAGAATAACGCACAGTCTGCCCATAGGGTCGGTGAAGCTCTCGAAGCAGTCGCCGCACACTCGGTTGCTTCCGCGGGGTATCTGATAAGCGCCTATTCTGGCGGAGAGCGCCGTTTTTTCCGAGGCGGTTATACGGTATCTGCCGGAGCTTCCGGATATTTCGGGCTTGGCAAGCTCCTTGCCGAGGCTTCTTGAAAGCACCGCGCCGAGATAATCGGGCTGTACCGACGGCTCGGTCGCGCCGTAGGCTTCAAGCCGCATACGTCCGCGCTTGTCCGTGAGGACAAAAGCCTGCGGCAGCTCCACGCCGTTTCTGCGAAGCACCTCCTCGGCGCGCTTTTCGGCAACGCGGGAGCGGTTCTCGGAGAGCATTTCGGGCTTTAGCCGTCCCATATCCCTAAGAATATCACGCACTCCCGCAAGCTGGTCAACGTATATCCTGCGAAGCTCACGGATACGCCTTTCGTCGGATTTTGCCGTAAGAAAGCGGGAATATTCCGTTTCCACAGCCTTTACCACGTCCAGACCGCTCGGACAGATATTTGAACACTCCGCCGAGAGCATAAGCGACGCGGGTTCGGCTCCCGCGCGAAGCTCCGAAACAAGGCGCGAAAATTCCCTCTCGAAAAGGTCGTAGTGCCTGCCCCAGCAATTCATACTGTTCGGGCAGGAGCGGCAAATGCTCTCGGCGGCGCGTTCGGGAATGCTTTCGAGAGTAACGGCGTACTTCTTGTCGAGAGTTTCCGCGGCGGCGTTTATTCCCGAACCTATGCCGGAAATAGCGTCCGCTGCAAAATTAAGCCGCTCGCGCAGCATCATTGCCACGGCGCTGTCGGAAAAATCCTTCTCGGTGGAAGGAATGCTCTCTTCGGGTACGAGCTTTCCGACAATGACCGACAATGCAAAATACGCTGCTCCTGCCGAAACGGCTTCTATAAGCATACTCCAGGAGCCGCTGTCTATATCAGAAATGATAACACCTGCTGCGGTAAAAAATATAAACCCGACGCTGCGGGCGATATTGCCGTATCCGGCGAAAATTCCCGATGAAACAGCCGCAAGAACGACTATTGCCGCGCCCGCTCCGACCTGAGGAGAGCCGGCGCAGAATCCTGCCGCTGCCGCAGCTCCCAAAGCAGCGCACCACAGCACTCCGCGCCGTGAGCTTGTCCACAAAAGCCCGAAGCCCAAAAGGAATCTTCCTATATTAAAATAAGGAAAATCGAGCGCTCCCAGAGCGAAAAATATTCCCGCAACCGTTATCCCGCCGACAAAGGCTCTTTTCGGGTCGGAAATGTCAAAGCCCCGCACCCTCAGCCCCTCCGCAAGAAGGCTAAGACACGCCGCGAACACCGCCGAAACAAGCGCCGCCGTGACGACCCTCATAAGCTCCGACGGAAGCTCCACCGCTGCCATTCGCGAGAAGAACACAGCCGCTCCCGCTGCAAAGAACCGTTCGGCGGCACGGATAGCGGGTTTGCCCATATCGGGAAGCAGCTTCCCCGCAAGCACGATAGCCGCCGACGATATCCCCACCGCCATTCCGGAGCTTCCCGAACACAGCGCTCCCGCTATTGTCCCGATAAGCGCCCACAGCGACCTCGTCCCCGAAAGTCCCGCCGCCAGAGCCGCGCCCGCAGGAGCCGCCGAAAGCGGCACGGACGCAAATTCCATTAAAAATCCTACCGCTGCCCACAGCAGCTCTTCGCGTAAAAAATCCCCCCAGTTGATTGAACAGAATTTTTCCTTTACGACTTCCCTGATTTTTTTATCCCCCATTTTATTTTCCCCCTTATTTTTGTAGGTATTTTCTATAGTAGCATATTTTATTGGAAAATGTTGTCAAAACAGACCGTTCTATTTTAGAAAAAAATGAATATTTTTCGCCGAATTTAACAAAATATTTGACAAACAGAAGATTTTGTGGTAAAATTCTATAAGAGGATATTTTTTTGATCTTCAGTACGTTCAGGAGGAAAATTAAAAATGAATATTATGTTTGAAACGGCTCTAAAGTACATCGACCTCGGCAGCTACGATAAGGCAGTCGAAAACCTTAACAAGGCTATTGAGGAGGAGAAAAATTCGGGAAACGAACAGACCGCAATAGAATATACCTGCGTTCTCGGAGAGCTTCTGGCGAATATGGGAAAGAAAAACGATTCGAGAAAGGCGTTTCTGGAGGTGTTTTCCTACTGCGAGAAAAATAAAGCCCTGCCGAAACAGCGCGAGATCGCCGCGAAATTCCTCGCTTCCTTCGAGGACGCAAAGTCTGCAAAGCCCATTCAGAACAAAGCGTTCATCTCCCGTCAGATGAGAAAGCGCAAGTGACTTTCGGAGGACTTCTATGGGGCGAGTTGACAAAACAAATTACTACCTCGATATCGCGCAGACTGTCGCGGAAAGAGGGACCTGCCTGCGGCGAAACTTCGGCGCGATAATCGTCAAGAACGATTCTATCATCGCAACGGGATACAACGGCGCTCCGAGAGGACGGGTGAACTGCTCCGACCTCGGAAGCTGCACGAGAGAGCGGCTCAACGTTCCGAGAGGTCAGCGCTACGAACTGTGCCGCTCGGTACACGCCGAAGCAAACTGCATAATCTCCGCGTCACGGAGCGATACGATAGGAGCGCAGCTGTATCTTGCCTGTCTGGACGCTAAAACAGGAGAACTCTGCGGCGAGGTGGAGCCCTGCTCTATGTGCAAGCGCCTTATAATAAACGCGGGCATCGAACGCGTGATAGTCCGCGAATCCGCGGACGAATACAGGGTCTTTATCGTGGATTCGTGGGTCGAAAATGACGAGAGCCTTGCCGGAAGCGAGGGCTATTAAGTGGATCTGAGGCTTACCGATATCGGAGTTATACGGGAGCTTTTTGAAAGACACGGGTTCTCGTTCTCGAAATCGCTGGGGCAGAATTTCCTGATAAATCCCTCGGTCTGCCCGAAAATAGCACAGATGGGCGGCGGAAACGAAAATGTCTGCGCTCTCGAAATAGGAACGGGCGTGGGAGTACTTACAAAGGAACTTGCGAAACTCTGCAAACGTGTCGTCGCCGTCGAGATAGACAAGGGGCTGGAGCCTATTCTCGCGGAAACGCTCGGTGACTTCGGCAATGTCGAGATAATTTTCGCGGACGTGCTTAAAGCCGATCTGCACAGGATATTTGAGGAAAAATTCGCGGGCGAGGAGGTCGTCGTCTGCGCAAATCTTCCGTACTACATCACATCTCCGGTTATTATGAAGCTGCTTGAGGAGCGGCTTCCGATAAGCTCGATAACAGTTATGGTGCAGAAAGAAGCCGCCGAGCGGATATGTGCCGCGCCCGCCGAGCGGGAATGCGGGGCACTGTCCTATGCCGTGAGGTACTACAGCGAGCCGAGGATACTTTTCCGTGTAAACCGCGGGAGCTTTATGCCCTCTCCGAATGTCGACAGCGCCGTCATAAGGCTTGACGTAAAGCGTGAAAGCCCGCTGCGACAGGACGAGGAGCAGGCGTTTTTCCGTGTGATACGCGCGGGATTCTCCCGACGCAGAAAGCAGCTTGTAAATCCGCTTTCCGACGAGCTGAAAATTACAAAGCAGCAGGCTGCGGAACTTCTCGAAAAATCAAAAATAAAGCCCTCCGCGCGTGCGGAGGAACTTACAATGGAGCAATATTTCGCGCTTGCGAGATCGGTCGCTTCTGAAAAATAAAAGATCCCCCATTCGCGAAATGAGGGATCTTAATTTTTATATTTCGTCTGATAATTTTCAAAAAGCCGTTAATTTCCTGCCGGTGTCAGCCTTTTGAGTTTTATTCGGGCTTTCAGGTCTTTATTTCAAGGGGATTTTCGGCGCTCTGGTTCTGCGGCTTGCGGTAATTGCCGACAATGGTAACGCCCTTGACGTACCAGTCCATGGTATAGACCTGACTTTCGGTCATTTCCTCGTTTTGCAGGTAACGGGGAACGTCCTCGTTGTCAATAAGCTGTCCGCTGAAAATGTTTATGCCGCCTACTATTTTTTGGCAGAGCGCGTCGATTATGTCCTGAGTCTGGGCATTAGCCTCGTTAAGCTCGGTGGAAACGGTGACAATGCCGTTCGCCATTGTGCCGACGTACTCAAGCGGAGCCCATTTTTCGGCGCGGAGATCCTTGAACTGCGAGAGGAAATAGCCGTCGCGCTTGCAGTACCAGTACATTATCATTTTGTTAAGCTCGTCGGCGCGGTCGCCAAGATTAAGGTTGCTTATGAACTCAATGCCGCGCTGCTGGCAGTACTCCTCGGCGTAATCGGTGGCGGTGTAGCAGACGATAACGTCGCAGCCCTTAGCGATAAGATCGTCTATGCCCTGACGAATCTCGTTATCCTTGCTGGCTATGACGGTCATAAGCTCCGCGTTTGAGAAAACGAGCTGTGTTCCTAAAGCCGCGGCGTTTATATTGGCATTGAGGTAAATGAGGTTAGAATCGCCCACAAAGCCTATTTTTCTGGTGATGGAATTGTAAGCCGCGACCATTCCCGCGACGTAAGCGCCCTCATAACTCTGCTCGGTATACGGCGCGACGTTCGGCGAACCGCTCGATGTCTTGCCGTAGCCTATGAAGTTTATGTTCATATACTTTGACGCGACGGAATTGAGGATATTAGAGTAGACGTCGTTACAGGTGACGATATCGGTGCAGCCGTAATCCACGAGCTTCTTGACGGCTTTTTCAAAGTCGAGGATACTCACGCCGTCGATGTAGCAGGTATCCATACTCGAACGGTTGGAAGCCATAACTCTCTGCGCGCTCATCTGACCCGCGAAGCTGTACTCGTCGTCCGCGTCGCCGTGGAATATGTAGCCGACCTTGCGGGGCGGAGTTTGATCCTCCTCGGACGTGCTGGAAGTAGAGGTTTCCTCCTCTTTGTTGCAGGCTGTGAATGTAAGCGCCATACAAAGCGACAGAACCGCTGCGAAAAATTTCAGCAATATTTTCTTTTTGGCAAGCATTTTATTACCCCCTGATGATTTAGGAATATTCTCATTATGTTCAAAAACGGACAAAAAATCCGCTTCAAAAATACTTTCATTTCAATTATAACACATTTCTTAAAAAAAAACATCACTTTTTTTAAATATTTCGCAATTTCATTTAAAAATTATGTTTCTTTTTTTTCGGAATTGTGGTATAATGGAATATAGACCATATGATTATTTGGTAAAGGGAAAATATTGCTCCGTATATTCCTGAATGTCATATTTTGTCGAAAATATACGGACAGTACAGAAAATGGAAAGGAATATCTGAAATATCTGATGAAAAACAGGATCTTTCGTGCGGGGGCGGCACTGTTTACGGCGTGCGTTCTCGCGCTTGCGAGCGGGTGCAGCATAAAATTCGGAACGAATAAGAAAATAAAGGATTCGGAGGTCGTCGCCTACTGCGGCGACGAAATAAAGATAACGTACGGGGAGTTTGCGAAACAATACCTCTTCGTCCTTTCGCAGTACGGGCTGGAGGACGACGAGGCTCTCGGCGAGAACGGAAAAGCGCTTAGGCAGGACATCATTGATAATCTTGTGACAGAAAAAATACTTCTGCTGAAAGCAAAAGAGCTGGGCGTGGATACGCTCTCCGACGAGGAAAAGGCTTCCATAGAGGAATCACTGAACAATCAGATCGAAAATATGAAAAACGCTCTCGTTGCCGAAAAGGCGACCTCGGATATGACCGACGAGGAGAAAGCCGCTCTCGGAGAAGAAGAGCTGAATAAAGAGCTGGAAAATGCAAGGATCACAAAAGACGACCTGAAAGCATGGCTGGAAAATTATACAAAGGCTTCCAAGGTCATAGACAAGGAGATGGAAAAAGTCGACCGCTCGGCTGCCGAACAAAAGACCGCCGATACCGTCAAGGAAGCCGAAAGGCTGTATGAGGAGGATTTCTCGGCATACGAAAGCGGGATATATGCGTCGTTCTGGCTGCCGGAAGATTCAAGAATGATAAAGCACATTCTGGTCGGGTTTGACGAAGATACCGTTTCGGAAATAACTTCCAAGCGGAAGGACGACCCGCAGGCTGCCGACAAGCTCGTCGAAGAAGCCGCGTCCGAGCTTGAGCTGAAAGTAAACTCCCTCGAAAATGAGATAAAGAACGGCACGGCGTATTCCGACCTGCTGCTGACATACGCGTCCAACTCCGCGGCGGCTTCGATTTATCCGGACGGGTATCTCGTAGTACCGAAAGCGGACGGCTACGGCAAGGCTTTCCTTGACGCGGCTTACTCTATCGAAAATATCGGAGAATATACGAAATATACCGACGACAACGGCATACACGTCCTTATCTACAGCAGCGACGCTAAAATCACCGACGACGACCTCAACTCCAACACAGATAAGTTCCTGTCACAGATGAAGAGCGATAAATACACCGCCGCTCTTAACGAGTGGAAGGAAGAATACAGTCCAACGATAAATTACGAGCTTCTCAGGATAGACGCTCCCGACGGCGTATCCTCCGAAAGCTCGGACAACTGAGCCTATTGACTTTAAGCCTACCTAAAGAACGGAGTTTCAATGAATACACCGATTTGCAGTTTTCTGGATAAATATACGAGCGAAAATAAATTGCGCCTCCATATGCCCGGACATAACGGGGAATTTCCGCACGACATCACCGAAATATACGGTGCGGACAGCCTGTACGAATCCGATAAGAGCGGCGGGATAATCGGCGCGTCAGAGCAGCTGGCAGCGGGTCTTTTCGGAGCGAAAAAGACCTGTTATTCCTGCGGAGGGTCTACCCTCGCGATACAGGCGGGGCTTGCCATACTTAAAGCGAACGGCTGCAAGACAATAGCCGCTTCGAGATACTCTCACCGCTCGCTCGCGCAGACGGCGGCACTTTTGCATATGAACGTCAAGTGGCTCTATCCGAAAGACTTTCTCTCGGCAAACGTGACCTACGACGCAAAGGCTGTGCGGGACGCGGACGCTATTTTCATAACGAATATCGACTACTACGGCGGAACGTGGAAATTCGTGAACCCTAAGATCCCGACGCTTATAGACAACGCGCACGGGGCATATCTGAAATTTGTGGACAAGCGTAAATTCGGGGTGGAATATCTGCACCCGATGGAGCTTGGTTTCCCGCTTATGAGCGCGGAATCGGCGCATAAAACGCTGCCCGTGCTTACGGGCGGAGCGTATCTGCATTTCTCGGACGGGACGGATTTTACGAGAGCAAAGGAAATGATGGCGCTGTTCGGGTCAAGTTCGCCGTCGTACCTCGTTCTGGAAAGCCTTGACAGATTCAACGGAATGATAGCGGACAACATACAGATGGTGAACAACGCCTGCGAGGCTGTGCAGGAGCTGAAATACAGGCTCGAACGCGCAGGCATACCGATACTTAAAACCGACCCGCTGAGAGTGACCGTAAACGCCCGCGAGTGCGGAATGAGCGGCATAGAATTTGCGCAGGGGCTTCGCGGAAACGGCGTGGAATGTGAGCTTGCGGACGAGAATTACGTCGTGCTGCTGTTTTCAGCCGTGACGACGCTTGAGGACTGCGAACGCGCCGAGATGGCTGTTCTGTTCGCGGGAATGGACGCGCCGAAGCCTTTGGTGAAATATCCCGAAATACACGCGGCGGCAGATGTGCCGATGTGGGAAGCTCTCGCAAGACCGAGAAGATTCGTAAGGACAGAGGACGCTTCGGGAGAGGTCTGCGCGTCGTTCATGGCGCCGTGTCCTCCGGGGGTGCCGCTTATTATGCCGGGCGAGATAATCGACCACACTATCGTCGATGCTCTTAAAATTTACGGCGTGAAACAAGTACCGATCATCGCGAAATGATCTCCCGAAGATAAAGTCCGCGCGCTTTCCGGCTGCTGCCGTCGGAAAGCAGCACTGTGTAGGAGCAGAGCGAAGAACCGCACAGCTTGGACAGCTTTTCGGATTTTATCGAAGAATCGCGGCAGTATGCCGTTACAAAACGCATTGCTCTGCGCGAGGATACCGCTGTGATATTTTCCGAGAACACCACCCCGGAACGGCGCATATACACAATATAAACAAGCGTCGTGTAAACACCTGCCGCGAACGCTGCCGTAAAAAGCGCTTCGGCAAGCTCCGAATGAAGGCGCTTTTCCGAAAAAATTATCCCTGCCGCGAAAACCGCGCTCCACAGGACGGGCATGGCACAATGCGAAATAAATGCCCTCGGCGGCGGGACAACTATACGGTCGCCGCTGACGGAAATGCCGCACAGCGAACGGAGAAATTTCCTGCGGCGCTTTACGGGTATACACGGGTGGAGCATAACTCCGCGAATGTAGACAGGCGCTCTTTTTGCAATTACCGAAAGAAGCGAGCCGCGTATTTCCGCTGTTGCTCCTTTGGAATTGAGGACAAGCGCGTGTTCATATAATGTGATAAAGCCGCCTGAAACAAACACGAAGTTCCCGTGGCGGGAGAGCGTGTGACCTTTAAGCGAGAGAAAATTTTTAAGGTACGCAAATATCCACCCCAAAAGCGCCAGAAGTCCCACGGCAGCGGTTATCTTCGGTACGGCAAGGTGCAAAAGGAGCAAACCGTCACGGACTTTTTCGGCGACTGTGAAAAGAGCGTTTACGGCGCGTTCGTAATAGTCGCTCCCGAAAACCGAGCCTATGCGTCTGAGCAGACCCGCGAACAGCGCCGTTCCAACAAGTGCGCGGGTCGAGATAAAAGCGCCGAACGCCTGCTGCGGAACGCTCGTTTTCAGCGGCTTTCCGCGTTTCTTAGGAAGGAACGGAAGCTCCTCGCTGCTTTTGAGGTAGAATTTTATTTTCCGTCCGAGGGTCGAGATCTCGACTCCCTTACAGCGGAAGATCCTTAGCAGGAGCGTCCTTTTAACGGATACTCCGACTATAGAATCAAACGGCAGACAGACCGTCCTTACGAGGATAATTCCCTTGGACAGAACGATCATTTTATTTTCAAAGGAGAGCTTCACGAAAAAACGTCGGAGCAGGTAATACATTATAAAATTCATAACAGATTCCTTAAGGAGAGGTAATTTATATGAAAACAGGCTGTGTAATTCTTGCGGGCGGAGCGGGCAAGCGTATGAAGTCCGAACGCCCGAAAGTGTTGTGTGAGGTACTGAAAAAGCCTATGCTCGGCTGGGTGCTGGACGCGGCGGAAACATTCGGGTTCGATATGACGGGTGTAGTGACCGGATTTCGTCGCGAGCTTACCGAGGAATATGTTTTGTCGCGGGGGAACGATATTTCCCTGTTCTTTCAGCCCGAACAGAAAGGCACGGGCGACGCGGTAAAGCAGGCGGCAGAGCTTGTTTCAAAGGTCGACAGGGTGTGCGTGCTGTGCGGGGACGCGCCGTTTATTGACGCGGAAACTCTTCGCAGGGCGTATGAATATCACGAGGAAAAGAACGCTAAGGTGACGGTGATATCCGCCGAAATAAAATGTCCGGCAGGGTACGGAAGAATTATCCGCGACGGCGGAAATTTTAAGGCAATTCGCGAACAAAAGGATTGTTCCCCCGAAGAACTGGAAATATGCGAGGTAAACAGCGGGGCTTACTGGTTCGACAGCGAGGCGCTGCTGGAGGCGCTGCCGAAGCTTACCGACAACAACGCGGGCGGGGAATTCTACCTTACTGACTGCGTGGAGATAATAGGAGAAAATTCTCCCGTCTGCGCTTATAAAAGCGAGAGAGAACAGATTGTGCTGGGCGCGAACTCCAGAAAAGCGCTGCTTGAACTTAATGAAACCGCAAGGCTTATGGTCATTGATAATTTACTTTGCGAGGGCGTAAGTTTTATCACGACAGACGGGATAATTATTTCGCCCGAAGTGAAGATAGGCTGCGATACGACGATTCTCCCGAACACGGTCATTCTCGGAAATACCGTTATCGGAAAGGGCTGCGAGATAGGCGCGAATTCGCATATTGAAAATTGCGTGATAGGCGATAATGTCATTCTGAACAACGTGCAGGCGTATTCCGCGACCGTCGAGGACAACGTGAAGATAGGTCCGTTCGCGCAGCTGCGCCCCGGAACGATAATAAGGCGCGGCGTGAAGATAGGCGATTTCGTCGAGATAAAAAACAGCGACATCGGAGAGAATACTGCCGTCGCTCACCTTACATACCTCGGCGACAGCGACGTCGGACGCGGGGTTAATTTCGGCTGCGGGTGCGTTACCGCAAATTATGACGGCATAAACAAATACCGCACGGAAATAGGTTCTCACGCGTTTATCGGCTGCAATACGAATCTTATAGCTCCCGTGAAAATCGGCGAAAACGCGACAACGGCGGCGGGTTCTACCATTACAAAAGAAGTCCCGCCGAATTCGCTTGCGGTGGAGCGCGGGCAGATGAGAGTTATCGAAAACTGGCACAAAAATTTCGAGAGGAAGAAAAAATAATGAAGGCTCTGGTCGTGGTGGACTATCAGAACGATTATGTAAACGGCGCGCTCGGATTTGAGGGCGCGGAAGATCTGGAGCCTATAATAGTCGAGAAAATAAACCGCGCCCGCGAGGACGGCGGGAAGATAATCTTCACTATGGATACTCACGACAAGAACTACCTCAAAACAAACGAGGGACGGCATTTGCCCGTCGTTCACTGCGTCGAGGGAACAAAGGGTCACAGGCTTTTCGGAAGTCTGGCGCTTTGCAGGAGGACGGAGGACATCGTTATCCGAAAGAACACGTTCGGCTCGCCGGAGCTTTTGCGGGTCTTGTGGGAAGGGTCGTTCGACGAGGTGGAACTGTGCGGCGTACCGACGGACAAGTGCGTGCTGACAAACGCCGTGCTGGCAAAAACGGCGCTTCCCGAAGCGAGGATAACAGTGGATTCGGGAGCGTGCGCTTCGCCCGACAGAGAGGCTCACAAAAGCGCTTTGAGAGTTATGAAAAGCGTTCAGATAGAGGTACTTTAATAATGGATTTCAACGAAAGCAAAGGGGGTGAGAGCCGTGACGCGTGGGCAGGCAAAGGAACGTCTTGAACGAATAAGCACAAATTACAGCGAGGAAAAAGTCTGCGCCTACGCCGACAGCACCGAGGCGGTCGGGTTCGTCGATATTTCGCAGAGGCAGGACGGCTCTCGCGGGATAGTGTTCTTCGGCGGGGCGATGATATTCAATTTCGACGGGGCGCCGTTCGCCGTGAAATATTCCGATATAGAACGTCTGGAGATAGTAGGCAGCTTTGAGGACGCTTTCGCGGACGAGCTTCAGATAAGCGGCAGCGGGGTGGATATAAGAATAACCGATCTCTCGCTTGACAAGTCGGAACTTAAGAGCTTTATCGAACAGCTGCGCGGGGACTTTTTCGCGAACTCGCGGGCGGTTCAGACAGTCGGCGACGCACAGGAGGAACTTCAGCTCGATTTTCCCGAAAACAGCGCCGACGATTATCCCGTATACGAAAACAGCGAAATGCCTGAGGTAAAGATAACCGAGGACGAGGATCAGGGCTTTGACCTCACGGATATAGTGTTTGAGGAAGGCGCGCCCGTTATCTCCGAGTCGCTGCCTGAGGACTATACTCCCGCGCCCATTCCTACGGGAAAGATAGACTGGATAAGCCGTTCGGACGAGCCTTTCTTCAAGACGCAGGACGAGGAGCTTTATTCCGAAAACGACCGCGTATCCGAATCCACTCCCGAAAATTATCCCGACGAGGAGGATAAGGCACAGGCAAATATCCCCGAAGAACAAGAGAGAGAAGAAGAGCAGCAGGAAGATGAAACTCCCGAAGAAACACGGGAAACGGAACACTATGAAACGGCAGTAACTTCCGATACGGAGGTAGACGCGCAACAGGAAATTCCCGACGAGGAAACCGCCGTTGACGACGACGATACCGACGAATATATCCGTATACAGAATATGACGACGGAGGAAACACTGGCATTTTTATCGGAGTCGCTGAACGAGATAAACTCCGTTCCGCCGCCTGTTCCGGAAACGGAAAACACGGACGAGCCCGCTTCGGGAACGACCGAAACAGAGGAAAAACGGCACAGGCTGCCGGAATTCGAGGTCAAGGAAGCGGCAGCGCCCGCACTGAAACTTTCAGACTACGCGACGCCCGCCGAGGAAGTGAAATCACCCGCGGGACTGACTATCGAGCCGATATGGGGCGACATCTACATAAAGGCAAGCCGCAACCTGCGGGAGCTTTGCGAGAGCGGACGGATAACAATGGAGCAGATAGAAAAAGAACTTCGGGACAAGCTGCTTGATTCGGCGAGAGCTTTCGCGGAGGTCACGGCAAATCCGTCGAAGATTCCCAAAGTCCTTATCCCGAAGATAACCGAGCTTAAAGCAGCGTCGTACAACTTCGATATGTATTTCCGTTCGGGAGAGGATATCGCGGTCAGGGCGATGTTCTTTATGCTGTATCAGATGCTGTCGTATGCCGACAGGATAGCGGAAACTCCCGAAACAAAAGAACGCCTTAACGACTTTTTCAGACGTTTTGGTCCGGCAGGCATAACTCTTTCAATGCTTGATGTACGCGTTTAGAGGTTAGAAATTGGGCGGGGTACGGAATCAGAATCCTATTTAATTACAAAATATAAAGGAGAGTAACTATGGATCACGAGCTTGTAATAGTCCTTGATTTCGGAGGACAATACAATCAACTTATAGCACGGCGTGTGCGCGAGCATAAGATCTACTGCGAGGTACGGTCTTACAAAACTCCTGTAGAGGAAATACGTTCGTTAAATCCGAAAGGGATCATTTTCACGGGAGGTCCGAATTCGGTGTATCTGGACGATTCTCCGAGAATGGATAAGGAGATTTTTGAACTGGGCGTGCCTATTTTAGGCATTTGCTACGGCGCACAATTTATGGTGTACGGTCTGGGCGGCACAATAGGAAAAGCCAACGACAACGCCGCCGCCGAATTCGGCAGGACGGAATGTGAATTCGACACAAACTCGCTTTTGTTCAAGGGACTTCGCGAAAAATCGGTCGTGTGGATGAGCCATAACGACTATATAGAAACACTGCCCCGTGGATTTCGGGCAATAGGTCACAGCGCAAAATGTCCGTTCGGAGCAATTGAAAATCCCGAAAAGAAATTCTACGGAACACAATTCCACCCTGAAGTGAACCACACGGAACAGGGCTTTGATATGCTGGGGAATTTTCTGTACAACGTGTGCGGATGCAAGGGCGACTGGACAATGGCAGGATACGCCGAAACAGCGGTGCGTGAGATACGGGAAAAAGTAGGAACGGGAAAGGCTCTGCTGGCACTGTCGGGAGGCGTGGACAGCTCGGTGGCGTGCAAGCTGCTGGCGAAGGCTATCGGCTCTCAGCTTACCTGCATCTTTGTCGATACGGGACTTATGCGCAAGAACGAGGGCGACGAAGTAGAAGCGGCGTTTGCGGATTCGGGAGTGAATTTCGTTCGGGTGAACGCAGGCGAGAGATTCCTTGGAAAACTGAAAGGAGTTTCAGAGCCTGAGCGCAAGCGCAAGATAATCGGCGAGGAATTTATCCGCGTTTTCGAGGAAGAAGCAAAGAAAATAGGCAAGGTTGATTATCTGGTTCAAGGGACTATCTATCCCGATGTTATCGAATCGGGAGCAGGCGACGCGGCGGTAATAAAATCACATCATAACGTGGGCGGGCTGCCGGATTATGTGGATTTCAAGGAAATAATCGAGCCGTTGAGATTGCTGTTCAAGGACGAAGTTAGGGCATTGGGAACAACTCTCGGACTGGACGAAAAGTTGGTCTGGCGGCAGCCGTTTCCGGGACCGGGGCTTGCTATACGGATCATAGGGGAAATTACTCCGGAAAAGGTAGCGATATTGCAGGAGGCGGACGCGATATTCCGTGAGGAGATAGCAAACGCGAAACTCGACCGCGAGATAAGTCAGTATTTTGCGGTGCTGACGGATATGCGGTCTGTGGGAGTTATGGGCGACGGGCGGACGTATGATTATACGCTGGCGCTGCGCGGAGTGACGACAGGAGATTTTATGACAGCGGATTTCTCGCGGATACCGTATGACGTTCTGGAGAAGGTTTCCGTGCGCGTCGTGAACGAGGTCGGGAGCATCAACCGCGTAGTCTACGACATAACAAGCAAACCGCCCGCGACGATTGAGTGGGAGTAGACCGCTTGCCCCAAAATTCCGCATTGCAGAGCCATTTATCGAGTGCCTGCGGAGCTTTTGACCGCACTTTGACCGCATTTGTCATTTACAGGGCGAGTAGGAAACAATTTCATAAAACAAAGAGCCGTTGCAGTCGCAGCGGCTCTTTCGGTTATTCGTCGTTCAAATGCTGTTTTACCCACTCGATGTGTTTCTTTTGGCGTTCCTCGCGGGAAAGCGCGGGGAAATCCCTTTTGGTCAGAGGCTTGTCGTAATAGTTTTTAACCTTTTCCTTTTCAGTTTCGTAGGTTTCGGCGGATATGGAATAGGACTCCAGGTCGCTGATGTTATCGGCTATCTGTCGTATACCTTTGCAGAAGTCGGCGTTTTGCGGGTTTTCACTGTCGTTGCCGTAAACCGTCATCTGCACAAACCACCTGTTTTCGGGAGTTTCAATATCATCGGGCAGGCGGTCGTTTACGGTAAACTTAATCTCCAACCCCTCGATTTCAGATAAATCATAAACCGCGCCGAGAGCCTCGCCCATCGTACAGAAGCTCGGCGCGGATTTTTCTATACCGCAAAGCCAGTCAAGCGACACATTGTATTTCTCGGCAATTTTTACAAGCGAGGAAATCGTCGGCTGCATACGATCCGTTTCATATGCCGACAGCGTGGACTGCGGTATATCAAGCGCGGCGCAAAACTCCTTTTGACTGCACCCCGCGTTTTTGCGAACCTGGCGAATACGCTCCCCAAACTTTATTTCAGACATAAAAACGCTCCTTATTATATTACTATAAATTCATTAAAAAATTAAATTTTTATAAGAAATCACAGTATCTACATCACGGCGGCGGAGTTGGCTAAGGTTATGGGGGTATCGAACGGACACGCTTATAAGCTGATACGCGAGATGAACTCCGAACTGAAAAAGCAAGGCTATCTCACGATTGCGGGAAAGCTGCCGAGGGCGTATCTTGAAAAATGCCTTTACGGGTTTTCAAGTGCTGTGGAAAGGAGCGATGTAAAATGAGAGCGAAAAAAGACGCAAAAACGGGAAAATGGTACATACGATTTCGCTATACCGACTGGCAAGGCAAGCGCAGGGAGAGTATGAAACGCGGCTTTGAAACCAAGCACGACGCCGAGGAATGGCTGCGCACGTTCCTGTCCGAACAGAAAGCGGATTTGAACATCACATTTGCGGATTTTACGCAGATGTACTTCAACGGCATTTCTCCCCGCCTGCGGGAAAACACTCTGCGTACCAAACACTACATAGTGGATTTGAAAATTCTGCCTTATTTCGGCGCGAAGAAGATAAACGAGATAACCCCTGCGAACATTATAGCGTGGGAAAACGAAATGCTGTCGAGGGAGTATTCTCAAACCTATATGAAAACCGTTTACAATCAGCTTAATGCAATCTTCAACTATGCGGTAAGGTACTACGACCTGCGCTCGAACCCCTGCGCCAAGGCGGGAGCGATAGGCAAAAACAAGGCTGAAGAAATGAATTTCTGGACAAAGGACGAGTTTGAGCGGTTTGTGGAGTGCATTGCGGACAAGCCTATATCCTACTCGGCGTTTAACACGCTGTTCTGGACGGGGTTAAGGATAGGCGAACTTATGGCACTCACTCCCGCGGACATTGATTTTAAGGCAAAAACGCTTACCGTAAACAAATCCTATCAGCGGCTCGGCGACAGGGACGTTATCACTCCGCCGAAAACGCCCAAAAGCAACCGCATTATATCTATTCCCGACTTCCTGTGCGAGTTGCTTAAAGAGTATTGCGACAGCCTTTACGGCGTTGGCGAAAACGACAGGATATTCCCGTTCACAAAAAATTATCTTCACCACGAAATGAAACGCGGGTGCGAGAAAAGCGGCGTTAAGCGGATAAGACTGCACGACGTTCGGCACAGTCATTGCGCGCTGTTGTACGAGCTTGGAATACCGCCGCTTGAAATTGCCGAACGGCTCGAACACGAGCGAGTTGAAACCACTATGCAGGTGTACGCGCACCTTTACCCCAACAAGCAAGAAAAGCTGTCGGCAAAGCTGGAAGAACTTATGAAAAAGGAGAACAAAGACGATGAGTGACACCCCCAAATGGCTCTCGGACGAAAAGAAAATAAACGAGCCGCTTTTCTGCGAGAGCTTTTGCCGAGGGCGGGAACTGCGGTGTATTGCGGGGAGGTTCTACTCGGTGGACGGGACGGCGTCGGCGGACGAGATTACCGCGAAAATATCCGAGTTGCTTATCCAAAACGGCATAACAACGGGCATTGCAAACCGTTCAAAGGCTCTGTTCGAGGCGTTGAAACTGTTCTGCCACGCCGAACCTCTAACTCCGAGCGAGGACGAAATCCACGTTCTGAACGGCGTTATCCGCGTTGACGGGCGAGAGGGCGAACCGCCGACGTTCACGCCCGAAAAGAAATTCTGCGTAAATCGGCTGAATATAAGCTACGACCCCGAAATCTGGCAACGCGTTTATTACCCTGCGAATTTTCAGGCGTTCCTCTATGAGCTGCTCGACAGCGAGGACGTTTTAACGCTCCAAGAGTTCCTCGGCTACTGCTTAATCCCCTCGACAAAGGCGCAAAAGGCGTTGTTTATCATCGGCAACGGCGGCGAGGGGAAGTCGAGGATTGGCGTGGTGTTAAACGAGATTTTCGGCTCGGCAATGCTCTCGGGCAACTTTCAGCGCGTTGAGGACGACAAATTTTTCCGCTGTAATTTAGTGGACAAGCTGCTGTTGAACGACGACGATATGCAGATGACCGCGCTGAAATCCACGGGTTACATCAAGAACATCATCACCGCCGAAGTGCCGATTGACGTCGAGCCAAAGGGCAAACAATCGCGGCAAGCGCGGGTGTACAGCCGTTTTTTGTGTTTCGGCAACGGCTCTCCGAAAGCCTTGTACGACAAATCTGACGGATTTTCGCGCCGCTTGATTATACTCACCACCAAGCCGAAACCCGCCACTCGCATTGACGACCCGTTTCTCGCGGAGAAATTCATCGCCGAAAAGGAGCAGATTTTCTGTTGGCTGTTGGACGGTTTGCGGCGGTTGAAAAAGAACAATTTTCGGTTCACGGAAAGCGAAAAAACTCGCGCAAATTTAGCCGAGGCGGTTGCGGAAAACTGCAACATTATCGAGTTTCTCGGAGAGGCTGTCGGGTTCGACAAGAGCAAAGCTGTGCCGAGCAAGTTGCTCTACAACGTCTACACGGATTGGTGCGAGGAGAACGGCTTGACCGCCCTCAAACGCGACAGCTTTATAAGCTGGCTCAAGACGAATGCGGGCGCGTATTCCGTGCGACATTCCAACAACATTCGCACGGCGCAGGGGCGCGTTCGCGGGTTTGAGGGGATTTTCATAAAAACTTGAAAAATGGTGTACGGGGTGTACATTTCGCTTAGTAATGCGGTTTAGTGGGCATTTTCAAGGCGTACAAAGATGTACGGAAATGTACATAAATGTACAGCATTTGTACGCCGCCCAAAAAGCCGTAAAGCCTTATGCAGAGCGGTTTCGCAGGGTTTGTACACCCTGTACATCATTTTTGGCAGTTACTTATATTTTTTCTTTCAGCAGGGCGGGGAGTGCAGAGGGGGCGACCCCTTTGCCCCTCGGAGAGCGCCGTACCTTTGATGGCGATTGGAGCTTGCGAAAATCGCTGTCAAAGGTACTATGGCGTTACTTTTGGAACAAAAGTAAAATGGCACAACGAAAGGAGCGGTAGTTTGACTGAAAAAAGAATTTCCCACTGTCAGGGCAAGGGCAGTCTAACGCACAACAACCGCAGATTTAGTGCGAAAAATGTAGACAGCTTGCGGACGAAAGACAATGTTATTTTCGTGCAACAGCCTATTGAAAAAGCATACGAGCAGTTGTTCGGGGCGGCGGTTGAGCGATACAATGTAAAGCAGAAACGCACTGACCGAAAGATAACCACGAGCTATTTTGAACACGTTTTCAAGCGACAAATTTCGCAGAGTGTGGTGACTTCTGCGGACAAGCGGAAGAGTTTTTATGAGGACGTTGTGCAGATTGGAACAATGCAGGACACGGGTGTCGGAATGCCTGACGCTGAAATCGCCGCAGCTTGCCTGACCGAGTATATGCAAGGCTTTCAAGCTCGCAATCCGAATTTTTTTGTTTTCAATGCGGTACTTCACCTCGACGAGGCAACTCCTCATCTTCATATTGATTACATACCCGTCGGGCATTATAGGCAGGGTGTTGACACGCAGAACGGCTTGGCGCAGGCTCTGAAAGAAATGGGTTACGGTGCGGGCAAGGACGCTATTGCGCGTTGGCGGGAGAGTGAATGCAAGCTGCTGACCGAGATTTGCAGTCGCCACGGGGTGCGAATTGCCGCGCCCGAAAAGTCCCGCGGTAGTCTGACGGTGGAGCAGTACAAGGAGTACGCTAAGGTGACGGAACAGGTTGACGAAAAGAAGAAAGAGGTTGCTTTCCTTGATGAAAAAGCGGAGTATGCCGACAAACTCTTAAAGCACCGCGAGGAGATGCGCTCGCAGGTTGAGGAGATTATCGACCGGCTTGACGAGCAATTTCAGGAGAAGAACGCTCAAGTCTGACAGCTTGACGAGGAGCTTGCCGAAACGTCTGCCGCGCTTGCCGACAACCAGACTTTGCTGAACGAGAGCGCGGAGAAAGTTGCTCAAATCAGGGCGATTGACGGCATCGAAACGGGCAAGACCGTTTTCGGAGGGAAGTTGACGGTGGCGAAAGAGGATTATGCGAAACTTGCGGAGCTTGCTAAAAAGCAGATTGCCGCCGAAAACAAGGAGGAGACTTTGACCGCCGAGGTTGCAAGATTGAAAAAGGAAACCGAGGTGGCGGCTGAGAGATACGCCGCTCTGGAACGGAACGCGCGGCAGATTTATTCGCTTAAAGAACGGCTGCGCGTGGTTGAAAACGAGCTTGGGAACTTGAGGGCGAAGTTTCAGAGGGTTATGGAGTTCGTGGAGGGGCTGGGGTTGGCAGAGAGGTTGCGGGCGTTTTTGCAAAAGAGGACGAGAGAGGCAAAAAGGCTATGAATTTATTATAATGGCGGCATCTGTACATCTCCACAAAATATGCGGACAGATATAAGCACTAAAAAAGCTATTGACATTATACACGCTATCGTGTATAATATAATATAGAGGATGAGGTGGTATTGCTATGTTAATTTCATTAACTGAATATGCAAAAATGCACAATAGAAGTTGTGATACTGTACGACGTTATGCAGAGCGTGGTGCTTTTACAACCGCTCGAAAAATCGGACGGAATTGGGTTATTGATGACAATGAGTGTTATCCTGTCCCTAAAAAGGATATTGAAAAAAGATTAACTGTCATATCCCTGTTTTCTGGCTGCGGCGGTATGGATTTGGGATTTATTGGAGGTTTTGATTTTTTGGGAAAGCACTATGCCAAGACCAATTTTGATATCATTTGGGCTAATGAAATTAGCCCAGCTGCGTGCAATACATATCGTTATAATGTTGGGAACCACATCGTCGAGGGAGATATAAGTATGATGATAGATGATATCCCAGATTATGCAGATGTTATTATAGGTGGATTTCCGTGTCAAGACATTTCAATAAATGGAAAGATGTTAGGGATAAATGGCAAAAGAAGTTGCTTATATACCTATATTGTTGAGGCAGTAAGGAAAACAAATCCTAAAGTGTTTGTCGCCGAAAACGTTGGCAGCTTGTTGCTAAAACAGAATGAGTATTCATTAAACACTATACTCAACGATTTTAACTCGCTGGGATATACCATAAACTACCAACTTTATAATACTGTTGACTACGGCGTACCACAGACAAGGGAACGAGTTATCTTTGTAGGAACGCGAAAGGATTTGCCAAATTTCGTTCCCCCTAAGCCTATATGTGATAAAAGTAGTTATGTTACTGCCGCACAAGCTATCGGCGATCTTGAAACACTACCAGCAGATAAGGATTTTTCTCACATTTGGAGCAAGGCTAACATAAGTGGTGAACAGGGCAACAGGAAACTCATAGCAAACAGACCAGGATATACTATGAGGGCAGAATGTCATGGCAATATTCAATTTCATTATAAATTACCCCGCCGTATTTCTATGCGAGAAGCAGCACGCATTCAATCGTTTCCTGATACTTTCGTATTTAAATGTGGATTAAGAGAAACAGAACGACAAATTGGCAATGCTGTACCACCCGTTTTTGCGTGGTACATTGCAAATTCGGTTAAAGAAGTAATTAGAGGAGCACATGATGACAAAAGATGACTTTGAAACAGTTTTAAATATATGCTGCGAACAACTAACTAATGAAGCAAGGACAAGCGGGTTTAAGCTTTCGTCTGATTTTGAGAACCGTGTTCGGGAAGTGTTAAGCAATTTGACAAAAGGAAACACTTCGTTTGAAATTGACTTCAATCCACACCCGCAAGCTTTCCCTGATATTGCAATGGGGGAGTATGGCGTTGAAGTTAAATTTACATTAGCTGACACTTGGAGAAGCGTCGCCAATAGTGTATTGGAAACACAACGTATAGAAGAAGTAAAGCATATCTACATTGTTTTTGGAAAAATGGGCGGAATTCCCGAAGTGCGTTGGGGCGAGTATGAAAAAAGTGTTATACACGTAAGAACATCACACGTTCCTCGTTTCGAAGTTGAACTTCCATCTGACAAAGCACCTGTGAAAGAGCCGCTGTTTGAGCAGATGGGTATAAAATATGATGATTTTCGTAAGTTAGATATGCAAGATAAAATGAAGTATATACGCGCCTATGCAAGAAAAATTCACCCGGATGGTCGCTTATGGTGGATTGAAGACAGTAGCTCGGAAGAACACACTACGCCCATACAAGCAAGGCTTTATACAAATCTCACGCCACAGGAAAAAACAAAATTGAGAGCCGAAGCCGCTTTGCTTTGCCCTGACATTGTAAAATCGGGTCGTTCACGAAAAAAATATGATGATATGGTTTTATATCTACTTACATATCACGGTGTATTGTGTCATCAAGCTCGAGATTTATTTTCTGCTGGTAGTGTCGCTAATCCTCAAAACGATGACGAAGGTGGCATCTATATTGAACGAGCACTCAAACTTATTGAGGAAGATATGAAAGAAGCGGCATTAAGAATGGACGATGCCTTGTTTGTTGAATATTGGGGAGAAAGCGTTCCACCTGAAAAGAGAATAGAACGTTGGCTTGAAAAGGCAGACGCTGTTGCAAAAGATTGGATTCCATCGAAGAGCCTTTTTTTTAATAAAGACAAATGAATATCAGGAGGTAATCACTATGTATTATACTCACGAAATTCCGGATCCTGAAAAGTTTAAGACGAAATTGATAACCACATTAAAGGCGAATGGGAATATCAGTCTAGCTAATCTTTTGTTGGAGTGTAAAATAAAATTTAACGATGTCGGTTGGGCTTATTATTCGGGTGTTAGACGTGGTGATGTTTGGGATAAAGATGCGGTTGACATTTCCATATTTGCTCCAGAAGGAAGTATTAAAAATTTAAGAGCTGCGTCTAAATCATTAGAAGATTGGATAAATAGACTTTTTGAACCAGAAGCAGGTTTGGTGTCAAGAAAAATTACATTTATTCCAAGAGAATCAGATTGTTTAGAAGATGTCTCATTACCGCAAAATCGAGAGGATGATTTAGAAACTTTATCACGCGATATAAATGAAGCACTTAATCGAAACGAGCCAGCCCTTGTTTTGGATAGACTCCATACATTTGCGGTTAAATTTGTGAGATCAGCTTGTGGCAAACATAATATTTCTGTATGCGACGATAAAGGTGAATTTTATTCGTTACAAAGTCTTATCGGTATGCTGAGAAAATTTTATAAAAAGGAAGGAATGTTGCAGTCAGAATTTACCGAAGAAGCACTAAAAATGAGTATCTCATTATTTGAAAGTTTTAACTTTATACGAAACAATCAAAGTTTCGCTCACGATAATACTATACTTAATGATGCTGAAGCGGTATATGTTGTAAAAATTATGTCAGCGACAATATCATTTATAGATAGGATTGAAAAATCGTAATTGCGGCTTGTTTAGCCAAATGTTTTTGACCGCATTTTGACCTCAAAAAAATAAATAATATAGATAATTTAATCAAAATGCGGTCTTTTCCGTGATAAAATCGCCTTAAAATCAAGAGAAATCACGGAAAGCAAAGGTAACTGTACCGAGTGGGAATAACTCATTCGCCTCAACAAATGGCTTAACGGTGCGTCTTGTGGGGTTGCCAGCGGCAAAATGGCAACGTTTTGGCAACATTTTTTGCCGTGCTTTAGCTTAGGCGGTTATTGGCAACTATATGAAAATATTTATTGAAAAGATAAGAGCTATCTGATTCGTATTAAATAGGATAGCTCTTTTGGTGTCAAATAGGAATTTATATTTTACAAAGAACTCTGTGTAAGTCTTTTGTCTTAAATTTTGCCGTTTTATTAACGAGTGCGTTTGTTACTATTGACATTTTCTTAGCAATGTGATATACTAATTATAAATGAAATTGCTGATGTGTTTTGATATGTTATATGAACGCAATCACACAGTTTGAGGAGGAGAATTATGAGCGCAAGAGATTTTACAGATTCTATCAAGCTTAGTATAATAAAAGATAATCTTAGAAAAAACAATGGCGAAATATGCTGTGCCATTTGTGGAACAAAACTTTCATCAATACAAGAGTGTCATTTTGATCATATATTACCTTTTGCTAAGGGTGGGAAATCTACCGCAGAAAACTGTCAGATTCTTTGTACTTCTTGTAACTTAAAAAAGACAGATAAAGAACTACATGATTTTATGTTGGAAGAAAAAGCTAAGCAATTCTTTATGGGCGAGAGTGAAAAATCAGCAATACAAGTAATAAGTCCTACTCAATTATCAGAAGATACGAATAAACAAACGGACGAAATGACAAAAGATAAATTCGATCAAATTATATCAAGTTTTATTGATCGAAAAGGTGATATCCACAAAGTTGACTTTGGTCGAGAATATAATCATCTGCCTTCGATTCATTATGTTCAAAAATACTATGGTGATTTACACACGCTAAAAAGAGCCTTTGGAATTGAGGATCTATCAGCCAATTGGAATAGGGATACAATCAAAACAGCACTGGAAATGTATATTGAGCAACATGGAGATATATTGCAAAAGGATCTGACTAAGAAAAACAACCTTCCCTCGCTTCCCTGCATATTAAAACACTATCCGGAGTATACAAGTTTCACAGATATAAAGAAGAATTTATTTCATTTATCAGTCCAAGCTAACTGGGATTTTGACAGTGTAATCCAAGCCGGAAAAGACTATGTAAAAAAGCATGGAAAAATCACTGAAAGCTGTTTGCGAGCAGAAAACAATCTGCCAACAGCACGAATAATATATAATTATTTTGGTTCATTGGCTGCTTATCAAAAAGCTGTCGGGTCAGATATATCTACAAAGAATGAATATATATCGGAAGAAGATATTGAAAATGCCTTAAATCATCTTTTCGGAGAACAAAAACGAGAAATCAATTCAATGAAGGAATTTTTTGAATTGTTTCCATATTCGCCTTCTACAATACATAAACGATTTGGTTCATTTTCAGTATTTTGCTCGAAACATGGAATAACAGTAAAAAACAGTAAAAAGGCAAAATACACAAAACAAGAAGTTGACGACGCAGTTGCAAATTAGGTAAAATCAGGCAAAGGAATTCCAACGGCAAAAGATCTTGCAAGATTGGGACTTCCGTCAATGAGTGTCATTTTGAAGTATTATGAAGACTGGAAAGAACCATTCGTTTTTTATCAAAAGTTATTCGATAAATTCAACAAATAGCAGATTGTTCTTGACAACTCTCCCGACCTGCACTATAATATTAACTAAGGAGCAAACCACTTGCACTAACCATAATGAATAGTTTCCGCTGGCTTGCAGATAAATATCCATAAACCAAAGGCATTACCGGCTTTTCTGTCGGTAATGCCTTTTCTTATTTTCTGCTTTATTTTTTGATTTGGATCTTTATATTTCCGGTATCGGTCACAAGTTCACAAGCTCCGCCGCTCATGGTTTTCGGAACATCTACTTTCCCCACCGCCGATTCAGCGAAAAATATCTTGTTTGACAAAAGCGTTCCGATAATGTTGCCCGTATCTGTTTGGACTTTTATTTCGCTCGAATCGCAATCTTCAAATCTTACGTTTCCGGTATCGCAATTTATTGTCAGATTATCGGCTGCGGTAGTGTTTTTCAAATCTATATTTCCTGTATTGCTTGATGCGTAAAGCTCGCCGCAGCGAACGTCTGTAAAGAAAATTATCCCTGTGCTGCTCTGGACTTTGACCTCCCCTTTCGGAGCGGATTTTTCCACGCGTATACTTCCCGTATCCGTCTTAAGCTCTATCGAATTTGAAACATCGGCATAACATCCTATCGCGCCCGTATCCGTTTTGACAGAAACGCTTTCAAACGATAATTTCTTCGGGATCTCAACCCTGCCCGTATCCGTATCTACTGCAAGTGAAGCATACGCGGCTTTCGGCAGATATACCGTCACCGTTTCATTTCCAAAATACATACCGATATAGTCATACCATTTTCGGGTATTTACCGTTTCTATAACGAGAGTTTTCCCGCTCACGGAAACGGAATGTTTCATTTTTTCCCGTTCGGCACATTCTACCCTGCATTTGTCGCTGTCAGACTCAGCAAATACGACATTTGCCGTTTCGGTATTTATTTTTATGCTGTCAAAATTCTCGCTTATCACATATGTGTTTGACTCGTATTTTTGTGTGCTTATTTTGGATATATCAAATCCCAAAGCCGCAAAAGCCGCGGCAAATATCACCCCGCCTGCGACCGCGAGAACAGCCGCAGTAATAAGCAGTTTTTGTTTATTTTTTATCATTTTGCAGCCTTCTTTCTGATAAATATAAGTTTAGTGCCTTCCGCGACTTTTTTGGTCAGCATAATTGCCGCTTTGAACGCGCCTTTGCAGACGAAAAACATAAGTATTGAAATCCCGACAAGCGCGGCGCTTGCTCCTAAATAAGCTGTGCATTGCAAAAAGCGGCTTTGCGCGATGAAAACAACGGCGTAAACCGCTATATAAACTGAACCAAATGTGAATATAACCTCAATTGACCACAAAGAAATAAGCAGGCTCCATATTACAATATAAGCAGAGATCATTATTATAAAAGCCGCGATCAAAAGAGAGATCCACACGGGCGACGTCAATACAATAAGAACTATCTCCCACGCTTTAAGCGCACGTTTGGGCTTTACCCTTTCTTTCACGAGCTTTGACAGCGGGATCTCGGACAGTATCTGCGACAGAACGCTTTCTACACTGCCTATCTGCGCGACGGCTTCCTCTTCCGACATACCCTCTTCTTGTCGGTCGTCGATCATCTCGCTGTAAAATGACAGACGCTCTTGTGTATCCTCATTCGCCGGCAGCTTATCCTTAAGCCGCGAAAGGAATTCCTGTTTATTCATTCTCCTCGTCCTCCTTTGTTACAAACCTGTATATGGAAAGAATCTCTTTCCAGTCGTCCTTAAATTCCTCGATACGATTTAAGCCTGACTGTGTGATACGGTAATATTTTCTCAGTCTGCCGCCGTACTCTGCTGTCCTGACAGTCAGCATCTGCGCGTTTTCCAACCGTTTAAGTATCGTATATAAGGTTGATTCGGACATTTCCATATACGGCTTTATATCCTTTATTATCTGATACCCATATGATTCGTTGTTTTTTATTGCCGCCAACACACAAACGTCCAGCAGGCCCCGTTTTAACTGTATGTCCACGATATACCTCCTCTCACTATATATATCATATCACGAAGTATTAAGTTTGTCAAGGGGTTTTTAAAATTTTTTTGAAATATTTTTAGGCAGCTCAAAGGCGCTGCAAAAAAATCCCGCCCGTTCAGGGGCGGTCAAAACATTATCCGCTAAAAACACAGAATTTACTGCGAGGAACGCTTTTCAAACTCCTCTTTCAGGCTCGTCTTTTTAACTTCCGGAAGCTCGCTCAGGATAAAATTACTTTCAAGTCCCTTTTCGGTAAAGCCGTCACGTTCCCAGCTTTCATAAGCCTCAAGATATTCATAGGTTTTGTAATCAAGCTTACGAATATCGGTTATAGATTTATTTTCGCGGTCAAAAACCGCCACAAATCCGTAGTCGATAATCCCGTCATCGTTTCGCATAAAGCCGAGTACATAGCAAACGCCCGTTTCCGCATCAAATTCAAGGCTGTCCAAAACCATTTTTTCGTCGTCCGCAAACAAAGTATCAATTTTTGAAAACGTCTTTGTTTCGTATACCGCAAGTTCGGTGTCAGTGCTTGTTATCGGCTTTTCAATGTTGTAGAAAAATTCCCCGTCAGGCGAAAACGCAAAGCCCTCGTCCTGCGCGCCGCTTTTTGTGATAGTATAGAGCTTTATCAACGACAACTTTTCAAGGTCGTAAAATCCCAGACTGCCCTCTATGGACTTCACGGCGATTATATTCGCATTCGGCATAAATGCCGCGTTATACCCATGACGAAAGTCCTCAAATTTGGCTATTTGCTTGTTTTTGCTGTCAAATATGTAAACTGCTCTTCCGGTGCAGCCGACACTGTATTGTTCATTCTTATAATATCCGTCGAATTTTTTCATAATGTTCTCCTTACATTCTTAAATTAAGTTTCTTGCAGCTTCTGATACCTGCTTGCCGAGATATCTGCAGTCTGAATACATTATATCATATTCCGACATAAAAGTCAACTGCTCCGCCATGGCGGTTGACGCGAAGGAGCGTTCAAACCATTTAGTTACCGTTTTAAGAATTCCTGCTAAATTGCCTACCCGCTGATTCCCGTATCGGGGTTATCCTTGTCGGAATTTCCGGAAGCTTCGGAATCCTCAGCCAAGGGAGTGCTGTCAGTGCCGCATATCATCTTTAGTTTAATTTGTCAATAGGTTTTCAATTGAAATTTAAGTTTTTTCGCCCCAAGATGATTAAATTTTGTGCGATTTTGAGTTATACTATAATAGATAAATCACAAGGAGGCAAAGCCTTATGGACGACCAAATCGCTTGCGTAGGAAAAAGAATCTGCGATCTTTTTACGCGCGAAGCGTACTTCCCGCAGCGGTACGCTTCTCTCGCGCAATATTATTGCAAGTTTTTGTCCACCTACGAAGCGAACTATCAGCGGCGATTCGCCGCCCGCAACGGCAGCCGCTTGACAAAGGGAGAGAGATGTGATATAATGAAAATATATTCAACTTAATAGTAAAAGGAGATAACAAAAATGAAATATATTAAGTGCGTATTATGTGTAATACTTTGTGCTGTTCTGCTGTGCGGGTGCAACAGCGGTTCGGGGGCAAACTCTAAGGGCAAACACGAGCCGATAACTATTCTCTACTCGTCGGATATTGATTTACTTAAAGAACTCGTTGCTAAGAAATATCCCGAAATACAGCTTGAACTTATACCGTATAACGGGAAAAACTGGTCGCGCTTTACCTGCGACCAGATGATAACAGGCGATATGCCCGATATTTACAACACCACATATGCGTGGACGAATTATCCCGACGAAATGAAAGCAAACCTTATGGAACTGTCAAGTTACGCTTTTACGGACAACTATGACCCAATGCTTTTGTCACAGCAGGAACTTGACGGTAGCGTTTACCTGCTGCCCTCAAGGTATTCCGTTTATGTCTGCGCGTACAATAAAACGCTGTTTGAAAAGCACGGCTGGAAAGTCCCCGAAAGCTTTGAGGAGCTGAAAGCGCTAGCTCCCGAAATTGAAAAAGCGGGCGTTCGGCTTGCGGTGACTAATTCCTTTAATGCGGGGCAAGGGTTTCAGTATGTCTGCAATCTCGCCGATACTATAGATTTGACGTCGATAAACGGCGTTCAGTGGCAGAGGGACTTCCTAAGCGGAAAAGCCGACGCGCGCGAGGGTTTCGGTGAGGCAATGGATTATATGCAGGAATGGGTCGATCTGGGATTCTTGCAGGGAAGCAATACCCTTGACGGCAAAACCTCTTTCGAGGTATTCAACGAGGGCAACACTGCATTTGCTATAGGCGGAGTTGACCACTGGACGCAAAACGAGGACGGTTCGGGTGATGTTTACGCGCCTATGCCGTATCTCTCCCGCGACGGCTCTAAAAATATGTACATTACAGTGCAGTCGAAAAATTTCGGTCTGAACAAGAAACTTACCGAAAAAGGAAACGAGCAGAAACTACAGGACGCGCTTCATGTTATGGAAGTGCTTTCTACCATAGAGGGGCAGAACTCTTTTTACACTGCCAACACTACATATATTTCCTCCCTGCGCGACTGGGAAATAGACCCCAAAAGCCCGTATGCCGATTGTTTAGAGGATATGCGAAACGGTCACACTGCTCCGCTGCTCTACACGGGCTGGGAGGGCATTCTCGCAAAAGTCGGAGAAGACGTTCTTGACTATCTTAACGGGGAATATACTAAAGACGAGGTCCTTGACAGAATGGATAAACTATGTCGGGACTGGCTTGCAAACGGAGCGACCGTATATTCCGAGGTTGACAGAAAGTATGACCAGAAAGAAACAGCACAGCTTGTCGGCAAGGTATTCGGAGAGGCTGTCGGCGCAGACTGTGCGCTTGTTTCGCTGAACATGGCTGTGGACAACTGCGCTATTCAAAACGGCGACGGCATAAGCGGATATATTATGCCGCTTCCCTTGACCGATGAGAGGATCGTGTCCATAATTCCCACAGGCTGGAACGGCAACATTAAAACCGTTACTCTTACCGGAAAGCAGATAAAAGAATTCGCTCAAAAGGGCTATACTATCGAGAAAAACGGCAAGTCCGCGACGTTCCCCTACGAACTTTTCGTAAAGGGCGGAAAAGAATTGTCGGACGACACAGAATACACCGTTATGGTGTGCGGCGCGGATGAAGAACTGAGTACGGCGGGGAACATTCAGGACAGCGGTATACAAGGGCTTGGAGCGTTTAAGGATTTCTTTGACAACAACGGAAATCCGGCTATGTCGGAAGAATTATTGAACTGGAATTAAATTAGTAAGATGAAAAAGATCCATATAGAACAAAAATATCTCAAAATATTTCTTATCGCTGCCGCGGCGACTATAGTCGCGACGGTCTGCGGCTTCTTTATCATCAGACAACTGCGTCTATCTCTGAACAACACGGTGTATACGGAGAGAATAAATCAGCTTTCCGAGATCACCACGCAGGTCTTCACCGGTACGGAGTGGAAAATTTCACAATACTGGAATGAAGCAACAGAGGTCAAAAGGCGTCTGAATGACAGCCAGCCGCGTACCGCTGCGGAATTAACGGCATTTTTGAATAAGGAAAACGAAACCGGACATTACAAAGAAGATGAAGCGATCCCGATCATACTCGACGAGGACGGAAGAATGTATACGCCGCGCGGAGATGAGGGGATCATAAGCGACATTGATCCTTTGGCGAATTGTGCGGAACGCGTGAGCTTTATCAAATATAACACCATGAATGTCGAAAACGATATTGTCTTTGTTTACAAGCTGGAGCAGCCCGTAAAGATTCCTGATGCGGGAAAAGATATGTGTTTCGCGGGAATAAGCATAGGTATGGAAACAATTGGCTCTATATTCAGAAGCCCCACATACAACGGCAATAACAGTACATATATCTTAAGCAGCGACGGCTCGAAGCTGTATGTCGATGAAACAAAATATAAAAATCTCGTGCCGGGGTATAATGTTTTCAAAGTTATGCAAAAAGCGGGAGAGGCAGAAAATATTGATTTCAGCGAACAGCTGAATAAACTGGAAACAGAAGGTCAGGTGCTTTCCCATATCAAAATAGAGGGCGTGGACTGCTTCTACGCAATGCGTAAAATTCAGGATAATGACTGGGTAGTTATGTATATCAATCCCGCGCAGGAGGTGGCGAAGGGAACGGTTTCAGTCGTAAATTCCGCGCTCAGGACAGCTGTCGTGACAGCGATATTTTTCCTTGTCGCTGCAATAATCATTATGCTGTGTATGTCAAAAGCACTGCACACAAGAGGACTGCTGAAAGCGGAACACATCGCGGGAAAAAAGCTTCAGGAACTGAACAAACAGCTTGAACAGGCAAAGCACGAGGCAGAAGAAGCGTATCTTGTATCGCAGCGGGCAAATCACGCCAAAACAGCGTTCTTAAACAATATGTCCCACGATATACGCACGCCTATGAACGCTATTATAGGATTTACGTCCCTTGCCGCGACGCATATTGACGATAAAGAATCCGTAAAGAATTATCTCTCGAAAATTATGGTGTCAAGCGAGCATTTGCTCTCGCTTATCAACGACGTCCTCGATATGAGCCGTATCGAAAGCGGCAAGGTCAAAATTGAGGAGAAGGAATGTTCTCTTTCGACGATACTGCACGACCTGAGAAACATTCTCCAGTCCGATATTAAGGCAAAACGTCTGAATTTCTATATTGATACAGTTGATGTCGAACACGAGGATATAGTCTGCGACAAGCTGCGCCTGAACCAGATACTGATAAATATAATGTCGAACGCTATGAAATTCACGCACCCCGGCGGCACTGTAGCTCTCCGCGTAGTCGAAAAGCCGAACGCTCCCGAAGGATATGCCGACTATCAGTTTATAGTGCGTGACACGGGTATCGGTATGAGCGAAGAGTTCATCGGGAAAATTTTCGAGCCGTTTACCAGAGAGGAAAATTCGACTGTCAGCGGCATTCAGGGAACGGGACTCGGAATGGCGATAACCAAAAACATCGTCGATATGATGAACGGTACTATCGACGTAAAAAGCAAGCTCGGAGAGAGTTCGGAATTTACAGTATCGGTCAGATTCGGAATAAGCGGAAACGAGCATAAAGTCACGGTCATCAAGAGCCTTGAGGGCTTCCGTGCGCTGATAGCCGACGATAATATGGACAGCTGCACAAGCGTAGAAAAAATGCTGCGCATAATCGGCTTGAAGCCGGAATGGACAACATCGGGCAAAGAAGCGGTCTATCGTGCAAAATATGCGGCAGAGCAGAACGATCCGTTTCAGGTGTACATAATCGACTGGCTTATGCCGGATATGAACGGCATTGAGGTCGTTCGGAGAATACGTCAGGAGGTAGGCGAAACCGCTACTATAATCATTCTGACCGCTTATGACTGGACGGATATTGAATCGGAAGCAAGAGAGGCAGGAGTCACGGCATTCTGCGCGAAACCACTGTTTATGTCCGAGCTTTACAATGTTTTGCAGAACGCGAATAATAACGCTACGGAGCAGCAAAATCAAGACATTGTTCCAGAACAGTTCGCGGGTAAAAAAGTACTGCTTGTTGATGATGTGGAGCTTAACCGTGAAATAGCAGTCGCTATACTTGAGGAAGCGGGACTGATAGTTGAAACTGCGGTAAACGGACAGGAGGCTGTTGACGCTGTGAAAAACAGCAAGGGCGATATCGACCTTGTGCTTATGGATATAATGATGCCGATTATGGACGGCTATCAAGCTACACGTGAAATACGCAAATTAGACGACCCCGTTTTAGCGAATATTCCCATTGTGGCAATGACGGCAAATGCGTTTGAAGAGGACAAAATCGCGGCTATAGACGCGGGTATGAACGACCATCTCGCAAAACCGTTCCAGATAGAAAAGCTGTATCAGGTGATGAAGCAATTTCTTTGAGGGGAGTTTAAGCAATGCACAAAAGTTGGCCCGGCTTTATAATCACGCTTTTTGCGGTTGGAGCAGTCTGCCTTGGGCTTGGGATATTTATGGCGTTTTATATGGGAATCTTAAAGGTTTTGGTGCTGCTGCTTATAGGAATTGCGTTTGTGATAGGAGGAGCGTGCGTGCTGAGATGGTATATTTCAAAGCGCGGCTGAAATATTTCAGAGAACCTGTTTTCCGAAACAATATGTTTGAAAATGCAAGATTGCATAACAAATAAGTAACTTTTATAAGAAAAACCTCACCCCCGCGATCGCGGGGGTGAGGTTAAAATTTATAGGTATGGTTATTAGTCATTATATGTGCAGAGTTTTCTCATACACATTTAATTCGATGTTCTAATAATCGTCGAAACAGACTTTCGCTCTTCTTTCTTGCGAATCAGTGCCTCCAACTCTGAAACGGCTTTGTTGTTAATATGATCCTGATTGGAGTAAGCCGAAACATCAACGTTGACTTCCGATATATTATCACCCAACAGTTCTTTTTTCTTCCAATATCTCACAAGCAGAGCTGCAATGCTGTTTTCTGCTGCAGAGTCATCAAAAGCCATAGCAATGATTTCTTTCAGGACCTTTATGTCAACCTTTTTTTCGAGCTGCAGGACTATTTCCCAAATGTTCTTTGTGCCGTCGCCAAGGGACATTATTGCCTTCAAGATATGTTCCATAGCTTCCGCAGATATTCCGTTAAATGCCAAACATTGTCCATCTCCGACAAATCCGTGCAATGTCGTTTTTCCTGAACCTGTCTTTTCAGTGAGCAAGTCCTGAAAGCCTAAATAATTTTCCTTAATTTTGCCATTGACGGAATTCGGCACAACATTGTAATATGACTCAAAGCCTACACTGTCTACCATAGCTTTCTCCCTCCTTGCGAAGTCGACCGACTCGGTCATACAAAGCAAATTGTGTACTCGTGACAACATTTAGCTTCAATCTCTAAGATTCACCGACACGCTTCGGTGCAGAGCATTGTCCTGCTACTAAACTTTATAAAAAAGAATTTCCTCAAAGTCGAGCGAAAACAAAACGTCCCGCAGCAACCTGCGAGACGAACTTGCTGCCGGTCACACCGGCTGGTGGAGATAAGGGGATTCGAACCCCTGACCTCTTACATGCGAAGCAAGCGCTCTCCCAACTGAGCTATACCCCCATATCGGAGCCGCTAACCATTCACTTTTGCAAACAGCCGCCTAAACTCCAACATCATTATTATATCACAATTCAAACAACTTGTCAAGGGGGTTTTAAAAAAATTACAACTCACTGCAATTCCCAACAAAAAAGGGGCAGTTTCCTGCCCCCTTACCTTTAAATTTCTTCGCCGGCAAAGCTGTAAAGCTTTTCAGGATTCAAATAAATGCACCCATCATCGTTCACCAAATACCCATGATATGAGCCGGTTTCGCCTTCGGGGTCAAACGCGTCTAAAAGCAGCATACGAACCGTCAAATAGGCATTAACATAAAACGTCATAGGCGTATATTCCTGCTTTGCATAGGTTTCCTTTGCGCCCTCCAAGCTGTTTGCAACATAGCCGTCATGGTCGCCCAAACGAAGCTCCTTTTCCTCATCTGAAAGCCCCTCAAGATACTCATTCCAATATCCCTCGATAGCTTCAAGCTCGTTTTCTTCGGAGAAATTGCAAAGCTCTATTGTGCCATTTTCAACGTGGATATAGCTTTCATCGACATCTGTGGTGTAATAGCCGTCCTTTACAATTGTTTCGTCAATCTCTTTGTACGGCACAAAATCCGCACTTGCTGCAGCGCAGCCTGCCATTACAAGGCACACAGCCCCGACTAAGGCAGATTTTACAATACTTTTAAATTTCATAGCGATCCCTCCTCTGCGGTCAAACGCTTTCATAATCTCTGTTGTTGAAGCTTACAGTATACTTTTTAGAAAAGATACCCGTGACTGTGACCTCGGTATCTGATATGATCACAGGCTGATTAAAGACCCGAACAACAGTTCCGTCGAGCATAGTCTGGTTGCAACTGCCACTTGCAAATGTTGCAACCAGACCATTTGTACCAACACCAAATATGAACGTTTCTGGATTATGCCCGGTAACGAAAATATTAGACATTGCACCTGTGGGATAATACAGGTTGTGAAGTTGGAGATCTCTGCTTTCCGCAATCATATAAACTGTCGATGTGTTTTGTAGTTTTCCGGTGAAAAACTTGTTTTCATAATCCGGCAAAACACTAGCATATACTGTTACGCCTCCAACAGTTACGATAAGAGCCGCTAAAACAGACAGACACCTTTTTAAAATTTGATTCTTCATAACCGTGTCAACCTCCACTTATATTATATCATACAAAAACGAAAATGTCAACATTTTCCCGATAAAATATTGCACAAATCTACCCCCTGAAATTCCGGGACGGACCGTTCACTTTTACCAATGGCAAGAGAATGATGTGCAGCAAAAAAGACAAACAAAATTAAGCCCGCTCCTTATTTATTCCATTACAAGAAATACTCCACACCGCTCTTGAACAGCAGCTGTTCCTTGTTGCCGTCAACGTTCTTGCAGCAGCCGCTCGTAAGACGCTCGGTATGCCCCATCTTGCCCAATACACGTCCGTCGGGGGAAACTATTCCCTCAACAGCACACATCGAACCGTTCGGGTTGAATGCCGTTTCAAGCGTCGGTTCTCCCGCAAGATCCACATACTGCGTCGCAACCTGACCGTTGTCAATAAGCTTTCTGAGCATCTCGCCGCCCGCGACAAATCTTCCCTCGCCATGAGAAATCGGTATAGCGTGGATATCGCCCACCTTGCAGTTTGAAAGCCACGGCGACTTGTCCGTGCATATTCTCGTGTACACTATCTGCGACTGGTGTCTGCCTATCTCGTTATATGTGAGCGTCGGGCTTTGTCCCGTAAGCGGAGTGATATGCCCGAACGGCGCAAGTCCGAGCTTCATCAGCGCCTGAAATCCGTTGCATATGCCTATCATCAGACCGTCGCGCTTGTGAAGCATATTTTCCGTTTCTTCGGTTATCCTCGGATTGCGGAAGAACGCGTTGATAAACTTCGCCGAACCTTCCGGCTCGTCGCCGCCCGAAAATCCTCCGGGGAGAGCTATCATCTGGCTCTGTCCGATAAGCTTCGCGAACGCCTCTACGCTGTCCTCGATATCGGAAGCGGAGAGATTCTTTATAACGAATATTTCCGCTTTCGCGCCGTATTTCTCAAACGCTTTCGCGGTGTCGTACTCGCAGTTGGTTCCGGGGAATACGGGGATAAGCACACGCGGGTGCGCTATTTTCGGAGAATTGCGGTTCAAAAGAAGCTCACAGCCGCCCTTGAATTCTGCTTTTTCGGGAGCAGGCTCGAACTTCGTTTTCGACTTGAACACAGGTTCAAGAACATCGGACCATTTCTTTTCAAGCTTTGAAATATCAAGCGTCACATCGCCGCAGACAATTTCGTATTCGGGAAGAGTTTCGCCTATAATGCGGACGTTCTCCTCGCTACACTCGCCGTCAAGCTCCATTACGAACGCGCCGTAAACGGGCGTGAAAAGCTCCTCGTCCGAAATATTTTCAAGCCTTGCGCCGACGTGATTTCCAAGCGTCATTTTGAAAACGCCCTCGGCGGCGCCACCGTTCGCCACGCTCCAGACCGAGATAGCCTTTTTCTGAGCGATAAGCTTTTTGACGACCGCAAATACCTGCTTCACGCTTTCGGGCTTCGGCAGTCTGTTCTCGTCATATTCGGGTCGGATAAAGCCGATTTTGCTGTACGGGCATTTGAATTCTGCGGAGATGATGTTGTCGGTCTTAGCCGTGCAAATTGCAAACGACACAAGCGTCGGAGGAACGTCGATATGCTCGAATGTGCCGCTCATACTGTCCTTGCCGCCTATTGCGCCGCAGCCCATATCAAGCTGCGCTCTGTATGCTCCGAGGAGCGCCGAAAACGGCTTTCCCCAGCGTTCGGGATTCCCCTGCGTTCTCTCGAAATACTCCTGGAACGTAAGACGGCACTTTTCATTATCGCCGCCTGCCGCCACAACTTTCGCGATACTCTCAACGACCGCGCAGTATGCCCCGTGATACGGCGACTGCTCCGAAACTTTCGGATCAAAGCCCCACGCCATAACGGAAGCCGTGGTGGTTTCCCCGTCAAGCACAGGTATCTTCGCCGCCATTGCCTGAACAGGCGTCTGCTGATATCTTCCCGCAAACGGCATAAGCACTGTGCCGCCGCCTATCGTCGAGTCAAAACGCTGAACCAAGCCCCTCTGCGAGCAGACATTAAGGTCGGTTACAAGTTCTTCCCAACATTCGGGGGAATTTCTTCTGTTTGTGGAATAATTTACCTCCGCGTGCGGGACAAAAACGCTTGTATGCTTTTCCGCACCGTTTGAATTCAAAAATTCGCGGGAAATATCGACAATCGTCTTGCCGTTCCAGTTCATTTTAAGGCGCGGTTCGGCTTTTACAACCGCCACGGGAGTGGATTCGAGGTTTTCTTTAGAAGCAAGCTCGCGGAATTTTTCGGCGTCTTTGGGATCGACCACGACAGCCATTCTTTCCTGCGATTCTGAAATAGCAAGCTCCGTGCCGTCCAGACCGTCATATTTCTTCGGAACGGCGTTGAGGTCTATCTCCAGACCGTCCGCAAGCTCTCCGATAGCAACGGAAACGCCGCCTGCGCCGAAGTCGTTGCAGCGCTTGATAAGTCTTGTAGCTTCGGGATTTCTGAACAGACGCTGGAGCTTTCTCTCTTCGGGAGCATTTCCCTTTTGCACCTCCGCTCCGCAGGTATCGAGCGACTGTACGCTGTGAGCTTTCGAGGAACCTGTTGCTCCACCGCAGCCGTCGCGTCCCGTGCGCCCGCCAAGGAGAATGACAACATCATCCGGAGCGGGTCTTTCGCGGCGGACGTTCTCAATGGGAGCCGCTCCCACTACCGCGCCGATTTCCATTCTTTTAGCCATATAGCCGGGGTGATAAATTTCCGCTACATGACCTGTCGCAAGACCTATCTGGTTTCCGTAGGAGGAATAGCCCGCCGCAGCGGTGGTGGTTATCTTTCTCGGAGGAAGTTTACCTTTAAGTGTTTTCTCAAACGGCAGCAGCGGGTCGGACGCGCCCGTTACTCTCATCGCCTGATAAACATAAGAACGCCCCGAAAGCGGGTCGCGGATAGCGCCGCCCAAACAAGTCGCCGCACCGCCGAACGGCTCTATCTCGGTCGGGTGATTATGCGTTTCGTTCTTGAACATCAAAAGCCACTGCTCGTCCTTGCCGTCAACGTCAACGGTAATCTTCACCGAGCAGGCGTTTATCTCCTCGCTTTCGTCAAGGTCGGGGAGAAGCCCGTCTTTTTTGAGTTTTTTCGCCGCCAGTGTCGCGATATCCATAAGGCAGACGGGCTTATCCCCGCGCCCTAATTCCTCGCGGTGGAGCTTGTACTCGGCGTAGGTTTTCGCCACACAGTCGGTTTTGATGTCGGCGCTGTCAATTATCGTGCCGAAAGTAGTATGACGGCAATGGTCGCTCCAGTAAGTGTCAATCATACGGATCTCGGTGATAGTCGGGTCGCGGTGTTCGCTTTTGAAATAATCCTGACAGAATTTTATATCATCGTTGTCCATGGCAAGACCGTACTTTACGACAAATTCTGCAAGCTCGCTTTCGGTTTTTTCGATAAAGCCGTCAAGAGTTTCTACCTCGGTTGGGATATCGTAGCTTACTTTCAGCGTCTGCTTTTCCTCGAAACCGCACTCGCGCGCCTCAACGGCGTTGATAAGGTAGTGCTTTATTTTCGCGAATTCCTCGTCGGAGATCTCACCGCCGAGTATGTAGATCTTCGCGTATCTGACATTCGGACGTTCGCCGCCGAGAAGGAGCTGGATACACTGTGCCGCCGAATCCGCTCTCTGGTCGAACTGCCCCGGCAGGAACTCCACGGCAAACATTCTTTCCTTATCGGAAATTTCGGGCAGCGTATAGAATACGTCGTCTACGGGCGGCTCGGAAAAGACCGTCGGCACGGCTTTTTTGAAATCCTCCTCGGAAAGTCCCTCCGCGTCGTAGCGGTTGACAACACGAACGCCTGAAACATTTTTCAGTCCTAGCGCCGTATTGAGGTCGGAAAGCACCTCTTTTCCCTCGACGGCGTACAGCTTTTTCTTTTCAACATAAACACGATAAACCATTTTTCTTTATCCTCCGGATTTTTTATTTTTATATTTATATAGGTATTCGGATATCTCACAGCAGTTTGCCCTCGCAGAAACCTCTGCCGAAGCCGCTGATTATCACCTTTGTGAGGGTATGCCGCTCGATAGGCTTTCCATATATCCTCACGGGAGTGTAATTCTCCGTGAAGCCGAACGAGTATTCCTTTGACTGCGGCTTTTCTACGAGAACGGTCTGAACGGTATTTTTCTGAGAGCTTAGAAATTCCGTTTCCAGACGCTTTGCCGCTTCGTTCAGGATCTCTGCGCGCTTGGCGCGGGCAACGGGGTCTGTCTGAACCATTTCAGCTGCCACTGTCCCCTTTCTTATAGAATAAGGAAAGACGTGGATCTTCGCGAATTTTATTTCGGAAATGAAGTCCATGGTCTGCCCGAATTCTTCTTCTGTTTCTCCCGGAAAGCCGACGATAATGTCCGTTGTCAGCGAACAGTCGGGAAACGTTTTGCGCAGCTTTTCTGCCACGCTGCGGTATGTTTCCGTGTCATAGCGGCGGTTCATTCGTTTCAGAACCGTATCGCTGCCCGACTGAAGCGACAGATGAAAATGCGGGCATAGCCCTTTTACGGTTTTCAGCTTAGCTATTTCCTCGTCGGTAAGCATTTCGGGCTCCAGCGAGCTTAACCGTATCCGTTCAACGCCCGACCTTGCCGCAGCAGCGGCTCCGTCCGCGAGCGACAGCCCCAGCTCCTGCCCGTAGCAGCTGAGATTTATCCCCGTAAGTACTATTTCCTTGTGACCGTTTCTGACACAGCGAACGGCTTGTTCGGTTATTTTTTCGGGAGCAAGCGAACGGGTGCGTCCTCTCGCAGTGGGGATTATACAGTATGTGCAGAATCTGTCGCAGCCGTCCTGTATTTTAATGAACGCACGAGTTCTGTCCTCGTCGGGAACGGAAGCGTTTTCGTCAAATTCCCGTGTAATGGGGTTGACCTTAACGGTTTTTGTTCCGTGCTTTAGGTATTCTGCAACGAGCTGACCGGTCCTGCTCTTATCGGAATTTCCGACGACGATATCCGCGTCGGCGTTCAGACCTGCTTCTTCCGGAAAGCTCTGAGGGAAACAGCCGCAAAGCACCGTCACGGCGTTCGGATTTTCCCGCCGCAGTTTTGACAGCGCATGTCGTGTTTTGGAAACCGCCGCAGCCGTCACGGCGCAGGAATTCACGACGCAGATATCGGCTTGTCCGTTTTCGGAGGGTGTGAAGCCCTGATCAATAAGCTGCTTTTCGATCGCAGCGCTCTCGCAGAAGTTAAGCTTGCAGCCGAGTGTTACGATTTCAAAGGTCATAATTTCACCTGCCTGTTTTATATGTTCAATATTGCAATTGCGCGGTCTGCGGCATATATAGGGGAAGTATGCCGAAAACTGCGTCGGACTTTTGTGCAAAATTTACAATTACAATTTTCCTTTACTACTATATTATATCTTAATTTTACGAATTTTGCAATAAGGTATTGACTATTTTTAAATTTATTGTTATATTTATTAGTGGAGAGTATAAAATATAAAGCTCTTCTATGAAAATCGACCAAAAGAAAGGGGAGATAATTGTGAAGCAAGTTAAAGTAAGACTCAATTCCATTGACGAAGTGAAAGAATTCTGCGGGCTTACGAACGCCTGCAAATTCGACGTGGACCTGCTTTCAGGCAGATACCGCGTAGACGCTAAGAGCATTATGGGAATCTTCTCGCTCGATCTCACCAAGACCCTTGAAATGCTCGTTCATGCCGAGGACGCAGAGTGCGCGGATTTCCTCGACGACATGAAAAAATTCATCGAAGAATAAGTAAAGAGCGCATACAGAAAGGAGTACGGCTATGACAACAACAAAGATCAAGATCAACACAATCGAGGACGTGAAGGATTTCGTTTCTATCGTAACGGGCTGCCAGTACGACGTGGACGTCATTTCGGGAAGATACGCCATTGACGCGAAGAGCATAATGGGACTTTTCTCGCTCGACCTGTCCAAGGAGCTGGAGCTTAAGATCCACAGCGACGACTGCGGAGAGTTCCTTGACGAGATAAGCAAGTACATTGTAGGCTGAGAGCGGGACAATGTCAAATTTTTAACGGAGCGGAGAATATCCGCTCCGTTTTTGTGTCCGGTGCATAATAAACAATTGCCGATGTGGAAAAAATTTGTGCAGTTCGACGAAAAGTCCTAATGCGTCAAGTTTTAGTTAATTTTACAAAAAGAATTTTAAAAATTTACAGAAATACCCTCTTTCAGACCCAAATTTTAAAAGGTTACAAAAAGGTTACAAAATTTTTTTGTGAAAAATGCACAAATTCAACCGCTTGTTTCTGGTTGACATTTACAGAAAAACGGGGTATAATAAACGTAACGCAAAACGAAAGAGCGCAGTTGTGATATCTTTTCGTATGAGATTAACTAAAACGCTCGCTTTTGCGGCAAAAATCTGTTGGGGACAGATATTTGCCCCGCCCGATGTTTTCCCCGAACATTGGGCGAACCACTTCACACAGGCTACAAACCGGATATATAAAAAAGAGATAGAAATCCGGCGAGAACAGGACTAATGAAACGGAGGCAAAAATGAAACCTCAGCTTGCAAACGAAAAAATGAACACATTTTCGATTCAGGGAACTATTATCAAGATATCGCTTTTCGCGGCGATACTCGCAGCGGCTGCGCTGCTTACGGGCTCTTTGTGGTTCAGGGATAAGGTATTTATCAACGACAACGGCGATGTGCGCATAGTCCGCACCAACGAAACCGATGTTTACCGTATCCTTAACGACGAAAAATATGTTATCGGAGAGAACGACGCCGTCACCGTGGAAAACAACGAGGACGAAAACGAAATGTACGTCACCATTCAGCGCGCTTTCGAGTTTTTCGTCAATATTGACGGAGAAAAACGCTCTGTCAGCACCTACAGCGGAACAGTCGAAGAAGCTCTTTCGCGGACGGGAATAGTCCTCGGAGAATACGATACAGTAAATCCTCCCTTCGAGAGCGAAATATATCCCGGAATGGAAATAAACGTTATAAGAATAAACTACACCGAAAGGGAAGAAGTATTCACTATCCCGTTTGAAACACAGTATATCGACAACTCCAATCTCGCCGTCGGCTATACCAACACCCTGACCGAGGGCAAGAACGGCGTGAAAACAGTGAAGATAAAGGAAAAATATATCGACGGCAGACTGGTGTCAAGTGAGAATATCTCCGAGGATATCTCCTCCGAGCCGATAACGGCTGTCGTTGAGCGCGGAACGGCTTTCGCGGTGCCTTATGCAAAAATGAGCGACCCGACCGCCGTGAAGCTCGTGAACGGTATTCCCGAAAATTATACAAGAATAGTAAGCGGCAAAGCAACAGCATACTCCGCAAGAGCAGGCGCAAAGACCGCCAGCGGACGCTATGCCGTCGTCGGAACGGTCGCCGTGAATCCGAACGTTATCCCTTACGGCAGCGAGCTGTATATCGTATCTCAGGACAGAAAACTCGTTTACGGATACGCTATAGCCGCAGATACGGGACTCGGAATGATGGAAGGTACGGTCGCTGTGGACTTGTTTATGGGAAGCTATGCCGACTCCTGCAAATGGGGAGCGCATCAGGTGGACATCTTCGTGCTTTCCGAGGGCAACGGCTGATATCTCCCGCAAAGCATATAACGCTATAACGGAAACGGGATAAGTAATATATGATAGATATGAAATTCCTCCGAAATTTTCGGGGGAATTTTTTGAAATAATGTAAGCTATCGGCAGAAATTTGGTGCAATTGCACAAAAATAAGCCGCTTAGGACGACAAATTTGTGATAGTCGTTCTTGACGAAAACGGATTTTTGATATATAATTAAAGTAGTCGGAAAAATCACTAAGCCCGATATTGTATGAAAGGATATACTATGATTTGTTTTAAATGCAGCCATGAAATTCCCGACGGAGCAAGATTCTGCCCGAACTGCGGCGCGGATACATCCTCCTCGGACGCAAATGTCAGACCAAACATTCCCACACCCGTTTCCGAACAGAAATATTTCTGCGAAAAATGCGGTCTGGAACTTGAACGCGGCGCTAAATTCTGCTCGGTATGCGGAGGCGCGGCTAAAGCCCGCGATATCCGCCCGACAGATACCGCTGCGACCGTGACCGACAGCAATATAATGCAGACTGTTTCGGCAGGCGTTCCCACCCCCGCGAACGACGTTCCCGCGCCGTCGTACAGTATCCCCCAGCCCGTGAACACAAATTCGGGCTTCGGCGGATTTTCGGCAGGCTATTCGGGAACAGGCACAGGAACGGGTACAAGTACAGCTTCCCGCGCTTCGGACGCGGCTTTCGCCGAAAATCAGCCCGCGGCACAGCCGGCGGCGACCTACGCTCCTCAAAGCGACGGCTTTTCGGCAGCTGCCGCAGCGCCTGCTAAGAAGCGCAGTTTTGCCCCGCTTATAATCGTTTCGGCAATAGTCGTGCTGCTCGCGGCAGCGGCTGTGTTCTTCTTCACTAACAAGGCAACAGCACTGTCGTTAATTCTCGGAAAAACGAAATACGCGGCTATGGTAGAGGGAAATTCCATTCGCGAAGTCACTAATCAAATAGATATGAACGCTGTTTCGGGCGGCGTGAAGTCTGTTTCGGAATTTTATTCCGCTTTCTCCGGCACCGATATGACAGACGGCGCGATAGCTCCTATGAGCAATACCGCCGCGTCAAAGAGCGCTCAATTTGAATTTGATACGGCAGAGATTGTAAAGATCCTTACCGAGAATCTTTCCGAAATCTACGGCGCGAAGTGCGCAGATGTAAAGCTTTCGGGCTCGCTTACACTTTCCGATGCCGTAAAGGAACAGCTCGGAAATGCCGATGCCGTCAACGAAATCATCTCCATTATAAATAACGGAAGCATTACATACAAAGAAGCAGCCGACGGCAAAAACGCAGGCTTCAGCTTCGACGCAAATACGGGCAAGGTTTCGGTAAACCTTAAAATGGTTGTCACCGACGACAATTATGTTTACTTCTCGCTTCCGTTCGCTTCCGAACAGACTTTCAAGATCAAGGGAACAAAGCCCGACGAAACAACCGTCGAGGAGCTAAAAGCTCTGGAATTGGACGCGAAAGAGATGGAGCGCCTTCTGTCGGAGCTTGTGCAGATCTATCTCGAAAACTACAAGGAAGCCGTTACCGAGCTTGAAAAGGGCGAGATCACCGCTGCGGACGTTTCCGTAAGCGGAAAGGTCATCTGTGCGGAATTCACGGGCGACAAGCTCAACAAACTCTTTAAGGAGCTTGCAGAGCATTTCGCGGACGACGAATATTTCAGAAATGAATTTATAAGCTACGCTGCCGACTGCGGATGGGAAGTCACAGAGCAGGATTATAAGGACGCTGTCGTAAATTCGTTCAACTTTGAAGCGGAAGCGGACGACAAGCTCGTTATCAAAACAGTTATCAACAACAGCGGCGACGTTCTCGGAAAATCTGTCGGGATATTCGCGGAAGACGATTCGTTAGAGCTTTCGTATGCCGTATCCGATAAGACCTCCGCAGGCGAGATGATCTACAAAGATTTTAATGGCGAAACCTACACTGCCACCGCTATTCTCGACGAAAAATCCGATTCCGACGGCACTTTTACAATATCTATCCCGACCGGAGAAGCGCAGGACCTTACCGTTATCGTTGAATACACGGACGTCAAGACCGAAAAATTCCGCAACAAGGACACTTATACAGGAACTTTCACGGTTTCCCTCGGAATACCTCAAAGCTTCTCCGAGCAGCTCGGAGCGGACGCTTTCGCAGCTCTTAGCGGAGCAAAGCTCACATTCAGCACGGCTGTCATGGGAGAGGATTCGACGGTTACTACCTTTGTATGCGAAGTCCCCAACTACGGTAAAGCTTCCGTAACAAGCGAGCTTAAATTATCGGACGATACGTCTGTTCTTGAAATACCCGCAGACGCCGTTGACATCACGGACATTGAAAACATCGACAGCGATATCCTTGAGAAATTCACGGCGGACGTTATGAGCGCTGTTTCCGATATAGCAAAGCAACATTCCGCTCTCGGCATAGATGCGCTGACTTCGGATCAGCCCTACGACGACGACTTTGACTTTGATTTTGACAACAACTTCGATTTCGACGACGACTTTAACTTCGACGACGATTCCGACTCCGACCTTGGCATTGATGATTTTGACAACTATGACGACTACTTCGGCGATAATTACGCTGATTCGGGTCTTTCCGCAGAGGAGCTTATCAGTTATATCGACGAGGACCTTGAAAAACTCAACGACATCAAGGACAGAGATCTTACTCCGGAACAGGAAACCTTACTTAATATTCTTCTCACAAAGTATGCGGATCTCAAAACGAAATTTGAAACAGAGGGTTACACAGTAGAAAATGATAAAGAATACTGGTTCCTTTACGATAAATTATTTGATCTGTACTTTTCGTTATAACGTATCCGCTATCGGACATAAAATCAACTCCCCCGACATAGGGGGAGTTTTCTTATATTTTGCTTTCTTTTGCTTTTTAGGAGCGGTCATACATAATACGGATTCGGCTTTGTAAGCAGGATTATGAAATCCACCAGATCGCCTATTCCGAAAAGACCGAACGTGAAAAGCCAGAGCAGTCCCGTGCCGATTTTTCCCTCATAGAAACGGTGAACACCAAAGATCCCGAAGAAAAAGCATAACAGCACGGCTACCCATTTGTTTTTCTGACGACCCATGGGCATTCCAGCGTAATTCTGATTATTGTTGTTATTGTTAGTAGAATTGTTTATCACGATTTGCTGGGGCTGCGCCTGACGAAGCTCCTCGACCTGTCTGCCGCAGTATGTGCAGACAACGGCGTCAAACGGTATTCTCCCGCCGCAGAATTTGCAGAACTTCATACCGTCATTCATTGTCTGCAACGGGGGCGCGGAGTATCCCTGCTGAACAGGCTGTACAGGTTGTTCCGGTCGTACAGACTGAACGGGCTGCTGATAAAATGACTGCGGCTGTGCCGTGGGCATTGCGGACATTGTCGGCATTGTGGGCGATGAGGGTGCTGTTGTCTGCCGGGGCTGGGGTATGATGTTGGGATTTCCGCCCGGATATATCTCACCCGTCACGGGGTCTGTCCAAGGCTGCTGAGTTTCTTTTCTGAGTGATATTCCATGATTGTCCATAAATTCCTCCCTGACGGATCCTTACACTGATAATATTATTATACCACTATTGGCGCAAAAAGTCAATAGCCGCGCCTGCACGGCTCGATTCGTATTACGAGCCAAATTCGATTATCCACTGTGCTATATTATTTCCCGCAAACGCATCCGCAGCGAAAATTATTGTCACTATAACGGTCACTCTCGTAAGGAAGACGACCCAGCGCTTGCCGGAGGACAGCTCCGTCTGGACTTTCGGGACTTTGTACTTTTTTATCTTGATGAACTTGTAGATCGCCATAAAAATTCCGACAACAAGCAGCAGTACAATGAACGACATCCAGACAAAGAAAAACACGACACCTATTGTAACAACGCCATTTTCGCCCTTGGAAACCGCCAGAAGGTAATCGCCCACGCCCTTATCCACTGTCAGCAGGACCATCACACCTGCAATGCTGTTGAACATGGAATGCATTATCATAGTGGTGATAATGCTCCTGGTGGAAATGGCGATATAGCCGAGGAAAATGCCGATCGCCGTAGCGTAGAAGAACTGTTCAAGATTTGCGTGTGTCATTCCGAAAAGAAGCGCCGAAACGAAAATAGCAAAGCCGTTTCCGTAAGGGCGAAGGCTTTCCATCATCATTCCCCTGAACCACAATTCCTCAAAGACCGGAGCGATGATAGCCGCCTGAACGAAAAGCACGACCGCGCTTGCCATATCGGGCGTGGCGAAAATTTCCTCCGTGACGTGGAAAGAATCCCCCACACTTGTTCCCTCAAACAGATTTCCTATTATCATTGTAAGAAGTCTGACTATTATCGCCACGCCGTATCCCGCCGGAAAAAGCGCCATTGCCCGACCGATGTACTTCGGTTTGGAAAACGGCTTGTTCGCCGAATTTTTAAGCGGGTGACGCAACAGGAACGCTGCCGCTGTCATAGGCACAATATACAAAAAAATCAACGAAAACGCTAAGTTTACAAGTGATGTCACAACGGGCTTATCGGGTACTTCGTTTTTCCAGACGACCGAAATAAAAACCGCTCCCAGCACATTACACAATATTCTCGACACGAAAACGACTATCATCACCGCGCCTATCCGCATACAGATATCCTTAAAGCCCGGCAGCAGCGACGGCTTTTCCGACGGCTCTTCGGAATTTACGGGCATATAGTTTATATTTTCTTCCGACATAATTTACCTCATTTTATTCCTGACCGTTTTTCTTATGAAAACTGCAAAGCTCTCCGACGCTCTCCTCGGCGGTCTTTCCGAAGCAGTCGAGCGTTATATCCGCGTATTCCTCGTAAAGCTCGGCACGACGGCGGAAAACGTCCTCTATGCTGTCCCCCGGACGCATGGCTATCCCTCTGGTCTTGATATTGGAAAGCCGCTTTTCAAGCTCCTGCGTCGGAAGCGAGAGATAGTACACCGTTCCGTGTTCCTTCAGGTGCAGCATTGCCTTTCGGCTGTATACCGCGCTGCCGCCTGTGGCTATGACAGTATCCGACGTATCCCCGACGGAGCATATTGCCCGCTCCTCTGCGGCGAGGAATGCGTCAAGCCCCGAATCGTCTATTATATCCTGAAGCAGCTTTCCCGTCTGCCGCTGAATAATAAGGTCGGTATCGACAAACGCAAAGCCAAGTGTCTTTGCCGCCAGAACGCCGATAGTGGATTTTCCCACGGCAGGCATTCCTATAAGCACGATATTTTTCATCAATAAGTCACCTCGTCCAACCGCATTGTGGCATAGGCATTCAGATCTTCACAAGCGATATGCCCCGCCAGAAATTCGTAATACGCCTGACAGCCTATCATCGCGGCATTATCGCCGCAAAGCGAAACAGGCGGAAAATAAAGCGTCATTCCACGCTTTTCGGCGGCTTCCGAGAGAGCGGTGCGAAGTCCGCTGTTCGCGGCGACTCCACCCGAAAGGGCTATTTTTTTGCAGCCTCTTTCCTCGGCGGCGGAAATAAACTTGTCCGTCATAATTTCCGAAACCGTTTTCTGGAAACTTGCGGCAAGGGAATCGGTATCAATTTTTATGCCCTTTTGCTCGGAATTATGGACGAGATTTATGACTGCCGTTTTAAGTCCCGAAAAGCTGAAATCGTAAGGAGCTGCGGTTTTCGGCTTGGGAAGCGGGTATTTGGCGGGGTCGCCGAGCTTTGCGGCATCGTCGATGAATTTTCCTCCCGGATACGGAAATCCCATAACTCTCGCGGATTTGTCGAACGCTTCGCCCGCGGCGTCGTCAATGGTCTTTCCGATAATGTTGAATTCGGTATATCCGAGGACTTCCACGATAAGCGAATGACCGCCCGACGCGACAAGGCACATATACGGCGGACTAAGCTCCGGATGAGCGAGATAATTCGCGGCGATATGCCCTCTGATATGGTGTACGGGAATAAGCGGCTTGCCGAGCGAGTACGCCAGTCCCTTTGCGAAATTCACTCCCACCAGAAGCGCCCCTATAAGTCCCGGCGCAAATGTCACGGCGACAGCGTCGACATCGGCGGCTTTCATATCGGCTTTTGCGAGAGCCTCGGAAACCACTGTGGAAATGCTTTCGCAATGACGGCGGGAAGCAATTTCGGGAACAACTCCGCCGTAAAGTCTGTGTTCCTCTATCTGTGTCGCGACGACGGAGGAAATTATTTCCCGTCCGTCGCGGACAACCGCCGCGGCGGTTTCGTCGCAGGAAGATTCTATTGATAAAATATCCATATTTTCTCCGAATGTAAATTTTATTATATAATTCAGGATACCCGTTTTTTAACAAATACGGCAGACAAGCAATATCAGTCCGTGCCGTCCGACTTAAACCGCGTGCAGATAATTATGCTTTTCTCGAAGTCAAGAATTCTATGGCGCGCTCAATGGAGCTGCGGACGTGTTCCATATCCTCGCTGTGGAGCTTTTTGGCGTTGCGGTAATCGAAACTGTCGCAAAACTCCTGAACGTCCTCGTTCAGCGATTTAAGATACCCGCCTGCGAGAGCCGAGGTAGCTTTTTCAAACTCTTTTAAGTCGTCCTTTTTGAGGAAATCGGGCGCTTTGGACATCAGAAGGTTAAAGTGCGGCAGGCAGACGTATTCTTGTGAGGAATACAGCGAGCGGAACTCCTCGTCTGTCCTGAACATCTTGAACAGTGTTTCAAGCGTATGATCAACACCCCAACCGACCTTTTCGCACACGAAGCAGGAGCGTTCCATTTCGGAACTTTTCTTCACCACTGATGTTTTTTTGAACGGAAGCTCCTTTTTCTCGAACACCTGCGCCCTCAGCTCGGCAAGGTGTGTGTTCAGCATAAGCGCCAGCGACAGACGGTTGTTCTGTTTTAACAGCATTTCGTAATGTGTGCGGCAAAAACCCAGAGCGTTGGTTTCTATCCGCACATCAGGTTCCATCATAGCCGCGCCCATTATATATTCGCTTATATGTTCCTCTATCGTGTTGCGCAGAGCGCAGACAGGACAGCCGCGCCTCGGCTCGAACACCTCGTTTATCGGAATTGTAAGTATGCTTTCCCGCATTTCTACGTTCCTTTCGTAAAAAATTTGTGTCGCTTTGCTGAAAATTTCTCAAAAAAACTTGAAATCTTAATTATATTGTATTATAATTAAATTAAATAATCAAGAGGTTTTTTTATTTTTTATGGAATTTGTTGTGAAAAATCTTAACTTTGACCTCCGGCAGACGTTCAACTGCGGTCAATGCTTTAGGTGGAAAGAGTCGGAAAACGGCGGATTTTCGGGTATCGCCCTCGGACGGCGTGTTTCTTTGAGAAATTCGGGAGAAAATATCGTTATCACAGGCGCGGAGGATTCTGCAGAATGGCGGCGGTATTTCGACCTCGATACGGATTATTCCGAGTACATAGCGCGGCTTTCCGCAGACCCGACGCTGAAAAAAGCCTGCGAGTGTTCGCCGGGGATACGGATATTGCGTCAGGAACCGTTTGAAACATTGTTGAGCTTCATTATTTCTCAGAATAACAATATTCCGAGAATTATGGGGATAGTCGAGCGGCTTTGTGAGAATTTCGGCGAAAAAATCGACGGGGGGTACACATTTCCTACTGCTGAAAGGCTGCGGGGGGTGAGTGCCGAAGATCTAGCGCCGCTGCGTGCGGGATTCAGGGCAAAGTACCTCGCCGACGCTGTTTTAAAGGTAAATTCGGAAGAGGTGGAGCTTGACGAAATAGACGCTCTGCCGCTTGACGAAGCCCGCGAAAAGCTGAAGCTGATAAAGGGCGTAGGCGATAAAGTCGCGGACTGCGTGCTGCTTTTCGCGTTCCACAAGACGGACGCTTTTCCGAAAGACGTGTGGGTAAAGCGGCTTATGGCGGAATTCTACCCCGACGGGCTGCCCGAATGTACAAAGGGCATAGAGGGCATAGCACAACAGTATCTTTTTGATTATGTGAGGAATAATCGGGGGCTGAACACTGCGGCTGACTCCCGTAACTTGTCCACATAAACGCTTAAACGCCTGTTTTGAAGCGGAGCTTACGCATAACTTTGCTGAAAATTCTTGAAGCACATCAAGCGCTGCCGCGAATTTTCACCTCGTTCTGCGGAAATTCCGTTTTACGATTTGTGCATTTCGGTTTATGTGAACAGGCTCTAAATATCCGAATAAATTTTCGTGCAATTAAGAAAGGAATTTTATTATGTTTTGTATTCATTGCGGAAAGCAAATAATGGACACAGCGAGATTTTGTAATTTCTGCGGGCAGCCTACCGGTTTGTCGGTGCAGCCTGCGGTATCTCCGATACAGACGGCAGAAGCGGCAGAACAGCCCTCAGATCAAAACGTGAATTATCAGACGGATATTCCGACACCCGTTTCCGTGTCGGAAGTACCCGTTGAAAGCGCGGAAAACGGTAACACAGAAGTACCCGCTCCCTCGGCGGAATACTCAGTCCCGACCCCGAACGTTATACCGACAAGCGGAGTGTCCGTGAATGTTCCCATACTTTCAGCCGCGGAAACGCCAGCGCCGTTTTCGGAAAACGTCAGCGCCGTCACCGCAGCAAGCTCCGATAAAAAGCCCGAACGCAAGTACACCATCACACATATTATGCTCTGCCTTATCTCGACCGCGATAATGGCAATAACGGCAGGCGTGTTCGCGGGACTTTACTTCGCGGCGGTTTAGTAGTTTGCACAAATTCTGAGCGTTTGTTTGTTCAAGTCTACAAAGTTTTGAATTTTAATTGACAATCTTTTATAAATGTTGTATAATTAAATCAGTACCTTTATTTGTATACGCTTCCGGCGGATTTGATGATGAGAGGATTTGCTTATGTTTTGCGAAAATTGCGGTAAAAAGATTGTCAGAGGTTATTCGTTTTGTATGGAATGCGGTTCGCCCGTGCCGCAAGGCGCGTTTGACGACGATGAAAACGATAATCAAATTCCGGAAACCGAAAATCAAAACTCCGAGGAAGTACTTGACCCGAACGCCGTCGTAAAGGCTGCAACTAATGGCAGCGACGAGGGCGACGACGGAGATCTGTTGGTGTACTGCCCGAACTGCGGGCTTCATATGCAGAAAAGCACTGACCACTGCGATAAGTGCGGAGAAATGCTGCTTTCAACAAAGGTGAAGTCCACTGTTCCTATAATCAACAATGCTCCCACCGACCTTAACGGCGACCCCGACAACGGCGATATCGACGGGGATGGTCTGATAAAAATAAATCCGTCGGCTATTACCGATATGGACTACAGTATGCTTGAAAAGCAGCTGAAAGATTTCAGTGAAACGACGGGAAATATGCCCACGGTCGAGCCTCCCGCAAATCAGATACGCCAGAAAAAGCCCCGCAACGGCGAGGAGCTTGTCATAAACAATTTTAATCTCGGAGAGAGCGAAGAACCCGACGAGGATATTACTATAAATCCTACTCCCGTTATCACGGGAGGCTCTATGGACGAAGATCCGAACGAGCAGATCGACCTCAATCCTTATAAATTCCTGAATCATTCAATGGGCGAGGATATTGAGGATATTAAAGAGGAAAAATCTGTCGAGAAGCAGACAGAGGAAATTCAGCCGGAACCTATCGCTCCCGTGTTCACAGCTCCGGAAATCCAACCCGAAGCGGAAGGAAAGCCCGCCGAGAAGCAGGCAGAGGAAGTTCAGCCGGAACCTATCGCTCCCGTGTTTACAGCTCCGGAAATCCAGCCCGAAGCGGAAGAAAAGCCCGCCGAGGTGCAGGCAGAGGAGATTCAGCCGGAACCTATCGCTCCCGTGTTTACGGCTCCGGAAATCCAGCCCGAAGCAGAAGAAAAGCCCGCCGAAGTGCAGGCAGAGGAAGTTCAGCCGGAACCTATTGCTCCCGTGTTCACAGCTCCCGAAATCCAGCCCGAAGCGGAAGAAAAGCCCGCCGAGAAACAGGCAGAGGAAGTTCAGCCCGCAGCTGCTGCTCCCGTATTGGTCGCTTCGGAAATCCCGCCAAAAGAGGAGAAAAAGCCCGAAGAAAAACCGGAGGACGACTTTATTCCCGAAGAAATGGGCTTTATTGCGGAAACGCCTGTCGAGCCGGCTCCGATACGCAGACCCGAACCGAAACCTTCCGATGATACGGATATTTTCCGCGGAAAAGACCCGATAGATATTCTTACGGGAAATACTGCGGACTTCTCCGCTGCCGGAAACGGCTCGGCTCAGGGCGAGGATAAGCCGAAGGGAAATCTCGTTTACTGCCACAACTGCGGTCAGGATATGTATGATACAGAGGAACGCTGCAAAAACTGCGGCGCACCGTATGTTGACGTCCGCAGAATCGGTTCACGCTACATAAACAATAATAAAAAAGAGCCTTTCAAACTGTTCGACGTTATTCCGATACCTTTCGCTATAGGCGCGGCTGTGGTCGTGGTCGGAGTTATCGCGCTTATTATCGCGTTGAATGCGGGCAAAAACAAGATCCCCGTGTCGAGCGATGTAGGCGGAGGTTCGATGTCGAGTACGGTATCGGTACAAAGCTCTGAGCCTGTCGAAAGTTCGGACAACAATGCGGTATCCTCGTCGGAGGATACCTCCGAGCCGCAGGAGAACAGCTCGTCCGAGGAAATGTCCGCTTCCTCCGAAGAAACTTCCTCAGAGCCTGAAAAAAGCTCTTCGGCTGAGAAATCCACGGCAAAATCGAGTACTAAGTCAAGCGCGAAATCAAGCGCGAAGTCGAGTGCCAAATCTACCGCAAAATCAAGTGCCAAGTCAAGCTCATCAAAAGCCGCTGTGCCGTCTGTTTCTTCTCTGGAAGCGGACAGAGCAAAAATTATGAGTGCTGCTGCAGCTATCGCGGGCGAGGTCGGAAAGATCGAAGTCTTTGCCGCAAACGCCAGCCGTGCTATAGAAGAGTCGGACGGCGATTCAAAGTCGCTTACCAACTTCTTTAACAGCAACCTCGGAAAAGAGCTTATGAAAAATATCAATAACGGCAAGATCAACGTCGATATAGCGGTCGCGAACGCGGCTCCCAAAAACGCTGTTTTCAACCTCAATTATCAGGCTTTGAACGAGCTTAAAAAGCGCTACAACAACTACTACACGTTCATTCAGAAACCGTCCGCTGTAGACGGATTTACAAACACCTGCAAGTCCTATGCTACAAACTTCGACTTCGCCCTCCAGAATGTGAACTTCAATAAGTTTATGACAAGCGAATATTCCGCAGCCGACAAATCAAACGCCTATAAAACTACAATGCGCACCGCCAAGAACGAGATACAGAATGCTATCAACTCGCTTAACACAATACATGATAAACTTAGTGCGTTAAGCAAGAGCAGATTCAAGTCCGAGGGTCTGTCAACGCTTGTCGCGAACGCTTCGTACTACTCCAACGCGGGAAGCTATGTAATGCGCGCAAAGGCATACCACAAGATGCTTGCGGCATCGGGAGAGGATTTTGGTTCGATCTACAACAACCTCAATATGGCAAACAACTTTTTGTGGCAGCTGATAACAGACGATTATACCAAAATCTCCGAGGGGCAATATGACTCTTACAACTCCGCCCACACAAGCAAGATAAACAATGCCGAAAGCGCTAAAAGGGTAATTGCAAATGCTGTGGGATAACACTCCAAAACAGTGTATAGCGTATAAACTCAATAAAAAAGGACCGTTTCTGACGGTCCTTTATTTTTTTAACAGGTCGTTCCATTTGCGGTATTCGGGATACATTTTCAAAAGAAAATCATAAAACCGCCCTGAATGGTCATGGTGCCAATAATGGGCATACTCGTGCCAGAGTACGGAAAGCACGGTGTTCCTCGGATACGCCGAAAGGCGAATATTAAGAGAGATATGCCCTCTCGTGTAAGAACAGCTCCCCCAGCGCGACTTCATATCCTTTACGGTAATTTTGGTAGGCGGCGGGTCAAAGCCACGACTAGAAAGCTCAGAACGGACTATGCCGTTCAACTCCTCTGCAAGGGCGCAAAACCGAGCATAGCGGGCTTTTCCGATAAGGGAGAGGATATACTCGGATTCGTTTCCAAGGCGGGTAAAAACACGCACCTCGCTCTCGTCGATAACGGCGCACTCGCGGGAACTTGAGATAATTCTCACAGGAAATTCCTGACCGAGCCACGTCACGGAAGATATACTGTCCTCGCCCAGCTTCTGCCGTTCTTCAAGAGCGGCAAAGGCTTTGAAGAAGAAGTCGGCGCGTCTGACGATAAAATCCTCTATCTCCCGAACAGACGCTCTCGGACTTGCGGAAACCATAATTATGCCGTTTTCTTTCGGACAGAAATTGATGTTCCGCACGCGCTTTCGGACAAGCTCATAAGTAAGAGTCCGTCCGTCGGGGAAGGTTATCGTTTTCATTGCAGGTCACGTTTAGGGGTCACTGCATCTCGTACCGCGTCCGCACAGTAGGCTCTTATTTCCAAGGAATTCAGATAATTGTCGAAAACGTGTTCGCCGTTTTTGTCGAATATCTCTTTTACAGGACAGTCCAGCCCCACCGCCGCAGACTGATTTATAAAGACTATCTGAAACGGACACCCCATTACAGAGCTTACTCCCGCCGCCGAAAGAGTGCTTCTCTCGGTTTTAAGGGAAGGGCAACGGCGAAGATCTCCGCCGTTTGATTTAACTTCGGCTAAAATATCCACGTCGTCTTTGTCGAGGTCGTTGTACGCCACACGCTGCAAATTGTCACCAAAGTCTATAACAAGATTCTGCACCGCGTCAAGCATAAAATTCCAGCTGTTTTTCCACGTTCCCGTATAAAAAACGGTTATCCAGCCGTTTCCATTATCCTTAAGCTCCCGAAATATCATCTCTTACCCCTAATCTTACCTCTAACCTCTTACTTCTTAATGCCAGCCGCATTCGTCGTAGTCTTTCCACTTTTCGTTGTAGCGCATTTCGTCCGCGATCTTAAGGCAGATGTACGCTATAGCAGCCGCGACGACTATCACAGCGCCCAGTATCGGGATAACCGTTTTTCCGACGGGACCTACATTTTTCTTGACGATCTTATTCATAAAAACCTCCTGAAATTATTCTTGTATTGAAAGCGCCGAGTATATGTCCCGCTTCGGGATACCCGTCGCCTTTGCCGCTTGTCTGCAAGCCTCCGAGAGCTTTTCTCCGTTCTTTACAAGACCCCTCGCAAGCTCTGCCGCCTGTTCCAAAGTAAATTCACCGCTGTTCTTTTCCGACTTTTCCGCTTTTCCGACGACTATAACAAACTCGCCGCGGGGGTCGTTTTCTTTGTAGAGTTCCGAAAGCTCCGAAAGAGTACCTCTTATGACTTCCTCGTGAATTTTCGTAAGCTCGCGGCACAGCGCCGCTTTTCTTTCTCCGCCGAGTGTTTCGCGCAAATCGGACAACGTCTGCCGCAGCTTATGCGGGGCTTCGTAAAAAACCAGAGCGTGCGAAAGGTCTTTTATCTCGTCCAGCAGCTCGAAACGTTCCTTTTTCGGAACGGGCAAAAACCCCTCGAATATCCACCTGTCCACTTCCAGTCCGGAAACCGCCACCGCCGCGACAGCCGCATTGCACCCCGGTATAACTTCAACGGGAATACCCTTGTCGGCGCATTTTTTCACAAGCACCGCGCCGGGGTCGGAAATGCACGGCATTCCCGCGTCGCTTACAAGCGCGATATGATTTCCCTCCGAAAGCAGAGAAAGTATCTTCTCGCTTTTCTCCTGCTCCTTTGGAGCATAGCACGAGAGCAGCGGTTTTTTTATCCCGAAATGCGTCAGCAGCTTCATTGTCACCCGCGTGTCCTCGGCGGCAATATAATCAGCTTTTTCGAGAGTTTCTGCTCCTCTTGGACTAAGGTCTGACAAGTTCCCGATGGGAGTGCCTACTATTGAGAGCTTTCCGTTATTCATATATTTTCATAAACTCCTCCGAGAACGAGTTATCGCTGCCCGAAACGTACAGCGGCTTTTCAACGGTCATTCCCGCTGCCGCGCCTTTTTTCCCGCTTATGAGAAAAAGCCACGGCTTTTCGTTTTCGTTTTTTAGCACAAAGCGTATGGTCTTTGGTTCGATCTTGAATTTTCTCATAGCGCAGATAACGTCCGCGAGCCGTTCGGGACGCTGACACACCGCAAACCTCCCGCCGAATTTCAACAGTCTAAACGCCGCGCTGCAAACGTCGTTTATATCGCACATCAGCTCGTGCCTTGCGATAGCCTGCGCCCTTGACAGTTTCTCATAGCCCGAACCGCTCGTCATATACGGCGGGTTTGCCGTGACGACGTCCATACTCTCGTATTTTATGACGCTTTGCGGAAAATCCCTCAGATCGTGGAGAACGGGGAAAACCGTATTTTCAAGGTGATTTTCCGACACGCTTTTTTTGAACACCTCTATTGCTTCCTCTTGGATATCCATTCCGTAAACGGCTTTCGGAGGGGTGTTCTTGCAGAATATCAGCGGGATTATCCCGCACCCCGTACACAGGTCGCAAACTTTGTCGTTTCTGTGGACATTAGCGTAGTTCGCAAGCAGAAACGCGTCCGTGCCGAATCTGTGGTCGGCAGTCACGAACATACGCAGTCTGCCAAGCTCAAACTCCTCTAAATTTTCAAGCTCCATAAATAATCAACCTATCAGGATCTGTCCGTCGGGGTAGACGATGTTCTTGCGCTCGCGGCTGTTCATGACAAGCGACATTACAAGCGACACGGGACCTATTCTTCCTATGAACATAGTAAGTATCAGCAATATTCTTCCCGCAAGCCCCGTAAGGCTGACCGCGCCCGCCGTAAGTCCCGCCGTCGAGAACGCCGAAACCGCGTCAAACAGACACTGCACCGCGCCCGCGTCCGAGCCCTCAGGCATCGAGAAATACAGCGCCACGAAGCACACCGACACCGCCGCCATCGACAGCACCGAAATTACCAGTGTGCGGTAAATAGTCAGCTTGTCGATTTTGTGGTGGAACAGGTCAACGTCGTTTTTATTACGGATATAGGACACCACAGTCACGATAATTACCATAAGCGTCGTGACCTTTATTCCGCCGCCTGTCGAACCGGGAGCTGCTCCGATAAACATAAGCAGTATAGTTCCGAGCTGCGTGAATTCCGAGGAATCGGAAAGCCCTATGCTGTCGAAGCCTGCTGTTCTCGCCGAAACCGAGCTGAAAAAGGCGTTGACAAGTTTCTCGCCGAAGTTTAGGTCTTTCATGGTCGCGGGATTTCTCCATTCTGCTATCATATAAAACAGAGTTCCTCCCGCGAGCAGTATCCCTGTCATTATCAGTACGGTTTTCGTATGCAGTGAGAGCTTCTTGCGGGATTTAAGGTTGATGAAATTTTCCCATACGATAAATCCCAGACCGCCGACGATTATCAGCAGGGCAAGCGTCACAAGCACCACCGGACTGTGCTGAGAGGCTTTCAGTCCGACAAAATCCCCCTCCATTCCGAGAAGGTCGAAGCCTGCGTTGCAGAACGCCGTTATGCTCATAAACAAGCCCATCCACACGCCGTAGCCGCCGTATTCGGGAACAAACGCCAGCGCGAGTATCACAGCGCCTATGATCTCGATTATGAACGAGTATTTCATAATTGAAACGAATATGCCGCGCCCGCCCTCAAAGCTGCTTTCCGTAAGGTCGCCTGCTGCGTTTTTAAGCGTTCTGTAGCCGAGCTTTTTTCCCGCAGCCACGTTGAAAAACGTGATTATCGTCACAAAGCCCAGACCGCCCACCTGAACCAAAAGCGCTATGACCATCTGCCCGAACAGCGACCAATGAGCATAGGTATCGTAAATGACCAGCCCCGTCACACAGGACGCGGACGTCGCCGTGAACAGGCAATCGAACAGCGGCGTAAACTCCCGTGTCTTGGACGATATAGGAAGGCACAGCAGCACCGTTCCCACGGCGATTATTGCGAGAAATCCGATAACAAGCGTTCTCGCGGGGTCGAACCGCCTTGCGGCTTTCTGAAAAACAGGCATATCGTTTCTCCTTCCGGTTATTGTTTACGAGTAATTTGAAAGATTGTAGTTTATGAACTCTCTTGCCGCTTCTCCGAAAGCGTAAACAGAATATGTGTCGGTCTTGCCGACGTTGTCGTAGGAGCCGCCCTCTAACGGGACTTTCACCTCGTTCGCTGCGATAAGCAGGCAGGATTCGGGGATCCTGCCGCTTTTTTCAAGCGGCGCGACGGTCGTTTCGGGATTTAAGAACTGTATTGCCGCCGAGAGCTTTATATCCGAGTCGTAAACTATTATCGGCGGGGACTGTCTGTCATTATAGAGCAAAGCGGACACTTCGCGGTATGATGCGGACTGTTCCAGCGCCTGCGCTTCAAATTCGGGGATATAGAAAAATCCCGAATACACGAACGACAAAGCGGTAAGCGACAATACCGCAGCGCTTATAAGCTCTTTCCTGTGCCGTCGGGAGCAGGAAATAAACACCATTATCAAAGAAAAGATCGTAAACGTACACGACGACAGAATAATGTATGCCATTCCGCCTATGTCGCCGATATCGCCGTTTCCAAGCGGCACGGGGACGAGCCCCATTACCGACGTTGTCGTTTCGCCTGTCGCAGCGGAGCTTATCATAGGGTATCCGACAAGCCCGAAGCACAGGCAGGAGTAGGCGTATATTCCGACACTGAGCAGTATATGCTTCATATCTATCCCGTAAAGCACAATGAACACGATAAACACAAACAGCGCAAGCGGCGCAAGATTGTCGCCGTATCTTCCGAAATCGGAAGCTGTTTCCTGACCCGACGCATAGCGCAGCGCCGAATAGACTGTTGTACACAGCACCGCGATAAACTGAAACATAGCAAAGATTGTCAGCCGCAGACTGTATTTATGCTTTACCGGCTCGTATACTCTCGTGCCGCTTTCGGGGGAGTCGACGCGCCTGCGTATTCCCTCTTTCACGCAGTTGTAAAGCATTATCACACAAAGCGCCGAAGCCGCTGCTCCGATCCCTAGGGTGGAGGTCATAAACGCATATATCTGCGAGAAAAGCGCTCCAAAAAAATCTCCCCACGAAACGTTCTTCAAAAAACCGCCGTCCGCTGCGCCCCATATTTGCTTCTGCACGGCGATCCTCAGAAAATGCTCGCCCGTGTACGACAATGCCGCCGAAGCCGCGAATACGGTAAGATTCACGATCTTTTCCCTGAACAAAAACCTTGCCAGAAGTATTGTGATGATTATTGCCGCCGAAAGCGCCAGAAGCCTCTCGTTAGCCGCATAGGAAAGTGCGCACAGAAATCCCATAAGCACAGATGACGACAATCCCGCGCTGCGCGTCCTCTTATCCCACGCTGAAAAGAAGCACAGCACCAAAAGCCAGCAAAGAAGAGATGTTATCGTTTCGTCCCATATGAATTTGGAATCGACTACATACGAAACATACATTCCGCAGCAGACCGCCGCCAGAAGCTTATGCCGCACTCTTACCACGCCGAGCTTTGCCGCGATATGATAAATTATCAGCGGGATAAAGCTTATAAGCACCGCGTTTATAATAAGCATCGCCTTATATATAACGAACGGATTTTTAAGCACAGGAAACAACGGCGCGTAAAACACCGCCTGTATAAATCCTGCGCTTGTGATATGCGTCAGAAGCGCCGACCAGTCTTTTCCCGCATAGAACGCCGCCGCTCCCGCGACGGATATCTCTTCGGGGAAAATCGCGGGCAACTGCATATTCCACGTCAGAAGGGAGTTGACGACCACCATAAACGCGTACAATATGAACATTATCCCGCGATCTCCGAACGCTTCGTAAAACTGCTCCAACCGACGTTTCATTCTAAAACCTCACCCGCAACATAAACTCACATAAAATTTCCCACGCTTGCCGCGTACATTCTGAGGGAGAGCTGCACTATCGAAAGAAGCACTGCCCCAAGCGCTGCTCCAAGAAGCGACGGCTGACCGTGTGACGCAAGATATTCGGCATATTCCTCCGAGTTTCTGTCCTCAAAAAGCTCGCGTGCCTTGTTTATTGACCGTCGGGCGTTATGATAGATCTGATAATCCGTAAAGACAGAGATGAGAAACTCTATTCCTATCGTAGCAAATGTAACGAAAACCGAAATAAAAGAACGAACACCCGCGTCCAACTCAAAATTCCTCAACAGCGTCACCGCGATAAATCCGGGAAGCGACGACGCCAGCAGCGCTGCCAGACCGTATCCGTAACATCTTCTCATAAACTGATATACCGGACACAAAAGCCACGCTATCCAGTTCATCGACGCAAAACGTTTCTTTTTATTCTTGTTGTCGCCTCTGAAATTTCTGAACGCCTTGTAGAAGTGTGTAAATGAGGAAACCGTATATATCAGCAACTCGCGTATCGACACTCCGTCCGGACCGTCCTCCTTAAAGCCGTAGGCGCTCGCATTTCCGTTGCCGTCCTGAACATGGAGGTAATTCATAACTATTCCGTCTACCTCGCTCTGAAGATCGGAATAGCTCAACTCCTTAGGGTTGGAGGTATCGGCGTCGGGCGCGGGTTCGACGGGGAACACTGTCGGCTCAGGCTCTCCCGGAAGTCTGCCCGTATAAACGAATCCTATAGAATGCAGGCTTTCCATGGCGCATTTGTTTTCTTTTGCGTAACACGCTCTGTGCTGCGGCGTTCCGCAGACGGGACAGACGACTATATCCTCGCCCTCGTGCATAGCCTCATGGCAGACGGGGCATTGTTTGTTTTCATATTTGAACATAGATGAATCCTTTCAAAATACTTACCGCTGTATTTGTATTATCCCTAATTTGTTTTGAATACAACTATACATTGTAATTATAACACATTTCCTTTGAAATTGCAACCATATTCTTCCGACAACTTTTATTTCGGGCAAAAAAATGCTTCCCCACGCGTAATATGCGTGAAGAAGCAATATGAAAAATATATTTAGCAGCTTATTCGCTGAACATCGGTGTAGACAGATAACGGTCGCCTGTATCGGGGAGAAGCGCCACGATAAGTTTTCCCTTGTTTTCGGGGCGCTTTGCGAGTTCAGCCGCAGCCCACACTGCTGCTCCCGATGATATACCGACAAGCAGACCCTCTTTGCGGGCAAGCAGTCTGCCCGTTTCGTAAGCGTCCTGTGTTTTGACGGTGATTATTTCGTCATAGATCTTTGTATTGAGCGTCTGCGGAACGAAGCCCGCTCCGATGCCCTGTATGCCGTGAGAGCCGGATCTTCCCTCTGACAGCACAGGAGAATCCGAAGGCTCGACCGCGACGACCTTGACGTTGGGGTTCTGTTTTTTGAGAAACTCTCCTACACCCGTGACTGTGCCGCCCGTACCGACACCCGCGACGAAAATATCAACTTTCCCGTCGGTGTCGTTCCATATTTCGGGTCCTGTGCTTTCAAAGTGTGCCTTGGGGTTGGCGGGATTCACAAACTGTCCCGGAATAAAAGAATTCGGTGTAGAGCGGGCTAATTCCTCTGCCTTTTCGATAGCGCCCTTCATACCCTTTTTGCCCTCTGTCAGAACGATCTCCGCGCCGTAAGCTTTAAGCAGATTGCGGCGTTCTACCGACATAGTTTCGGGCATGGTGAGGATAATTTTATAACCTCTTGAAGCAGCCGCAGCTGCAAGACCTATTCCCGTATTTCCGCTTGTCGGCTCGATAATAACGCCGTCTGCTTTAAGTGCGCCTTTCTTTTCGGCTTCGTCGAGCATTGCGACAGCAATTCTGTCCTTGACGCTTCCCGCGGGGTTCAGATATTCGAGTTTCACCACAAGCTCCGCGTCCAGATCCTGCTCCTTTGAATAATTCGTCAGCTTCAAAAGGGGCGTTCCACCTATAAGGTCGGTTATCTTTTCATAGATTTTCATAGCGATACCTCCGAAATATATAATGTTATTATTTATTAACGGTTTTTCCGTTCCTTGATTATATTATACACCCAAAATCCGATATTGTCAAATATTATATTGATATAGTAGGATATAGTTTTTTCTTATGGGGAGTGTTCGTCGAGATATGCTTTCAGCTCTTTGATATATAGCTCGGCTATTTTCCCCATAATGAGGTTGCGTTTTTTTATGTAGCCTATCTCCATTACTCCCTCGGAATCGAATTCGGGGTCGACAAACGGGACCGCCTTATATGCCCCGCCGTTAAGCTCCTCGCAGATAAGTCCCGAACAGAGCGTATATCCGTCAAGTCCTATCATCAGATTCAGCATTGTGGCACGGTCGTTTGCCTTTATGACGCGCTTATAATTTTTCTCGCCAAGTATCTCCTCGGCGTAGTAGTACGAAGCCTCTCCGCCCTGCTCGAACGAAAGGCACGGATATGGCTCCAGATCGGCGAACGAGATACTTTCGCGGCTTGCAAGCGGGTGTGTTTTCGCAAGGTACACATAGGCTCTGCATTCTTTCAGCTTCACGAATTCGAGGTCGTTTGCCTGAAGCTGCTTTTCTATTGTTTTTCGGTTGAAATTACTTAGGAACAATATACCGATCTCGCTGCGCAGTGCGTGGACATCGTCGATTATCTCACGGGTCTTTGTTTCCCGTATGGCGAACTCGTACTCCGTTGTGTTGAACTGCTTGACGACTTCGACGAAACACTTCACGGCGAAAGAATAATGCTGTGTAGAGATACCGAATTTTTTCTTGATGCCGCCCTCTTTGGTGTACTGCTCCATCAGGCGGTCATATTGTATGAGTATTCCCCGCGCCGAGGTGACGAACTCCACTCCGTCGCTTGTAAGCTCCATACCCCTGCCGCTTCTTCGGAAAACGGTTATTCCCAACTCATTTTCCACCTCGCGAAGCGCCGCTGACAGTGACGGCTGCGAAACATACAGCTCATCTGCCGCCTTGTTCAGAGAACCGATATCCGCCACCTTAACGATATATCTCAGCTGTTGTAAAGTCAAATTATCGCCCCCGAAATCCCCTACCAATATACTAGGATATTATACCATACTCAGCGTCTTTTGTCAAGGGGGTACCAAAAATTTCACGAAAAAGGCTCCCGAAAAATCGGGAGCCTTGATGTGTCCTGCTCTTATATCACGTCATCAGACAAGCTCTATTACAGCCATTTCTGCTGCATCTCCGCGGCGCGGACCGAGCTTATAGATTCTGGTGTAGCCGCCGTTTTTATCCGCATACTTCGGCGCAATTTCGTCGAAGAGCTTCTTTGCGACAGCCTCCTTGGTGATGTACGAGAATACCTGACGCTTTGTGTGAAGCGTGTTTTCCTTGCCGAGAGTTATCATCTTCTCAGCTTCGGCGCGTACCTCCTTTGCGCGGGTCACGGTAGTTTCGATCTTACCGTTCTCAAGCAGGAAAGTAACCATACCTCTCAGCATAGCCTTTCTATGGTCGGAGGTTCTGCCTAATTTTCTTGAACCTGGCATTTTATTTTCTCCTTTCGGTAGAATTCGACAGCGGAAATTTCCGCTTTCACTTAGCCGTTATCTTCGGAAGTCATAAGGTCGCAGCCCAGTGACTGCAGCTTTGCCTTCACCTCGTCAAACGACTTCTTTCCGAGATTTCTTACTTTCATCATTTCCTCAGGCGACTTGTTCACGAGATCTCTTACGGTATTTATTCCCGCTCTCTTCAAGCAGTTGAAAGAGCGCACCGAAAGCTCCAGTTCTTCTATTGTCATTTCGAGTACCTTGTCGGTATGATCTTCTGTCTTTGTTTCGATAAGGTCCTGAGGGTTTGTTTCGTCGGACAGCTCCGCGAACATCTGCAATCTTTCGATCAGTATCTTTGCCGCATAGGAAACCGCTTCCTTCGCGGAAATTGTGCCGTCTGTCCAGATCTCTATCATCAGCTTCTCAAAGTCCGTTCTCTGACCCACACGCGTATTTTCGACTGTGTAGTTGCATTTCAGAACGGGAGTATAGATACTGTCAACGGGTATCATTCCAATAACCTGTTCTGCGGGCTTGTTCTGCTCTGCGGCGACGTAGCCTCTTCCGCGGTCGAGCGTAATGCTCATGACCAGCTTTGCTCCGGCGGAAAGTGTTGCAATATGCATACCGGGGTCAAGAATTTCGACCTCCGAATCTGTCTTTATATCGCCTGCTGTTACCTCGCACTCGCCCTCCGCTTCGATGTAGAGGGTTTTAGGGGCTTCGCCGAACATTTTCGCTCTGAGTCCCTTTATATTAAGAATGATCTCCGTAACATCTTCTTTAACGCCCGGTATCGTTGAAAACTCGTGCAGTACGCCGTCTATCTTGACAGAGGTCGCTGCTACGCCGGGCAATGAGGAGAGTAAGACCCTTCTAAGACTATTCCCAAGGGTGTTTCCATATCCGCTCTGGAGAGGCTCCAGCACGAACATTCCATAAGTTCCGTCAGACCTTAACTTGAAGGTCTCAATATTGAGCTTTTCGTTTTTTTCAAGCATTTGGTAACCCTCCCGATAGCTTTTCCGTTACAAGCCTTTCGGCTAACTTTAATTATCCTGTGCTATGCTGTATCCGATGTTAATTTTAATTCATACTCAACTGCCGTTTTAACAGAAGTATTGACACATCTGACGGCTCTCAAACGCAAAACGCAAGTATGAATTAAAAATAACCGCACTAAATATCTGTATGCTGAGAAGCAATTATTTAGAATACAGCTCGATAATCAAATGCTCGGCGATCTCGAAGTCGAGATCATCGCGCTGGAACGGACGAGTAACCTTTGCGGACTGCTTTTCCTTATCGACGTCAAGCCACATGGGGGTAAGCCTTCCGCCCGCAACTTCCGCTATCTGCTCAAACTTCTTGCTCTTCTTGCTTTGTTCTTTGAGGGAAACCGTATCGCCTACTCTAACTCTGTAAGAGGGTATATCAACTCTCTTGCCGTTCACACAGAAATGACCGTGAGTTACAAGCTGGCGAGCTTCGCGGCGTGTAGTTGCCAGACCCATTCTGAAAACGATGTTGTCAAGACGGGACTCCAGAAGTCTTAAAAGGTTTTCGCCGGCGATGCCCTCTTCCTTTGTTGCAAGCTCATAATAGTGATAGAACTGCTTTTCGAGAACGCCGTATACGAATTTCAGCTTCTGCTTTTCCTTCAGCTGCTGACCGTACTCGGAAACTTTCTTCTGACGGTTCTTATCCTTTGCGAATCTCTTAGACTTCTTGTTCTCGGAATACCCCAGTACTGCGGGGCTGATATCAAGACTTCTGCACTTTTTCAAAATCGGGTCGCGATTTACTGCCATAATATAATTCCTCCGTTAATCAAAATAATATCGGATATTGAATTCCGACGTCAAGCAAACGTTGCGCTTGACTTGTTAGTTTCCTGTAAAAGCCGTTTCTTTCAGACTCTTCTTCTCTTGGGGGGACGGCATCCGTTGTGGGGGATAGGCGTTACGTCCTTTATGAGCTTTACCTCAAGACCTGCTGCCTGAAGTGCGCGTATAGCTGCCTCACGTCCCTGACCCGGACCCTTTACATAGACCTCAACGGTCTTTAAGCCGTGTTCCATTGCCGCCTTTGCCGCAACGTCCGCTGCCGTCTGTGCCGCGAAAGGGGTGGATTTTCTCGAACCTCTGAAGCCGAGTCCGCCCGCGGAAGCCCACGACAGAGCGTTTCCCTGAAGGTCGGTGATGGTGACGATAGTATTGTTGAACGTAGACTGGATATGAGCCGCGCCGTTTTCGACGTTCTTGCGCTCACGGCGTCTGCGAACGACTTGTTTCTTAGCCTGTGCCATTTTATATAACCGCCTTTCTGTTTACTTCTTCTTGTTTGCGATAGTCTTTTTCGGACCCTTGCGTGTTCTGGCGTTGGTCTTGGTACGCTGACCGCGCACGGGAAGTCCCTTGCGGTGACGAGTTCCGCGGTAGCAGTTGATTTCAACAAGGCGCTTGATATTGAGTGCTACCATTCTTCTCAGGTCGCCCTCTACAACATAGCCGTCCTTGTCGATAACCTCACGGATCTTGGTTTCCTCGTCGTCGGTCAGATCCTTGACGCGGGTATCGGGATTTACTCCCGCCTTTGCCAGAATATCATTCGCGGACTTTCTGCCGATGCCGTAAACGTAGGTAAGTCCTATTTCTACGCGCTTTTCCTTTGGCAGGTCCACACCAGCAATTCTTGCCATTATTTTTCCTCCTCTGTTCGGAATAGGGATCAACCCTGTCTTTGCTTGTGTTTGGGTTCAACACAGATTACCATAACTTTGCCCTTGCGCTTTATGACCTTGCACTTGTCGCACATGGGCTTTACCGAAGGTCTTACTTTCATTGAAATACCCTCCTTTTAAGGTGTAAAAACTGATTGCGGCAGTCACCTGTATCACTTGATCACTTTGCGCGCCATGTGATCCTGCCCTTTGTAAGGTCGTAGGGTGACATTTCCACTGTGACCTTATCGCCCGGCAAAATACGAATGTAATTCATTCTCAGCTTGCCGCTGATGTGCGCTAAGATCTGGTGTCCGTTCGTAAGCTCCACCTTGAACTGAGCGTTCGGCAGAGCTTCGAGGATCGTTCCCTCTACTTCCAATACATCTTCTTTAGACAAGCTATTCACTCTCCTCTGAAGTGCTTCTGTTGGCGAACGCTCTCAGCGTCTGCCGCAGTCTTTTGTCCGTCAGTCCCTCAGGCTCTATAAAGCCCTTGGTCGCACGGACGTGCCGAATATTCTTTTTTTTCGGGGAAGAAAGCTTTCGCTCCTTCCCGTCGGCTACATAAATGAAGCCGTTTTCAACGCCTGTCACCAGCATAAATCTTCCGCTGTCGTGACCTGCTGCGCTTATGACCACTCTTCCGACGCGAATATCCATCAGTGGCTCTCCAATGTCAAAATAACGGGTTCGCCCGTCGTGATGGCGATAGTATGCTCGAAGTGGCAGGAAAGGCTACCGTCCGTCGTTACTACCGTCCACTTGTCGCCTAAGATATTCACCCGTCCTGAGTGGGAATTTACCATCGGCTCGACGGCTATTGTCATACCCGCAAGCAATCTCGGTCCGTGACCCGCCTTTCCCTCGTTGGGGACCTCCGGATCCTCGTGCATTTCTCGTCCTATCCCGTGACCGATGAACTTCTCGGCGCAGGCGTATCCGCCCGATTCCACGTGTGTTTGGATAGCGTGAGAAATATCGCCTATGCGGTTGCCCTCGACTGCCATTGAGATTCCCTTATAGAGTGCCTCTTCGGTGAATTTCAGCAGCCGTTCTGCCTCTTCGGATACCTTTCCGACCTTGAAGGTCTTGGTGTTGTCGCCCATAAAGCCGTTAAGCTCGGCTACGATGTCGCAGGAAAGGATATCCCCTTCTTTCAGGATCTTTTTCTTGGAAGGTATCCCGTGTATAAGCTCCTCGTTTACCGAAAAACAGTTATGTCCGGGAAATCCCCCGTAACCTTTGCAGGGGGAATGACCGCCTCTGGAAACCACGAAGTCGTTGACGATCCTGTCAAGCTCCCATGTAGAGATCCCCGGCACGGCGTGCTTCCCCGCGAGCGCCAGAGCCTGCGCTGCAAGCTCGCCCGCTTTCATCATACCCTTAAGCTCGGTCGGATTCTTTATCTGGATCATTGATTTTCTTCCTGAATAAGGGCTTAACCCTTGATAGCCGCCAGTGTCAGCCGCGAGGTTTCTTCGATCTCGTTCTGACCCTGAACTGTCACCAGCTTTCCGCGGGACTTATAGTAGTCCTTAAGCGGAGCTGTTTTTTCGTGATAGGTCTTAAGTCTTGCCTGAACGGTTTCGGGCTTGTCGTCTATTCTCTGGACGACCTTTGCGCCGCACGCGTCGCAGATGCCCTCCACTTTTGTGGGTTTGAACTTGATGTGGTAGGAGTTTCCGCAGCCTTCGCACACGCGTCTGCCCGACATTCTTGCTGTAATAGCCTCGTCGGGAACGTCGATCTCGATGACCTTGTCAATTCTCACTCCCATATTTTCGAGAGCCTCCGCCTGAGCTACCGTTCTGGGGAAACCATCGAGAATAAAGCCGTTTTTAGCGTCGTCCTTGGCGATCCTGTCCTTGAGTATTCCGATAACTATCTCATCGGGGACAAGGTCGCCCCTGTCCATATAATCCTTAGCCGCAAGTCCCGCGGGAGTACCGTTCTTCACAGCCTCACGCAGCATATTGCCCGTTGAAAGAGCGGGGATATTCAGCTCTCTGCATACCACTTCCGCCTGAGTTCCCTTGCCTGCGCCCGGTGCGCCTAGAAAAATCATATTCATAACTTTTTACCTCATTCAGTTACAGGCTCTTATCAATCGAGGAAGCCGGGGTGATGACGCATCATGATCTGGCTTTCGAGCGAACGAACCGTTTCGAGCGCCACGCCGACGATGATAAGCAGCGAGGTACCGCCCAGGGACAAATTCGAGAAGTCGCGGTTTATCCACGAGAGAATGATAGGGAATATCGCGATTATACCGAGGAAAATAGCGCCGATAAGCGTGATCTTATTCAACGAATTGTAAATGAAATCAGATGTCGGCTTTCCGGGACGATATCCGGGTATAGCGCCGTTGTTTTTCTTCAGGTTGTTTGCGATCTCGATAGGATTGTAGCTTATCGCGACATAGAAATAGTTGAATGCGATTATCAGCACGAAATAGATTATCGCATACGCGGGCGAAGTCGTCGAGAAGAATCTTGCCACGCCCTCCCAGAACGTATGATCCGTCGAGTTGTCGCCTCTGATGCCGAAGAAAAGCAGTATCGTCTGCGGCAGGCTCATAAGCGACATCGCGAAGATGATGGGCATAACGCCCGACATTGCTACCTTTATCGGAATATGTGTGCTTTGTCCGCCGTACATCTTGCGTCCCACGACGCGTTTAGCGTACTGTACGGGGATACGGCGCTCGGCGTTCGTCATGAATATAACGAACCACACCATTGCCGCGAAAATCACGATCACCGCAAGCACAAAGAAGATGTTCTTCATATCCGACTTGCACAGCGCGTAAAATTCTCCGATCGTATCGGGAAGTCTTGCGACGATTCCCGTAAAGAGGATCATTGAGATACCGTTTCCGACGCCTTTTTCGTTTATTCGGTCGCCGAGCCATATGATGACCGACGCTCCCGCGACGAAGCAGGCGATTATCGTGATCGCCGACAATATTATCGAAAACATATCCGACGAAGAATCGTAAACATCGCCGTAGCGAAGTATCGCAACGTGATTGTTGTTGCTGTCCGTCGCGCCGTTCCTCAATGTGAAATAGAACGCTGTCGCTTGAAGAATTGCGATTCCGAGCGACGTCAGCTTCGTTATGGTATTCAGCTTCTTCCTGCCCTCTTCGCCCTCCTTCTGGAGCTTTTCGAGAGGCGGTATCGCTACCGTAAGAAGCTGAATGATGATAGACGCGTTGATGTACGGTGAGATCGACATTGCAAGCAGTGTGCCTTTTCCGAGTGCGCCGCCCGTCATTACATCAAGGTAATTTAACAGTGACGCTCCCGATATCATCGTAGTTATCGCGTTGTTGTTAAGATACGGAACAAAAATGCTGGATCCCAGACGGAACAGTATGAGGATAAACAGTGTATACAAGATCTTTTTGCGCAGCTGCGTGTCGATCCACGCGTTGCGAAAGACCGTAAGCATACCGTTCATTAAACCACCTCTGCCTTTCCGCCTGCCTTTTCAATTTTCTCCTTCGCCGTTTCGGTGAACTTGACTGCCTTAACGGTAAGGCTCTTTGTAAGCTCTCCGTTGCCGAGGATCTTAATGCCGTCCTTTGCGTCCTTGACTGCGCCTGACGCTACAAGGCTTTCCGCGTCAACGACCGCTCCGCTCTCGAATCTCTTCTCAAGCTCGCTTACGTTTACTGCCGCGAATTCCTTAGCGAAGATGTTGTTGAATCCTCTCTTCGGCATTCTTCTCTGGAGCGGCATCTGACCGCCCTCAAATCCGGGTCTTATCGAGCCGCCGGAGCGTGCCTTCTGACCCTTGTGTCCTTTGCCTGCGGTCTTGCCCTGTCCCGAACCGTGACCGCGGCCAATGCGCTTAACGTCCTTTACAGAACCCGCCGCGGGCTGTAATTCGTGAAGCTTCATTTCTTTGCACCCCCTAGGTAAATTTTAATGTTCAATCGTCGTATAATCAAACCTCTTCAACCTTTACCAGGTGAGCGATAGTCTTGATTTTACCTTTCGTAGCCTCGTTATCGGGCTGTGTCGTTTCGGAATTCACCTTGCGCAGACCCAACGCGTGCGCTGTGGCGATCTGATTTTTCTTGCAGCTGTTCAGGGAACGTACAAGAGTGATTTTCAATGCCATGATTTTTCCCTCCTACACGTCATTAAATTAAAGCTCTTTGACGCTCTTGCCTCTGAGAGCCGCAACTTCCTCTGCGGTTCTGAGAGCGGTAAGTCCCGCCATTGTAGCGCGTACCACGTTGCACGGATTGTTCGAGCGCAGTGATTTTGTACGGATATTCTTTATTCCTGCCATTTCTATCACCGCACGAACAGGACCGCCCGCGATAACGCCCGTACCTTCGGGAGCCGGACGCATAAGCACAGCGCCCGCGCCGAACTTGCCGACGATCTCGTGAGGAATGGTCGTGCCTTTAAGAGCTATCTTGTGAAGATTCTTCTTCGCGTCCTCAATTCCCTTGCGTATCGCGTCGGGAACCTCGTTGGATTTACCCATACCGAACCCTACCGTACCTTTGCCGTCGCCCACTACGACCAGAGCCGCAAACTTCATGATGCGTCCGCCCTTTACTGTCTTGGAAACGCGGTTGATAGCGACAACCTTTTCGGAAAGCTCGTTTTCGTTGTTTTCGTAATTAGCCAAGTCTGTTTCCCTCCTTATCAGAAATTAAGTCCGCCTTCGCGTGCGCCCTCCGCGAGAGCTGCCACTCTGCCGTGGTATACATAGCCGCCTCTGTCAAATACCACGTCGGTTATTCCCTTTGCCTTTGCCTTCTCGGCGATCATCTGACCGACCTTCTTTGCGGCTTCAACGTTTCCGCCGTACTGACCGAAGCCCTTTTCGGTAGAAGATGCCGCAGCCAGAGTAACACCGTTTACGTCGTCGATTATCTGAGCGTAAATGTGCATAGAAGAACGGAAAACATTGAGTCTAGGGCACTGCGGAGTGCCTGTTATCTTAGAGCGAACGCGCTTATGACGGCGAAGTCTGCTCTTATTTTTATCAATAGTCTTAACCATCTTAATTCAATCCTTTCCTTACTTCTTACCCTTGCCGGCTTTGCCTTCCTTGCGGCGAATGGTTTCTTCGGCGTACTTGATGCCCTTGCCCTTATAAGGCTCCGGCGGACGCTTGCCTCTGATCTCGGAAGCGACCTGACCTACCTTCTGCTTGTCGATTCCCGTAACAATTATCTTGTTCGGGGAAGGAACTTCGAGCTTGATGTCGTCTGTATCCTCGACCTCTACCTTATGAGAGAAACCGAGGTTCATAACAACCTTCTTGCCCTGCTTTTCGCATCTGAAGCCGACGCCGTTTATTTCAAGCTCTTTCTTGAAGCCCTCTGTAACGCCGACTACCATATTGTGGATAAGGGTTCTCGTAAGACCGTGAAGCGACTTCGAGAGGTTCTCGTCGTCGGGACGCTTTACGACTATCTCCGCGCCCTCCTGCGAGATCTGCATAAGATGATTGAATTCTTTTGTTATCGTACCCTTAGGACCCTTTACCGTAACGACCGGACCGTCGATTTTTACGTCTACTCCGGCAGGAACAGCAACAGGCATTCTTCCTATTCTTGACATATTACTATTCCTCCTATTACCATACGAACGCAAGGACTTCTCCGCCGACGTTCAGTTCTCTTGCCTTCTTGTCGGTCATAATGCCCTTCGAGGTGGAAACGATAGCGATTCCGAGCCCTTTCATTACCTTGGGCATATCCTTGCAGTTAGAGTAGATCCTTAAGCCCGGCTTTGATACACGGCGAAGTCCCGTGATCACCTGCGACTTATTGTCTGTGTACTTAAGTGTTATCTTGATCGTGCCCTGCTTCTTATCGTCATCAACGACCTTGTATGCCTTGATGTAGCCTTCATCAAGCAGTATCTGTGCGATCTGCTTCTTGAGGTTGGAAGCGGGAATATCAACAGTGGGGTGCTTCTGTGAATTCGCGTTGCGAATTCTCGTGAGCATATCCGCGATTGTATCTGTGATCTGCATTCATTTACCTCCTGTAGATTAGCCGTTACGAACGCAAATCCGTCCGTCGTACTAAAATATTCTTGCCTTTATTCGAGCTTTTTGTCTTATACCCGCTCGACGAGGTAAAGCCTTCGGCTGTGCTTTGCCGGTATGATTACCAGCTTGCTTTCTTTACTCCGGGGATTTCGCCCTTGTAAGCAAGCTCTCTGAAGCATATTCTGCAAATGCCGAACTTGCGCAGATACGCGTGAGGTCTGCCACAGATCTTGCATCTGTTGTAAGAACGAGTGGAGAACTTCGGCGCTCTCTGCTGTTTGATTTTTAACGACTTCTTTGCCATGGATTATCCTCCCTTCCGCCTTATTTCTCAAAGGGAGCGCCCATCATGGTAAGCAGCTCTCTTGCCTCTTCGTCGGTTTTCGCAGTAGTGATGAAGTTTATATCCATACCGCGGACGGCATCTATTTTATCGTACTCTATTTCCGGAAAGATGAGCTGTTCCTTCAGTCCGAAGGAGTAGTTTCCTCTTCCGTCGAAGGAGTTGGGGTTGATGCCTCTGAAGTCACGCACACGCGGCAGAGCAACGTTGAACAGTCTGTCCAGAAACTCGTACATAATGTCGCCTCTGAGCGTAACCTTGACTCCTATTACCTGACCCTCTCTGAGCTTGAAGTTCGCGACGGACTTCTTGGAGCGGCAAGCCACGGGCTTCTGTCCCGTGATAGCGCCCAACTCAGCCATAACATAGTCAATGACCTTCGCGTTTTCCTTAGCCTCGCCGCAGCCTACGTTCACTACTATCTTATCGAGCTTCGGCGTCTGCATTACAGACTTGTAGCCGAATTTCTTGAACAGTGCGGGAGCTACAGTTTCCTTGTAGTATTCCTTCATTCTTGCCATTGTAATAAATCTCCTTTTAGAAGCCGGATTTTAGCCGCGGCGCCCGCGTGCTTCTTATATCCGACCAAATTCGGGTGAATCAGTACTTAAGCTCCGCACCGCAGTGCTTGCATACTCTGATCTTCTTGCCGTCCTCGATTTTGTGACCTACTCTTGTAGGCTTGCTGCACTTGGGGCAAACAGGCATTACCTTGCACGCGTAGATGGGGCTTTCCGCCTGAACGCGTCCGCCGAGCTGTCCCTGCTGGCGCGGCTTGACGTGCTTCGTCACCATGTTGATCCCCTCTACGATGACCTTTCCCTCTTTCGGGGATACCGTAAGCACCTTGCCGGTCTTTCCTCTGTCCCCGCCCTTTGAAGGCTTGTCGCCTGTCATGAGCATAACGTTGTCGCCAACCTTGATATTCATATTCGCGGCACCTCCATTACAGTACTTCGGGAGCAAGCGACAGTATCTTCATAAAATCTCTGTCCCTCAGCTCTCTCGCAACCGGACCAAAAATACGAGTGCCTCTCGGATTCTTGTCCTCCTTGATAATTACCGCCGCGTTCTCGTCAAAGCGGATATATGTGCCGTCGTCGCGTCTTAATCCCTTAGCGGAACGTACCACAACGCACTTTACAACGTCGCCTTTTTTAACAACGCCGCCGGGTGTAGCTTTTCTTACAGAAGCCACTATAACGTCGCCGATATTTGCATATCTTCTTCTCGTGCCGCCCAGCACTCTTATACACATAAGCTCTTTAGCGCCTGTGTTGTCGGCGACCTTAAGCAATGTCTGCATCTGAATCATGGCATTACTTCTCCTTTCGTAGAATCAAAATCAATTGTTATCAATTACTTAGCGCGCTCGATAACGTTCACCAAACGCCATCTCTTGTCCTTGGAAAGCGGACGCGTTTCCATAATTTCAACTCTGTCGCCGATATTGCAGGTGTTCTGCTCGTCGTGTGCCTTGAGCTTGATGGTGCGCTTTACTATCTTCTTATAAAGAGGATGACGAACATTATCCTCGATGGCAACGACAATAGTCTTATCCATCTTGTTGCTGACTACTCTGCCCACTCTGGTCTTTCTTAAAGCTCTTTCCATGTTTAGTTCTTATCCTCCTTCCTCAATTCTGTGCGGTAAGCTCGCGCTCACGCTGGATAGTCTTGATACGAGCGATATCCTTCTTGACAGCCTTTATCCTTGTCGGATTGTCCAGCTGATTTACCGCAAGCTGAAAGCGAAGATTGAAAAGTTCAGCTTTAAGTTCGGCGAGCTTGGTTTCAAGCTCGGTTTCCGAGAGATATTTGATTTCCGAAGCTTTCATTAAAGCTCACCTCCGTCTTCCTTTTTAACAAATTTGCACTTGATAGGCAGCTTGTGCATCGCAAGACGCATTGCCTCTCTTGCCGCGTCCTCAGATACTCCCGCGATCTCAAACAGAACGCGTCCGGGCTTGACTACGGCTACCCAATATTCGGGAGAACCTTTTCCCGAACCCATACGAGTGCCAAGCGGCTTTGTCGTTACGGGCTTGTCGGGGAATATCTTTATCCACACCTGTCCGCCACGCTTGATGTAACGTGTCATGGCGCGACGTGCCGCCTCTATCTGGTTGGACTTTATCCACGCGGCTTCAAGTGCCTGAAGTCCGTACTCTCCGTTGGAAACGGTGTTGCCTCTTGTTGCAACGCCCTTACGGCGACCTCTCTGCACTCTTCTGTATTTTACTCTCTTAGGAAGCAGCATCAGTCGTTACCTCCTTCTTTTCTTGCTTCTCTGGGCTCTCTTGCCTCTCTGCCCTCTCTGGGTCTGCGCGGACGGCGGTCGTCGCGACCTCTTCCGCCTGCTCTGTCATTGCGGCGTCTGTCGTTTCTTTCAGAACGCTCGTTCCTGTTGGAACGTATTTCGCCCTTGAGGACTTCGCCGTTGTAGATCCACACCTTTACGCCGATAACGCCGTAGGTGGTATTTGCTCTTGCGGTTGCGTAATCAATATCCGCACGGAGCGTCTGAAGCGGGATAGTTCCCTCGTGGTAGCTCTCGGAGCGCGCTATTTCCGCGCCGCCCAGACGACCGCTTACCATAGTCTTTATTCCCTTTGCTCCGCTCTTCATTGTTCTTCCGATGACCTGCTTCATAGCTCTTCTGAAAGAAACGCGGTCCTCAAGCTGCATAGCGATATTGTCCGCGACTATCTGCGCGTTGGTATCGGGATTGCTTATCTCTACTATTTCGAGAGATATATCCTTACCGCCTGCCAGCTTTACCAGCTCCGCACGGAGCTTGTCGATCTCCGCGCCTTTCTGTCCGATAAGCATACCGGGCTTCGAGGTGTGAATGTAGATCTTTATTTTATTTGCGCCTGTGCGCTCGATCTCAACCTTTGCGATACCTGCTGCTCTTGAAAGGAGCTGAGGTGTTGCCTCGCCCTTCGAGTTTATGAAATGTCTTTTGCACATGAGGTAATCGCGGATCTTATGATCTTCCACCAGTGTATCACCGAAGGTTGCTTTTCCGGCGAACCAGCGAGAATCCCAATCCTTGATTACACCCACTCTGAGACCATGTGGATTAACCTTCTGTCCCATTGTAATTCTCCTCCTTATTCAGCTTCTTTAACAACCAGTGTGACATTGGACGTTCTTTTCAGTATCCTGTGTGCGCGTCCGTGGTCTTTCGGTCTGATACGCTTGAGCGTGATGCCCGGTCCTACATAAGCCTTGGAAACTATCAGCTTGGAGGTATCCATATTGTGATTGTTCTCGGCGTTCGCAACTGCGGATTTCAGAAGCTTTGCCAACGGCTCACTTGCGGACTTGGGGGTATTGTTGAGGATTGCCATTGCTGTCTCAACGTCCTTGTTTCTTATAAGGTCAAGCACGATACCGACTTTTCTCGGAGAAATACGAACTTGCCTGAGTTCTGCTCTTGCTTCCATATTATCTCCTCCTTACTTGGTCTTTGCGGTAGTCTTGCTTCCCGAATGACCCTTGAAGGTCCTTGTCGGAGCGAACTCACCGAGTTTGTGTCCTACCATATCCTCGGTAACGTATACCGGAACGTGCTTCCTGCCGTCGTGAACGGCAAAAGTATGACCTACGAATTCGGGGAATATCGTGGAAGAGCGGCTCCATGTTTTCAGAACCGTTTTCTTTCCGCCCTCGTTCAGCGCGAGAACTCTCTTATAAAGAGCTTCCTGCACATAAGGTCCTTTTTTAATGCTTCTTCCCATTGTAATTTTTCCTTTCAGTTAAGCTGCAAGTTAATGAGCAGTGAAAATTTTTACGCCTGCCCGCGTTTTCGGGATCAGCCTTTCAAATCGTCAAAGCTTCTCCCGCTTTTTTAGGACGCTGACCGCAAAAGCGGCACTCCCTTAAAGTTTATACCGTCAAAGGCAGCGCTTTGAAAAACGCGGCGGCAACGCTGTTCTTATTAACAGCAACTTTCGGGTTAATGTTATATTTGGAATTATTTACCGTTTCTTCTCTTAACGATAAACTTGTTGGACGCTTTCTTTGCGGAACGCGTCTTATAGCCGAGAGCGGGCTTGCCCCACGGAGTAACAGGTCCGGGGCGTCCGACAGGGGACTTACCCTCACCACCGCCGTGCGGGTGGTCGTTCGGGTTCATAACAGAACCGCGGACTGTAGGTCTTATACCGAGGTGACGTGTCTTACCTGCCTTACCGAGGTTTACGTTCTCGTGGTCGAGGTTGGAAACTGTTCCGATAGATGCATAGCACTCTGCGGAAACGTTTCTGAGTTCTCCCGAAGGCAGACGGAGCAGTGCCAGACCGTTCTCCTTTGCCATCAGCTGAGCCATATTTCCTGCCGAACGCACCAGCTGTGCGCCCTTGCCGGGGTGAAGCTCAACATTGTGGATAACGGTACCTACGGGAATATCGTTGAGCGGCAGAGCGTTTCCGGGCTTGATATCAGCGTCGGAGCCTGCTCTTACGGTATCTCCCACCTTAAGTCCGTCGGGAGCGATAATATATCTCTTCTCGCCGTCCTCATACTTTACGAGCGCGATAAACGCGGAGCGGTTGGGGTCGTACTCAAGCGTTGCAACTATCGCGTTCATGCCTCTCTTATCTCTCTTGAAGTCGATAATACGGTATTTCTTTCTGTTTCCGCCGCCGATGTGTCTTACGGTAATTCTGCCGTAGCTGTTTCTGCCGGCGGTCTTTTTAACAGGCTCCAGAAGACTTTTTTCGGGAGCTACTTTTGAAAGCCCGCTGTAATCCGTAACGGTCATTCCGCGGCGGCTGTTGTTTACGGGCTTGTATGCTTTGATAGCCATATCGTTTCACTCCTTACCTTAAATCATTCCGTCGAAGAACTCAATAGTCTTAGAGCCCTCCGCGAGAGTAACGATAGCCTTCTTCCAGTCGGAAGTATAGCCCTCGCTTCTGCCCATTCTCTTTTTTCTTCCGCGAACGCTTATTGTATTCACCTTAGCGACCTTAACGCCCTTGAAGAGCTGTTCTACCGCTCTTGCGATCTCGATCTTGTTTGCGTCCTTTGCGACTTTGAAAGTGTACTTTCCCTGTGCAAGGCAGTCCATGGAATGTTCGGTTATGATGGGCTTCAAGATTATATCCTGTGCGACCTTTTCCATTATGCGTACACCTCCTCAAGTTTTTCAACGGCGCCCTTTACGATAACGAACTTGTTGCAGTTAAGAATGTCGTAAACGTTAAGGGTATTGACCTGTGTGGTCTTAACGTCCGCGATATTCGCAGCGGACTTTATGACCTTTTTGTCAACGCTGTCAAGCACGATAAGGGTCTTGTCCTCCGCGCCGATAGCCTTAAGCATATTTACCATATTCTTGGTCTTGAACTCATCTGTCGTGATGCTGTCCACAACGATCATCTCGTTTTCAGCGACCTTGCTTGAAAGCGCCGACAGAAGTGCCAATCTCTTCAGCTTCTTATTAAGGCTGAATCTGTAGGAACGGGGCTTCGGTCCGAGCGCTATACCGCCGTGTCTCCACTGGGGCGCTCTTGTCGAACCCTGTCTTGCGTGACCCGTGCATTTCTGACGCCAGGGCTTTTTACCGCCGCCGCTTACCTCTGTTCTGGTAAGAGTGGACTGCGTTCCCTGACGCTGATTTGCGAGGTAATTAACCACTGCGGAGTGCATAGCGGTCTTGTTGGGCTTAATGCCGAAAACCGCGTCGTTAAGCTCAAGCTCGGAAACGACTTTACCCGCCATATCAACAACATTTATCTTTGACATAGTATCGTCCTCCCCTCTCTTATGCCTTTACCGCGTCGCAAATTGTCACAACGCCGCCCTTGGGTCCGGGAACAGCTCCCTTGACCGCGATAAGGTTGTTTTCAGCGTCGACTTTCACAACAACAAGGTTCTGCACGGTAACATTCTCCGCGCCCATATGACCTGCCATGCCCTTGCCCTTGAAAATTCTCGAAGGGGACGAGCATGCGCCCATAGAACCCGCCTGTCTTGCCACAGGACCCGAACCGTGAGTTTCTTTCAGTCTGTGCTGATTGTAACGCTTAATAGCACCTGTGAAGCCCTTGCCCTTGCTTACGCCCGCAACGTCGATAACGTCGCCTTCTGCGAACACGTCCGCCTTGATAACGTCGCCGGTGTTGTAGCCGCTGATGTCGTCGAAACGGAATTCCTTAAGGGTTTTCTTGAACGCCACATCATTTTTCTTGAAATGACCCTGTTCGGGCTTGTTCACGTGCTTCGGGGAAACATCTCCGAAACCGAGCTGAACAGCCTCATAACCGTCGTTTTCGGCAGTCTTTTTCTGAACTACCACGCAGGGACCCGCTTCGATTACCGTTACGGGAACGACCTTGCCTGCCTCATCGAAGACCTGTGTCATACCGATCTTCTTGCCGATGATACCCTTTGTCATTTCGGCTTCCTCCTTAAAAATGGTTATTGGTCGGATCTCTCCGACTTGACCAACGAGAGCCTATGCACTCTCGGTTGGTTAGTGGTTGACAGTGTTTTCTGCCAACATAACTCCAACGAAACTATCTATATCAGATATCCATTGAAATTTCCACGCCTGCGGGCAGCTCCAGCGACTGGAGAGCCTCGATAGTCTTCTGAGTGGGGTGAATTACATCGATAAGGCGCTTGTGAGTTCTAAGTTCGAACTGCTCGCGGGAATCCTTATCCTTATGCACCGCCCTCAGAATGGTCACGATCTGCTTGTCAGTGGGAAGCGGAATAGGACCCGCAACTCTCGCACCGCCGCGTTTTGCCGCGTCAACTATCTTTGCCGCCGCTGCGTCGACGAGCGTATGTTCGTAACCTTTTACCTTGATTCTTACTTTCTCTTTTGCCATTTGATTTTTCAACCTTTCTTCGTTTTGTCGAAACCGACATTAAAAATGTAATCGCCCCGTTCCAAGCGCTTGGAACGGGACACCTTCGGCGAAAGCTGTTTTGAAAAATCCACTGAGCCGGGCGTTTCACATTCGATGCGTGCCGCATTTTGCTTTCACGGTCGAACATCACGCCGGGTATCCCGCGTCTTATCATTAGTTATCCGATAACCTCGGACACTTTAACGAGCCGCCGCGAAGATACAATGCTCCAAATTTTTCGCCCGAATTCAATTCGGACATACTCTGTCGAAATTACCGCCGTTCGGCGCAACCTCCGACTTCATCGCCAAAGCGCCTGTCACAAACAACAGCGCCAATTGTTATTTTACCACATTTCACCGCCATTTTCAAGCACCAAAGTAAAATTTATTTTTATTTAGCAGAGAATTTTTCGCCCTTTCAAATCAATTTTTTGTGCAATTTGCACAAATTTGGCTTTTCTTGCTTTGAAAAAGCCTTTTCCGTTAAATAAAAAGCGAAAAACACGCTCAATTTATTCACGCCTTATAATATATACTTTTTAAATATCAAGCAAATATCCGCTCCCATGTGTCCGCTTTGTAAAAAGAACATATAAAATTCCTGCTGCAAAGCGTATTCTCTTGCGTGAAGTGCCGCAAACTACTTGACATTCATATTAAAAAGTGGTAAAATTATTCTGAATTGATATTACCGAGATTGTTATTCAATCCCGCAGAATAAAAAGGAAGGTATCTATTATGGAAATCAGAATCGAAAAAACTGCTGCACCTAAGGCAAAGCCCGCGGACGAAACCAAACTCGGCTTCGGTCACATCTTTACCGACCATATGTTTATTATGGAGTACGATACGGGAAAGGGCTGGCACGATGCAAGAGTAGTGCCCTACGGCGATATTTCGCTGTCGCCCGCGGCTATGGTACTCCACTACGGGCAGGAGATCTTTGAGGGCTTAAAGGCTTACCGCACCGCCGACGGTTCAATTCAATTCTTCCGTCCTATTGAGAATTTCAAGAGAATGAACATCTCCGCCGAGCGCCTTGTTATCCCCGAAATACCCGTTGAGGACGCTTTGCAGGCACTCCACACAGTAGTTGAAGTAGATAAGGACTGGGTTCCTCACACCGACGGCGCGTCGCTGTATATCCGTCCGTTTATTTTCGCGGCAGACCCGTTCCTCGGCGTTCGTCCCGGCGACAAGTATTACTTTATGATAATTATGAGCCCGTCGGGAGCATACTACTCCACCGGTCTTGAGCCTGTATCCATTTATGTAGAAACCAAGTATGTCAGAGCCGTCCGCGGCGGTATGGGCTTTACCAAGACGGGCGGAAACTATGCCGCTTCGCTCCATTCGCAGGACGACGCTCACAAGCTCAATTACTCGCAGGTCCTCTGGCTTGACGGCATAGAGCAGAAGTACATCGAGGAAGTCGGCTCTATGAACATTATGTTCGTTATTGACGGAGAAGTCGTAACGCCGCAGCTGCAAGGTTCTGTTTTAAGCGGAATTACAAGAAAATCCGTTCTGGAGCTTTGCAAGAAGTGGGGAATTAAGGCTACCGAGCGCAGAATTTCCATTCAGGAAGTCGCTGACGCTTACGACGCAGGCAAGCTCGACGAGGTATTCGGCACGGGAACAGCGGCTGTCGTATCTCCCGTAGGACATCTGCGCTGGGGCGACAAGGTTATGGAAATCGGCAACAACAAGATAGGAAAGCTCACTCAGCGCCTGTACGACACCATGACGGGTATGCAGTACGGAAAGATCCCCGACGATATGGGCTGGATCGAAAAGCTGTAATATGATTAAAAAGCTGTTTGCATTTTTTGTGACAATGGCAGCGGCGGTAACGCTTTTTTCAGGGTGTAAGTCGGGACCTTCTCCGGAGGAATACCGCGACGAGCTTTCCGCGTGCTGGAAGTGTTATCTTGACGCACAGCTCGAATTTGCGGTAATGGCGACCGAACTTGAAGATGCTGATTTTGCGCAGTTTTGCGAGGATTTTGAAAATTCGCTTGACGCGTTTGAGAAGATAACTCCTCCCGAACAGTATTCCACGGCTCACGCCGCGCTTATAAGTTCTCTTGACACGGAGAGAGAATGGCTTTCTGCGGTAAAGCGTTATCAAAAAAGCGAGGCTGACAAACGCGGGGAAATCGGCGAAGAGATCGAGGAAATCTCTAACAGGGACAACACCTTGCCGACAAGCTATATGTATATTTACACCCTGCTTAAACGAGATTTAGGCGAATAAAATGTTCCCGACGGGGGTATGAAAGGAATTTACTGATGAAAAACGAAGATAAATCGCTTGAAACGATAAAGACGCTGTGTATACACCGAGGGTTTGTGTACCCCGGAAGCGAGATTTACGGCGGTCTTGCGAACACCTGGGACTATGGTCCTCTGGGCGTGGAGCTTAAGGAGAACATCAAACGCGCTTGGCGCAAAAAGTTCGTTCAGGAAAACAAATACAACGTAGGTCTTGACAGCGCAATTCTTATGAATCCGCAGACTTGGGTGGCTTCGGGTCACGTCGGAGGATTTTCCGACCCGCTTATGGACTGCCGCGACTGCAAAACGCGTCACCGCGCAGATAAGCTTATCGAGGACTTTAACGGCACTTCCGCGGACGGCTGGTCAAACGAGGAAATGGTAAACTATATCCGCGAAAACGGCATTAAATGCCCCAACTGCGGCAGCACCAATTTCACCGATATACGCCAGTTCAACCTTATGTTCAAGACCGCGCAGGGCGTTACCGAGGACAGCAAGAACGACCTGTATCTCCGCCCCGAAACGGCACAGGGAATTTTTGTGAATTTCGCGAATATCCAGAGGACTACGCGAAAAAAAGTGCCGTTCGGCGTAGCGCAAGTGGGTAAATCGTTCAGAAACGAGATAACTCCCGGACAGTTTATTTTCCGCGTTCGCGAATTCGAGCAGATGGAGCTTGAATTTTTCTGCAAGCCCGGAACAGACCTCGAATGGTTCAACTACTGGAGAAACTACTGCAAGGAGTTCCTGCTTTCTATCGGTTTGAGAGAAGAAAATATCCACGCGCGCGACCACTCCGCAAAGGAGCTTTGTTTCTACTCAAAGGCAACGACGGACTTCGAGTTCCGTTTTCCGTCATTCGGCTGGGGAGAGCTTTGGGGAGTTGCAGACAGAACCGACTACGACCTTACTCAGCACATCAAGACCAGCGGAAAGAGCCTTGAATATTTCGACCCCGAAACCAACGAAAAGTATGTTCCGTATGTTATCGAGCCGTCGCTCGGCGTTGAAAGACTGTTCCTTGCCGTTGTCTGCGACGCTTATGATGAAGAGCAGCTTGAGGACGGCACAACAAGGACGGTTATGCACATTCACCCGGCGCTCGCGCCTGTAAAATGCGCGGTGCTGCCGTTGTCGAAAAAGCTCGGCGAAAAGGCAAATGAGCTGTATGAGGAGCTTTCCAAGAGCTTTATAACGGAATACGACGAAGCGGGAGCTATCGGCAAGCGCTACCGCCGTCAGGACGAGATCGGAACGCCGTTTTGCGTGACCTACGACTTCGACAGCGAAACAGACGGCTGCGTCACTGTCCGCGACCGCGACACAATGGAACAGGTGAGGATCCCCATTTCCGAGGTAAAGGCTTATATCGAGGAACGCATAAAGTTCTGAAAATAATTCATAAAAAATAAAAAATCGCGCCTTAATTTAAGGCGCGATTTGTGCTTTTCAAGGCTTTTTCCTCTCAGCAGTTTCAACGTTGAAAATGTTGAAAAGCCGTCCGATATTGTCGGAAATTGTGCAAAACTCCCGAAGTTTTCAACAGAAAGGCGGAAAATATGTGTCCTAATGCCCTTTTTATGTTGAAAACGCTGTTAAAAACGTGGAAAGATCAACATACCGAAGAATCGCTTTGTTCCGCTGTGGCTCTGTTTCCCTGAGCTATTAAAAGCTTTCGGAAATCGTCGCTCGGCATAGGCTTGTAATAGAAGAAGCCCTGTATCATATCGCAGCCGAGGTCACGGAGGAAATCCACCTGTGTCTGTGTTTCGACTCCCTCGGATACCGTTTCGAGGTTAAGGCTTTTCGCAAGCGTTACGACGGAGGAAATGACCTTTTTGTTCTTGTCGGTGAGGTCGTTTCGCAGGAAGAACCCGCCATCGATCTTAAGTGTGTCGAACGGAAGTTGAGTTATCAGATTCAGAGAGGAATAGCCGCTTCCGAAATCATCAACGGAGATCCTGAATCCTCTTGCTTTCAGCCACGTTACTGTTTCGACGAGCTTGTCGAGGTTTTCAGTGAGCAGGCTTTCGGTTATCTCAAGCTCGATAAACTCGTGCGGAACGCCCAGACTGTCGACCAGAGCGTTGAGCTTTTCGCAGAAATTCTCATCGCCCAAGTGATAACGTGAAACGTTTAGCGAGATAAGCGGCACGTCTATTCCCGAACGCAGCCATTTTGCAATATCCGCGACTGCCGAGCGGTAGATAGCGAAATCCATATCCGTGATAAAGCCGTTCTGCTCGAATATCGGGACGAATTTTCCGGGAGATATCATCGTACCGTCCGGACGTATCCAGCGGACGAGAGCTTCCGCGCCGACTATCTCGCCCGTGGTGATATTGACCTTAGGCTGATAATAGACCTTGAACTCGCCGTTTTCAAGCGCTCCGACCATATTTGCCTCTATGCGGCGGCGCTCCTTGATAGCCTCTCTCAGTATGCCGTCGTAGAAAACTATCATATTCTTATGGTAGAACATTTCGTCCTTTATTGTGTGCTGTGCTGTTATAGCTCTGTCAAGAGCGCCCATAACGTTAAGAGCGTCGTCGTTAAGACCGCACACTCCCGCAAGGAGATATATCTGTATCTTGAACTTGTCGTAGACCTGATTCTGTATACTAAGCAGGATATTGCCGAGCCTTTTCTCTATGTCGTCAGAATTATTTCCTTTATAGAGGATTATGAAGCGCGAGCCCTCGTTACGGCAGATTATCTCGCCCTCTCCCACACATCTCATAAGAATATCAGCCACGGCGATAAGGATCATATTTCCCATTTCAAAGCCGTGGGATTCGTTTAGACGGCGGAACTGCGCAATATTCACCACTGTGATATAATATCCTGTGTTATTTTCGGAGGTAAGGCGCAAAGCCTCTCCAGTAAAGGAATCGAACGTCATAACTCCCGTAAGGGAATCCGTCACGCGTATTTTTCCAAGACAATCGGTGATGTCGGTGGAGCTTATGATGTAGCGTCGCTCGCCTGCCGCATTTTCGTCGACAGAAGCGGTAATATCCATCCAGCGGCGTTCGTGTTCCTCGTAATACGGAAGCGATGCGAACATAAGGCTGCTGTCCGCGTCGAGCTTCAAAGCAGGGCAATTCGCGCACGGCTCGCTGCGTCCGCGCAGTTTTTTATAGCACACGTCGCCTGCGTGAACATTATAATGCTCCGAGGCGTTTTCGCCGATATAATCAAGCTCGAATGTTTTCGGCTTTATGGAGAAAGCCTCCATTCTGTGGTCGGAGATTATTTCGCCGTAGATATGCCGTTCAAAGCGGCTCTCACGGCTTGACGAGTAGACGGAGTACATTCTCGTGAGGGCGTTTTTCATAGCCTCTATTATCTCAAGGCACTGACCCGAAAGCTCAAACGCAGAATCGAATATGACCGCGAAATATCCCGCGAGTTCTCCATGATAGCGCAAAGCTCTGCATTCCGCGCAGGTAGCGCCGTTTTCAAGCCGCAGACCGGTTTTCCTGTCGGAAGCCTCATACACGCGCAGGCTGTCGTCATCATCAAAGAGGGCGTTGAATTCCTCAACGGAACATTCCCGTATAACGGACGGCATATTTTCCTCGGAGATCCCCGAAGCGGTGAAAACATTGTACTCCTCGACGCTGCCGTTATCCGTGAACAGTACGGCTTTTATCGCGGAAGCGCCCGTGACCTGTCCTACTGTTCTGAACGCCGAACGCAGCAGGCTGTTGCGCTCTTTCTCGTTGCAGAATGCTTTCAGGATAAGGTCGTAGAATCTGGTCATACCCGAAGACGACGAGCTTTCGGAATCGTGATGGTCATACTGCCTTGACGACATAGCGGGACGATAGTGGACGTAGCACCCGCCGCCGCTTTTCTGAGCGTCGTTGAGAGCCAAAAAGGATTCTCCGTACAGCTCGTCGGGCTTTTTTCCCGAACGCATACGGGAAATGCCGACGCTTACGGTTATAGGTTCTCCCTCGAACACGGTATCGTTCACGCGGCTGATTATTCTGCGGGCTATTTTATCGCAGACGTCCGCCCCGCCGAATCCGAGATACAGCAAAAACTCTCCGTCGCGTATTCTTGAAAGGACGCTGTCGCGGCTTTGCGACGCAATTTCGGTCAGTATTGCGGCGACGGTTTTCTGGAGAGTGTCGGAATATTCTTTCCCCGACGACGCGGCAACACTTCTGAATTCATCTATTCCTACCGAAAGGAACGCACAGTTGTCGTATCTGTTCACACCCGAACGCTTCTGCGAAACTATATCCCGGAACAAAGCCGCCGTGCAGAGTCCGGTCAGCGGGTCGTGCCTGCCCGACGCGGCGTCGTCCTTTTCGCGTGTGATGTCGACTGTCCTGCCGAGGACTTTAACGGGCTTGCCGCTGCTTAAGACGGCGCGTCCCTCCAGTCTTTCCCAGATAATGCCGAAATCCTCGTCGACTACTCTCATTTCGCAGAAAAAATCCTTCTCTCCCCGTTCGAGAGAGTCGCAGAAACGGTTAAACTCGACGATATCCTCCGCATAGACCGAGCCTCTCGAAACGGCAAGCTCGCGGAAGCCTTTGATATCCTTCGGGTTTTCGCAGTATTCCCCGTTCAATTTTTTGAACACTCTGAAAATATCGTTTTTGATGTCATATTCCCACAGACCAAAGCCTATGTAGTCCGCGAAAACTCTGTCGCGCTGTTCTCTTTCCGAGAGTATTCCTTTAAGTTCTTCTATTTCTCTGAGAGCTTCTTCCATTTCTAAAGAAGAATTCATTTCCATAAACAAGCACCCCTTTGCAGCTGTAAGAACTTAATTTCCGATGTTTTTATTCCATTTTTTCACACAATTCCCCTACTTATACTTATAATTATTATAACACATTTTTTCCTGAATTTCAAGGGATTTTTGTATATTTTTTCAGAAAATTTCCACGAATGTTGAAAAAAATATAAAAATTGCACAAACTCTTGACAAAATCACACATTAGTGGTATAATATTATAGGAATTTTTCTCAAAAAACAATAATTTCAAGGAGAATTTGCAGATGAATTGGTTTGAAAACGCGGTATTTTATCACATTTACCCCATAGGGTACTTCGGCTGTCCCCGTGTGAACGACAGGACAAGTGAGCCGACACATAAGATCTTAAAGCTCATTGACGATATCCCGCATATCAAAGACCTCGGCTGTAATGCCGTCTATTTCGGTCCTGTATTTGAGAGCGTGGCGCACGGATACGACACCATCGACTACAAGACTATCGACCGCCGTCTGGGAACGAACGAGGACTTTAAGAAGGTGTGCGACGCACTCCACGAAAACGGAATAAAAGTTATCGTGGACGGAGTTTTTAATCACGTCGGACGCGATTTTACGGAATTTATGGATGTGCGCGAGCATAAGCTCGGAAGCTCCAAAAAGGACTGGTTCCACGTCCGCGAGGGCAACTCCAACTACAACGACGGATTCTACTACGAGGGCTGGGAGGGTCATTATGAGCTTGTAAAGCTCAACCTCTACAATCCGGAGGTAAAGCAGTACATAAAAGACCGCATAACTGACTGGAAAAACGAATTCGGCATTGACGGTCTGCGCCTTGACGTGGCATACTGCCTTGACCACAATTTCCTGAGGGAGCTGCGCGGTCACTGCAAGTGGCTGGCGGAGGATTTCTTCCTGCTCGGAGAAACGCTTCACGGCGACTACAACCAGTGGATGAACGACCAGATGCTCGACAGCGTTACGAATTACGAGTGCTATAAGGGGCTGTTCTCGTCGTTCAACGATATGAATATGTTCGAGATAGCACACTCCATCAACCGCCAGTTTGGCAGTGAAAACTGGTGCCTGTACAGAGGAAAGCACCTCTACACATTCGTCGACAATCACGACGTCACCCGTGTCGCGACTATCCTCAAAACCAAGGAGCATCTTCCGCTTATCTACACGCTGATGTTTATGATGCCGGGCATTCCGTCGGTTTATTACGGAAGTGAATTCGGCATAGAGGGCGACAAGCGCGGCGGAGGCGACGACGCTCTCCGTCCCGAATTCGACCTTGAAAAAATGAAGTCGGAGGGACACCGCGACCTTTGCGAGCATATCAAAGCACTTGCGGAGATCCAGAAAAATCACCCCGCCGCGTCACAGGGAGATTACAAACAGGTACAGCTTACCAACCGCCAGTACGCTTTTTCGCGTTCGGCAGACGGCGAAACGCTTATTACCGTTATAAATGCGGACGGCGCGCCGTTTACGTTCAACCTTAACTGCGGCGGAGAGGCTGAAAATCTGCTGACCGGCGAAAAGCAGCAGCTCGGAGGATACACCCTGCCCGCGTTCTCCTGCGCCGTTTTAAAGGTATAATTTTCCTCACCCCGAAAGGAGCGCCTTATGTCTGACGACAGGGAACTGTGGATATGGCTTACGCTGGTAATGCAGCCGCACAGCAAGAAAGCCCGCGACATTCTGAAAGAATGCGGAAATGACGTTCTTGAAGCGTGCAGGACGATACGCGACGGCAAAACGGAGCTTACGGATATCGAAAAGCGCCGCGCCCGCGAGATACGCTCATATGCAGTGAACGAGGTCCTGCGAATTTGCGCGAAAAATAATGTTAAGATCATTTCCTGCCTTGACAGCGATTATCCGCAGATGCTGAATGAAATACCCGACCCGCCGACAGTGCTTTTCGCAGCGGGAGATACCTCCTGCCTGAACGCTCCGCTTTCGATATCGTGCGTGGGAGCGCGGAAAGTTTCGGAATACGGGAAAGAAGTCATAGATAAGGTGTGCCGTCCGCTTGCGTCTATGGGAATTGTTATCGTAAGCGGAATGGCTGTCGGCTCCGATACGGCGGCTCACTGCGCGGCTTTAAGCGTGGGCGGAAAGACGGTCGGCGTGCTCGGCTGCGGCATACTTGTGAATTATCCCGCAGAAAACGCTCAACTGAAACGCGAGATAGTGTCGAACGGCGGCTGTATAATAAGCGAATTGCTGCCGCTTACGAGGACTAGCCGCGGAAGCTTCAGCATAAGGAACCGTATGATATCGGGTCTTTCCCGTGGAGTACTGATAGCGGAGGCGGGTATCAAAAGCGGTGCTCTTATCACGGCGGCTCACGCGTTTGAACAGGGAAGGGACGTTTTCTGCGTCCCCACGGGCGACATTTTCAGAGCGGAGCTTGCGGGAACGACCGACCTTATCCGAGCAGGGGCAAAGCCCGTTTTCGGATATGCGGATATTATCGACAGCTATTTCGATCTTGACGAAAATGAAAGAAAACGGCTCTTCGCCGAAGAACGTGAAAAGCTGTTCAGTGTGTACAATAATCACGATCCAAAAAATCGGTTCTCTTATCTCGACAGGCTTAGATCGCGGGAATCGGCAGACCTGCCCCGACGTGAAACGGGATACAAGCCGAATATTTTCCCGTCGTCGGAAAATCCCGAAAGAGCTGAAAAGTCGGCACAAGCACAGCGTGATATTTCCGAGCTTCCGGAAAATAAGCGGAAGATAATAGAGCTTCTGAAAGACGCCCCCGCGGACACAGACACGTTAATAGCGGGGGCGAGAGCTGATTATTCCGAGATGACGCAAATGCTTATGGAGCTGGAGATAGCGGGATATATCACGCTTTCTCCCGACGGCTTCTACAGGATAAAATAAGAATATCCGCGCCTCGTTCCGAAGCGCGGATTTTTTTGTTATTTGTGAATTTCATACTGTCTTAAACGACTTCTTGCCTTGTTTGATTATTGCAACCGCCGCGGGGTTGAGAATAAGGTTCGTTCCGAGTTCTATAAAGAAGTTAGTTCCGACATAGAAAATCAGAATGAACGGCAGAACGCCGTAATTCGCCTCTGCCGCACCCGCCGCAATGCTGTCGAAAAAGAAAATATAGCAGCCTGCAATAAATATTCCCGTGTTCACAACGGGAGCAACCACCGACGCGACAAATACCGCCGCGATTTCGCTTTTCTTTTCAACCAGCTTGTAGGCAAGCCCTGCGCAAAGCCCCGCCGCTGCGCCTTTGACGAGAACGGTGATGATTGTTCCGGGGATATTAAGCGCGAGGAAAGCCGCCGCGTCCCCCGTAAGCAGCACCGCCGCCCCAAACACCGTTCCGAGCCACGCGCCCCATTTCCAACCGAAAAGCGCGGCTCCCACGACAATGGGGATAAGCGTCAGCGTAATGCTGAACGTGCTGAACCTAAGTAGTCCCATTGACACGAACTGCAAAACGACAACCAGAGCGGTAAGTATACCGACGCCGACAATCGTTTTCGTGTCGAATTTGCTCTTTTTGAGCGTGTTTTTTGCTTCTTCCATAAGAAACTCCTTTGCTGGCACTCGGAGCTTATCCGATGTACCGCGGGTATATATTTACGGGATAACTCCCGCAGACCCCAAAATCATTTGTTCTTCTTGTAAATTCCGAGAAGACCTTTCATAATAAGATTTTCGTCGAGTATGAAGTCCGTTTTGCAGAGCGGCTTGATAACTCCCGAAAAACCGCCCGTCGCGATAACGGTGCATTTTTCGCCGATCTCGCGCTCGAAGCTCTCTATCATACCGTCGAGCATAAACGCCGTCCCGTACAGCAATCCCGACCGCATACAATCTATGGTGTTCGTGCCGATGACCTTTTTTATAGGCTCGTTGGTGACGCCGATAAGCGGAAGGGAAGCCGTTCTTTCGGCGAGAGCCTCCGAAGAGATCTTCACGCCCGGCGAGATTATTCCGCCGATAAACGCGCCTGTTTTATCCACAGCGAGTATTTTTGTAGCCGTACCGAGGTCGATAACTATAGCGGGCAGCGGGTAATTTTCCTTTGCGCCCACCGCCACGGCAGCCATATCCGCGCCCAAGGACGCAGGCTCGTCAATGCGTATGTTAAGACCCGTTTTTATTCCGGGGCTTACGGTCATAACGCGGCAGCCGAGTATTTTTTCTATGGCGGCTTTAAGCTGAATGGTGACGGGCGGCACCACTGAGGACATAATTGCCCCCGTAATTTCCGAGCGGTCAATTTTATACAGTTCGAGTATATCCGCGACAGTTATGGCGTACTCGTCCGCCATACGGAAAGTTCCCGTAGAAATGCGCGATTCAAAAATGTACTTATCGGCATCATCAAACCCGCCGAAAACGGTATTTGTGTTGCCCACGTCGATAGTAAGGATCATAAACGCCAAATGCTCCTTTTTGACGGATAATGTAAAACATTCATTATCTGTTTTCCGTCCACAACATTATTATACCACATCTCTTTCCGGATTTCAAGAGCGTGGCGAAAATTATTGCTCAAATACTCGCGCGTGAGTGCAAAAGTTTTGAAAAAATATACGAAAATTTCAAAAACCCCTTGACAAGGGCTTGTAAATGTTTTATAATATTAAGGTATGAGTATCTATAGGGATAGTTGCGTCCCGAAAAAGATATAAAATTCACAGAAGGAGGAATTACTCGATGAAAAGAACATATCAGCCCAAGAAGCTCCAGAGAAAGCACGAGCATGGCTTTATGAAGAGAATGGCAACCAAGAACGGAAGAAAGGTACTTGCCCGCCGCCGTGCAAAGGGCAGGAAAAGACTCAGCTATTGATAAAAACTGCCGGATTTTGAAATGTCTAAGTACAGGAAACGGTATGTCGTAATCAAAAGCAACCGCGATTTCACCTACCTGTTCAAGAAGGGCGAAAGCGTCGTGTGCGGCGGGTTTGTGTGCTATATCAGACCGCGCCGTGCCGGCAGGAACCGCCTTGGGATAGTAACAGGAAAAAAGATAGGGAACGCGGTCAAACGGAATCGGGCAAGGCGGATAATCAGAGAGGCTTTCCGCCTTATAGACCCGACTATCAAGCAGCAAACCGACAGGCGATTTGATTTCGTGTTCGTCGCGAGGGTTAAAACGCCGACGCTAAAAATGCAGCAGATTTTAAATCTTATGAAAAAGAATGTTCTGCCGAAATTGCAATGAAATATGTTTTTTTGGGAATTATAAAGCTGTATAGACTAACGCTGTCAAAGATCTTGCCGCCTTGTTGCCGCTTTTATCCGACTTGCTCCGAGTACGGGCTTACAGCCATACGGAGGTTCGGGGCGGTTAAGGGCGGTTATTTAACATTATGGAGGATTTTCCGGTGCAATCCTTTCGGAAACAGCGGGTATGACCCCGTGCCGGAAAAGTTCTGCTTTCGTCCGGAAAAGTATACCGTGTCGAAAAAATTTCCCGACGCCGATTTTTCGGGTTGGGACGACGCGGATTGAATATATTTATAACAACTAACTATGTTATGTGTAGACAAATTTCCGGCAAAGACCGGAAGAGAGGGTGTGTGAGTTATACAATTCATATATAGTCTGATAGGAACGCCGCTCGGCTACTTACTGTATTTCATTTACAAGTTCATATGCTCAAACGTGGGCGTGGCAATACTTATCTTCACGTTAATCGTGAAGCTGGCGCTGCTGCCTTTCTCCATAAAACAGCAGAAAGATTCCGCAAAAACCGCGATCTTCCAGCCGAAAATGATGGAGATCCAGCAGAAATACGCCAACAACCGCGAAAAGCAAAGCGAGGAGATACTAAAGCTCCAACAGCAGGGATATAAGCCTATGTCGGGCTGCGGCACTATATTGCTGTCGTTCCTTATTCTTTTCGGAGTCATTGACGTAGTCTACAAGCCGCTTACGCATATTGTCCATATGAATAAGGAAAAAATAATCGAGATGGCACAGGAAGCCTACGGCGTTGAGGTCACGGCATTCTTCGCGGAAGAAGCCGTACTAACGGACGACGAGGTGAACGCCCTCCCCGTTGCGGCACAGGAGCGTCACAAGGAAATTATGACAGACGCGGAAATAATTATCGACTACTACAACCAACACTGCCTTTCCGACGGGAAAGAAGCTGTCGATGTTTCCGTATTAAAGTCGCTCGATACTGGCAGCGTGAAGATAATTACCAATACGTTTAAGAAAGCAGTAGCCGAGGCGTATAACACCGATCCCTCCGAAAAGAAGAAAAAAGCCAAGACTATCGCCGATACCGATATGTACCGTATTACGGACGAGGAAACAGAGGCTCTGAAAGGAATAGCCGACGAGAACGAAAATAACGCCTACCGTTCGGCTCACAGCTTTTCAAAGTATACAACAGATATGCTGTCGAATGCTAACGCAAGCTACGGAACGTACAGCGCGTCAAGCACCAACGGATCAGTGTTTATGGCGACCTCTTCAATGCAGAGAGAGCTTTACTCGCTCGAATGTTTCGGTACAGTCACCGATAATTTCACATACAAGAACGCTTTCCGTGAGATCGTTATCCGTCCGGAGTTAAGAGCGGAGCTTGAGGAACTTCACAGCAATATGAATTTCGTCGGTATCCCGCTCGGACAGGTTCCGAAGAATCATATGGGATTCCCGATGATACTTGTTCCGATACTGTCGTTTGTAATGTCGCTTCTCCAGACGATAATCTCCAACAGGATAATGACAAAGAACAGCCCGGAAACGGCTTCGGCAATGGGTCCTATGAAGATAACCATGTATATTATGCCGTTTATGTCGCTGTGGATAGCATTCACGCTTCCGGCAGGAGCGGGCTTCTACTGGACGATAAGCTACGCTATCGGAATCTTACAGTCGGTGCTGCTCAATTTCTTCTTTAATCCCAACAAACTGAAAGCTCAGGCTCAGGCGGAAATAGACGCTAAAAGCAAACAGATAGCCGCCCGTACCGGGAAAACTCCGAACATTACAGCAGAAGAAAGCAGGAAACAGAAAGAAATAAACCGCCGTAAACTCGCACAGGCACGACGCGAAGATGCCGAAAAGTACGGCGAGGAATATAATGAGGACGAGGACGACGAGGATTGATCGCCTTCGGAAAGGGGAAGAATACTATGGAAAAAGAATTCAGGGCTAAAACGGTAGACGAGGCAAAAGCACTTGCCGCGCAGGAGTTCGGCGCGGACGAGGACGATATAGAATTTGAAATTCTCGAACAGCCGAGAAAGTCTATTTTCGGAGCTATAAAAGGCGAAGCACGTGTAAAGGCTATATATGAGCCCGCCGTGGTCGAAACCGAAAAAACAGAAGAAGTCCGTAACGAGGAGGACGAAACCGAGGAGTTCAACACCTTGACGGAGGAAAATGAAGAAGAATCGGAAGACACTCAGCTGCCGGAAGATTTTGACGTAAATTCAAGCCTTAAAGTGCAGATGGCTCTGAAATATCTGACGGACGTGCTGAACGCGCTGGGTCTGGAGGGATTTACTATAACTCCGGTAAAACGCGGCGGAAGCGTCGTCCTCGATATAACGGGCGAAAAGCTCGGAATAGTTATCGGAAAGCGCGGCGAAACTCTCGACAGCCTGCAATACCTTACTATCCTTGCGTCAAATCGCTCGGAAGAGAGCTTTTGCAGGATCTCACTTGACTGCAACGGCTACCGCGACAAGAGAAGCGAAACGCTCGAATCTCTCGCAAGAAAAACAGCCGCAAAGGTCATAAAGCAGGGCAGAAAAATAGCTCTCGAACCTATGAATCCCTACGAAAGAAGAATAATCCACAGCTGCGTGGCAGAAATAGATGGCGTGTCCAGTCGTTCGACAGGAACAGAGCCGTACAGAAAAGTAGTTATCTACGCGGATAAGCCGAAATACGACAGCCACAGACGTTCCGGCGGTCGTCGCGGCTCTTCCGACGGAGCAAATACAAGAAACTACCGCAAGTCGGGAGGATTCTCCACAAGCTTTGAACGCGAGTACAAGCGTTCGCAGTATCAGCCCGACGAAAACGCTGACGCGGGCGAGTTTTCAAAGGAAACCGTGGATACGGAGAAAAACGCAACGCTTTACGGAAAAATCGAGCTTTAATAAAATAAATAAGACCCCCGATTTCGGGGGTCATTTCTTTTCGACAGACCTTAAAAAGTCCGCAAGCGTCTGCTGCTGTTCGGGGGTCAGTTTTTTAAGAGAAGTGAGAAGCGCGGGGTCAAGCTCGCGTTTTTCTTCACAAAAAAATTCTTCAAGGCTTACGCCAAGCGCGTCACAAAAATAAGAGAGGGTGTCTACCGTCGGATTCCTCATTCCGAGTTCTATCTCACGCAGATGGCTCTGCGAAATTCCCGCAAGATTTGCAAGTTTATTTGTGGTAATGCCGCGCTTTTCGCGGAGTTCTATCAATCTTTGTGCAATATTCATAAAAATACCCCCATTTTATTATAAAATATTTTATAATGTCTAATTACATTTATACACTTGACAAATTAAAGATATAGTGATATAATGTTATTATAATGGAGAATGGAAAAATGGGGTCACTTCATTTTTTTATCGGGGCGTGATATATACACGTCACCCTGCACCCGCTTTTTCGTTCGACCCACAGAGCGGTTCGGGAATGTCGGTCATTCCCGCAAGGTAATCAATGCTTACATGATAAAAATTCGAGAGTTTGATGTATACGCGAATGGGAATCTCCCGCTTGCCGTTTTCGTAGTCGGAATAGTACTGCTGCGTGGTTTCAAGAACATCAGCTATCTGTTTTTGCGTGAATCCCCTGTCCTCGCGGATTACACGCAGGTTTTCATAATATGTCATCTGTTCACCCCTTTATGATATTATAATGACATATTTGTGCAAAACATCTAACTACACGACATTTCATTTATGTAAATCGCTGAAAATGTTGATTTTCCCTTGACTTTGTGAATAATTAAGTATATAATATTTTATGTAAATGAAGTTTCATTTATATAGAATAATTTTTGGAGGAAAACTATTATGAAGTTAAAAAAATTTGCAGCTGTGGCTGCGGCTTTGGCAGTGCTGACCGCTGTTGCGCCCGTTACGGGGGTACTGCCCGCAGTAGAAACAACAGCAAGCGCGGCAAGCGCAGTTGACGAGATGTTCACGTTTAGCGCGAACACGGACGGCACTCTTACGGCTTTTTTAAAAGACCGCGAAGCAAAGAATGTTGTTGTACCCTCTACATACAACGGAATGAAAGTAACGGCGGTTGCGTTGTTTGGCGGCGACGCTAAATCTGCTTCTAAAGCCGAATCCATAACACTTCCAGATAGTATAACCGATATAGGTGGACCTTATGTTACAGGGTGCTTTGCCAACTGTACAAACCTTAAAAGTATAAATATTCCAAACGGTGTGACCAAAATCAATAATAATGTCTTTGAAGGCTGTGAAAGTCTTGAATCCATAAGTATTCCGGATGGCGTGACTAGTATTTATGGTGCTTTTCAAGGTTGTACCGCTCTTAAAACCGTTAATTTGGGAAATGGTATTGAAAAAATTGACGGTTACTCTTTTTCCGGTTGCACTGCTCTTGAAAGCATAACACTTCCTGATAGTTTGAGTACGATTGGTAGCTATGCTTTTGAAAATTGTGACAGTCTTGCAAGTGTGACTATCCCCGGAAACGTAAAAGGAATTGGTTTTGAAGCTTTCAACCATTGTGACAATCTCCAAACTGTTATAATAGAGGAAGGTGTCAAAGCAATTGGAGATTCGACTTTTGCAAATTGTTCTAAACTTGCAAATGTGTCTATACCTAAAAGTGTGACATCTGTTGGAGCAGGAGCTTTTTGGTCTGAATATTCCGGATATATATATCATCCCGGTTCCGGCGAATGCCCCACAGGATTAAAAGTAAAGTACGCGGGCAGTGAAGCGGATTGGCAGAATATCGAAATGGGCACTGCGACTGCGACATGGCACAATATTAAAGGCAGATATGGTCCTTTCAACGGCGCAACCATTGAATACGGCGCAAGCGCTCCCGCTCCCACCGACAAGAGTTTCACGGACAAGAATTCCAAAATCGAAGTAAACGTTCCCGCGGCGGCTGTGAAAGCTGTTCCCGCGCTTGACGGAGCTACGCTTTCCGTCACCCCGTCCGGTGATACCTTTGACATCAAGTTCACCGACAAGAACGGAAAAACTGTAGACCTTAGCAAGAACACGGCAGAAATTACTGTTAAGATTCCCGTCCCCGAAAAGTTCAAGAACGCAAAGAACCTCTACGTTTATTACGTCGACAACGGCAAGTACACCGACATGAAAGCGACGGTCAAGAACGGTATGATAGAATTCAAGACCACGCATTTCAGCAAATACCTTATTTCGACCGACGGCACTCTTGAAAGCGGAGCTTCCAAGCCCGCCGACACCTCGAAGCCGGAGGAAACTTCTAAGCCCTCTGAAACCTCGAAACCGGCAGAAACCTCTAAGCCCGCAGAAACTTCCAAACCTGCTGACACCACCTCTAAACCTGCGGATACATCAAAGCCCGCTGAAAGCACCACATCTAAGCCTGCCGACAGCGAAGCTGACAAGGACAACCCCGACACGGGCGCTGTCGGTATCGCTCTGACGGTTGGTCTTGCGACGCTTGCAGGTGCAGCTGTAGTCGTTTACCGCAAGAGAAAGTAATATTATAAATAAACTAACTCTTCATCATCTTCCATAAAATTAAGCGGACTGCTTTTTAAGGCGGTCCGCTTTACTTTTTATTCATACCCGCAAAGCCTCGGCGGGGTCGAGCCTTGCGGCTTTCGCGGCAGGATACGCCCCGAACACCGCGCCTATCGCCGCCGAAACCACAGCCGACACCACAAGCGACGGAACATCAGCCGAAAAGGGAATTTTCGCTATAACACACCCTATTCCCGAAACGAAAAGACCCGCCGCTATCCCCGCTATACTTCCGAAAAACGTAAGCGTCACGCTTTCCAGAAGAAACTCCGTGCAGATATCCGAATTTTTCGCTCCGAGAGCCTTTTTCACGCCTATTTCCCGCCTGCGCTCCGAAACGCTCATCATCATGGTAGTCATGACCGAAATACCCGCCACGACAAGTGATATCCCCGCGACCAGCGACAGCGCCGCCGTGACCGTGTCCATTATCCCGTCAAGCTGCGACTTCTGCGCCAGAAGATTGTTGCAGACATAGCCGTCGGGACAGCCGCGGTACTTTTCAAGCCTTTCAATGATATCTTCCGGAGCGTTCGGGCTTTCTCCGGAAAGCCGCACGGCTATTTTGTCGTAGGTCGTCCGCCCCGTAAGCAGCTGCATTGTCGTTATCGGAATATAGACAAAATCGGGCACGATATTTGACAACATTCCCTGAAGCGGCGACAGCCCCGACCTCGCCACGCCGACGACCTCAAATTCGCAGTATCTGCCGCCTAAGAGGACGTTTATCTTCTTGCCGACGATGTTGCTTCTGCCGTAGCTTTCCAGCGCGAATTTCTCGTCGATAACGCAGACCCTCGCCCGCTGTGAAACGTCCGCTCCGCAAATCAGCCGTCCGTGTATCGCTTCGAGAGAGATAAGGCTTCCCGCCGACTTATCCACTCCCCAGATGTAGCTTTCCAGACGGCGGGAAAGTATCTTCACCTCGGAAACCGACGATTCAAGCGGCATAGCCTCGAAAACTCCGTCGGTTTCGCGGACGAAATCCAACTCCCGCTCTGACAGCACAGCGCCCGCGACATTGTCGGCGGGGCGTATAAGAAGCGTGTCTATCCCCATTGAATCCATAGCCGCGCCGACCTGCTGCGTTCCTGCCGCGCCTATGGTGGAGATAACCGACACCGCGAACGCCCCGACCGCTATTCCCGCCATAGCGAGAAGCGAGCGGGTCTTTGCCCGAAATATTCCCGTAAGAAAATTAACCATGACTTTCTTCCTCCCCGGAATTTTCCGTGCGGACATAGGAGCGGCTCACGAGGATTTCGGGGTCGGAAAAGACTATATCCGCGGAGTTTATCCCGTCTGTTATTTCTGCGCCGTCGGAAAATTCCGCTCCGGTCAGGATTTCCCGCCGAACGGCTTTGCCGTTTTCGTAGACGTAGACAAACTCTCCCGAATCGTCCTGACCTATCGCGGAATACGGCAGGACAAGCACCTCACGGGCTTCCGAAAGGAAAATGTCCGCGCACGCCGAAAGCCCCGATTTAAGGCGCTCGTCGGAAGTGTCGGGTACCATCTCCACATCGACGACGGTTTCGATTACAGAGCCGTTATAGCGGCAGTGCGCGCTCGGAGCTATTTTTGAAACTCTTCCCGAAATTTCCTCCTCCGGATAGGCGGCGACGGTTATTCTGACGGGCATACCGACCTTCACACGCGCAACGTCAAGCTCGCTTACGCCGACGGTAAGCGTTATATCCTCGGAGCGTGCGGCGGTCGCTATGGCGCTGCCGCTTGGGACGGCTGTGCCTGCTCCCGCTTCGGCGATTATTTTTCCCGAACAGTCGGCGGTCACAGTTTCGGGAATGAATGTCGAAGCAAGAGCCGATTTGGAAGCCGAGATCACTTCACCCGCGCTTTCGAGAAGCCTGAGTGTGCTGTTTCTGTCGACGGTTGCTATAACATCTCCGACGGAAACGCTGTCGCCTGTTTTCACGAGAAATTTGTCAATCACCAGAGGCACGGGTGCAGTTATGTCGTTTTGCTCGGAATAAGCGAGAGTTCCCGCCGCGGTTATCTTGTCGGAAACCGCGCACAGCTGCGGCGAAACGGTACGGCAAACAGGAGCAGCGCTTTCAACAGCAGCCGGTATGCCGCTTATCAATATTGAACATATAACGCAGATACCGAGGATAATAAAGGCTTTGTTCATGGGGGATTCCTTTCGTGATTCGGTTTTTATTTTTTTCCTGCTCTGTTTCGGATAATTTTTACATAGAGATCAACTCTCTCAGTATCATTTTCAGGCAGAGGAAAAAGTTCATCTTAGGCACATCGTTTTTTGCAACGATCTCCGAGCGAAAGACCTCGGCGCCGTCAAGCGTCACGAGGTACTCTCCGAGAAACTGTCCCGCTTCGACGGGAGCCTTGCACTCCTCGACGAAGGTGTATTCATACTTCACGTCGGCGGCACGTCCCTTGCGTATAACGCAGTCGGCTCCCTGAACCTTTATTATCGGGTCGACCTTATCGGAAGCGCCGTGCGTTACCTTTATCGGCTTAAGCTTGGAAAAATCCGTTTCGGGTGTGAACCTCTCGAACGAATCGAATCCGTAGTCGAGAAGCTCCTTCACGGTCGAAAAGCGCTCGTCGTCCGAGCCGCAGCCTAAGACCACAGCCGCATATCGCAGCTCTCCGCGTTCCGCACAAGCCGCAAAGCAGCAGCCCGCGTTGTCGGTAGTCCCTGTTTTTCCGCCGAGAAGTCCCTTATAAGTCCTTACCAGCTTGTTGGTGTTCACAAGCTGGGTTTCTCCTCCGCGCAGATAGTCAAGCCACGTCAAAAACCACCCTCTGTAGATATCGTGCTTCATTACCTCCGCGAGAAGAACGGCAGTGTCGCGGGCAGTGGTATAATGTCCGCTCTCGTCAAAACCGACGCAGTTTGCGTAGCGTGTGCCGGTCATTCCCAGCTCCGAGGCACGGGAATTCATACGCTTGACGAACGCAGCCTCGCTGCCTGCCGAATTTTCCGCCAGAGCGATACAAGCGTCGTTTGCGGAACTTACTATAACGGCTTCTAAAAGCTCTGACGCAGTAAGCGTTTCGCCTGCCGAAAGCCAGATGACAGAACCTTCCGCGTTGGACGCGTACGAGCTTGCTTTTATCTTGTCGTCAAGTGAAAGCTTCCCCTCGGCGATATCCTCCGCCCAGAGCAGCAATCCCATAAGCTTTGTGACAGACGCCATAGGCAGCTTCATATCGGCGTTCTTGGAATAAATTACCTGACCCGTATTTATTTCGTAAAGAAATTCCGCGCACGAGGCGGTTTCGGCATAAATTTTTTCGGGAGGAACAATAAAGGCGAGCGCGAGCGCCGCCGAAATTAAAATGCAGACAATTTTTTTCATAGGCATCTCCGTTAGATTTATTCGGCAATAGTTTCTCCCAAAAACGGGAAATATATCACAGGGAAAATTTTCATTTTTAAAATAAAAAAGCGGCGCAAAGCCGCTTGATTTTTATCCGATTTTCGCCGAAAGCCCGACTTTTTAATATCATAATTACCTTGCTATTTCTGCTCGATGCCCGCTTTTTCGCCCTCAAGAAAATAGCTTGCCTCCATATCCGCGACCGAGAGCGCAAACGCCAGCGGATATTTTTCAAGAGCCGCGCCTATTGTGTTTTTATCCTCGATACCCGAAAATCCCATATGCCAACGGATAGCCATTGCTTCATCACGGGTAAGGCGAATAAATCCACTGAGCATATAGACGCTCTTTTCGCCGTGACCGTACGGGAGAGTATCGTTTATTGTATAATATGGGACCTGTTCCCACTGTCCCTTTTCGTTTTTTGCGTTACGGTAGGAAACCTGATAGAAATTCACCTTGCATATATCGTGTAGCAGTGCCACAGTCGCTGCCGTTTCATCTGAAACCGAAAGTCCGTAGCGCTCTCTTACCCTGTCGCGTTCGAGGTAAGCGCAAAGGCACTCGTATACGTTAAGCGAATGCCGCAGCAATCCTCCCGAATATGCTCCGTGATAACGCGTCGAGGCGGGAGCTGTATAAAAATCGCTCTTGTTTTCAAGGAAATCCAACAGTTTGTCCGCGCCCTCGCGTTTTATATTCGTGTTGTAAATATCACGAAAAAGTTCAATATCCGTCATTTTGATCACTGATCCTCCCAGCCGTAGAATCTGACTTCCTTTTTGTCAAGGCGTTTATTTTCAACATCGAAAGTATATTCATACTTGACTATCCTGTACTGTGAGCCGGACGAAACCGTAAGGTGCTGTATCATCAGCCCCGGCTCTTTCATTGTCAGATGAGTGCCGTAAGGCGGGCAAGGCTCGCCGTTTTCATATACGGGAAGCTCGACAAGCTCGTCGTTGAACACGGCAAAGAATCTCGCGTACTGCGGTGTTTCCCCGTCGCTGTTATTGTAGAAGTCCAACTGAAGTATATCCGGATAATCGTCCGAGCCGAATTCCGTATGATTCGATAATATTTCGCACCCATAGGAAAGGTTCTCAGCAGCGCTTTCCAGAATAAGGAATCTGTCATCACGCGGAATGTTTATTTTCAGACTTTGTATTCTGAAGCTGTTCTTGTAAAGGTCGAGCCGGAAATCCCCGTAAAGCACGCCGTTGATAGTCGTGGTTTCAAGCGAGGGCTGCTCGTTCTGGTTCTCCCACTCGACGCCCGAAATACTCATAGAATAATTCTCGCCTTGAGAATAGATATCCCCGAAAGTAAAACTCAGCCTTTTTCCCTCAACACGCGAATCCTGCTCGGCTTTGGGAATAAATCCCTTGTCGAGAAGTTCTTTCAGCTCCTCCTCTGAATAGGCAGGCTTTACTGCTTCGACAGCGGAAGCGCCGCTGTCGTCCGTAAAAGTACTCGGATCCGAAAGCTCGTTTTGCAAACTGCACCCGCTCAACAAAATTACACAAACAGCTGTTAAAATAACCTTTTTCATTTTATCACTCCGTCCTGTTGTCATTCCAAAGGGCTTTTTTCAATTATAATATAATACGTTGAAAAATTCAAGAGGTTTTTTTCCTGTTTTTGCGAACCGTGATATTTTCGGGCGCATTTTGGGGGATATTCTTAATTTTCGTCAAATCCCTTTCCTAAACGAATGTCGAATGTTCCGTCGCCGTGCGGGATAAGAAGCGCAGACCTTTCAGGACTATAGGTGAAAATATAAATTTCCTCTCCGAAAAGATCTGCGGCGGCACGATAAAGCCGCGCGGTATTTTTGTTATTGCAGCGGATAGTGCCGCCCTGCATGAAGTTCTCGTCAAGCCACTTTTCATCGTCGGGAACGTCCAGCAAAGCGACTGTCTTGAAAATAATATCCGTGCTTAACGTTTCGGCAAGACAGTCCGCAAGCTTTTCCTCGTCGTCAATCATAAGGTCGTCGATGATCACGAGCTTCGGGGCTTTGGAGCTGCACTGTGCCTTTACCCGCTCCTTAAGCTCGGCAGAAAACTCCCTGCCCGTGCCGATATGTTTAAGACTAAGCGGAGTTTTTCTGTTCAGATTTGCCGTGAGAGAGCCGCTGTATTCCGAACATCTGACGGAAAGCTCCCTGTAAAAATCGTTGAATGCGCTTTCTATATACTTCGACAGCGCTTTATAGTAATTCTCATCGAACGGCACGAACAGGTATGCTTCGTCCTGAAGTTCGTCGGAGTTGTAACGCTCACTGCCGAAATATTCCTCCGCAGCCGCGTCGACATCGGAGGGATAGAAATGGTCAGGCAGACGCGTATCCCAATTGTAGTAGCGTTCCGCGAATTTCGAGCCGAGAAAATTAAACGCGTACAGTGCCAACTTCCCGTCCCAGCTGTCGAGGATAAACCTGCGCAAATCTGTGTTTCTCCCACTCAGCACGTCCGATATGACATCGGGAAAGACCTCGGAAAATTCGGGTGCTGTAAGTCCATGCTCAATGCACCAGCGCAGATACACCGCGATATGGTTGCAGCCGTTTATCGTATCGAGCGGAAGCTTTTTTTCGATTATTTTTGAGGAATGATCCTGTGCGCTGTCAACTATCGGTATCCCGTCGTAGTCCTCGCAGCAATTCGGGCGGTTTATATCTACAACGTGGTCGCAAAACTTCATTCTTTCAAGCAGCGACTCGGTATCGTTGTCCTTTTTGAAATTCATTTCCTCACGGTAAAGCGGTATAACCTCAAAAAAATTAACAACTGTTCCGCTCGGCAGAGTGACCCTGTCGCCGCCCTCGTCAATATCCGTCGGAAAAAGCAGGATAGACCCGCAAAGTTTGGTATTTTCGGCAAACGGCAGGCAATTGTCCACTGAATGTCCCCACCCAAGCCACGAGGAGCAGTTTATGGGAAGCCTTGCCAGACTTTTCAGCAGCGTGAACGGCCAGAACCACTTTTCGTCGCTTTCACCGACCTTCCAGTCGGGCGGCAGGCACAAAACCAGCTCCGCGTGTTCAAGCTCCTCATATTCGGGAAGCTCCTTGGGAACGTTCATGGCGTGTGCGCCCATTCCCATAGTCACAAGCGTAAAATAATTCTTTTCCTTGCTTGGCGGTATAACGCAGATGTCGCAGTATATGTCCGGAGAATTTATCTCGTGAAAGACCGTCGGAAAATCCCCGAAAAAATCCTTTATATGCTCCTCCAGAGCGTCTATGTCTTCGTCCTCATAGTCCTCCGCGTCGCCGTCCTCTTCCTCCTCGTCCCCGTAAAGCTCGTCAAGCCGCTGTGATATTTTCTCCATATAGATGTCGGCAGTATTCAGGGCGTGTACGGGAGGATTGAGATTCATTCCTCTTGCCAGGGCGACTTTTGCTCTGTTGAGTATATTTATCTGAAGCTCCTCGTCGTCCTCGCACTCCTCGTCCTCGGAAGCATTCCACAGCGCCAGTCCCATTCTGAAATGCCACTTGTAATTTCTGTCGTTCTGCTCGCGCCGGCTTTCCAGCACTGCGATAGCTCTTTTATATTCTCCCTCATTTATATATGAATCCACGAGCCAGCCGAGGTAATCGTCGTCAAGCTTGCTGTCGGGAAGGTTCATAACGGCTTTTATTATCTTTTCGTTTTCGCCGTTTTCCTGCCACTGTCTGAAAAGACTTATGAGGTCGTGTTTGTTCATAAATTCTCCTTGCTTTCCTGTTCCGGCGAACGTATCTTACAGCAGAACTCGTCGGCTGTTATCTTCAGCATAACGTAGGAATTGAGAGCCTGCTCCGAAAGTTTGCCGTCATTGTCTTTGCCCAGATACTTCGACAAGATCAGCGAAAGCCCCGTCAGCTTGTCAACGCCGTTCACAAATTCGATAGGACCCTTGCCGACGATGCTTCCGTAGGAAATATCGAAGCCGAATCCGCCGTCGCTTTTTTTGACATCTGTCAGCTCGTCGATCTCAAACGCGGCTTCTGCTCCCGACTTAAAGACCGACGCCTTTTCGCCGTTTATCTTGAAACGGAAATAAAGCTCCAGCTTTCCTCCCGTGAGAGTATAACCGAAGCACATAGGTATAATGTACGGGCTCCCGCCATGATTCACGGCTATCCTGCACACCCTTGCGCTTCGCAGGAGATCTTCTATTATATCTATATCCTTAACTTCTCTTGTTACGTTCTCCATACCCGTCCCTCCGGTTCGTTCTATAAAAACAATCGCCGACAAACCATCAAGGAATGTCGGCGAATACACTCTGCAAATCAGGCGTTGGAATTTGCCTTCTTGGCAAGCTGGGACTTGAGGCGAGCCGCCTTATTCTTATGGATAAGACCCTTACCTGCCGCCTTGTCTACAGATACGCTCGCGGACTTGATGGTCGCAGCGGACGCACCCTCGGCGCGTGCCTTTTTAAGTTCCGTCTTAAGTGCCGACTTAGCGCGTTTATTTGCCTCGTTTCTTGCTTCAGAGGTAATTACTCTCTTCTTAGCGGATTTAATATTCGGCATTTTTTTCACCTCCGTTATCTGAAATCAAATTATCGCCGTATTCCGCAATACGGAATTTTTGTCCTGTTTCGGGATATAATCGTATTATTCCCGCGTTTTATATGATATTTCGGCGGAAATCTACGTTTACGGACGAAAATTATTTTTGTAATACATTTTATTATAACACACTCCCCCAAAAATTTCAAGGGGGTTTTGGAATTTTTTTTGAATTTGGAGTGATTTTTATGGATAACAGCCTGCTTGCGGTGGAAGCTGCGGCTATGGCGGGAGCTTCTGAAAAGATACGTTCCGTAGTAAGGGCGATAGGCGAAGTGAAGATAACCGACGTAAGGATACCGGAAAATTCGGGAATATCAAAACCTGCGGGGAGATACATCACACTTGAGGGCGAACCTCACGCGGCAGGAATGACGGGGCTGCTGTCCAGAGCGGTTTCGCAAGTCATTCCGCCTAGGGGGAGGATATTCGCGGTCGGTCTTGGAAATCCCGATATCACTCAGGACAGTCTTGGGACGGCGGTGATACGCGGGCTTACGGCAAGAAAGGGCAGACGCTACACTCTCGCGGCGATGGAAACGGACGTTGCCGCCAAAACAGGAATGAAAACACAGGGACTTGTACGAGCCGCCGCAAGGGAGATACACGCGGACTGCGTTATAGTATTTGACGCGCTTGCCTGCCGCGATCCCCGTGCGATAGGCAGGACGGTACAGGTAACGGACGCGGGGATAATTCCGGCTTCGGGTACCGGAGGGCACGGACGGGGTATCTCCCGCGAAACTCTCGGAATACCCGTCGCGGCAGTCGGAGTGCCGACAATGACGCTTTTATCCTCGGTCACGGGAGAGCCTCACGATAGGAATTTTCACGTTACGGTATCCGATATTGACGTTCTTATAAAGCTCTGGGCTGAGGTCATAGCGGGCGCGGCGGACGGTCTTGTAGGAATGTAGTAGCGTCGGCACAAGCCGTTCGGTCGTAAAACACACCGCAAGACGGGCTTTGAGAGTTTATGCGAACAGGCTTCAGCGTCTTTTTTTCTCGGCTATGCCGTAGGCGAAAGAAATCACGAGCAGGGTTATACCGAAACCGATAAACAGCAAGGTTCTGCCCATCTGGTCAATTCCTCTGAAATCGAACAGGAACAGCTTTGCCGAGGAAAACAGTGCCAGCGCCAGTCCGAATCTTCGGAGAACAGGGTTGAATTTCCAAAAGCCGAAGAATATCCACGCTGCCGCCGTTACAAGGTAGATTATACTTATAATAAAGCTCGTGAACACGACAAATCTGTTCGTTCCAAGCACCATTGTAAGTGTGGCTATGGCGTATGCCGAAACAATAAGCCCGACCGCCTTTGAGAATTTCGGAGCTTTTTCCTCGATTTGTACAGTAATATCCAGCACAGCGAGGACAGACACGATATTTACCGCTATTGTCACGATTATAAGCACCAAGCCGAGCTGCCTTTCAGTGTCGGAGCCTCCGCTGAAGAAATTTGCAATATTGGCTATACCAAGCTGCAAAAATCCTAATCCGTAGAATATGAACGAAAATACCGTCCGCTCCGTTTTCAGCAGCTTTACCTTTCCGACCGCGAATCCGAGCAGCAGCCACAACACCGCGCACAACAGCGAGCTGAACGCCGTCCGTCCCACGTTCCATGTCCATATTCCCGAATCTTTGAGAGCGTTTACCAGATGCTGTCTTATCAGTATGCCGCCGAGATAGCCGAAGTTTACAAACGCCATACAGGTATAAACTCTCGTCCAAGTCGTTTTTTTGTTTTTGCGGATAAGGTAGAACACCAGAAGCGCCGCCGTCAGTCCGAGGTTTATGAATATTGCGGAAAGCTCCTTTGGACTGAACAGCGCGGTGGATTTTGGTGATCTGATGAAAAGGAATTTAAACCACGCTATTCCCAACAGGACATAGCCCCATACAGCGAGCAGCTTTCTATCAAGCAGAGAGTTAAAAACAAGCGCGATACACGCTCCCGTCATAACAGCCGCAAAGGAAGCCGTCGGATTGGGGATATAGAACAGCGCTCCCAACAAAAGCGCCGCAAACGCGAGATTTATGAATGACGAAGCCGCTTTGCACCTCGAATGGAATTTCATTGAGAAGAAAGCCGCAAAGATCGCGTAAAATACCGCGATAACGGCAAAAAGGATAAAACTTATTATGTTTTTGCCCGTGGAAGAAAACGATATTGCGATAAAAAGCAGTGCCACGCCCTGTGCGCTGTTAAAAAGCGCAAGCTCCAAAGCGTTCATTTCTCCGTTTTCTGACAGCGAATCTAGCAATGTGCCGCTTGAATAAATAAACGCCAGCACAAACGCGAACACCGAAACAAGCACCGCGAAAATAAAGCTGATATCAAAATCTGTTTCGTCAGCCACGCCTATAATGCACACTGATATTGCCTGAAAAAATGCGCACGCAGCGCCCGTCGCCATAGAGAAGTCATAGCCCTTGAGCCGCGAAACGACCGCTATTATCGAATTTGCTAACGCAAGGTACACCGTATTTATAATGACAGTGCCAATGGTCGGACTTGTGAATAACGGAAGCGCCACCAGTACAGCCGTTATTACCATAATCGCCTGCGACTTCGCGAAGCGCGACATGATCACTCCTGCCAAAAGAGCAAAGACCCCGACTATCACAGCTCCTATATCGTTCAGGGCGTGCAGCCCGTGATATCCGACAAGAGAACATATGAACAGTTCCGCCACTCCGCCGTACATAAGCGCGTTTGAGAAGATGACCGAGCCTTTTTTGAAGAAAACTCCTCCTACAACGAGCATTATAACTCCCACTGCAAGAACGAGCGCCAATCTCACGCCGTCGGGAAGTCTGCCCTCCGAAGCCGCCGAGAACGCTATGACACTCACAATGAGAAAGATAACGCCTATCTTGCTCAAAAGATTCGTCGCGACGAACATTTCCCCTTTGGAAACGCTGCCGTTTGCCGTTCGCGGTCCGGCTTGCGGGATCTGTTGATTCGGTGTGTGCTGAGGATAATTATACGCGTTTTGTGTATAATTCTGATTATTCTGCTGAGGCTTCTGATTCTGTTGGTTCATAAAATGCTCCTTGGATTCTCGGAAAATATGCCGCGAGAGTGTCGCGGTCAAAACCGTATATTTGCATAATTTATATAATTATACCATAAAAAATGTAATTTTTCAAGTAATTTGCAGGATTTTCTCAACATTTTCACCAAAAAATCGTAATATAGGCGTAAAATCCCTTGACTATTTTTGCTTTTTGTATTATAATAAATAAATGTGAAACTAAAAAAGATATTGTTTACTTACAGAATTTACAAGGAAACTGAACGGAGTGATAAAATCAATGGTAGTATTAAACGGAATGAAACGTGAAAAGACAAGGATTACAAAGCCTGTTTTCTTTATAGTGTTTTTCCTTATCGTGGCGTTCACACTGCTCTCGACTATGGGTATCTCTACCTATTTCGGAGATAACAAGACCTCTTGGGTGTGGGGAATAAACGATATACGCTGGGGAATAGACATCAGGGGCGGCGTAAACGTGACTTTCGGAGTCCCCGAAGATTACGCGGCGGAACACAACATCACAGAGGACGACCTTAACGCTGCAAAATCTATTATCGAAACCAGACTGGTCGACAAGAACATAAACGACTACGAAGTATATGTTGATTCGGCGACTAACGGGATAATAGTGCGGTTCCCGTGGCAGGCGGACGACACCTCTTTCGACCCCGCAAAAGCGGTGCAGGAAATAGGCGAAACCGCGATGCTTACATTCCGCGAAAAGCACGAGGTCGACGAGGACGGGCTTCCGACGGGTGATACCGCGGATAATATCGTTCTCACGGGTTCGGACGTTGAAAAAGCACAGGCAGCATACTATAAAAACGAATCGGGCACATACCAGTGGGTGGTCGCGCTCGATCTGAAAAATTCGGGAAAAGATGCCTTCGCAGAGGCTACAGAACGTCTGGTGGGGGATACTATCTCGATCTGGATGGACGATATCTGCATTTCCTATCCGACAATCAATGAGCCGATAACAAACGGCAGCTGCCAGATATCCGGCTCTTTTGACGAGCAGTCTGCCCGTGACCTCGCGAATAAGATAAACGGCGGCGCATTGCCGTTCAAGCTCGAAATAGAGAGCCTTTCGACAATCTCACCTGTACTGGGCACGGGCGCACGCGACGCTATGGCACTCGCGGGACTTATAGCGTTTATTCTTATCGCGATATTTATGATAGTGTACTACAGGCTTCCCGGATTCGTGGCGGTAATAGCGCTTGCGGGTCAGGTCGCGGGAATGTTTGCGGCCATCACGGGATTTTTCGGGTTCAATGACGCTTCCTCGCTTACTCTTCCCGGTATCGCGGGTATCATACTTTCAATAGGAATGGGCGTTGACGCGAACGTAATTTCCGCCGAGAGAATAAAAGAGGAGCTTAAAAGCGGACGCACCATAGACGGCGCGCTGAAAAACGGCTTTTCACGCGGATTCACGGCTATACTCGACTCGAACCTCACGGTAATAATCGTGGCGCTGATCCTTATGGCTGTGTTCGGAACATGGTTCGGAGCAACAACAGAGGGTACGGTATACTCGTTCGGCTATACGCTGCTCGCGGGAGTAATAATGAACTTCATTATGGCTTGCTGGGCTACACAGTTTATGACGATATCGCTGTCCAAATTCAAATGCTTCAGAAAACCGTGGTTCTACGGAGTTTCCAAGCAGGAAACAACAGGCGACATCGAAACAGGCAAGAATACCGTTCAGGAGATCAACGTCCGTGCAAAGACCAACATCGACTTTGTAGGCAAGAGAAAGATATTTGTTATCATATCGGCAGCGGTAATAGCGCTTACGGTGATCTTCACGTTCGTTCTCGGAGTAGCAGTCGATATACGCTTCAAGGGCGGTACTATAGTTACCTATTCCTATGAGGGAGAAGTCAGCACCAATGACATAAAGTCAACGGTGGAGGCTCTGGGGACTCCCCGTGCTTCGGTAACTACGGGAACGAGCTTTACAGGCGGGCTGAATACGATAATGGTGACATTCGCGGCTGACGAGAAGATGGACGACGCAATGCTTGACAGCGTGACCACCGCTCTGGCGGAAGCATATCCCGACAACAATATCGAAAACCTCGACACGACAAACGTATCCGCGTCGGCAGGCTCGAAATTCTTTATCTCGTGCCTTATAGCGGTAGTAGCGGCGTTCGTGCTGCTGGTAATCTATATAGCGTTCAGATTCAGAAAGATAGGCGGCTGGAGCGCGGGACTTATTGCTATACTCTGCCTGCTTCACGATGTTATTCTGACATATGCCGTATATGTGTTCGGCGGAATGTCGCTTGACACGAATTTTATGGCAGTCGTGCTGACGCTGCTCGGATATTCCATAAACAACACGATCATAATTTACGACAGACTGCGTGAAAACCGCGCTAAACACGGCGGCAGAATGTCTGACCGCGAGCTTGTCAATCTCTCGATAAATCAGACGCTTTCGCGTTCGATAATCACCACGGCAACTACTGTAACGGCAATGATCTCTATCGCCGTTGTGTGCAGCCTGCAGGGAGTAACTTCAATACTGTCGTTTGCTATCCCGCTCGCGATAGGAATGGTAGTGGGATTCTATTCGTCGCTGTGCCTTGCGGGTCCGCTGTGGATCTGGTGGCAGGAGAAAAAATCCGCACATAAGGCAAAAGCTTAAACTTATCCACTGATACAAGCTGCTTAAAATATAAATAATAATAACGAATAACCGACCTTTTTTTACCGCCGTTTGTTTACGGCTCGCCGTGCTTTGTGCGGCGCTGCCCCGATCACTGACGGCGGTTTTTTGGAGATTTTATGAAATTTGACGGAATCATCTTCGATATGGACGGCACGCTCTGGGACAGCGCCGAGAACGTCGCGCGGTCGTGGAATAACGCAGTCGGAGAGGACAGATTCTCCGAAGCGGATATAAAGGGCGTTATGGGGATGACTATGGTGAAAATTGCCGAGAAGTTCTTCCCCGAAAAGTCCGAGCGCGAACGGGGAGAAATCCTTGAACGCTGCTGCAGGTTTGAAAACGAGTATCTGCGCTCGCACGGAGGTTATATCTACCCCGATACCGAAAGCACGCTTAAGGTACTTGCCGAAAAATACCCGCTGTTTATTGTCAGCAACTGTCAGGCGGGATATATCGAGGCGTTTCTTGAATACTACGGGCTGGGCGGGCTTATCACGGACAAGCTGTGCTGGGGCGACAATTCTCTCGAAAAAAGCGAGAATATCCGCCTTATCATCGAAAAAAACAGACTGGAAAGAGCGCTTTACGTCGGCGATACACAAGGCGACTGTGACAGCGCGTATAAAGCAGGAGCGGCATTCGCTCACGCTGCTTACGGATTCGGGAGCGCAGACCGCTCGGATATGGTGCTTGAAAAGCTCTCGGATCTTGAAAAGCAGCTTTCCGATAACAAATTCTGAGGTTTTAATACAATGAATGACAAAAGAACCATAAATATGATGTCGCAGGCAACAAGCGTCGAGGGTCAGGGCGTAGGCTCGGCTTATCTCGAACAGGTAAGACTTGTGAAAGAGGGACTTTCCGACAAATTTGCCGTGTTTGAAAACGCGAAGATGTCTGCGGATATCACGCACTATCACACAATAAATCCAACTTTCTTCCTCAACAGAAAGTGCGCCTGCAAAAACGGAACGTCGGTGTGTTATGTCCACTTTCTGCCGTCTACGGTAGACGAGAGCCTGAATCTTCCGCGACCCGCAAGAGCGATATTCTATAAGTATATGATAAAATTCTACAGCTCTATGGAACACCTTGTGGTGGTCAATCCGTATTTTATCGACGCTCTGGAGGGGTACGGTATCCCGCGGGAGAAAGTGACATACATACCGAATTATGTTGATACCGATAAATTCCACCCGCTTTCTCCCGAAAAAAAGATAAAATGCCGCCGCACGATGGGTCTGCCGGAAGACAAATTCACGGTTATGTGCGCGGGTCAGCTTCAGGTGAGAAAAGGCTTTTTCGATTTTATGGAGTGCGCAAGGCGTATGCCCGATGTTCAGTTCGTCTGGGCAGGCGGATTCAGCTTTGGCAGGCTTACGGACGGCTATGACGAGATAAAGAAAATAGTCAAGGAACCGCCCGAAAACGTGCGTTTTCTCGGAATAATCGGACGCGAAAAGATGAATTTTGTGTACAACTCCGCCGACGTGATGTTTCTGCCGTCGTTTGAGGAGCTGTTTCCTATGACGGTGCTGGAAGCTATGTGCGTGAACATTCCGATACTGCTGAGGGATATACCTATCTATAAGAACATACTGTTTGATTTTTATTTGCGCGAAGAGGGAGTGGACGGGTTTGTAAGCGAGCTTGAAAAGCTTCGCGATGATAAAGAATATTACAGGCTCGGCTGCGAAAGCTCGCGCAAGGGCAACGAGTTCTACTCGAAAAAACACGTTCTGCAAATGTGGGACGAATTTTATACCTCAATACTCAAATAAAAACATAAGGTGGAATTATGAACGTACTGTATATGTAAAAGACGCTGTGCGGAAGAAAAGCCTTGAAACTACGGGTAGACAGCTTATGAATGCCTATCGTAATGCCGCGGATCTGTGCGATACGCGAAAAAAGATGAAAACAAACAGCAGGAATAAAGCGAGATGATTGAGTATGAGCAACTGTGACGACTGCTCAAATTATGTTTATGATGAGGAAAGCGACTGCTATACCTGCCTTGTCAATCTCGACGAGGACGAAATGTACCGCTTCCTCACGGGGTCAAATACAGACTGTCCGTACTACGACCCGACGGACGACTATTTCCTTGCCCGAAAACAATAGTTTTTTAGGGCGATTTTTGTTGAAAATGACGAAAAATAGCGGTTGAAATTGTATCAATTTACAGTAATTGCACAAATCCCTTGAAAAAAATAAAAAAATAGTGTATAATAAACATATGTATATTAGCCCGTTTCGCCCTCGCGGAACAAATCAGATACTACGAAAGGGGTTTGATTCAATGAAATCACCGATAAACAAAGAAGAAATACTCAAACAGCTGACTTCGATCCTTGAGTTCGATTTCAGAACGGACGCGAAAAACGCGTCCGTAACACAGGTTTACCGCGCACTGTCAACGATAGTCGTAAACCTTATGAAGGAAAAACGCCATAAGTTTATGCACGAGTGCAACTCTAAAGGCAGAAAGCAAATATACTACCTCTCTATGGAGTTCCTGATGGGACGCTCCCTTAAAACTTCGCTCTATAACCTCGGTATGCAGGACGAAACCGAAAAGGCTCTTGAGGAAATAGGCGTGAAGATCGACAGAGTGTACGAAGAAGAGCCCGACGCAGGACTCGGAAACGGCGGTCTGGGCAGACTGGCAGCTTGCTATATGGACGGACTGGCGACCTGCGGCTATCCCGCAACAGGCTACTCTATCAGATATGAATACGGTATTTTCAAACAGAAAATAGTTGACGGCTGGCAGAGCGAGCTTCCCGACAACTGGCTTCCGGGAGGAGGCGCGTGGCTGGTACCCGTTCCAGATCAGGCGGTCGAGGTTCGCTTCGACGGTCAGATAAACGAAACGTGGGAGGACGGCTATCATCAGCTCCAGCATGTAAACTACAACAGCGTAAACGCCGTGCCTTACGATATGTATGTTTCGGGTTACGATTCGGAGGGAGTTTCCAAGCTGCGTCTGTGGAGCGCGGAGGCTATGTCCTTCGATATGAACGCGTTCAATACCGGAGATTACACCAAGGCTCTGGGCGCGAACAATATCGCACATTCCATCTCAAAGGTGCTTTACCCCAACGACAACCACGCCGAGGGTAAGGCGCTGCGTCTGCGTCAGCAGTACTTTATGTGCGCGGCGTCCATCGGCGATATCGTAATGCGCCATATGAAAGTCTACGGAAGTATGAACAACTTCCACGAGAAAGTTGCTATACACATAAACGATACCCACCCGACGCTCGCTATACCGGAGCTTATGAGAATATTGCTTGACGAATGCGGCTACGGCTGGGAGCAGGCATGGCATATCGTTACGAATACTTTCGCGTATACCAACCATACAGTTATGGCTGAGGCTCTCGAAAAATGGGATCAGTCACTTGTACAGCAGATACTGCCCAGAATCTATCAGCTTATCTGCGAGATAAACCGCCGCTACTGCGAGGATCTCCAGAACAGAACAGGCGACGGCGACAAGGTTTCAAAAATGTCCATCATCAAGGACGGCAAGATCCATATGGCAAACCTCTGCGTGGCAGCTTCGCACTCCGTAAACGGCGTTTCCAAGCTCCACAGTCAGATAATAAAGGACGACGTTTTTCATCTGCAATACCTCGACAAGCCGCATCAGTTCAAGAACGTCACCAACGGTATAGCTTACCGCCGTTGGCTGCTGCAAAGCAATCCGGGACTTACAAACCTGCTTACGGAATGTATAGGCGACGGATTCAAAAAGGACGCGTCGGAGCTTATCAAGTTCCAGGTGTTCGCAAACGATAAGAGCGTTCTTGAACAGCTCGGCAAGATAAAACGTGCAAACAAGGAAAAATTCGCGGAGTACGTTGAAAAAACCGCAGGCGTGAAGCTCAACCTCGATTCGATCTTCGATGTACAGGTAAAAAGACTTCACGAGTATAAGCGTCAGCAGCTGAACGCCATGAATATCCTCGCGGACTACAACTTCCTCAAACAGAATCCCTCCGCGCCGTTCGTGCCGAAAACCTATATTTTCGCGTCAAAGGCAGCGCCCGGATACTATATCGCAAAGCAGATAATCAAGATGATATGGTGCATAGGCGAAGAGATAAAGCACGACCCCGTTCTGCGCGAGAAACTAGCGGTGGTGTTCCTTGAGGACTACAGAGTAACGCTTTCGGAGATCCTTATGCCTGCGGCGGAAATTTCCGAACAGATATCCCTTGCGGGAACGGAGGCTTCGGGTACGGGCAATATGAAGCTTATGCTGAACGGCGCTCTGACACTGGGAACCTACGACGGCGCGAACGTCGAGATTCACGAGGCAGTAGGCACGGACAACATCTTCATATTCGGTATGAGAACTCCCGAAGTGAACGAAATGAGAATAAAGGGATATAATCCTCAGAGCTATATCGACAACAATCCCACTATACGCGACGTAATGCAGAGAATGTACAACGGCATAAACGGCGCTACGTTCAACGAGCTTGCGGATTCCATCAGGAATAAGGACTACTATATGGCGCTTGCGGACTTCGACAGCTACCGCGGAACACAGGCGTATATCAGTCAGATCTACAAGAATCAGGACGAGTGGAACAAAAAGTCGCTGTACAACATCGCCGGCGCAGGAAGATTCTCTGCGGACAGGGCAGTGCAGGACTACGCACGCGACATCTGGAATTTGAAGTAAACTCTTTTCTGTTCCTTAGTTTAATTAAGTCTTCTCCCCCTGAAAAACGGGGGAGAGAAGATTTATATGGGGAGGAATTTCTTTGAAATTAGCCGAGGCTCTTAATTTAAGAGCGGATATTGCAAAGAGAACGGCGCAGCTGAATGTACGACTTCAGAACAACGCGCTTGTTCAAGAGGGCGAAAAGCCCGCCGAAAACCCCGCCGACCTGATTTTAGAGCTTAACGAGCTTATAATTCAGCAAGAGGAGCTTGTAGGCAGAATTAACCTTACGAATGCGAAAACCGTTTCTGACGGGAAAACGCTTACCGAGCTTATCGCGCACAAAGACTGCGTTAGGACTAAGATAGACGTTATGCGCGCGTTTCTTGACGCGGCGTCAAAGAAAATCCCGCGCGGACTTCGCTCGGAGATAAGAATATTAAGCACGGTAAACGTCGCGGAGCTTAGAAAACAGGTAGACGCTCTGGAAAAGGAATTTCGGGAAACGGACGTTAAAATTCAAACGCTTAACTGGAACACGGAGCTTCTTTAAGCGTTTTTGAGTGCGGTAACGGGCGAGCGCTGCCTTTCCGAACGAGGAAAAGTTCGGGTGGTCGCGTTCGGAGCAAACGCAGGGGTTCAAATCTCCGTTTTATTGTTATGCTCAAATTGCTACAAGCGCATTGTTACTGTTATTTTTACTGCCACAGCGCTGACGTTGCCGCAGGGCGGGTGAGGGGATAAATTTCACGTTAGGAGAACAGGAGCATTATGAACTTGCCTCTTTTTGACTGCTTTGATACCAGTTATAAGCACCCTTTCGGAGCAATAAGGCGCGGTCAGCCGTCAATGTTCAATGTGAGGATACCGAAAATAATGCAGGTGACGGGACTGACGCTGGTGATGTTCCGACCGGGGTATAAGGAGAGATTTATCGAGCTTGCGCTTCAGGACGAAAGCGGAGAAGATAATATTTTCTCCTGCGTGTTTACTCCGAATAATACGGGAGTTCACCACTACTACTTCACCTGTATCCTTGACGGCAGACGGCGCTACATCAAGCGGCACGGAGCAAGCGAAGGCGTCTTCGAGGGTGAGGAGCTGTTTCAGCTGACAGTGTTCGACGAAAATCTGTATACTCCCGCGTCTATCCGCGGCGGGGTCATGTATCAGATATTCCCCGACAGATTCGCTAAAAGCGGCGAAAAACACGAGGGCGTTCCGACTGACAGGATAATGCGGGACGACTGGTACGGTACTCCTTACTACCGACCCGACGAAAAAGGAATAGTCCGCAACAACGACTATTTCGGCGGCGACCTTAAGGGAATTATAGAAAAACTACCGTATATCAAAAGTCTGGGCGTGACAATTTTGTATCTTAACCCGATTTTTGAGGCTCACGAAAACCACCGCTACAACACGGCGAATTACGAGAAAATCGACCCGCTTCTCGGAACGGAAGAGGATTTTTCGGAGCTGTGCAAAAAAGCAAAGGAAATGGGGATAGATGTTATCCTTGACGGAGTTTTCTCGCATACGGGCGCGGATTCCGTATATTTCAACAAATTCGGACGGTACGGCGAGCATACGGGAGCTTACCGTGACAAAAACAGCCCGTATTTCCCGTGGTACTCGTTTATCGGGTATCCCGATACCTACGACAGCTGGTGGGGAATTTCAACGCTTCCGAACGTCAATGAAAACAATCCCGAATACACAAACTATATCTGCGGCGACGGCGGTATACTCCAGAAGTGGATAAAGCTCGGCGCAAAGGGCTGGCGGCTTGATGTGGCGGACGAGCTTCCCGACGAATTCCTTGACAATCTGAATGTTGCCGTAAAGAAAATGGGCGGCGACAAAATAATTTACGGCGAGGTATGGGAGGACGCTTCCAACAAAGAGAGCTACGGCGTTCGCAGGCGCTATCTTATCGGCGGTCAGCTGGACAGCGTTATGAACTATCCGTTCAAGGAAGCTATCTTGAATTATGTAAAATATGCGGACGCGGGAATGTTCAAGGACAGTATTCTGACTATACTCGACCACTACCCGAAGCCCGCGGTGGATATGCTTATGAATTTCCTTTCGACGCACGACACGGAACGCGCTTTGACGCGTCTGGGCGGCGAGGAAGTCGGCTGGCACGACAAGGACTGGCAAAGCGAGCGTTATCTCGACGGAGCGCAGTATCTGTACGGAACAGCGCTGCTGAAATGCGCGATGGTGCTGCAATTCTTCCTGCCGGGGATACCGTCGATATATTACGGCGACGAGGCGGGAATGGAGGGCTACCGTGACCCGTTCAACAGGCGGTGCTATCCGTGGGGACAGGAGAATCCCGACCTTATAGATTTCACAAGGAAGCTGTCGGAGATACGGCACGGGACAAGGGCTTTCGAGCAGGGCGATATGAGATTTATCGAATGCGACGACAAAGTCTGCGTGTTCGCGAGATGCGACAAGATCACCCGTGAGGCTGCGATAATCTACCTCAACAAATCGACAAGGGGACACACGTTTGAGTTAAAGAACGAGGAAACGGCGATGTTCTACGATTTCGAGCCGGCATTCGACCGCTACGGAAAGGGTATCCGTGACGGGAAGATAACGGTAGCACCGTTTGATTATGCGGTTATATACTGCAAGGTGTAAATCTGGTTATTGGTAAGTCAGCAACTTTTGAAAAGCCGTAAGAATCTTATGGAGAATTATGTACACAAACGGACTAGTAATTCAGAAATACATTGATAATCCCTACAAGGGTATTGACGGAAGCAGGTTCAGCGAAAATACGGGCGAGAACTGGTATTTCAATGACGACAAAGAGCTTTCGGCAGTGTTTGAACCGTATTATGATGAGAATATCAACTTCACCTATTACGATCTCGAAAATCACACGCACGTTGCCGCCTGCACGGAAATGAGCTACATTCAAAAGTATGTCGAGGAATCCGAAAAGCGCGGGATACGTTTCAGAATACTGCTGGTCGAGAGCGATATTCCCGAACCTGCCGCCGAGCTTCCGAAACTTAAAACAAGATTTCTCGGATATGATTACGCTTACATTCGGGGAGATAATTATTCGGCGGTGTATAACGAGATACCGTTTGTATTTCCGCAGTTCAAGCTCAACGAAAACGGGCTTTTCCAAACCGAGGAGGAGCTTCGAGAGTATCTTGCGGCGCGCGAAAAATTCAAGTCCGCAAATCCGCCGTATACTCTGGAAGAGGGAGATTTCGCGGTGCTGAGGCTAAGTGGAGTCGAATGGTGAATAAATAAAAAATCCCCCGTTCCGTGTGGAGCGGGGGATTGTTTGTTCAGAAACTTTTTTCGTTTGAGCGGACAAATTCTATCTTTAGTTCGGTGTTCATACCCTTTGCAAGGCGTTTAAGCGTTCTGACGGAAGGATTTGCGGTGCCGTTTTCGATTTTGCTGATGTCGCCCTGTGAAATACCCGTGCGCCTAGAAAGCTCCTCTTGAGTTATACCCGCCTCGCTCCTTGCTTTGATAAGTGCGCGGACAACGCCGAATTCGGTTTCATACCCTTTGTATTCCGCGTTGAATTCGGGATCACGAAGCTGTTCCTCCAGATATTTTTGAAGATCGTCAGACATTTTCCTCACCCTTTCGTTTGATATAATCGCTGCGGTATCTTTTAGCCAAGTCGATTTCACAGCGCGGAGTTTTCTGTGTTTTCTTGATAAAACCGTTTGTAAGAATGATCTTTCCACCGTCCAAAAAGAAGTACAGCACTCTTGAAATATCCGACCCGACTTTTGTTCTCAGCTCAAAAATTCCGTCCTCAAGCGATTTTGAATATGGTTCCGGAAGACGGTTGCCAAATTCTTTGGCAAGCTGAATCGTCCATAATATTTTAGCGCGTAATTTTACGTCCGTTTTATCGAGAAAATCCCTTACGGGACAAGCCCCGGCGCTTGTCTTATAGAATATTATTTCAAAGTCGGTCATTGTTATCCGCTCCATACATTATAGGATATATCCTATATTTCTATTATACACCTTTAATTTAATTTTGTCAAGAGGGGATTTTTTGTTCAGAAACTTTGCTTTAGTATTCCTTAAATTCCTTACCGGTGGCATAGCAGAAATTTTTATAGCACTGGCGGCACATACCTGTTCTGTTTACATACTTTTTGTTCGTGGAATCGCTAAAATCACGGTGACATACTTCGCAGGATATGCTTGACCCCTTTTCCGGAAGATTTAAACGTGGTCGCAAATTTGCATAACAGCCCAATCCTACTTAGCTCAAAATACATAAACCAAACGTAGATAAAGCAATAATCATACAAACAAAATTAACTTTGCTCTTTTTTATAGGGTCTTGACTCATAATTTCCTCCTTATCATATATTTATTTAAGAAAATTTCATCCCAAATAAATAAATTATCCCAAATCGGGATATTTTTATTATACCATAGTGGTATAATTTTGTCAAGGGGGTATGCAAAATTTTTTTCAGATTAAAAGAATTGCGGGAGGAAAAGCACATCTCGCAGGTGCGTCTGGCTATCGACCTTGACCTCAATCAAAATTCCGTAAGCCGATATGAAACTTGTGCGCGGGAAGCCGACTACAAAACGCTGATAGCGTTTGCCGACTATTTTAATGTATCGCTTGACTACCTTTTCGGCAGAACAGATAATCGAAAAATCAACAAATAAAAAGCCCCGACCGCTGTGGTAGGGGCTTTAATTTTATTTATTCAACGGGAACTTCTCCTCTTTTATCCACGCCCACTGGACGTTTTGGCGCTTGCCGGGCTTTTTGTCCTTTTCGAGGAAGTAGGACAGCGCCGCCATATACTGCTCCACGTCCGTGCAGACCATATATGCGGGGTATTCCCCCTCAAAGAATTTCACGGACTTTCGAGCCTTAGAGCGTTCCGCCAGCTTGCATAGCCGCCCTCCTGCGATGTGTGCGCGTCATAGCTTATCCGACAGCACCCCTCGCCGAAATTGAACCACATCTCTTCACCGCTTCTGTGCTGAATAGTAAGCGTGCAAAGCGTGCCGTTTAAGAACACCTCGCGGAAATGCTCTAACAGCTCCTTTTGCTCGTCAGCCGACAGATTGTGGTCGTACAACTCGCGCTTCACACTGCCGTCGCGAGATTTTTCCGTCACCCAAATCGGCACTTCAGGGAGAGCTTTTGCGGGAGTAAAGCCGCTCGTATCAATGTGAGTTTTGCGATTGTCGGTTATCTTAAAAAAGTAAATGTACAGATTCGGAAACTTCTCCGAAAGAAAATCGCTCTCGTCGTCGCTTTGCATTTTGTAAAGCGAAATTGCCTCTTTTTTACAGCGCAGAGCGTCCTCTCTGCGGATATCCCAGCACATAAGCTCCCGCCCGCGCCCGTAAATCTCCTCTTTTGTGAAGCCGTGCGCTAAAAGACTTTGGACAGCGTTCGCCGTAACGCCCGCATACCACCTTAAATCTCCGCTGAAGTACCCGCCGTATTTTATCTGGTTGAGTATCATCTCAGCTGTGTTCTCACTGTAATTTCCGCGCCGCCAAATCATTTTTATTCCTCCTTGTTAAAGTATACCCTTAGTCAGGTTTTTATCCATACGTTTAATATCTTCCCATAAGCCGTTTTCAAGATTAAATCCCTGCCATTCTTTACATAAACGCAATTTATCTTCATTTTTTTGAATTGAGGATCTGACTGTTCCCCAAAAATTATCATCTGAAATAACAATTGTCGGCTTATTGTGAATTCTTTTATACATCAAATTCCAGCACACGGAATATGCGACCCATATTTGAACGGCATTGCCGTTGAGGAGAGATAAAACAGCCTTTTTAAACTTCTCAATTATCTCTTCATTCTGAGTTTCCATATAAAGACGACAGACCCCTAAATTCACAATTCTCCCGAAATCAGTCGGAACGTGTGCCGGAACAAAACGGTCAAGCGGGCAAGCATACCACTTTTCCCCGCACAGGAATTCGACAACTTCGTCATTATCGAATGCCTTTTTTGTCAGAGCAAGCAGTTCTTCGTTAGACATCGCTTTTCCTCCTTGTCAGATATTGCCTGCTTAAATTAACTATAACACACTGATTCCCATATCTTCTTTATAATTTTGGTCGATCCTGTTTATATCCTGCCATAAGCCGTTTTCGCAGTTTGCACCCAAAAATAGTTTACATTCGCGAAGTTTTGTTTCGTTTGCATATAACGCATTTTTCAGTGAAGAAAGAATATCATTATCCACCATATTAAAAGGCGCATGACCCTTATCGTATTTAGAGAGCTGCCGCCTTATAATCATAAATGCGACCCAAAGATTTACGGGAGTTCCGTCTATCAGCTGTAAAACAGCGGACTTGGTCTTTGATATAATAGCCGGATCTTTAGTGCGATCGTATAATTTATATATTCCGCCCTCAACGATTCTGCCAAAATCCGTAGGGATGTTGGCGGGAATATCGGGATTTCCGTGGACAGCATACCCCTTTTCACCGCACAGGAATTCGGCAACTTCGTCATTGTCAAACGCCCTTTTTGTCAGAGCAATCAACTCCTCGTTCGACACTCTCGCTTTTATGTCCATGGTTATCCTCCTTGTCAGATGCTGCCAATATACACACCCCGCAATCTTCCGTTAAGATACGGTCCAACCGGTTTATATAGCTCCACAATCCATCGTCTTTATTATTGCCCAACCAATCTTTACAATTTCGGAGTGACATCTCATTACTTTGCAAATTAACCCTCATTTTATTTAGAAGAGTTTCATCTGTCATAATAAACGGCGCCGAATATTCAGGATGTTCATTAAAAATCTGATTCCAGCAAGCCATATAAGCACACCAAACACGAGTAGGTGTATCGTTTAAGTTTTCAATTGCTTTACGGAATTCAGCTATAATTTTTTCATCATGTGTTTCTGAATATAACTCATATATACCGTTTTTTAATATTCTGTTGAAATCGGTAGGGATATTAGCGGGGATATCGGGATTTCCATGGACAGAGTACCCCTTTTCACCGCACAGGAATTCGGCGACTTCGTCATTGTCAAACGCTCTTTTTGTCAAAGCAAGCAGCTCCTCGTTCGACACTCTCGTCTTTTTGTCCATGGTTTTACTCCTTGTCAGATATTGCCGCGCCTGAAAAATTCCTCGTATACCTTTCTGGAATTCAACAGCTTTGCCGCGGAATTTTCGATAGCGGAGGCGTTACCGTCCGACTTTGTAATGAAATAAGTCACGTCATCGGGGTCAGCCGTAAGCGGATATTTTTCAATTGCGCGCCGAAACGCCGATGCTGCCGTTTCAAAAAATATATCCTCCGACCATTTGTGAATGTCGGGGTCTTTTTTGTTGTGATCGGACAGGAGTTTCGAGATTTTCGCAAGGGAGCTTTTGCGCCCGTTCATAGCGTCGGAATATCCCCACTCTGCGACAAGCCATTTCGTAAGCGAGGAATTGCCCTTTTCGGCTTCAATTATCTGCGTGACGGAAAGGTCGGATTTGTGACTTTCGGCGTACTCGCGCTCGCGGACTTTTAGAAATTCGAGCGTGTTCGCTGAAAGCGACACGCAAACACACCTGCTGTCGGCAACAAGCGCGGCGGCGTAAATTTTTTCGCTGCCGGCGGCTTTCCGTATTTCGGAAAGCTCCTTTACAAGCGACTTTTCAAGCTCCTTTGCTATACTCTCATAAAAACCCGCCATGACCTACACAAACTCCTTAATACAAAATAAACTTTTTTATAAGTATACCACAAAACAAAATAATTGTCAAGCGCGGGACGGTATTACTTGACTTTTGTGATGAAAGCTGCGAAAATTCGGCGCTGTTTTACCGAATTTCGGGCATATTTGGCATTTTATAAAAATATCGTGCAAAATAAAGAGAATATTTGTTATTTCTCCGTTTTTCTCACGATTTCAAAGTGAGTTCAAAAAGTGAAATGAATTTCAAGAAAATGAGAAAAAGCGAGAGAATTCAAGAGAATCGTAAAGAATAAGTGATATATTTATAAAATGCGGAAAAAAGAGCTTGACAAATTGCGGAAAGTGTGGTAAAATAATATTCGTCAGTGATTTTATGCCGTTTTTTCGGCAATTTTCAGAAAAAGAATTTTACAGGAGGAAAAAATATGTCAACTTATATGCCTAAGGCTGCGACAGTAGAGCGCACTTGGTATATCATCGATGCCGCTGAAAAGCCCCTCGGACGCGTAGCGGCAGCAGCGGCTACCCTGCTCAGAGGCAAGCATAAGCCCACATTCGCACCTCACTGCGACTGCGGCGATCATGTAATTATCGTAAACTGCGCAAAGGCAGTGCTTACAGGAAAGAAGCTCGAAAAGAAAGTCTACAGATGGCACACCGGCTGGATAGGTCATCTCAAGGAAGTGGGCTACGACAAGCTCATGAAAGAGAACCCCGAAAAGGCAATGACTCTTGCGGTAAACGGAATGCTCCCCAATACGACGCTGGGAAGAAAAGCTCTCACCAGACTTCGCTGCTATGCGGGCGCGGAGCATAACAACGCGGCTCAGAAGCCCGTTGAGTTCAAGTTCTAAGGAGGGTGTGTTATATGTACGAATCTAAACCTTACTACTACGGAACGGGCAGAAGAAAACATTCTGTAGCCCGTGTAAGAGTATATCCCGGAAGCGGCTCCATAACGATAAACGGGAGAGATATCGACGATTATTTCGGACTGGATACTTTGAAACTTATCGTGCGTCAGCCTCTTGCACTCACCGACCTTCTGAACAAGTTTGATATCGTGTGCAACGTTGCGGGCGGCGGAGTTACAGGTCAGGCGGGAGCTATCCGTCACGGACTTTCGAGAGCGCTGCTCCAGTATTCGGACGAGTTAAGACCTGTTCTGAAGAAAGCGGGCTTCCTTACCCGCGATCCGAGAATGAAGGAAAGAAAGAAGTACGGCTTGAAGGCAGCAAGACGTGCGCCGCAGTTCTCGAAGAGATAATTATTTTTACTCTGTCACGATTTTCACGATCCGCCCTTGTATGAGGGCGGATCTTTCAGTTTTGCGACAAAAACAATTTCCAAGCTCCCGACGCGTCAGGCGGCTTATGCCCTAAGCGACGCGGAACATTCACCAAAACAAAATATAAAGGAGTTTTCGTTTTATGACAAACAATGAAATTATGGATCTTATAAACCGCTCGCTGTTCGCCGAAATTGGCTATACCGACGAAAGCGGAAGGCAGAATATCCGTAAGGTCTTTTGCGTGTGGCACAAGGGACTGGGCAGGCATCTTATCTCGACAAACACAAGCTCCGCTCATGTACGCAGCCTTATGAAAAATCCGAACGCCTGTCTGTATTTTTCCGACAGCGAAAAATTCGAGGGGATATGCTTATACGGGAACGCAGTCATTCACTCCGAAAGAAAATTCAAGGAGCTTCTGTGGAACGACGGCGACGAAAAATACTACCCCAAGGGCATAGACGATGAGGACTACTGCGTTATCGAATTTATTGCCGAAAGCGGAAGATTTTACCGCTTCGACGGAAAGGGCGAACTTTCAGGCTCGGATATCGCTTCCTTCGACAAGGGCAGAGAATTTGAAAACGGTTATTCCAAATCCTCCGACAATCCTCCGAAATGACCGTAAAGCTCACCAACAGTCGGTTCGTGCTGTTTGATGTTGAATATTCAGAAAAGAAATTATTGAATAAATAAACTTTTTTTGCAGATCAGTGTAAAATGCCTTGACAATCTTTGCAGATAATATTATAATTAAAATAAGCGCAGTTAATTGCGTCCGGCAATTTTTTATCACTAAGGAGGATAGTTATTATGAATTTCACGGCAAAAGTGAAAAAAGTCGTTGCCGCATTCTGTACTTCGGCACTCGCGATAGCGGCGGCAGTACCGTCGGGCTTCGTCGGTATCTCCGCAGCGGCTGCTGAGGACGAGTACAGCGGCAACTACAAGACCGACGTGTGGGATTTCGGCGCGGAAGCTCTCGATACGGCAACATATAACAATATGCTCACCGTAGACGATATCAACGGCTTCTATCCCGCAGGAACAGCAGCAGGCTCCTCAGGAATAGCAATAAGCTCTTTTACGACCAAGGACGGACAGCTTGAATTCAACGGCGGCGGCAAATCAAATCACCGTATCAGAACTACCAACGAGAGTATAACAAGATATGACTCTAAATCGCTCACGTTTGAGGACGTTACCTATACGGGCTACGTTTACTCGAACGCTTCCTCAACAAAAGACGTTTATCTTGCGGTCAAGCTCTATAAGGGCGACACCCTTACCGTCATAACGGGTTCCAACGGCGGAGAATCCGCGATAAACTGTGAATCGCCCGACGGCTCGGTTCAGATAGGCAACAGCAACAGCAAGGGCGCAAGGCTTACGTTCTATGCTGCTGAAACGGGTATGTACAAGCTCTACTCAACAAACGAAAAACTCGTCGTTTACAGAGTTTACAGAGAACACTCAAAACAAGTCACCGTAAACGGCAAGGTCGATACTTCCGAGGCTTCGGGACTTTCGGATAAGGATTATTCCGTTTCTTTCACGAACACAAAAACAGGCGACACTGTTGAGGCGAAAGTCACGAACGGTTCGTACTCCGCTTCACTCAGTGAGGGATTCACTTATGATATAGCTCTCGTAAACGCTAACGGCTACGTCATTAAAAGCGCAAAAACTCTTGACGTAGCAAAGGGTGCTTCCTCGGCAACTATGGACGTTACGGTCGCAGCGGTAGACCTCGTTAATATAACGGGCAAGATAACGGGCATCGACGCAGACAAGCTCGCAAACCTTGCTCTCACATTTGACAGCAAGTCGGTCTACGTTCCCGAAATTTTGGTAAGCGGCGACAGCTTCACGCTTAAAGTTGAAAAGGGCGTTACATACAGCGTCAAAGCCGACGGCGTGAACGATTTCGAACTTAAGACAACAACTTTCAAGGCAGACGCCGACGGCACAAAGAATATCGAGTTTTCAAAGAAGCCCGTATATGCCGTTACTCTGAACCTTAAAGGACTTTCCGATTCGGCAAAGGCAAATGCTTCTGTCGAGTTTGCGAATATCAAAGAGGAAGGTTACTCCTACAAATTCAAGGCGAACGACAAGATAGAGCTTCGCGACGGACAGTATTCCGTTAAAGTGACGGGCACGGGCGCTGAAGCGGTCGTTCAGAAACTCACAGCAGACCTTAAGGTAAACGGCAAGGCTGTCACAAAGGACGTTGAGTTTGAAAAGGTCGAGGTTTGGGATTTCGCGAAGTACAACGGCGGAAAGCCCGGAATAGACGCGGACAAGAAACACTATATGGGTCTTGGACTTACAAACGCTTCCGAAAACAAGACTTATCTTCTTGTAAATCCCGACGGTGAAGTCAAAGTCCCCGTAAAGAAGGGTCAGAATGTCACTATAAGCTTCTGCTATTCGGGAGAATTTGAGATCGACGGCAAAACATACACAGTCGACGTTTCCGAGGGAAGCACCTCCAAAGCCGATGTTGTGACCGTTTCGGCAAAGTCGGACGGAGAGCTTTCCATAAAGGTTTCCAAACAGACATATTTCAACAGCATTTCGGCAGTATCGCCGACGGCTTACAAGTCCACTGTCACTGTCGGAAAGGGCAAGAATTATCAGACCATAAACGAAGCTCTCGCGGCTGTGGCTAAGATGAACAGACCTAACAACGAGCGTGTCAAGATAGTCATCGACCCCGGCGATTATGAGGAAATGCTCGTAGTCAATGTTCCCAACGTTTCTCTCGTGAACGCGGCAGGCAAGAACTCAAGCCTTGAGCTTACGGACAAGGGCGTTAATATCGGCAAGAACGTCGTAAGGATCACCTCTTACTACGGTCACGGCTACAACTACTACAGCATGGGCAGCGACTGCAAGTGGAACGCGGACGTTCTCGCGGCTAATAAGTCAAACGGTTCTCTGACAAAGGAGAATCCCGGTTCCGGTACGACAGACGGCTCTTACTGGAATGCGACAGTCGTCGTTTCGGCGGACGGATTCGAGGCGGACGGCATAGTATTCGAGAACTCGTTTAACCAGTATATTTCCAAAAAGGAAGCAGCCGATATCGTCAAGGCGTGGGATGTTGGCGCACCCAAGGGCGGCGCTCGTCCGACAAAAGCGGGCGACACCTCCGTACAGGATAAAAAGTACGTCGAAAGAGCGGCGGCTATGGCTATCCTCGGCGACGAGTCCGTATTCGTAAACTGCAAGTTTATCGGCAGACAGGATACACTCTACGGCAACAAGGACATAAAGGCAGCATTCCATAAGTGCGATATTCTCGGCGCTACCGACTATATCTTCGGAGGAATGACCGCGGTATTCTACAAGTGCGATCTTGTAATGAACACAAGCGCCGACAACAATGACGTTGCTTACCTTACTGCCGCACAGCAGGACAACGGCAGAGGCTATCTTATGTACGAATGTACAGTAACTTCTACCACTCCCGGAAAGGACACTGCGTCGGAAACACGTTCAAAGCCCGGCTACTTCGGTCGTCCGTGGCAGGCAAAGACCTCCGAGGTCGTATTCTTCAACACAACGATAGAAACGACCGACTTCGCAGGTTCGGAGGGCAAGTCCCTCATTCTCCCGCTCGGCTGGAACAACTCTCTTGGCGGCGAATCCGATAAGATGTACGAGTTCGGCACGACCGAAAAGAGCGGTGAGGATAATCTCGCACAAAGAGCAGCATGGGCTACAAATCTCGACGAAGCGAAGATCGACGGCGAGGATATCACAATAGATCTGTTCCTCGGCGACGAATGGACACAGGCTCTTCAGGCACGCGGTATCCTCACGGAGAACGCTCCCACGGTTTCCGATAAGGATAACCCCGACACGGGCGTTCCTGTCGTTCCTATCGCGGCGGCGGCGGCTGCAGGAGCGGCGGCGCTTCTCCTCTCCAAAAAGAAAAGAAAGTAAGTTTTAACTTGCATATCGTAAAAAGCAAAACCGGTCATATATGATCTTTATCCCCGCGGACAGGATCCGCGGGGATCTTTTATAAAAATAAATGTATTGACTTTTTTCGGGAAAAATGTTATAATGAAAAAAAAGAATTATGAATAACGGTATAAATGATGAAAATTACTTTTATTAGACTTAATATGTTCGAGCATATCGGCTCCGACGCTATGAAGCCCATTCTTTTCGGAATAATAAAAAGTCTTACACCGGAACGCCACGAAATAGTTTTCTATGATGAAAGAGCCGAAAAACTGCCTGAAAAAATTGATTCGGATATCATAGCTTTCTCCGTTGAAACCTTCACAGCAAAGCGCGCCTATATTCTCGCGAAAAAATACAAAACCGACAGAAACATCATCGTTATGGGCGGATTCCATGCAGGAGTATGCTCCGACGAAATGCTGAAATACGCGGACAGCGTGCTTATCGGCGACGCGGAGGATACTTGGGGAGAATTTCTCGCCGACTGCGAAAAAGGTTCTCCGAAAAAGAAATATCTGTCCTCTGAAAATGTGCCGCTAAGACAAATTCCCGACTGCCCCGATGTTTATCGGAAAAAATATTACGGCATCGGAATTTATCAGACCTCACGGGGGTGCAGGTTCAACTGCGGGTTCTGCTCAATTAAAACAATGTACAAGAACGTCCGACGAAAATCCGCGGATATGATTTTTGAAGAATTAAAACGCTCTGGTGAAAAGATATTTTTCTTCGCAGACGACAACCTGTTTTACGACAGAAATTCAGCGCTGGAACTTTTCAGGACGATAGCTCCGCTTAAAAAGAAATGGGCTTGCCAGATAAGCATGGACGCGGCAAGAGATGATGTGCTGCTTTCGGAAATGAAAAGGGCGGGCTGCTTTCTTGTACTTATGGGATTTGAGAGCCTGAACTCCCAAAGCCTTTCCGAAATGAAAAAATCCGCTAACGCAGCGCTCGATTACGAAAAAATAATCAGCGGGATATATCGTCACGGAATGATGATATACGGGACTTTCGTCCTCGGCTGCGACGGCGATAACGCCGATATTTTCCGAAAGACGCTGGATTTTGCGATAAAAAACAACCTAGCCGTGACAAATTTCAATCCGCTTATCCCGATGCCCGGAACAGAGGTCTATCGGCGAATGGAAGCACAAAACCGCCTGCTCTTCAAAAAATGGTGGCTCTCAGACGATTACCGTTACGGCGATTCTGCGTTTATACCGAAAAATATGACGCCCGACGAGCTTAAAAACGGGTGTCTGATGATGAGAACGGAATTCTATTCCGTGAAATGTATATTGAAACGGCTTTTCGGGAACAAGAACAACTTGCATCCCGTGAATCTGCTTGTTTTTCTGCTGGCGAATTTTATTTCAAGGCGCGAGATCCGCAAAAAACAAGGACAGCCGCTCGGAGGATCTCTCAATGAAGTTGACGCTTATTAAACCTAATATCGGCAGACGTGAACACAGTTTGTATGTCGACGAGGGAAGAATGGAACCTCTGCCGCTGGGAATACTCGCGGCGCTTACCCCAAAAGACATCGAATTGGTTATGTACGACGACCGTATGGAACCTATCCCCTACGACGAGCCTACGGACCTTGTCGGCATCACAGTCGAAACGTTTACGGCAAGGCGCGCTTACGAAATAAGCGATGAATACCGCAAAAGAGGAGTCACGGTTGTTATGGGCGGTATGCACGCGACGCTTATTCCGGAGGAAGTCGGAGAACACTGCGACTGCGTAATCACAGGCGACGCGGAAAACGTCTGGGAAACGATGATCGGGGACTTCCGAAAAAATTCCCTTAAAAAGTGTTATGCCGCCGAGCAGCCCGACTGCCCTCAAAAGGGCATAATAGCGCGGCGGGACATTTTCGAGGGGAAAGGATATCTTCCTATCTCGCTTTTGCAGTTTTCGAGAGGGTGCAGTCACAAATGCGAATTCTGCGCTTCATCGGCTTATTTCAAGGCGAGGCACTTCTGCCGTCCTGTAGACGAAGTCGTCCGAGAGATAAAATCACAGAAAAGAAAGCTGCTCTTCTTTGTGGACGATAATATCGTATGCGACCATGAAAAGGCAAAGGAACTGTTCAAGGCGCTTATACCGCTGAAAATACACTGGGTAAGTCAGGGGAGTATGGATATGCTCGCCGACAAGGAGCTTATGGAGCTTATGGTGGAAAGCGGCTGTCTGGGGCTTGTTATCGGGTTCGAGTCGATAACTCCCGAATGTATTTCCGGTATGAATAAGGGAACCAACCGCAAAGCCGTGAACGATATGTACGCTTCCGAAATAGAACAATTGAGAGAATGGGGCTTGCAGACGTGGGCGGCGTTTACGGTGGGACACGACGGCGACACCGTCGAATCCATAAGGGCGACGTGCGACTTTGCTATCAAAAACAAGTTTACGTTCGCGGCGTTCAATATTCTTATGCCGTACCCGAACACGCCCCTCTACGAAAAACTTAAGCGTGAAGGACGACTGCTATATGACGGGAAATGGTGGCTGCACGAAGATTACCGCTTTAACTTTTGCAGCATCGTACCGAAAAATATGACGCCGAACGAGCTTACGGAGATATCTTTTGACTGCCGCAGGCGCTTTAACAGTCCGGGGTCGATCTTTACGAGAGCTTTTGAGCCGCGAACGAATATGCGGACTCCGTACAGACTTATGACGTATCTTGTATACAATCCGCTTTTCCGGAAAGAGGTCTTTAAAAAGCAGGGCTTGCGTTTCGGACTGAACGAGAAAGGGAAATAAAAATGAAGGGTCTTGTCAAACCTGTAAGCGAGGTGTCGGAAACGGAAATTTCCGCTATGTTCGCACTTATGTCGGAATTTTACGAGAACACAGACGAATCCGTTTTCAGGAAAGATCTCGCGGATAAAAACTACTGCCTTGTGCTTTACGAAGAAGATAAACTTGTCGGATTCACGACGCAGAAAGTGATGTCAGTAAACGTCGGCGGGAAAGAAATTTACGGAATGTTTTCGGGCGATACCATAATCCACAAGGACCACTGGGGAGAGGTGGAACTCTTCAAAGTGTGGGCGGATTTCTGGTTTGAATTCGCGGAAAAGTATGATGAATTCTACTGGTTCCTTATATGCAAGGGATATAAGACCTACCGTATACTGCCGTCGTTCTGGAAAGAATTTTACCCGAACCGCCATACCCCGACTCCCGAATACGAACAGAAGATTATCGACGCTTATGCTCTGAAACTCTACCCAAAAGAATACAATTCCGCAACGGGAGTTATCGAATACGATCACATAAAGGACAAGCTTCGGGCAGGGGTTGCTGACGTTGATGCTCACCGTATCAAAAACAAGGATATCGCATTCTTCTGTGAAAAGAATCCCCGTCACACGGACGGAAACGACCTTGCGTGTCTGGCGCGGATCGACAAAACGTTCCTAAAAAGCGGAACGGTAAGGCTGCTGCTCGGGTGAAAACGGGATTTCTTAATCGGACTTTGAGGTCGCTTTGTCGGGAAGAGTACCGAAAATTCGTCGGCTGTCATGATATAAAGCGGGTCCAGACGGAATACCTGACAAATATCCTGAGAAAAAATTCAAACACGGAATACGGGAAAAAATACGGCTTTTCGGAAATAAAAAATTACAATGAGTTTGCGGAAAAAGTACCGCTTTCTTCCTACGAGGACTACGAGCCGTTTATCCAAAAGATCGCCGACGGAGAAAAGAGAATACTTACCTGCGAGGACGTTATACTGTTCGAGCCGACAAGCGGCTCTTCGGGCGGGCGAAAGCTCATTCCGTACACTAAAACGCTCCAAGCCGAATTTCAGCGCGGAATAAGACCGTGGCTGTGCGATATATACACAAATGTCAAAGGAGCCTGTGACGGGAAAAGCTATTGGTCAATAACTCCTGTGACCGACGGAAAAAGCTTCACAAAAGCGGGGATACCTATCGGCTTTGAGGAGGATTCCGCGTATTTCGGAAAGCTGGAACAGGCTGTTATGGAGCGGCTTTTCGCCGTCGACGGCAGCGTGAAATTTTCGGGAAGCATGCGGGAATTTTACTTCAATACCGCTGTCGGGCTTTTAAGCTGTGGGGCGCTTTCGCTGATATCGGTATGGAATCCGACGTTTTTAACGATACTGTGCGGATTTATTTCGGAAAACCGTGAGGAACTGTCAAAGAAAATACCCGAAAACAAACGTAAGAACTTTTTGAATTACGCAAAGGAAAAACGTTTTGAGAAAATCTTCCCCGATCTGAAGATCATAAGCTGTTGGGCGGACGGAAGCGCGGCTGATGACGTAAAAGAGATACAAAGGCTTTTTTCGGGAGTTTATATTCAGCCGAAGGGGCTGCTGGCGACGGAGTGTTTTACGTCGTTCCCGCTTGTAGGAGAGGACGGCTCGCGGCTTTCGGTGAGGTCACATTTTTTTGAATTCAGACGGCTTTCGGACGGAAAAATTTTTACAGCCGACGAGCTTTCGACAGAAGAATACGAGCTTATTGTCACAACAGGCGGGGGATTTTACCGCTATTGTACGGGAGATATAATTAAGGTATTAGAAGCCTGCCCAGACGCTCCGCCGAGGATACGCTTTATGAGGAGAAGCGGCATCTGCTCCGACCTGTGCGGCGAAAAGCTTACAGAGGAATTTGTAAGAAACGTCTGCGCGGAGCTTGGGATAACGGATAAATTCTGTCTTTTAGCACCCGAAGGGAAGCGCTACATACTCTACACGAACGCTGAAAGCATTTCCGACGAAGCGCTTGACAGCGCCCTTAGGGAAAACTATCACTATAACTACTGCCGAGAGCTCGGACAGCTTCAGCAGGCAGGTGTATGCCGTGTTTTCAATGACCCCGAACGGGTCTATCTTGAAAGATTATCATCGGAGGGAATGAGGCTCGGAGATATCAAGCCCGCCTATCTTTCCTTAAAGAGCGGCTGGACGGATATTTTCGATACGGAAAGGAAGAAATAAAATGCTTAAAATCGCGCTTTTAGCGCCCGCGGGAGCAATGCACAGATTTTCGGGAAGCTTCGGTAAGTCGCTGCATTACGCACCGCTTACACTTACCACTCTGGCGGCGCTTATCCCGCAGGATATAGAGGCGGACGTGAAGATCTACGACGAAACAGCAGGAAAAATACCACTCGATATCGACGCAGAGCTTATCGGGATAACTTGTATTACGGGGACATCCCCGCGCTGCTATGCGTATGCCGACTACTTCCGGAAAAAGGGAAAGACTGTCTTTATGGGCGGCGTCCACCCGACTATGCTCCCCGAAGAGGCAGCTCTGCACGCCGACACGGTCTTTGTCGGATTTTCGGAACAGACCTTTCCGCAGTTTCTGCGTGATTTCCTCAAAAAAGAACACAAAAAATTCTACTACCAGAACTGCGATTTCACAATGGACGGCAGACCATTTCCGCGTCGGGAGCTTCTCAACAAAAAACGCTACATAACAATAAATACGGTAGAAGCGATTCGCGGCTGCTGCCATACATGCAGCTTCTGCGCATATCCCGCGGCGTTCGGAAAAAAGGTCTACAAGCGTCCTGTAAATGAGGTCGTCGCGGAAATAGCGGCGCTTCACTCGAAGCATGTACTGTTCCCCGACGTTAATCTGCTAACGGACAGAGATTACGCGCTGGAGCTTTTCAAAGCGATGATACCGCTTAAAGTCATCTGGCTGGGACTTGTTACCTCCTCAGTGGGGATAGACGCCGAAATAATCGACCTGTTTCGGAAAAGCGGCTGTAAGGGCTTGCTGATAGGGTTTGAATCCATTACTCAGGAATCTCAGAAATATATCCACAAGGGAGTGAACAAGGTCGACAGTTATGTCGAGCTTATGGACAGGCTCCACGACAGCGGTATCCTCGTGCAGGGGTGCTTCGCGTTCGGGTCGGACGAGGAGGACGAAAGCGTTTTCGACAGAACGGTGGAAATGGTGATAAAAGCGAAGATAGACCTGCCGCGGTATTCTATCCTCACGCCGTTCCCGAAAACGGAATATTACGCTTTGCTGGAGCGTGAGGGTCGGATAATCGAACGCAACTGGGCTATGTACGACGTTCAGCACTGCGTTTATGTCCCGAAGCTTATGACAAAGGAACAGTTAGAAGAAGGCACGGACAGAGCTTGGCGGGAAACATACTCCACGGGGAATATTATGAAGCGCCTTGCACCGTTCAAGCACAGCCCGTGGCTTGCGCTTCCCGTAAATCTCGGATATAAAGGATATGCCGACAAGTGGCATAAATTTACCAGAGAGGTAATGTGCGACAATTCGGATATTCCGACGCTCTGAAAGGATTTTTTGTGAAAATTACGTTTATCGTTCCCGCTATCGGGAAAAAACCGGGACAGAAATATATAGGCACATGGAAGATGGAGCCTCTGACAATTGCCGTTCTTAAGGCGCTGACTCCGCCCGAAATCGAAAACGAAACTGTCACAGCCGAACTTTTCGACGACAGAACAGAACTTATCGACTATGACACGAAAACCGACCTCGTCTGCATTTCGGTCGAAACCTATACGGCAAAGCGAGGCTATAAAATAGCCGCGAAATTCCGTGAAAGAGGGATACCCGTCGTTATGGGAGGATACCATATCACGCTCTGTCCCGAAGAAGCCGCAGAATACTGCGACAGCGTTATAGTCGGAAACGCCGAAACCGTCTGGGGCAGAATGCTGCTCGACTTTTATCACGGCGAGCTTAAAAAACGCTATACCGGAGAAACCGCCGAGTACGAGATACAACCGGATAAAAGCATTTTCAACGGAAAAAAATATCTCCCCGTATCACTTGTGGAAACGGGAAGAGGGTGTATACACAGCTGCGAATTCTGCTCGATTTCAAGGTTTTACAACAGCAGATATTACTCTCGTTCGCACGACCTTATCGTCGATGATATCCAAAAATCAAAGCACAGATATACTTTTCTCGTGGACGATAACCTCGTCGCCGACCACGAAAACGCTATGAGATTATTTGAGAAAATAACCCCGCTGAACATAAAATGGGCAGGGCAGGGGACTCTCTCAATGGCTAAAAATCCAAATCTTCTGAAAGCAATGAAAAAAAGCGGCTGCGAAATAATACTTATCGGATTTGAAAGCCTCAACAAGGAAAATCTCAAGCAGATGAACAAATCGTTCAATCTGTCCCTCGGAGAGCGTGACGAACTTGTCAAGCGCGTTCACGACGCGGGAATAGGAATATACGCGACATTTGTGTTCGGGTATGACAACGACGACGAGCGCACCGTCGAGGACGCTCTCGAATTTGCAAAAAAGCATAATTTCTACACGGCTGCGTTCAATCATCTTCTGCCATTCCCGAATACAGCGCTTTACAACCGCCTGAAAACGGATAACAGGCTTATCTACGACAAGTGGTGGCTGGAGGAAAATTATCATTACGGAGAGCTTTCGTTTGAACCGAAAAAAATTTCAGCCGAAAAACTTAGTGAACTGTGCCGCTTGGCAAGAAAGGAATTCTCCGCTCCGAAAACGGTTTTAAGCAGAGGATTCGCGTCAATGGGAAGAACAAGCCCGCTTATGTGGAGCTTGTTCTGGGCGATGAATTTACGGCTGGGCGAGGAGATAGATCAAAAAATGTATGTTCCGATAGGAGAAAATCTCGATGAACTTCCAAAATGACCGCTACACACTGCGGCTTGCGGAAAGCGGCGACAACAACGGCATACGCGAAATTTTTGAAAGCGGAAATTTCAGCGGAGATCTGAGCATTCAATTCCTGCGCGGAGAAAAACCGCTTGACTCGTTTCGCGCTGACGGAGATCAAGCGAAAATACTCGTGATCTGCGATAATACGGAAAATCGCATAGTCGCCGTGGGCGGCGCTGTCGTGCGTTCGGAATTCCTGAACGGAAAGCCCGAAAAATGCGCGTATCTCACGGGACTTAAAATACACCCCGACCACCGCGGAAAAATCACTTTTATAGCAAAAGCGTATCAGTTTCTGCAAGAACAGCTTTCCGACTGCGAATGCTGCTACACAACGATCCTCGACGATAATAAAAAAGTTATTTCAATGCTTGAAAAAAAGAGAAAAAATATGCCCGAATACCGCTTCCTCGGACATTACACGACGTTTTGTTTCCACGGCGGAAAGAGGATAATTCCGGTCGAAAAAAATAATTTCAACGGCTTTGAAAAGCTTATGAAAACGCATTTTTCAAGCAAAAATTTTACTCCGGCAAGCACGGAATATGATGGTCTTGGCAGGAAAAATTTTTATTCGGTACGGGAAAACGGCGAAATTGCCGCGTGCTGTTTTATCGGCGACCAGAGCGGGCTTAAACAGTACAAAATGTGCGGTTACGGCGGCATTTATCGGGCTTTGTCGAAGCTTCCGACCAAAATTTTCGGGTATCCCGAATTTCCAAAAGCTGGAGAAATTATCCGGCACGGGGCGGTGTCCTTTTTGTATGTGAGGGACAACAATGACAAGCTATGCGCGGATTTTCTGCGTTCCTGCGCGGTTGAAACCGATTTTTCACTTCTGATTTGCGGGGCTTTTGAAAACGACCCGATTTTGCACGCGCTGGAAAAAATGAGAACAGTCCGTTACGGAAGCAGGCTTTACGAGGTCGTGTGGGATTCTCCGACCGAAATTTCGGGAGTTATCGGAATTGAAGCGGCGCTTTTATAGTTTGCGCACCTAATTATCCCGCTGTTTTCGGCGGGATTTTTGCTGAAAAAGTTGTACTACAGCTTTTTGATTTTTATGTTGAAACGGTGAATTTCGGCGAGATAATTCACACTTTTCTGAAGGTAGTTTACTGAAAGTTTGTGTTTTGTTGATTTTGCTCCTCGGATCTTCTCGAAATCCGAGGATTTTTATTTTTTCAAAAATCGAAAAATGGCTTAACCATGCGTTTTTTTCGTGTGTTATTTTCAGTGATAACATTAGTACAGCACAACATGAACGCACTTAATGCGTACAACAAACTGAATGCCAATGTTGCAGGTTTGAAGAAGTCCAGTG
>CANRNN010000007.1 GCA_947632025.1 uncultured Clostridia bacterium | reverse complement strand
CAACCGCCCCCTCCGAACACTTCCACATACTTTTCATAGTACATCGGAAATCTCGGAATTATTATGTCGCGGCTTGACTTCTTGCCGCCGATCCAGCTCATAAAGCTGTTCAATTTCATCACCTCCTGTTTGCGTTCCCGCAAAACAACAGGCGATATTTTCATTTTGAATTAGTAGCTGCGCCTGTTGTTTCACAGGCACTAATTTAGTTACATTATTTGTTCCATTTTCGGAACGGAGTTTGCAAATTCTTCGAGTGTCATATCCTCGCCGAGATAGTTGTAGTCATTCTCGTCAAGAACAATCCCCTCGTCCGCGCCGTCGATAGGCTCCCGTGTGACCACCGTTCCCCAATGGTTGACCATAACGAATGATTTTAATTCGGAAGGCGTTCCGTCCAACTCGTCGCTGTCGCGCAAATCATAGGCATAAAGTCCATCGGGGAGCGACTTGCGGTCAATTCTGAGGTTAGTGAAAAGCGCGTCACGACCAAGGATCTCAAAGCGCTCGTAACTCGTTTCATCGGCGTTTATGGGTATCAAATAATCACCTCATTCCATTTTCGGGCTTTCGTCCGGACGGTATTCGTAGGTCTGCTTTTCCTCGTCGAAAACATAACCTTCTTCCTCAAGGTCAAACCCCCACAGTTCCGCGGCGAGTTCATATGCGTCATGGGAATGCGCGCTGAAAAATTCATCGAATGTGACTTCTCCGTTTTCAAATTCAGCTATTCCGACGTTTACGCCCGTATCCTCGTCCGCCCAGTAATACTCGAAATTAAGATCGGGAAATCTTTCCGTGAGTTTTTGAATAACGGGCATTGCGCGCGACCATGCGGTTTGAAAGATGATAGTGTTATCCTCGGCAAGTTTTGTTCTATAAGCCGACCACTTTGTTCCCCAATTGTTACACGCCCATTCGTACCACAAGGGCTACGCCCTTGACCATTTCCCAATAATACGTTGCTCTTATCGGAACGTTGCTTTCTGTACGGCTATAACGTAAATCTTTTTGTAAGGTTTCTTGGCGCGCCGTATTTTTGCTCGTTCTGAAAAGCTGTTCTGCCGAGTTCCCATTCATCGCGCCTTATTTCCGGTCGTTCCCTGAGGAATATTTCTTCTTTCTCTTTCGGAATATTCAGCAGATCTTTTTGCTCTGTTCCGGCGAATGTGTAAACATAAACGAAATCCCTATACGCTTTCAGACCTCTGACCGTCCTGCTGCCCGACTCGATTTTCAACGATTGCGCAACAGGATGTTGCGTGAGCAAGCCCAAGCGCCGCACGGACGCGGCGCATACAAGGCTTGCTCGTGGCATTGGGATTATTTTGTTGAAGTCCAACACGTTATCCTCGCCCTTAACGCTTTCCAACAGTTCGTTGATCCTTTGCTGATCACCCTCCATTCGCAGACGGTTCATTACATGGTTCGGCAATTGTTTCACCCCCGTTCATTCTGTCAAATTCCAACAGCCTCCTGCCTATTGCCTCAATAACGTTAGTTGTAACGGCGTTGCCTGCCTGTTTGTACAGTTGAGCGTCAGACATTCCTAGCGCCTCGGCTTTGTGAAACTGCTCGTCTGTAAAGCCCTGCAAACGCCAACATTCGATCGGCATTAAACGCCGTATTCTTCCGTGATGAATTACACCGTGGCGGTCGGCTACCGTAATTGTGAACATTGGCTCGTTCGGCTCTTTAACTCGTCTGCCGTTCTGTCGGGTGCTTTCCTTGAACGGATTAAGTATAGCGCGGGGTTCTTCAACAAATACGGCGGAATGCTCTCCGCGGTGATTGCTTACTCCGCTGTCCTACTGCCCGAACCGCCGCCGCTGCATTGTGTCACAGCGTCGCCGTTCGGGGAGTACACTCTGCGCCCCTGCGAGCCTTTTACAAGCAGCCTGAGATTTTCCTTGTACTGCGTTCCGAAAGCCAATATTTCGAGGGGACTTCGGCAGAAGCTGCCCCCAGGCTCTCCAAGATATCCGACAATGTATAACTCCGAAATCCGCGCTGTTAAGGATACGCCAGAATACGCTATACCCCAATTTGGGCACCGGTGTCCCGATTGCCCCGTTAATCTGCGAACGAAAGGCGTTTTCCTGCCGTACTGAAAGGCTGGCACGGAAATCCTCCGACGAGCAGGTCAAAATCTCTAAGGTTTTCCGTATCGATTTTTGTAACGTCGCTATAAAAATCCTCTCCCTCCGTGTCGTAAATGGCTTTGCAAGCCGCCGCAGCGTACTTGTCTATCTCGCAATAGCCCACGCATTCAAAGCCGCCCGCTTTTTCAAGTCCCGACCGAAATCTGCCTGTTCCACAACACGACGTTGTAAAATGAACGCCCAAAGGCGACGCACGGACGCGCCACCCGCAAAGCGTTCATTGGGCGAAACAGTCAAAAAATTTAATTGCTTTAATCACGTCCTTTAATTTATTTTTTAGCGAAAGAAAAAATAAACATTCAATTTAATAACCCCCTCAACCGCTTTGTAATATGGTTTTATATTTCACGCCTTAAAATTCGGCGTTCTTATGCCGTTTCTTGACAGCATAATTCCTGAAAAAATTGCAAGCGTTGTTGTGTTGTCGATCAATGTCCAATCGCGCAACTCACTGAGCGAAATGTCCGCGCCGCCGCTGTAAACGGTTTTCGCCGCTTTGTACAGCGCGTAACCGTCTGTGGAAATCCCGTTTAATTTGATTGCACCGAAATTCACCGAATATCTGACGATCGCGCTTTTAGAACGCTCCCACAAAAGTTTGTCCGCAGACAAAAGAAAAACCGCGGCTGCTGTAATAATTTGAATTTTTAGGAGAGATAAACTCCGTAAAATTTTTTCTGTGCAAAGAATTTTTGAATCTTATTTTCATATCCCACCTCACATTGAAATTTTTGGATCTTCGACCGATATGCTTTCCGATGTGTTTTCACTTGCCAGAATATTTAGCTCCACGCTTTTCAACAACTCATTAAGCGCGAAAATTCCCGCATTTTGCTCTGCTGCACAAATTTTCTTCAACTGATTTTTTGAAATATTTTGTACAGTATCCAATTCAATTTCGCAGTCCGAAATGCTTTCCGCACCGAGCCTGTAAAGTGCCTTTTTTATCGCAATATCCTCACACGGCAATTCCGCAAGTTCTGTTAAATCGCCGTAACTTATCTCGGCTGTAACAAAAGCGTTTGGATTGCAATAATACGGCGGTAACGTCCTGCCGTTAAACACTTCCTCAAACGATATTTCCTCATTCTCGAAAAGCAAACCGTAATCTGTCGGTATGCCTTTTCCCGAATTCAACAGTTTCTGTCCCTCGGATTTTAGCCACTCGCTGTTGTTGTATTCGGATTCGGAAAGCACTTTGCGAACGTCGAGCATATGAATTAGTCCGACGTGTTCAAGGTCGTCTGTTTCCTCGATAAGCGTATACCTCGGAAGATTGAATGTAAGATTGATAATGCTTTTCATATCCCATTCTTTGTCGAGTTCGTCACACGACAAGACCGCGAGAAACTTATTTAATTCACGTTTGTCCATTCCGTCCATATGTTTGCCAAGGTAATCCAGCGCGTCAAGGCTCACCTCGCTGTCCTCCAGCACGGATAGTTCGGCAGGCTCAATCTCTATGATCGTACCGATTGGCGCGAGATGCTCTGTGTTCATGTCAAGTTCGCCGAGCTGTTTCGACAGCTCCGTTTCCGAACACGGGAATTTGATTTCCTTGCAGCACGGGCTGTTCTGAATTGTTGCTTTTATCATTGTGTATCTCCGAATTATATTTTCAAGCTCCGAGGAGCCTGTTGACTAATGAATTCTTCCAAATTCTGCGGAAAACAAAAAACGCCTGTAAATGACCTCTCATAATCTAAGAGATAATTTACAGGCGTTTTCGTCGTTTTGCCCAAATTCAACCGTAAAAATTTTGTTATTAAAAAGGTTCAAGTCATCAAAAAATCTTTTTTGTAAGTTTCGGAAAACAAAAAATGCCTGCAAGCTGTTTCTTAATCAACAAGAAATTGCTCACAGGCGATTTGTATATATTGTACAAAATTCTATCGAAAAATTTTACAGGGTAGGGGTTCAAGTCCACTTTTCACCCGAAAATATCTGTGGACTGCGAATCCTGTTTTCCGCAAGATTTATGCCCACAAATCGCTTTGTACAGCCGTTTGTGGGCATAAAATCTTTTTTGTCAACGTTAGTTGGTGGAGTCGAGGGGAATTGAACCCCTGTCCGAAAACCCGTCTTCGTAATTTTCTCCGAGTGCAGCTTATCATTTGATTCTCCCTCCCGCGAACGCCGGTAAGCAGGCTTTCGCGTTTGGCAGCCTTTAGTACAAACCCCGCTGCAAGGCTACTCGCAAGGTCCGTTCACCGCTAATCGACGCCGATCCCCGCCCGCGGTACTGCGGGGTACGACGGCGGCGTGCTTAAGCAGCCGCTAAAACGAGATCTTCGTCTGCGTTTAAATTTAAGTTTGCGACTTTTTAAGTGATTTCGCCCTCACTACTCGCTTATCACGCCTCAGGATCCCCGTCGAAGCCTTTACGACCCCTTTTGTCAGTTTAAAGTGCACAGTGTACAGTGAACAGTAATTAGTACTTTAGTAAACAGTACACAACATTCGGTAACTTTTATTATAACACGTTGCTTTGGTTTTGTCAAGGGGTAAATTAAAATTTTTTACCGAAAAAAGCTTGTATTTTTGTCGAGCTTGGAATTATTATTTTATAAACGGATCCATATCCTGTACAATAGCGGAACGCATCAGATATATAAAAACCATATGGTCATCAGTGCCAGATCCGCGAACATATGTACTATCCATGACGGATAAATATTTCCGCTTTTTTCATCTATAAAATCAAAGATCAGCCCGCCGACTGCAAGCCCCGCAAGCGCCAGGATCAACAGCGGCAGCGGGAACGACGCTCCTATCATTGCAATATGATATACTGCAAACATAAGCGAACTGAAAATATACGCTGTTCTTCGCGACGACAGCTCCGACAGTGTCATAAACGAGATAAGACGAAACAGAAATTCCTCAAGAAACGAGTTGCAGAACGAAATATATGCCGCCACCAAAATGAAATTTCGTCCGTCGACCTGTTGGTCACTCGACAGTGAACCCACCAAGGCGGAGTAGTCAAAAATACCGGACGTGAGCTTGTACACTCCAAATATCAGACCGTAGATCACAGCGCCCAGCGCAGCCAGCTTAAAAACACTTTTCTTGTTTAGCGAGAAAGAATCCGATTTTATTTTTATTCCCGAAATTTTCATTACTGCCGTCGGCAGTCCCAGAAATACCACGATCTTCAGCGCAGATTTTATCCAGTATGTCGGCTCAATGACCGTTTCAACAAGCGCCATTATCACGCAGCACACAAACGTCGCCGTTAGAATGATATATTTCTTTTTGCGTTCCATTTTTATCCTTTCGTTGATAATACGCCCCGCATATTGCTGCGGGGCGTTGGTTATCCGACTTGAAAGTGGTATTTTGCTTTATTTTACGACAATATTCACGAGTTTTCCGGGAACGGCTATCTTTTTGACTATAGTCTTTCCGTCAGTTAGTGCCTTTATTTCGGGAAGCTCCAGAGCCATTCCGATAAGCGTTTCTGAATCGGAATCAACAGGCGCGTTAAATCTCGCCTTTACCTTTCCGTTCACCTGAACCGCAAGTTCGACCGTTGAATCCACGCACAGAGCCTCATCATACTCGACCCATTTCTGTTCGTTGAGAATACCGAATCCGAGCCGCTCGAAAAGTTCTTCCGTGATATGCGGAGCAAACGGGTTCAGCAGAATAAGCAGCGTGCGGAATTCCGCCTTGTTAAATCCGCCTGCTGCGTCAGCCTCGTTCAGCAGCGCCATCATCGCTGCAATAGCGGTGTTGAATTTCAGCGTTTCGATATCCTCGGAAACCTTTTTTATTGTCTTGTGCATTGCGCTGCGCAGCTTCTCGGAATACTCGTCCCCGTCTTTGAGATTTTCAGCCATGCTCCACACGCGCTCAAGAAAACGCTTGCAGCCCTTTATGCCCTCTTCCTGCCATGGAGCGGCTTTTTCAAAATCGCCGATGAACATTTCATACAGACGCATCGTATCCGCGCCGTAAGTTTCTATTACCTCGTCGGGATTTACGACATTGTGCAGGGACTTTGACATCTTGCAGAATTTTCCGGGGTTTTGCGGGTCTTTTCCGAGAACCATTCCGTGAGAAGTGCGCTTTGCGTAAGGTTCTTTTGTAGGAACGACTTTCTCGTCATAAAGGAATTTATGCCAGAATCTGCTGTAGAGCAGGTGAAGTGTCGTATGCTCCATACCGCCGTTGTACCAGTCGACGGGAAGCCAGTATTTAAGCGCTTCCGGAGAAGCAAGCTCCTTGTCGTTTGTAGGGTCGCAGTAACGCAAAAAGTACCAGCTCGACCCCGCCCACTGCGGCATTGTATCGGTTTCGCGCTTTGCGGGACCGCCGCACTTCGGGCAGGTGGTATTGATGAAGCTCTCCATAGTCGACAGGGGAGATTCGCCCGTATCAGTCGGCAGATAGCTCTCCACTTCCGGCAGTGTCAGCGGCAGCTCGCTTTCGGGAAGTCCCACCCAGCCGCACTTTTCGCAGTACACCACGGGTATCGGCTCTCCCCAGTATCTCTGACGTGAGAACACCCAGTCACGCAGCTTGAAATTAACTTTCTCCCTGCCTACGCCCTTTTCGGTGAGCCACTGTTTGATTTTCACTTTAGCGTCCTCAACAGACAGCCCGTCAAGGAACTCCGAGTTTACAAGAACTCCCGTTGCGCAGTCGGTAAACGCTTCTTTCTGAACGTCCTCGCCGCCCTTAACCACTTCGATAATCGGCAGATTGAACTTTTTCGCGAATTCCCAGTCGCGGGTATCGTGCGCGGGAACAGCCATAATTGCGCCCGTGCCGTAGCTCATAAGAACATAGTCCGAAATGAAAATCGGTATCTCCTTGCCGTTTACGGGATTTACCGCCATAACGCCGTCGAGTTTAACTCCCGTTTTATCCTTGTTCATCTCTGTGCGGTCAAAATCGGACTTTCTCGCGGCTTCTTTCTGATAAGCGCGCACAGCGTCCATATTTCCGAGCTTATCCGCCCATTTTTCGACAAGCGGGTGTTCGGGGGAGATGACCATATACGTCGCCCCGAAAAGCGTATCTGGACGTGTCGTGTACACCGTCAGCGTATCGCCGAGCGTCGTCTGGAAATTGACTTCTGCGCCTGTCGAGCGTCCTATCCAGTTTATCTGTGCAGTCTTTATCTTCTCGAAATAATCAACGGAATCCAGATCGTCCAACAGTCTTTGCGCATACTCAGTAATTTTCAGCATCCACTGATTTTTGACTTTTCTGATAACCTCGCCGTGGCAGCGTTCGCAAGTGCCGTTTACTACTTCCTCATTTGCGAGAACGACCTTGCACTGCGTACACCAGTTGACGTTCATTTCCTTTTTATAGGCAAGCCCCGCGTTGAACAGCTTCAAGAATATCCACTGCGTCCATTTGAAGTAGTCGGGGTCGGTGGTGTTTATCTCACGTTCCCAGTCAAACGAAAGTCCGAGAGCCTTAAGCTGGCTCTTGAACCTTGCGACATTATTTTTAGTGACGATAGCGGGGTGAATTTTATTCTTGATGGCATAGTTTTCTGTAGGCAGTCCGAAAGCGTCCCACCCCATCGGAAACAGCACATTATAGCCCTGCATTCTGCGCTTTCTGGAAACGATATCCATAGCGGTGTAAGGACGCGGGTGTCCAACGTGCAGACCGTCGCCCGACGGATACGGAAATTCCACAAGCGCGTAATATTTCGGCTTCGAGTAGTCGTTTTCGGCATGGAAAGTGCGGTGTTCGTCCCAGTATTTCTGCCATTTGCTTTCAACGGCGGCAAAATCGTATTTCAAAATTCAATCTTCCTTTCTTTTGTGAGTTTGGAAATCAGACTTCGGCTATGACCTCTACCTCGACGAGAACGCCCTTCGGTATCTGCAAACCGCCTACACAGGAACGGGCAGGCTTTTCAGTGAAATATTCAGCATAGATTTTGTTGAACGCTGCAAAGTCGCCGATATCTTTTAAGAAGCAGGTAGTCTTTACGACCTTTTCAAGTGAAGTTCCCGCTGCTTCAAGAAGAGCCTTGACGTTTTCGCACACTCTGCGTGTCTGTTCCTCAATGCCTCCCGAAACGACCTCGCCCGTCGCGGGGTCTATCGGTATCTGCCCCGACGCGAACATTACTCCTCCGATAACTTTAGCCTGCGAATACGGTCCTATTGCCGCAGGAGCATTTTTGGTTTCAATTGTTTTCATGGTAATTTCTCCTTTTATGATATTTTATGAAATCGCTGAAATTGTTCAGTTTACGATCTTATAGCCCTTTTCAGTTAGAGCGTCGCGTATCTGCTGCAAATGCTCGAAGTTTCTGGTTTCAAGCTGAATACGCAGGAAGCAACCGATAACGTTTTCGTTAGCGTCCGCGTACTCGTAATGCACCGCCGTGACGTTGCCGCCAAGTCCCGCGATAACGCTTGCCACGCCCTGAAGCTGTCCCGGTTTGTCCAGAAGCTCGATAGTCAGCAGGGAAGCGCGCCCGCTCTTTACAAGACCGCGTCTTATTACACGGTTGAGAATAGTAACGTCGATATTTCCTCCGGAAACAAGGCAGACTACTTTCTTTCCCTTTACGGGAATTTTGTTGAACATGACCGCCGCCACGGACACCGCGCCCGCGCCCTCTGCAATAAGCTTCTGCTGTTCGATAAGCGAGAGAATGGCGCAGGATATTTCGTCCTCGTTTACGGTAACAATTTCGTCCACATACTTCTGACAATATTCAAAGGTATGTACGCCCGGCTCTTTGACCGCTATGCCGTCGGCGAGAGTGGATACCGACGCCAGACGCTCAATTTTTCCGTCGTGAACGGAATTCGCCATAGACGGCGCTCCCGCTGCCTGAACGCCGTAGACCTTTATCTTCGGATTCAGCGACTTTATTGCGAACGCCACTCCCGAAATAAGTCCGCCGCCGCCTATAGGCACGACGACCGCGTCCATATCGGGCAGTTGGTCTAAAATTTCCAATCCGATAGTACCCTGACCCGCAATGACATTTTCATCATCAAACGGGTGAATGAACGTATAACCTTTCTCGTCACGGAGTTGGAGCGCCTTGTTGTAAGCGTCATCGTAAACTCCCGGAACAAGGCAAATGTCCGCGCCGTAGCCTTTCGTAGCCTCAACCTTGGAAATAGGAGCGCCGTCGGGCAGGCAGATAAGCGATTTTATCCCCGCCTTTGTAGCCGCCAGAGCCACGCCCTGTGCATGATTTCCCGCCGAGCAGGCGATAACGCCCTTTTCTCTCTCTTCGGGAGTAAGCTGGGAAATTTTGTAATAAGCTCCTCTTACCTTAAAAGAACCCGTCACCTGAAGATTTTCGGTCTTAAGGTACACCTCCGCGTCCGGATTTATCTTCGGGGCGCGGATAAGGTCGGTCGTTCTGATGACCTCTTTTAGAACGTGCGACGCTTTGTAGATACTGTCGAGTGTAAGCATTTTTTAATTCCTCCTCAAAAACGCGCAAAAACGCGCTATACACTAACAATTATATACTTATTTGGATATTTTGTCAAGAGTTTTACAAAGAATTTGAAAAATTTTGCGTTTCCCCCTTGAAAAAAAATCCTTATTGAGTTATAATAAAAAGGAATAGTAATTTTTGTAATTGAGGTGTAGAATTTGAAAGGACCTTTGCTTGAGTTGTTTTCGCTTATTACGGGAAGAAGCGATATGATAACGGTCATATTGTCGTTCTTTTCCGTGTTTGTAATTATATTCCTCTGCTTTCCGCTGAGAGCGTATATGAGAGGTTTAGTAGCTTCAAAGCTCGGCGATGATACTCCCGAACGCTCGGGAATGCTCACAATGAACCCTCTGGCGCATATTGACCCTATGGGTGCGCTGTGTATGTGCATATGCTGCATAGGCTGGTCGAAACCGATGCCTATTTCGATCAACCGCTGCCGAAAGGTAACGATCCGAAAGGCTGCCGTGCTGATAGCTCTTACGGGACCGCTCTCGCTTATCGCGATGGCTCTGGTTCTGGTGATCCTGTCAAAGATCACGCTGCATTTCGCCGTGTCGGAGGCGTTTTTTTATCTGTATATGGGTATAGTTTACGCGGCGCAGATAAATATATGGCTCGCGGTGCTGAATCTTCTGCCTATCCCGGGATTTGACGGATATACGCTTATTCAGGGGGCTTTGCCGCGCAAGCAGGCGATCTGGGTCGAGACAAACGCTCACATCATCAACATTGTAGTGTTCGTGCTGCTTATTTCGGGGGTGCTTACGGTACCGCTGCAATTCGTTTCAAGCGGTGTGATGTGGTTTTTGGATCATATCACGAGTTGGATATAGACGATAAAATGACCGAGCTTAATTTTACTCTGCCCGTTTACAGCGGACCGCTCGACGCTCTTCTCGATATGGTTAGAAAGCATAAGCTTAACATCTATGATATCGAGATAAATATCCTGCTCGACCAGTTTTTGGAATATATTGACAGAATGTCGGACGCGGATATGGAGGTCACTTCCGATTTTCTGGAAATGGCAGCAAAGCTGATACTCATAAAGTCCGCAGCGCTCCTGCCGAAAGACGAAGCCGAGCAGATCAAAAAAGAACTTGAAGGCGCATTGATAGAGCTTGCTTTGTGCAAAATAGTCGCTTCAAGGCTCAGAGAACATTATCTCGGCGACGTTATTTTCACCCGTGAGCCGATGCCTATGGATATAGACGGCGTTTACAGACGGCGGCACCAGCCCGAAGAGTTGCTTTCGGCATATATCACGATATCCGAGCGTTCACGGAAAAAAGCGTCATACGAACACGCTCCGACCGCACCCGTTGTCGAAAAGAGTTACACGACCGTTTTTACGGGGGTGTTGAGAATATTGAAGCACCTCCGCCGCGACGGGGAAGCACAGCTGTCGGAGCTTTATAAGGGACAGCCGCGTTCGTTTAAGGTGGCGACGTTCCTTGCCGTTCTGGAGCTTTCTAAAAACGGCAGAATATTCATCTCCGAGGACGGCGAGCGTATCCGCTTGATATCCCCGTCCGAAAGGAAGCCTGTTTCTCCCGAAGAAAAGGGGATAAATGATTTTTCGTAAAATAATTATTGATCACTGGAGGACGAGAATTTGAAGTTCTCTGAAGGAATGGCAGCCGTGGAGGCGATACTTTTCGCCTGCGGTGAGCCGATAGAGCTTGATAAGCTGGCAGCAGCGGCAGAGCTTGAAAAAGAGCTTGCCGAACGAATGGTCAACAGACTGAATTCGCGCTATAATGACGAAAAAAGCGCTTTTACAATAAAAAAGCTGGATGGAAGTTATCAGATGACGACCCGTCCCGAATTCGCGAGGTATATCAAATCCGCTCTCGAAACAAAACGGCAGACGCCGCTCACTCCCGCTGCAATGGAGGTACTGTCCATTGTCGCGTACAATCAGCCCGTAACCCGCGGATTTATCGACCGCGTGCGCGGGGTAGACAGCTCCGGAGTGGTGAGGAGCCTTTTAGACCGCGGACTTCTGGAGGAACACGGACGCCTTAAAGACGTTCCCGGACACCCGATAGCATACCGGACGACAGAAAATTTCCTGCTGTGCTTCGGATTGGGCAGCCTTGAAAATCTTCCGCCCATTCCCGGAAGTTCGGAGCAGATAAGCCTTGACGAGATCGAGGAATACGGCGCGGATTACATCCCCGTTGACGACGAAGATCCCGAAAACGACAGCGATCCTGAAGAGGACACTTAAATTAAAAGTGACATTCCGAGCGTTTTTTGTGAAATGAGGTGATTTTTTGGGTTGGATAATAACAGGCGCTGTTTTGTTGCTCATATTTATAATCATAATTCAGCGTGTGACAGTACTTTTCGAGCTTCACGGAGGTATTTTCCTTGACGTGTCCGTGGCGGGAGTCCCAATTTTCGGGATCCCATCCGATAAGAAAAAGAAGCCCAAAAAATCAAAAAGATCCGGGAAAAAGAAAAAGCGCAAAAAGAAAGCCGATGACGAGGAAGACTCCGATAAGAAGAAAAAAAAGAAAAAACTTCCTCCCCTTGATGACCTGCTTGAAATAGCAAGACTTGGTCTTAACGCGCTCGGCAAGCCGCTAAAACGGATATTGAAGCGCACGGAGTTTTCACATCTTGTCGTCGATGTGACGTGCGGCGGCGAGGACGCGGCAAAGGCAGCAATAAATTACGGCGCAGCAAATTTTGCCCTAGGAAGCGCACTGACATTAGTTGATGGTTTTTTTACTCTGAAGGAGCCCGACGAGCTGCATATCGGCGTGGATTTCTACGAGGAAAAAACCGACGCTAAAATATATTTTGAAGTCAGACTGTCCGTAGCGGCAGCACTGGCATTCGCTTTTTCGCTGCTGGGACGGGCGATAAAGTACTACCTTACAAAGCCCGAAGCCAGAAAAGCGGTAAAGAAGCTTACGGCGGGCGAATGACGATTATAAGCAATACAGCGGAAATTCCGCATAACCGAAAGGAGTTTTATTATGGCTAACAACCCTATTGAAGGAATTCTCGGAGTATCTATGGATAAGATACGCGAAATGGTGGACGTAAACACCATTATCGGCGAGCCCATCACTTCTCCGGAGGGAGCAACGATAATTCCCGTATCTAAGGTATCGTTCGGATTCGCGTCGGGCGGTACGGATCTGCCCGTTCAGGCTGCCGAAAAATTCGCGGGCGGCGCAGGCGCGGGCGTAACGGTAAAGCCTGTGGCGTTTATAGTTATCCGTTCCGACGGTGGAGTACAGCTTCTTGAGATAGGAGCAAAAGGCTCGCCTATAGACGGAGTTATCGAAGCGCTTCCCGGAGTTGTCGAGAAAATAAAACAGTTTTTAGCGGACAAAAAAGCAGCCAAGGCTGAAAAGAAAGCCGCAAAGGGCGAGGAGTTCACCGAAATCACAGGCGATAAGGAATAATCTGTAAATACATGCGCATACTACCTCAGAAATAATTTTTGAGGTGGTATTATGAGAGCATTAAAGCGTATTACGGCGGGACTTCTTGCTGCTGTGTCTGTTTTTTCGGTCGGAGTATATGTGTCCGCCGAATCTGTCCCTGCCGCGGGGAATTATCCGTCGGTATCGGCAAAATCGGCGGCGGTCATTGAGGCGGAAACGGGGACTGTCCTTTATGAGTACAACAAGGACGACCACCGTGCCATGGCTTCAACAACTAAAATTATGACCGCCATCTTAACTATCGAAGCGGGAGATCTGGATCGTGAATTTACCGTGGATCCTTATGCTATTATGGTAGAGGGAACATCTATGGGACTTCGCGAGGGTGATATAGTTTCACGAAGAGATCTGCTGTACGGGATCCTGCTTCCGTCCGGAAACGATGCGGCAAACGCGGCAGCAGTGTCGGTGGCGGGAAGTATCCCCGCTTTTGTTGAAAAAATGAACGCCAAAGCGCGTTCTCTCGGACTTTCTGACACAAACTTCGTAACCCCGTCGGGGCTTGACGCTAAGGGACACTACACGTCCGCTTACGACCTCGCAAGGCTGGCGGCTTACGCTATGAAGGACGAGCTGTTCCGTGAAATAGTTTCAAGCTCCTACAAGAAACTGGAATTCGGTAATCCGCCCTATCCGAGGACGCTTTACAATTCCAATAAAATGCTGCAAAAATATAACGGCGCTATCGGTGTAAAAACGGGATTCACCGACAATGCAAGACGCTGCCTTGTATCGGCAGCAGAGCGTGACGGAACGACACTTATAGCGGTAACTCTCAACGACCCCGACGACTGGAACGATCATATAAAGCTTCTGGACTATGGTTTTTCAAGGGTGAAGCGTAACACTTTGGATACAAATGTCACGGCGAGAGTTGCAGTGGCAGGTTCGGGGCTTGACGTGGGAGTTTACGCGGAGGAAGCGTATCTTTCACTGACTGACGAGCAGTCAAAGAAGCTCGAACGCAGAGTTTTGCTTCCAAGGCTCGTTTACGGAAACGTCGAAAAAGGTCAGCCCCTCGGCAGCATCGAGTATTTCCTTAACGGAAAACGTGTCAAGAGCGTTCCGTTATTGGCAGCGTCCGAAGTGAACGTTCCGGAACAAAAGCCCACTTTGTGGCAGAGAATAAAGAATTTCTTGAGAATTTAGAGCTTCCTGACCGAAAGTCGCTGAGTTCCTTTATCCGGATATCTTGATTTTATCCCGAAAAACTCAAAACGGAGTCACACATATGGAATTGGTACGGATCCAGAAAATAATCGCCGACAGCGGACTTTGCTCCCGAAGAAAAGCCGAGGAGCTTATTAGCGGGGGAAAAGTCACTGTAAACGGCAGAGCCTGCGTTCTCGGTGATAAAGCCGACCCCGAACGCGATATCGTCGCCGTCGGCGGAAAACCGCTCCCCAAAGCAGCAGGGAAGCGGTACATAATGTTGAATAAGCCCCGCGGGTATGTCTGCACAATGAGCGATGAACGCGGACGAAAGACAGCTTCCGACCTTCTTACGGGGGTTGATGAGCGTGTCGTTCCCGTTGGAAGATTGGACAGAAATTCCGAGGGACTTCTGCTGTTCAGCAACGACGGAGAGTTCGTGAACCTGATAACTCACCCCTCGCACCATATCAGCAAAACTTATCGTGTAACGATCGACGGGCGGGTTTCCGAGGAGCAAATAATGCGTCTTTCGGAGGGGGTCAGCCTTGACGACGGCACAGTCACAGCTCCCTGTACGGTCGAGGTCCTCGTTGAAGAGCCGGAGCGCACAGTGCTGAGGTTTGTGATAAAACAGGGACTTAACCGTCAGATACGCAGAATGTGTACTGCTGTTGGACTTAATGTCGGCAGACTTCGCCGTGTGGCTATAGGCGGTTTGAAGCTAGGAATGCTTAAAGTCGGCGAATGGCGTGACCTTACTTCCGAGGAGCTTAAAATTCTCCGCTCAAATATACAGAAGTCCGCAAAACCGCGAAAATCATCAGACTCAACAAAAAAGCGGGGTTAGTTTATGGTCGAGATTTTACAGAATAAGGAAAATACCGAGAAAATAGAGTTCAACGCCAAGGATTCCGAAAACGGGGAAGTTCTCGGAAAAATAGCGGGTGTTCTTGACGTTGACACGTTCGTTATAGACGAGCTGGATTGTGATGAATTTTTTGCGGACGGACTTATTCGGGCAATTTTGAATCTGATGTCGCTCCACGGTTTCGACAAGGCGAGATTCGATTTGCCGGAGCATACCGAATTGCTGCGAAAGCTGCGCTTTATCGGCGACAAGCCCGAAATCGAGAGCATAAACGCGTTTTTCGCGGGGGGCTGTGACGGTCAAAATTAAACAAAAAAACTGCCGTGTTTTCACACGGCAGTTGTAATATTAACCTTCAATAGCGATGTGTTTTTTCTGTTCAACTGCTTTTTGAGGGTCTTTCTTGGGGATTGTGAGCTTCAGCACTCCGTCCTCGAATTTTGCCTTGACTTCGTCCTCGGAGATGTTTTCTCCGACGTAGAAGCTTCTTTGCATCGAACCCGAATAGCGTTCCTGACGAATCAGCTTGCCTTCATTTGAGGTTTCGTCCTTGTCAAGGCTCTTTGCCGCGCCTACGGTAAGATATCCGTTTTCAAGGTCAAGCTCTATCTCGTCTTTCTTAAAGCCCGGCAGGTCGATATCAAGCTCGTAAACGTCGCCGTGTTCGTGAACATCTGTTTTCATCACTCTTGCGGCGTGTTTGCCGTACAGCTTCTTGTCGATATCTCCGAAGCCCTTTGGCTCCGGGAAGTCAAGAAATCTGTCAAAATCATCAAATAAACTCTCGCCAAAAATTGCCGGAAATAACATAGGTCATTCCTCCTTTTACTCAACACACTGTCTCCGGGGGATCCGGGGGCTTATGGAAACCTTATGTTTTTGAGCAACGGGACGGAAGTTCGGAATCTTTCGATATCCGGTCTGTTCCTTTGTTCTGTCTATAGTATACCACAATTTTTTAGCACTGTCAAGAGGAGAGTGCTAATTTTCACATATTTTTCATTTTTCCACAATTCAGTCCGGATTGATGAATAATTTTACGGTTTATTTTTTCATACGCCCGATGAGTATCAAAAATCCTCGGAGTATGTGGCTATTATAATGTAAAAAAACAAGAAATGAAATAATCAACACTTAATAAAAGTTAAAACAGGATTATTAAATTTCAGGTATTTTTTGTATAGATTGCACAAGAAATCTTTTGGAAATTCTATCAAAACGTAAAAAATTTCTCGAACGTAAAAAACACCTTGTTATTTGTTGAAAGATGTTGTATAATTTATTGTGGATATTTTTGTGACTCGCTTGGAAATTTATTACATTTTCGGCGAATTCATATTCAAAATAGGAGGAAGATTATGGCATTGAAAAAAACGCTGGCTGAAATGGAACAGAACGTTCCCGACAGCGATGCGAGAAAATTGCTCGCGGAGTTCTTTGATGAAGGCACGTTTTCAGAGCTTGACAAGTTTCTTGCGGCAGAAGGGGAGGCAAGCTCCGTCGTTGCAGGATCAGGAAGCGTCGAGGGTATAAACGTGTTCGCGTTCGCTCAGGACGCAAGCGTAAAGGGCGGCGCTGTAAACAAGTACGCCGCAAAAAAGATCAGGCGTTTGTATGAACTTGCGGCTAAAGCCGGAAATCCGGTGGTGGGATTTTTCGATTCCAAAGGCGGCGAGGTAGGCGAGGGTATGAGCGTCCTCGCGGATTACAGCGAAATTTTGACCGCTTCCGCCAGACTTTCGGGAGTAGTACCGCAGATAGCGGTCGTAACGGGCGTATGCGCGGGCTGCGCGGCAATGCTTGCAGCTACGGCTGATATCGTCATCGCCACGGAAAAGAGCGAGCTGTTCCTTACCGCTCCGTTCAATAACGCTGACGGAAAGCTCGCGGGCGCAGGCACTGCCGAAAACGCAGCTAAGTCCGGTGTTTGCCAGATAGTTGCAAAAGACAGCGCTGACGCTGCAAATAAGGCAAAAACGCTTATTGCCATGCTTCCCGCAAATAATCTCAGCGCACCGTATTGCATGATAGACGCTGAACCTTCCGACGGGGGTATTTCCTCGGAAATGAAGGGTATGGAGATGGTAAAAGCATTTTCCGATAAGGGTCTTGCAGTGGAACTCGGCGAAAAATTCGGAAGTGCCGCTGTGACCGCTCTCGCTTCGATAAACGCCATAACGACTGCTTTCGTGACTACGGATAAGGCAGAAAAGCTGACGGCTGCGGACTGCGCTAAGATCGCGAGATTCGTGGAGTTTGCAGACGCGTTTTCACTGCCTGTGGTGACAATACTTAATACGGAAGGCTTCGAGGGCAGCAGCGCCGCAGAACTCGCGGGAAGCGTCCGTGACTGCGCGCGTCTGGCTCAGGTATACGCAAATTCCACTACCGCAAAAGTAAATCTTGTTACCGGAAAGGCATACGGCGCGGCATTCGCGGCATTCAACAGCGCCGATACCACAATAGCATGGGACGGCGCGGAAATAGCTCCGATGAATCCCGAAGCGCTTAAAGTATTTATGGACGGGGAACAGGATACCTCGGCGTTCGCGGCAGCGTCCGCAGGTCTGGTGGATTCCGTGATAAGCCCTGAGGATACACTAAGCGCGGTCTTTACCGCTGTCAGCATATATTCCGGCAAGCGTGAGGACGCTCCGCACAGAAAACACGCGAACGTTTCGCTTTGATAAAATTATAGAGAGGTAAATACCATGAAGAATTATGTAATTACAGTAAACGGAAATGCATATGACGTGACAGTTGAGGAAGCGGGCGAGGGCGCTGCTCCCGCTGCTGCTGCAAAAGCTGCTCCCAAGGCTGCCGCTCCGAAAAAGGCGGCTGCTCCCGCGGCGGGCGGCACTCCGATAAACGCTCCTATGAGAGGCACTATCGTGGACGTTAAGGTCAAGGTCGGCGATAAGGTTTCTAACGGCACAGTAGTAGCTGTTCTCGAAGCAATGAAAATGGAGAACGACATCGTCTGTGACAAGGACGGAACTGTTGCAGCAGTCTGCGTAAATAAGGGCGATTCCGTAGAAACAGGCGCACCTGTCATCACCATCAACGCGTAAGGAGTACCGATATGGGAAAATTGAAAATAACCGAAACCGTCCTCCGCGACGCACACCAGTCGCTTATCGCGACGAGAATGTCTATCGACGATATGAAGCCCATTCTCTCCACAATGGATAAAATAGGCTTCTATTCGGCGGAATGTTGGGGCGGCGCAACGTTCGATTCCTGCATAAGATTCCTCGATGAGGATCCGTGGGAAAGACTTCGCACGCTAAGAAAGGAAATGCCCAACACCAAACTCCAGATGCTGTTTAGAGGGCAGAATATGCTCGGCTACCGTCATTATGCGGACGATCTTGTGGAATATTTCGTCCAGAAGTCTATCGCGAACGGTATCGACATTATCCGTATTTTCGACGCGCTGAACGATATCCGCAACCTTGAAACTGCTATCAAGGCGGCTAAAAAGGAACAGGGTCACGCTCAGGTGGCTATCTCCTATACGTTGGGAGAAGTGTTCACTCACGAGTATTATATGAACTACGCAAAGCAGGTGGAAAGCGCAGGCGCAGATTCCATTTGCATCAAGGATATGGCGGCTCTGCTTACCCCGTATGAGGCTGAAAGCCTTGTAAAAGACCTTAAGAGCGCGGTCAAGATCCCGATACAGCTTCACACGCACTACACGTCGGGTCTGGCTTCTATGTGCATTATCAAGGCGGTCGAGGCAGGCGTGGACGCAGTTGATACCGCGATGAGCCCGCTCGCTCTCGGCACTTCTCATGCTCCTACAGAGTCTATCGTCGCCACGTTCAAGGGAACAGAGTACGATACGGGAATAGATCTCGTGGCACTGAACGAGGTGCGCGACTACTTTATGAAACTCCGCAAGAAGTACATTGATAACGGTCTGCTTGACCCGTCTATGCTCGCGACGAATACGAACGCGCTTATTTATCAGGTCCCCGGAGGAATGTTGTCCAATCTGCTGTCGCAGCTTAAGCAGGCAGGCAAGGCGGATCAGCTTGAAGAGGTTCTGCAGGAAGTTCCGCGCGTAAGAAAAGACAGCGGTTTCCCGCCGCTCGTAACGCCTACTTCCCAGATTGTCGGCACACAGGCAGTGTTCAACGTTATTACAGGAGAGCGCTACAAGACCGTAACCAAGGAGTTCAAGGGACTTGTAAAGGGCGAGTACGGCAAGACGCCCGTTGAGATCGACCCCGAATTCAGAAAGAAAATTCTCGGCGACGAACAGCCCATTACCTGCCGTCCCGCAGATCTGCTCTCGCCCGAATTCGATGCAATGAAAGAGGAAGCTAAGGAGTGGTGCGACGGTTCGTCCGTTGAGGATATACTCACCTACGCGATGTTCCCGAAAGTTGCTCCGAAGTTCTTTGAGAAGCGCCGTGACCGCAAGGTAGGCATCGATGCAGACCACGCCGACAAGGCAAACAAGGTTCACCCCGTGTAAATTATTACATTGCCGAAATTATATGATAGAATCCCCGTTCAGAGCATGCTCGGCGGGGATTTTGTATTTTCAATATTTGGTAACGATTACAGAAAGACAATATGAAAATTTAGTGAAAATGCACAAAAAAATATTACAAAAAGGTTACAAAAATGTTACAACTTCGTAATTTTTAGAGGGGAAAATTATTTTGAGCACAGGATTTCGCATTGTAAAGCCAAATGGCATTTTATAATTTAAGTATTTATTAGTTAGGTTATAAAGTAAATCAATCGGCAAAATAAACAAGAAGCACGCTCTGAAAACGTTTTCGTGACAATGACGTGAAAAAAATTTTCAAAAAACACTTGAAAAAAAATTGAAATTGTGGTAAACTATCATTAGTGCAGGAAATAAAGGGCGTATTGCACCATGTTTACCTGTAAAGTCGGCACTTCCGCAATTTATGCGGAGGTAACATTAACCAAAGTTATTTGGGAGGAATATTTTATGAAGAAAAAAATTCTGGCAGCTGCTTTGGCTGCCGCGACAGTTCTGTCTTTTGCAGGCTGTAAAGAAGAGACTGGCGGTAATTCGGGCGCGGGCAACAGTAATTCCGGCAGTGGCAATGCTTCAAGCGGTGACGAAGGAAAGGTTCTGAATATCGCTTGCTGGAACTATGAAATGGCTGAGTGGTTCGATGCATACTACATGGATAAGATCCCTTCTGATGTTACGGTAAACTGGGTACAGTTCCCGAACTCTGACGGAGTTTACCAGCAGAATCTTGACCGTCTGCTTTCCGAGAATGAGGACGCGTCTGATGATGAGAAGATTGATATCTTCCTTGCAGAGGCTGACTACATTCAGAAGTACAAAGAGTCTGATGTTTCTCTTGCTCTTACAGGCATTGACACCAGCAACACCTACAAGTATGTTATTGATGCTGGTACTGACAGCTCCGGCACACTTAAGGCTGTTTCTCCGCAGGCTACTCCTTCCGGTATGATCGTAAGAAAGTCTATTGCTAAGGAAGTTCTCGGTACTGACGATCCCGATGAGATCCAGTCCAAGCTTGATTCTTGGGATAAGTTTAACGCTGCTGCTAAGGATGCAAAGGCTAAGGGCTACCTCATGACCGGTTCTATCACAACTCTGTGGAGAGTTTATGCGGCAGGTCAGACCGAGCCGTGGCTCGACAGCAACAACAACTTTAAGCCTGTTCCTGAGTTCTACAAGTGGTATGAGCAGGCTAAGGACTTCATGGCAAACGGCTACTCTATCGCTGACGGCAACTGGGGCGACGAAGTTACCAACAACATGACCAAGGATGGTAAGTGCTTGAGCTACATCGGACCGATGTGGTACTACGCGTTCAACATGACCAAGGCGTTTGCCAACGGTGATAACGGTTCTTCCGGCGACTGGTGCTTTATCGAGGGTCCGCAGGCTCACTACTGGGGCGGTACCTGGCTGCTGGCTGCTAAGGGCGGCGACAACCCCACTCTCGTAAACCAGATTATGAACGATATGCTTAATAATGAGGACTTCCTCAACAAGGCTGCTGACGGTCACGGTCTGAAAGAGCGTTCCACCACCGATGGTTCTATCACCAGCGCAGATAAGTACAATCCTCTGTTCCCGTCCAACAAGAAAGTAGCTGACGCTCTCGCAGCTGACAGCTCCAAGGGCTTTGACGGTTTCGACGGTCAGAACGACTACGCTATCCAGGCAAAGATCGCTGACGGTATCACTTGGGCTCCTAACGCTCACACCGCGTTCGATCAGACATTCAACGAGGGTCTGTTCGACTCTATGATTCTTCAGTGGAAAGCCGGCGAAGACGGCAAGACCAAGACCGAGGAGCAGTGCTGGGCTGACTTCTATGAGAAGCTCAACAAGGTTAATCCTACTGCTACTCATAATTTCTAAAATAATGTTGACCTAGACCTTAAGGGGTGGGGCGAAATACAAAATCGTCTCACCTCTTTTTGCAACATAAAGCTGCAAAAAATAAACTATTTGGAGAGAGGTTAATGCAATGAAAAAGAAGCATAAGCTCGTAAGTTATGCTAAGTGGGGCTACATTTTTATAACTCCTTTCTTTCTCGTTTATATTGTATTTTCACTTATCCCGCTGCTGTCTACGTTTTATTACAGCTTTTTCGATTACTACCAGCAGGGTCTTGACTGGATAGGACCGAATTTTGTGGGATTTGGCAATTATCAAAAGCTGTTTGATATTAACTCCACTCTTAATAACGGTAGTCTGAAGATCCTCACATACACTAAGAACACCATGATAATGTGGGTTCTTGGTGCTGTTCCGCAGTTCATATTTTCGCTGCTTCTGGCGATTATCTTTACAAGTGAGCGCTTGAGGATCAAAGGTCAGCGTTTCTTTAAGACTGTAATTTATATGCCGAACCTTATCATGGCAGCATCTTTCGCGATGTTGTTCTTCGCTCTGTTCAGCAATGTTGGTCCTGTCAACCAGATGATTTCCGGCATTATAGGCGAAGAATTCAAATTTGATTACTTAGCAAATACTAGTTCGGCACGAATACTTGTTGCGACAATAAACTTCCTTATGTGGTTCGGAAATACCACAATACTACTTATGGCAGGTATTATGGGAATTGACCAGAGCCTGTTTGAGGCAGCATCAATAGACGGTGCAAACTCGTGGCAGGTATTTTTCAAGATCACTATTCCGCTTCTTATGCCGATTATGGTATATGTTGCGATAACCTCGCTCATCGGCGGTTTGCAGATGTTCGATGTTCCGCAGATCCTTACTAACGGCGGTGCGCCTGCAGGCGACTGTGAAACGCTTATTATATGGCTGAACGGCTATATCGGCGGCTCAAAGAATTACGGTATTGCGGGTGCAATGTCGGTACTTGTATTCTTCATTACAGGTATCCTCAGCCTTATTGTATATAAGGTTCTCAATTCCGATCCGGATAAGCCTAAGAAGAAAAAGAGGGGGTAAGTGAAAATGGGTACAACACATATTTCAACAGGCGAAAATAAAAATTCTAGGGTTCAGACGAATGTCGCGAGAGTTTTTTCGTACATTTTCTTGGCGTTTGTAACTATTTTGTCCCTTTTCCCGATACTCCTTCTTATAATTAACTCGACAAGGTCTAACGCACAGCTTTCAAACGGCTTTTCGTTGCTTCCTTCGACCTATTTTGGAGCGAACTTCCAGAAGGCAATGGGTAACGGTGGTCTTTTGAAGGCAATGGGAAATTCACTTCTCATAGCAGCTGCAAGCAGCCTGTTTTCGGTGTATTTCTCCGCTATGACGGCTTACGGAATTCACGTTTACGATTTCAAGCTTAAGAAGTTTGCGTTTACGTTTATTATGGTTGTTATGATGATTCCGACGCAGATTTCCGCGGTAGGTTTTGTTGACCTCGTTTACAAATTTAAGCTCAACAACACATACTGGCCCCTTATAATCCCGTCGATCGCAGCTCCCGCAGTATTCTTCTATATGAAGCAATATATTGAGAGTGCCTTGCCGATGGAGGTCATTGAAGCGGCACGAGTTGACGGCTCAAATGAGTTTAGGACATTCAATGTCATTGCACTTCCGATGATTTTCCCTGCAATGGCTGTTCAGCTTATCTTTGCGTTCACGGCTTCATGGAACAACTTCTTTACTCCCGCACTGATTATCAGTAAAGCTGATCGCAGAACGGTGCCGATTGTTATTTCAACATTGCGTTCGGCGGTTGCTTCGGGCGGTGCGTCGAAAGATCTCGGCTATCTTTACATGGTAGTTATGCTGGCGATAGTGCCTGTCGTAATTGTGTATATCTTGGTATCTAAACACATAGTCGGCGGTGTTGCTCTCGGCGCAGTCAAGGGCTAATTTCACAAAACGATTCCCCTCGGTTTTCTTCCGAGGGGAATTTTTTATGCAATTTGAGCTACTCAATAACAAGTTCTTCGTACTCGTCGTCGCCGTCGGTTTTTAAAACCGCGTAAACGCGCTTTCCGAGGATTGTTCTGAGGTTTTGGATACATTTAAGCTCCATCGCGCCGAATTCCTGATAGCAGAGCTTTTCGCTCTTTTCGTTGAGGTCGTCGTAAAAATCCGACACAAAAAGGTCGAATTCGTCCAGAAGATTTTCAAACGGAACCTGCGTTATGTTGGTCGGACAGCCGCCTTCTTCGCCGTAACATTCGGGTTCCATTTCAAAAGTCATACTCGTTACATAAACATCGCCGTCAATTCGCGGGTTTTTGGTCGCGTAAATTCCGTCCGAAACTTTGCGGTATTTGGGAGAGGAATATTTTTCGGGCGTATAATTCTTAAAATTCTTCATTTTATACCTCCACAACAAAATCAAGCGGAGAAACCTCAAAGGCTTCTCCGCTTTTCGGACTGCCTTTCAGCAGTTTACTCTGCTTTCTCAAAAGCGTCTTTGCCAAGACCGCAGACGGGGCATACCCAGTCGTCGGGAATGTCCTCAAATTTCGTTCCGGGAGCTATTCCTCCGTCAGGATCGCCGACTGCGGGGTCGTAAACATACCCGCACGGGCAAGCGTATTTATCCATAATCCTTACCTCCCCGATCACTTAAAATAGCGATTGAGCAGACCCTCGAAAGCCTTGCCGTGGCGAGCTTCGTCCTTAGCCATTTCATGAACGGTATCGTGGATAGCGTCAAGATTATGCTCTTTTGCCATCTTTGCGAGGTCGAGCTTGCCTTGAGTTGCGCCGTGTTCTGCCGCAACACGCTTCGTGAGGTTTTCCTTTGTCGAGGGAGAAACGACTTCTCCGAGCATTTCCGCAAACTTTGCCGCGTGTTCTGCCTCTTCAAAAGCGGCTTTCTCGTAGTACATACCTACTTCTGCGTAACCCTCTCTGAATGCCGCTCTTGACATAGCGAGGTACATTCCGACTTCGGTGCATTCTCCGTTGAAGTTAGCGCGAAGTCCCTCAACTATCTCTGCGGGAACGCCGTTGGTAATGCCGATCTCATGCTCACACGCGAAAGTAAGCTTGCCGTTGTCCTCCATTACCTTGAACTTGCTTCCGGGAACGCCGCACTGGGGACATTTTTCGGGAGCGGAATCTCCGACATGTACATAACCGCACACAGGACATACATACTTCATAAAATAGAATACCTCCAAAATAAAATTTGCCGTTACATAACGACTACTATTATTATACCACATTCATTAAAAACTGTCAAGCAATAACAAATAATTTGTGCAAAATGACGAAAAAGTTTTCTTGCAATTTGCACAGAAGTGTGGTATAATTTAAATAAGTTTAATAAATCAAGTTGAGAAATATCATTACTAATACAGAAATGATCCCTTTTGAGGAATTTTTATATCATTTGAGGGACGGTTTATGGTTCAAACATATTTCAGTGAACGCCGTGAGGCGGGTTTCAAATTCTGGTATACTTGCCTTGGCGCAGCGCTTATGCATACGGTGTTTTTTGTGGAGTTTATGATTTTTAAGCTCTATACATTGGCAATAATAAATGTCGTAAGCATTACGCTTTACAGCGTTTTTGCAGTGATAAGCCGAAAACGGGGAATGGGCAAACGCCCGATGACACTTATTGTGGGAATGTTCGCAGAGGTTCTTCTCCACGCAATGATAGTGACGCTTATAGAGGGCATAGAAGTGTCGTTCTACCTTTATCCGCTGATGTCCGCGCCGATTTACGCATATTACATATATTGTTATTACGACAAGAAAACGCTTATGCGCTCTTCGATTATCCTTAGCGTGATAACTCTTTTTAGCTTCGCGGTCGTGATTTCTTTCGTGGAACTTAATGGCGAGCTTTATGAGGAGATGGGGCTTCACGAGCTTTCAGGGGATGGGATATTCCTTTTCCGCGGAATAAATATCGTTTTCACGATGATATTGATAGTGGCGTTTGTCATTATCTTTTATACTGAAGTTATGACGCTGCTCGGCAAGCTCCGTGCTTCAAACGAACAACTAAACTACATAGCCACTCACGACGCTTTGACGGGACTTTCAAACCGACACAGTCTGTGGAAATATTTTGAGAATTTGGAAGAGCTTGGAGCCTCGTATTGTATCGTAATGGGAGATCTCGACGACTTCAAGAAAATCAACGACACTTACGGTCACGATTGCGGTGATACTGTCCTGCGGTCGGTCGCAAAGATAATTCTCGATTCTACGGGAGCTTCGGATATGGCATGCAGGTGGGGCGGTGAGGAAATACTGCTTGTAATGTTGGGCGGACGCGACGAGTGTCTTGCACGGCTCGGCGAGATAAAAAATCGTATAAGCGGGCTTGATATCGTTCACGAGGGAAAACCTGTCAAAGTGTCTATGACGTTCGGATTCGCCGACAGCGCCGAAAAAGAGGACATAATCACCGAAAGCGGGGAAGTCGAGAAGGACAAACTCCGCGAACGCGCCGATTCTCACAGTGAGTTCGATTCGCTTATTTCCGTAGTTGACAAGCGTCTTTACGTCGGAAAGCGCAGCGGTAAGAACAAAATAATAGCGGCTTGATAAAGTCTGATAAAAAAGGCTCGGTCTTACCACCGAGCCTTTTTCTTTACGGAAATGAATTTACAATTATTGCGGGTCGTGCTTTACGCGGGCTTTTTCCTCAGCGCGCTTTGCATTGTTGAATCTGTCGAGAGTCCCGACCAGATAGCCTGTAATACGGCGTATTCTCTGGAACGGCTGATCCGAGAAGTGATATTTTGCGTTTACATAATCGCCGTCGACCTCTAAATCTATCGAGCGCAGATGTTTTTCAGGATAACGCGTTTTGGCGTTCTCGATATAAAAATCAATTTCTTCACGGCAGAGTTTTCCGCCCGTAACATTTACGTCAACCATTTGAATTCCCCCTGATAAGATTCCTGACCCCGCTTTTTGCGGGTACACTTGTATTATATCACAATATATTGTGTCTTGTCAATCGTCATTTTGCACAAATTATAGCAGTTGAATTTTACCTGTGACGCTGCAAAGCGCTCCGGCGTTAAAAAATTTTTTTGTTTCCTGTAATTTCTTCGTGAAAAATTTGTGTATATCATTGAAGGGCAAAAGAAACCTCGCCGGCGAAATCCAGAAAGAAGGGCAGATGAAAAACAATGACAGAAGATATTGAGATCATCGAAGGCTTCAGCAGGCGCGACGAATCTGCGCTTTCACAGGCACAAAGCAAGTACGGACAGTACCTCCTTTCAATAGCGTCACGCATCCTGCACGAGCTGCCCGACTCGCGGGAGCTTTCGGAAGAGTGCTTCAATGACGCGCTTTATTCCGCCTGGAATCTTATTCCACCGCATAAACCCGAAAAACTCTCGGCTTTTTTGGGAAAACTCGTGCGCAATCACGCCATAAACCGACTCCGCTCCGAACGGGCGCAGAAACGCGGGGGAGGGGAATATTCGGTTATGCTTGAAGAGCTTTCTGAAACAGCGTCATCGTCCTCGTCTGATGCCGAGGAACGGCTCAATTTATCCGAGCTTACACGCGAGATAAATTCGTTTCTGAAAGATATACCAAAACGGGAAAGGGTCATTTTTGTTCAGCGGTATTGGTACTGCTTAACGGTCGATGAGATAGCCGAGGAGCAGAAAATTACCGTAAATCACACTCAGGTCATACTTTCGCGGACGCGGAAAAAGCTTCGCGAACATTTGAAGAAAGGAGGATTCTCTGTATGAAAAACGAAGATCTGTTCGATTCATTACAGGAAATAGATGAGAAATTTATTTACGAAGCCGCGCCTAAATCTTTTTCAAATAAGAAAAAATATAATTTTCCGCTTAAGGCTGTTCTTTCTACAGCTGCCTGCGCGGTTCTTGTGGCGGGCGCAGCCGTTTTTATCACAAATTACCTCAAAAGTCGGGGCGCACTTATAGAACCTAACGACGGAAACACTTCGGATAACAGCTCCGTGGATTTTTTTGAGCCGTCCGACGCGGAGCAGGTTTTCGACCTCTCCGATTATGCAGGCGACGGCGACCCCGTGAAGAATTTCAAGCTGGAGGAATTTCCGGAGCTTGATTTCGTCTGCTCGCAGACCGCGATTACCGAGATAGGCAAAAATTTCGAGCATTATGTAGGCTCCGGAATGCCGATAACCTCCGTTTACACGGTTGACTTAAACGGCGACGATAATCGCGAGATTGCGTATAACTGGTCATTGCCTACGGGTTTATCCTTGGATTGTGCCAGTGTATACGATGTAAAGAACAACAAGTTTTACACTGTTGCGACGACAGGTTCGAACGGCTGTCGGCTTGAGCTTCGCGATAACAAGCTGTATTTTAATGAATATTCCTTCACTAACCCGAACGAAACCACGGTCACGGCATTGCTTACAATGTCCACGCTGTCGGAGGGCGCAGGCGGGGCGTACTTCTTCACGGGCGATTACAACAATTTGACGCGTAATCCGCTTGACAAGCCCGCTTCAACGGACTCCATTGCCTTTTTCTATGACCTAGAATTGGGCAAATATGACGCGGTGGTTTATGGGCACTTTGTCGGCAGACCCTGCCAGCCCACTGACCCCAACGCTCCCGCAGACGAAAACACAGAGCGCGTCGGTATGCAAAACAACTTCTGCGTGGACGAGGTTTTAGGCGGCACAGTTGAGGTTTCCGAGGGCGAGGTTATAACGGTTTACGGACCGTGCTTTGTGTCCGACGGCGGTCAAAATCTGAGTTACAAATTCGAGAGCGGAATAATATTCGCCCCGTTTACGGAGGGCTCGGAATGGATTATGTACCTCAAGAGAACAGCCGACGTATGGAACGGCTACGCGAACGCCGTAATTTACCTGCCGAGGAGCTATCTGGATTCGGATCTGAACGACGTGCTTGACGAACTTCGCGACTATGTTCCCGACAGAAATGCGAAAACCGCGACGGTGTTCTATGACAACGGAAAGTGCGTTGACGATTGGATTGAGTTTAAAGCGAACGTCGGCGACCGTTACTATTATAAAACATCCCCGGAGGGCGGAATGACCATAATGGATATGGACACAAATATCTACAAGAGCCTTGGTGTTGATAAAATTTGCGCTATTTACCTTTACGACTTTGACGGCGACGGAAAGCGGGAAATGGTCTGCGCCGAAAATCCCGCAGGCGATACCTATAAGGTTTACGTTCACAGCGAAACGCAGAATTTCACCAGCGAAATTGACAAAGACGATGAACTTTGCGTTTACGGCGATAATCTTTGCGTGCATTCGGGCGACAAATACACTCCGCTTGAAAACTACTTGGATGTTGCAGAGCAAACGGAAAATCCCTCGGATTCTTCGGTAAAGACCGTATTTAACCGTTACGAGGAAGATTTGCCTAAAGGAAACAATATTGAGCTAACGCTTGACGACGGGCAAGCTGTCAGAATAGGTCTGGACGAAACCTATCCCGAAAGCATCAGCCTTAAGGGTCATGAGGAAAATCTTTTCTACACCAGCAAAGGAATAGTTATGGTATACCTTGCCGACGTTGACGGCGACAGCAAGCGCGAGCTTGTTGTGACAACCTCCGGAGCGGATTACAAAATACTCTTTATTTACAGCTCCACGGTGAAAATCACCAGAAAAATCCCCGAAAATCTTGAAATTCAAAACGGACAGCTTTGCCTTGTGAACAACGGTGAATACACGCCGCTTGACAAAAAAGCATTAAACGCTATGAAAGCGGAAGCCAAACCCGAAGAAATCCATAAAGGCACACTGCCGAGCGGCGGTATTAAATTCACCACCAACGAAACCGCCGATACGCATTTTGAGCTTCGCGAAGACGGGCTTTACCGCAACGATATTCCGGGCTCTGAGTACTTTATGTCTTCCTTTGAGGAGCGCAAGGTTACTTCCTCCGCAGTATCCGTTGAACCGTCGATTGTTAAGTCTCCCTACGAGCTTATTCTTGAGGATTTGAACAAAGACGGCACAAGGGAATTTATCATTGCATCAACCGACAGAATGGTAATTTACGACGTAAACAATGATATTGTATACAAGCGGTATGCCGAATCGTCCGAAAAGCTTGCATTTGTAAACAATCATGCGGTTATAACCGACGCGGGTCAGACGCACGAGCTTATGGATTACATCTGGGAAACCGAGGCTATTTATGCATACGGAATAACAAGTTCCGAAACCCAAAACTACGACCACATCTTAAAGCCGAACCTCGACCCAAAAATGTTCGGTGAGAATATCACCGCCATGGAATATTGCCCGTATAATTACTATGCTCTGTATTACGGGTACAGTTTCACAGCAGCGCCCGGTTCAAAGGTTTACGCTCCCGCAACGGGAACAATAGACTATGTTAGCAAATTTGATGACGGCGGCGGCAAGTTTGTCATTCTTGGCGATGACGGAAGATATTACTTTATCTTCGATTTAAGCAACATCTCTGATTTCTCCGAGGGCGACCGCATAACCGCAGGAACGGTTCTCGGTCAGACCCTTCCCGGTGGCACGTTTGCGGTGACCTGCACTGTCACGTTCCCCGGAAAAAGATATTGATATAACCTCTCATTTTGCTCATAATATATAATTTAAGGCGGTACGAAAGTACCGCCCCTTTTTTATTGAGTTTTCATATCAGCCTTTTTCGCCGCGTGCCTGCCTAACCATATCTTCTACGACAATATCATAAATTTCTCCAAGCGTTCGGCAGTATTCAAGAATTTTCCACGGCTCGTTAGTGTGAAAATGCAGCTTTGCAACGTCGTCGTCCGCCACCACCAGCAGCGAATCCCCCTCAAAATGCGAGCGGATATACTCGTCAATCTCGTCCTCGTCGAGGTTTTCGCCGTCGATAAGCAGCTGCGTGTCGTATCTGAATTCAATTTCGTCCATAATTTCCTCCCAAATTTATTTTTTCCACTTCATTGAAATATCAAACGCCTTCACACTGTGAGTAAGCGCCCCAAGCGAGATTATATCCACGCCCGTTTCGGCGACTTCGCGGATATTTTCGAGAGTAACGTTCCCCGAAGCCTCGGTTTTCGCCTTGCCCGCAATGATACCGCAAGCCTCGCGCATTACGTCGGGGGACATATTGTCCAGCATAATCACATTCACCCCGACCGCAAGAGCCTCGCGTACCTCGTCGAGATTTCGCGTTTCAACCTCGATTTGCAGCATATGCCCCGCTTTTTTCCGAAGCTCCGTAACCGCCGCGGTTATCCCGCCGTAAGCGTCGATGTGGTTGTCCTTAAGCATTGCTGCGTCCGTGAGGTTGAAACGATGATTTCGTCCGCCGCCCACTGTTACTGCATATTTTTGCAGTGCGCGAAGCCCCGGAAGCGTTTTCCGCGTGTCGGTAATGGAAGCGTTCGTGCCTTTTACAAGCTCCACGCATTTGTTCGTGTAAGTCGCTATCCCGCTCATATGCTGGAGAATGTTCAGCGCTGTGCGTTCCGCTTTCAGCATAGCGCGTGTTTTTCCCGAAATATTCGCGATAATATCGCCCTTTGCGACTTTTTCGCCGTCTTTTTTGAGGATCTCAAATTCAATATCGGGATCGAGCATTTCAAAAACTCTCGCGGCTATCTCTATACCGCAGACTACGCCGTCGGCTTTAGACATAAAATAAGCGTCGGAGCGGCTTTCCTCGTTAATAAGCAGATCTGTCGTGCTGTCGATATAGTTTATATCCTCCGAGAGGGCGGTCTTGATAATATCGTCAACATAAAACGGTAAAAGCATCATTTTTCGTCTTTCCTTTCAAGCACTTCGGTAAGAATGATATAAGCCACAGTAACCAGCGATTTGGTTTCGACAAATTCGGACGTTATTTTGAATCCACCCTTGTCGAGCATATTTTTAAGCTCGGTAATTCGTTTCAGACCCTTTTCGGCTTCGGGATAATTCGGGAACACGAAATAAGCGCTCTGCATTATGTGGCGGACTTCCGCGGCTATCCCTTTCGGGACTTCCTCTGTGAATTTGTCGGGTTCGGGCATATCGTATTCGATTTCGGAAGTGGAATTTTTGTCAAGGCGGGAATTTATATCCTCAGCTATAAGCCGCGAGAACACAAGCGCCTCCAGCAGGGAATTCGACGCTAAACGATTTTTTCCGTGAACGCCCGTATGCGAACATTCTCCTGCCGCATACAGTCCCTCGATATTTGTAGCGCCCTTTCCGTCGACGTTTATGCCGCCCATAAGGTAGTGCTGACACGGGTAGATGGGGATAGGCTCCTTGGTCATATCATATCCCTTTTCGAGGACGTTTTTGTATATCATCGGAAAGCGGTTCTTGACAAATTCGGGGTCTTTGTAGGAAATATCAAGCCAGAATTCATTCGAGCCTGTTTTCTTTTCTTCCTGCATTATGCACGAGGAAACTACGTCACGCGGGGCAAGCTCTTTTCGTTCGGGCTCGTAATTCGGCATAAAACGCTCTTTATTGCAGTTGAGAAGATACGCTCCCTCTCCTCGGACGGCTTCGGAAATGAGAAAACATTCCTGATTTTTCCTGTCCGCGAACGCCGTCGGGTGGAACTGGACGTATGAGAGGTTTGCTATCTTCGCACCGAGATTATACGCAAGCTGAATACCGTCGCCGGTCGCGATAGCGGAATTTGTCGTGTAATCGTAAACTCTGCCTATACCGCCCGTCGCGAGGACGACATTTTTCGAGCAGTAATACTCGTGCCTAAGCTCGCGGTCGTTTTCATCGTTTACGATAATGTCAGCAAAGAACATTCCGTCACGGCGCTCCAGACGGCACAGAACCGAGTGATTTATCACGCTTACGTTTTTAAGTTTCTGCACCTGTTCAATAAGATTTGTTTCTATCTCAAAGCCTGTGGTATCTTTATGGTGAGCTATGCGTCGGCGGGAGTGACCGCCTTCAAGCGTAAGTGCCAGCGACCCGTCAGCGTTTCTGTCAAAATCCACGCCATAAACGTCCGCAAGACGCTTAACGTCGTTCGGACCCTGTTCGACTAGAATTTTCACATTGTCGAGATTGTTCTTGTACTGTCCCGCAATGAGTGTGTCCCTGATGTGCAACTCCTGATTGTCGTTATCCTTGTCCATAACGGCGGCAACTCCACCCTGTGCCAGAGCGGAATTACACAGTGTCAGCTCCTTTTTTGACAGCATAAGAACATTCGCTTCCTCGTCAAGATTCAGCGCCGTGTAAATTCCCGAAATGCCCGTCCCGACGATTATAACGTCATATTTTTTAAATTTCAAAATGTCCACCCCTTTTGACAGTTTACAGTACACAGTGAAAAGTGAAGAGTAACTGTATTTTTTTCTGCTTGACAAAGCAAGCAAAATTTGGTATAATAAACGCATAGCGTTATATTTGAACTTGATTTTTAAGGAGAAATTATGGAAGAAAAAGCCGTTTTGATAGCAGCCGATATCGGCGAATATGACCCCGAAAGCTCCCTTGACGAGCTTTCCGAACTCGCCGCAACGGCAGGCGCCGAAACTCTCGCCCACGTTGTCCAGAAACGAGAAGCGTTTGAAGCCGCCACAGTAGTGGGTGAGGGAAAACTCGAAGAAATAAAGGAACTTTCCGAGCGGCTCGGAGCTACTTTATTGATTTTCGACTGCGAGCTTTCCGCGTCCCAGCTTAGGAATATCGAGGACGCGACCAGCGTCCGTGTTATCGACCGTACAATGCTCATTCTCGATATTTTCGCGGGCAGAGCCGTTTCCCGTGAGGGCAAAATTCAAGTCGAGCTTGCCCAACTCAAATACCGCCTGCCGCGTCTTATGGGAATAGGAGCGTCCCTCTCACGCCTTGGAGGAGGTATCGGCACCCGCGGTCCCGGTGAAACTCAGCTTGAAACCGACCGTCGCCATATTCGCCGCAGGATAGACAAGCTTTCCGAAGAACTCCGCGAACTGGAGGAACGCAGAAGCTATTCCCGTGCGCACCGCAGAAAAGACAGCGTTCAGGTCGGAGCTATCGTAGGCTATACCAACGCGGGAAAATCCACGCTGCTTAATCTGTTGACCAATGCGGGAGTCCTCGCCGAGGACAAACTCTTCGCGACGCTCGACCCCACTTCTCGTGCTATCGAGCTTCCCGACGGCAGAAGCCTGCTCCTCGTTGACACCGTCGGACTTATCCGCCGCCTGCCGCACCATCTCGTCGAGGCGTTCAAGTCAACGCTTGAAGAAGCCGCCTGCGCGGATATAATCCTCCACGTCTGTGATGTTTCCGACCCCGAAGCCGCCGAAAAAGCCGAGGTCACACTAAAGACCCTCTCCGAACTCGGAGCGTCAGAAATCCCCGTCGTCACTGTCCTCAACAAATGCGACAAGCTCTCCGAAAATATACCGGAGGACGACTCCACCGTAAAAATTTCAGCCTTGAAAAACGAAGGAATAGACCGTCTGCTTGAAGTCACCGCGAAAAATCTCCCTCAATCCTCACGACGAATGAAACTGCTCCTGCCTTATGACAAGGGCGGTCTGCTTTCGCAGATACGCGAAAACGGCAAGGTCTTTTCGGAAGAATACACCGAAAGCGGTATCCTCGCTGACGCTCTTGTCGATAAGCTCCTTATCAAGCAGTGCGAGGAATTTCTCGCCGATTAGCCGAGAAGTATTTCGCACACTCCCGTCTGGCGGATATTGAGGACTCTGCACGAGCCGCTTCCGAATACCTTTTCCATATTCATACGGAATTCGTTTAGCGCTTCAAGCGGAACAAACGCCTCTATCGCACCCGTGAAACCGTCGCCGTGTATACGGCACGCTCCTTTTCGGCGAAGCGAGTGTTCCGCGGAATTTATCGCTATTACCAGCGGCTGTTCCCGAAGCCTATCCTCCATGTAAGCGTTCTGTAAATACTTGAACGAGCTGTCGCCGCTTTCTTTTACGGCATTCAGGAAATCTTCAATCCGTCCGTTCTTTAGAGCATGGATACACCTTTCCACTCTGTCGTTTTCCGAGAAAAAGTGAATAGCCCTCATAACGGCTCTGTCACCGAATTCCCGCCGCAGATCATTGATATTCAGCATAATATCAGCTGCCGCAAGCGAGCGGAGAGTTTCGCAGTCAAAAAATCCCGCTATCTCACGCATTTCCTCACGAATAGTGTCATACTCCCTCTGAAGTGTTTTCGGATTTTCGGAGGGACATTTTGCGTCCACAATACAAAGAGCGTGGTTAAAATCAGTCAGATTGAACGGTATAGGCTCTATTATCGGAGTATCGCTGTCGCGGTAGTCTATTGCGACAAATCCTCCGCACGCGCAGCCGAGTTTGTCGGTAAGCGGACCTGCCTCGCCATAGAATTTTTCCTCAGCAAACTGTGCCGCCTGAGCTATTTTCACCGCCGGAATCTGCCCCTCGTTGTACAAATGGCAGAAAATAGACCCTATAAGAGTTTCAAACGCGGCTCTCTCGCCGAGTGCTGAATTTTTTCCTATATCGGAAGTCACGAACGCATTGAATCCGCCTGCCGAATGACCGTATTTCCCAAAGCCGCGTGCTATACCTCTTACTACAGCGGCAGGAGTTTTACGTTCCTCCTCGACCGGTTCAAGCGAATTCAGCTCCACGCGTATTTCATCGGAATGTTCCGGCTTTATTACAATAATATTATCATCTCTCGGCACAGCTACGGCAATTATATCAGCGTCAACGGAAGCCGCCATGACCTTTCCGTTGTTGTGGTAGGTCTGGGTTCCGCAAACCTCCGCTCTCGCGGGCGCAGAGAAAAATCTCGCGTTTCCGAGCGTTCCGAAATAGTCCGCAAAACCACATTCCGCGGCGCGGAATCGCCTAAGCTCCGTTTCTCGGCGGGCAGGGGAGTACAGATCTTTTAACTCGCGTCTTATCGCTCTCATTGTCGTATCTCCTTAATGTCTGTTTATTGTGAAAAATTCTGCGGATTCAGTCTTTTTCCGTATAGAACATATGCTTCGGCTTTTCTTTGTGAGCCGACACTGAAAGCACCAATCCTATACAAGCGTGCATCATTATCATTACCGTGCCGCCCTGTGAAATAAACGGCAGCGGGATACCTATTACAGGCACCACAGTAAGCACCATTCCTATGTTGATAACACAGTGAAAGAAAATTGTGGCGAAAACTCCGACACATATCATCTTTCCGAGCTTATCCTGCGCTCCCGAAGCATTCGACATCACCATAAGGCATATTACCGCCAGTGCTATCACCACGCACATACACCCTATAAATCCCATTGTCATTCCTATATACGCGAAAACGTAGTCGTTGTATATTTCGGAAGTATAAGTGTAATTATCCGCGTTAAAGCCCAGTCCCGTAAGCTGCCCCGAACCGAGTGCTATCGTTCCTCTGTGCTGCTGATAGAACATATTCTGAATTTCCTTCTGCTGAAGCTCCTTGTCAAACAGGAGCCTTATGCGCATTCTGTGGTGATCCTTCATGATATAATTCCACGCGACATAAGCGACCGCCGGAACCGCAAGTATACCCGCCGTGATATATTTCCACGAGATCCCGCCTATAAACAACATACATATGAAGATGAACATAAATACCAGTGCGCTTCCCGCGTCGCCCTGAATAAGAATTATCCCCGCAGGGACAAACGCGTGTACGCACACTCCCAGAAAATGCGGAAAGGAATTAAGCTTGTCGCCGAGTTTGAATATATGCACTGCTAGTGTAATAATAAACACGAATTTAAGTATCTCCGACGGCTGTACCGTGAAAAACTTGAAATCCAGCCACGCTATATCGTCGTCACGCTTTACTCCGAGCGGCGTAAACAGCAGCAATTGCAGTATCACTGCCACCGGCGCATACACGAACCAATATTTTGCCAGCCATTTATAGTCGATAAGGCTTATAACAAACGCCGCAAAAATTCCTATTATTGCCGCGACTATCTGAGTTTTCAGCGCGGCGTCGTTTATAAACCCTGTTTTTTTCATTGATGCCATAAGGAAAATATCAAACGCGGTTATTCCAAGGCACATTACCATAAGGAATTTATCGACGTGTTTGATATAGCTTTTCAAGTAATTTAAGATTGTTTTCATTGTGCTCCGATGTTCCTAAATAATCATTGAATTCAGACAAAGTGAACTTTTTGATGATATACGATCATACACTTCTATTATAAACTTTTTTTAACATTTTTTCAAGAGGAATTTAAAGTTTTGGCAAAAAAAATAAAATGTTATCAAAAAGCGATGAATTTTTGTGAAAATAAATAAAAAGCCGAGGATTTTTTAAGATCTTCGGCTTTTTTTGACTGGTCTGTTCACACAAACGTTCAATATCCGTTTTGTGGCGTATTTTCGCAAATCCGATTTATATGAACAGGCTCTGAACTATGATATTATACGATTTTACAGTTTATGTTTCGGTCTGATTCACTTGATTGTGGTAAACCATTTTCTTAATGAATTCCGATGTGTGGAGCGGTCGTCCGTTGATAATGCCCATAATATAATCCGCGTCGAAGCTCCTTGCATTGTGAAGAGCGGCTGTATTATCCACTCCTGCGATGCATACCTTCATTCCGCGCTCGTGGACGCGGTCGATTATACTTTTTATGAACGCTGCCGAAACAGGATCATCTGACAGTCTTGCACTGCGCAGCTTCAGTATAGAAATATTTTCTTTTGTGATGAAAGAATCCGTAAAAAACTTCCCGCCCTTGTCGTCAACGACAATGTTCACACCCAGTGCCGCAAGCTGCATCAATCCTATGCTGTGTGTATTTATCGTATTGTCGGTTTCCGAAACGAGTATCGAGATCGCGCTTGGCGGCAGGGAATACTCCAGCAGGCACTTTTTAAGGATAAGAACGCTCTCGTCCAAAGAAAGTATATTTTCCGGTATTGCGAAGCCCGTTCGGAAGTCGGTCACTCCGCTCTCGCGTACTGCCGCGCAGAATTCGCATATCCTGTCCACGACAAAGCTGTAAATTTCCACAGTATATCCCGCACGGTTGATTATCGGCAGGAACCGTTCTCTCGGTACGATAACGTCGTTGTTTGTCCAGAACAAATGTGCTTCACAGCTTATAAGCTCGCCTGTATCGGCTCCGACCACGGGAGTGTACAGAAAATAGAATCCGGAAAAATCGTTCTCGGCTGCTTCTATAATTTCCTTTTTAAGCAGCTTGCTGTCGTCGGATTCAACTTCAATGGTATCACTGTAGCACAGCACATCGCCCATTTTCTTTTCTTTAATGACCTTTATCGTCTTTGCCAGTACCTTTTCATAGTCCTCACAGCTTTCTATATTGTCGGGGAACATAGCGATACCCGAATTTATATCGACGCGTATTTCGCTTTCGTTCAGATACCACGGCGTGCGGAATTTCGTGAGTATCGCCTGTGCAAACCTGACAGCTTCATTTCTGTCCGCGCCCTCCAGTATAACGTAAAGGAACACGGCGGAGAATCTGTATACGGTTTTTTCACACTGCATCGGAATGGCTGCGATATATTCAGCTATTGAGCGCACTATCTCGTTTGCGTAATGCGTGTCGTAGACCTCGGACACGTCTTTTAGGTTATTTATTTCCACGGCAATAACCGCTCCCCGCTGCTCCATTTTCAGCAGCTTGTTGAGGTCGCGTTCAAATGCGCTTTTGTTCGGTATACCCGTTTCAATGTTGGTGTACGCAAGCTTCATCAAGTGTTCCTGACTTTCCAGAAGTTCGTTTTCCACAAACGAACGGAAAATCAGTATCGACACTATCTGAGCAATATTCTTGATAAGTTTTCTGTCACGGTTGTTCCATTCGCGGTTTTTCTCCGAAGAAATGAACGTAAGCACGCCTTTAGGCTTTCCGTTCTCAAAGATACGCGCCAGGGCAAGGCTTCTGCCCTTGCTGTTTTTCAAGCGGACTTCGTCCTCGTTGATAAATATGACAACGTCGTTGTCAAGGTCCTTGTAAATTTTATCCTTGATGGGGCTGTCTGCTATCATAGGGCGGAGGTTTCCCGCATGATCCCAGTGGTAGACTTTTGAGGGATTTTGCGAATCTTCACAGAACACCATATCTTCCAGCGAAAAATATTCCTTTATAAGCGGAATTACGTTTCCGAAAGCGACCGTGCTTGTTTTCCCCTTAAGAATGATCGAGTAGATGTTGTTTATCAGTATCTGATCTTCGAAGTTCTGTCCGAGAAGCTTGTTTGCCTCGCGAGAGTTCTCCATCTCCTCGCCGATAACGATATAAGAGTTTGCTATATCCGCGACGGTCTGAACCATAGTATCGAGCAGGGGAGCGGTTTCACTTATACACTCGCCCGTTTCTCCCGCGATTATCCAGTAGCCCATGGTCCTGTGCTTTATTATGATGGCTTTTCGCCGCTGATAGCTCATTTTATAGAGATTCGCGTTTTTGTCCTGACCCTTTGCGGCAGCGATGGGGCGGTTTTTGTCGTCGAGTATCTGAGAGTACAGCCCCGCGATCTGCGCGAACGGCTGCTGTATTCTTTCGAGATAGTCCAGTCCGAGAATCTCTGCCAGCTTCGGTATCTCGTTCGCGTCGGTCATAGAAGCCGCAGCTTTGCTCTTGAAGCGTTCCATTACCGCGTCGTTTCCTTCACAGTCGAGATATTCCGTCACGTCAAACATAGTCCCGTTAAGCTCCTTGAACGAACCGTTCCTAGCAAAATCGGGCTTTGCGCTTATGTAGTACCAACGGTAGCCGTCGGTAGTCTTTAGTCTTGCGTGAGCCTTGACGTCGGGTATTCTTTTGCTGATGATATCGCCTATAACGTCGCAGAAAGGCTGATAGTCGTCCGCGTGAATGATGTTCCCCAAGAGTACAATTTTACCGTCCGCGGCTATCTCGTCCGCGCCGCAGAGGAATTCTATGGGAAAATCGGGCTTATACTTCATCGAAAAAGCGATACAGCCGCCGTATTTTACAGCCTTATCGAGTTTTGACAACATAAAACCACTCCTTTGGCGATTTAACGCACTGAATATGCGCCGCTAAGTCCGCGAAATTCGCAGACTGTTCTTATTATATGTAAAATATTTCCGTTAAGAATCAAAACTTTTCAAAAAGAAAAATATCATATCCGACTTCACCCCACTGAATAAAATATTGTCCAAAATGTACAACAGATTATGAATTATTTTTCTTTCTATATACATTATAACACAAAATTTTCAACATTTCAAGTGTTTTTTCGTTATTTTCACAAATTTTTAGTAAATTTTTGAAAATAATTTACAAAGCTCCCACCTGAGAAAAAAACAAGCGGGAAATATAAAAATTTCCCGTTTAGAGTTATAAAAAAATGCAACATTCCTAATCAACGCGAATATAATACGATCTCTCTTTCGTATCGTTCGGCAGAACGGTGAGATATTTTTCGTCAAACTGCACCACGCAATCTCCGCCGCCCTCTATCTTTACGTTGATCTCATCGCCGTCAGGGAAGAGGACCTCATTTGTCATACGGTAAACCAGTTCTTTGCCGTCCAATTTGAGGATACATATATCCTCGTCAAACTCAATGACCGTGTCCGGAATAAAAATATCTTTCTGATCAGCGCTGTCCATTGTTAAAGCGTAACTGCAGTTGTTGAGGCTTGTTGCAGTTCCTTCAGGCGTATCATTCCCGTTATAACCTTCTTCATTATACAGATCATTTTCTGCGTTGCCCCCTGCCGTATTGCCGGTGAAATTTTGCTCAATGCTGTTTACCCCTCTACCTTTAATAATGTTTGACCCGACAATGACAATTATTGCCGCAGCGCATACACCTCCCGCTCCGAGAGCGATTCTCATATACAGCGGTTTGCGTTTCTTTTTCGTTGAATAAAGCTTTCCGTGAACATTTTCGGCAATGCGTGAGATCTGTTCCTCGTTCGGGGAGATCTTGTCTATTTCATTTTTGAACTCATCTCTGAATTTCATTGAAGATCCACCTCCCCAAGCAGTTTTTTCAGCATTTCCCTTGCCCGCGAAAGCTGCGAGCGCACGGTCGATTCGCGGGCTTTTGTTATTTCGGCGATCTTTGCGGTCGGCAGGTCCTCAAAGTAAAACAGATATATTGCCGTGCGGTATTTCGGCGGGAGTTTCATTACCGCCTGCAGAACGAGAAATCGCCGTTCGGAGCGCTCGGAATTTTCCTCAACGGAGCTTTTTCGGCTATCCGAAAGTATTTCGTTTTCTGCCAGCGATTCCCAGTCCTCCGAGGAGCTTTTGTGCCGATACCATGCCGAAGCCGCGTAAGAATTCGCCCGGTTGACGGCGCACCGGATAAGCCACGCTTTTCGGTGTTCTTCGCTTTCAAATGTGATGTTCGCCTTAAAATACCGCAAAAACACGTCTTGTGTCACGTCTTCACAGTCGGAAGGATTTCCCAATCTTGTAAACGCTATCCTATACACCATAGGCGTATAAAACCGCATTACCTCGTCAAAGCTCTCGGCGGTTTTAAGCGAAAGTTCCATAAAAAATCTCCGTTCTGACAATAATACCGCGCAAATGCTGAAAATGCTGCAAAAACCCGTGAAAGCTCAAAGAATTGTTTCGGCGTGTCTTGTGACGTGACAGCCTATGTTGACAGCACAGGGAAGTCCCGCGATATGGGTGGGAGCTTTTTCGATATTGACATAAAGAGCCGTCTGCGTCCCTCCGAATCCTTGCGAACCTATGCCCAGCTTGTTTATCTCATTCAGCATATCGTTTTCGAGCTTCGCGTAGAATTCCTCTGAATGGCGCACCCTCAAATCACGGCAAAGCGCCTTTTTCGCTAGCAGGGCAACGCCCTCGAAATCACTTCCCAGTCCCACTCCGACAACGATAGGCGGACATGGATTGCTTCCTGCAGCGGAAACAGTTTCCACAACGAACCTTATAATATCCTCTCTGGACGCAGACGGTGTGAACATCTTAAGTCGGCTCATATTTTCACTTCCGAATCCTTTCGGCGCAACAGTGAGCTTTATGCTCTCACCATCAACTATTCTTGTGTGAATAATAGCGGGGGTGTTGTCGTTGGTATTGACGCGGTCAAGCGGGTCGCGGACTATGGATAGCCGCAGCCTGCCTTCAACATATCCCTCCGCCACACCTTTATTAACAGCGTCCTCAAAGCTGCCGTTTATGATGTGAACGTCCTGACCTATCTCCGCGAAAACGACTGCCATTCCCGTATCCTGACATATCGGCACGGAAAGCTCTTTCGCACAGTCCATGTTGTCGATAATATCTCCGAGAACGCTTTTGCAAAGCTCGCTTTCCTCCCGCTCGCGAGCCTGCTCGATACATTCTCTCATTCCGCACGGCAGCTGCAAATTCGCCTTAACGCACAATTCCGCTACCGCTTTTGTTATTTCAGCCGCATCAATTTCCCGCATAATATCACTCCATTATAAATAAAAATTATCGTTTGAAAGCGATTTTCCCGTTGACTACCGTAAGTACGGGAGTTTCTGCAATATCCAGCGGATCTCCGAGGAAAAGCGAAAAATCCGCGTCCTTGCCGACTTCTATTGAACCTGTTTTATCGGAGATCCCAAGAAGCTCGGCAGGTTCTGTCGTTACAGCCCGCAGCGCCTCCTCCCGTGAAAGCCCGCCCCGTACCGCAAGTGCCGCGGTAAGCGACAGATATTGTATCGGCGTTTCCGGATGGTCGGTGCATATAGCGAACTTTATTCCGTTTTCCGCGAGCTTTGCGGGTGTGGAAATATCGTGGTTAGCAAGCTCCGGTTTGCCTCTGTCGCCCATAAGCGGACCTAGGACTATTTTCGGCGGCTTTCCCGAAAATTCTTCTGCAAGCTCGTCTGCTATTATCCCGCCGTCCGTGCAGTGGATAAGCACAAGGTCAAGCGAAAATTCTTTCGCTATTCTGATAGCCGTAAAAATGTCATCGGCACGGTGACAGTGAAAATGTGCAGGCACCTTGTTTTTTTCATCGAAAAGCGGAAGCAGAGCCTCGCATTTCATATCGAGATCGGGACGCGAAACCTCGTCGTCCGTACCCTTTGTCCGCAGATATTCGTCCATATCTTCCTTATATCGGAGAGCCTTGCGGAGATTTTCACGGATAATGGCAGCGGTAGCCATTCTTGTCACGGGTGTTTCGTCGCGGTCGTTGTAGGAATTTTTCGGATTTTCCCCAAGCGCGAATTTTATCGCTGCGGGGTGCTTTACTATCAGCTTGTCGATTCTTTTAGAGCCGAATGTCTTTATGACCGCAAAGCTTCCCCCGATTGGATTCGCGCTCCCCACTCCCGTGCAAACGCATGTAACTCCCGCCGAAACCGCGTCGGAAAAGCATCTGTCCATGGCGTTTATACTGTCTATCGCCCGTAAATGCGGGGTGGCGGGGTCAGTGTCCTCGTTGCCGTCCTCTCCCTCGAATGTGAGAGCGTCGTTCCACATTCCGAGGTGGCAGTGAGCGTCGATAAATCCGGGGTAGAGCGTCGGTGTGACAGGGTAGGAATCGCCGTCTGTTTCCTCCTCGCCGGTAGAGATGAAGTCTTTCATATCTCCGATCTCGGTGAAAAATTCCCCGAAGCGCACAAATCCGCGCTCGATATCCCGTCCTGCCATTGTAACGATTTTTACATTCTTGACAACCATTTTATTCTCCATTTAATAATTAAAGGTAGTAAGGCAGCTCTGCTCACAGATATTCGGGATGTTCGTCGCGGAAAACTTTCGCGAGTTTTATAATTTCCGTGCATATCAGTGTGTCACGGGTGTTGCCGTTTACCGTGAAAGTCGAATTTTTCTTGTAGACAGGGTCACGGGAATTGTAAAGCGCCAGAAGCTGTCCCTCTGTGTTTTTCATTACAAGCGGACGGTTCGTGTCGCCTTTTATACGGCTGTAGCAGATATCGAAATCCGTATTTATATATACGGACATTCCGCTTTCCCGCGCGAATTTTGCGGTATCGTCGTTCAGCAGAGCCCCACCGCCCGTCGCGACAACGAATCCGTCCGAAAGCTCCTTTATGTATTTTGCTTCGAGAGCGCGGAAGTGCGGCTCTCCGAATCGTTCGAAAATTTCGGGAATAGACATTTTCTCGTGAGTGACAATGTACTTGTCGAGGTCGACTAGCTGTTTTCCCATGTTGTTAGCCAGCATACGCCCAATGTGACTTTTTCCGCACCCCATAAAGCCGCAGAGGTAAACGCTTAAATTCTTCATATGTCGTTCTCCAAATCGGAAATCAGCTTGTCTATATCCTCTTTGCGGTAGACGGCTTTATCCCACATTTCGTGAGCCGCGACCGCCTGCAGCACCAGCATTGCCATACCGTTCATTGCCTTTGCTCCCTTTTCGCGGGCGGTTTTTACAAGCAGAGTTTCACGCGGATTGTATATAGCGTCAAATACGAATCTCATGCCGTCCAGAACTTCCGGCATACACGGCATATTTTCCGTTTTCGGGAACATTCCGACCGGAGTAGCGTTTATAAGCAGATCAAAGTCCTCGTTGTTAAGATCCGCTCTGCAAAGCCCTTTTTCGCCTATCGTGCGGATAGTTACCTTTGCGTCAGATTTCATGGAAAGAATCTCTGATTTTGCTTTTTCCGCAAGCGGTATATCCGAAGGAAGCGCCGCGACGGTAAGTTCTCCGCCCGAAAGAGCGGTTTCTATCGCCATCATACGTCCCACGCCGCCGCAGCCGATAAGCAGGACTCTTGACGAAAGCGACGCTCCGAGCGCTTCTATAGACTTGATAAAACCCACGCAGTCGGTATTTGTGCCGGTTTTTTTAGTGCCGTTCATAACGCAGTTTACGGAGTGATAGCGCTCCGCTTCAGGCGTAAGTTCATCACAATAGTCAATGATTCCCATTTTATGCGGAATTGTGATATTGAATCCCCGGTAATTTTTAAGCTCCCCGAATTTTTCTTTCAGCTCTTCCGGAGCTATGTCCACGAGTGAATATTCGGCTTCGATCCCCGAAAGCTCAAAAAGTCTTTTGTGTATCTTCGGCGAGAACGAATGACCGAGCGGGTGTCCTATAAGGCAAAATTTATCCATAAAAATCTCCTTTACAAATCAGTTTTTCAGAGCTTCGACAGCTTTGTCCAGAGTTTCGCAGTCCTCCGCGTTGAATGCGGGAACGCCCTTGAGCGTTTTCTTGACCAGTCCCGTGAGTACTTTTCCGGGACCCAGCTCCACATAAGCCTCTATGCCTGCCTCGTTCATAGCGTTCAGCTCGTCGACGAACTTAACAGGAGAGCAGATGTGCGCTGCGAGGTAGTCGGGCATATTGTAGAAGTCGTCTGCTTTCTTTCCGTGAAGATTAGAGTAAAAGTCACATTTTGGCAGCTCGAACTTGAAGTCAGCGATAGCTTTTCGGAATTCGTCCGCAGCAGAACGCATCAGCTTTGTATGGAACGCCGCCGACACCGCAAGCTTCACGCAGCGAACTTTCATCTCCGCGAATTTAGCTATAGCCTCTTCCACGGCGTCCGCTTCTCCCGCTATGACTGTCTGAACAGGAGAGTTGTAATTCGCAGGTGCGCAGAAACCGTTCACTTCCGCACAGACCTTTTCGATAACGGAGTTTTCGCAGCCTATCACTGCTGCCATAGCACCCTTGGAGTTTTCGGCAGCTTTCGCCATAGCCTCGCTTCTGAGCTTTATTGCCCTGAACGCGTCCTCCATTGACAGCATTCCCGACGCATACATCGCCGCATATTCTCCGAGAGAGTGTCCCGCTACCGCCGTACAATCCAGTCCGTTTTCGCGGGCAGCCCCCAGCGCCATAAGTGACACCGTGAATATTGCAGGTTGGGACAGCCTTGTCTGTGCCAGTTCATCTGCCGTCGATTCTGTGAGCTTTTTCTTCAGGTCAAATCCTAAAATGTCCGACCCGCACTCAAGAATTTCCTTACAGCAGGAATATTTTTCGGCAAAGCTCGCGCCCATATTCGGATATTGAGAGCCTTGTCCCGAAAATAAAAATGCATTTTTCATAAAAAATCCTCCAAAAAGTAAAAAAATTTGTTAAATTTTGCACGTTTGACCGTAAAAGCGGTTGACAAAAATAAAAAAATAGGGTAAAATATAAATGGTATTTTTGCCCACAATAACATTATACATTATTTCAATTAGAAAATCAAGGAGTTTTTTTGATGAACGGTTTAGAGATTTTGGGAACGGGAAGCTATGTTCCCGATTTTGAAGCGGATAATGATAAGTTTTCCGAAATTCTGGATACCTCCGACGAGTGGATATATCCGAGAACGGGTATCAAACGCCGTCACCTCGCCGTGGACAAGCCGAATCACTTTATGGCTTCCGAAGCCGCAAAAAAGGCTGTAGAGGACGCAGGAATCGACCCGAAGGATATTGACCTTATCATAGTTTCTACTTGTACGCCGGAGTTTTTCTATCCCGCTATGTCCTGCCTTGTTCAGAAAAGAATAGGCGCAGTGAACGCTGCCTGCTTTGACGTGAACGCTGCCTGCACGGGATTTATCACGGCACTTGATATTGCCCAGAAATATCTTGCAGCGGATAAGTACAAGACTGTTATGATAGTTTCCTCCGAAAAGCTCTCGAATCAGCAGGATTATACCGACCGCGCCTCGTGTATTCTTTTCGGCGACGCTGCGGGAGCTGTAGTCCTTCGCGGAAGCGACAAGCCGTTCTATTCCTTTCTCGGAGCGGAGGGCGACGAGTTCGATGCACTCTACTGCAAGATACATTACGAGCATAACTGTCCGTTCTACGAGGATCAGGACGCTTTTTATAACGGCAGATTCGATACGTTCGCCAAACAGAATTACCTCTGGCAGGACGGCAAGGCGGTCTATAAATTTGCCGTGAACGCCATGCATAACGCTGTTCTTAATGTCGCGGCGCAGGGCGGGTATGATGTTTCCGACCTCGATATAATAATCCCGCATCAGGCAAATATGAGAATTATCGGCAAGGCGACCGAGCTTCTGGGTATCCCGCCCGAAAAGGTCTACACGAATATCGAGTATATGGGAAATGTTTCCAGTGCTTGCATTCCCGTCGGAATAGACGAGCTTAACCATGCCGGTCGGCTTAAAACAGGAATGAAGCTCTGCGTAGTCGGATTCGGCGCGGGACTTACATACGGAGCAGCGATCATGGAACTGTAAGCACCTGAATCTTATCGGATATAAGTAAAATAATGCGGCGGAACGACTAAAATCACAGCCGTATTCCAAATATAGGAAATAATGAATCGTTTGAAAGGATAAATTTATGGCAAAAACAGCAATTATTACAGGTTCGGGACGCGGAATAGGCGCGGCTATAGCGAAAAGACTCGCAAAAGACGGGTATGACATCGTTATAAACGAGGTGTCGCAGGAGGCACTTGATTCCTATGGAGCTAAAACCGCCGAAGAAATACGCGCTCTCGGCGTGAGATGCGAGTGCATAGCCGCCGATGTTTCAAATTACGAGCAGTGCGACGCAATGGTAAAGAAGGTAAAGGAGCTGTTCGGAACTATCGACGCTCTCGTAAACAACGCGGGTATCACACGCGACGGTTTGCTTTTGCGTATGCCGGAGGAAAATTACGACGACGTTATCCGCATAAACCAAAAGTCCGTGTTTAATATGACAAAACTTGTCGGAGCGGTCATGCTACGCCAGAAAAGCGGCAGGATCGTCAACTTGGCCTCTGTTGCGGGACTTTACGGAAATCCAGGTCAGATGAATTATTCCGCTTCAAAGGGCGCGGTCATCGCTATGACAAAGACCGCTGCCAAGGAACTCGGCTCCAGAGGAATAACCGTAAATGCGGTCGCTCCCGGATTTATCAAGACGCCTATGACTGACAAACTCACGGACGAGCAGAGAAGCGCGATGCTCGCACAGATCGCAATGAAGCGCTACGGCGAACCGGAGGAGGTCGCGTCCGTTGTCGCGTTCCTGTGTTCTGACGACGCTTCGTATGTGACGGGTCAGACGATCGAGATAAGCGGCGGACTTTCAATGTGACGGAGGAATTTCTCATGAGTGAAAGAAGAGTAGTTATAACAGGGCTTGGCTGTGTCACGCCATGCGGAAATTCTCCCGAAGAGCTGTGGAATAATCTCCTTGCGGGAAAGCACGGTTTCGAGCTGGGGACATGGTTTCCCGAAGAGCCCGAAACAAAGGGCATAGTCGCTAAGGTCAAGAATTTTGACCCCGGAGAGCTTTTCGATAAGAAAGATTTGCGCAGAAATGACATTATCGTGCAATATGCGGTATTTTGCGCTGTGCAGGCGTTAAAAGACGCAGGAACGGATTTGAAAGATATAGATCCGTATCGTGTGGGGTGCGTTATCGGAAGCGGTATCGGCGGTATGTACACCACCGAGGAGGAACTTCAGAATTACCACACCAAGGGCAATAAGCGCGTTTCGGTATTTACAATAACTAAGATGATAGGCAACATGGCGGCGGGAGAAGTTGCAATAAGAACGGGCTTTAAAGGCAGCAATTTCTGTGTGACGACTGCCTGCGCTTCGGGAACGCAGTCCATTGGCGAGGCGTTCAGGCTTATAAAGCACGGTTATCTCGACGCTGCAATTGCGGGCGGCACGGAACATTCCGATATAGGATTCTGCTATGCGGGATTTAACAATATGAAAGCGATAACGCGTTCTCAGGACGTAGATCGCGCTTCGATTCCGTTCGACGCAGAGAGAAACGGTTTTGTTCTCGGCGATGGCTGCGGGATACTTGTTCTGGAGGAATATGAACACGCAAAAGCCCGCGGGGCTAAAATTTACGCGGAGATTTGCGGCTACGGTTCGACTTGCGATGCTTATCACGAAACAAGCCCCGATCCGGAGGGACGCGGCGGCGCAAAAGCAATGGAATTGGCTGTCCTCGAAGCCGGAATACCGTTCGAGCAGGTGAATTACATCAACGCTCACGGAACGTCCACTCATATGAACGATGCTACCGAAACCGCGGCAATAAAGCTCACCTTTGGGGAACACGCAAAGAAAATAGCGGTAAATTCCACAAAATCAATGACCGGACATCTTCTCGGTGCTGCCGGAGGAGTTGAAGCTGTCGTTACGGCGCTTTCAATAAAGAACGGTAAAATTCACCGCACACTGGGATATAAAGTTCCCGACCCCGAATGTGACCTCGATTATGTAACAGAGGGCGCAAGAGAGCTTAAAATCACAGCAGCATTGTCTAATTCCCTCGGATTCGGAGGACATAACGGCTGCCTGTGCTTCAAGCCTGTAGATTGACCTATTTGAAAGGAAATTCACAATGATGAAGGATAAAGAGATCCACCCTATCGAAGATACTATAGAGTGCGTTGAGGCGCTCGCGAAGATCGTCAAGGAAAATAACCTCGGCAGAATAAAAATACAGAGCGACGAGCTTGAAATTATCGTGGAAGGGAAGCGCTGTCCGCCTCCACACCCCGAAATTTCAACAATGCCCATGCCTGTGCCGATAGCGTCAGTGAACGGCGGAGCGCCGGGCGCTGCTTCCACTCCTATAGAAAAGGCAACTGTCACGGAGTCTGGAAATATCATCACAAGCCCCATTATAGGAACGTTTTATTCGTCGCCTTCTCCCGAAAAGCCGCCGTTCGTGCGGCAGGGCGATAATGTCAAGGCGGGCGATGTGGTGTGCATTATCGAGAGCATGAAGCTTATGAATGAAATAAACAGCGAATTTTCGGGAAAAGTCGCCGAAATCTATGTCAACAACGGCGATCCCGTCGAGTACGGGCAGAAAATAATGAGAATAGAATAACGCAAGGCATTTTTACGAAAGGATCAAAGTATGACACTCGACAAAGAACAGATAAAAGAAATAATCCCCCATCGTGACCCGTTCCTTCTTATTGATGAAGTAACGGAGCTTGAGCCGGGAGTGTCCGTCACGGCGATAAAACGCCTGAAAGATGATGATTACTGGTTCAAGGGGCATTTCCCCGGACAGCCCGTAACTCCGGGCGTGCTTATGATAGAAATGCTTGCTCAGGCGGGAGCGGTCTGCGCTCTCTCTCTTCCCGAAAACAAGGGGAAAATAGCGTTTTTTGCAGGGATCGACAAAGCCCGTTTCAGAGGGCAGGTGCTTCCCGGCGACGAGCTGGTCCTGAATGTCGTAATGACAGAGAAAAAAGGTCCGATAGGCTTCGGAAAAGCTGTCGCGACCGTAAACGGGAAAAAGGTGGTCACGGCGGAAATATCCTTTGCCGTAAGCGACCCCAAGCCCGAATGATTCGGAGTGTAGGGTAAGATGTTCGATAAAATACTTATTGCCAACAGAGGGGAAATAGCTATCCGCATTATGCGCGCCTGCCGCGAGCTGGGGATAAAGACTGTGGCGGTATATTCCACCGCCGATAAGTCCGCGCTCCACGCACAGATAGCCGACGAGGCTGTGTGTATAGGTCCCGCGCCTTCAAAGGACAGTTATCTCAACACTAAAGCGATAATAGCGGCTTGCGAAATAACCGGAGCAACGGCGATCCACCCCGGTTTCGGTTTTTTGTCGGAAAACGCTGATTTCGCCCGGCTGTGCGAAACCTGCGGGATAACATTTATAGGTCCTACCCCTGAGGTAATGGACGCTATGGGTGACAAAGCTCACGCCCGCAGAACGATGATAGAAGCGGGAGTTCCCGTTATCCCCGGTTCGGACGGAATTGTTCCCGACGTTGAAGCGGCAAAAAGAGTCTGCCGTGAGATAGGCTATCCGGTTATGGTAAAAGCCACAGCCGGTGGCGGCGGCAGGGGTATCCGTATGGTAGAGTCCGAGGACGACCTTGAAAGCAGTTTCCTTTCCGCGCAGCAGGAGGCGCTTTCCTGCTTCGGAAACGGTGATCTTTATATTGAGAAATTTGTTGTAGATCCGCGTCATATCGAGATACAGCTTTTAGCGGACAATTACGAGAACGTCGTGCATCTCGGCGAGCGTGATTGTTCACTCCAAAGAAGAAACCAGAAAGTCCTTGAGGAAAGCCCTTCACCAATAATGACGGACGACCTCCGCGCAAGAATGGGCGCGGCTGCGGTAAGCGCTGCAAAGGCGAGCGGCTACCGAAACGCGGGAACAATAGAATTCCTTGTCGATAAGAACAAGAATTTCTACTTTATGGAAATGAATACGCGAATTCAGGTCGAACACCCCGTGACGGAATTTGTGACCGGTATAGACCTTGTAAAGGCGCAGATACGCATTGCAGCGGGCGAAAGACTGTGGTTCTCTCAGAATGACGTGAAGCTTTCGGGTCACGCGATCGAGTGCAGAATAAACGCCGAAGATCCGCGCCACAATTTCCGCCCGTGCCCCGGATTGGTGCGATCTATCCATGTTCCCGGAGGATTCAATGTGAGGATAGACAGCGCGGTCTACGCGGGCTATGAAATACCGCCGTATTATGACAGCATGATAGCAAAGCTTCTCGTGAAAGGCGCAGACAGGGAAGAGGCGGTTATGAAAATGCGTGTCGCTTTGGCGGAATTCATAATCGACGGCGTGGAAACAAATATCGACTTCCAGCTTAGACTTCTGAAAAACGAGAATTTCGAGCGCGGCGAATTCGATAACGGATTCCTTAATCGTGTAAATATAATGGAGGAGTGATAAAATGGCGTCAATAGAGGACTTGTTCAAGGTCGTAAAATCCCGTTTCACAGCTGACGACAATCACCGCTCCGACGCGTCCGAATCCGATATAAATATCCCGCAGGATCTTCTGTTCAAATGCCCCCGCTGCGGAGGAGTGGTCTATAATGTGGAGTTCGTCCGCGCCATGAAAGTTTGCCCGAAGTGCAATTATCATGCCCGTCTTACATGGCAGGAGCGGCTGGAGCTTACCGCCGACCCCGACAGTTTCGTTGAATTTGACACGGAAATGCGTTCCCTCAACCCTATCGGATTCCCGAAATATGAGGAAAAAGTTGCGAAAATGCAGGAGCAGTGCGAAACAAATGAAGCTATAGTTACGGGCGAGTGTACGATACGCGGCTACAGATGTGTTCTGGGAATAATGGATTCCCATTTTATGATGGCAAGTATGGGCTCGGTCGTTGGCGAGAAGATAACGCGTGCCTTTGAGTACGCTACCGAAAAGGGTCTGCCCGTGATAATGTTCACAAGTTCCGGCGGAGCGAGAATGCAGGAGGGAATAATCTCCCTTATGCAGATGGCGAAAACATCCGGCGCTGTCAAGCGTCATTCCGACGCGGGCGGATTGTACATCGCAGTGATGACCGACCCGACGACAGGCGGCGTTACGGCTTCTTTCGCGAGCCTCGGAGATATAATCATCGCCGAGCCGAAGGTGCTTATCGGATTCGCGGGACGGAGAGTTATTCAGGATACGATACGTCAAAGACTTCCCGACGATTTCCAGTCGGCGGAGTTCCAGCAGGACTGCGGCTTTGTCGATATGATAGTCGAACGCGGAATGATGAGGAAACGCCTGTCAAATATCCTCAAGCTCCACGGCTTTCCGAAAGAAACACGCTGAAGGAGGTTTTTGAATGAGTAATCTTACCGCTTGGGAAAGAATGGAATTGGTCCACCACAAAAACCGTCCGACGGTGAATGACTATATCCCCGCGATGTTCACGAGGTTTATGGAGTTTCACGGCGACAGACTTTTCGGTGACGATGCGGCGATAATCGGCGGGATAGGCTATCTTTCCGACACACCCGTGACCGTCCTTGCACAGGTAAAAGGAAGAAATCTCGACGAGAACCGAAAGACGAATTTCGCAATGCCGCACCCTGAGGGTTATCGTAAGGCAATGCGTTTGGCGAAGCAGGCAGAAAAATTCCACAGACCGGTGATATGTCTTGTTGACACACCCGGAGCATATTGCGGGATTGAGGCTGAAGAGCGCGGGCAGGGCGAGGCAATAGCACGTTCGCTGTATGAGTTTATGACGCTCAGGACTCCCGTTATTTCAATAATACTCGGCGAGGGCGGAAGCGGCGGCGCATTGGCTATGGCAGTATGCGATGAGCTTGCAATGCTTGAAAACGCACTCTACAGCGTTATCTCACCGAGAGGTGCAGCTTCCATTCTCTGGAAGGATTCGTCGAAAGAACGCGATGCCTGCGAGATATTGAAAATAACCGCCGAAGATCTGATGCGATTCAAAGTCTGCGATAAAATAATCAAGGAACCGGAGGGCGGAGCGCATAATTCTCCCGAACAAACCGCCGACAGCATTTACGAATATCTTGTCGACGCTGTTTCACGACTCCGAAAGACAGAAATTGACACACTTCTGGAACGCCGTTATGCAAAATTCAGAAAAATAGGTATGTTTATTGAATAAGTTTGTATAAAATTACCCAAAAAAAATTGCATTTAGGTATTGATTTTTTCGGCGGATTATTTTATAATAGTATTTGATAACATTGTCGCGAAAAGCGGCGGGATAAATGGAGGTTAATATGGACATTTTTGAAAAGGTGAAGGATCTGATAGCGGATAACCTTGATGTTGCTGACAAGGAAAGCATATCCGAGAATTCTTCTATCACCGACGACCTCGGTGCGGATTCTCTCGATGTTGTCGATCTCGTTATGGCTATTGAGGACGAGTTCGGCGTTGATATCCCCGAAGAGGAAGTCGAGAACATCAAGACCGTCGGAGATATCGTAAAGTATATCGAAGACAAGCAGCAATGATCCGCTTTTAAGCAAATATCCGAAAGCCCGAATCCGGAATTCGGGCTTTTTATTTTTAAGCTTGAATTATAGCGGCAAGGTAAAAAATGACGAAAATTTTGTGCAGTTTCACCAAAAATAAAAAAATATGTTGAAAATAATGAAATAATATGATATACTATATATTGAAATTATTTAGTAATTTAAAGTCGTGATGATATGTGAAGGGCGTGAATTTTTTGAGAACGGCTGTTATAATCCTTTCGATAGTTTCAGGGGCGCTGCTTATAGCGCTCGGCGTTGCCGTGCTTGTTATCCATGCGCTTCGCAGAAACGCAAAGCGAAATACACAGATAGACAAAATGACAGGGCTACTCAACCGCGACGGATTTATGAGAGCTGGAAACGAAATTTTAAGACATAATAAGGTCTTGGCAGGGGATTACGCACTTTTTGTGTTTGATGTTGACCATCTGGGAATGGTAAATACGTTGTTCGGAGTCGAGCGCGGCGATAGCGTGGTAAGAGCATTCGCAGGAGCAGTAAAGTCGCTGGCAGGAAAAACAGGTCTGTGCGGAAGAGTAAATACCGATGATTTCGCTTTGCTCGTCAAGCTTCAGGGAGAAGAAATAAGTGAGGTAATAGAGCGCTTTTCGGGATATTTGTATTCGGTGATACCCGAAAATCGTCTTAGAGATAAAGTGAATTTCTTTGCGGGCGTTTGTATTTACGACGGCGCGGACGATATTTATACGCTCTACAATAAAGCGAATCTCTGCCTTATGACAAAGCGCGGAGGCTTGCGCGTGACAGAGTTTACTTCGGATATGGAAAATAGAATGGTCGAGAATGAGCTTCTTCGTTCGGAAATGTCGGAAGCTCTTGAAAAGGGTCAGTTCGAGCTTTATTATCAGCCAAAGGTCAGCTTTAAAACAGGAAAAATTCTCGGAGTGGAAGCACTTATACGCTGGCACCACCCGACAAAGGGATTCGTTCCGCCGACAGATTTTATCCCTATCGCCGAAGAGTTCGGCATTATAACACGAATTGACGAGTGGGGGCTTATTACGGCTTGCCGACAGGGGAAAAAGTGGATGGATAAAGGACTTCCTCCTGTTAAAATATCGGTGAATATGTCGCAGGCACAGTTTCAGAGAACGGACGTGTATGCTTCGGTCGTAAAAGCTCTTGAGGAAACCGGCTTCGACCCTCATTATCTTGAAATAGAGGTCACAGAAACAATGGCTATGCTCGACGCGGAGCATATGGCTGAAATCCTTTCAAAGATACACTCACTTGGTGTTTCGATCTCGATAGATGATTTCGGAACCGGTTACTCATCGCTCTCGTCGCTGAAAACCATTCCGTTCGACGTGCTGAAAATCGACAGGTCACTTGTTTGCGACGTAAGCGAAAATGATACTTCCCGACGTATTACGGGAGCAATTGTCGCAATGGGAAAGGCATTGCGAATGGTGGTGCTTGCCGAGGGAGTCGAAACCGACGAGCAGAATCGGCTTTTGTCGGAAATAGGGTGCGATCTGGCACAGGGGTATTATTACAGCAAGCCGTGTCCCGCGTCGGAGATCGAAACGATGCTTATTTTGCCCGTGGGCGAGAATACGGCGGGCTGAATTTATGGATCTTTGATGGTTAATAACTTTATTGTTTACAATTGTATATAAATTTATAAATTCAGCATATTTACCATATTTACTAAAACGGTGAAAGTATTTTTGGGCACAAATAAATCGAATACAGATGCAATAGCGTTTCAATTTATGCATGATAGCGATCTTGAAGGCATAACAACATTTGATTATGAATTTGAGGTTCATCTGCCATTTGTTTGTTTTACAGGGGGAATTGATGTTATGGAAAAAAATATTCCCGTGAAAAAGTACGCTGTACCGAAAGCCGTTAAAATCGTGCTTATCGTTCTGGCGGGGCTGGCTGTGATTTACTTGGGCTACTATTTTTATGCGGTTCACATTTCATTCGATTACAAAAACGCCACAGCCCCTATATCAAGCAATTCGGCTAATTTCAACGGGTACGAGCTTGGCGAAGACTTTAACGACTATCTTAGCGGCAAGGGCTATAAAATCGAAGCACCGTTTTTTGGAAATAAGCTGCTTAAAGGCAGCGGAGAGGGCTTTGGCTATACCGTACCGGTTTTGCTTGACGATTTAAGTTACACAAAAGTATGTGATGCGTATAACGTTATAAACGACCCGATTTACGATTATGTCAAGGGTCTGTCCGAAAAATGCAATGCGCTTGGGCGCGTGGGATATACTGTAGAGCAGTCTGCCGGTATTCTCACTGTACATTTTTCGGGTGAATTATATAACGCGGACGGCTCGGTTTCGGAGAATGTCGACAAGAGTTTAGTTTTCGATGTGAAAAACGCGTCAATATTGAATGTTCCAAAGCTTATCGGTTGACTTGCGAAAGCTCCCCACACGGGGAGCTTTTTGCTGTTCAAACTCAAAATTCGGAGAAAATTTTAAAAACCCCTTGAAAAATTCGGTAAAATATTGTACAATATATAGTGTGAATGGTTGTAGGTCGAGATTGTTAAATTTTGGACAAACACGCCTGCGCTGTTTAATATTTCATTCTGAAAGGAAACAGTAACTATGAGCAAGCTCAACAAGAAGAATGTCGAAGATCTGAACGTAAAGGGAAAGCACGTCCTCGTGCGCGTTGACTTCAACGTGCCGCTTAAGGACGGAAAAATCACCAACGATAACAGAATAACCGCCGCTCTCCCCACCATCAATAAGCTGACCGAAAACGGCGCGAAGGTCGTTCTCTGCTCACATCTGGGCAAGCCGAAGAACGGTCCTGAGGCAAAGTTTTCACTTAAACCCGCGGCTGACAGACTCGCTGAACTCGTAAAGGCAAAGGTGACTTTCGCTCCCGATGATAATGTTGTCGGCGAAAATGCCAAGAAAGCTGTCGCAGCAATGAACGACGGCGATATCGTAGTACTTGAAAATACACGTTTCCGCGGAAACGATGAAACCAAAAACGGCGAGGGCTTCTCCAAAGAGCTTGCCGACCTCGTAAACGGCGAGATTTTCGTAATGGACGCTTTCGGTTCGGCGCACAGAGCGCACGCTTCCACAGTCGGCGTTACAAAATTCGTCAAGGAAACCGCCGTAGGTTACTTGATGAATAAGGAAATAGAATTCCTCGGAAACGCTGTTGAATCCCCCGAACGTCCGTTCGTGGCTGTTCTCGGAGGTGCAAAGGTCGCGGATAAGCTGAATGTTATCTCCAACCTGCTTGAAAAGTGCGATACGCTTATTATCGGCGGCGGAATGGCGTATACGTTCCTCAAGGCAAAGGGTCTGGAAGTCGGAACTTCCCTTGTTGACGACGAGAAGATAGACTACTGCAAGGATATGATCGCTAAGGCTGAAAAGAACGGCAAAAAGCTGCTGCTTCCGATTGACACGACGATTACAAAGGCGTTCCCCGATCCTATCGACGCTCCCGTGGACGTTCAGATTGTAGATTCCGACAAGATTCCCGCAGATATGATGGGACTTGACATCGGCACAAAGACCATGGAGCTTTTCGCAAACGAGGTAAAGAGCGCAAAGACTGTTGTCTGGAACGGTCCTATGGGCGTATTTGAGAATCCTATCCTCGCAAAGGGAACTATTGCGGTCGCAAAGGGAATGGCTGAGGCGAACGCTACTACGATCATTGGCGGCGGCGACTCGGCTGCGGCTGTGGTTCAGCTCGGCTTCGCTGATAAGATGAGCCACATTTCGACAGGCGGCGGAGCTTCTCTCGAATATCTTGAGGGTAAGGGCTTGCCCGGAATAGACGCTATTCAGGATAAGTAATTTTTACGGAGGTAAGGGGAATGCATGACCTCTTACCTCTATTTTATTTTGTTTATTTTGAGGAGGATTTTCCATGAAAAAAGGTACCAGAAAAGCAATAATCGCGGGCAACTGGAAGATGAACAAGACCCGTCCTGAAGCAAAAGCTCTGCTTGAGGAATTAAAACCGCTTGTCGCGGACGTTAAGGGCGTTGAAATAGTGGCGTGCGTGCCGTTTACGAATCTGGAAACAGCACTTGAAGTTACAAAGGGCACAAATATCAAAATAGGTGCGGAAAACTGCCACTTTGAAAAGAGCGGCGCTTTCACGGGCGAAATTTCCGCGGATATGCTGGCGGAAATGGGCGTTGAGTATGTAGTCCTCGGTCACTCCGAGCGCAGACAGTATTTCAACGAAACCGATGAAACCGTAAACAAGCGCACTAAGGCGGCTCTTGCGGCGGGTCTGAAACCTATCGTCTGCGTGGGAGAGCTTCTCTGGGAGCGCGAATGCAATATTACCGAAGAAGTTATCGCGCGTCAGATTAAGCTCGATTTCTTTGATATTTCCAAAGAGGACCTTAAAAAATGTACAATAGCGTATGAACCTGTCTGGGCAATCGGCACAGGCAAGACCGCCACTGCCGACCAAGCTGAGGAAGTCTGCGCGTTTATCCGCGCGACACTTGCGAAGCTCTACGACAGTGATACCGCCGAGAGCATCACTATTCAGTACGGCGGCTCTATGAACGCGAAAAACGCCGAGGAGCTTGTGTCTAAAACCAACGTAGACGGCGGGCTTATCGGCGGCGCAAGCCTTAAGGCGCAGGATTTCACGACGATAATCAAGGCTGCGGAAAATGGCTGATTTGCCGGAGGAATTAGGTATGAAAAAACGCACAATGCTGCTTTCGCTGTCGCTGATTTTCGGCATTGCGTATCACGCACTGTTCATTGCGGCGTATCTTCTGCACAAGCCGCTGTTGGGGTGGCTGTTTTATCCTCCCGAAACCGTTGAACAGCTTGAACCCGTTTACAGTGTGCCCGTAATTGCCGCTGCGGCGGTTTGGGGGATTGTGTTTGCTGTACTTGTGATTTTAATGAAAAAACGCACGGGTAAAGGGCTGTTTGTCGGCGCAGCGGTTTTTTCGGGAATTGCGTTCATTGCCGAGCGGTGGGTAAACTATATCCCACCCGTTCGGCTTTTGAACAGGCTGAATGCCGAACGCGGCGAGTTGGGGGTTTACGCGTATAATTTGAGCTGCGCGTCTGTAACGTTTTTGGATTGCGCACTGCTGCCGCTGTTTGTGACCGCGATAGTGCTGATGTGCTGTGCGTTTTGTGTTAAAGATTGATTTAACGGAAAGGATAATTTTTATATGGCAAAACCTGTTTTACTGGTAGTAATGGACGGCGTGGGCTTCTCAAAAACGGGGCTTGGCGACGCCGTGACCGAGGCGAATACGCCCACTCTCGACTGGCTGCTGAAAAACTGCCCGAACACGCGCCTTAAAGCGCACGGCTCGGCGGTCGGACTGCCGACAGACGACGATATGGGAAACTCCGAGGTCGGACATAACGCGCTCGGCTGTGGGCAGATTTACTCGCAGGGCGCGAAGCTTGTAAACGAGAGCATTGAAAGCGGAAAAATGTACAATTCTTCCGCTTGGAAAGAACTTGTTGACAATGTGAAGTCCAAAAACTCTACAATGCACTTTATCGGCTTGCTTTCCGACGGTAATGTTCACTCGAATATTTCGCACCTGTTCAATATGCTGAAAAAGGCGAAAGCCGAGGGCGTGAAGAAGGTCAGAGTACACGCGCTGTTGGACGGGCGCGATGTTCCCGCGACATCTGCTCCTATTTATATAGAGCAGCTTGAAAAGGCTCTCGCAGAGCTTAATGACAGCAATTTCGACGGAAAAATAGCGTCGGGCGGCGGCAGAATGAAAATAACCATGGACAGATACCAGGCTGACTGGGCTATGGTAGAGCGCGGCTGGAATACTCACGTTAAAGGCGAGGGCAGACAGTTTGCAAGCGCAGGCGAGGCTGTAGAAACGCTCCGCAACGAAACCGGAGCGATAGATCAGGATCTTCCTCCGTTCGTAATTGCCGAGAACGGAAAGCCCGTCGGGACTATCAACGACGGCGACAGCGTTATTCTGTACAATTTCCGCGGCGACCGCGCTATAGAGCTTTCTATGGCGTTCGATATGGACGAATTTAACCACTTTAACAGAGGAAAGAAGCTTGACGTGTGCTATGCGGGTATGCTGCAGTACGACGGGGATTTGAAGCTCCCTGCAAGGTATCTTGTAAATCCGCCTGAGATCACAAACACGCTGTCAGAAGTGCTTGTGGCGGCGGGACTTCGTCAGTACGCTGTTTCCGAAACGCAGAAATACGGTCACGTTACCTATTTCTGGAACGGCAACCGCAGCGGAAAATTCTCCGAGGAGCTTGAAACATTTAAGGAAATTCCCTCCGACAACGTAAGTTTCGACCAGCGCCCGTGGATGAAGTCCGCCGACATAGTCGACGACCTTATCGAGGCAATCAAGTCAAAAAAATACGATTTCCTCCGCTGCAATTTCCCCAACGGCGATATGGTCGGACACACAGGTTCTATGCAGGCAACTATAATCGGAGTGGAATCCGTTGACATAGGGCTTGCAAGGCTTAAAGCTGTCTGCGACGAGGAGGGCGTGACTATGCTCGTCACCGCCGACCACGGAAACGCCGACGAAATGCTCGAAAAGAACAAGAAAGGCGAAATTCAGGTTCGCACCGCGCACTCGCTCAATCCCGTACCGTTCATTATTTATGATAAGGACGTGAAGTATACGATAAAGGACGGAAATTACGGGCTTGCGAATGTTGCTCCGACTGTTGTTAAGATGTTTGGGCTGAAAGCTCCCGATTGTTGGGAAGACAGCATGATATAAGGTATATAAAACAGCTGCAAAGCGGGGTCTTAGAGCCCCGCTTTTTTTATTGGAATTATTAACCGGAAAGCCAAATTATGTGTTGACAATAACGGATTTGTGCAAAATGCATAAATTCAACAGAGAAAAAATCGGATAATTTGTAATTATTTTTTTAAATAATACTTGACAGAACGGAAAAAATATGGTATATTATACTTAGCACTCAAAGAGATAGAGTGCTAAAACCGCAGGTTCGGAATTCGGAAAGGAGATGCGCACCGTGCAGCAAAGAGCGGCAGAGGTACTCGCGGCAGTGATCGACGAGTATATCAGAAGCGGCGAACCCGTCGGGTCAAAATCGCTTATTGAACGGACGCAGATGAACATCTCCTCGGCGACGATTCGGAACACAATGGCTGCTCTTGAACAGGAGGGGTATTTAAGCCACCCGCATACAAGCGCGGGTCGAGTTCCGACATATAAGGGACTGCGCTATTACGTTGAGAATTTGATGTCGCCCGAACCCGTCAACCCGGAAAAAATAACCGAGATAGACAACTTGTTTGACAGCGCAATGACGGACGACGCCATAATCCAGAACGCTTCGACAGCTCTGGCGGAGATAACAAAGTGTGCTACCGTCGCAACTAACCATTCGACAAAATTTTCAGTGATAACAAAGGTCGACGTGATACCGACGGGACGGAGAATGTACGTTCTGCTGATGATAACGTCGGACGGTGCAGTGAGAAACAAGGTCTGCCGTATGGAGTTTGATCTGACACATGAGCAGACAGCCGATTTTATCAATTTTCTTAATGAAAGATTAAGCGGCGTGAATATCGAGAGTATGTCGGAGGAGTATATCGAAAGTTTAGCGGCGGCTCTCGGAGGATATACGCTGGCGCTGTCACCATTGCTTCACGCAGTGTATGAGCTTTCTGAGGAAATGATGCGCGATTCGGTCGAGGTCCGAGGAGAGGCAAACCTTATTTCTGCCGATTTTCCGATGGACGAGGTAGTGAGGTTCATAGAGCGCAAGTCGGAGCTTTCGTCGCTTCTGGAAGGAGCGTTTTCGGGAATAAATATCCGCTTCGGCGAGGAGGACAATACTTTCGCTATCTCAAACGGAGCAATGGTAAGCGCAAGCTACTATAAGGACGGCAAACCCGCCGGCGCTCTCGGAGTCGTGGGTCCCATGCGGCTGGATTACCGAAAGGTGATACCATATATAGAATATCTCAGCAGTAAGGTCACGAAACTGCTTTCGGAAAATATTTCCGAGGACGGGAAGCTTGAAATTACCGCTTCACAAAGGGAGGAAGATGACACAAATGATGAATGATGAAGAGCTTGGCGAGCAGACAGCTGAAGTTTCCGAGGATATCGGCGAAAATATTGAAACGGCAGCCGATACGGAAACGGAAACCGCCGATAAACACGCCGAACCCGAATCTGATTCCGGAACAGAAGAGGAATCTTCGGAGCAGAAGGCTCTTGCGGAGATGAAAGAACAGCTGCTTCGGACAATGGCAGAGTACGACAACTTCCGAAAGCGTACCGCCCGTGAAAAAGAGGCTCTCAGGACGGATATTATCACGGACGTAACTTCAAAATTTCTGCCCATTATGGATAATCTCGAAAGAGCGCTTTCGACGGATTGTTCCGACGAGAATTACAAAAACGGTGTGAAGATGATACACGAGAGCTTTATGGAAACGCTGAAGAACCTCGGAGTTGAGGAAATCCCGTCCGATGGAGAAAAGTTCGATCCGAATCTCCACCAAGCGGTACACCGTGAGGAGGATTCCGAAGCTGAAAGCGGCACGGTAGTCAAAACGTTCGCGAAGGGCTACCGCATAGGCGAAAAGGTCATACGCTTCGCTATGGTTTCAGTCGCGAATTAGGGAGCCGTTAAGGCAGTTCACATAAAAAAATAAAGTATTTTATCGAAATTCTAAGGAGGATTTTGTTATGGGAAAGATCATTGGTATTGACTTGGGTACGACAAACAGCTGTGTATCGGTTATCGAGGGCGGCGAACCTGTCGTTATCACAAACTCCGAGGGAAGCAGAACAACCCCTTCGGTAGTGGCATTCACAAAGGACGGCGAGCGTCTTGTAGGTCAGCTCGCAAAGAATCAGGCTGTCCAGAACCCCGAAAAGACGGTCATCTCAATTAAAAGACATATGGGCAGCGATTATAAGGTGGATATCGACGGCAAGAAGTACACTCCGCAGGAAATTTCCGCTATGATACTCCAGAAGCTGAAAAAGGACGCGGAAGGCTACCTCGGCGAGCCCGTCACCGACGCTGTAATTACCGTTCCTGCTTACTTCACCGACTCTCAGCGTCAGGCGACCAAGGACGCAGGTCAGATAGCAGGACTTAACGTTCAGCGTATCATAAACGAGCCGACTGCTGCCGCTCTCGCTTACGGAGTTGATAAGGAAGAGGATCAGAACATTGTCGTATACGACCTTGGCGGCGGTACGTTCGATGTTTCGGTAATCAATATTGGCGACGGCGTTCAGGAAGTTCTCGCGACCGCCGGAAACAACCATCTCGGCGGCGACGACTTCGACCAGAGGATAATAGATTACCTCAAGGAGGAATTCAAGAAGTCCGACGGAATCGACCTTTCAAGCGACAAGTTCGCTATGCAGAGATTGAAAGACGAAGCTGAGAAAGCGAAAATTGCGCTCTCCAATTCGACTTCTGTTAATATCTCCATTCCGTATATCACAGCCGACGCGAACGGTGCAAAGCACCTTAATGTAACTCTTTCGAGAGCGAAATTCAACGAGCTTACCGCAGACCTTGTAGAATCTACTATGGGACCGTTGAAGCAGGCTATCGCGGACAGCGGACTTGAAAAGAGCGAAATTCATAAGATACTGCTGGTGGGCGGTTCAACGAGAATTCCCGCAGTTCAGGACGCAGTAAAGGGCTTCCTCGGCAAAGATCCGTTCAAGGGCATTAACCCCGACGAGTGCGTGGCTATCGGCGCGTCCATTCAGGGTGGCGTTCTCAATAAGGAAGTACAGGGTATCGTTCTTCTTGACGTTACTCCGCTGTCACTCGGTATCGAAACTGCGGGCGGTGTATGCACGAGAATGATCGCTAGAAACACCACCATTCCGACCTCCAACACGCAGGTATTCACCACTTATGCAGATAACCAGCCGAGCGTTGATATAAACGTTTTGCAGGGTGAGCGCGAAATGGCTAAGGATAACAAGTCCATAGGCAACTTCCGTCTTGACGGCATTGCTCCCGCGCCCCGCGGCGTTCCGCAGATCGAGGTAACTTTCGATATTGACGCGAACGGTATCGTAAACGTTACCGCAAAGGATAAGGGCACGGGCAAGGAGCAGAAGATCTCCATTACCGCTTCCACGAATATGAGCAAGGACGACATCGACAAGGCTGTAAAGGAAGCCGAGATGTACGCTGCGGAGGATAAAAAGCGCCGTGAGGAAGCTGACTTGCGCAACGAAGCGGATTCCATGGTATTCCAGATGAAGAAGTCGCTGAACGACTTCGGTGATAAGGTTTCCGCTGATGACAAGGCTAAAGTTGAGCCGAAGATCACCGCTCTTGAGGAAGCTCTCAAGGGAACGGATCTCGACAAGATAAAGACCGCGAAAGAAGAGCTTCAGAACGCATTCTACGAAGTAGCAGGCAAGGTTTATCAGGCAAACGGCGGCGATGCCGCAGCGGCAGGTGCTGCAGGCGAGGGAAATTCCGATAACAACGGCGGCAACGACGACGGCGCTGTTGACGTTGAATTCACCGAAAAGAAGTAATTATAATCGTGCGCCGAGCGGTTTCCCGCTGCTCGGCGTATTTGCGGTATAGAGGTATAGGAGGACGGAATGGTCGAAAAACAGCTGAAGATTGCGACGGACACGCTGACAAAGTGGCTGACGGAACAGGGCGTTGCCCCGAAGAAGCTTGAGCTTGTCGGCTCTTTGAAAGACGACGAGGACAACGACAGAATTTACGGCGTGTTCAGGTTCAAGAAGAGCGCGTTCGGGAAGTTTCTGATAGGCATTGCGGGAGGTTTCCCCGACGAGGAAAGCACGGAGTGCGACGTTGTGTTCAGCGGTTTTGACGAGTTCCCCGAAACCAAAAACGACGCGGTGGGTCTGGCGTTTGCAATGATTGATTTTGTGACGGCTAAGGACAAATTCGGAAAGGTTTTCAAGAAAAACCTCGATTATACCCAAAGCAAAACGCTTGACGCCGACAAAATCACACGTCAGTTTGTGAAAACCGAAACGCGGTTTTTCTTAGAGGTCGGAAAGGTGGATATTACGTCCGGTCACGTTGTCGTCGCAGACCCGCTTTGCTATATTTCAATGGGTAAGTTTATGCCGACTTTAGAGCAGGAAATCCCGAACGGCACATACCCCGCCGAGGTGAGCATTTGCCGCAACAAAATTATGGGACTTAGAATGTGTACCGCGCGGCTTAAAATCAAGGACACAAAAGCCGTTCGGTACGAGCTTGCAAAGCCTGTTCCCGAAACCGCGGCAAATGTGTCCGGCGACGGCGAGGTTTGGACGGGTTATCCCGTGGACGCAGGTACAATGGGTTTTATCGACGCGAAAGGCGCGGATAAAATGGGCGCATGGATTGACAATTGGCATAAGCAAAATCCCGGCAAAAACCACTATGACGACTATTATGCGGCAATTTTCGCCGAAAGCTACAAAAAGCTCCCCGCGTATCAGCGTGAGGGCGGGGATTTTATCGAGTGGACAAATCCCGAAACGAATGAGCGAATGGTTATGATAGCGTCGGGCTTCGGCGACGGATTTTATCAGTGTTTCTGGGGATACGACGAAAGCGGAGAGATATGCGAGCTTGTATCGCCGCTTGTTGATCCCGATTTGTACGACAAGAGTTAAATCAGTGCATAGTAAAAGAGGAAATGACTATGGCAGACAAAAGAGATTATTACGAGGTGCTGGGACTGCAAAAGGGAGCTTCTGACGCGGAAATAAAAAAAGCGTACAGAAAGCTTGCAAAGCAGTATCACCCCGACCTTAACCCCGACGACCCGCAGGCGGAGGAGAAATTTAAGGAGATAAACGAGGCAAATCAGGTGCTTTCCGACCCCGAAAAGCGCGCAAAGTACGACCAGTTCGGACACGCGGGCGTAGATCCGTCTTACGGCGGCGGTGCAAACTTTACGGGAGGATTCGACGGAGTCGATTTAGGCGATATTTTCGCGGATATTTTCGGCGGGGGATTCGGTGGTTTTGGTGGCTTCGGAAGTTCCAGAAGCACCGCGAACGCTCCCAGACGCGGCTCGGATATTTCCGCGTCGCTTGAAGTGGGATTTATGGAAGCCTGCAAAGGCGTTTCCTACGATATGGACATAAGAGTTGTCGACGAGTGTCCCGAATGTCACGGCGCAGGCGGAACGAACCCCAAGACGTGTCCCGATTGTAAAGGGCGCGGCTACGTTACTATACAGCAGCGCGGACCGTTCGGTATAATGCAGTCACAGCGTCCTTGCTCCAAGTGCGGAGGAAAAGGGAAGATCGTCGAGAATTCCTGCCCGAAATGCGGCGGGCGCGGACGTATCGAGGTCAAAAAGACAATTTCCGTCAAGGTACCCGCAGGAATTGATAACGGTATCACACTTAACGTTCGCGGACAGGGCAACGTCGGCGAGAACGGCGGACCGCGGGGAGATCTTAAGGTGCGCATTTCCGTAAGGAAAGACCCTGTTTTTGAACGTGAGGATTACAATATCTGGATAGATTTCCCGATAACTTATTCGCAGGCTGTTCAGGGCGCGGAGATAGAAGTTCCGACAATAGACGGAATGGTAAGCTATAAAGTCCCCGCAGGCACTCAACCGGGAACGGTTTTTAGATTAAAGAACAAGGGAGTTCAGAAGCTCCAGCGTTCTGAGGGCGACCGCGGCGACCAGCTTGTGCGTATAAACGTTGAAGTCCCGAAAAAACTCAACAAAAAGCAGCTTGAAGCTCTCGAAGCGTTCGAGAATACCCTCGACGATAAGAATTACGAAAACCGCAAGAGCTTTTTCGACAAGATCAAGGAAAGATTCCAGAAGTGAATTTTCAATTCCGAAATCTTGCATATTTGCCTTGATTTTGGCGGATTTTAACTGAATTACGAATTATTAGGCTTGTTCGTGATTCATTTTTGTGTGAATTTTTGTGCAAACTGCATAAAAAGCAAATAAAAAAATTTATTTATTTGTTAAATTCTACGCTAGACAAAAGCCGAAAATTGAGATATAATATAAGAGTAAGAAACAACGGCGTTTCGGACACAGCATTGCTGCGCTCGAAACGTCGTTTTTGTTTTAATTCAGTAATTTTTAGGAGGAAAAGGGACAATGGAAGAGAAATTCAATGTGGTAGAACAGTTCGGTATCGACGTGTTCAACGAGGAAACTATGAAGCAGCGCCTGCCGAAAAACGTATTCAAGGCACTGAAAAAAACTATCGCCGAGGGTAAGGAGCTTGACAGCTCGATAGCCGATGTAGTTGCTTCGGCAATGAAAGACTGGGCTATAGAAAAAGGTGCGACGCACTACACTCACTGGTTCCAGCCGATGACAGGCATAACCGCCGAAAAGCACGACAGCTTTATCTCACCTATGGGCGACGGCACAGTGATTATGGAGTTCTCCGGTAAAGAGCTTATCAAGGGCGAGCCGGACGCTTCGAGCTTTCCGTCGGGCGGTATCAGAGCGACGTTTGAAGCAAGAGGTTACACCGCGTGGGATCCTACCTCTTACGCATTTGTAAAGGGCGGTTCGCTGTATATCCCGACCGCGTTTTATTCCTATTCGGGAGAGGCTCTTGACAAGAAAACTCCGTTGCTGCGCTCTATGGACGTTGTTTCCGATGCGGCACTGAGAGTTCTTAAACTCTTCGGAAACACCACCACTAAGAGAGTTGTGGCGACTGTTGGCGCGGAGCAGGAATATTTCCTCGTAAACCGCGATACTTACAATAAAAGAAAAGACCTTATCTTCACGGGCAGAACGCTTTTCGGCGCACCCGCTCCCAAAGGACAGGAGCTTGAGGATCACTACTTCGGTTCTATCAAAGAGCGTGTTGCGAATTATATGAAGGATCTTGATGAGCATTTGTGGAAGCTCGGTATCACCTCTAAAACCAAGCATAACGAAGTAGCTCCGTCACAGCATGAAAACGCTCCCATCTTCGCGCCCGCGAATCTCGCGACAGACCAGAACCAGCTTACTATGGAGCTTATGAAGAAGATAGCTCTCGAACACGACCTTGTGTGCCTGCTCCACGAAAAGCCTTTCGCAGGGATAAACGGTTCCGGTAAACACGACAACTGGTCGCTCTCGACTGACGACGGACAGAATCTTCTTGACCCCGGAAAGTCACCTATGCAGAACGCGCAGTTCCTGACGTTCCTCACGGCGATAATCAAGGCTGTTGACGAGTATTCCGACCTTTTGAGATTGTCCGTGGCTTCTCCCGGAAACGACCACCGTCTTGGCGCTAATGAGGCGCCTCCCGCCATCATTTCCATTTTCCTTGGTGAGGAGCTTCAGGCTGTAGTCGACGCGCTTGTTGAGGGCAAGGAGTACACTTCTGAGGGCGGAAAGATGTTTAACGTAGGCGTAACTTCTCTGCCCGAATTCCCGAAAGATTCCACAGACAGAAACAGAACATCTCCGTTCGCATTCACAGGTAATAAATTCGAGTTCAGAATGGTGGGTTCCAACCTCAATATTGCGGGTCCGAATACTATTCTTAACACAATTGTCGCAAATTCTCTCAACGAATTTGCAGACGAACTCGAAAAGGCTGATGATTTCAACGCGGCGCTTCACGATATTCTTGTAAAGAATATCAAGGAGCATAAGAGAGTTATTTTCAACGGCAACGGTTACGGCGACGAATGGCCCATAGAAGCCGAAAAGCGCGGACTTCTCAACCTTAAGTCCACAGTAGATGCTATTCCGTGCCTCACCTCTGAAAAGAATGTAGCTCTCTTCAAAAAGTACGGCGTTTACAGCGAGGTAGAGCTTCACGCACGTCAGGAGATTTTGCTTGAAAACTATTCCAAGACCATCAATATCGAGGGACTTACCGCCGCAGATATGGCTAAGACCGAGATACTGCCCGCAGTAATGAAATTCGCGAAGGACGTTTGTGATATCGCTGCAAGCAAGAAGGCTGTCGGAATTGATCCCGCTGTCGAAACCGAAATAGCGGATAAGGTAAACAAGCTGACTATTGCGCTTTCAGAAAAAGCTGCCGCACTGTCGGATTCGATAGTAAAAGCGCAGGCTGTCGAGGACGCAGCTGCGCAGGCCCGCGCATATCACGACGAGGTTTTCGAGAATATGCAGTCGCTGCGCGCTGTAGCCGATGAGCTTGAAACAATAGTAGGTGAGGAATACTGGCCGTATCCGACCTACGACGAACTGCTGTTCAACGTCTGATAGAGAACAGCATTAAATTCAGTTTGACTTTACGCGAATTTTTTTCGCATAAAGTATCCCGCTCCCTTTCCCTTTTGAGGCAAGAGTCAAAGCTCTTGCCTCTTTTTTTGTCATAAGAATTTTGTTTTGCCGTAAAATCTTTCCGGAAATATATCGGGATTGACTTTTTCGTATTTCTGTGTTATAATTAAAATAAAGGATAAATATACTTGTATGGCTTGGATTTATTTGGGGAAAGGCGGGAAAAATGGATAATAAAGAGATTTACATAGTTATTACTCAAACAGGGGCGATAATTTCCAGAATGCTGAAGAAAATAACAGGTGATGAATATAATCACGTTTCGTTGAGCCTGCGCTCAGATTTGAGGTGTATGTATTCTTTCGGCAGAAGGAACGCCTACAATCCGTGGTGGGGAGGATTTGTCAAGGAATCTCCCGAATATGGAACATTCAAGCGTTTTTCCGAAACGAGAGCCATTGTGCTTGCCGTTCCTGTAACGGAAGAATCCTATAACGAGCTTCAGCGCAATCTTGACGAAATGGAGCGCCATAAATATGCGTATCATTATGATTTTCTCGGAGTGGTACTCGCGGGAATGAACATAGTCTATAAGCGGAACAAGCATTATTATTGTTCGGATTTCGTCCGCGACCAGCTGGTTGAGTTCGGAATCGAGAACAGCGATGTTTTCGAGCCGATAGTACGACCGATACATTTTCTTGATATTCCCGACGGACATATTATCTATCGTGGAAAGCTGCGCGATTTTTCACCTGAAAGCGTCCGCGAAAACGCAAGCTGATAAATATAACATAAAAAAATACATAGACCCCCGAAAATCGGAGGTTCCATAAATTAAACTCCCCGCTCTTTGAAAGAACGGGGAGCCGTATTTGTATCAAAAAATCAATCTTCCTCTGTGACCTCAGCGTCGGGAGCATTCTTTTTAACGCTCTCAATACCGTTCATACAGGAATTTTTCGCCTTATAGCCCTCGCTTACCGCGATTATCTCACCATTGCGGGCTTTAAGGCGGAATCTGAACTCGCCTTTTTTATCGGTATAAACTTCAAATTTAGGGTGTTTTAGCTTCTCAAAGCCCTCGACGGTCTGATCCTCAATGCCGCCCTCGCAGCACTTGCGGACGCTTTCAATGCCGTTAAGGCAAGCGGATTCCGAATTGTAGACCTCGCTTGTTGCGATCACCTCACCGTTTCCGGCTTTGAGGTCGAATTTAACGCCTGTAGAAGTGGTTTTGATAACAAATTTTCCCATTTTAGTTGTCCTCCTCAGAAGAAAATAATTAAATTCTATTTTAATTATAACATATTGTTCCGTATATTTCAAGTATTTTTATCAAAATAATGAAAAAATATGCCTTGACGGGGTGTATGAAATATGATATAATTAAAGTATAACATATAGGTGTGCAGAAGTATTGTCGGTCAGTAACCGCGCGAGCTTGAGTGAATTTACGAAAAGCATAATCAAACAGTACATTTTGAGGAGAAAAATTATGATTGCTTTGTCAAGGGATAAAAATTTTTCCGTAAATGATATAGCCGAATTGTTTCATTCGGTCAATTGGGATATGGATACTCCTCCCGATATACTTACGACAGCAATGATGAATTCCACAAATGTTGTCACCGCATGGGACGAGGATAGGCTCGTCGGAATAATAAGGAGTATGGACGATTCTGTCTGGAACGCAAACATTGACTGCCTTATTGTACATAAGGATTATCAGAACAGGGGAATAGGCTCCTTGCTTTTAACGGAAATGCTTAAGCTGCTCGGAAAAATAATGTATATATCCGTCAGTCCCAACGAGGAAAAAAATATCGGCTTTTACGAGAAATTCGGTTTTAAGGTTATCAAGGGAAGTACACTGCTTCAGCTGTGCAATTAGTTTTTCGGCTATTTCGGAGGTGTTATGGTTATTTTTGATTTTCTGGAACAGCATATAGAACTGATAACTCTTATATTGACGGTTTGCGGCGGAATTTTCGCCTTATATCAGTGGCGTTTGTCCGTAAAGAACGATCAGGCGGAATATGTGGATAAGCTGCTTGACCGATTCCAGAATGACGAGGAAATAAGAACATTCGTGTCGATGTGCGATTATCTTGAAGAGTGGTACGATGACTATTTTCACGATTATAAATCCGAAAAATGTCATGCTAAAAAGGCAGATAAAACGTTATTTTTCCTGAATTATCTTTGCCATATCGAGCAGGAGAGGGTGCTTCAGAAGAAGGAATTCGAGGTTTTCGAGTACAATATTTACGCTATAATCCAAAATGATAACACACTGTCGTATCTTGCCGATCTGTATCATTATACAATATTTGAAAAGCGGCGCTATCCGTTCGAGTATCTGCTGAAATACGGCATAAAAAAGGGAATCATTCCAAAGGAAATAGTAGACAGGGATTATTGTAAATACATACTTATGATCGAGTCGGGAGAAGACGATGTTCCCGAACAATTCCGCGAACTGTACAAAAAAATCGGAAGCCGCAGATATCTTTATGCTAAATCGAGATGCGAGTGCTGCAAGAATTATTCCGCCGAAAATAAGACCTGTCAAAAAAATTGCAGTTGCGAAGAGCATTATTGGGATCTGTCGGGAAATTTGTGTCCTGAGTTTAAATTTGATCCGAAAAAAATGGGAAAAGTCTGAGCAAGATAATGAACACTAATCGCATTGAAAAGCGGTATATTCATCAATAATCGTAAATAAGGAGAAATCCCGTGATAAAATTACTTTTTGTCTGCCACGGCAACATCTGCCGAAGCCCTATGGCGGAGTTTGTTATGCGTGATATATGCACCAAAAAGGGAATAGATGCTTATATCGAATCTGCTGCCACCTCAACCGAGGAAATAGGCAACGGCGTTCATTATAAAACAGCCGCTATTCTGAATTCTATCGGAATAGACTGTTCAAAAAAACACGCACGTCGGATAACTCATTCCGATTATGAAAAATTCGACCTTATCTTCGGAATGGATTCCGCGAATATCCATAATATGGTGCGTTATTGGGGCGATCCCGAACATAAGATACATTTGCTTACAGAATTTTCTTCGGACGGAAAACGCGATATTTCCGACCCTTGGTATACGGGAGATTTTGAAAGCGCCTACAAGGATATAAGAGAATGTTGTGAGGAGCTTTCGGTATACATAAAAAATCTCAATTAGAATTAAAGGAGGCGTTTTTATGGACGACAAAGAGAAGAATGTTACGGAAGCACCGAAAACTTCCGAAGGCTCCGAAAAGCCTGCCGAAGATACCTCTTGGGTAGATGATATGAAGCAGGAACTTGAAGATTACATCGAGGAGCAGGGAATTTATATCCGGCAATAATTCTGTTTGGGATACGGGAGCAGAAAAGGAGAGCTTAACGCTCTCCTTTTTTTATTTTACTATTGTGCCCTGATAGTAGAATTCCAGTATCTGCTTGTAATCCCACACCCAGTATTTCGCGAGATTATTCGCACCGTTCTGTGACAGCCCGACGCCGTGACCATAGCCGTAAGTCGTTATTGTGAAAACGTCCGTCGCCGCGTCATAATCAATGTCGAACGCGTTCGAGCGGATATCGAAATCCATTATCACCTCACGGAAAACACGTCCTGTGATGTTCGCGGTTTTTCCTGAGGAATTTATGTAAGTTTGCTGCCCGCCGACGCTCATAAGCGCGACATAATTACCGTCGGCATATTCGTCAATTGAAAACCACTCGGCGGGGTCGCCCGTAAGGGAGATTCCTGTATTGTCATAGACACGTTTTTTAATATCCGCCGACGAAAATGTTTTCTGCCGCCCGTAGTTGGGGTCATAGTCCTTGTCAAGCTCGCAGTAAACGCTTTGCAGATAGGGCAGGGGATTTCCCCAGACGAATTCGCTTGACGCTGTGTATCCGGAACTCGACGCGGAGTATACCGCTTGGATCATCTCACCGTTGTAGTAGACCGCCTGTCCGATGACCGAAGCCACCAGTACACGCACCGACTCCGACACGTTATTAGCCAGCGCCACAGACGGATTGTTTCCGTGTAGATTGTTGTATTTTACATGAGTGTATGCCGCTACCGCCTGAGCCTTTATTGCTTCCGGAGCGAATGTACCGCCTATCTCGTTCGTAACTATCCTTGAAATTATATCGAGCGCCTTACCCGAAACGATATTTCCCTGATTGTTCACGGTAAGTATTTCGTTTGCCGCTGCGCTGTTGTCGGACGGAGTACCGCTGCCCGAATTATCAGAGCTGCTTTGTGAGCTTTCGGTCATTTCAGAGCTTGCCGATGAACTTGAACTTTTTGAAGCCGAACTGCTTGAAGCGCTTGACGATGAACTCTGTTTTTCCGACGAACTTGATTTTGAGGAAGAACTTGAAGATTTAGACGACGAGCTTGACGACCTGACCGAACTCGACGAGCTTTGTTGTTTTGAGGACGAAGTTGAACTGCTCGAATTTTTTGACGAGCTTGAAGAAGTCGCACTCGAACTGCTTGAACTGCTCGAAAGATCGGAGGAACTCGATGATACTGAAGATCCCGAAGTCATATTGTTCACAAGGCTTGTCGGTTTGTATGAGGAACTGAACGGCTTCATTTCAAGCTTTGGAGTTTCGATATCAAGTTTAGTAAGATTTTCAAGAACGTTTGCAGCGGGAACTTCCTCCACCTCGTCCGATGTCAGAAAATCTTGTGTTCCCACCCCGTGAGCCTCGTTTTCAACATTGTTTTCGTTTTCCTCGGCGACAGGTGCGGTAGGTTTTCCGTCGACCGTTCCCATTACCGAGCATGTGAAAAGATATGTGTTGCAGACAAGCATCGCAACAATGATCTTCAAAAGTGAAATATTCTTCATAAAACTCCTTAGCTTTCCTTTGGCTTATCCACCAGACCGTTTTCTTCGAGGTAAGCGTCCATTCCCTTTACAAGCGAAGTATCCCATGTTCTTCCATTCCATGTGTTCCCGTAGATCTTGTAGTACGCGTCAAAATATTTTATGCTGGTCTTGCGTTTGATAAGCTCGGTATTGACTTCGGGATTTTCGTTAGGACGGACTTTCCTTGCCACGATAACAAGCCTTAAGTCAAGGCTTGTGTCTTGATCGCAGGTTGAAAGGGTAATAAATTCGTCGCCGTATTCCACATCAACTCCCGTTTCGTAAAGGCTTCTGTCCTCGATCTCAAGGACGAAGTTGAAAAACTCGTCGCGGTTTTTGAAGTAAATGTCCTTGTAATATGGGAAAACCTCACCGTGTTCCTCTTTGATATTCGTCACAAAAACGGAAACTATCTTGTACATATTGTCGTTGTAAAGCGTGTTGAAGCTTATGACGGGCGATGCTTTCAGAAAGCTGATATTGCGCTTGTAGTTCATAAGTTGCGCAAACTGGAATTTGTATCTCATATTATGCCCGTAGATAACGGTATTCTGCGGCATACCGTCCTTGCTTATAACACCCTCATAATCCGCGAAAAGCGTTCCTGCAAATTCGTACTGCTTCTGAAAATTTCTGTGGAGATAGAAATCGTTATCCGTCGTCTGTACAACGGGCAGATCTATATTTGTTCCGGGGATATTCAGCCAGCCGACAAAATCGTTGTTTTCGGCGTAAAGCTCTGCGTATTTTTCGTTTATCGAACCCTCCGGAAGTTTTTCAATATTCTCCTTGGTAGGCTCACGGTTTTTAAGCTCGACAATAGTCTTGTCGGTAATCGTGCCATCGGCGGTATTATCTCCGAGCTTTTTGAACTGCATAAAATAAACCGCTATCATCACAAGGCTCACCACGAGAATAATAAGCGCTGCCAGAAAAACTATCTTACGGATAATTTCTCCCGTACTGTCGCCCTTACACGGAAAAAGTCCCGTAACGACGCTTTGCATAAAACTTTGTTTTTTCTTTTTTTTGTGTTTTTTGCCGTTGGAGCCATTGCCTCGCGGTGTAAAGCCCATATCCATTTCTGCCATTGCAAGTCATTCCTCTCTTTATCTGTATGAAAGAATCATTTACCGTAATTTTTTATAATGGATTCGTCCCAGCCTCTGCCTTTCCATTCTCCTCCGAACGTATCGTAGTACATATCGTAGTACTTTGGCGAAGGATTTGCGTAAGCCTTATCAACGTCGACGCTTTCGCTTTCACCCTCACGGACTTTCCTTGCGAAAACGACCCACCTTGTTTCCGCTTCGTCCGTATAGTTGAAAATGCAGGTCGAAAGCGTTAAAAGCTCGTCGCCGTATTCAAGATCTACGTCCGGAGTAATGAATGACGAGCGGTCAAGGATTTCCGCGACATAACCGTCAAACGCTGCTTTTGTCTTGAAATTATGGACTCTGTGATAATTAAAGACCTCGCCGCCCACTTCATTGGTATTGACCAGCATTCCTGCAAATACCTTGTAGGTCGAAGTATCGTAAAGTGTGCTGAACGTTATTGTCGGGTGATTTTTATAGAAGCTCACATCGCTGTGGTCTTTGTAGAAATAACCATAGTTAAAATATCTTGAAAGCTTTCCGAACATCTCTCCGCTTTTCATACTGTGACCATACAGAACGATATTTGCGGGACGGCTTTCCTGCGTGATAGGCGAGCGATAGTCGGCGAAAATAGACCCCGAAACACTGTCCTCACCCTTGTAGTTGTGAGTGAGGTAATAGTCGTTGTCGTCGCCCTGCATTACGACATAGTCAATGAACGGGTATGAGCTGTTCGGTTCTTCTATCGTTATCCACCCTATAACGTCCTCGTTTATTTCGAGCAGCGGCAGGAATTGTTCCTGCACTTCGGGAAATTCTTTTTGCAGTTCTTCACGCTTTTCAGTGTTTATCTCCATGTTTGAAACAGCGCCGTGATAAAGTTCTGCCAATTCCTCGTTTTCTTTAGTTTCACCCGCTATTCTTCCTTTATACGAGAAAAGCGTAGCCAGAGTTACGACAAGGACGATTATTGCTGCGAGAAATATGATTTTTCTGATAATTTCCGTAACCTTGTCGCCCTTCCACGGGATAAGGTTTTTAGCCAGTTTCAGAAACGCGTTTTCGTTAGTTTTCTCTGCCATAATGATCCCTCCGTATTTTTTGTCAGTAGCTCAAAAGTTTCGATCTGTCCCACACCGACCCCGACCACGAGCCGTGAATTTGTTTATAATAGTAGTCAAAAAGTTTCGCTTGATAGTTTCGGTAAGCCTTGGAAGTATCGACATATTCGCTCTCGCCCGGACGCACTCTTCTTGCCAGAACGACCCATCTTGTTTCTATCTGTCGCCCCAGCGGGAACGTGCAGGTCGAAAGCGTCAGAAGCTCGTCGCCGTACTTCAAATCAACATCGGTAAAGAACCAGCTCCTGTCCATTACTTCAATGATATAGTTGTTGAAATCGTCCGCGTCAACGAAGTGTGTTTTTGTGATATAATCAAATACCTCGCCGTATTCCTCCTGAGTATTGCATACCATTCCCGCAAAGACCTTGTAGGTCGCGCTCCCGCCGTCGGGAGTCGCCAGCATTACCGTCGGGTGTACCTTGTAGAATGCAAGCGGCTCGCTGCTCTTATCATCGGGCAGGTAATGCGCCACATACGCGAAAAATTCTCCGTTTTGCATATTATGCCCGAAAAGGATCTTATTGTCGTCGTTGCCGTCCCATGTGTTGAGGTAGCTTGAAAATACCGTTCCGGAAATGGAGGGATTCCCGTTAAAATCATGCGAGAGATAGTAGTCGTTGTTTGTTGACTGAACGACTACATTATTGACCATAGTCCCCGTGATTTTTATCCACGCGCGTGTGTCGGGGTTGATAGCCTTAAGTTTGTCGAAATTGATATTCAGAGGCTCGTTTACCACGGGAGTAAGGTCGATGTATTCGGGCTCTTCCGTACCTGCTCCCGAAGCTATGTTGTAGTCGGGATTCGCAAGTCTGTCGGGCTGCACATAGTTCTGATTCTGATCTATCGGCGAGCCTGCTATTTCCGCAAGTTGATTGTTAAGCTCTCCGCCCTTTGCCATACTGAATATCTGCCAGCCCAGGAACAGCAAAGCTCCAATAAGAACCGCCACCGCCATAAGCAGGAAAGCCTTTCGGAATTTTTCGCTTCCCGAATCGTCTGCCTGCGGAAAAACCGCCGTTGCGAATCTGACAAATCTGTTTTTGGGTCTGCCGTTTATCTTGTCTGTTTTTTTCTTTTTCGGAGCGGCAGTCCCCGCCATATCGAATTTGTCTAGTGCGATGTCCTTTTTGCTTGGAGTTTTATTTCCCGAAGTATTTTTCTTAAGGTTTCCGTTTTCGTCAAAATTGTTGTCGTCTAAGTATGATGGCATGATTATTTTCCCCCTAAATTATGTGTTAATTTATCTATCGTCGCAAAAAGCATTTTAAGAGCCTCCCGCGACGCTCTGCACCGTATTTCCTGTCTGCTCCCCTCGAACAGAAGCTTTTTCGTAACCTCAAATTGCCTTGTACGCACGCAAATATACGCCGTCCCGACGGGATTTTCCTCTGTACCGCCCGACGGACCCGCAACGCCCGTCGTCGACACCGCAATATCCGCACCCGAAATTTTCAGCGCGCCCCGCGCCATTTCTTCGGCGCATTCTTTGCTGTATTCGGAAAACTTTTCGAGAGTTTCCTCCGACACCCCCAGCACCTCGTGTTTAATCCTGTTAGAATACGAGCATATCCCGCATTCAAAAACCGCGCTGCTGCCGGGAATTGCGGTTATCCATTCCGAAATCATACCGCCCGTGCAGCTTTCCGCCGTTGCAAGCCTAAGTTTGTTTTCCGTGCAGATTTTCACCAGTTTCTTAAGCCTTGCGTGAAGCTGTAATGATCTTATGATCTCAACATTAGTCATCAGTCAAGGAACACCGTCCTTTCGCCGTACTTAAACCGCTTTACTTCGGTCTTTTCGACTGCTTCATTTATCATAGCGTCGAAATCATAAGCCTTTTCCGCTTCGAGGATCTCTTCGATCTTCGGTCGGGTGCGCGGATGTTTTGGCGAGAATACCGTGCAGCAGTCCTCATAAGGCATTATTGAGGTTTCAAATGTTCCGATTTTTCGTGCTATCTCGGATATCTCTATCTTATCCATTCCGATAACGGGACGGAACACGGGAAACTCTGCCGCAGCGTTCGTACAGTACAGTGCAGGGAGCGTCTGGGAAGCCACCTGCGCCAGACTTTCGCCCGTGATTATCCCGCCGTAGCCCTCTCGTTCGCAGACCTTGTTCGCGATTTTCACCATCATTCTGCGCATTAGTACTGTAAAATGTCCTTCCGGACAATAGTCACGCAGCTTTTCTTGGATTTCCGTGAACGGCACGCAGAAAAACCGCATATCTCCACAGTATTCCGTCATTTCCTCGCAGAGCTTTTCCACTTTCAGACGCGCTCTGTCGGAGGTGTATGGCGGACTTACATAGTGTATACAGTCGACAATAAGTCCCCGCTTCGCCATCATATATCCCGCTACAGGAGAATCTATGCCGCCTGAAAGCATCAGCAGAGCCTTTCCGCTGCTTCCGACAGGCATACCTCCCGCGCCGATTATTCGTTCCGCCGAAAGATACGCGCCGTTGTCGCGGATCTCAAGTCTTACAGTGATTTCCGGATCATGCACGTCCACTTTAAGCTGCGGGAACGCGTCAAGCACCGCGTCGCCCAGTGCCTGTTGTATCTGCGGCGAAGTCATCGGAAACGACTTGTCCGCACGCTTCGCCTCGACTTTGAAGGTTTTCGCTCCCGAAAGCGCTCCGTCAAGATACTCCCCGACGCTCTTTTCAACAATGCTGAAATCCTTCGGGAACACCGCGCACCTCTGCACAGCGCCTATTCCGAAAACCTTTTTGAGAGCCTCGACCGCGTCGTCAATATCCGCGCCGTTTTCAGGCTCTATGTAGATAGTTGATTGTTTTCTCGAAATCGAGAACTCGCCGATATATTTCAGCCGCCTTTTTATGTTTTTAGTCAGCATATCCTCAAAGGAGCTTCTGTTATCCCCTTTAAGAGCTATTTCTCCGTATTTTGCGAGAATTATTTCTTTCATTCCGACCCCTTATATCTTTATAAATTTTTTCGCTGCAAACGTTCCGATAAACACACCTGCAACACACAATACAACACTCAGAACCGAGTAGACTGCCGCGGACACCGTTCTTCCTGTACTTAACAAACCATACGCTTCAAGTGAAAATGTTGAAAACGTTGTAAATCCGCCGCATACTCCCGTTTTGAGGAAAAGCACCTCATTCTGCGAAAGTTTCTTTTCGGCGATCCCGCTTATAAACCCGATAAACACCGCGCCCAGCAGATTTGTTATCAAAGTGAGCACGGGAAATGTTCCTTTATACGGAATAAGGCTTATAAGGTAACGCAGCACAGCGCCCGCCGCGCCTCCGGCTCCTACAAGCAGAATGTTCATTTTTATCTTCGTACCCTTTCAATTGTTTCCGAAATTTTCTTTATTAACCTGTCAACTTCTTCGGCAGTATTTTCGGCGCAGAAAGAAACTCTCACCGCACAGTCTGCGCCTTTGTCGGAAATCCCGAACGCAGCGGGTACGCTGCTTGTTTTTCCTTTGGAACATGCCGACCCGCTCGACACGCATATTCCGTCCTCTTCAAGCGAGTGGAGCATAATTTCCGACCTTACCCCCCGCACGCTGAAGTTCACGATATTCGGAACGCATTTTTCGTTCGAGTTAATCCCTATATCCGAAAGTCCGTAAAGTCCGTCCAAAAGTCGGGCTTTAAGCTCGTTGAATTTTTCCGCTGTCCCGTGATATGCTTTGACCGCAGCTTCAAATCCCGCGATAAGCTCGACCGGTTCTGTGCCCGAACGAAGATTTTTCTGCTGACCTCCGCCGAAAAGCAGGGGAGATACATTCACGCCCTTTTTAATGAAAAGAGCGCCTATTCCTTTCACAGCGTGTATCTTATGCCCCGAAACGCTTATCAGGTCCCCGTCCAGCGGCACTTTCAGGAATCCCTGTACAGCGTCGATATGAACGACCGTGGCGGGATTTTTCTTCTTGATCTCCTTGTAGATTTTCGGAATGTCTATCGAAAAACCCGTTTCATTGTTCACTGCCATACAGGAAACAAGCGCCGTATCCTTGTCGACAGAGCCGATAATTGCGTCCTCGAAGTTTTCGTAGTCTTTCGGAGCGAGCCTTATGACTTCAAAGCCTTGTTTTTCGAGAACATCAGCAGTCCTTGCGACAGAGGGGTGTTCTATTGCCGTCGTGACTATTTTCTTTCCTCGGAAATTGATACCCCTTAAAGCCGTATTGTTGCTTTCGGTCGCTCCGGACGTGAAAACAACATCTCCATCGAAGATCGCTTTTGAGCCTGTCACCGTAGACAGCAGCGTTCTTTTCGCCCGTGAAATTATTTCTATGGAAGCTGTTCCCATTTTGTGCAGGGAACTTGCGTTTCCGAAAGCCTGCCGCATGACCTCGTTCATTGCCGAGATACATTCCTCACACGGCTTTGTCGTTGCCGCATTGTCCAGATATATCATATAACCACCATAATTATGAAATTTTATATTTGTAATTTTTTATCCCATACATTATAATTATAACACAACATACGCGATTTGGCTAGACTTTTTTTGATATTTTCATAATATTTTCATAAAACTACCCGAAAAGGTTACAAAAAGGTTACAAATAGTTACAAAAAGGTTACAAAATCGAAAAAAAGGTTACAATTTTGTAATAATTATTGAAATTTAAAACTTAATGTGCTACAATAAGTTCAGAAAGAAAAACAAAAAGCTAAAATCCTCCAATCATACGGAAAACGCCGCTCGTTCCCCCGAGCGGTGTTTTTTCTTTCTGAATGAACAGTCACCAAATTTATCTCCGCGCATAATATGTACTGTGAAACGGAAAGCTCCGCAGGGGAGCTAAGGTTTCAACGAATACATTCAAGGAGGCACTATTATGTGTGGTTTCAACATGGGTAACAACAGCTGCTGCTGGATCATTCTTCTCATTCTCTTGCTCTCGTCTTGCTGCGGCAACTCTAACAACGACAATGGCTGCGGATGCGGATGCGGCAACTCTAACAACGGCTGCGGCTGTGGCTGCAACTGATTGAGCGAAAAGAATGCGTTTGTCCTTCCGTCCGCGGTCGGATAAAAGCGTCATACCCTCGGCAAAAGCGCCGTGGTCACAAGACCACGGCGCGATTTTTTTAGATCTCGTCGTCAAAATCCTCGTCAAAGTCGTCCAAAGCCCACTTGTCGAGAAGGTTCGTCTTTCCCACAAGAATGTAAGCCACCGCTGCCGCTGCCAGAGCCGCAAGGGCGATTATTCCCGAAATGATAACCAGTTTCTTGGTCATAAAAATTCCTCCTTAAAAAAATTTGTGTAATACCATAATGCGGAAAATCTGCCGAAATCAGCGGAATCTTTCAGCCATATCGCCGATGCCGTTATCGTTTGTCGGCTCTCCGATAGCGCCGAATTTCCACTCGCCATTATAACGGTATACCTCGCCGAAGATCATAGCAGTCTTGCCCTCATAATTTTCCGAGAGATTGTACTTGCACAGTTCCTCGCCGGTATCCGCGTCAACAACTCTGATAAATGCGTTCTTTATCATACCGAAATTCTGTTTGCGCTCGACTGCCTGATAGATAGTCACGGTGAAAATTATCCTTGAATAATCCACCGGTACTTTTGTAAGCTCCACGATTATCTGCTCATCGTCGCCGTCGCCTGCTCCCGTAAGATTATCTCCGAGGTGACGGACAGCGCCGCTCCTGTGCTGGAGCTGTCCATAGTATACCACGTCGATAGGACTTGCAAGCTTTCCCGTACTTTCGGTTATAAGGATAGCGGAAGCGTCGCAGTCGATATCCGCCTGCTTGTTGAAAAGTGAGAATTTTTTCGGTGCTTCGTCCCACCCCAGACCGATTATTACGGTTTTTAGCCCCGCTTTACCCTTGGTTAGGTTGACCTTTTGACCTTTTGAAAGATTGACTGACATTTTTTAGTTACCTCCGACAGAAAAATTTTCTACACTTTTATTATACACCATTTATTTCCGAAATGCAAGGGCAAATGCACAAAAACGGAAGATTTTTAAATTTCCCTTGAAATTTTATGAGGAATGTGCTAAAATATATAATGTATATTTTGTGGAGGGATATATATGAAAGATCTGACGCGGGGCAGACCGATAAAGCTTATAATCCTTTTCGCTCTGCCGATACTGCTTGGCAATCTTTTTCAGCAGCTTTACAGTCTGTCCGATATAATTATAATAGGAAAGAATCTGGGAAACGATTCAATAGCGGCTGTGGGAGCTACTGCTCCGCTGGTTTCGTTGTTTTTCAGTGTGATAAACGGTCTGGTAACAGGTTTTGCGATAGTTGTAGCTGAGAATTTCGGTTCAGGCGATCGTGCGGAGATGCGCCGTACCATTGCCCGTATGCTTACTTTTTCGGCTATCGCTACAGGAATTATAATTCTCGGAGTGGTGATTTTTATAGATCCCCTTTTGCACGCATTGAACACTTCCGAGAATATTTTTTCCGAAGCCCGAAGCTATCTGTTTGTAGTGGCACTGGGGCTTGTTGTGACTCTTCTGTACAATTTTGAGGCGGGAATACTCCGTGCGGTCGGCGACAGTGTGGTGCCGCTGGTTATTCTCGTTATCTCTACTTTTCTGAATATCGGGCTTGATTTGCTGCTTGTGGCGGGCTTACATATGGGAGTAGTCGGCGCGGCTCTTGCAACGGTCGCGGCACAGGCTGTTTCTGCAGCGGTCTGCCTTGTGTACCTTTTAAAACGTCGACCGTTCCTTGTTATCGGAAGAAAAGACCTTGTATTTACAAGATCCACATCGCTAAAGCTGCTCGGAGCGGGACTCGGAATGGCGCTGATGTATTCAATAGTGGATATAGGCTCTGTCATACTTCAGAACGGTATAAACGGCTTTGGTGATGATATTGTCACAGCCCATACGGCGGCACGGAAGATCTTCAGTCTGACGGTCATGCCTTTTTCGTCGGTATGTGCCGCGCTTGTGACTTACGTTTCGCAGAACCGCGGAGCGGGGAAATTTAACCGAATACGCCGCGGTATACGCGACGGTCTTGCTGTGATGTTCTGCTGGGCTGCTTTGGCTGTGGTGGTGATATTCACAGCAGGAGGTTTTTTGCTCGGTCTTATCATCGACGGTACGGACACTCTTCAGGGAGCAGCAATACTTCAGACGGCACTTCTTTATATGAAGTGGAACGTGCCGTTTTATTTCTGCCTGACCATTCTTTTAGGACTGAGAAGTTCGCTTCAAGGTCTTGGAAAAAGTCTGGTTCCGATAATATGCAGTGTAATAGAGCTTGTTTGGAAAATAATTACAGTTGCTGTGATGATACCTCTTATAGGCGGAAAAGAGCATAACGGCACGGCGGGCGGCACAATAAGTGAGATAGGCGGTTATTTCGGAGTGGTTATCTCCGAGCCGATAATCTGGACGACTTGTGCTGTAATGATAGGAATAATAGCCATACTGACCTTGCGAAAGCTCCCGCATGAGGACGCACCTGACAACTCAACAAAAGAAAAAATTGCTACAGGAGAATAAAATGACATTTACCGAATTGCTTGAAAACGACGAATTTATCCTGCTTGACGGCGCTATGGGAACAATGCTTCAAGCTAACGGCTTGAAGCTCGGCGCCGTTCCGGAGGAACTCAACTTTACCGATCCGGAGCTTATCGGGAAAATACACCGCGAGTATATCGACGCGGGCGCAATGGCTGTTTATGCCAATACTTTCGGCGCGAACCGTCATAAGCTCCGCGACAGCAGATATTCCGTTTCCGATATCGTGAAAAAGGGAATAGAGATCGCCAGAAACGCTGCACAGGGTACAGAAGCGCTTGTCGGTCTTGACGTTGGCTCTCTGGGCAGAATGCTGCGCCCGACGGGAGATCTTCCCGTGGACGAGGCTTACGATATGTTCCGTGAAATTATGGAAGCGGGACGCGGCGCGGATTTCGTCGTTCTTGAAACCATGACCGACCTTATGGAGATAAAGACCGCGCTTTTGGCTGCGAAAGAGAACACAGACCTTCCCGTTATCTGCACAATGACTTTCGAGCGGAATCTCCGGACATTCACGGGGTGCGGAGCGGCTTCAATGGCTCTGACGCTCGCGTCAATGGGCGCGGACGTGATAGGTATGAACTGCTCCCTAGGTCCGGACGAAGCGATGCCTATCTGCGAGGAACTCCTGAAATGGTCGGACAAGCCTGTCCTTATACGCCCCAATGCAGGACTTCCCGACCCGAAAACCAATGAGTACAGCATAACTCCCGCGCAATACGCCGATTTTATCGTTCAGATGGCAGACAAAGGAGTAAAACTTTTCGGAGGATGCTGCGGGACTTCTCCCGAATTTATCCGTGAAATAAAAAAGCGTCTTTCGGGGAAAAAGTGTGTAAGAAAGCCCGCCGAGCTTCCCGCAGCCGTATGTTCCGCGTCAAAGGTCGTTGAGATTGACACCGTCCGCATTATCGGCGAGAGGATAAACCCCACGGGCAAAAAGCTCTTTAAGGAAGCATTGAAGCGCCGTGACCTTGACTACATTATGAAGCAGGCGATAGAGCAGACTTCCGGAGGCGCCGAGATCCTCGACGTAAATGTCGGACTACCCGATATTGATGAAAAAGAAATGATGCTTTCGGCAATCGACGCTATCCAGTCGGTAACTGACGCGCCGCTTCAGATCGACACAACAGAACCCGATGTCCTCGAAGCGGCTTTGCGCACTGTTTGCGGAAAACCGATAGTCAATTCCGTAAACGGCGAGGACGAAAAGCTTGATGCCGTTTTGCCGCTTGTCAAAAAATACGGAGCGGCAGTCATAGGGCTTACTCTCGATAAGGACGGGATCCCGAAAACCGCCGAAAAGCGTTTTCAGATAGCGGAAAAAATTCTCAACCGCGCACTTGAATACGGTATACCGAAACGTGATATTTATATCGACTGCCTTACGCTCACAGCGTCAGCCGAGCAGGAGAACGTTCCCGAAACCGTCCGCGCCTTGTCTATGGTAAAGAACAGGCTTGGGCTTAAGACGGTTCTCGGAGTTTCTAATGTTTCGTTCGGACTTCCGAACCGCGAGCTGGTTAATTCGGCGTTCCTTACAATGGCAATGACGGCAGGTCTGGATATGCCGATAATGAACCCGAATTCCGCTGCTATGACGGGAGCTGTATGTGCTTTCAGACTGCTTTCGGGATTTGATAAAAACGGCAGGGATTTTATCGAAAAATACGGTTCGGAAACAATTGTAACTCAAACAGTAAGCTCTGCAAAAATAACGGAAGAAAACGCCGGCGATTCCATCTCGGCAGGGGTCGCGGACGGCTTGAAGGCACAGTGCGCGGAGGCTGCCGAAAAGCTCCTTTCGGACGGCGTTGAGCCTATGACGCTTATAAACGAAAAGCTCATTCCCGCACTCGATAAAGCAGGAGAGCGTTTCGAGAAAGGTGAGATTTTCCTTCCGCAGCTTATCCAGTCGGCAGGAGCAGCGCAGGCGGCTTTTGACGTAGTAAAGAAAGCCATCGCTGCCCGCGGCGGTTCAAGTGAGAGCAGGGGAAGGGTCGTCCTCGCAACAGTCAAGGGCGATGTTCACGATATTGGGAAAAATATCGTGAAAACGCTCCTCGAAAACTACGGATTCGAGGTGATAGACCTCGGCAAGGACGTGGACTACAGGCTCGTTGTCGACGCTGCGAAAAAATATGAAGCTCCTTTGGTCGGACTTTCCGCCCTTATGACTACAACGCTTAAAAGTATGGAAGAAACGATAAAGCTGCTTCATTCAGAAAATGTGAACTGTAAGATCGTGGTCGGCGGCGCTGTCCTTACAAGATCCTATGCGGAAAAGATCGGAGCCGATTTCTACGCAAAGGACGCAAAGGAAACCGTCGATATTGCAAAAACCGTCTGCGGAAAAATTGATTAACCCGATACCGTAAGCCGTTCAATGGAGCGCCCGTTTGAGTATAGCCGACTGTAAATTTCGGTGCATTTTCTGAAACGGGAAAACTCCTTTTGAGCGGCTTCGGCATCTCCGTAAACTTTGCGGCAGCCGACCAGCTTTGCTTCACGTTTTTCCATAAATCCCCTAACGTCCTCGGCGGGATAGCCCAGAAATAATCCTATTTCGTGAGGAAACTCGCCTTTGCTTTTCATCCTTTCGGAAAGTGCCGCGACGCATTTTTCCGCACTTTCGGGATATCCCTTTTCCGAGAGGATCTTTCTCGCTTCAGGTTCGTTAAGATCTTTTGAAAGCCTTGAAATTCGGTATATATAAACAAGTGTTCCTTTGCTGTCGCTTTTCAGCGGAATGACCCGTATACCTTTTTTAAGGAACATTCTGTTGTATTCACGGACGGAGCGTGTCACGTCGTCGCTTCCCGTGAATTCCGCACGGAAAAGATTTCCTGTTTTCAGCCCCGCAAGCGTCGGGGAACAGTTTTTGATGATGGATATTTCCGACATAATTTCCTCCTTTTGTTAGTTTTGACTAATTTATTATTCTCATAAAATATGCAATTATTCCGGTTAGATTAGACTAACTTTATTATACAATATTTGGTTTGTTTTGTCAAGTGAAAAACCAAATCCCCCGAACGAAAGCTCATTCGGGGGACGGGTTATTCAATTTGATATCGAGTAACTTTAAGAAAGCTTACTTAGCGTTCTGCTCGTAGGATTCGATCATTTTCTTGACCATCATACCGCCGATAGAACCTGCCTGTCTGGAGGTAAGATCACCGTTGTAACCGTTGTTGAGGGTCACGCCTACTTCATTGGCTGCCTGCTGCTTAATGCTGTTAAGATTAGCCTTAGACTGTTTGTTAGACATAATTGTTCTCCTTAAATTCAATAATAATGGCAAGGGTATCTCGGCAATGTTCAAAAGTTAAATATTTTATTCGCCCTTGCGCTAATATTATTTTCACGAGCCGAAAAATTATTAAAGGTAATTGTTTGCTTAATAACTAAACTTTTCAAAAACAACATTAAAATATTTTAAATTATTCAAAAATAAAAGGCCCGAAAATATCCGAGCCTTTTGTATGCGGCGGTTTCCCGCCGAAATAAGGAGGATCACCGAAAGTCAGAGAATAATGCAGATAAGTCCGCCGCAGCCATCGTTTATTATGCGCTGAATGGTTTCCTGAAGCTTCATTCTCGCGTCGAGCGGCATACGGTTGAGCTTGTTGTGAAGTCCTTCGTTCACGAGGTCGGACAGAGATTTTCCGAAAATATTGCTCTCCCATATCTTGGTGGGATTTTCTTCAAAATCGTTGAGCAGATAGTTTATAAGCTCTTCGGATTGTTTTTCGCTTCCTACAATGGGATTTATCTCCGTTGTTATATTCGCGGACATCATATGAATGGACGGCGCGGACGCTTTAAGGCGCACGCCGTATTTCCCGCCCTGCTTTATTATCTCAGGTTCTTCAAGGGTAAGTTCGTCCATTTGCGGCAGCACTATCCCATAGCCGGTCGCTTCTACCTCTTCAAGAGCATTTTTCACCCTCTCGTACCGTTTCTTGATTTGCGCAAGCTCTATCATACAAGGCATAAGGTCGTTTTCACTGTTAAGCTCAAGACCCGTCGCTTCACCCAGAATTTTGTAAAATAATTCTCCCTGAAGCGTTATGTCTATAACTCCCGAACCTGTTCCGAGGTCGAGATCTTCTGCTATTGCGCGTTTTACATATTCACATTCAGAAATAGCGTCGGCAGCGGTCTTTATATCGTTTATACCCGAAATGCTCGCTGCCTGCGTTTTAATGCACCCGAAAACTTCCTTTTTTAGCCAATGTTCCTTATCGAGTGCTGTTATCCATTTCGGCATACGGATCTTTACTTCCGTTACAGGGAATTTCAGCAGGACAGCGCCGAGGATCTCCAATATCTTCTCCTCGCCAAGGTCAACGCAGTTGACGGGAATAACGTCGTTGTGATATTTTTCGGAAAGCGTTTCAGCCATTTTTTTGCTTTCCGGAGAATCCGGATCCGCACAGTTAAGAAGTACGACAAACGGCTTGTTTATTTCGTCCAGCTCGGAGATTATACGCTCCTCGGCGGCTTCGTATTCCGCTCTCGGAATATCCGTAATGCTCCCGTCTGTCGTCACAACGATACCGATGGTGGAGTGGTCGTTTATGACTTTCTGAGTACCTACCTCGGCAGCCATATTGAACGGGATCTCCTCGTCGAACCACGGCGTCATCACCATTCTCGGAGCTTCATTCTCAATGTAGCCTATTGCGCTCGGAACTATATATCCCACGCAGTCTATAAGCCGCACATTCATTTTTACGCCGTCGGGAAGCTCTATCCCGACCGCCTCTTCGGGAACGAATTTCGGTTCGGTTGTCATTATCGTCTTTCCCGCCGAGGATTGCGGAAGCTCGTCATTTGCGCGTTCACGCCTGAATTCGTCGGGAATGTTCGGTATTACCAAACTGTTCATAAATCGGCTTATGAACGTGGACTTCCCCGAACGCACAGGACCTACGACGCCAAGGTATATATTTCCTCCCGTGCGTTTTGCGATATCGGAATAAATTGAACTGTTCATTGTATTTGTCACACTCCTTTAGACGGTTGGAATAATTATCATACCCGAAAGCGGCGCTTCGCTGTCCTCTATCTCGTTTTCTTCCATAACAGCCTTGACGGTCGTGCCGCATTTTTTTGCGATGCTCCAGCAATCAGAGGAATCGTTGGTGTAGCATATCCTGAGAGCGAATTCGTCCGATTTGTCCTTTGGCTTATCCTTGTCGACAGCGACAGAATTTATAGCCTCGACGGTGTTTATGTTATGCAGGCTTGCATGAAGGTCTATGGTGGAATTAAGCTCCAGAGTGCCGTCGGGACGTATCGAGAATCCTGTGTCGACAACGTCGGCGGTGAAGTCCACAGATGTATCGGCTGTAACATTAGGTGCTGGAATGGTCTGCTCGACGGATTCCTGTTTTTCAATAAGGAAAGGAACACCGTCATTGTTGTTTCCGAATGCAGAGCAGTAAAGCTGTCCCGAAAGCGTTATTTCGCCGTTTTCGTTCGGACGGCAGACAGCGTTGCGAAGCTCGCTCGAAACGTCCCATACGCTGCGTATCTCGCCCTTGTCGGAACTTAAATTTGTGTGAACGGAAATATTTTTTGATATGGTTCTCGGCTCGGTCGCTATTTTCAGAGCCGATGTGGTAAGTGCCGTTTCATATTCGGTGGAATAAGCGTCGGTCGGAATATCGGCGTTTTCCTCGGTCTGCGCCCGCACTCTGCACATAACGAGCATTTCGCAGGATATCACGCCGCTGTCCGGTTTTGGAGTAAGCTCGCTGTTGAGAACATAAATTTCCGGAAATGTTTTGTGCGTGTCGGTAATTCCGTCTATGTCAATGATGGCACTTATCGGAATATCCGCCGACATTTTCTCGGTCTGAACGACGCCGTTGTTTTCGGGATTTGAAATGCCGTAAAGTGCGTTTACCGTTATCGTACCCTTAAGAACGGCTTTATCGGCTATAACACGAAGGTCGGTTATTTTCGGCACAGTCCCGTACTGAAGAATGAACGCTATCCCCGCCGCACCCGTTTCTATTTCTTCACGAACGGACGTCTGCTTCTCGGCGAAGAGCGTCTTTCCACAGCACGAAACCTGCCTTTGCCGAACCTGCAGGTCATCGGGCATCTCAGGAAGAGAATACTCCGTGCAGGCTACCGCTTTTACGCGGCAGGAAACAGCCCCGCGCACATCGACGCGCCTCGGACTCGCGGCTCTGCAGCTGCAATAGTCCGATCTCATCGAGAGCGTCACAAGCGGCGCTCTGTTAAGTGTTCCCTTGCGCGAGAGGTCCGCGTTTTTGGTGTAGGTAAATCTCTGGTCAACGCAGTAGACCTCGTTTCCTTTTTCGGCGAGATAAAGTATTTTTATGTACACCACGCCGTCAAGTGTGAGTTTGCCGTCGCCCGATACGTTATAGGACGCTGTTTTCGGAGTGAGCGTGCAGGACAGTATCCTGAAAATATCCGGACAGTAGTCTGGCAGAACATAGCTCAGTTCCACGCCTTGTTCGATCTGACCGTCAAACACAGTCTCGTCGATATGTACGGCGTTTTTGTTTACTTCTTCCATAATGATCCTCCTTATGGCTTGTGAATGTTTTTCAGTAGTAGTGTATGCTTGTATTTTCGGGAGTATGATAGTTTGGACATTTTTTTGAAAATTATTGAAATTTGATTTCGGTTGTGGTATAATATATAATGTATTGGTGTGAATACGGATTAATATAGATGGGTCTTAAAAGCAAACGTTCTGTCATTTCGGAATATTTTCCGCTCCTTGAGATATACTATTTACAAGAATCGTACAAGTTCAAGGAGTAAGTAATGAGCAATAACGAAAACGAAAATAATGAACAAAACGGCGCTCCTTTTTCGGAGGAACAGAATCAGCAGCTGATTGATACCGGAATAATCGCGTCCAACAATTCACTCCACAATATCAGATGTTTAACTATAATCGGACAGATAGAGGGTCATTATATCCTTCCGCCGCAGAACAAGACCACAAAGTACGAGCATATCATACCCGCGCTTGTGGCAATAGAGGAGGATACATCGGTAGAGGGACTCCTTATTGTGTTGAATACGGTCGGCGGCGATGTCGAGGCGGGACTTGCGATCGCCGAGCTTATTGCGGGAATGTCAAAGCCTACGGTATCTATAGTCCTCGGCGGCGGTCATTCTATCGGAGTCCCGCTTGCTGTTTCCGCAAGGGAGAGCTTTATAGTCCCGTCCGCGACCATGACTATTCACCCCGTGCGAATGAACGGTATGATGCTAGGCGTTCCGCAGACGATGAATTATTTCGAGAAAATGCAGGACAGGATAACGACATTCGTTACTTCAAACAGCAAGATGAAGCCAGAACGTTTCAAGGAACTGATGATGGAGCGCGACGAGCTTGTACTCGACATCGGAACGGTGCTTGACGGAAAAACCGCCGTAAAGGAGGGACTTATCGACCGTCTGGGGTCGCTATCCGCTGCGGTGAACAGGCTTTACAAACTTATTGAAAAGCAAAGATCCGACGAGAACAAAAAGGCAAAGCCTTCCCGCAAGGCTTCGGAAGATACCACAGTAAAAGCCGTTCCCGTAAAAGCAAAGCGCGGACGACCGAAAAAGTCCTCCGAAAACCGCGAGAAACGGAGGGAAATGTAATGGGAATATTTAATGGTGAGCTTGACGACGAAATCCTCGACCCGAACAAGCACGACAAGCGCTTTAACTGCGTGACTGACGAGGAAGAGCGTATACGCAAGGTGATTTCGGGCGATCCGAACAAATTTTTAAGAACGAACGGCGGCTGATGTCCGCCATACATAGAGGGGACAATATGGACATAGTAAGCGTAATTATTCAGGCAATAGTGCAGGGTTTGACGGAATTTCTTCCCGTGTCAAGCTCAGGGCATTTGTCGGTGATACAGCACATAACGGGATATTCGGGGGAAACTGCTCTCGTATTGTCGATAGTGCTTCATCTGGGAACTCTGGTGGCTGTTTTTGCCGCTTTTTGGAGTACTATATGGGGTATGATAAAGGAATTTTTCCTGACTGTAGGAGATATTTTCACGGGAAAATTCTCGTGGCGGGAAATGAATCCTACCCGCCGTATGATGATAATGGTAATAATTGCGACGCTGATACTGATACCGGTGTACCTTGTCAAGGATTTTTTCACTGCACGTCAGGGCGACGGAGATATAGTTTTTGAGGGGATAGCGTTCCTGTTCACGGCGCTTTTGTTGTTTTTGTCGGACAGGTGCTCCGGAACGAAAACAGGCGGAAAGATGAAGGTTTCCGACGCTGTGACGGTCGGACTGTTCCAGTGCGTGGCGCTTTTTCCGGGAGTATCGCGCTCCGGTTCTACGACAGCAGCGGGACTGTTCTGCGGACTTGACAAAAACACGGCTGTGACGTTTGCGTTTGTTCTGGGTATACCCGCGATACTTGGCGGGTCAGTCCTTGAAATAGGCGACGCACTCCATTCGGATATGGAAATAAACTGGCTTTATCTCGGAATAGGCTTCATAGTCGCGGCGGCTGTCGGATTTCTGGCAATAAAGCTAGTGAAATGGCTTCTGGCGAAGGACAGATTCAAAATTTTCGGAGTGTATACTTTGCTGATAGGAACAGCGTGTGTCGTGGGAGGTTTATGGGAGCATATTTCCGGAAACTCGCTCTCGTCGCTTTTCGGAATGTGAAATCGGGATAATACATACAAAGGAAGAATAAAATGGAAGAAAAAAAGAAAACATCCGGAGGCAGAACATCTTCGGGATATACGGGGAAAACAAGACAGACATCGACCAAGCCGCGCTCGAAAAAGGCTGCGGAGCTTGAAGCGCAGCGGCTTCGCGAGGAAGCTCTGAGAAAAAGCGCACAGCGTAGAATGATATCCTCAGTGGTGCTTTTTATATTGGGAGCTTTTTTTACTCTGCTTGCGATAATTCCGGGCAGCGAGGGGTGGAATGCACTTTATAATGTTGTTCACGGGTTGTTCGGCATCTCGGCGTATCTTGTCGGACCTGCGCTTATTTACATCGCGGTCATAACTTCTGCAAAAGAGCCGAAAAGGGGCATAGCGTTCAGGGTGTTCCAGATCGTAATGATAATACTTATGCTTTGCGCAGCAGTGGAGATTTTTGCAGTCGGAAAGGTAAACGGCGAGAATTTCGGCGAGCTTGCCGGAAATCTTTACGAGGGCGGACGAACATTTAAGGGCGGTGGATTTTTCGCTCTTTTTCTCGGAGTTCCGTTGTTGTTTCTCGGAAAACTCGGAGCGTCCATACTTATTATAATACTTGCACTCGGATTCATAATTCTTTTGATAAATATGCCGCTTAATGAAATGCTCTCGAAAATGGGCGGAGCAGTAAAGAACGCAGGCGCGACCGCTAAGGAATATCACGATCGCCGCCGCGAGGAATCCGCCGCGGCAAACGCGGAATATGCCAGAATCAAAGAGGAAAAGCGCCGTCAGAAAGAGATCGAGGAACAGCGCCGATTCGAGCAGCGTGTCATCGAAAACGAGCGTGAGCGTCAGAAGGTCAACGAAATGAAAGCTGTGTTTGACAGCGTTAAGGATACCTCCGAGAGCCTCGCGCCTTCCGTTAAACCTAAAAATGAGCCGAAAAAGGTTTCTGAAAATAATTCCAAGCCCATTGAAAAATCACCATCCGATGGTGGAATAGAGCTTCTCGGCGGCAAAAAGCCCGAAATTCTGGAAGAACAGGCACAAGACAGCCGCGATTATCATCAGGCACTTAAGCGTTATATGGAAAAACGCCACCCCATTATGCGCGACGAGCCGAAGCCTGTTGAAAAATATGAGGATAACGATATCGAGCTTGTACCTATAATAGACGCGCTCGAAAAGCTGAATTCGGAGAAATTACCCGCAAGAGTGTCAAAAATCATTGATGCTCCGGAAAAGGACAAGGCTACTTCTGATTCTCTTTCCGAAACGGGATCCGACATTCCCGACGAGATAACTGACATATCCGAAACCGACGAGGCGGAGCTTCCGTTCGATATAAACGATATTGCTCCCGATTCCGCTTCGGGCAGACTTCAAGAGCCGTTGAAATATGACGGTGATCACGACAAAGGGATCGTTTTGCTAAACGAGGTCAAAGTCGAACGTGCCGAACCCGAACAGCCGACGCTTTCGGAGGTCTATACACTGCCGCCTATGTCGCTGCTGAATCCCGTCAGAAAACCTGTTGCACAGTCGGATATCAACAGCGAGATAAGCTCCAACGCTGCAAAGCTCGTCGAAACTTTGCAGAGCTTTAAGATACAGACGACCTATATCGGCGCAAGCCGCGGACCTTCCGTGACCCGATATGAGCTTCAGCCTGCTCCGGGAGTAAAGATAGCCAGGATAGCAAGCCTTGCGGACGACCTCGCATTGGCGCTCGCGGTAAGTGACGTGAGGATCGCTCCCGTTCCGGATAAGGCGGCAATTGGAGTTGAGATACCAAACAAAATCAAGGACACCGTGTTTTTCCGCGAGCTTGTAGATACTCCCGAATTCAAAAGGACCTTTGACAAAAAGCTTGACACAGTTCTCGGAAAAGATATAAGCGGCAATACCGTTACCTGCAACGTCACGAAAATGCCGCATCTGCTTATAGCGGGAACTACAGGTTCGGGTAAATCTGTCTGCGTAAACTCCATTATAATGAGCATACTTATGAAATCTACGCCGTCGGACGTTCGCCTTATAATGGTCGACCCTAAGCAGGTTGAATTTATGATGTACAACGGAATACCGCACCTTCTTATCCCCGTAGTCACCGACCCTAAAAAGGCAGCGGGAGCGCTCGCTTGGGCAGTTACCGAGATGGAGCGTCGCTATACGCTTTTCTCGGAAAATAATGTCCGGAACATCGACGGATTTAACGAACTGTGCAAACAAAATGACGAATTGCAGAAAATGCCGTCGATAGTGATCTTTATTGACGAGCTTGCAGACCTTATGATGGCATCTCCAAAAGATGTGGAGGACAGCATTGTGCGTCTGGCACAGAAAGCCAGAGCTGCCGGAATGCACCTGGTTATTGCGACGCAGAAGCCGACTGTGCAGGTAGTCACCGGACTTATCAAGGGAAATATCCCGTCGCGTATCGCGCTTATGGTGGCGTCGCAGATAGACAGCCGCGTTATTCTTGATGAATCGGGTGCGGAGAAACTTCTCGGAAACGGCGATATGATATATATGCCGGTCGGTACCTCCAAACCGATACGTTTGCAGGGGTGCTATGTTTCCGACGATGAAGTCGAACGTGTCGCCGAGTTTATCACACAGACATTCAAGGCGGAATATGATGAAGGCATTATGGAGGATATTGAACGCAGAGCGGAGAACGTAAGCTCCGGCGACAAGGGCGTTTCCGAAGATGCTGACGACGGCGACACGGACGAAAAGCTTGATGAAGCTATTGATTTTGTGGTGACTGCCGGACAAGCCAGCACTTCCGCGCTTCAACGTCATTTGAAGCTCGGTTACGGCAGAGCGGCTCGACTTATAGACACTATGGAGAAAATGGGCGTGGTAGGTCCATACGAGGGTTCAAAGCCCAGACAAGTGCTTATGACTCGTCAGGAGTGGAATGAAAAGCGCCTGAGGAGTTGAATTTCCCGTTCACGGTTCGGCGTCGGGGGTAGGGCGGGGCGGGCGGATTTGCTTTGCAAATCCAAGCCGTAAGCGCAGGCACCGTTTCACGGTGCTGAGTTCCGTGCAAAAGCACGGAACTCGTTTTGCTGCGCTTACGGCTTGCTCCCGCGAAGCGGGAGCGCCCGCCCCGCCGTCGTGTGATAGTATACAGTATACTATAAAAAATGATCTTCGTTTGAAGTAAATGATATGTACACGAAATAATGTAACAGGAGAATTAAAATGCTCTACAAAAACAGCGAGATGATGAAAAAACTTGATGAGTTTTTGCCGGAGATTCAAAAGCCTGCGCGATATATCGGCGGGGAAACAGGGTCGGTTATGAAGGATAAGTCCGAGGTCGATGTGAGATTCGCGTTCTGCTTTCCGGATACATACGAGATCGGAATGTCGCACCTCGGAATGAAGATACTCTACGGTCTGAAAAATAAAGTCCCGAATTATTGGTGCGAACGTGTTTTTATGCCGCTGCCCGATATGGAGGAGCAGATGCGAAAGCGCAATATCCCGCTCTACGCTCTCGAAAGTCTTGATCCGATAAATGAGTTTGATTTTATCGGGTTCACGATACAGTACGAGCTTTGCTACACAACTATACTTGAAATGCTTGATCTTGGTGGAGTACCCGTGCTTGCATCGGACAGAAAAGAGCTTACGCCAATAGTGGTGGGTGGCGGACCGTGCGTGTGCAATGCCGAGCCCCTGTGCGACTTTTTCGATATTTTCGTGATAGGAGAGGGCGAGGAAGTAAATTTGGAGCTTATGGCACTGATGGAGCAGTGTAAGAAAGATAATTCCACAAAAGATGAGTTTTTAAGGGAAGCCGCGAAGATCGAGGGCATATATGTCCCGTCATTTTATGATGTTGATTATAACGAGGACGGCACGGTGAAAACAATAACGGCTAAAAACGGCGCTCCTAAAACAGTTAAAAAGCGTGTTATCCGTGATTTTGATAAAGTATACGCTCCCGAAAATTTTGTCGTGCCTTTCTGCGATATTGTGCATAACCGCGCCGTTGTGGAAGTGCTTCGCGGGTGCATACGCGGGTGCAGATTCTGTCAGGCGGGATTCATCTACCGTCCGTTCCGCGAAAAGGGTAAGGATACGATAATCTCCCAGACGAAGTGCCTGTGTGAAAACACGGGATATGATGAGGTTTCGCTGTCGTCGCTTTCTACAAGCGACTTTAAGGACATTGAAGGACTGCTTTCGGGACTTACGGAGTACACTTCAAAGAACGGCATAAATCTTTCTCTGCCATCGCTCAGAATAGACAGATTCAGCGAGGAGGTCTTTCAGAAAATTACCGACGTTCGCAAGAGCGGACTTACTTTTGCTCCGGAAGCGGGAACTCAAAGACTTCGCGACGTTATCAATAAGAATATAACCGAACAAAACGTCCTCGACGGCGTCAGGATAGCGTTCGAGGGAGGCTATACGGCTGTGAAGCTGTATTTTATGCTCGGACTTCCGACAGAAACCGACGACGATATACGCGGAATTTATGACCTCGCAAAGTCGGTCGTAGAGCAGTTTTATGCTAATCACGACAGAAAAAAGGGAAAGTCCCCGTCGGTTTCGGTGTCGCTTTCAACCTTTATTCCCAAACCGTTCACGCCGTTTGAGTTTGAGCCGCAGCTCGGCGAGGAAGAAATAAAGCGCCGTCAGAAGCTCTTGATGGATTACGCGACCGACAGAAAGATAACGTTTTCGCGCTCGAAATACGATGTATCTCTTCTGGAGGCTGTTCTTGCAAGGGGCGACAGACGTGTCGGAAAGGCGGTTTACCTTGCTTGGAAAAAGGGCTGCGTTCTGGACGGTTGGGATGAATATTTCAATTTTGAAAAGTGGAAGGAAGCGTTCGCAGAGTGCGGTCTTGATATGGGATTCTACGCCAACCGCCGCCGCGGATATGATGAAACAGCGCCTTGGTCACATATGAATTATCTTGTTTCAAGGGAGTTTTTTATAAACGAGAACAAAAAAGCCCACGAGGGCATACCGACACAAAATTGCCGTGAAAAGTGCGCAAACTGCGGAGTTTCTTCGCAAATCGGAGGTGAGATCTGCCGTGCCATCGGTTAATACAAGAGTTTTTTTCTCGAAACTTGACAGAGCGAAATATATCTCACACCTTGATTTGAGCGGCGTAATGCAGCGGGCTATAAAGCGTGCAAAGCTGCCGGTGTGGTACACAGAGGGATTCAATCCGCGGCTGTACATTCAGTTTATGCTGCCGCTGTCGCTCGGACAAGAGAGCCTTCGCGAAGCTGCGGATTTTCGGCTTCTTGAAGAAATTCCTCACAGTGAGGTGACAGACAGGCTCAACGCCGCGCTTCCCGAAGATATTCGGGTGATAGAAACTACAGTCCCTGTGCATAAAAATACCGATGTAGCCGCTGCGGAATATGAGATCACAGCAGATATGGATCTTAAAAAATTCCGCGAATTTACAGAACAGGAACAGATCCTCACCGAGAAAAAAACCAAAAAAGGAATAACACAAGTAGATTTGAAACAGCATCTGCTTTTCGTTGAAATTTCCGATAGGATAACGCTCCGACTGCCCGCAGGAAACGAATTCAACATAAATCCGACGCTCGTCCTCGACGCGTTCAAGACGCAAACAGGCGAGAGTATTTCACATCTTAAGATAATGAGAACAAAAATCCTCCTCGAAAACGGAAAAGAATTCACTTGAAATTTATTAAGAAATTGTGAAAATTTAAAAATGCCCTTGAAATTTCGGAAAAACTATGATATAATACTAAAGTAAATGACAAGGATAATGAAAGGAAGTTCCAAATGCCGCAGTATAACGGAAATTATAACGGCAGACGCCCTCCCAGAAGAAGAAAAAAGGAAAAGGTCCCTACGGCGGTCGTCGTTATCTATATTATTGCGATAATTCTCATTTTGGCGATCTGCTTTATCATTTTTAAGATAACCCTTGATAATACACAGCCGTCTGAGAATGTGGACAGCTTTGAAAGCTCTACGGTTTCTGATACATCGGTTTCTACGGACAAGTCTGAGTACTCAAGCTCTGAAGAAAGTTCGTCAAAAACCGAAAGCTCTTCCGATACATATAGTACGGAAAGCTCGTCCTCACAAAGTACGCAAAGCTCTGAGGAATCTGTTGATACAAACAGTTCAGATACTTCATCAAGCAGTTGGACACCCGTCACACCGACAGCTTATCCGGAGGATTGGTTCGCGAGCGATCTGTTTATCGGCGACAGCATTTTTACGGGACTTTATCTGTATGAATATATCCCTATGGATAATGTCGCGGCTGCGGTGGGATATACCCCGTCAAAGGCGATGAATTCAACGTTCAGAGCGTCCTACAGCGGCAGCGCTGTTGATTACGCCAAGGAAAAACAGCCAAAGCGCATTTTCATTATGCTTGGTTCTAACACAGTTGGGGCGGGTACAGATGCGGACGCTATAGCTAAACAGTACGAAACGTTTCTTGAAAAATTAAAGGAGGCGTGTCCAAAAAGCGAGATAGTGGTAATTTCGATCCCGCCTGTGACAAAGGACAGCTCTTTGGCATCAAAATCGGGCATCACCAACGGAATTATCGACAACATGAATTTTATGATAAGAAGCTTCGCGGGCAAGTACGGCACATATTTTGATTTGAATTCCGAGCTTAAAAATACCGACGGATTTTTCGACGGAACGTATGCGGAGGCGGACGGACTTCATTTTAAAGGCAGTGCTTATAAATACCTGCTCGGCAGGCTTTATGAAAAAACTAAAACATAAAAAGGGGAAAATCTTATGAAGAAAATCAACAAATGTATAACAGCTGCGGCTCTTGCGGTAGTACTTATGCTTGCGGGCTGTGATAACAAAACGGAAAATTCGTCGGACAACAGTTCCGCAGTGAACAGCAAGCAGACTGATAACTCGGTTTCCATTTCGGACAAGACACAATCATTGCTCGATACGGTAGAGTTTCCCGAAATGAATGCAGCTTCCGAAAGCCTTCTTGATACTCTTTTCGGAATAAGCACAGACGATCTGAGCGAGTATTCGGTCTATATCTGCCCTACGGGAGCGTATCCCGACGAGTTCGGAATATTTGTGGCTAAAGACGAGTCAAAAGCCGCCGACATCAAAGACAAACTTGATGCCCGCGTCGAGAATCAGCGCTCTACTTACGAAACCTATACTCCCGACGAGATGTACAAATTGGATAATTGCTTTGTCAAAATGAACGGAAATACGGTCATTTACGCAATTTGCGCAGATAATTCAAAGGCGGAGGAAATTCTCGGCTGATAAATCGAGGTGTATCATGGCAATTGAAAGTATCGTTATCGCCGGACTTTTTCTGCTGATGGCGTTTGTTTATTTCAGAAGGAAGCGCAGGGAGTGGGCTTTGGCGGTTCTGCCGCTTATGGTAGTCCCGCTCGCGAATTTCGTGATGGAATATGCCGTCGCAGGGCTGTTTCACGCGCCAATAAAGCTCTTTGGGGCTATTCTCGTACTGGTTGCGGCTGTGGCGCTTTCTGCGGCGTGGATAGGTGCGGCTTCGGGAGGTCTGAAGAATAAAGGTACAAAAATCACATATATCTCGATAACGAATGTTTTCAACGTCATGCTTACGGCAATAATCATAAATCATTATATGACCGTTACAGGCGGAAATTTTGAGTCCTTGATAAAATAGTCAGTTGTGTGTAAAATACAGCGCCGGATCATTCAGCGCTGTATTTTTTTATGCAAAATTCGGAGTTTGGTGAAATATATATGAAAATGCTCTTGACAAAGTCTGAAAAATACTGTATAATGAAATTGTTCGCGGAATTTATACCAGATATTGTGAGAAGTTTAACGAACTTTTGCGTTTCGCACAGGAATAAAAAGAATTAAGCAGGTGGAAGAAAATGTCAATGATAACGATGATAAAAAAGCGTGACGGCAGACAAGTGACGTTCAATATCGAAAAAATAGCAAACGCTATCTATAAGGCGGCACAGTCTGTCGGAGGCAAGGACTATAAGGAGGCTATGGAGCTTGCCGACGAGGTGTGCCAGAAGCTTTCCGAAACCATAATCGGGCGAAACCCGTCCGTCGAGGAAGTTCAGGATATGGTCGAACACGTCCTTATCGAATCGGGTCACGCAAAGACTGCAAAAGCATATATCCTCTACAGAGCGGAAAGAACACGCGTCCGCGAGATGGATACCAAGCTTATGAAGATATATGAGGATCTGACGTTCAGCTCGGCGGCGGATTCCGATATCAAGCGCGAGAACGCCAATATCGACGGCGATACCGCAATGGGTACAATGCTCAAATACGGAAGCGAGGGCGCGAAGCAGTTCAACGAGATGTATGTCCTCGACCCCGAACATTCCGAAGCACACATCAAGGGCGATATTCATATACACGACCTTGATTTCCTTACCCTCACCACCACTTGCTGCCAGATAGACCTTTTGAAACTTTTTCAAAACGGATTTTCGACAGGTCACGGTTTTTTGCGTGAGCCGAACGATATCGCCAGCTATGCCGCGCTTGCGTGTATAGCTATCCAGTCCAATCAGAACGACCAGCACGGCGGACAGTCCGTCCCGAATTTTGATTACGCTATGGCGGAGGGAGTAAAAAAGACCTACCGCAGAATGTATATTTCCAATCTCGCAAAAGCTGTCTTGTATTCCTGCGGGAAAGAAGATTTTTCTTCAATACTTGAAAAGCTTAAAGCCGTTGCGGATAAAATCGAAACCGAGTATGGACTGTATCCGAAGCTCGGCGACAATTACGATTATAAAGCTAAGGAGTGGGAGATACTCGCTTCGGAGTTTGAGGGAGATTTTGTAAAACTTCAGGACGAAGCCGAAAAAATCGCTCAAGCCGAAACCGACCGCGCGACCTTTCAGGCAATGGAAGCGCTTATCCACAACCTTAATACGATGAACTCCCGCGCGGGTGCGCAAGTCCCGTTCTCGTCAATAAATTACGGAACGGACAAGTCACCCGAAGGACGTATGGTGGTAAAAAATCTGCTGCTGGCGACACAGGCGGGTCTGGGCAACAATGAAACTCCGATATTCCCCGTGCAGATATTCAAGGTCAAGGAGGGGGTAAATTATAACCCCAACGACCCGAATTACGATCTGTTCAAGCTTGCAATGGAAACTTCCGCAAAGCGTATGTTCCCGAATTTCAGTTTCCTTGACGCACCTTTCAATTTCCAATATTATAAGGAAGGCGATTATACCACCGAGGTGTGCTATATGGGCTGCCGTACACGCGTCATCGGAAACGTGTATGACCCGCAGCGAGAAATTACTCCCGGACGCGGAAATCTGAGCTTCACGACTATAAATCTCCCCCGTCTCGGAATTGAAGCTTCCGGCAATATCGACAAATTTTTCAAATCTCTTGACGATATGATGGAGCTTGTATTTGCGCAGCTGCTTGAAAGATTCAGAATCCAGAGCAAAAAGCGTGTGAAGAATTATCCATTCCTTATGGGGCAGGGCGTGTGGATAGATTCTGAAAAGCTCGGCGAGAACGATGAGGTCGGCGAGATATTAAAGCACGGTACCCTTTCGGTCGGATTTATAGGACTTGCGGAATGTCTTATAGCTCTTATAGGAAAGCATCACGGCGAAAGCGAGGAAGCTCGTGCGCTTGGTATGAAAATAGTAACGCATATGCGTGAAAAGGTCGACGCTCAGGCGCAGAAAACCAAGCTCAATTTCAGTCTGCTCGCTACTCCCGCGGAGGGGCTTTCGGGAAGATTTATAGCAATCGACAAGAAGCGCTACGGAGAGATCGCAGGTATCACGGATAAGGAATATTATACAAATTCTTTCCATGTTCCGGTATATTATAAGATCAGCGCATTTAAGAAAATAGCCATAGAAGCTCCATTCCACGCCCTTACGAACGGCGGTCATATAAGCTATGTGGAGCTTGACGGAGATCCGCTGAAAAATCTTGACGCGTTCGAGCAGATAGTGCGCTATATGAAAGAACAGGGGATAGGCTATGGAGCGATAAATCATCCGATCGACCGCGATCCCTGCTGCGGTTTTACCGGAATAATCGACGATGAGTGTCCGAAGTGTCACCGCCACGAGGGTGAAATTATTGAGGAGAGGATAGAGCGTCCCAACAAATTCACGGCAGAATAAACTGACAGCCGCGTACATCACGCGGCTGATTTTTTCAGAAGGAGTTTAGTATGGAAATAAGGATCGCAGGGACGGTTTCCGAGTCGATAGTCGACGGACCGGGGCTTAGATATGTGATATTTACACAGGGCTGTCCGCATAACTGCGAGGGTTGTCACAATCCGCAGACTCACGATTTTTCGGGAGGAAAAATTGTAGATACGTCCGCGCTTTTCGAGGAGTGTACAAGCGACCCCCTCAATTCGGGAGTTACCTTTTCGGGAGGAGAACCATTTTGTCAGCCCGAACCGCTTTATGTCCTCGGAAAAAAATTCAAAGAACGCGGATATGATATTATGTGCTACAGCGGCTGGACTTTCGAGGAGCTGCTCGAAAAAGCAAATCACGAGGAATTCGTGGAAAAACTGCTTTCAATAACGGACATTCTTGTTGACGGACGTTTTGAACTTGATAAACGGACACTTGCACTGCCGTTCCGAGGAAGCGAAAACCAAAGGCTTATCGACGTGCAGAAAAGCCTATCGGAAAAAATCACGATTTTGTATGAAATTTAGGTGCTTTATGACTTGAAATCCGGAATATAATCTGTTATAATATAAATTGTTGAATGTCGAATGTTGAATGTACAGTCACTAATCAATAAGGGAGCGATCAATATCAGTATTTTCAAAAAAATAATTGCTTTTGCACTATCATTCGGAATCGCGCTTTCTTTGACCGCCTGCAAAAAAAATGACGGTAAGAATTATATTTTCAGATACGACATTTCCGCGAATCCCGTAACGCTCGACCCACAGCAGGCAAACGAGCCGAATTCAAATATTATCATAAAAAATGTTTACCTCGGTCTGCTTACGGTAAATTCCGACGGCTCAATAGACAACGGAGTTGCCGAAAAATACAGTGTTTCGCCTGACGGTCTGACATATACGTTCACTCTGCGTGACGATATTTTCTGGACAAATTCCGAAGGCTTTGAAGAAAAATGTACTGCAAAGGATTTTGTTTTCGGATTCGAGAGATTGTTTTCGCCGGTGACCGAATCTTTGCGTGCCAAGGATTATTATTGTATAAAGGATTCGGAGAGCTATCATAACGGCGGAAAGGATTCTGTCGGAGTAAAAGCCCTGAGCGATTTCGAGCTTGAGATAACTCTCGAAGAGCCAAATCCCCGTTTCCCCGTACTTCTTACCGAGCCGTCCGCTATGCCGTGCTGTGAGAAATTTTTCACAAGTTCACAGGGAAAATACGGGCTTTCGGCAGAGTGTACTCCATCAAACGGAGCGTTTTATGTCCGCGTGTGGAATTTCGACCCGTACGCCATCACCGAAAACGTGAATTATCTGATACTTAACAGGAATAAGCTCAACGCCGAGGCATTGGGAGTATGCCCGTCGGGACTTAATTTCTTTATTGAGGACGACGAGGATCTGATTCCGGATTTTAATGCCGGTGAAACCGACTGCATTTCCGTTTCAAACGATAATAAGGCTCTCGTCACGGCAAAGGACAGCGTTTCGGAGGAATTCTGCTGTTCGACGGGCGGATTGATCTTCAACAGAAATTTCGAGCTTTTCCAAAATGAGGATTTTGTTAAAGCATTATCGCTTCTTGCTGACAGAAACGCGATCTCGGCTTCTGTAACGGAATTTGAAAGCGCAAACGGTATAGTTCCGAACGGCGTTACCACGACCGACAGCGGCTATCGCGAAACAGTGGGAGCCTGCACCATCCCCGAATATAATGCCGTGAAAGCGGGTGAGCTTTTCCGGGCAGCGAGGTCGTCGCTTAATTCAAAGCTCTTTACGGGTTCTAGAATCATCGTTTGTAAAGATGCAGCAAAAAGCGCCGTTTCGTATATTATGCAGGAATGGCAGCGTGAATTCGGCTTTTACTGCGTGGTCGAAGAGCTGGAAAGCGCAGAATTTTCAAAGCGTCTGCAAAGCGGTGATTTCGAGATGGCAGTTACGGAGCTTACAGGTTCCTACAACAGTCCGGACGCGTACCTTGAACAGTTCCGCGAAGGCAATTCCGCAAATTACAGTTCCTACAGCGACAGCGAGTTTGAAGCCATTATGAGCAGGGCAAACCAGGCTTCCGATGTTTCCGAAAGCGTGAAGCTTTTTAAGCAGGCGGAGCAGATGCTTATTGACAAAGCCGCGTTCATTCCGCTTTACTACAAAAACGAGTACTTTTTCATAGCCGAGGACGCATACGATATTGTTTTTAATCCGTTCACCAAAACCGTGGATTTTACGACGGCGAAAATGATGTAATAATGAATAAGGCTCCCGCTTTTCACGGGAGCCTTTTATTTATTATTTATTATAGAATATCGGCGCGCATTCTTGCTTTGAACACGAATACCGCTGCTATTGTGAATACTGCTGCCCAGACCGCGGTTATCAGAAGATGCAAACCGTATCCCTCAAAATTCAGCGTTATTGCAAGCCGAGCGGCTTTCACCGAATGATAAAACGGCAGTATTTTGCAGATCTTAAGAAGTACCCCGCCCGTCGTTTCGGCGTCAAACCACACTCCTCCCAGAAACGAAGCCAGAGAGATGATTATTGAGCAAAGCCCCGGAGCGGCTTTTTCGCTGAAAACCGTTCCGAATAAAAGTCCGAACGAGATAAACATTATTATTGTCGGAAAAAGTGTGATAGCCGCAAGCGCAAGTCCGACAAAATCAAGCTCAACTTCCGTGAAAAGCGAAACTACTACCGATGCTGCAAACGTGATAACAGTCTGGATAACTGCGAGAAGAAATGTCGGTGCCGTATATCCGACAATAAAATCACCCGAACGCATGGGCGTTGCGTAAAGCCTTACAAGAAACGCTCCCGAACGGTCTTTTGCAGCAGTAAGACACACAAACAACATAATAAACGTCAGTCCGAAAACCGCTATCCCGCCCGCAAGGTTGTCTATCCGAAATATGGTCATTCCCGTTTCTTTTGGGATACTGTCATTGACAAGCGTCATAACTACAAGCATTACAAGCGGGAAACCTAAACAGAAAATAAAACTCAGCGGGTCGCGGATAATTTCCTTAAATATTCTTATTGAGAACGCTTTCTTTTTCATCTGCTCCACCTCCGAGTATTTTGATAAACGCGTTTTCCAAACCCTTTTCGCCGCTTAATGTTTCAAGCTCCTCAAGTGTTCCGAGAGCCTTAACTTCACCGTTCGCCATTATAGCGATACGGTCGGCAAGCTGTTCTGCCTCGTCCATATAGTGCGTCGTGAGGATCATTGTTATTTTCCCTTTCAGGGATCTTACGACCTTCCACAGCTCCCGCCGTGCCAGAACGTCAAGACCGAGTGTCGGCTCATCGAGAAACAGCACCTTTGGTTCTCCGATAAGCGCGAGAGTTATCGAGAGCTTGCGTTTCCACCCGCCCGAAAGTGTTTTTGCGCGTTGATTTTTCACTTCTTCCATATTGAACAGAGATATCATTTTGTCAATTATCTCGGCGGCCTTTTCGGGAGAATACCCGTATATCCCGCAGAACATCTTCATATTTTCGAGAACCGTGAGATTTTCCGCGACAGCCGTGTCCTGTGTTGATATTCCGACCAGTTTCTTTACCTCGTCCGCTTCGGTAAGGCAGTTTTTCCCCATAATGAAACATTCTCCGCTTGTCGGCTTGCAAAGGCAGGAGAGCATGCGTATCGTTGTTGTTTTTCCTGCGCCGTTTACTCCCAGAAGAGCGAAAAGTTCGCCCTCGTTCACGGTAAGATCAATAGAATTTACCGCAGTCTTATCCTTGTACTTTTTCGTAAGGGAACGTGTTTCGATGCTAAACATAAAATCACCTACCTGTCGAATATCTCGGAAATTTTTATCACAGCTATTCCTCTGTCCTCGTCGCCGAGCACCAGCACCGAGTCGCCTGTTTTCAGCTTAAATACCTCGCGGCATTTTTTAGGCAGAGTTATTTTACCTTTCTCGTCCACCCGCGTTACGCCGAACATATATTTCTTGCCGTGTTCTTTTTCGGGAAGGGAAGTGAGGTCGCGGACGAGCGAATCAATAGTCACCTCGTACATATCCGCGAGCGCTATGATATTGTCGATGTCTGGCAGCGATTCGCCGCGTTCCCACTTTGCGACTGCCTGCCTTGAAACTCCCAGACGTTCTGCTACCTGCTCCTGTGTGAAACCGTTTTGCTTTCGGTAAAGCTTGAGATTGTTGAAGTCCATAATTTCACCTCAATATTATTATAAAGCATTTTCCGTTGATTTTCAACCAATCGGAAATTACAGGAATGTTAATTTCGGTTTACATTTTTGATATAAATAAAAAAGCCTGCCGTTTAACACGGCAGGCTTTTGATCTCAGTGTTTGTTTTTTCGGTAGTTCCAGGCGTCGCGGCATATTTCCTCAATAGTGTGTTCGGCTTTCCAGTTAAGCTCTTTGTTTGCTCTTGACGGGTCAAGCACAAGCTCGGTCGCCACGCCGTCCTCCCGTGTACCGACAGTGTAGTCGATTTTTACGTTATTTATTGACTGGAACAATTCCAACAGAACGATTGACGAAACGCCCTTTCCCGTGCCGAGATTATATGCCCGACAGCCGCTTTTCGTTTCGCGAGCCTTCTTCACAGCGGCAACGTGACCCTTAGCAAGGTCAGTAACGTGAATGTAGTCGCGTATCTTGCTCCCGTCAAGCGTCGGATAGCCGCCGCCTATCTCCAGAGAATCGCGCTCTTTGCACGCCACATCAAGAATTTCCGACATAAGGCTCTTGCGGAACCTTGAATGTTCTTCGCCGAGCAGTCCGCTTGCATGAGCTCCCGCCGCATAGCAATATCTCAGTGACAGCATAGTCCATGTATTGTCCGCGTCATACATTTCACGCAAAAGGTTTTCAATAATGATTTTCGTGGAAGCATAAGGAGTTTTCGCTTTAAGAGGCGCGTCCTCGTCAACGGGACATTTATTAGGATTCCCGTAAACTGACCCCGACGAGCTGAAGATAAACTTTGTACACCCATAGGTTTTCATGGTTTCGAGAAGATTGAATGTTCCGCGAAGATTATTCGAGTAATAAACAAGGGGCTTTGCGCAGCTGTCTGTTTCACTTTTGTATCCGGCGAAATGTACGACTGCCTCAATATCGTTCTCGTCGAAAATCCTGTCTAGAGCGGGCATATCCAGCAGATCCGCCTCATAAATTTTAAAATCCTTACCTGTTATCTTTTTAACTTCATCAAGAAAATTTGACGATGAATTATAGTAATTATCCAGAACGACGATCTCCTCGTCGGAATTCAGCAGTTCAACACAGGTATGCGAGCCGATGAATCCCGCCCCGCCCGTTACCAGCAGTGCCATAGTCAGACCTCCCATGTTTATATGTTTATATTTTTTGCAGACAGAAAACAGTTACCCCTTTTGATATAGTTATATTGTACCACAATGACTTGCAATTGTCAATAACTTTTATGAAAAATGACGATATTTTTTTAATTATGGCACAGTTTGCGGAATTACTGAAGCGATTTGTCGAATCATATGGTATTATTTTTGAATAGACTTTTGAAAGCAAAAATAATACTTGAAAAATTTGAGAGTTTGTGTTATAATGTAATATGTAGTATTATGTACTGCCGTTTAACGGACAACTATGGAAGAAGGGCTTGTGTTATGGCAAAACAGAAAATAGCGGTACTTTTCGGAGGCGTTTCGAGCGAACACGAGATCTCGCTCATTTCCGCTTACTCCGTGCTTACGAATATTCCAAAGGACAAATATGAGGTAATGTGCGTTGGAATTACAAAAAAAGGACACTGGCTGTATTATCCCGGCGAGTACGAGAATATTAAAACAGGGGAGTGGGAAACCGACCCCGACTGCGCTACGGCTATTTTAAGTCCGGACGCTCTGCATGAGGGGATCGTTATAATAGGAGAGAACGAGGTCTATCTGCGTAAGGTGGACGCTGTGTTCCCCGTGCTTCACGGAGCTAACGGCGAGGATGGAACGGTGCAGGGTCTGTGCCAGCTTTCGGGACTTCCGTTCGTAGGGTGCGATATGACCTCTTCGGCGGTATGTATGGATAAAGTTCTTACACATACTGTACTTGACGGTGCGGGAATAAAAACCGCCGAATATGTTGCCGTAAAAAGCGAACAGCTCGACGATATGGACGCAGTGTGCAGCGAGATAGAAGAAAAGCTCGGCTATCCCGTATTTATAAAGCCCGCAAGCGCAGGGTCGTCGGTGGGAGTTTCAAGAGCCTCCGACAGGGAAGCGCTCAAGTCGGGAATGAAAGTCGCTTTCGCTCACGGAAACAAAGTCGTCGTAGAACGTGAAATAATAGGAAAAGAAGTCGAGTGCGCCGTCCTCGGAAACGGGAAAAATCTGATAGCGTCCGTTCCGGGTCAGGTCACTCCCGCAGAGGAATTTTACGATTATGACGCTAAATACAAGCTCGGAACATCAGTCCTCGATATTCCGGCAAAAATCTCAGAGGACGAAACTGAGCGCCTTCGTGAGATCGCTAAAAAAGCATTCACAGCGTGTGGCTGCTCCGGATTTTCAAGAGTGGATTTTTTCGTGACGGAAAACGATATAATCCTTAACGAAATAAACACTATTCCGGGCTTTACACCCATAAGTATGTATCCCAAACTTATGGAGAATATGGGAATTTCGTATCCCGCTCTCCTTGACAGGCTTATCCAGCTTGCAATAGAGAAAAGCGGGAGATAAATAAAACAAAAATCGGGGAGAACAAAAATGGAAAATTGTTCAATCGTTCTTAAAATAAAACAGACTGCCGACGGCGTTACAGATGAGTCGGAGCTTTACACCCGCGGCGAGTTCCGTTTCAGTAAAGGCTCATATTATATCGACTACGACGAAAGCGAAGCAACGGGCTACGAAGGTTCCCATTCTCAGCTTAAGATCGACGACAATATGCTTACTATGACACGCACAGGGACAAATTTCACGGGTCTTGTTTTCGAGAACGGAGTGCGCCATTATTGCCATTACGGCACTGAATACGGGGAGTGCATGGTCGGGATAACAACATCGCTTATGAAGCACAACCTCACGTCGGGCGGCGGGGAAATACGCTTAAAATACACTGTCGACGTGAATTCGGGTCTTATGACTGAAAATGAGATCCACATAAAAGTAAAGATGTAAAAAGAAAGGGACAGCTATGTTTTATAACGCAGTAGGTGAAGCAAGATCCGAAATCAAAGAAATAATAATGAACGCACTCGGACGGCTCGTGTCGGAGGGAAAGATCCCCGCCGAGCCGCTTCCTGCTTTTCAGATAACGGCACCGCAGGATCCCTCTCACGGGGACTTTGCCGCAAACGCGGCGCTTGTCTGCGCTAAGCCGCTAAAAACCAATCCGCGTGCGCTTGCGGCACAGATATCCGAGGCAGCCGTGCTTGACGGAACGAGCTTTGACAGGATAGAGGTCGCGGGACCGGGATTTCTGAATTTCTTTTTCGGGAAGAATTGGTTTTCCGGAGTCGTTGACAATGTCCTCGATTACGGCGAGGATTACGGAAAAACGGAATTGGGAGCGGGCAGGCGTGTCCTCGTGGAGTTCGTTTCGGCGAATCCCACAGGACCTATGCATATAGGCAATGCCCGCGGCGGCGCTATAGGCGACTGTCTGGCGTCTATCCTTGAAGAAGCGGGCTATAAAGCCGACCGCGAGTTTTACATCAATGACGCGGGAAATCAGGTGGCAAAGTTCGGAAAATCGCTTGATCTGCGTTTTATGCAGCTTTGCAGCGATGCCGGTCAGAAAATAATCGCCGACTGCAATAACGACCTCGAAAAGATATGCGACACTATCTACGCTCAGACTGTCGTTGATACCGAGGACAAGCCTGCTGATAAAAACGCGCCGTTCTATATGCCCGACGACGTTTACCTCGGCGCGGATATTATCGAACACGCAAAGAATTTCTACGATATCAACGGAAAGGCTTTTTCGGACAAGCCTGAGGACGAGCGCCGCAAGGCTCTTACCGAATACGCCCTGCCGATAAACGAAGCGCGCCTTGAAACCGATCTGTTAAAATACCGCATAAAATACGACAATTGGTTCAAGGAAAGCTCTCTTCATGAGAGCGGAGCCGTAGCGGCTGTGATAGAACACCTTAAGGCGGGTGGAAACACTTACGAAAAGGATGGCGCACTTTGGCTTAACGCAACAGCGCTCGGCGGGGAACAGGATTTCGTTTTGGTGCGTTCAAACGGATTCCCGACATATATCGTTCCTGATATAGCTTACCATTATAATAAGCTTGTCACCCGCGGCTACGACAGGGCGATAGACGTTCTCGGAGCCGACCATCACGGCTATGTGAAGAGAATGCGTGTCTGCTTAAAGGCAATGGGTATTGACGAATCCCGCCTTGACGCTGTGATATGTCAGATGGTAATGCTCGTTCGCGACGGAAAGCAGGTCAAGCTCTCGAAACGTTCGGGAAAAGCGATAACCCTTGCGACCCTCCTCGACGAGGTGCCTATTGATAACGCAAGATTTTTCTTCAACCTTCGCGACACGAACTCCCAGCTTGACTTCGACCTTGATCTTGCAGTCGAGGAAAGCGCTAAAAACCCGGTGTTCTATGTTCAGTACGCACACGCGAGGATATGCCGTATTCTCGAAAAAATGGCTGAGGACGGCGTTAAATATGAGGGAGAGCCTGTCGTTTATACCGACGAGGCGGAGTACGCGCTTATAAGAAAGATCGCCGCCCTGCCTGAACTTATAAATGAAGCAGCTTCGGAATACAGTCCGTTCAAGCTCACGAAATATATTTATGAGCTTGCACAGATATATCATAAATTCTACGACGTATGCCCCATAAAGGACGCTCCCGATGATAAAACAAAAAAATCCCGTCTTGCGCTGTGTGAGGCTTCAAAAACGGTAATAAGGAACGTTCTCACGCTCCTTAAAGTTGAAGCTCCCGAAAAGATGTAACTGTCAAGCGGAGGAATTATGTTCAAGCTCGAAAAAAAATACTACCAAAAAGCCTTTTTTATCGCTCTGATAATGGCAGTGGTGTTGTTCCTGCCGTTTGTAATAATCGACAGTGGATATTTCGTTTTCTACGGTGATTACAACGCCCAGCAGATACCGTTTTTCAAAATGTGTGTTCAGGCGGTGCGCGATGGAATGCTCCGCTGGGATTGGCACACAGACCTTGGAGCGAATTTCATAGGAAGCTACACCTACTACACCCTTGGAAGTCCGTTTTTCTGGTTTATGACTCTGTTTCCTGCAGATTGGGCACCATATTTTATGGCGCCGCTTCTGTGTGTGAAATTCGCGCTGCTGTCGCTGTTTTCGTTCATTTATATCAGAAGATTCGTCAACAAGCCGCAAACGGCGCTTATCGGCGCTATTCTGTTCACGTTTTCGGGATTTAACCTCTATAATATTTTCTTTCAGTTTCAGGACGCGTATCTGTGGTTCCCGCTTTTGCTGATAGCTCTGGAGGAAGCGGTAATAAACAAGCGCCGCGGAGTTTTCGCACTTGCGGTAGCGTTAAACGCACTTGCAAACTATTTCTTCTTCATTCAGGAAGTCGTGTTCCTTGTTATCTATTTCTTCTGCCGATTTGCTATGGACAAGCGTTTTGACGTGAATTTCAAATGCTTCTTGTGCCTGGCGTTTGAAAGCATCGTCGGCGTTATGATAGCGGGAGTGCTGTTTGTGCCGTCGATATATCAGGTGCTGGACGTTCCGCGCTCTCAGAACGTTCTCACGGACTGGAACTTCCTCTTTTACGGGAGAGAACAGCGCTATGGACTTATTTTGGAGGGGATCTTCCTCCCGCCCGAAATTTCAGCACGGAACAATATGTTCACGGAAGCGGACGCAAAATGGTCGAGCGTCGCGCTCTACCTGCCGCTTTTCTCTATGGCGGGTGTTGTGGCGTTTATTAAAGACGCAAAAGGTCACTGGGCAAGAGTGCTGCTGCCTGTCTGCCTTCTGATGTCGCTTGTTCCGGGACTTAACGCGGCATTTACTATGTTCAACAATAATTTTTATACACGCTGGTGGTATATGCCGGAGCTTATCTGCTGCCTTGCGACAGTCTGCGCATTGGAACGTGAGGATCTTGATCTGAAATTTGGATTAAAGACCTGCACATTTGTAACGCTTATTATGGGCGTCCTAGCGACACTGTCGCCGTTCGTGAATACAACGACCGACGACGCGGGAGAAACGCACAAGGAACTTGTTCCGCGCTTTATGGTAACAATGAAGGACGCGAAGATGAATCCCGCTGTTTGGGTACAGCTGGGCATAGCGGCAGCGTTCCTTGTGGTATTGTGGTTTGTTGTAAAGTCACGCCGTAAACTTCCGAGAGGAGTATGGATAAATCGTGTGACCGCTGCGACGATCTTATGTTCAATGCTTTTGGCATACTATTTTGTCGGTTATGGAAGAAAGTTGACCGGCGAAGCGGGCGTGTACAATAAAGTCGAACAAGCCGAGTTTAATATTGACGATCCCGATTTTTACCGTATTGAGGGAATTTCCGAAACGAACAATGTAAATATGCTGTGGGGTATGAGTTCTTTGAAGAGCTTCACAAGTATCGTTCCGGGGTCTACCTTTGAGATGTATGAGCTTCTCGGAGATAATGAAAAGCGCACTGTAAACTCTGCCCCCGACCTTGACAGATACGCACTGAGGGCACTCACACGCGTAAAGTATATTATGATACCTAAATCCCGAAAAGAAGAAAACAAACGTGCCGACCTTATAAAGCTTGCCATATATGATTATATGGACACTCAGGGAAATTACGATATTTATACAACAAAATACGCGCTTCCGATGGGCTTTGCGTATGACAGTTATTATACAGTCGAGGAAGCAAAGGACAACAAGAAGGTAGATAATCTTATGGTCCGTGCGGCTATCCTCACCGAGGAACAGGCTGAAAAATTCTCCGATATTCTTGAACACGAGGATCCCGATTTTGCGGGAGTAATTTCACAGTCGCAGTTTGAGATCGACGCTATGGCAAGAATAAATGAGGGCGTTTTAAGTTTTGAGATCACAAAAGAGGGCTTTGATGCGGCGACAAATTATGATACGGATAAGCTTGTTATGTTCACTGTTCCGTACTGTAAGGGTTGGTCTGCCCTCGTAAACGGCGAGAAAGCCGAGATTGAGAAGATAGACGGCGGCTTCTGCGCTTTGAGGGTGCCTGCCGGTGCGTGCGAGATTGAGTTTTCCTACGAAACTCCCGGATTGAGATACGGATTTTATCTGACATTTGCGGGAATAGCGGCCCTGGGACTTTATATGCTTGTAATCGTTGTTATTTTGAAGCGCAAGCCCGCGGCATATTCTCATCTCCTTGAGTTTGACAGAGCGGGTGGAGTTAAGGCTCATAATTCATATATCCATCAGCTTACCGAGCAGATCTACAATGCCCCAGAAAGAAGCGGCGGTGTGTTTGAGCCTCTCAATAAAATTGAATTTTCCGATATTGAGGATATTTATTACAACAATGATGATAAGGAGCGATAATTATGCGTCTTATTGAAAAACAGCTTTCAAGTGAGCAGCTGTACGACGGCAGAATAGTCAAGCTCTTCCGCGACGAGGTCGAGCTTGAAAACGGCGAAAAAGCCGTTCGCGAGGTGGTAAAACACCCCGGCGGAGTATGTATCGTGCCGCTTGACGAGGATAATAACGTGATTTTCGTAAGGCAGTTTCGGTATCCAATAGGTAAAGTCCTATTGGAAATTCCCGCAGGAAAGCTGGAGTACGGTGAAGATCACCGCGAGTGCGGACTCCGCGAGCTTCGCGAGGAAACAGGCTGCACCTGCGACAGCTTTGAGTATCTTGGTTATCTGCTCCCCACTCCCGCTTATAATACGGAAGTCACACATATGTATCTCGCACGCGGACTTCACGGCGGCGAACAGCACCTTGACGAGGACGAATTTCTCGAAGTCGAGAAGATCCCGCTTGACACGGCTGTCAAAATGATAATGAACAAAGAGATCGCCGACGCTAAAACGCAGACGGCGATCCTCAAAACAAAGATAATGCTTGAGCTTGAAGGTCACTGAATATAGTTCTTGTAGGCTTCAAGGATCTTTTCCTCGATCTCCTCTCGGACATTTGAGGAAATGGGGTGGATTATGTCGCGGAAAACACCGCTGTCTTCGCGGCGGCTTGGCATTGCCACAAACATTCTCTCGTCCCCCTGAACGAGTTTTATGTCGTGGATAGCGATAGCGTTGTCAATGGTAATGGATACCACGGCGCGAAGCCTGCCCTCATGCATTGTTTTCCTGATTTTGATGTCGCTTATTTCCATAGCGCTCCTCCGTTTGTGTAAGTTTGCCTTAATATTTTGGCAGTTGCTGTTACAATTATTCATATTTTTTCGGAGAACGCATATACTTTCTGCGGCAAGCCGTATTTGATTTTATATGAAAAGAGGAAGAATTGTGGAGAATTTTCTCAGCGGTAAGAAGCACGTCCATTTTATAGGAATAGGCGGCAGCGGAATGTATCCGCTCGCCCAGATACTTCATACAAAGGGGTATTATCTCACAGGCTCGGATAACAACGAAACAGCTACCTTACAGGCTGTACGGGCTATGGGTATCCCCGTTGCTCTGGGACAGCGCACCGAAAATATCGAGGGTGCGGACTGCATAGTTTTTTCCGCCGCGATAATGGAGGATAATCCCGAACTTATCGCTGCCCGTGAAGCCTCAAAACACGGGGTAAAGCTTGCCGAGAGAAGTGAGCTTCTGGGTCTTGTGACGGAGCAGTTTTCAAAAGCAATGTGCGTTTCGGGAACTCACGGAAAGACAACTACAAGCTCTATGCTCACTATGATACTTCTTGCAGCAGGAATAGACGCGTCTGCCGTTATAGGCGGAAAGCTCCGTGCGATTGAGGGCAGCGGACGTGCGGGAAAATCGGAGTATATGGTTTGTGAAGCGTGTGAATTTAAGGACACGTTTCTTCATCTTTTCCCGAATATTTCCATTATTCTTAACATCGACGAAGACCATATGGATTATTTCAAAAATATGGATAATCTCAAACGCTCATTCGGGAAATTCTGCGATATGACAACGGATATTATTGTCGCGAACGGCGACGACGCAAACACTATGGAAGTTGTCGAAAAATGCAGTTCTAAGGCGAAGATAGTTACCTTTGGAAAAACTCCCGCGTGCGATTTCTATGCGGAAAATATTACGAGAATTTCCGATTTCCACAGACGCTTTTCTCTGATGAATAAAGGAAAAGAGCTTTGCGAGGTCGACATTCACGTTCCGGGGGAGCATAACGTTTATAACGCGGTTGCGGCTTGTGCGGCAGCGTATTCGGCGGGAATTCCGGTTGAAGCGCTGAAAAAGGGATTATCCGACTTTACGGGAGCTATGCGGCGGTTCGAGCGGCTTGCCGAGATAGACGGCGTGACGTTCGTGGACGACTACGGTCATCACCCCGCTGAGATCGCGGCTACACTTAAAACGGCAAAGGAAATGAGTTTCAGGCGCGTGTGGGTCGTCCATCAGCCTTTTACTTATTCAAGAACGGCAATGCTGCTTGACGAATTCGCCGAAGCCCTGTCTGTTGCGGATAAAGTTGTTCTCACAGAAATTATGGGCAGCCGCGAGAAAAACACCTACAATATCTACGTGAAAGACCTCGCCGAAAAAATCGACGGCTGCGTTTGGTTCCCGACGTTTGAGGAGGTCGCGAAATATGTTACCGACAACGTCCGGGAGGGCGACCTTGTGATAACCACAGGCTGCGGCGACGTCTACAAAGTCGCGGATATGATGATAGACATTATGAAAACGCGGAGCTGAACTATGAACACGAAAATTCACGATCACATTTTTTCTCACGAGAATGAGCTTAAAAAGCTGTTGGGAGAGCTTGTGGCAATCCCAAGCGTTATGGGGAAATCTTCAGACAACGCTCCGTTCGGCGACGAACCAAAAAACGCTCTGCTGCATATGGAGAAAGTCTGCCGCGAAATGGGCTTTGAGGTCACAAATTACGAAAACGCCGTTCTTTGCGTGGATTATTCCCGGAACGGCGCACCGATAGAACTTGGAATTCTCGCGCATTTGGACGTTGTTCCCGCCGAGGGTGCGGGCTGGAAAACCGACCCGTTCGAGCTTGTCGAAAAAGACGGAGTTTTGTACGGCAGGGGAGTTATCGACGACAAAGGACCGGCTGTCGCAGCGCTCTACGCTCTAAAATGTATAAAGGAACTGGAAATCCCGCTGAAAACGGGCGTTCGGCTTATTTTCGGAACGAACGAGGAAAACGGCTCGGAGGATTTGGAAATCTACAAAAAGCACGACAAATTCCCGAAAAACGTGTTTACGCCTGACGGGAGTTTTCCCGTGATAAACATTGAAAAGGGAATGATACGCGGCTGTTTTATCAGAAATCTTTCGGAGCGCGGAAATATTATGTCAATGGGCGGAGGAACGGTCATAAACGCCGTTCCTGACGGCGCTTCGGCGACTTTGCAGTCAATATCGCGAGAGGCACTCTTGGAGGAAATTTCCCGCGATATATCAGATGCGTCGGGAGTTGAGTTTACGGTAGAGCAAGACCCCGATGATGACAGATTTATCGACGTTTCGGCTGTCGGAAAAGCGGCTCACGCGTCTACTCCCGATGGAGGAAAAAACGCGCTTACGGCACTGGTTTCCTTGATAAACAGGCTTTTCGAGAGAGGAAAACTGCCGCTTTCAGATTGCAGACAGCGTGATACTCTGCGGGAAATTGAAAAGCTGTTCCCGTTCGGGGAAACAGACGGCGGTTCTCTCGGTCTGAAATGCTCGGACGAGAGTGGCGCGCTTACCTGCGTGTTCAGCAAATTCACCATGACGCGCCGTTCGGCAGTCGGGCAGTTTGATATTCGATTCCCAACGTGTGTAACACTTTCCGAGGTAAAGGAAAAGTGCCGAAAAGCTTTTTCGGAACACGGTTTTGAATTTGAAACAACACTTGAAGATGAACCTCACGTTGTTCCGGAAAACAGCGATTTTGTAAAAAAACTGCTCTCCGTTTATGAGGAGATCGAGGGCGAACGCGGACACTGCGTCGCGATAGGCGGCGGGACATACGTTCACAATATCGAAGGCGGAGTGGCGTTCGGAGCAGAGCGCGGCGATACGGATTATCATATGCACGGCGACAACGAGTTTGTTACGACATCGGAATTGCTGAGGGATTCCGTATTGTTCGCGGAGGTCATTGTAAAGCTCTGCTCGTAAACGTTATAAATCAGCAGGATTCGGGCGGATTTAAGAAAATTATAATTATTTCGTAATAAAATCTTATTTTTTTCGTAAGTATTTCTCAAGGATTTTTCTTTCGGGATTTGCTATAATTAAGTTGCAGCAAATCCATGAAAAGAATCGGAGGGAAATATATGAAAAAAATTTTAGCATTGATTTGCGCAATTTGTATAGGAGCGGTTATGGCGGGCTGTAGTGAAAAAAATCACGAATATGACCGAAATAACGCCAACACTGATATTTCCGACGTTTCCGAAAACGTATCCGTTCCGACCACTATTGATGAGGGAGAGGTCTATACAGTCAAATCGGGAGAGGAACTCACTATCGGTAACGGACAGTCGATTTCGGTCAACGGAACGCTTAACTGCGAGCGGGGAGGCGTTATAAACGTCGGGTCGAAAGGTTCTCTTCTTGTGAACGGCGTTGTGAACGTATCCGGAGATCTTGTACTTAACGGCGTTATGGGACTTTCATCGACGGGTGAGGTAAGCGGTGAGGGAAAAGTCTACGTCGGTTCATTCGACGATATTGACTGCGCCGGACATTTTACGGCAAGAATAGTCCCGCCGGAAGCCGTCACCGAGAATGGAGTTACAAAGGTAGGCGGAGTTATCATCGTCAACAAGAAAACGCCCATTTCCCGCGATTACGGAAAAGGACTTACGGGAGAAACGCTCGATGCACTTGCGGCTATGCGGAGAGATTCCGGTTATGAAATGAGGATAATTTCGGGATTCCGTGATTATGATTCACAGGTCAAGATCTTTGATAACTGGTGTTCGATGTATGGGATCTCGGAAGCAGAAACTTTTTCGTCACGCCCCGGACACAGCGAACATCAGACCGGTCTTACAATAGATATTACTCGTACAGAGGAGGATTACGCCGATACCGAGGAAGGTAAGTGGGTAGCGGAAAATTGTTGGAAATACGGCTTTATAATCCGCTATCCGAAGGGAAAAGAGGATATTACGGGCTACACATACGAGCCCTGGCATCTGCGCTATCTCGGAAGAAGCACCGCAAAACTCGTTTCCGACAGCGGTCTGACGCTTGAGGAATTCCTCGGAGTGGAGGGCGGCGACTACCTTTCTGCTTATAATGGATAAGTATCTCTTGATCAAAAGCTCCGACATAATTTGTCGGGGCTTTTTATTCGGCACAAAAAATTGTACAAAGTTCATAAAATCTATTGACTTTTTTTGAAAATTTAGGTATAATTAATACATAGGCGGGTTGTTGCCTGCTCACACAATTGTATCGAAGTGAAAGGAAGATACGGTTATGGCTGATAAAATTAGTGAACTGTTGGACAAATTCGCAGAGCTTGCTCAGGAAGAACGCGAGATCACAGCCGCTATGGACTCCGCTTATAAGGAGTATAACGACTATTGCGCTTCGTCCGAGGACGACCTGAACAGGAAAATTCAGGAAATCCGCGATAAAATGGGAAAGCTCGACTACTACATTGACTACGCCCGCGAACACGCAATGGCAAGCGAGCTTGAAGAAGCTCCAAAGCCGTTTGAAACCTCCGACGGTACGCTTGAAAGTATTCGCCAGACCATAAAGCTCGAATCCCATAACGATATTAACGCCGAATCACTGTATACCAAAGCTACGGGAATGAAAAAATTCTACGAGCAGAAAATCGAACAGACCCGCCAGCTTATAGAGGGCAGCAAGATTCAGGCAAAGCGTCAGTACGACAGCGATATGAACACCCTTGCGTCCCGTAAGGCACAGCACGAAAACGACGTTCGTAACTACATAGATTCCGACGATTTTAAGGAATACCTTAAAATGTTGAGCTTCGATAAGACTGCGTTCAACAGCATAAGCACCGTGCAGCTTTCGGAAAATACTTTTGTAAGTATAGGTCAGCGCAGAGTGAAGCTCACTGTGCCTATGGAGATAGAGCAGGATCTGTCTGTGTCGTCGTCGGGAGAATATAATTCGGCGGCACATACGATCGGCGCTCCGCAGCATATCCCGATGAATGAGGGCAGCGTCCTTTGCCTTGAGTACGACGAGAAAAATCAGCAGTATCTTCTGGGCGGAGTTCAAAGACTTTTGCTTAACATCATAAAGTATTTCGGGCAAGAGATCACAGAGATGATCTTCTGCGAGCCGAATAATTTCAGCGCGGATTGCCTCGGACATTTGTCCGCTTTGGCAAAAGGAGCAAATCCGTTTATTTATCTGCCCGAATCGGCTGAAAATATCGAGGATACCGTATTGGAATTCTGCAGCAAGGCGGAGGCTCTTGCTACCCCAGATAAGGTCACACGGGTCATCGTGCTTCATTCGTTCCCCGAAAAGTATTCCTTTACCGTAAAGGATAAGATATTGAATCTTTGCAAAAAGGCATCGGAACTGGGTGTGCTTGTTGTTCTCACTCACGACAATTCTATAGCCGAATCCGAGCTTGAAAAAGAGATCCGCGACCTTGCGCTTTCTGTTAAGAGCAGAAACGGCGGATTCTGGATAGAAAAATTTCGTGAGAGCCTGTTCTGGTATTCTGCACCGTCCGATCTGCCTGAGGAGATTCGTAAGGTTTATGTTGAGCAGCGCCGTGGAATGGCTTCACAGGCAGCGCAGGCGATTGTTTCTCGCGCAGCCGAGCCTACGGCGGAGGCAACACCTGCACCGACTTCCGCTCCTGAGATCGTTCGTGAACCTGAAAGCGTTTCCGAAATAATGCCTGATTTCGAAGCTTCGGAACCCATAAATCTTCCCGAACCGGAGCCAGTCAAGGAGCCGATCGCACCTGAGCCTGTAATGCCTGCGCCAGCTCCGGAACCTGTAAAAGAGCCTGTTCCCGTGAAGGAAGCACCTGCGCCTGCACATAAAAAAGAACCTGCCGCGAAAGGCAAACGTTCACTTCCCGCAGTTGAGATCGGAAATGACCTTTACAGCAGCGGTAAGAGAGCTTCTTTTGATATAAGCGGCTCTGTAGCTTACGTCTGCGGTAAGGACGGCAAGGAACGTGTGGGTCTGTATGATATGATAGTAAGTCACATCGCTTCGGAAACTCATCCGGACGATGCCGAAATGTGGATATACGACTGCACAGGCAGCTTTATGCACCGTGCTGAAAATGCTCCCGCACATATAAGATATCTTATATGTGACGACAGCATCGACAGCGTCGTTGATTTTGTAGACGCACTTTCCGGTGAGCTTTCACGTCGCGAGTCGGATTTTGTCAGCAACGACTGGAATATGATGAGCGACGTTCCCGAAAACATCTATATGCCACATATTATCGTTATAATAAACGATTTTACGGGATTTCTGGATATTGTATCAGCCGGAGCAGCAACTTTCGGTAAGACTACTTTAACGCGTCTTGAAAGAGTACTTAGAAAGAGCGAAAATTACGGAATACATTTTGTGTTGTTTACCGACAGTATCGTAAAGCCCAATTGTCTGAAATATTGCTCTGTGCGTCCTGTCGCAGCGCTTGCGGGAACAGAGGGCAGCAGGGAACTGTTCATTGATTTCAAGCTGAATCAGAACGACGTTGAAACCTTGTCACATATTTTGCCCGGCTGTGCATTTATGGCGGACGAGGGCGGCGTAAAATCAATGGCAAGAGTCGCGGTAGCTGCCCGTGAGGCAAAGGGTATGTACACTACGTCGACGGTTTATTCTTCCGAGGCAGGAAGCTGTTTCGACAAGCAGCCTGTTTTCTCCGACAGAAGAGCGCGCAAGGCATTTGCGGATAAAGCCGAGAAACGTGAAATGTATGCTTCAAGCATAGGCGCTGACGAAGTAATGCTGTTCTTAGGAGAGCCGCGCCGTCTTGAGGCTGAACACCCGATACGTTTGGTTGACGGATTCGGCGAAAATATCATACTTGCGGCTCCCGCTGTTGCAAAATCCGACGCGGTAAGCGTTATCCTTTCGGCGCTTTCGTCGCTCTACGAGCTTGGAAAGACTGCCGAGATACTCGCTTACAGAAGCAACGCTATCTATAATGAGCTTTTGTCGGGGTCACAGCTAATGGGGATCACAGTTCTTGAGGACGACGCTGCGGTAAAGCGTATCCGTGAGATCTCAGCAGCGATCGCTGAGGGCAAGAGGATATCTACGTTTGTGATCGTTCTTGGCGGAGATTTGCTAATGGCTCAGATGCATTCGGAAGAATCCCTCGGCGAGTTAAAGCGTGCTTTGGTAAGGGGTTCTCGCCTTGGAGCGCATTTTATGTTTGTCACTTCGGAGCTTTCTCACTTCGCTACAGGTTTCACGGCACTTTTCAGACACAGGATCGTTTTCCCGTGTGCTATGGCGGACGCGGAAAAGGTGCTTCGTGATACGACTTGCGAGCTTCCGGAAAATTCGTTCAGAGTTTCCAATGACAGCGAGGAGCTTACAATGACTGCTTATATCATATAATATTAAGCTGGTGAAAAAATGGGTTTGATTGATGAAATTGCGGTAATTGACGCTGACATTGAGGACGCAATGCACCGTTTTATGGATAATACCGCGTTATATGAAAGAATGTTGAAAAAACTTCCTGAGGTCATAGCAAAGGCTCCCGTAAAAGAATTCCTTGATTCGGGAGATATGGAAACAGTGCTTTCTAATGCTCACACCATTAAGGGAGTAGTCGGGAATCTTTCTCTTATGAAGCTTCACGAGTATTATACTCAAATAGTAGAATACTGCCGCGAAGAGGATTATAAAAGCGCGGAGTCAACACTTGACAAAACACTGGTTCTGCAGGAGAAAGTCCTTGACTGTATCAAGAAGTACAGTTGAATTCAAGCGTTTTGCAGGTGATGTTTTTTGCAGGATACAATTTTGATCGTGGACGATCAGGAAATCAACCGCGTTTTGATAGCGGAGCTTTTTAAGGACGAGTACAATATAGTTGAGGCTGAGGACGGAAAAAAGGCTCTTAAAATAATCTCGGAGCGCAGCGATATCGTGGCGATAATTCTTGATCTTATTATGCCCGTAATGGACGGTATGGAAGTGCTTTCGGAGCTGAATCGGCGAGGAAAGATCTACCATATCCCCGTATTTGTCATAACAGCCGCTGATGACGACGGTCTGCTTCAGGCGGCTTACGGACTTGGGGCGGTCGATATAATAGAAAAGCCGTTCAAGATGGTGTTTATAAAGTCGCGTATACGCAATTTTATCGAGCTTTTCCGACACCGCAACGAGCTTGTCGAAATGGTCGAGGAAAGCGTTGGCAAGGTTCGAATCCGCAACAGCAGATTGATAGAGGCTCTTGTTTCTTTGGTCGAATTCAGGGGAACAGAGCTTCATGTAAATATCGGCGGAGTACATAATATCACCAAAGCCTTGCTTACTGAATTAGGAAGAATTTCATCTGAAAATAAGATTGAAGCTTCTGAAATCGAGAAAATCGCTTCGGCAGCAATAATTCACGATGTAGGGAAAATTGCCGTTCCGGATACAGTAATCAAGAAAAATGGCAAGCTCACGGACGAAGAATTTGAGATAGCCAAAACTCACGTTCAGCGCGGGTGTGATATCCTAACGGATTACAGCGGGCGCTTTTCCGATGTCGATATGTTTCGCTATGCTGTGGATATCTGCCGTTATCATCACGAACGTTATGATGGAAAAGGCTATCCTGACGGACTTGCGGGTGAAGATATTCCAATTTGGGCACAGGCAGCAGGACTTGCCGACGCGTTTGACGCACTTGTAAGCGAACGTCCGTATCGTCCCGCATTTGACGTGAAAACCGCTCTTTCTATGATAAACAGCGGCGAGTGTGGCGTATTCAATCCGTTGTTGATAAAAGCTCTTAACAATTTGGTTAAAGACGGTATCCCAAAGGAATTCTACGAAGAATAAAAAAATAACCGCGGTTCAGACGAATCGCGGTTTTTTTATTTACTCACTCGGCAAACTCAAAGTCAATGAATCCGCCGTTTACGTTGACGGAAACACATTTTATCTTTATTTTGTCGCCGACGGTGAAAACTTTCCCGTTTGCCGCTCCCGTGAGAATCACATTGTGCTGTACTTCATATTCTCCTTCGGGTAGCTTTGTGACGGAAATCATTCCTTCGATAGTATTCGGCAGGCAAACAAAGATACCGCTTGGAGAAACTCCCGAAATAAATCCCTCAAATTTCTCTCCTATGTGGTTTTTCATATACTCAGCCATATAGAAATTCTCACACTCGCGTTCGCAGCGTATAGCGGAAAGTTCCGTTGAGCTTGCCCGAAGTGAAGCTTCCGCTGCGAAAGCTTTATATTTTTTAGTAAGTTTGTCGATGTTCAGAGCGTAAACGTAGTCTGTAAGGATCCTGTGTATTGACAGGTCGGCGTAACGGCGAATCGGTGAGGTAAAGTGAGCGTATTCGGGCATCACCAGACCGTAGTGACCGAGTGGTTCGTCGGAATATTTTGCTTTCATCATAGTTCGCAGCACTATGCGGTTAATGACGATGTATTTATCAGAATCTCTGCTGGCACGGAGGATCTTAGCCAGATCGCCCGCAGTTGAGCGCTCGTTTATTCCCTCAGGATTTATTCCGAGAGCGGTAAGCGTATCGCCGAGCTGCAGAAGCTTTTCTGCAGCGGGAGCCTCGTGAACACGGTACACAAACGGAATTTTTTGCTTCATTGCCAGAGCTGCCGCGGCATTATTTGCCATAAGCATAAATTCCTCGATAATTCCCTCGGCAACACCGCGTTCACGGGGCTTAACATCAATACACCGCCCGTTTTCGTCCGTGATTATTTTGGCTTCAGCCGTGTCGATTTCGGGAGCGCCCCTGTCGGCGCGGTTTTTCGTGAGTATAGCGGCAAGCTCGTGCATTATGGGTATCCTGTCAATTACTCCGGAATACTTTTCTCGTATATTATCGTCGGCTGTTCCGTCAAGAATTTTGTTTACTTCGGAGTAAACGCCCTTGACACGGCTTCGGATAACGCTTTTCTCGAAACGATAGCTCGTAAGTTTTCCTTGCGCGGAAACCTCCATAAGACAGGAGAACGCCAGTCTGTCCACATTCGGATTAAGCGAACAGATACCGTTGGAAAGCTCTTTCGGCAGCATAGGTACGACTTGGTCTGCGTAGTAGATCGAAGTCCCCCGATAAAACGCTTCTTCGTCGAGCTTGCTGCCTTTTTTCACATAGTGAGATACGTCTGCTATATGAACTCCGAGCTTGTAACCGTTTTCTGTACGGGAAATGGAAACAGCGTCGTCAATATCCTTTGTATCTGCTCCGTCAATGGTGAAAATGGGCTCTCCGCGAAGGTCAAGGCGGCGTGCTACCTCGTCGGGGTCGGGGTCGTCTATGTCGAGTTTTGCGGCTTCCGCGAGGACCTCGTCAGGAAACCGGACGTGAAGTCCGTTTACCAGCATATATGCTTCCGCGCCGGATTTTGCGTCCTCGGCAGCACCGAATATTTTCTCGATTGTTACCGTATGGTCGAAATGCCGTTCTCCGCGCTTTTTTATTGAAAACGCGACTTTATCGCCTGTATGCGGCACAATTCCTCCGAGGACTTTCGCGATAACAAGCGGCTCCGCACAGAGCTTATCGGGGAGAACCATCAGCCTGTTTCCCTCTGAAACAATAACTCCCGAAAGCGGACGGTCGCTTTCTTCAAGAACAGTAAGTACTTCGGCTTCCGGACTTCTGTCCTTGAAAGCGTCGGCGGTTTTGAACGCAAGGACCGTGTCTCCCGGTATTGCTCCTGCCATATCGCGCCCGCGGACATAATATTCAACGGGGATCTCCTCATTTGACCGTATAAAACCCGACTTCACGGAAACGCGGTCAACTTCCGCCTTAAAGAAAGAATCAGAGTCCTTAAGCCTCCATACACCTTTTTTATTTGTGACCTCGCCGTCCTTTTTCATATCGGAGAGGGTGGATTCAAGTTTTTTCATAAGCTTTTTTGTAAGCTCCATACGCTTGCCGAGGTCTTTTGCTGTGATCCCTTCGTCGCCGGCGTTGAAAAGCTGTATAATAACGGACGTTCTGAGCTTGCTCATATAAAACTCCTTTCAGAATATCAATTCGATGTGAAAAATATTTGTTAAACAAAAGACAGGCAAAAAGCCTGTCCGATGTATTTACTCCGAAACCGCAGCTGAATCAGAGGCGGCTGTACTTGTCCCGCTTGACGAGTTTTCCGAGGCTGTACTTGATGTTGCCGAAGTATCGGAGCTTTCCGAAGCGGAAGTGTCCGACGTTGTTGAGGTATCAGATGTCGTTGAAGTATCCGAGTTGTCAGAAACCGTGCTTGATGCCGAAACATCGCTGCCTGCCGAATCTGACCCTGTTTCTTTGCCGGAACCGTAGACATTTATCACATTCACCGCGAGCGCGAGTGCGAAGAACACGATAGCCGCGATTATAGTCGCTTTATTAAGACGAGCTTCCTTTGTTCTTCCTGCGTTTTTCTGGAAAAAGCTGTCCGACGACGAACCCGAAATGGTTTGCGACATTTGAGTTTTGGTGTCCTTCATAAGGACCACGACAACTATAAAAACACACGCGAAAATCAACACAAACGCGCTGATAATTTCAAATATTCCCATAAATTCCTCCGAAAAATAAAGTTTAAAATACCATACTTTGTAATTATACCACATCTCAAATAAAATTTCAAGTGCTTTTGAAAACTTTTTCACATTATTTTAGCGGAAATCAAAAAAACAAGCAGGAATGGATTGACAATTTCAAAAAAATATGATATAATTAAAAAGAGTAAATAATTTTGGAGTTTTTCGGTTCGCGGATTCACGGATATTGCCGTAAACGTATAATATTTATTAAACGGTTGGTGGGATTTATGATAAAAGCCGTAATATTTGATATGGACGGTCTGCTTCTCGATACCGAAAAGCTGCTTATCCGCTTCTGGGTGCAGGCGGCAAACGAGGCGGGATATCCGATGACACGGGAACAGGCACTCGGATTAAGATCGCTTCACAGAAAATTCGCGATCCCGTATCTAAAGGAGCTGTTCGGGGAAGGATTCGATTATATCGCGATACGTTCCCGAAGAATGGAGCTTATGAGCGCTTATCTCGAAAATCACCCTCTTGAGCTTAAGGCGGGCGCTTTGGAATTGCTCGATTTCTTGAAAAGCGAGAATATTCCCGCGGCAATATGCACAGCTACGGATCTCGACAGAACAAAGGATTATCTTTCCCGTGTGGGAATTTTCGACAGATTTGACAAGATAATTTGTGCTGCAATGGTCGAATTCGGAAAACCACGCCCCGATATTTACATATACGCCTGTGAACAGCTTGGCTTGAAACCATTTGAATGTATGGCTCTGGAGGACAGCCCGAACGGAGTAATGTCCGCTGCCGAAGCAGGGTGCGTGACTGTGATGGTGCCCGACCTGTCTCCTCCTGACGAAAAATTGAACAGGCTTCTTAAGGCTGGGCACGCAGAGTCTTTGGATAAGGTTATCCCTCTTATCAAACAGCAAATTGCCGGGTTATAGTTTTGCCCGATTAAAATATTATAGATAACTCGCGTATCGTAGTATTGAAAAAGGAGTTGGAATTATGGCGGAAGAAAAAATACAGCAAAACACAATGAAGCTTGACGGCAGAGCGGAAGTTGTATGCGATGAAAACGGTAAAACGGCGATGATCGTGCTTCACGGCGCAAAGTTCGGCGGCGCGGAAATTACTTTTGAGAAGGTTATGGAGGCACTGAGAGCGCAGGGCGTTGTAAGCGGCGTTGACGAATCTCATATTCGGAGAATGGTGGAAGAGAGAATATTTGAGGTGTCTATGTGCGTGGCTTCCGCAACTCCGCCAAAAAAAGGCGCAAACGGCTATATCAACTACCGTTTCGATAAGGAGCATAAGCTCAAACCCCACCAAAACGAGTTCGGCATTGCCAATTACCGCGAGCTTAACGCAATCATTCCGATCCATAAGAACGATATCATTGCGGATATTATCCCGCCTTCCGACGGCGTAGATGGTATGAATATATACGGCAAGCCCATTCCCGCCGAAAAAGGCGAGGCGGCTAAAGTAAACCTTGGAAAAAATACCCTCGTTACCACTGACGGTACTCAGATAGTTGCTTCCTGTGATGGTCATATCATTTACGGCGGCGGAACGTTTCAGGTAGAAGAGGCTGTCGTGATCAAGACCGATCTCGATATGTCTGTCGGAAATATCAACTTTTTCGGCGATGTCCATATTAAAGGCAATGTTATGGAAGGATTTTCCGTAAACGCGGGCAGAAACATCAAGATCGACGGAAGCGTGTTCAGCGGAGAGATCACAGCGGGCGGCGATGTTACCATCGTCGGCGGCTGCATAAATTCCAAAGTGACCTGCGACGGAAACGCCGACATCGGATTCTGCGAGAACGCCGAGATTTTTGCAAAAGGAAATCTCGAATCCAAACAGTTTGCGTTCTGCAACGCGTTCTGCTACGGGGCTGTTACCGCTAAAACCGCGACAGGTGTTATTATGGGCGGAAAGATAACATCAATGCACGATATAACGGCAGGAATTTTCGGCTCGGCAAAATATACGCCTACCGATATTTATATCGGTGACGGTTCGGTTTTGTTTTTGAGAAAGAGAGAAGCGGAGGCAGATCTGAAAGAATCTATAAGAATATTCGATTCCGCAATAAAAAATCTGACATTCCTTAAACAAAGAAGAATAGCGCAGGGCGGCGAGCTTACCGAGGCACAGCAAAGACAGTACCGCACCGAAACTCAGAATAAACTGTTCCACGCTATGCGCAAGACCGAGATCCAAGCGATAATAGATCAGCTTGACGAGGATATCAAGAACAAAGACGCTCTGTCCGCAATATGTACGGGAAGAATTTATCCGGGCGTAAAATTTACGATAAATTTCCTTACGCTTGAAATTCCCGATGTTGTTACCCGTTCAAGAGTAACGATTATGGACGATAAACTGCAAATTGTTCCGATTTGATTTTCCCACAGACAACAGATAATATAGAGGGAAAACAGGCATTTTCTGGAGACAACAAATGAGAAACAATATAATGATTATTGTCGTAGTGACAATTGTTGCACTCGGCGTGATCACCACAGTAATTCTGGCAAGCGTCCTTAATAATTCGGAAAAACGCCCGCCGGATACAAGCTCAGGCAGCGACCATTCTTCAAATACGGATTATTCCTACAGCGAGAGCGAGCCTGCTTACAGCTCAAACGAAACAAATGTTTCGGTACCTGATAATTCTTCGGGCGGGGATATTGCCGACAGCATAGTGGAAACAGCATATTCACTTATCGGAGTCCCGTTCGTTGAGAACGGCGATACACCCGAAGGCTTCGACAATTCGGGATTTATCTACTATGTACTCCGCGAAAACGGATTCATAACCTGTCCGAGAGAAACGTCGGCGCAATCTCAGATGGGAACAAGACACAACAGCCTTTCAGAACTTAAAAAAGGAGATCTGGTGTTTTTCTACAACGACGATCCGAATTCGGCAGGATTCGGCGGTATCTATCTCGGCAGAGGAAAAATGATCTCCTGCCTTATGCCCGGAACGGAAGTGCGTGAGGTCGATATCACGACAAATTATTACGGCATGAGGTTTTTCTGTGGAATAAGCATAACTTAAATAAAACCGTCCGAAAGGGTGGTTTTGTTTTTTGTAGGGAAATTTGAAATCTACCTTGAAAAAATAAATGAGGTATGGTATAATTATAATAAGTGTTATTATTTTTTAAGGAAGGTCATTTATGAAAACTGCTCTTTCGGATAACAGTCTGTGTATATACCCGATAAGGGATAATGCAACACCTGAGTATATTTATCGGTATATTTCTGCGCTCCGTGATGCTGGAGTGCGCTATATAGAGCTTGATTTCCGTTCGATAATGAAGCTCGGCTCGCTTCCTGAGGGAGTAAAGTATATTTTCAGACCCCTTGACCCCGTGTTTATGCGTTTTACGGAGGTTTTTAAATTCGATTATATTTTACTGACTTTGGAAGATCTTAACAAGAAATTCAGCACTGATATTCCCGTAATGCTTATGATCCCGACTGAGGCAGCAATACGCCGTTCGACATTTGAATTTGTCAGCAGACAGCTTGAAGGTGAAGTTTCGGCGTTCAAGATACGCAAGAGCTTCGATTTTATGAGCCGTTCGGAAGTGGCGAGGTATGTGGGCTTTCTTAGGAATATTACTCCTGCGCCGATAGATATATGCCCGATGAACGGAAGAAAAAATTCATTGGATATGGCTGTGAAGTTTGCTCAGGCAGGAATAGAAAGCCTTACGCTTTCTATGGGGGTATCGGAGAGATATTGTCAGCTTGAGGAATTTCTTTTCGCGCTTCTTACAATTTATGACAGCCTGCCAAGTGAGATAAGGCTTTCTTCGCTTTGTAAGGCGGCTGTTTTTCAGAAATACATCTTCCGTTGGAAAAACGAGGGACTGATAGATGTTATGAACAGACTCGACTACGATATTCATTTTTTGAGAAATGCCGATACCGGCAGGAGAGTGCCGCTTAGAGTTTCTTTGAAAGAAAATGCGTATCTTAAAAAAACATTTGTGTCTGCTCTCGAAAAAATGGCGGACGAGGAGGAGATACCCGAAGATATTTTTGAGGAAATTTCGGACGCTATAAAGCATTTTGACGTTTCTCTCTTTGATGAAAGGCTGCTTAAAGGCAGACGCGGCGCGTTTCTGAATTGACGGGAGGGAAAGGGACAATAATGATAAAGCTGATAGCAACAGATATGGACGGCACGCTCCTTAATGATGAAAAGCAGCTCCCGACGGATTTTTTCGATGTACTTGACGCACTTTTTGAGCGCGGGATACATTTTGCGGTTGCAAGCGGCAGAACATATACAGCAGTTGAACATTTCTTTCCGGAAAAATACAAGGACAGGGTATCTTATATCTGCGATAACGGGACTTGTATCTATCACGGAGGGAAGCCTGTAAACGTGAATTCCCTTGACAGAAAAACATTTGAGGAGCTTCTGCGTACTTGTGAGGAGATAGGCGATCTCAAGCTTGTTGTCTGCGCCGAGAAGGGAGTTTTCCACCTTCCCGACACTGAGGAGTTCAATATTGAAGTTGGAAAATATTATTGGAACCACAAAACGGTCGACAGTCTGCTTGAGGATATGGGAGATATCTACAAATTGGCAGTATGCGATATGCTTGGAACGATGACTCACGGCAAACCCGCATTGGATAAGGTGTTCGGCGAGCGGCTTTCGGTATTGGTTTCAGGACAGATATGGATGGACGTAATGCCGGGAGGCGTCAGCAAGGGAAAGGCTCTGGCATCGCTTATGCAGCTTCTCGGAACAACGAGAGAAAACACTATGGTGTTTGGTGATTATTTTAACGACGTTGAGATGCTGAGGCTGGCAGATTGGAGCTTTTGTATGGAAAACGGTCACGAAGACGTGAAAAGGCTTTGCCGCTTTACCGCCCCCGACAACAACAGCGGCGGAGTTACTGATTGCATTAAAAGATATGTTTTGAATGAGGTCTGACAGGAGAAAATATGGTAGGACAAATTATACTGATCGTGGCGCTTCTTGCGATGTCGGCGTTTTTTTCCGCTTCGGAAACGGCGATATCTTCGGTAAACCGTATCCGCCTGAAAAATATGGCTGACGGCGGCTCCAAGGGTGCGCAAAGGGCGCTGAATATCCTTAAAAAATACGACAAGGCGCTTACGACTATTTTGATAGGGAATAATATCGTAAACATAGCGTCGTCGTCAATAGCGACGATACTCGCGATAACTCTTGTCGGCGAAAAATACGGTTCTCTTGTGGCAACAGTTGTTACGACGGTCGTGGTCCTTGTTTTCGGCGAGGTCATGCCGAAGGGTATTGCAAAAGATCATGCCGAGGGCGTTTGCATCGGCGTTTCGGCTGTTATAACGTTCCTGATGATAATTTTCACACCGCTTTCGGTACTTTTTATTTTGTTGAAGAACGGGATAAGCAAGCTCTTTCACAGCAAGGAATCCGTTTCCGTGACAGAGGAAGAGCTTATGGCGATTATTGACGAAATTGAGGACGAGGGCGTTCTCGAACAACAGGAGAGCGAACTTGTGCGTTCGGCGCTCCAGTTTGATGAAATAACCGTCGACGAAATAATCACGCCAAGGGTGCGTGTTACAGCGGTAGATGTGAATGATTCCGCCGAGGAGGTAAGACGTAAATTCCTCAAAGAAGAATATTCGCGTATGCCGGTATTTGAGAAAACGCTCGACAGCATCATAGGCATAATCAACGAAAAGGACTTTATTAAGGCTTACGAGGAAAAGGGGAATAAGCTTACGGTGCGCGAGCTTGTTCAGGAAACGATATATTTCCCGTGTATGCTGAAAATTTCTGAGGTTCTCCGTACAATGCAGAAGCAGAAGTGCCATATGAGCGTCGTCCTTGACCAACACGGAGGAACACTGGGTATCGTCACAATGGAGGATCTTCTTGAAGAGCTTGTCGGTGAGATATGGGACGAGAGCGACGAGGTCAAAAGTCCGATAACTGCGATAACAAACAAAATATATTCGGTCTACGGAGAGGTTTCGCTGAATTCTCTCAGGAGATTTTTTGCTTCAAGAGATCTTAACGTTCCTATCGAAAGCGAGGCGCATACCGTCGCAGGGTGGGTGCTTGAGCTGTTCGGAAGTATTCCGAAAAACGGAGCAAAAAAGGAAACAGAGGACTTTATCGTTACGGTAATGGAATCCGCCAATCTTCGTGTAAACAAAGTGAAGATCGAGCTTAAAGAAAAGCCCGCGGAGGAATGAATTGAGATTATTTTATATCGCGCTTATCGCGGCTTCGGGATTATATCTTGCGGTACAGTTGGTATCGTGGGTGTTCTGGGGAAAGGTCTTTTTTCCTGACGCAGGCGAGCTGTTTACGGATAAATCGGACAAAAATATGTGGCAGACGGTTTTCCCGAAGAATATGCTGCGGCTTATTATCGTTATCTTTGCTGGGTCTGTGGCAGGGGTGATAATGGACGCGGCGGGATTCGCGGGGTGGATATCATTGCCGTTGGGTGCAATCGCAGGGATATTTGTGAATTTTCTCATCAGTGTAATATTTTCTCCCGTGTATGATAAATTCCACAAAAGCGAAGAGCCGGACAGCGAGGAACTGGAGGGGGTTTCTGCTGCTGTCGTGGAGGAAATAAGCGACGAAATGTTCGGGGTTATCTCTGTGAAACACGGATCTAAGAGCTATCTTATGCGTGCAGTAACGGCAAACGGGCGTTTTATCCCGAAAGGTGAGAGGGTAATTGTCATCTACGCGCAGGACGGCTGCTGTTTCGTAGAAAGTGAGGAACATTTCTGTGATGTCCTTTTTGAGGAGGATAATAATCAGCAAAAATAAAAAAATTTTATAAAATTGTGAAAAAGTACTTGACAAGTCATATTAAATGTGGTATAATTTAGATACCTCGAATGGGGTATATTTTTTTGTGCATTTTTAAAAATGTATGAAAATCCGCTCCGTTTAGCCGCAATTCCGCGCCGAGGGAGGCAAGATGTCCGAACGGACAAATAATATAGGAGGTGCCGAAAAGTGAGAGTAAAAATTACGTTGGCGTGTTCAGAGTGCAAACAGCGCAACTACAACACAATGAAAAACAAGAAGAACGACCCCGACAGACTTGAGATGAACAAGTACTGCAGATTCTGCAAGAAACACACTCTTCACAAGGAAACAAAGTAACAGGGAGGATTCGGAATGGCGAAAGAAGCAGAGCTTGAAAAGAACTCTCCCGATTCGACCGAGGATAAAAAGAACCTAAAGTCCGAGAAATCGGAGAAATCCAAGGGCGAAAAAGATTCTAAGGAAAAGAGCGCAAAATCCGCTAAGAAACCGAAAAAAAGTATCGTAAAGTATTTTAAGGACGCAAAATCCGAGTTCAAAAAGGTCGTATGGCCTACACCGAAAGAAACTACACATAATACTGTGGTGGTTTTGGTAATGTGCGCACTCGCGGCGCTTTTTGTGTTCGCTTTCGATTCCTTGTTCGGATTGCTTAACGGACTGCTGTTCCACTGATTACGGAGGGTAATATGGCTGATTCGGAAGCGAAATGGTATATCCTGCACACTTATTCCGGTTATGAGAAAAAGGTCGAGGCGGATATAAAGAAGCTCGTTGCAAACAGAAATCTCAAACACCTTATAGAAGACGTTACTATCCCGACCGTCACCAAAATCGTTGAAAAAGACGACGGAAAAGAAGAAAAGGTGGAGGAAAAGCTCTATCCGGGATACGTTTTCGTCAAGATGGTTGAAACTAACGAGAGCTGGTATATTTGCAGAAATACCAGAGGCGTTACAGGATTTGTCGGTCCGGAGGGAAAGCCTACTCCGTTGAGTGAGAACGAGGTCAGAGATCTCGAAATGGGAAGACACGATTTGACTGTAAATATCGAAGTCGGCGACAGAGTCGCGATAAAACAGGGTATGCTTGAAGGCTTCGAGGGAGATGTGGTCGAGATTGATGTCGAAAATCGTTCCGCAATAGTCAATGTCAACAATATGTTTGGAGAGGTCACTCCGACAAGTCTGGGACTCGCGGATATCAAGAAAATTTAAGGACGCGGCAGCGAAAATCTCAAAGCGTCCAATCGTCTTAAGTTTATTGGAGGTAATTTGTCATGGCACAGAAGGTAACAGGATTTATTAAGCTTCAGATCCCTGCCGGCAAAGCTACGCCGGCTCCGCCTGTAGGACCCGCACTCGGTCAGCACGGCGTAAATATTATGGCGTTTACAAAGGAATTCAACGAGCGTACCAAGGATAAAGCGGGACTTGTTATCCCTGTAGTTATCACGGTTTACGCAGATAAGAGCTTTACGTTCGTAACTAAGACCCCGCCCGCAAGCGTCCTTATCAAGAAGGCTTGCAAAATCGAGAGCGGTTCGGGTGTTCCGAACAAGACTAAGGTGGCAAAGATCACCAAGGCTCAGGTAAAGGAAATAGCGGAAACCAAGATGCCTGATCTTAACGCCGCTACCATTGAAACCGCAATGTCTATGATCGCAGGTACAGCGCGTTCGATGGGCGTAGAAGTAGTTGACTGATAATATTAAGTGGGAGGATTTATTCCGCATTACCACAAGGAGGATATTAAATGAAACACGGTAAGAAATACGTTGAGAGCGCAAAGCTCATTGATTCCGCAAAGGTTTACGAGTCTAACGAGGCTCTTGATATTGTATGCAAGACCGCTAAGGCAAAGTTTGATGAAACCGTAGAGCTTCACATTCGTCTTGGCGTTGACTCGCGTCACGCTGACCAGCAGGTACGCGGTGCGGTCGTTCTGCCCAACGGTACAGGTAAGACCGTCAGAACTCTCGTGTTCTGCAAGCCCGAAAAAGAAGCGGACGCTAAAGCCGCAGGAGCGGATTATATCGCTGATAACGATACTATCACCAAGATTCAGGGCGGCTGGATGGACTTTGAAGTCGTAATAGCTACTCCGGATATGATGGGTGTAGTAGGTCGTTTGGGTAAGGTACTCGGTCCGAGAGGACTTATGCCTAATCCTAAGGCGGGAACCGTAACTCCCGATGTAGCTAAGGCTGTTCAGGAAGCTAAGGCAGGTAAGATTGAGTATCGTCTTGATAAGGCGAACATCATTCACTGCCCTATCGGCAAGGCTTCTTTCGGTGCGTCTAAGCTTGAGGAGAACTTCAATGCTTTGATGGAGGCTGTGGCTAAGGCTAAACCTGCTGCCGCTAAGGGTCAGTATATCAAGAGCTGCACTGTTTCGTCCACTATGGGTCCCGGCGTTAAGGTAAATACGCTTAGATTCGGTGTGTGAGCGGATTACTATCGAATAATTTCAACCGCCTGAAGCAATTCGGGCGGTTGTTTTTAAGGTTTTTGATATAAAAATCGCAAAATACTTCGGCTTGAAAAGTTTTTTCGGAAAATTTAAAAACCCCCTTGATTTTTAGTGTATATTGTGTTATAATATAAACAATAGAGCTAAAGACCGAGGGTAACTTCGGTCTTTCGGTTTATTTTTGAACAGTGGGGGTGGTTTGATGGCATTGGCAAAAGGATATGGCTCTGTTGAAGCCGCCGCGGAGCGTGCTGTTCGCGGAATAGTCGAAGAACACGGCTTTTCGTTGTGGGACGTTGTATTTATAAAGGAAGGTGCAGCGTGGTATTTGAGGATACTTATAGATAAGCCGAACGGTGTTTCGATCGACGATTGCACATCTATTGATGGGGAGATCAACGCGGTTATTGATAAACAGGATTTTATCGACAAGATAGATTTTCTTGAGGTCGGTTCGGCGGGACTGGAGCGAACGGTAAGACGTGTCGAGCAGCTTCCTGCGTCGATAGGAAAGAAAATCAAGCTGAGGACTTACAAGCTGCTTGAAGGACTTCCTGAAAAATCCGTAAAGTGCAGACTTACGGCGTTTGACGGTGAAAAAATAACCGTCGAGGGTGATTTCGGAATCAAAGAAGTTTCCCTTGGGGAAATTTCCGCAATAAATTATGACGATTTTGACGACTTTGATAAACTTATGGAGGATTAACAATGGCAAGAAGAAAGATTGCTAAAGGGGAAGATTATGGAGATTTCTTCGAGAATCTCGCCGTTCTCGCCGAGGAAAAGGGAATCGACTGCGAAATTCTCGCGGATAAGATCAGATACGCTATCGAGAAGAGCCTGAAAACAACTCTTCGTTTTGACGATGAGGAAGAGGATTATGTACAGGTCGATATCGACATCAAAAACAAGCGCTTTGACGTATGCGTCCTGAAAGAGGTAATAGAGGTCGTTGATACTCTTTATGAGCCGGACAAGGAAATAATACTTGAGGAGGCAAGAAAAATCAATCCGCAGGCAGAGGTGGGCGACAGAGTACGCTGCCCAATTGATCCGAAATCTTTTAAGAGGATCGCTGCCAAGAATGCGAAGGATTTGATCCGTCAAGGATTTTCTAACGCTGAAAGACAGCATCTCAGCGAGATATGGGGACAGTATGAAAACGAGGCTATATCCGCTACTGTGTCAAAGATAGATCCTGTTACAAAACAGGTAACTCTCGAAATCAACAACAACGAGGTAACACTCTCCAAGGAGGATCAGATCCCCGGAGAAACATTCTCCGTGGGGCAGGTCGTAAAGGTTTATATTTCGGGTGTTTCGAGCAATTATAAAGAGGGCGACAAGAGCCAGTACCTCAAGGTTTCAAGAACCGATAAGTGGCTCATCAAGCGGCTGTTCGAGCTTGAATGTCCCGAAATTTACGATGGAACGGTTGAGATAAAGGCAGTGTCCAGAGCTCCCGGAAACAGAAGCAAGATCGCCGTTATAAGCAATGACCCGAATGTAGACGCTTTGGGCGCTTGCATAGGTCCGCGCAGAAGCCGTATCAATGCCGTAATAAAAGAGATAAAGGGCGAAAAGATCGACGTCGTTCTTTACAACGAAGATCCGGAAGAGTTTATAAAGCAAGCTCTGAAGCCCGCCGAAACTCTGGACGTCATAATCACAAATCCCAATCTCGACAGGAGATCATGCAAGGTCATTGTTCCCGATAATCAGCTTTCGCTCGCTATCGGAAACAAGGGACAGAATGCTTGGCTTGCGGCAAAGCTTACGGGATTCAAGATAGATATCAAGGCTGAAAGCGCGGTAACTCCTGAGGATTATGAAACTGTCCCGCTTGAAACCGACGACGACAGTGTTTCGGAGTAAGGAGCGGACAATGCCCGAAAAACGTGTACCTATGCGAAAGTGTGTAGGGTGCGGAGAGATGATAGGCAAAAAAGGCGCTTTAAGGATCGTCCGTGACAAGGATGGAAATATCTCAATGGATCCTACAGGAAAAAAATCGGGAAGAGGCGCGTATATATGCAAAGACACCGCCTGCCTTTCTCTGGCGATAAAGGGAAAGAAGCTCGAACGTTCGTTCAAGTGCCGTATTCCCGCGGAAATATATGATTTGATCGAAAAGGAGCTGACCGAGGATAAATAAAGAATTATCCACCATCTGCCTTTGCAGACGTGCTGGAAAGCTTGTAATGGGCTTTGACGCGGTTATAGGCGAGTTTCCCGTGAAAGGTTTCGCGGGCGTGATACTCGCGGCTGATGTTTCTGCAAAGACGGAGAAGGAGGTTTGCTTTCAAGCCGAAAAATTCAACAGGCAGGTGCTAAAGGCGAGTTTCACTATGGACGACGCTGAAAGCGCACTCGGAAAAAGAGCGGGAGTTTTCCTTATAAAAGACGAGGGACTCTATGGCTCAATACAGAAACATATACCCGCTGATAACGCGAATTTGAATTGATGTGGAGGAACTATACATTGCCAAGTAAACAGATAAAATACAAGATACAGGACGTTGCGAGGGATTTCGGAGTCGATAAGGCAGAGCTTCTCGAATTGCTGAATACCGAGCTTCCTCTTGCTAATCCGAGAAAATCGACGGCGGCTATAACTGCCGACGAGGTCGATTATCTCCTTGAAGTTTTTACCGGAAGATATGCGGTAAAAAATCTTCAGGAAACATTTAATTCCACAAGGGATATGAAGACCCAAAGACCGGCGGATACCGAAGAAAAGAAGCCCGCCGCGTCCGCGAAGAAAAAGACTGCCGCTAAGAAGGAAGAAGAATCCGAGGTTAAAGCTGAATCCGCTGCTGCGGAAAAGAAGCCTGCGGCAAAAACCGAATCCAAATCGGAAACAAAATCGGAGGTCAAAAGCGAGCGTTCCAAGCCGCAGACTTCCGCAAAGCCGAAGCAGGAAAATATCAAATCCGAACACAAACCTGAAAAGTCCGCTGCAAAGCCCGAATCGAAGCCTGCTGCTCATGCAAGTGCCGAGAATTCAGGCAGAACACGTCCTGTTGAAGCAAGAGAAAATCGGGATAAGCTCCGTGATAACAAAAGTCCGAAGGCGCAGGGAAAACCCGCTTCTCCCGCTGTGGCAAAGACAAACGCGGCAAAACCCGCTATAGATTCCAGCAAAATAAAGGTGAATACTCCGCCTGTACAGCAAAAGCAAAAGGGCGAAACCGTCAAGCGCGGAGAGCAGGTCAGAAAGACCGTCGATACACGCGGAAGCTATGTCGAGCTCGATAAGTACAACGAGCGATATGAGTCCATAGCGCCCGCAAGCAAGATGAACAGCGATAATTTTCGCAGCAAGCAGAAGATCCAGCAAAAATCTCAGCAGAAGGGCAAGCAGTTCGGGAATAAGCACGAAACAGAAGCTCAGAAGCTGAAACGTCTGGAGCTTGAACGGGCAAGAAAGCAGCAGCTTAAAGTCCAGATACCTGACGAGATAGTTGTAGGAGAGCTTGCCACAAGACTTAAAGTCACTGCCTCGGAGGTCATCAAAAAGCTCTTCGGGCTCGGAGTTATGGCAAACATCAATGAAACTGTCGATTTCGATACTGCGTCACTTATCGCGGAAGAATTTGGAGCAAAGGTCGAAAAAGAGATCATCGTGACCATCGAGGAGCGCCTTTTCGAGGACGCGCCCGATTCTCCCGAAAGTCTGAAACCGCGTTCGCCGGTAGTTGTCGTTATGGGACACGTCGACCATGGAAAAACATCTATACTTGACTATATTCGTCACGCGAGCGTTCAGACGACCGAGGCAGGCGGAATTACGCAGCATATAGGCGCTTATCGTGTTCATTTAGAGGACAGGGATATTACTTTCCTTGACACTCCGGGACATGAGGCGTTTACCTCCATGAGAGCCCGCGGCGCAATGATAACAGATATAGCGATACTTGTAGTTGCAGCGGACGACGGCATTATGCCGCAGACCGTTGAGGCTATCAACCACGCAAAGGCTGCCGGTGTTCAGATAATCGTCGCTATGAACAAGATGGATAAAGAGGGCGCAAACCCCGATAAAATCAAGGAAGAACTGACAAAATACGACCTCGTATGCGAGGAGTGGGGCGGCGACGTTATCTGCGTTCCTGTTTCCGCAAAAACAGGCGAGGGTATGGATACTCTTCTTGAAATGGTGGGACTTACGGCGGACGTTATGGAGCTAAAGGCAAATCCCGACAGACTTGCCAAGGGCGCTGTTATAGAAGCCCGTCTTGATAAGAACAGAGGTCCTATCGCAACACTTCTTGTGCAGAACGGTACTCTCCATACGGGAGATATCCTTATTGCGGGAACTTCTGTCGGACGCGTTCGCGTAATGCGTGACGACAACGGCAAAACCGTTACCGAAGCAGGTCCGTCTGTGCCCGTTGAGATCATGGGACTTTCTGAGGTGCCGTCGGCGGGAGATACGTTCGCGGCTGTAGAAGATGAAAAACTTGCCCGTGAGCTTGTCGAGAAGCGTAAGCACGAAGCTAAGGAAGAACAGTTTAAATCATATCAGAAAGTTACGCTCGACAATCTGTTCTCGTCTATAGAACAGGGCGACATAAAGGAACTGCCGATCATTGTAAAGGGCGACGTTCAAGGTTCGGTCGAGGCTGTAAAGCAATCGCTTGAAAAACTGTCTAATGATGAGATACACGTCAGGGTGATTCACGGAGGCGTGGGCGCTGTAAGCGAGAGCGACGTTATGCTGGCTACGGCATCGAACGCTATAATTGTAGGCTTCAACGTAAGACCACACCCGTCTGCGGAAGAAAATGCAAAGCGTGACGGAGTTGAAATTCGTCTTTATCGTGTCATTTATGACGCTATCGAGGATATATCGGCTGCTATGAAGGGTATGCTTGCGCCGAAATTCCGCGAGGTTCAGCTCGGACGTGTGGAGGTTCGTCAGGTTTATAAAATTACCGGAGTCGGTGTTGTCGCGGGTTCTTATGTTCTTGACGGCAAGGTCGCAAGAAACGGACAGGTGCGTATCGTTCGTGACGGTATTGTTGTCGGCGACGACAAGATCGCGGGACTTCAGCGCTTTAAGGACGCTGTAAAGGAAGTTGCAGCGGGCTTTGAGTGCGGTATAAGCCTTGAAAAATTCACAGATATCAAAGAAGGCGATATTTTCGAGGCATATATTACGGAGGAATACCACGACGAGTAAGAATTCCCTTTACTTCTGATAAGGAGGTAAGAAAATGGCAAATTTTAATATCAAACGTCTGAGCGAGGACGTTCGCAGGGAGCTTTCGGCAGCAGTAGGCGGCGTGAAAGATCCGCGTGTGGCAAACGGCTTCGTGACGATAACTCGCTGTGAGATAACGAGTGATCTGTCCTATTGTAAGGTATGGGTCGCTTGTATGGGCGGCGAGGAGCGCACTGCAAAGGCAGTAGAGGGTATGAAAGCGGCTTCGGGATATTTCAAGAAGTGTGTTGCTTCGAGAGTCCGTATGAGAAAAATGCCGGAGTTTATTTTCGTTTCCGATAATTCGCTTGAATACAGTGAGCATATTGAGGAAATAATTTCTAAACTCCCAAAACATGTTGAGGATCACCAAAACGGTGACAGCGAGCTTTCGGAGGAAGAAAACCATGATGATTGAAATTTTGGAGGCAGTTGAATTCCTCAAAGCAAACGATAACTACCTTATTCTTATGCACGGAAATCCCGACGGAGATACCTTGGGGTGCGGTTTCGCTCTTTGCGGTGCGCTCCAGAGAATGGGAAAAAATGCAAAAGCAGAATGTCCGGATCATATTCCCGCAAAATTCGATTATCTTCGGGAGGGGATCCGTCAACAGGAATTTGAATATCAAAATATTATCTGTGTGGATATTGCCGACAGCAAGCTTCTCGGCGATATGAAAGGGCTTGGCGATAAGGCGGAGCTTTGTATAGACCACCATATTTCCAACCTGAATTACGCTAAACGCACTCTTCTTCGTGCGGAATATGCGGCTAACGCGGAGTTGGTGTATGAGGTGATAAAGGCTCTCGGCGTAAAAATAGACCGGGAGATAGCAAATTGCCTTTACACGGGAATGTCTACCGATACGGGTTGCTTCAAGTTCAGCAACACTTCGCCGCAGACACACAGATATGCGGCTGAACTTATGGAGCTTGGCGCAGAATATTCCAAAATAAACTATCTGCATTTCGACTTGAAAACAAAGGGCAGACTCGCACTGGAGCAACACATCTATAAAGGAATGAAATTCTTTGAGGACGGAAAAATCGCTCTCATTCGTATTACTCTGGACGATATGTCAAGACTTGTCAATGTGGACAGTGATGACGTAAGCTCTATGGCTTCTATACCGCGTCAGATCGAGGGCGTGGAGATAGGTATTTCTTTCAAGGAAAAGAAAGGCGGAGTTTTCAAGGCTTCACTTCGTTCAAGTGAAAAAATAAACGTCGCTGAAATAGCACAGGAATTTGGCGGAGGCGGACATGATCGTGCGGCAGGCTGTTCGTTTGAGTGCGGCTATGAAGAAGCGGAAAAGCAGCTCATCGAAGCTTGCAGTGCCGCTCTGAAAAAGGCAGGACTTGAATGAACGGTGTTATCTGCGTAAATAAGCCGCAGAATTTTACTTCGTTTGATATAACGGCTATAGTAAGAAAAAAATTCGGCACGAAAAAAGTTGGGCACGGCGGTACGCTCGACCCTATGGCAACGGGAGTTTTGCCTGTTTTTATAGGGAACGCCACCAAAGCAGTCGACCTTGTTTATGATAAGAGCAAAAGCTATCGTGCGGGATTCCGTTTGGGTATTTCGTCCGACACTCTCGATATATGGGGGGAGCTTTCCGAACAGCAGGATGTGCGCGTTTCACGCGAACAGCTTGAGGAAATTCTCGAAAAATTCCGAGGAAAGATAAATCAAGTACCTCCGATGTATTCTGCGCTTAAGATAAAAGGGCAGAAGCTCTGCGACCTTGCCAGAAAGGGGATAGAGGTCGAACGCAAGCCGAGAGAGATAACGATTTCCCGCTTGGAGATCGCAGAATTCGACGGCAGGGACGGCGTGATAGAGGTTGATTGTTCGACCGGAACATATATCCGTTCGCTCGTGGACGACATAGGAAAAGCTCTCGGCACAAACGCCGTGATGTCAAGCCTTGTACGGACAAAAAGCTGCGGATTTAAGCTCTTAGAGTGCGTTTCGGTGGAAGATATAAAAAACAAGCCTGTAGACGAGATACCTGTATGGTCGGTCGAAAGGGCGCTTTCGGGATATTTTCCGATCGTCCTTGACGAAGTTCAGAAAAGGCTCTATTTAAATGGCGTAAGGCTTGACGCAGGCAGACTCAAAAGCACCAATATATATGCTCCGACGAATATTCCGGCAGGGGAATTGCTGTTGGTCTACGAAGAAAGCTCCCCCTGTCTGCTGGGTCTGGGAAAGATAAACGAGCAGGGCGAGCTTGTTTCCGTAAAGCAATTTCAGCCTTGAGCGGCTGTAACAGTAAACAGGTGAAATAATTTGATAGATATAACATACGGCACAGCTCCAAAAGAAAAGACAGCGGTCGCGTTGGGATATTTCGACGGGCTTCATCTCGGACATATCGGAGTGATAAACGCGGCTCTGGCTCAAAAGGAATTAAAGCCGGCAGTGTTCACATTCAACTGCGATACGACGCTGCCGAAATTCCGAAGTCAAGAGGATATCATTTCTTTTGATTATAAGTGCGAAATGCTCGATAAAATCGGCGTGGAATACATATTCGCGCCCGATTTCGCGGAGGTGTGCGATCTGCCCGATGAGGATTTCGTCGAAAGGATTCTTGTGGGGAAGATAAACGCGGGCTTTGCTTGCTGCGGACGGAATTTCAGGTTCGGTCTGGGCGGAGGAGGAACTCCCGAAAGACTGGCAAAAATAGGAGTGCGCTTCGGTATTTCCGTGGAAATAGTGGAGGACGTTTGCCTTGACGGGCAGATGATAAGCTCCACACATATCCGTGAGCTTATCCGAAGGGGCAATATTTTAGAAGCAAACAGGTTTCTCGGCTACGAGCTTTCGTTCAGACTGCCGGTAGTCCACGGGAATGAGCTTGGGCGGACTATAGAATATCCGACCATCAATCAGATAATCCCCGCGACGAATGTAATTCCGCGCTTTGGGGCTTATGCAAGCTCTGTTGAGGTGAACGGAAGGCACTATCGTGCAATTACGAATATCGGTATACGCCCTACGGTTTCGGACGGTGGCTGTGTGGTTATGGAAACGCATATCATAGGATTCAGCGGTGATTTGTACGGAGAGAAAATCACAGTGTCGCTTATGAAATTTCTGCGTCCCGAAAGAAAATTCAAAGACCTGTCCGTGCTTAAAGATCAAATCGCCGAGGATATAAAAACGGCTGAGAAAATACAGAAAGGTGAGATATAAATGTCAGAGGTAAGAACAAGATTTGCGCCAAGCCCTACGGGATATATGCATATAGGCAACCTAAGAACGGCGCTTTACACATATCTTCTCGCAAAGAAAAACGGTGGAAAATTCATTCTCCGTATTGAGGATACAGACCGTGAGCGCTATGTCGACGGGGCAGTGGACGTTATCTATAAGACGCTTCGCGACTGCGGGCTTAATTGGGACGAGGGTCCTGATATCGGCGGAGATTACGGTCCTTATGTTCAGAGCGAGCGTATGGGAATGTTCAAGGAATACGCCGAGGAGCTTGTAAAAAAAGGCAAGGCTTACTACTGCTTCTGCACAAAGGAACGTCTGGAGGAGCTTGCAGCGGTTCAGAAAGCCAGCAACATTTCTCCGATGTACGACCGCCACTGCCGTAATCTCTCAAAAGAGGAAATAGATAAAAATCTCGCTGAGGGCGTTCCTTACGTTATTCGTCAGGCAATTCCCGAAGAAGGTTCGACTACATTCCACGATGAAATTTACGGCGATATCACGGTCGAGAACTCCATTCTCGACGACCAGATACTGCTGAAGACCGACGGAATGCCGACCTATAATTTCGCGAATGTCGTCGACGATCACACCATGAAAATAACGCACGTTGTAAGAGGCAACGAATATCTTTCTTCCGCGCCGAAGTATAACCTGCTTTATGAGGCGTTCGGTTGGGAGCCGCCGATGTATATCCACGTCGAACACATTATGAAAGATGCTCAACACAAGCTTGCAAAGCGTGACGGCGACGCGTCGTTTCAGGATCTGCTTGATAAAGGATATCTTACCGAGGCTGTACTCAATTATATTCTGCTTCTCGGTTGGGCACCTAAAGGTGAAAACGAGATATTCACACTTGACGAGATGGTGGAAGCATTTGATTTAAGCGGAATTTCAAAGTCGCCCGCGATTTTCGACCCACTGAAATTGAAGGCTATAAACGCACATTACGTCCGTGCTTTGCCGCTTGATGATTTTATGGAGCGTGCGCTGCCGTATATTCGTCAGACCTGCAAGCGCGAGGACGTTGATATAAAGCTTCTTTGCAGCGTTTTGCAGCCTCGTGCGGAGCTGTTTACGGATATTCCGGAGCAGGTGGATTTTATCGACAAACTTCCCGAATATTCGACGGAACTTTACAATAACAAGAAAATGAAAACCAACGCTGAAACTTCTCTGGACGCGTTGAAGAAGATACTTCCGATACTCGAAAACCTTGAGGATTTCACGCAGGAGAAAATACACGAGGAGCTTTTCAAGCTTATAGAAAAAGAGGGCGTAAAGAACGGTGTTATACTGTTCCCGCTTAGAGTCGCACTCAGCGGAAAGCAGTTTACTCCGGGCGGCGGCATAGAGCTTGCGACTATTCTCGGAAAAGAGGATACCCTGTCAAGAATAAGAAAAGGAATAGAGCTTTTGTCGACCCAATAATTTCATACGCGGTTCACATAGATTTCACGGAAGAAGATTATAATTATATTGCAGAAGGTCCGTGATATGTTTTGGAGGACGTATGATAGAAGTTAAGAATTTAAGCAAAAGCTATGGCTCGAAGCTTGCAGTGGACGATGTGAGTTTTTCTGTAGGCGATGGGGAGATACTCGGATTCCTCGGACCTAACGGTGCGGGAAAATCCACTACGATGAATATGCTTACAGGGTATATATCTTCGTCGGGAGGACAGGCATTGATATGCGGAGAGGATATTCTTGAAAATCCTATAGGCGCAAAAAAAAATATCGGCTATCTTCCGGAAATGCCGCCGCTTTATCTTGATATGACGGTGAGAGAGTATTTGAATTTTGTTTACTCGCTGAAAAAATGCAGAATGCCGAAACGTTCGCATCTCGGCGAAATATGCGAGCTTACAAAAATCGAAGATGTAAATGACCGGGTGATAGGAAATCTCTCAAAAGGCTATCGGCAGAGAGTGGGCTTGGCGCAGGCACTGGTGGGAAATCCGCCTGTGCTTATCTTGGACGAGCCGACAGTTGGTCTTGACCCAAAGCAGATAATCGAGATACGAACGCTAATAAAAAAGCTCGGACGAAATCATACGATGATATTGTCGTCACATATTTTGTCGGAGGTTCAGGCAGTGTGCGACAGGGTCGTCGTAATAGACAAGGGAAAACTCGTCGCGGACGATACCGCCGAAAATCTTTCGCATAAGCTGTCCGCTGACAATAAGCTTATAATGCAGATAGAGGGCGCGGAAAATGAGGTAAGGACGCTTCTAGGCGGGATTCCGAGAGTCGTTTCGGTGCGAATGCTGCGTGAAATTGAAAAAGGAGTTTTTGAGTACGAGCTGGACACTGAAGAGGGAGCGGATATCCGACGTGAAGCTTTTAAGCGGCTTGCAGCGAGAAATTACCCGATACTTCTTATGAAAAACAATGAACTGTCGCTTGAGGAAATATTCCTCAGGCTCACGGCAGGAGAATTCCGCGCCGAGGACGGAGGTGCGGCAGTATGAATGCTATTTTCAAGAGAGAGTTTCTGTCCTATTTCACGTCGCCGTTGGGATACGTTTTCCTTGCGGTGTTCTACGGATTTTCGGGGCTGTTCTTGTGGATGAACTGCCTGTCTGCGGGTTCGGCGGATATGAGCGGAGTTTTCGTGATGATGTTTTATGTCATTCTGCTTATCATACCCGTGCTTACAATGCGGACAATGGCAGAGGAAAAACGCCGCAGGACCGACCAGCTTACTCTTACAAGTCCGGTAAGTCTTTTTGGGCTTATAATGGGAAAATTCCTCGCAGCATATGCTTTGTTTATGTGTGCGGCGGCTATTCTGCTTGTTTATGCGGCATTTATCGCTTCGGCAGTCGGACGGACGGAGAGCGTCTTTTCATGGACGGCTTTCTGGGGAAATTTCGTAGGACTTGCGCTTATGGGCGGAGTTTTCACTTCGGCAGGGATCTTCATTTCAAATCTCACGGAAAATCAGATGATAGCGGCAATAGGCTCTATAGGCGTGAACATACTGCTTTGTATGTTCGATATGATAAACAATTTCGTGACAGTCGATGTGCTTAAATCAATTATCAGCGGGCTTTCGGTGTTTTACAGATATTATGAGTTTACTCTCGGAATTTTCAGTTTTAAGAATGTTTTGTTTTTCGTGAGCATTATCGTAATATTTAATTTTCTTACGATGCGCTTTGTCGAGCGCCGCCGCGTTTGAGGGGGTGCTTGAGTGAAGAAAAACACTTACGAAAAGGAAATTAAAACAGATGTTTCCGATCTGAATGATACCGAAAATTCAAATAACGAAGTCGAGCAGGTTTCGGAATCTGAAACAAATATTCCCGCAGAGGAGCAAAAGAAGTTCAGACGTAAGCGCAAGTTAAACAAACGCGCAATAAAAAAACGAGCGTATTCGACTATCTTTACGGTGCTGATAATAGCGTCGATAGTGGTCGTGAACGTTATAGTGACACTTATATCGGACAGAATAGACGCTTCTGCGGATCTCACGGGGAACAGCGTTTACACACTTGACCCTAAAACCGAGGATTTCCTCAAAAACACTCTTGATAAGGACGTTACTGTTACAGTACTTAATACCGAGCAGGATTTTGTACTTGACAGGAATTTTAAGCAGGTAAGCGAGATATTGCGGAGAATGTCCCTCGTGGGGGAGCATATTTCTATTGATTATGTCAATATAGACCGTGATCCGAATTACATTTCCAGATTCAAGGACGAAAGTCCCGATACAAATTATCTTGTTGTCGAGTGCGCCCAAACAGGACGGCATAAGCTTATTTCGCCAAGCGATTATTTCGGTCTTACGACAGAGGAAGCAGCGTATTACTATTACTACTACGGCTACGTTGCGGAATACCTTACCGAACAGGAAGTGATTTCCGCTATGCTGTACGTCACAAATGATTCTCCGGTAAGGGTGGCTTTCACGGAGGGATTCGGCGAAACTGACAGTGCAGCGCTGCAAAATCTCCTTGCCAAAAACGGTTACGAGGTGGAAGATGTAAATCTTCTCACAGCGGACGTTATCGACCCCGCAATTGATATTCTGGTGGTTCACGCTCCGAGAATTGACCTTAATAATGAACAGCTGTCTAAAATTGAAGCTTTCCTTGACAATTCGGGAAAATTCGGAAAGAACGTTTTTTATTTCGGTGCGGTAACTCAGCCGCAGACCCCAAACATTGATTCTTTTCTCGCGGATTGGGGATTATCGGTGGGGTATTCCGATATAGGGCAGTCAAACGACCTTTATATGATAACTTCGATAACAAGATTTGCGCATCTCGTTCAAATACAGGATACGGATTTTACAGCTTCGACTTATGGTTCGGGATTGTACACCATAGGCGCGGATATGCGTCCTGTCGAGTTTACGAGCGGTACCACTGCGGATACCGAAGCGCTTGTAAAGACGTTTGAGGGCGCGTTTCTATACCCGTTCGATTTCGAGGGGGAGTTTGACATAAATTCCGCGGAAAGCGGTATCTTCAATGTCGCAGCTGTTTCCGAGAAAAAATCTGACAGCGGCGCTTCAAGCAGAGTTTTCGTGTTCGGATCCGACCAGCTGTCAAGCAGCTACCTACTTTCATTCAACAATGGCAACAACGGCGACTTGTTCGTTAATATGTTCAATTTCATTTCGGGCAAGGAGGAGGGGATCACAATTACCCCCAAAGCCGCAGCAAATGTCTATTTTGAAATGGACGCAAAAACCGCCAACACTTTTGCGGTGACATTGTGTATTGTGCTTCCTGTCGCCGTTATCGGTCTTGGAATTGCGGTATACGTCCGCAGGAGGCACAGATAATGGGACGTTCGCTGAGGTCTGTCCTTATCGCAGCGGGAGTACTGGCAGCGCTTGGTATCATTCTTGCGGTCGTGCTTTTTACCGCTCCGAAGGAAGAAAACTCATCGTCGAGCCTGCCGATAGATTTTGGCTGGGACGAGGATGATGGGGTAAATATCACAAAGCATTTTGTCGATTCGGCATTGAGGGTCTGTGTAAAAAACAGCGAGGGCGAGTTTGAGATACTTCGCGATTCTCGGACAAATGCTGACGGCAAGGAGGAATACTTCTGGAAAACAGACGCATTGGGGAATGTTGCTCCCGATGAGCTTCAACTGAAATATTTCGTGGAAACTTTCGCGGGACTTGTCGGGGAAAGCGTGGTTGAGGAGGGTACGGAAAACCTTTCAAGATACGGACTTGATTCGCCGAGGGCTGTCGTTGAGCTTGATTTTGACGATGGTCTTAGTACTGAGGTGGATCTGGGAATACGAAATCCTCTGAAAGATAATCTGGTCTACTGCCGCTATCAAAATACGGTTTATCTTGTGGATTATTCGGCGGTGGAAAAGGCTTTTCATGACGCTCGTTCGTTCGCGGAGCTTATCCTTACGGAGGCATATAATGAGGACACAGGCTATCCGGAATATATTAAGATCGAAAGTCGGGATAATACCGAGCCTGTCGAGCTTGAGCTTATAGAAGCAAGAAAAGATATTGATGATACGGTGCTTAAAAATTCCTATCGGCTGAAAAGTCCTTTTTCGATCGAGCTGGACTCGGAAAGCGGGGGAAAGCTTTACAGCGGGCTTTGCGGATTGATGATGAATGCGTGTGAGTTCTTGGAAAAATCCGATGAGAATCTCGCAGCCTGTGGACTTGACGATCCCGCCGTGAGAGTTTCTTATAAGTATAACGGCAAGGAGTCGGAGCTTCTTATCGGAAATAAGTGCGGCGACGGCTATTACGCGGCTCTAAGCGGCACAGACGGCATATTTTCAATTGCCGAAAGCCGCGCTCCGTGGGTCGGTTTTAATCTTTTCACGGTTATTTCAAAACGCCCTGTAGGCGCTTATATTTATCATTGTGAGAGCATTGACGTAATTCTTCCGGAAGAGGAGCTGAGATTCACGATTGACGATGAAAGTAAACTCTTCTATATGAACGGAAGGGAGATCCCGTCTGCGGAATTCAAGGAGCTTTACACGAAATTGACCGGCTCTTTCGGCGAAGAGCTTTATTTAACTCAGACGGACGGCGCTCCCGTACTGACTGTGCGGTTCAACTATAAAAGCGATTGTACCGCGATTTACGGAGGAAGCTCCGATACGTTGTCGTTCAACTCTTTCGACGGCAGAAAATATGCGGTAAACTTTAATGGCAAAACAATTTTCAAGGTCGGCGAAATAACAGTAAACGACCTTGTTGAGAGCGTAAAGGCTCTCGGTAGGGAATGACCCGCGGATATCCTGTGATTCGCGGGAGAAAAAAGAGGGCACAGGGAAACGGAGGATAATAATATGTCGGAAAACAAACTTTTTTACTACAGGGGATTCCCGCTTATAAGGAGCGAAAATCTTCTCTACTATGGCTGCTGCGGCGACGGGATTGCTACCAGACTTACCATCAAGGATTATAAGACCGTTGGTGAAAAGCAAGTCCCCAACAAGATAATGGTGCAGCTTCTCGGAAAGAATAACAGCAATTCTGCCAACAAAGAGCGCAAGGGAGAATTCACGGGTTTTTATCAGGCTCTTGACGCGGCGCATATCTGGCTTATGGAAGCTATTTTCGGTACGACCTGATTGGGGATCGGCGGCAAAAAAACGGAGCGCTTTTTTCAAGCGTTCCGTTTTCTTTTTTATTAGATTTTTCTAAACCGTGATATCGTTAATTATTGCTTCCAGAGTTTTCTCGCCTATACCCTTGACTTTGGTAAGATCTTCAACACTTTCAAAATCTCCGTTCTTTTCACGGTATTCAATTATGGCTCTGGCTTTCACATCTCCTATTCCTTTGAGAGTTGTAAGCTCAAAAGCTGACGCCGTATTGATGTTTATTCTGTATCTTTCGTCAGGTATCGGGTTCGTGAAGCTTATAAAGCTTGAAGAATGCAAAAACTCTTCATAAGGTTTAGGCTCAACGCTGCTTTCGGTTGAGATCTCCGAAGCACTTGTTGTTTTGTCAGAAGTGTTTTCCGAAGAAATTACAGTGTCGTTATCCTCCGATATGTTTTCGGGAGAGGAATCTTCATCATACTCATAATCACTGTTAGCAACGTGATAAATTATATGATCATCATTTCTATAAGGAAAGAAGTTTTTCATATAGACATTAAACGTTGCTAACAATATGATTATTATCATTCCATATCTAAAAATCTGAAAAAATGGTATTTTCTTTTTCATTTTATTTTTTCAGTCCCGCAATAATGTCATCAATAACGTTGTCATTGATACGATTTTTATCGCGTGTGTCATCATCGTCGGCAATAAGGTCGTCGACACGTTTGGAAGCGAGAATACTGGAGCTGCGTTTCCCGGAAGTTTTCTGAAGCGGATTTTCCTCAGAAGTTTTATGCGGGATCTGCCGTCCTATTTGTGGAGCTTGTCCGCGTCCTCCGATAGATGAAACGTTTGTCTGTGTAAAGAACGCGTCGCTTGTATTTTTTTTGGAGATCTGAGGAATCTCTGCGGTCTTTGTTTTTTCATTTTCCGCAGGCTCGTTGTTTTTGATATAACGTGAAATGCCGACATTTTCGGGAGTTTTTGCTGTTTCGTGTTTTTCGTTATCCGTTTGAACAGACACGGGATTTACTCGCTTTTTCTGTTCGGCAACGGGCGGTTCCGTTTTATTGGTGAGCGGAATGATCGGTCGTTCTGCTTTTTGGGATTTCACTGAATAATTATACAAAACGCCGTTTGTATTGTTCGCTTTTTCGGGCATTTTTCTGGAGTAAACCGCTTTCCCGTCGCTTTTTACCGCAATATTCACGGGAGAAATACGTTCCTCGTCGGCACGGTTTTTAAGCTGCGGTTCGACCTCAGGGTCTGGGAGCTTTGCAGCAGCGGCTCTTATTACATCAAACAAAATAAGGGCGATACAAGGAAGTACAGCCATACAGAAAACTCCAAACGGAGTCTTGATAAATCCGATAATTGCCCCCAAAGGCACTGAAGCCTTATCTGCCAATCCTATCAGACGTGTTTCGGGAATTTCAGCAGATACGGAATTCTCTGACTCTGAAACGGTAAGATAATAAATTCCGTCAACCACATAAACGTTCCGGACATAACCGAGAGAGCAGCTGTTTTGTTCGTCGTCATTGGCGTAAAGTACAAGCTTTCCGTATTTTTCGCTGAGGTCGTATGCGGAAACCTTAGTCACAAATACCGCGCTTCCTTTCGGAGCGCCCTCTATTCCGTCAGTCTGAACGAGGTAAATATTGGCTCCGAAAGTACTTACAGTGTTTCTTGAGCCGAAAGCGGCAGCCGCAAGGATCAAAATAATGCACAATATTACAAGCAAAGCGCAAAATCCGTATCCCAGTCCGCGCAAAAATTTTTTTCGGAAATTTATAAAAAAACCCCCTTTTGGTACTTGACAAAAATAAAAAAATGTATTATAATATAATAGTCGTTGATAAAATCCTAATATAGATTATAACATATTTCGATTTTATTTTCAAGGGGATTTTACATTTTTCACAAAAAATACTCAATTTCCTGTAAATTATTAACAGTCCGGTGGCAGGAGTATGATGAACAATCTGTTCAGCGTTCCGAATGACAACTTTGGCTGTCGAAACAATTTAATATGCTGGTGTAGCTCAGTCGTGTAGACGGGATATGCTTCGCAAATCCCTAGCGCATTCGTAATGCGCAGGTCGTGTGCTACTAATAAGGAGATACGGCAGCGGTTCGCGGTCTTGTAGATTATTACAGTTAGCAACACAGGTTTTTATTCGGCGTTACCAAATGGCAGTTTTGGTTGCCAAACAATTTAATATGCTGGTGTAGCTCAGTCGGTAGAGCAGCGCATTCGTAATGCGCAGGTCGGGGGTTCGAGTCCGTTCACCAGCTCCAAAAATCAAAACCACGCGTGAAACGCGTGGTTTGCTCTGGCGCTTCAAGCGCCTGGTACCGGCTTGCGCCTGAAGGCGCATTGAATGGTCTGGCAACCGCATCTCATTCACAAGCAGCCGCTTAAGCAGCTGCTTTTTTGACTCTTAGTTCTTGCTACCCGTAAACGGGTCTATATACTCTTTCAACGTTAATTGGTCATTTGCTATGTCTTCTGCTAGTTGATTGCGTATATACTCTTCTATCGCTTTTTTATTCTTTCCAACCGTGTCTACATAGCACCAGCGTTATTCGCCGCAGGCAAATAATGCGTACACACAAAAGTGTCGGTTTCCATACTTGTACTTCAAATTCGCATGTCTGTCAAATATCATCAACGAACTTTTTCCTTTCAGGTATCCCATAAAACTTGCTACACTTATGTTCGGCGGTATTTCTACCAACATATGTATATGGTCCGGACACGCTTCTGCTTCTATTATGTTTACTTTCTTCTGCTCACATAACTGCCGCAAGATTTTCCCTATGTCCGCTTTTAGCTGTCCATATATTACTTGCCTACGATATTTTGGTGCAAACACTATATGGTACTTGCAATTCCACTTTGAATGTGATAAACTATGATTGTCAATCATTTGACATCCTCCTTTGTTTCTTAGATGTGGTCGCCAAACCTACACCTATTATATCATAGGAGGATCTTTTTTTGCTTTAATCTAAAGATTTTTATCCCACCGCTTCAAGCGGTGGTTCCTTTGTGCTGAAGCGACAAAAGAAGCTCCTCACTTCCGCATCGGAGGTGAGGAGCTTTTTGATGCTTTTATTACAAGATTTCTAATTTACCGCTCTTTTCACGGCGGTCACAATTGTCAGATCATCGGATTTCCTCGTGGTAGAAATAATCAACAATCACGGGATGCCCCTGTGGAACACGGGCGTAAGGTATTATGTTGTCTACAAACGGACAGTCATACAAATACCTTGTTAGGGACACCCTAAGACCTATGTGGAAGCATCAAACTTGCCGAAACAACGGACAGAAACCATGCTACCAAAAAATACCCCACGCAAACGAACAGTCTCATGATAGCAACATAGTCCAGCAGGAATAAGGCAAACAATTCTTCAAAATCA
>CANRNN010000006.1 GCA_947632025.1 uncultured Clostridia bacterium | reverse complement strand
GGGAAAAGGCATATCAACAGATTATGGCTTGCTTTTCGTGAACGAGGAAATTTCGTTTGAGGAAGTGTTTAACGGCAAGACGTTTCCGCCGTATTATTGCAATCCAAACGCTATTGTTACAGCAGAGATAAGTTACGGCGATTTAACAGAACTTGCGGAATTGCCGTGTGAGGAAATCGCAATCAAGAAAGCGCTTTACAGACTCGGTGCGGAAAGCATTTCGGACTGCGAAGTTTCAGTTGAAACAACTCAGGACATCTCTGATGAGTGGTCGGCGAAGATGATTGAGGTTGAAAAAACAAAAGACCTGTTTGAACTGAACAGTCTGCTGAAAAGTGAAGATATCCGCTTGAAACGGGAGCAGCCCGCCGGCATTTTCAAACAAGAAATCGCGCGGAGGCTGAACGAGGAAGGGTACAATTTCTCGTTTGAAAACGGAGAATTTTCCGTAATTTCGGACGGCGATGTTATTAAAATTCGGGATAATGATGTCATGTACAGCGAGGGAGCTTTTTCACAAAGCGGCAAGGATAAGTTTCACGCGCTTTATCGTCTTTTCCGCGAGGTTCTCGATTGCTGCTCCGCTTACGAAAAAGCCGCGCCGCTGACGGCTGACGGATTGTCGGAAAAATACCGCTGTCTTGCGGAATTCGGAGATGCGGTTTTGGCGGCAAAATATAATGAGGAATACGGCTTTGAATTTGTCACTTGGTTTCTCTCCTCTGACAGAAAGAGCGTTTGCAACGGTAATTATTTCAGCGATTATGGCAGCGCAAAGGAAAACTTTTCAATTCGTTCGGGACTGATCAGCAAGAATAAATTATTCAGTGAGGAGGAACTTGAACAGATCAGAAATTGTGTGAGTTTCACCGCAAAGCACAACAGCGGTCTTCGGCTTGAAGATTGTGAATTTCTCAATAAGCTGAACGAAAAAATATCGGAAAACATTCCGAAACAGCAAAGCTGCTCCCCCGAAATGTCGATGTAAATGAGGTGAATTATGAAAATAAGATTTAAAAATTCTTTGCACAGAAAAAATTTTACGGAGTTTATCTCTCCGAAAAATTCAAATTATTACAGCAGCCGCAGCAAGTTTATTGCCGCGGTTTTCCTTTTGTCTGCGAACAAACTTTTATGGGAGCGTTCTAAAAGCGCGGTCGTGAGATATTCGGTGAATTTCGGTGCAATCAAATTAAACGGGATTTCCACAGACGGTTACGCGCTGTACAAAGCGGCGAAAACCGTTTACAGCGGCGACTCGGATATTGCGCTCAGCGAGTTGTGCGATTGGACATTGATTAACGACACAACAACGCTTACAATTTTTACGGGAGTTATTCTGTCAAGAAGCGGCATAAAAACGCCGAATTTTAAGGCGTGAAATATAAAACCGCATTAAAAAGCGATTGAGGGGGTGATTAAATTGAATGTTTAGGCTTTCTTTCACTAAAAAATTAAAGGAATCGGAAATTACATGAAGGATGGTGAAAGCAATGCCGAATGACGAAAAGAAAGGTATCACGGTAAAGGTCGACGCTGAACTTCACGCCGAGGTTCGGCAGTACCTTGAAAAACACCAAATTACAATGGCAGAGTTTGTTGCGCAAGCACTTTGTGACGAGCTTCATCCGCAAGTAAGCGCAAGGGAGGATAAGGATATGGGCAATATGAGAACTATGGCATTTTAGGTACCGGAGGAGCTTTTTCAGAAAATTAAGGATTATCTGCATCGTAACAATATGACGCAGAAAGAGTTTGTGATTGGGCTTATCGAGAACGAGATTGAGCGCGAACTGACGCAGAGAACATCGGAAGCGGAACAGAGCGAAACAGCCGCCGTGAACGATTGTGAGGACGAAACCGAGGAAGTCGAGGAGCAACACGAGGAGCAGGAAAGCGCAGCCGTTTCGGACGATTTTGAGGACGTTTCCAACGGCGAAAGCGAGGAACTCAATGACGAGGAAACTGCGGACTTGGACAATGATCTAGGCGAGGACGAGGAACAGGGAATGGCAATGGGAATGTAAGTTAATGGTTTTGTCGCAGTTCAGATCATGTGGGGTGGAATTGCGGCAAAACTCCTGATTGTGAAATTATATAAAAATGAAGAATCAAATTTGGTTAGTTTCAAAAAATTTTTGCATTTTACGCAAGTTTTTTACATCTTGCGCAAAAACCTTAGTTTGTTGTTGACTTTTGAAAAATTATGTGATATAATAATTTTAAATATTAGTCGATGATAATTGTATATTATATAAGGTGCAAAAAACTCTAAATTTGTTGAAAGACCTGCTAACAAAAGTCAACACCTAAAATAAAAAAATAAGATATTTTTTAAAATTTTTAGGTATTGAAAATTGTGAATAGCAAAGCTGACCGCCGAAGGTGATAATATTCGACGATCCAAGCAATTATTAGAGTTGTAAATTAAGCGTTAAGTACTTCGTTTACTTTGGCGTAATAAATACGCAGGAACTTGTTGGCTGCAGCCGTCAAATAACCCTTGTACGGTTTACCCTCGGCGCTTTTTTTATCAAGGAATTGGTAAACAGGTTTACCTGCGGGACTATTTTTGAGAATTACGTCAATGCTTCCCGATTTGTACGGCGGAGCGTCAAGTTCCGCAAAAGTTGTTATCGCTTTGCGGCTGTGGAATCGTCTGTTATCGCCAATCTCGGCGATCAGCTGCGGAGCGAGAACCTTGCCAACACCAAATATTCCCATAACAACATCGTATTCGGGGAGTTGTTGTGAAAGCGCAGCCATCTGTTTTTGAAGCTTTGAAAGAGTTTCGCAGGCACAGTTAAACTGCTTTGCAGATTGTTCCGTTAAAGCAGCTATGTAATAACTGTTAGGGAGTATTGGAACGAGTGTTTTGGAATAGTCGTATATAGCGTCCGCTTTGCTGTCGGAGTAATAGTAGCCGTTCTTGTTACACCAACGGTAATACTTATCCTTGAAAACTGAACGCGGTTTTTTACGGACACAATCGCAATTGCATTTATTATTGTAATCGGGGGACTATGCTTAAACTCATCGCCCATTCAGACTGTTGGGCGATACGAACGCGCCGATGTGGCGGCTCAACCTGCTTAACCGAACGCTACAATGGAAGCATAGATAACGGTCTTAATTACGGGCGCTATAGCCCAAGGAAGTGAACGTCAGTCCAATTATTGCTTCCATTATAGTTTAAGCTTTGAGTACCGTCTACCACATTTTTGCAGTGGTTTTGCCGGTAATTATAAATTATATTATAACAGGAGGTTAACCAATGCAGATTAAAAAATAATGGTTTCGCTTGGATTGGTAATTAGTTTGTGTACAACTTCTAATGTCGTTGTTTATGCAAAAACAACTATGCCGTATTATTGATAAGAATATTTCGTTAGCATACGATTTTGCTGACGAACCGTCATCAGATTTGTTTATTGCTGGAAAGACGGCAACTTGCACAACTTGTGTTGTCAGAAGAGGAGTTGTTAGCATAACAACAAACCTTGCAGAAACATATGGTTTTAAGTTTTGGACAAATGTTGACGGGCGTAATGGACTTAAACGGTGAACTACAATTCAATCTATGTACCCAATTCCGTAGGCGTTCTGGATAGTGATACATACCGTGTGAAATCCGTTTTCACTTTAACCGACAAAAACGGAAAAGTGAGATCATTACTAAATTACAGCGACGAACAAAAAGTGCCTTAAATTACTTTAGCTTAGGACATTTTCATTTAGGACAGCGTAAAGGATATAATCTATTCAGCAAAAAGTAACGAAGAAAACTATTAATTAAATTATATGATGCTGAATTGATTGTGTCACAAGTTAAGCGATTATTTAGGAGGATTATTATGAAGAAATCATTTTTTAAGTATTTTAGGTGCAATAATTTCGGCAATTTCGGTTATTGGCACATTTTCGCTAACGGCGTTAGCGAGCGATTGTGAGGTAATATATGATTACCAAATAGCTAATGACGGTACATACGACACTAATCGCGAAGATTATATAGAGAATATTTCGTACATCAGTACTGAAAATGATATATACTATGCGAATGTTGATCCTTCGGGACTTGTTGAACCGTATAGCGCAAGTGTTGACTTTGATTATTCGATGAATGATATTCTTTGGGGTAAAGTAAAGGAGAACGCTTCAGCTGCCGACATACTTATCACAAGAGATTGCACAACATTGGCTATAGACCACGGTCACGCCGCGCTTTCGTGTGGTGATGGCAAAACCGTGGAGCATTACGGACCGAAATCCGGCGGTTTAAAAGGTGCTACGGGATTTAGTGTATATGCCGATATGGCGGTAGTGTGGAGACATTGCAAAACTCTGAGAATTTATGAGTGCAATCAGGTTGTAAACGATACTCCCAAGATTGGGGAGGACGCTCTTAGCAAAAAGATTGTTGACTATGCAAAAAATAACTTGGTAGGTTGGAAATATGCTATAAACGCTAACAGACGAAATGGAAATTATGTGAATTGCGCGACCCTTATATGGAAAGCATATTACGCTAACGGCATTGAATTCCAGGGTTATTGGGCTGATAGCTATATAGGTGGAATGTTTATGCCGAGTGATTTTGTCATCGAAAATTCCGATAAGCTTTCGATGAAGTACACCCTTGGCTGGGGGCACACGAAACCTTATGTTTGGGGCGCGGACGGTTAACACTGTATGAAGAAATTTTTCATTATCTTTATTTCTATTTGCACAATTTTATTGTCCGGGTGTAGCAACAGAGGTTTGAGCGAACACACAACAAATATTACAAATCCTTTGCTTGCAAATTTTGATGATTTTGATGTTGTAAAAAAGAAATATATAAGTTATAACGCTAATGTATGTGGTATACCGGAAAAACGCATTGTTGAAATTGGTATGACACAGGTATTTCAATACAACAACAGTGTTTCGATTGATATTTCTTCGGAATATGTGAATGAGTCTAACAATGCCTGTTTTGCTGCATCAGGTTATTGTCCCATAAATTCATTAAAGAAAATGACAGGGACAAAAAAATTTGATGAGGCTTTGACAAGTGTAGGACAGCCATATTTTTATTCTGAACTTGGTGATAGGAGTGCGCTCCTTTTGGCAGATGAGGAACAAACATTGATTTACGGAAGCGGCGATATATTTTTGAAAGTCGCTCTTGGTGGTAAACATACAATAACTGGAGTTAAATCAATACAGATCACAGATGAACGGCTTTTTGTTTTTAATAGCCCTAGAAAGGAAAAAGGTATGGGTGTTGTGGTTCGCAGCTTTATGTGGGGTGACAATACTACATACGATGAAATTGAAATACCATTTTCGAGTATGGGGCTGAACGATATCGAAAGGGACGTTAAAGAAAATGCTATTTTCATTAAAGACGGAACTCTCTTTTGTATATCTGATGTGTTCACTGATCAATGCGGTTGGATTACAGCATACAATCTTGAATCAAAGCAATATTCAAATGTAAAAATTGAGGGTATTGCGGGTGTTCAACAACTATTTTGTGCCGAGGACGGGATCATAGTTCTATACAATAAATATGGCTCTGACGGATACAGCAATAATACCTTTTTGTGCAAGTATGGATTTGACTATTCAAGTACAGCTTTTTCTCAAGAGGATGTTTCTGTAATCTCTTTCCCTAACAATGCAAATTATTATTTTAGCACAAGAGGAAAAGATAGTTATTGTGTTGGTGATACATTTTGCGGTATTATGGAAAACATTCATGATATGTCATACGCATATGTGGAATTTTCACTGTCAACAGGAGAACTCACTACGTTTGTGCCATTTATGCCTAAATCCTCAGATTACGTAGTTACCGGACTTATCATTCGTGATGACGGAAAGGCAATATCGCGTAATAATTGTGACACATAACTAAAAAGCTTTAATTTTACTTAAACGGCTCATTTGAAATCATAATGAGCCGTTTTATTTTATTTGACCCTTTATCCACTTACTCAAGTTCGCATTATCGGACGCTCTATCACGCTCCCTCTGCGCCCTAATAAGTCGTGCCATCGGCGATTTTTTCATATGCCCGAATAAGCTCTTTCACTCGGAGGAACTTTTTCTGTTCGCTGTCGAAGTTTTTTCTTTGCTCCAACTTTTTGAGAAAGCGTATCAATCTCGCCCTTGCACTTTTGCACCTCCGCACGGAGAAAATCGTTCTGGTTTTTAATCAACTCCGTTTCGTCAGGCGTGAGTTCGGCGGGATTTTTCTTTTTCAGTTCGTTGATGTGGGCGTTGATTTCACGAATTTTTTCCTTAGTAGCCGCAACCCGTTTATACTCGTCAACCGACAGATGTTCACGGTGAACGTTTTTCACGTCACGGTTCAAATCGTGCTTGCAAAGAATTTCCGTCATAACCTTCTGCTCTCGTTCCTCCTACGCCGACCATTCATTTTGAAATCGGTTCGCCAAAGTGAAACCCTGTTCCCGTAACGCGCCTTTCATTGACACCTTGACCGAAAGTCCACGCTCAGATTTCCGCGCTATGGGAATAAAATCTATGTGCAAATGCGGTGTGCTTTCATCAAGGTGGAGTACAGCGTTGAACACTTTCAAATTCGGGTTGCGTTCCTCAAAATTTCTCATATAGTCGTCCAACATCAGCTTTGCCTTTTCCCAATTCTCCGAACCCAACCCGCAGCTCTCCACATCGCCAAACTGCACAACCACTTCATAAAACGGCTTGCCTTTCGCCGACTTCAAAACGTGTTCGTAGTAGTCGGAAATGCGGCGGCTTTTCTGCGCCTGCTTTGCGTTGTATTCCGTAAAGTGCCTGCCCAAAAAGTTCAGCGTATTTCTGCTTGATGTCCTGCTTGCGGTAAATTATGTTATCGCAAATCCGCGCCCTGTCAACATTTTTGGCGACAATTTTTCGGTTGTTATGTTCAATTACCCCGCTGTCAACCCGAAATGAAATCGACAGACTTTTTTGCGCTTGCTCGCTCATCTTGAAAAATCTCCTCTCACCATTTTTTGAAAAGTTCAAATTTGCCCCGTTAAACCTGATTACAAATTGACGTGTAACAAACAGTTTTGCTATACTCAATAGCCATTTTGTTAAGCGGAGCTTTACAAAACGGCATTTCGGCAGGGGAATGCCCCTGCAACCCCTTGCGTAATTTTTCGGAAACCGAAAAATTCACTCCAAAAACCGAAACGAATTTTTTACGCTTGCCCAAATTTTCCCTTGCCAAGTTGAAAAAGAAAAATCCGCGCAGTCGCCAAAAATCCGCTACTCGTTGCTTGCGCGTTTATCGTACCTCGCCCAAATTCACCTCATCACCTCGTCAACGTCAAACGACGAGGTTTGCGTTTCAAAGTTGCCGCTTTTGGGGTTGCTTTTCGGCTCAAAACGAATTCGCCCCTAAAACCTCTCGCACGATTTTCACCAACCTCGAAATTTTTCCTGCCAAGCTGAAAAGAAAAATTTTCGCTCACTACGAACTCCCGTACATATCGTGATTGACCCACGCCGAGTAGTAGTTTCCGATTGTCGCAGGCGCGTTGTAGAGCGCGGTGACGAGGTACGCGCGGATATTACGCACCTCGCTCGTGTTCTTTTGCAGCGCGGTCAGAACGTAATCGATGTGCGAATAATCGAGCTTTAGGAAACGATTTTTCACAATTTTCGTCGGCAAATCCTCGCCATTAACCCGCACAGTTTTCCTGATAGAACAAATCACATCGAGCATAATTTCCACAAACTCATCAACCTTTTCTTTTTCAGTAAAGCATTCATAGTCGATGTTCTCGCGGATAATCTCCAAATAATTTTCGCGCTTGTTATCAATCTCATCAATCCCATCGGCGGATTGATTGATAGAAACTTTAGATTTATTTTCTTTAGTTTTATATGTATGGTTTGAACTTTCCGACAAACTTGTTTGCGAGTTTTCGACAATCTTGTTTGCAACTTTTTCGCAAACTTGATTGTCAGTTTTAAGCAAACTTGTCAGCAAATTTTCGTCATCAATAACGCGAAAACATCTCTTTGCAGGCATTCCGCGCGTATCTTTTTCAACAAGCTCTGCGTCCAAAAGAATATCAATCACGCGAGCTTGTTGGGCGCGGGAGAGCGAGGTACTCTCCTCCAAATCGTCCTCGGTTGAGTAAAAATACCCGTCCTTGTCGAGCATATCGCGCGTCTCGTAGTACGCCTGTTTCGCGACTAACGCAGCGTACACGACTGCCGCATTAAGCCCCAGCTTGTGGGCAAGCAGGCGGTTTACAGAGAGCGTGTTTGTCGGGTTCAGTACATTTGTAATTTGCATTTCAACAACTCCTTTCAGCTCAAATTTTAACCTGTCGCAGACTGCATTTTTCTGCACTATTTCCCGCCGAAATACTTCAGCAACGCCGCCTTCGGGATAAGAATTTTCCCGCGTTTCCCGCGCCCGCTGCGGATAAACGGGATTTCGTTCCGCGCCACGAGTTGCCGCACGGTGTACTCGTTCAGCCCGCGAATTTCCTCCGTGCACTCCTTGATTGTCAGCAGCTCGACAGGTTCAGGCTCGTTAGAATTTTTCGGTTCTTCCTGTTCAAAAAGTTGCCCGAGCAACTCGCTCACCGCCGCGAGAATTTCCTTTTTGTTGTTCATAAAATTGCCTCCTCAAGTTTTCGATGATTTAATTCTACCATATCCTCTTGACGATTGCAATAATTTGTGCTATAATTAACAAGGATAGAGTATAAGCTAAATACCAACTTCTTAAAAATCATTCCGCATAACAGTGCGGATTACAATCCTTTTTCAATTTATCCTTGTAAATAATTCAGATAAATCGACAATCTCTACAAAAGGCTCTGTTATCATAAAGCTGTTGGCGGAATTGCTCGTAATTCATCTTGAAAACGGCTGTTTTCCAATACTTTATCCTTGTTAGCAGCTTAAAAAAGGAGGAAAAATTATGACTTACGAGAAGAAATTTGAACTGAACTGCGATTATGAATTTGCGATGCTGCTTACGGAGGACGGCGAAACGATGTTCGGGGGCAGCCGCAGAGCCTTGAAAAATGCGGTAAAAAATCGGAATTTCACGAATAAAAAAATTGACGTGTTTTTTCACAATCAGCCGCTTGGAACGTTCGCTCTGAGCGCGTGTTCAATCAACGCGGAACGGCTCACGGAGCGGGTTGACGCGCTTTATGCGAACCTCTGCGACAGGGAAACTAAGCGGCAGCGCGTTGCCGAAACGCTGAACGAGTTGGACCGAATTTTCAAGACTGACAAAAATTTTGCGGCGAGATTTTTGGCGCAAATTATCGTCAAAAAATACGCCGCCGCGACTGATTTGTATATGAACGCGCGGCTCGGTTTGGGGCTTAACCACGCCGACCGCGCGTTGTTGGGCGAGCAATTCCGCGCGGAAATGTATACGCTGATTTCCGAGGTTTTGACTGCGCTGAAAAAGAAAAAATCCCCGCAGGGCGCGGAGATTAGCGACTGTATTCAATTTAATTGCGCGGGAATTTCGGATTTTTTTGGCGAGTATTCGAGGTGTTTGGCAAGACAAAAAATTTTCTGTCTGAAGTGCAAATTGTGCGGAAATTATTACCTTGCAAAGGCGCAAAATTCGCTCTACTGTGCGGATTGTAAGGCGTTGCGAAAACAAAACAGCAAGGAGATTTACCGCGAGAAATGCAAGTCGGGGGTGTTCAAAAATCGGCAGATTATTAAGTTTCGTTTCTATGTACCTGCTGATTTTGATACACACTACCATATCGGCGGCAAAGATTTTTTCACTTGTTCTTTTCGTTAAATGGAAATTATAGTCGCTTAATGAATCTTTTTTGATCTTTTTCATCATTAAAATCCATTACTCGATAAAACTTATGCGCTGCTGTTCTTTTCATTCCCGAATTAAGCCTCAAAATTTTAATACCATTATTTCTCGCCCACTGTTCCGTTTCGTTCAGAAGCTCTTTTCCAAATCCACAACGTTGGTAATCCTCGACAACCGCTAACCCCAATATGTTTGCCATATCCTCACAATAAAGAAGCTTATACTTTTCTACATGAACAAAACCTACAATTTTGTTGTCAGTTTCAGCAACAAATACTGCTTCTCGGCTTTCATCCAATTCATTAATCCTCGCCACGATCAGGCTGATTTCACATTCATATCCCGGTTCTTCAATGCAAATTTTCCTAACTTCTTCACAATCGGTAGATTTAATTTTTTTATCATAATATCCTCCCGTCAAATCACGACTGTCACACCCGGCAACGCAATATACATTAATACAAACATTTTCCGTGTGCCAAATTACTCCGCCTTTTTCTTGTACTCACTCCCCCAAGCCTGCATTGCGTCAAGTATCGGGCGGAGCGTTTCGCCAAGCGGACTTAGCGAGTATTCAACCCTCGGCGGGACTTCCGCGTAAACCGTACGGACGATTATGCCGTCGCTCTCCATTGACCGCAGACTTTCGGTCAGGACTTTCTGACTGATGCCGTCAAGGTCTTTGCGAAGTTCATTAAACCGCCACGGGCGGGCCATGAGATTTCGCAGGATAAGCAGTTTCCACTTGTTACCGATAAGCTGTACGGTGGTTGCCACGGGGCAATCGGGCAGTTCTTCTTTCTTTATCATAGTAACCCTCCAAAGGTTTCAAATTTGATGTTACATATATTATAGCATATTACATTCAAAAATGCAACAAATTTTTTCACGTTTAATCCCATAACATCGCAAAAGTTACTTTTTTGTAACTATGTCACAAAAAAGTGCGTACTTGTGCAAAACAAAAATCCGTGATATACTGATTTTAACAGGGAAACCTGATTTTAAAAAGGAGGTTCAAGCTATGAGCGAAATGCTGAAAAGAGTTGCCGCTTTTGGTGCTGAAAACAGCGCGTGCGGAACAAAAGATCCTGCGCCTTCGGCGTGCGGTTCGGCTTGCGGTACGAAAGATCCCGCGCCTTCTGCCTGCGGTTCAGCTTGCGGCGCGTCTGACCCCGACAAGAAGTAAGTCGTTAAACTTCACAAAGCAGGCGTATCGGCTCGGTATGCCTGCAAATTAAAAATCCGCTAATGCGTTTACATAGACAGGAGTTATAATGAAACCGTATTTTGCTTTTCAGTGGCATATTACTGACAACTGCTACCAGCGGTGCAAGCACTGTTATATTTTCGCCGAGGACAATTGCAAACAACTTTCCGAAATGCCGTGGGAGAAGATGAAACAGGTTGTCGAAAGCTGTGAGGATATGTGCAGCAAACTTAGCAGAACGCCGTACTTTTACATCACGGGCGGTGATCCGATATTGCACCGCGATTTTTGGAAACTTGCGAAATTGCTGAAAGAAAAGGACATTGCTTGGGCAATCCTCGGCAATCCGTTTCATTTAAATGACGAAGTTTGTCAAAGGCTTTACAATTATGGCTGTCGGAAGTATCAGCTTTCGCTTGACGGTATGGAGAAAACGCACGATTTTTTCCGAAAGCAAGGCTCGTTTGGGGCGACGCTGAAAGCGATTGACCACATCAAAAATTCGGGAATGTACTGCGCGGTTATGTCAACGGTGTCATCAGCGAATGTTGGCGATTTTCCGCAGCTTATTGACCTTGTTGCAAAGAAAAATGTTGATGTTTTCGCGTTCGGGAGATACTGCCCCACAAGCGGTCAGAAGTCCGAAGAATACCACATTGAACCGCTTGCCTACCGCGATTTTCTCGATATGTGTTACAAGAAATTTCAGTATCACAAGTCGCGCGGCTGTAAGACAACATTTCAGTACAAAGACCATCTCTGGACGCTGTACCTGTACGAACAGGGGCTTTTCAAGATGCCCGAAAATGACGACAAAAATATGATTTACGACGGCTGTCACTGCGGGATAGGGCATATGACGATTTTGCCGACGGGTGATGTTTACGCCTGCAGGAGAATGGAAAGCAAGGTCGGAAATGTGTTTGAAACGCCGATGTATGAGTTGTTTGTCGGCGAGGATTTGGAAGAATACAGACAATTCGACAAGTTTGAAAAGTGCGGAAAATGCGAGCTTCGAGGGTATTGCCGTGGCTGTCCTGCCGTGACATTCGGATATACGGGCAATATGTACGCTCCCGACCCGCAATGCTGGAAAGAATTTAATATGAAAACAGGTGAAAAATTATGCTGATGGATATTATTAAAAAGCGGCATTCCATAAGGAAATACACCGACAGGCAGATAAGCCGCGGCGACCTTGAAACCATTCTTGACGCGGGAAATTACGCGCCGAATGCGGGCGGCGGACAGCGGAGCATTATCGTTGCCGTACACAATGCGGAACTTACGCAAAAACTCGGTATTATGAATATGTCGGCGTTCGACCGTTCGCAGCTTATCGGCAGCTATGTTTCAAAAGAGCAGCCGAGCGTTATCGACGACCCGAAAATCAAAAACGGTTTTTACGGTGCGCCGACCGTTGTCTGCATTTTCTGGCAGAATAATTTTCTGATCCGCGACGCAGACGCGTTTTGCATTGCCGAAAATATCGTGTTGCAGGCAACCGAGCTTGATATATCTTCGTGCATTGTGTCACGGGGCGCGGAAACGTTCGCGAATGATACGGGAAAACAGCTGCTGAAAGAGTGGGAAATCCCCGAAAATTACAGCTGCGTGTGCTTTGTGGCGTTAGGATATATCGACGGCGAAATGCCGCAGACAAAGCCGCGCCGCAAGGACAGAATAAGAATTGTGGAGAGATAATTATGGACGCAAAAACTTGTATGGAAAAATTTCAAAAAATCGGTGTGTTGAATTTTGCAACAATAGGGCTTGACGGAAGTCCGCAGGTGCGCTGCATAAGTGCAATTCACTATTCGGAAAACGAAATGTACTTCTTTACTGCACCCGGAAAAGCATTTTATGACGAATTGATTGCAGACGGTCGTGTTCAGATACTCGGTTACACAAAATTCAAGGAAATGATACGGATGTCTGCAACTGCAAAACAGGTTGAAGAAACCGAACGCAGAAAATTTATTGATATAATTTTTTCCGAACAGCCTTATCTGTCAAATTTATATTCGGGAGAAAAAAGGTATATCGGTGTTATTTTTGTAATAAAAGACGCCGAGATAGAATACTTCAATTTGGGCGTAAATCCTATCTTCCGCGAATCGTACACGATAGGAAACGGCAAGATAAATTTTAAAGGATTTGAAATTTCAGAAAATTGCATTTCCTGCGGACAGTGCATAAATGTCTGCCCCCAATCTGCAATAACAGAGGGAAAGCCTTTTAAAATTGACCAAACACATTGTCTGCATTGCGGAGCCTGCAGAAAAGTATGTCCTGTTAATGCGGTAGTGAAAAGAGGATAAGAAGGTAAGAGGATAAAATGGATACTGACAAGAAATTATTATTTTTGATAAATTATCTTCTTTCGGAGAGAAACGAAAAAATTGAAATCCCCGAAGATGAAAATGCGAAATTTCGGCTGTACAGAAGTTTAGTAAACGTCCGTCCGCCAATGCCCGCAAACGTCGATTTTATGCGGGCTGAGGACGAATTTCTTTCGGAAATTACGGCGAAAAAAGGCGTTGTTGACATTGCGGATTTAACACCTGTTGAGGACAAAATTTATCTCTGGAAAGGCGACATTACAACGCTGAAATGCGGTGCGATCGTCAACGCCGCAAACGCGGGTCTGACGGGCTGTTATCAGCCTTGCCACAACTGCATTGATAACTGTATTCACACTTTCGCGGGGGTTAAACTTCGCCTGAAATGCGCTGAAATTATGCAGGCGCAAGGTCACGAAGAACCGACGGGTCAGGCGAAAATTACTCCCGCGTACAATTTGCCGTGCGATTTTGTAATTTATACGGTCGGTCCGATTGTCAGCGGACGGCTTAACAGTGAGCATTGCAGGCTGCTTAAAAGCTGTTATAAAAGCTGTCTTGAAATTGCCGTTCAGAATAAAATTTCGAGTATTGCGTTTTGCTGTATTTCAACGGGAGTGTTTGGTTTTCCGCATAACGAAGCCGCGGAAATTGCTGTTGGTACTGTGCGTGAATTTTTGAAAACTAACGAAATTAAAATTATTTTCAACGTTTTTTCGGAGGAAGATTATGAAATTTACAAGCGGCTGCTCAGCGGAAATTGAACGTCTGAAAAGCGAATTGAAAACCGCCGAAGCGGTAGTAATAGGCGCGGGAGCAGGGCTTTCCACCGCGGCAGGATTTACTTATTCGGGCGAACGATTTGAAAAATATTTCAGCGATTTCGAGGAAAAATTCGGCTTTCACGATATGTATTCGGGCGGATTTTTCCCGTTTGAAACACCCGAAGAAATGTGGGCATATTGGTCGAGATTTATCTGGTGCAACCGCTATACGGACGTTGACAACGGCACTTATAAAATGCTTTTTGAAATTGTCAAAAATAAAAATTATTTTGTGATTACAACTAATGTTGACCATCAGTTTCAAAAAGCAGGTTTTGATAAATCAAAATTATTTTACACACAGGGCGATTACGGCTTATTTCAATGCTCCGAGCCGTGTCACAAAGCCACTTATGACAACGAGGAGATCGTCAAGGATATGCTCGAATTTCAGGAAAATTTGCGAATTCCGACCGAGCTTGTCCCGAAATGTCCGAGGTGCGGAAAGCCAATGACGATGAATTTGCGAAGCGATGACAATTTTGTCGAGGACGACGGCTGGCACGCGGCGGCGCGGCGTTATGAGGATTTTCTGCGGAAAATCGGCGGTCGGCGTGTGCTGTTTCTGGAACTCGGAGTAGGCTACAACACGCCCGTTATCATCAAATATCCGTTCTGGAAAATGACCGCCGAAAACCCGAATGCAGTGTACGCCTGCGTGAATTTCGGAGAGGCTTTCGCGCCCGATGAGATAGCCGCGCGGAGCATTTGCATAAACGCGGATATTCGAGAGGTGCTGGAGAAAATTTGACAGGTGAATGGCGTTCAGCCCGCCGAATTTCGGAGCATAATTTTTTGCAAAAACAGAAAAGCGAGGGTGACTTCCGCTTTTCCTCGTTAGAACATTATTAATCCGTTCACTACTGTACACTTTACCCTGTCAACTGTAAACTGCCACCCGCCCCAGCGTCCGATTTCAAGTTTCTCGTTCATAAAAAGTCCTCCTCTAAAGATATGCAGAAACACGCTGCGTCTTAAAAATTTGTTCTTTGTTTGTTCTTTATTTGTGCAAAAAACCACTAAAAGTTACTAAAAACTGCTGAAACAGAAATTGTCGAAAAGCGCATTATTATGCGGTTTGTTGCAGCTCGCCAAAAGTTAGAAAAAGCACAGGTGGATTTTCGAATCCCCTTATCTCCACCAACAGTGCAATGCCATGCACCGGTTTCCTAGCAGTGGTGGCTCTGATGTGACGTGATTTTCAGTACAGCTGTTATGTAAGTCTTACAGAAAACAGGATTCGCGGTCCACAGATATTTTCAACACGAATGTGGACTTGAACCCCTACCCTACAAAATTTTTCGATAAAATTTTGTGCAATATATACAAATCGCCTGTGAGCAATTTCTTGTTGATTAAGAAACCACTTGCAGGCGTCTTTTCGAGTAATTCGGCAGAACCCATTATAACAGGCTCTTCGAAGCTTGTATAATTCGGAGGTAATAAAAGCAACAATTCAAAATTCTCCATACTGCACGGAGATCGTCTTTCCCTGTTCGGAAACGGAACTTTCAATGCTCGTTGACAGCGAGGTGAGCCTTGACGCGCTAAATTACCTCGGCAAGCGTATGGACGGTATGAGCAAAGCAGAACGCAGCCGGATTTTAGTTGGAAAAATAATTCCGCAGACGCTTTTACAGGCGTTCTTATGCAATTTCCTTATTTTTACAGCGAGCTGTAAAACTCTTGAAGTATCTCCGCTAATTTTTCGGGAGCTTCAATATTTACTTCATGCCCCGCCTTGCTGACTACAGTCAGTTTCGCATTTTTTATTTTTTCAGCCAATTCCACCGAAGCTTTTCGATTCGCCGAATCTTTTTCTCCGCAAATTATCAGAGTGGGACAAGTTATCTTATCAAGCGAACCACTGAAATCCAGTTCTGACATCGTGTCACAAAGACTGATGGTATCTCGTTTTGAAAATCCCATCTGCCGGAATGCGTCTTCAGGCATTATTCTGAAAATTAAATTTTGAAATTTCAGCGTGAATTTCGGCATTTTATACTGTGCCGCGACCAGAACAAGCACTCCGACCCTGTCGGGATATTCAATCGCGTAATTCAGAGCCATCACCCCGCCAAGCGAGAGCCCGCACAATGCTATCGGACTGTCATAACGGCTGCACTCGTCGGAGAATGCCGTGTAAAGATCGTGATATGTAACTTTTTCTCCGCGATTTATTTTAGTTAAATCAAGGCACACGCTGTTTTCCGCATCGTCTAATTTTTCTATTGTCTTTGTCCAGTCGGCTGACGTCTGTCCCAAACCGTGCAGGTATATTTTCTTCATAAATTATACTTCCTTCGACAACACCTCTTATTGAAACAAAAAGTATTTTCGTATTATAGACTTCATTATAACATATTTACAGCTTAATTGCAAGACTTAAATTTCTCCGAACAAAGCCTCTTGCAAAACAGTTCTTTCAATTTTTCGCTTTCCGATATTTTCGGACTTCATTTTCTTCATTTCTTCAAGCAAATCGTTGTCATTGCTGTCTTTAGATGAATAGCGTTCTTCCAAGATTTTGAGCAGTTCATCGGCTGCATCATTGCGCTCGTCCTCGCTAAGATCATTGCCCCAGTCCGTTCCGAGCAAGTTCAGCCAATATTCCAGATTCCTTCTCCCTTGCCTTCCGCCGGAATAGAATATCGGCAAAAAACGAGAGGTGTCATAGCCTGACTGCTTTTCCTTTAACTCGGAAAGCAGCGCGTTGACCTTTTCGGGGTCGTCGGTTTCTTTTTTAAACACCGCGTATCTTAAAAATGTAGCCAGATCGTCCGCCTGGGATCTTACAGTTTCATAGTCAATATTCTGCATTTTATCAGACAAGATAATGACGCGTCCCTTAGGCATCGAGTCGATCACCCTTCCGGTTTCCGGATCTACCAGAATAAGATCCGCTCGGATGCTTCCAACTTCGACAGCGCCCTCTTCGCCGCACTCCCTTGCATATCTGTCTATTCTGTTTTGCAGTATGCTTCTGAGCGTTTCACCCTCTGCAAGACCCTTTTCAATGTCCTCCATAAGCTCCTTAAGATCTCCTGCCACAGGAACCGACATATAATCGGTATTTTTCCACGGTTTCGTTACGGCATAAATATCCTTTACAGCGTCTTCAGCCGAATGCTGATAAGTTCTTACATACATATCCGAAAAATCAAAGTCGTGTTCATTGTTTTGGAGCAATTTTTCCGATTTTGAAATTAAGGACGAAAAATCTCCGACGTTTTCATGAGAAATCGCTCTTTTTCCCGAATAATTCCTTTCAAAACGCTGATTTACGCTGATACCGTTCATAAAAATACCTCCTTACGAATGTTTGCAATTATGGATCGTGTAACAGAAAGAACAAATTGAACTACGATTTTTCACTTCTTTAGTTTAAGTATAGCATAATATGACAAGATTGTCAAGTACATATTGCAATTTTGAACGTTTTTCGCGCAGCGGATAATGCGTACAAGCAAGCCGGAAAAGTCGTTACAATTAACGTCGAAGCGATAGGCAGGCGGCTGACAAATACTTTTTCAGAAAGTCATTGACTTTCTTAATAGAATCTTGTATAATATTGATACAGGAAAGAATTTAATTTCTTACTCAAATCGGAATTCAAAGGTGATAAGATCTATGGAAGCAAGACTTGAATACTGTGGCAATTATATAGAAATCACAGATTTTCACTACTATGTTGATGACGGGATAACCAACAATCCTTATAATTGTGCGTTTAATATTAAAGTGAAATCAGGTGTGTTCTCAGGCATGGCAGATGGCTGTGAGTATGATTATAATGAGTTACAGAAATTCATTAAAGCTCTTGAAGAAATGATTTTATTTAAGAGAGAAGAAATAACATTTATTGAAATAGGTTATGGTAATAAGATTGTGTTTAATTGCGACAAAACAGGACATATAAAGGTATCAGGTGATATACAGGGTGATGTAGGCAGACATATTCTTAAATTTGAATTTATGACAGACCGAACTGTTTTTCCAAAATTCATAAAAGAGCTGAAAAACCTATAAATTCTGATTTATCTAAACTATCAAATATATTTAATACACCCGAAAACAGTTCCACACAAGCCCAAATTAGTATTGTTAAAAAATCAAAATACTAAAGCACGTTCTCAAAGCTTTTGAGGGCGTGCTTTTTGTTGGAGAGGTGCAACTCATAGTGTCTTGACAACAAACTGCAAAGGATAAGAATTAACAAGCTCAAAGCAAAAAAACTCTTTACTTTTCCGACAAAAACTTGTATAATAGTATATAGTATACTGATTTGATGTTACTTTTTCGAGCTGAATTGCTCCAATGCAAAACATCATAAATCGCAGTAAAACATTTACAAAATGTATAAGAAAGGATACATTGACATGAAAGTAGCTGTTTGCGACGATAACAAGGTTTCGCTAGAGTTCATTTCCAGAAAGGTTGATGAAAAACTAACATCACTTAATGTTTTTCATGAGATAAGTAATTTTGAACGCGGCATGGACTTCATCTCACAGCACGAAAAAACACCTTTTGATGTGGTGTTCCTTGATATAAGACTTCCCGACATTGACGGGTTTGAAGCCGCGAAACATATCAAAATGACATACGATAAAACACAAATTATTTTTATCACGACCGAGAGCGCTTTGGTTTATGAAAGTTTTGATTATCATCCGTTTTATTTTATTCCAAAGGGGAAGCCGAAATATTTAGCGGAAAAAATAGGCAGCGTTATTGGTAAACTTATCGATGAGATAAATGACAATTGGACGATCTGTCTCGATTTGCCTCATAACGAAAAAAAATATGTTGACTCAAACTCAATAATTTACATAGCAAGCAAATCAAATTATATTGATGTTGTCTGCAAAGACGAGAATATCCGTATTCGGCGTAAGCTTGATGATATTTTGAAAGAACTGCCCGAAAAGTCGTTTGTAAGGATACATAACAGATGTATACTTAATATGCGTTACTTGGGGAGAATAAACCACGGACGAAACAAAGCTATACTATACGATGAAACAGAACTGGACATCAGTCGGTCGTACAAGGCTGATCTTGTTGAAAAATATAATGTTTTTCTAAGGAATTTTTCGCGTTGAGGTAAATGCCATGAACGATTTTTTTTGGAATTTTTTTGAAGTCATTGTTACGTTTGTCGAGGGTTTTATTATTTTTTATTTTATTTGTAATTTTTTGAAGCATGATTTCAAAACCCCTAAAGGCAAAATTATTTATATTTTAGGAGTTGTTTTAAAGTCAGCATTGACAATATTGATGAATTCCATTACGCTATATGACTGGTGGGTAAGCATTATTTATGTTGCGGGTTGGTTTGTAATTTCGTGTGCTTTGTTAAATGGAAAGATTATTGTCAAGCTTTTTGCGGTGGCGATTGCCGAGGTAGTTGTAATTGTTTCAAGCAATTTTGTTACCGCAGTCTTATCGGTCGCTTTAAACTTCCCTCCCGAAGTGCTTTTCAGTATGCAAAATGCGTACAGAATTATAGGCGTTACGATGTGCCAAACCTTAAATTTTTTGTTGTACAGCTTTATCCTTAAAATTGCAGATAAAACGATTTTTGCAATGAAAATGAAAGAATGGGTCTTAATAATTTCGGTGCTTTTAATTTCGACATTATCATTCGGGATAATTCAGACGGCATTAAATGAAACTAAGCTAAGCGCAGTAACTTCTGTACTGCTGATGATTTGCGAGATAGGTTTGCTTGCACTTAATATAATTTGTCTGTATATCACAATATCCTTGAACCAAAGCAACCGCACAGCCGAGGAACTAAAACTGAAAGAGCAGCAGTTAAAGCACGAAGTTCAGTATGCACAATCCGTTCGCAGCCAATACCAAGAGATGCGCCGTATACGCCACGATATTAAACAGCAGCTTGCTACAATAAGCGGATTGCAGTTTGAGGGCAAATACGACAAGGCACAAAAATATATATCCGATATAACAAACGGTATAGAACAGCTTGATATGTTTATGGATGTTGGAAACGACTTTGTAAACGCCATTCTGAATTCAAAATTAAGCACAGCGAAGTCCAAGGGGATCGAGGTGCTTTGCAACTTTTCGGGAAAAATCGACGGGATAAACGAATACGACCTGTGTAATCTTATTGGAAATATGCTTGACAATGCCATTGAAGCTGCGGAGAATGCGGGTGACAATGCGGTCATTGAGGTTTCGTTATTTTCGGACAAGCATAAAATGATTTTTACGGTATCAAACTCCATATCAAAGTCGGTTCTGAATTCAAATCCCGAACTTAAAACCGTAAAAGACGAACCCGACCTGCACGGTTTCGGCGTTAAAACAATCAAGGCTATAGCCGCAAAGTACAATGGGAATGTAGATTTTTACGAGGAAAATCTTGTGTTCTTCTGCAGCGTGCTTTTATGCAAGCAATACCAAACAAATTAGTTTTGGTTCCAAACGCGTCCGATTTTTACCAAACTTCACTTTTTTCCGTCAAACTTCACAGAATGCTTGACAAATAAAATAATATGTGATATAATGTGTTCAGAAAAATCAAATTTTTTACTTCTCGGCATTTTTTTGAAAGCAGGCATATTATGAAATTCAATTTGTCGCTTAAATACTGGCTTTGTCACAAATCCCGCGCGTTTTCGATAATTTTCGCAGTAGCGACGGCAATGGCGGCTCTTACTTGCACAACGTTTCTCGTGCGGGGAATAAGTGTCGCACATTTGGAAGGACTTCTTGACGGCAGCGGTCTGCATGATTTCACTTTGGCGGATGTTGCCCCCGAAACTGTCGAAAAATATTACAATGATGAACGCGTAGACAGCGCAGGCGTAATTTACCGCAGCGGAAAAATAATCGTTTCGGAGGAATCGGAATACTTCTTCGGCGCGATAACAGAAGAATGCGAACCTATTTTCCGCTTTCCGTTTGAGGACGGAGATTATCCGCGCAAAAGCGGCGAAATTGCGCTGCCAAGAACGGTTTTGGAGTCATTCGCTTACCCTGCAAGGGTCGGTATTACGATAAATCTTGACCTGTACGACCTTGAAGATAACTTTATAGAAAGCCGTGAATTTGTGGTTTCGGGGGTGCTTGCTGACCAATCCGAGTATTTTAACGAGCCTATTCAAAGAGTAGATTCAAGGCGCACGAAGGATTTTAAATATGTAGATTACTACCCGCCGATGGTGTTTTTATATCGGGACGATTTGCCCGAAAATCCGAAATGCGATCTTTTAATTTGCTCGTACAAAAGTGAGAATTATAATTCACTGCAAAACGAATTTGACGACAGCAATGCCGAATATTATCTAAACAATAAAAATAATATTAGCTCGTCAATGCAGTTAGATTTTTCCTTGACGGACGGGGCGGACGAGGAATTGTACAATATGCTGAAATATGCAGGTCGCGATGAATATACCCGCACATTGATTCCTGTTTTTACTGCGGTGACAATAGTTGTGGCGTTTGCCTCAATATTCAGTGTTATTTCGAGTTCGCTTGCTGAAAGACGCAGACAGATAGCGATGCTTCGCTGTATCGGAATGACAAAAACGAAGGCACTCTTTATGCTTATTCTTGAAACGCTTATAATTGTCGTAATCGGCTTAGCAGCGGGATTTATTTTGGGCACGGGGGCGTATTTGGCAACTGTTTTTATTCAAAAATATATCCTCGGAATGAGAACTTACCTTGCGTTTTCGGTTCACCCGATAGTTGCCGCAGTAACCGCCAGCCCCTATGTTTTGCCGATTTTGTCGTGTTTTATCTGTGGATTTTCAGCGATAATTATTCCCACCCTGATAGAATTACACAGATCCCCCGTTGAGGGTTTGCAGGAGAAAACTGTAGAAAAAGCCACGTCTGTTTTTCAATTTAACAGCAAATCTTTGCTTTTAGGGAAAATTTCGGGCGGTTTTCTAAAAAATATTCCGTATTATATTATCGTTATCGCGGTCGTATGGACAGGAGTTTTCGGCTGTACATATTTTAAGTCAAAATCCGAATCTGATACAGAGTGGTTAAATGAAAAATTAAATACAGAGCTTATGGGAATGGATTATTATGCGGCAAGAAAGGAATTTTATGGTCTTGGAAACGCGCAGCTTAATCGGCATTTCCTCGGTATAACTCCCGAATACGCAGAGAAAATCGAGAATAATTCCGAAACGGAAAAGGTTTTCAAAGCGATGGAAATTCCGAGTACAAAGGTTATTTTCAAACGCGGCACGCTTAATGAAGAACAAGAAAAAACCATTTCAAGAGCGAATACGGCACGGTCAATTTTTTCGGGAATGGACGAATTGTTTTATAAAACACTTGCATTTCAAGGTTACGCCGAGGACGAAATTTTATATAATATTCCGACAATTGCAATACCCTCAGAGCTTTTTGAGGAGCTTTCGGACAGCTTGACGGCGGGTGAAATCAATGCCGAAAAACTTCGTTCGGGCGAAGAAATTCTGGTTGTAAGACCCGATGACGCGGTGCTTTTTGCTCTCGGAGATAATGTTTCGATGACGGATGTTGTGATGGATGACGAAGCCGCCGAGGAGTACGATTTTAAATTGGGAGGCGTTCCCGACGGCGCAGAACCAAACTTTGAATTTAAGTATACCGATGAAGAAAACGGATTGTCGCAGCCGGGTTATGCGTTTGGGAAACGTCGAGATTATAATGTTAAAATAGGCGGCGTTGTGAAATTTACCGATGACACTTTGGCAAATTTTTTCAAAACAAGGTATCTTTCGGGGGACGCAGGTTTTACTTTTATTTGCGATGAGAATGCGGTTTCAAAATGGGGCTTGCCCGATAAAAATTATACAAAACTAGGTGTTCAATTAAAGATGAATTATGACGCCGACGCATTTGAAACAACATGGTATGAAACCGTCAGAAACAGCGGTGGGGTCAGCGGAAATTCCATTGCGGAAATTTACCGCAAGCTTCACAATAAAGAAAATTCAAATATGTCAATTTTTATGGCAATTTTGATAACAATTATAATTCTCGGACTAGTGGGAATTGTAAATTCGGCAAACTTGCGCGTAAGAAACGGGCTTCGGAGCTATTCGACCGCGCGTGCGCTCGGACTTTCAAAGAGAGGGCTTTCGGGAATTGTTATGCGTAAGGGTATAATTTGCGCGATTATAGGCGCAGTTACAAGTTTTGTTCCGATAACTGTTTTTGAGGCGTTCCGAAAAGCAGCGGAAAATTATATGATGAACGGCGGCGGAATGGTTTTGAGTGATGAAAAAGGCGTAAAGCTTTTAGCATGGCAAAATAGGTTCCCGTATTATCTCAAACTTTGGGAGCAACCGTTATACTTTATAATTCCGTTAGTTTTAGCGGCGGTATGCGCTGTAATTTTAATTTCCAACATAATTCCGACGCGGTGGATAGCGAACAAAAACATCACCGACGCGCTTCGCAGTAACGAGTTTTAAGGAGGCATTTATGGCTGTAACAGTTGAAAATCTTACTAAAATTTACGGCAAGGGAGATACGGAAGTTAAGGCTTTGGACGGAATTTCCGAGAAATTTGAAAAAGGTGAATTTGCAGCTGTTGTCGGCGCGTCGGGCAGCGGAAAAACAACGCTTTTGCACCTGCTTGGGGGGCTTGATATTCCCACTAGCGGCACCGTAAAATTTGACGAAACCGATATTTACAAGCTGTCCGACAAGGGTTTATCGGAAATTCGCCGAAAGAAAATCGGTTTTGTTTTTCAGTTTTTCAATTTAATTCCGGAGCTTACCGCAAAGGAGAATATAATTCTGCCCGTTCTTCTTGACAACAAAAAGCCCGACGAAAATTATATTTCCGAGCTTTCTAAAATGCTTGGAATTTCGGATAGGCTCACGCATTTTCCGTCGCAGATGAGCGGCGGTCAGCAGCAGCGAACCGCGATAGCACGCGCTTTAGCGAACGACCCCGAAATACTTTTATGCGACGAACCGACGGGAAATCTTGACGAAAAATCCGGCAAGGCGGTTATCGAACTGCTCCGCGAAACACGGAGAAAATTCGATAAGACGGTTGTTATTGTTACACACGATCTGAAAATCGCAGATCAAGCCGACAGAATAATTAAAATTTCGGACGGGAAAATTGCATAAAAACGGGAGTATGCCATGAAAAAATTTATATTGCTTATTTTATCAGCAATTTTGATTTTAACAGCGTGTTCATCCAATACGCAAACTACATCAAAAGAAAAATTAAACTACAGAAAAATTACGAACGGAGTTTACACGAAATACGATCCTCATAAATTTGACGGCATTTCCGTGCCGAAAATTTATGCAGGCGAATATACTTTCATTAACGCTGACGACTGGAGCGAGATGTTTTTTTCCAAGCCCGAAATTAAAGAAAATTATCCTCATCCGAATGAAATAAATTTTGACAACGAAACCGAATACGGGAGTTCGAATATTTCGGCTCAAGGGTCGTATCCGTCTGCAATTTACGGGCAAAAAAACAACAGCCTGTATTTGGTCGCGCAGCATTATTTTAACGATCCCTCTCCGGTGCAAAAGGATCTTGATTTTATGACGCTTTCCGAGGTTTCCGACAGATTTGAAAATGATGTTAAGAAATATATTTCGACAGATATAAATTATGTTGTTTACCCGATAACAAAAGATGATTTTAACGCAGTTTCGAGCAATAATAATTTCCCCAATCCTACAATGAACTGGACCGAGCCGGAAGATTTTTATTACATAAAAGCTCGGCAGGCGGTGGACGGAATCGAGGTATTCACGGGCGCACTGAATTATTCAGGTGAATACAGGTGCGGTTGCAGGATAGAGGCTATTTATTCAAAACGTGGAATTGAATTTTTTTGTATTGATTTTCCTTATAATTTCAACGAGGAAATTGCTCCCGACAGGGAATTTATCGAATTTGCGGAAGCTGAAAAAATGGTTGCCGATAAAATAGACGAACAGTTGGGACATGAAAATATTGTGATTGAGGACGCTGCGCTTCGATATGTTTCTATCTGGAACAACGATAAATTCATAATGTACCCGACGTGGGAATTTTATTATGAATTTATGGACGGTGTAACTGCTGACGCAATGTTCAGCCATCCGCTTTATCGAATAAACGCATTTACCGGAGAGGATATAACATGGTGAGGCTATTTTCGGCGATCGGTGTAAATGTTTTTTACGCTCTTCGCACCGCTAGATTCTGGATCTCGGCAGGGCTTTATTTTTTAATGCTTTTTTGTATGAGCCGTTATTTAGTGCATACTAATGATTGCATAGCACTTATAATTGGCGATACACTGATGTTTGACAGCGACAGCTTTTTGCTTGTGATATGCGCTATACCATCGGCAGTTTTGTTCTCTGAGGATTGGCGCAGCGGACGATTTGTTTATATCTATCAGAGAACCGGAAAATTCAATTACGCCGCGTCAACTATTTTGTCAACATTTGCAATTTCAGCTTTAGTAGCTGTAATTGGGCTTTCAATTTTTACTGTCATATTATCGTTTAATAATTCGTTTACAATTCCCGCCGACAACGAAGGTGGATATATTTATTTGATGTTGATGAAAACAGGCGGAGAATTGCTTGTAAAAGGAAATGTTTTGGGATATTACGCGCTGGCGTTTATGGTGAACGCGTGTTATATGGGGACATTTTCGGCGTTTGCCGCACTGGTTTCCGTATGGGTCACAAACCCCTATATCGCAATGGTAACACCGCTTGTAATTTTAGAGCTTGTCTGGATAATTGCGGGCATAATCCCCTTGCCTGTTTTTATAATGCCAAAATTTGCGTTCAGTCAAACAAATGCTCCCTATACGCAATTCGGCGATCCGACGGGAGCGGGAATGAATTTATTTTCAACACTTTACCCGTTTATTTATTCTGCAGTTTGCCTTGTGATAATAATTGTCACCGCATATTTTCTAATCGAGCGAAAATATGCAAGGAGTTCTGACGTAAATTAGGAGGAGCAATGAAAACACTTTTTTACGCATGGGGAATGGCACGGCGGCACTTACTGTACGCGCTGAACAGTCCGAAAGTCTGGGCGGGGATTTTACTGATCCTGTCATCCGTTTTTTCATTGATAATGCCGTTTGTGCGTTCGGCATATGCGTTTGGCGAAACTATCAGCATAGGAATTATCGCGTATAATTTTTCGGAATACTATTCAATATTAAAAATATTTATTTCATTGCTTTTTATTTTTTCGGAATTGCCTTTCAAAGATACGCAGCAGACTTTCCTTGTTATTCGCGGAGGAAAACGCGCGTGGTATTTAAGTCAGATAATGTATGTTTTTTGTGTTTCGATTTTATTGATTTTAATTATTTCGCTGTTTTCAATAATTCCTTTGATCGGCAAATTGAATTTCAAAAATTCATGGGGAATTATTCACAAAAATGCAGCAAATTTTTCTCCTGCACTTACGGAATACAATGTTTCCGCAAGCGTATCCGACGCTGCATTAAAAGCAGTTTCGCCGTATGAGGCGCTGACGTGGAGCATTCCTGTCGGAGTGCTGTTGATGTTCGTTTTCGGGAATCTTATATTATCGTTAAATTCAATTTCACGCGGAGGTTATTGCGGAACTGTGACAGGAATAATTCTCATTTCGCTGTATCTTTTCAAAGGATTTGTTGCTCTCCAATGGTATAAAAATTTTGTAATTATCGAATGGGCGGGATTTACTCCGAAAAGCTCTGAGGGAGCGTCGCCCGTTGTCGTTATAATGGTGCTTGTTTGTCTGTTTTTAATTTCAGCAATTATTACGGCAATTTGCTCTCGTAAAAAATCTGATTTGAATATTCGTTGAGGTGATAAAATGAGCATTATTAAATTGGAAAATGTTACTAAAAAGTTTCGCGATAATATAGTATTGAATAATGTTTCATTGGAAATTGAACCATGTTCGGTAACAGGACTTATCGGCAGGAACGGCAGCGGGAAAACGGTGCTGATGAAATGTATTCTTGGACTTGTATCTCCAACTTCGGGAAATGTTTTTGTGCGCGGAAAACAGGTCGGAAAGGAAATTGATATTCCCGATAATATTGGAGTTATCATTGAAAATCCGGGATTCTTACCAAATTTTTCTGCATACAATAATTTAATGCAGCTTGCGAGAATACGACGAAAAATTGGAAAAAGTGAAGTCCGCGCGGCGATAAAACAAGTCGGACTGGACCCCGATGATAAAAAGCACGTCGGCAAATTTTCGCTTGGAATGCGCCAGCGTTTGGGGCTTGCTCAAGCGATTATGGAGGATCCGGATATTCTAATTCTCGATGAACCTATGAACGGTTTGGACAAAGAAGGCGTGCTTGATATGAGAAAATATCTTCTGGAATTAAAGGAACAAGGGAAAACGATTATAGTCGCTTCCCATTCTTCGGAAGATATTGACGTTCTGTGCGACTGTGTTTATGAAATGGAAAAGGGGAAAATTCAAAAAATAAGATAAATATTTTAAGCGGAAGTTTTTTGTCACACTTTTACAATTAAATACTGCTCGAAATATTGATAGTTGAAGTTTCTTTCGGGCTTGCTTTTTCGGGGAAAGTGTGGTATAATTGTATACAGTCGGTTACGTTTAAGACTGACCTACAAATTGAATTTTGGAGGGGGATGTTTATATTGAAGATATGTCAAGCGAACATTGATGATTTGCAGGAAATATTACAACTTCAATATTTTTCCTATCAAAGCGAAGCAGCACTCTTTGGGAGGGATATTCCACCGCTAAAGCAAACACTGGATGAGGTAGTAGACGAATATAATAATGGTGTTATACTCAAAATGTATAATGATGAAAATACTATCATTGGTTCAGTCCGTGCAAAAGAAGCTAAGGGAACAGTATACATTGGAAAACTAATGGTTCACCCTAACTACAGACACAATGGTTATGGCACAAGGCTAATTAAAAAAATAGAAGAATACTTCCCAGATAAGCGATATGAGCTTTTTACAAGCACGAGAAGCAAAGATAATATTCGTTTATATCAAAGTTTAGGATATAAAATTTTTGATATCAAAGTAATCAATGATGAGCTTCAATTTGTATATATGGAAAAAGCATAAATTTCCATTTATCAAGCAAATAGTAAATCAATAACATATGAAAGCATCGCACTAAGCGGTGCTTTTTCATGCAATTTTGCAGGTGTAGCAGCTCTTGAACAATAGGATTTCAAGTTGGTGAAATATGACGATACAGCAGCATGGAAAGATTATTGGACAAATTGTTGCAAACAACAAAAAAACGCATATCAATACAGGTTAAAGGATCTAACATTCAAATAAATATGGGAGAGGAGCGATAATTTGAAGATAGAAATTTCTCTGTAGCTTTATGAGCTGCTGTTAATTCAATCGACTGAAAAGGAACAGCGCGAATCAGCCGCTGTGAGCGTGTCTGAGGAAGAAACCGAGGAAGTCGATGTGATGAGGATCTCAATGAGGATGAAAGCGGGTCCGAGGGTCAGGGAATGACGATGGGAGTGTAAGTCAATGGGTTTGCTGCAGTACAGATCACAAGGGTTGGAATCGCGAAAGCTCTCATTTGTGAAATTGCACAAAAATATGCTTGAAAATTAGCTAATTCCACAAACAAATTTTGCATTTTCGCAGGATTTTTACATCTTGCGCAAAGCCTTAATTTTTTTGTTGACTTTTAGGGAATTGTGTGATATAATAGTTATAAATGATAGCGAAGGATAATTGTATATATTATCATATCTTTATAATGAATATCAAATTTGATTAGGTCTAAACATATTAAAAATTGGAGATGCTGTATATGTATGCTTACCCTTTGCCCTATAACAATAATTATTTTTTTCCACTTAAAATGTCAGCAGAAATACATTCTATGGGAAATTCATTATTGTCATATTTAGAAATGAAAATAAATTCTTCTATAAATTTTCAAAAAATCAGTCAAATAAGAGTGTTTGGATGTTTTGATAGGAGTAACGGTATCTCAGAAAACGAAAAGGGTGGGAAGTTTTTTAATTTTATGAGGCCTACAGTACAAATCATAGACGATAAGGCAGAGATAAGGTGTTTCCCAGGAATTGATTATATTTATCATTATAGCAATATTTATTCTACTTTTTCAAGTCTGTTAAAAAAGATATCCATATTATAAGCGAAATACCAAGTGAGGAACAATGTTGGAATGAAATTTGTAACTCTTCACTTAACGATATTCCTAAAGTTGATAAGTTTTAATGGGCTATGTTGAAGGGCTTGATTTCCTATCAGATGATAAAGAATGGAAAGGAAGAGGAAATTTTTTATACAAACAAATAAAGATTAAGTCGGGAAATGCAATATTACTTGGATGTAAACATACTTATTGGGGTGAAATTGCTGGTAGAATTATTTCTTTTTTTATCCTCGATTGGAGTAAAACAAATAATATATTCCGGAAAACTTGGAACGCTTAATTCTTCATATGTACCTAACGAAATTATTGCAACAGGAAATGTAAGTCTTCTTCCAAATGGAGAAATTGTTACATGAAATAATATGTTTGATACAGCTTCAAACGAGCATATTAGATTTGGAAAGCATTTAACGCTTCCATCTGTTTTACAAGAAACGAAACAATGGGTTGAGGATTCATGTCAAGAATACTCTTTTGTTGATCCAGAGATAGGTCATATGGCTTACGCAGCACAAAATACAAACATAAAATTCTCATATTTACATGTGGTTTCTGATAATTTTTTGCATAAATATCCATTTGACCTTTCTAACGAACGAAAGAATGTTGTTATAGAAAATAGAAAAGCACTTATGAAAATAATTGGTCAGGCAATAGTAAAATTATAACTATGGCTTATTGGATAATATATGCGATAATTTCTGTTTTATGGAGGACATTATGGAAGGTAAAATTATTGATGAATTGAAATTCAGAAGTACAAATAACAGCAATGTAAAAGAATTGATCGATTTTATAGGTAGAATTGAACCGGATGTAATTAATCATTTACAACAAATTTGCCGCTTTTCCCCGGAGTTTGACTCGCATAATATAGATCATAGCCGATCTGTATTAATGAACATGGAAAAGATTTTGGGCGATAAAATAGCGCAGCTCTCTACTATGGAGCTTTTTTTCTGTATATGACCGCATTATTACATGACTGCAGCATGGCAATATCAGAACAGGGAATTAAACGTATTGATTGCTTGCGAAGGCAAAGATGAAAATTTATCTGTGCCTAAGTTCGGTTTGGATGGAAAAGGAAAAATAACGCAGAAATGGATGGAGGGATATATAAATAATTTTAAAACAAAATTATATGGAAATCTTTTAAGTTCAAATAGATATGAACAGCATCTTATCTTTGGATTTCAGAACGAAGGAATGTTTACAGAGCATTTAGCCATGCTCGCTATAGATTATCACAAATATCGTAGCGGCAGGCTTCCGCAGTTAAAAAACAAATTGTCTGATACAAATGCTGATAAAATCAACACGCAAATTCGCAAAGAATATATAAGAGCAAATCATGCCAAATTAAGCAGAATTTACTGCATAAATTTAGAAAAAATTTGACAGGGAAAAATTGCATAATTACAGCAAATTGTTTTCTCAAATTTTTGGGGAATTATGCTTTTCTCACGGCATAAATTTTGATGAAGCACAAAATGAAATTCAGAAGCTTTCAGGAAAATATTTTGAAAACGAAAAAGCTGATTTATTGTTTGTCGCTGCAATGTTAAGAGTTGCAGACGCACTTCATTTCGGGTCGGACAGAGTATCTTATTCATTAAGCTATGAAAAAGGGACAAATAACAATATTCACTGAGTTCTAAACTTACAGGGTTTAATTTTGTAATAAACAACAATGGGGGTAATGTTGTAATAAATGCATATTCTCCTTGTGAAAATCCGGAAGAGTATTACTTCTTAAAAGACTATATTAAATATGTTGAAGGCGAATTATTAAATCTGCAAAAATGCAATAGGCTCAACCAGCTTGGACTTAATATAAACAACAAAATCAATGCTAAAGGGGTTACGTCTTGTTCTAAAGAGTTTATTCCGGCTGATGATTTATGTATAAAAATGGATCAATCCAACATTATTGATTTGCTGATGAGCGAAGAATTATATAAAGACAAATATGCTTGTATTCGAGAATTATATCAAAATTCTCTTGACGCATGCTGGTGTAAACAATTAAATTTGCCTGACTTTATTGGGAATATTGAATTTGGAATTGATGTATGCACTAAACATGGTAAAGAACGAAAATATTTATATTGTTATGATAACGGTATTGGAATGGATAAGTCAATAATAACGAACTACCTTTTACATATAGGACATACCTTCTATTCTTCTGCCGATTTTTATCAAATGCGCGCGGAATCTTCCAAAAAATTTTACCCTATTTCACAATTCGGAATAGGCATTTTGTCGTGCTTTATGTTATGCGATTTAATAGAGATAACAACCAAAAAAAATAATTCCGATGTCATTTGCCTAACTTTAGACGGGAAAAAAGAATACTTATATTTTTCAACCCCTCTTTTTGACGACGCTGAACGCCTTAAAAATTCGGGTACAATTGTCAAATTATTCTTAAAAGATGATAATATTTCTGATGAAATACCAAATAAGAAAACATTAAACGATATACTTATGTATCAGTCAACATCCGAACGAAGTACCCACTGTAAGGAATGGGAATTGTTTTTAGATATGTATTCTTTATACGAAGAAGGCTCTGAAAGAAATTATAAAATTAATCAACAAGAGAAAAAGTATTTTCTCACGATACTGACAAGATACATTAAGCTTTGTCCTCCAAGCATCAATATATTTTCAAGATGTACCGGAGAATGTTCCAAATATAAGGCTTCGTATAAAAGCGGCTCTTACTTTTTTATAAATCTGAATACAATCAAATTGATAGATATGACATGCAAAAAAGTTGCAGAAAAATATTCATACCAATATCATGATTTCAGCAGCATCATTAATTCCCTATCTGAAGACAATGTTGTAAGAAAAGAAATTTTTGTAGACACCCAAAACCTGCAATACCGCAACATTTTATACTTTCCTAAAGATTATTCCAAGCCGATAAACGCCGAAAGTTTGCTTTTTTATCGGATTTTAGAGTTTCATAAATCGGGTTTTTTAATTGACGGCATAACTGTGCAGTTAAGCCGAAATATGAAATTACCCACCAACTACGACACAGATTTTACGTTGAATTTTATAGGAGAAGTGCGTCCGAAATTGAGTATCGACCACAGAAATATAATAAGCGTTCCAACGCAGCTTGTAGATGAAACAGAGATGTTATTTTTTAAGGTCGTTGATAATGAAATACACTGTATTTGCGAATATTTAGAAACTGTTCCGAATGAATACAAATCCCATATATCCGACATAATGTGGACCTACTATTTTACGTCGAGGAGATTTCTTTGGGATTACATTGCATACTATCTGGGACGCAAACCGCAAAATATTTTCTGGAGCGATTTATCCGATAATATTTGCAGCAATATTTCATTGTCGGATTTTCTTACAGTGGAAAATATCATCATCAAAACAAATATAAATTACTTAATGTCAACGCCGTTCTTTAAGGTTATTGTTGCTAATAAAATAGCGTCATCGGAAGAAATTGTATTGCGTCAAAATGAGGTTGTTCTATATTCACCAAAGTTCAAAATTGAAGAACAAATAATTAGAAACAGATTTGACGACTATACTAGTATGGTTTACAGAAAGGCAGATTTTCACAAACTGATTATCATCACTACAATGTTGTGAATTCACTACTACCGATGGTAAATACCGATTTTTTCAACCTGCTTGCTGAAAACAATAAGTCCTTTGTCAAAGGTAATATTATCAAAGGGAAAATTAACGACAACGATATTAGATTTTTATATGAAGTTGACTCGCTAAGTATATTTGGAAATATCATGTACTCTCGTTATCATCCAAACGAATATCGTATAAGGGATTTATTGAACGGAAAATATTATAATTTTGTTCCATTTAATAGAAGATTGTCATATGATAGGTCGTATCTGATTTATGCTTTTATCACATCAAATTTAACAACAGAACAGCAAGAATATGTAGAATCGCTAAAGGATATTTACCCTGATTACTATAATGGCGCTATAAGTGGGTGGAGCATTCTATATACTGAGGATTTTGAAATCGTTGCTGTTCCTGGAATACATGATATTAAGGAATTATTGATTAAAATTCCTGATTCATATTGGGCAGATTCCAAAAGAAAAAGTTACTTGAGCAATAATAAAGAAATTACATTTAAAACTATACAACAACTTCGCAGAGAATTAAACTTTAATTGAGTGAATTAATTATTATAATTTGAAACATATGGTTTTGACAACTGCTGATTCGTTGTGAACACCTGTCGCAATCTGTCCCCACTCAACTCTGAAAGCGACAGGCGTTTTGCTATAATTCCTTTTACAGGCGATTCTGCAGGCAAGGTATTCTTTATTTCAAAATGGACACTAAAATTAAAACAACTAAAAATTCGGATAATAATCAAAAAGAATGAAATATGAACCCCAAAATTCCGATTTGAAATGCCTACAAATTTCATCATATTGAGATTAGTTGTAAAAATGTTTATTTTTGAATGTATTACACCCGATATTTTATAGCTATCATATTTTAATTTTATGGTATTGACAAATCTTGAAAATGTGTTATTTTATTATTACGAGATACAAAACATCAACAAATATTTTTTGTAAAAGTTACACGGCAGGACAATGCCTTGCATTGAAACGTCCCGCAGGCTCCTGCGGGACGTTTTGTTTTCGTTCGACTTAGAAGAAATTCCTTTGCAAAGGCATTTTAACGTTGCGTTTTGCCGTGCTGTTCATAACTTTTATTTATATATTATCAAATCCCAGAGCCGCGACAATTGCCACGTCCGTCTGCAATGATAATACCCAGCTTGTACATAAAGTCAAATTACAGCCTGTTTGCTGTTTTTACTTAATTAAATAGGTATAATTTTATACAGTACGGTTTTTTCAAACTCCAGCGGACGATTATATCGAAAGAAAACAATTCCGTCCGAAGGCGCGGAAATTTTACGGATAACGCTCCCGTCCAAGGGGTCGGTTATCTCGCACAAAACGTCGCCCTTTCTGAATTCGTCGCCGGTGCGGACAAAACTCTTATAAATCCCCGCGGCAGGCGAATGTATCTGCACGAGAGATTTTTCGTCCAACATTTCGGTAATGTATCCTCCGGGGACTTTTGTTTTTATAACGCCGTTCGCCGCCATAAACCTTAAGATCGCGTCTACCGCAAGTTTTGCGGACGGTTCGTCAATGTTATCGGTGGCGTTTGTGTAAAGCGAAAACGCCTGTGTTTCCCAAATCTGCCAGTTATAATTCAAGGTTGTAGTATCATAAGGACGAGGCTTTCGGATAAACGCAAACGGCAGCCCGAAACATTTCATAAGCTCGTGGTCGGTAAAGCCTGTTTCCATAAGTTTGACGTGCGGCAGAAAATCGCCCTGCTGATAAAAACTCGCAAGCTGAACGCCGTATTTATAGCCTTTAATGCTCTCGAAAATTCCCGCGGCAATTCGCTGTGTGGTTTCCCCAAGGTCGTAACCGGGAAACATTCGGTTTATATCCGTGTTGTCCATTGTCCAGAAACGTTTTCCGATATTCATGGAATAATAGTTAGCGGACGGGATTATCATAATCTCGCGGTTTTCGGCAATCAGCCCCTCGCTTTCAAGGCATTTTAGGCGGTTTACAAGCTGTGAGCAGACATACATCTGCTGGACTTCATTGCCGCGCATAGCGCCGATAACGCACATTGATTTCTCGCCGTGACCAAACTGAAAACCGATTATATCCATACTCTCACGGTAGGGGGATTTCAGGGAATACAACGTCTTTTTACGCATTTTCGTCACCCCCTAAAATTCTCGCAATAAGCGACCCGCCGTACACTATCGGAAACTCACGAAGCGTGAAAATTATCCCGTCGCAGGGAGAAGTCACATATTCCTCGACGTTGCCCGTGACGGGGTCAATAACGCTCCCCACGGCATCGCCGCATTTAACGTTCGACCAGTGCTTTGCAGTCGGAATAAATATCCCCGCCGCTCCCGAATTTACAAATTCCACCGCTCTGTCCGCGGACACAATCGGCTCTTTTACGGGCTTGCAGTCGCCTTTCCACATTCCGAGATTTTTGAGAAGATTTAAGATCCCCTCCGTCAGTCTGTCGCCGTATTCGCAGGTGATCCTCATTCCGACGCCCATTTCCACGACAAGCGTTTTCGTGCCGATGCTGTTCAAGCTGTATGCAAGCGTGGATTCAAGGACCGTTGCCGACGCGTGAACCCAGATAAAATCACACCCCAGCATTTTTGCATAAGGAATAAGCTCGTCGGCGGTAATTTCGTTTATCCGCACCTGCGGAATTTCTCTCAAATAAATGTTGCTCGAATGAATATCTATACAGATATCCGCGCCGCTTATATCGGCGATTATGTCTGCGGCAAGGCACTCCGCCATAGTGCCGTCCGCGCTTCCGGGGAAAATGCGGTTCATATCGAGGTCAAACAGAGGTATTCCGCGCGTAATTGAATCAACCCCCAAGGGATTAAGCGCGGGATAAATATCAACCGTCCCGTTTAACAGCGTCAAATTATTTTGCAGAACGTTTGACAGTTTCGCGCAGACATATTGCCCTTCAAGCTCGTCGCCGTGCGTTCCCGTGACGATACAAACTCTTTTTCCGGAAGGATTTTTATTGTCAGAGCCGACTATACGGTTTTTCTTTATAACTATATTTTCGTTTACCGCAAGTCCCGCCCGTGTGACCGCTTCTATCATAATTCCACTCCCTTAAAATTCGGCAACAGACGACGTTACCGTCTGAACGCCCGAAGAATTTCCGAGATAGATCCCGCATTCTATCGGGCAATCGGAATAATCTCTGCCGTGGCAGAGTTTTATATAATTTTCGCCGATAAATCTGTTGTTTGCGGGGTCAACGCCGTACCACCGAGAGCCGCTGCCGACTTCCGTCCAGGCGTGAGTTTCCCCGCTTTCAAATGCCAGACCCGAAACGTATCTGCACCGGATTCCGTCCAGCCTGCAAAGCGCTAAAAAAATATGCGCATAGTCCTGACAAACGCCCGCGCCGAGTTTCAAAGCGTCCTCAGCCGCGGTATGCACGTTTGTAACTCCCTTTTCGTATTTCATCGAGTTATAAAGCGCGTTGCAAAGCTCCATTGCGCGGTCAATCGGCAATTCTGCCGTCGGGGTGTTTTCGCTGTAAAATTTTCGGATAAAATCCCCCGGCTTTGCAAGCGGAGAGCTGTACCCGTAAATCGCCGCGGGAAACCCGGAAATATCCCGCGTGTTTATTATCTCGGCTTTCCCCGAAACGTGAAACGAAAAAATGTTGTGCGGATCGGGAATTCTTCCGCAAAGCAAAGTGTTCCCGAAACTGTCGCGACTAAGCCATATTTTGCTGTTTTCAAGCGGAAAAATTTCATACTGCGGCTCGCGGATAAGCTGTCTGCCGTCGGATACGGGCAGACAGCGCAGCGTGAAACAATGCTCCGACACGCTTTCCGCAAATTCCAGCCGCGCGGAATATTCAAACCGCAACCGTTTCAAGGAAATTCACCTCTATAAGCTCTTCAACATTCGTGATAAGCGCGCTTCTGTTTTCGTCAAGCTTTTCGGGAACAGCAAGTGCGGCTTTCAAAGCCGAAAGAGCCACTTTGTTTATGATACAGCCGCTTTGCCCGATATAACGCTCAACGTGCTTTACAAGGTTCTGAAGCCCGACAAAGGTTTCCTCCTCCGGCAAAGAGAGCCGAAGCGACATATCAACATGCTCCACGGACTTGCCGAGGTGAATTATTTTCAGCGCGTCAAAATCGGTCATATTGCTGTCGACGCTCCCCCAGAACGCGTAAATTGCGTCGCGGACGGGCAGCAGGTCGTAGCGTATCTTGTCCGTACCGCGGCAGGACTTGAACCTGTCCGCAGCCATTTGCAGATACGACAGCGACGGAGTTTTAATTTCCTCGCGAAGTACAATGCCGTTTCCTAAAGCGCGTAAAAGATTTGAATAAATAGAATTCGGGTCATTTTCGTCAAACACATAACGGTCGAAAAAGTCGTCGGAATTTTTGTAAATATTCGGCACGCTTATGTTTTCGAGATATTTCCCGTAAAACTCCCCGCCCTGCTCGATAATTTTGTCCGAGAACCTGAAAAACGAATTAAGCGTTATAAACACACGCTCCGTATATCTCCCAAGCCAGAAAAGATTGTTTATGTTTATTCTTGTGATAGTACCCATGTATCCTTAAAGCCTCCTCCTTGCGATGAATTGACTACAAATGAGTCAACATTCCGTGAAAATCTTGTAAGTCCGCTGCACCATACCCTTGTGGTTTCCCCGGAAAGCACAAAGGCTCTGAGATCCGCTTTGTGCAGCGTGGTATTTCCCTGCTCGTCCGTTATCGGCAGGTCAATGAAATCTATCACCTCCTGCGCGATAAACCGGCGGGACTGCTCTGTTATCAGCTTTCGCCAGTCGGCAAGCTGCTCTTTGGTCATATCCGAGCCGAACACAACGCCGTAGCCGCCCGCCTCCGAAACGTCCTTTATAACCAGCTTTTCAAGGTTATCGAGGACATACTTCCTGTCGTTTTCATAGAACGGCAGATATGTCGGCGCATTTTTCAGAATTGCCTTTTCGCCGAGATAGTACTCTATCATCTTCGGCACGAAATAGTAAATTCCCTTGTCGTCGGCAGCGCCGTTTCCGGGAGCGTTTATCAGCGCGACATTTCCCGCGCGGTACGCGTCCATAATATGCGGAATTCCGATAAGCGACTCCGGCAGGAACGTAAGCGGGTCGAGATATTCGTCCGAGATCCTGCGGTAGACCGCTCCCACGCGCGTTTTTCCGTTCTGATAATCCTTAAGATAGAGAATATTGTCCTCCACAAACAAATCGGAATTCTGAACCAGCGCAGCTCCCGTTTTCTCCGCGAAATAGGAATGTTCAAAATATGCGGCGTTATATCTTCCGGGTGTCAATATAACGTTTATCCCGCCGCAGTTTACATAATTCATCGTTTCGCGGAGCAGTGCAATATAATTTCTGTTGTCGCGCACCTTAGCCTCACGGAAAACATCGGGACTTGTCATTCGGCAAAGCTCGCGCGCTATAAGCGGATAGGACGCGCCGGACGGTATGCGAAGGTTATCCTCAAGAATATACCAGACGCCGTCCTTTGCCTGAACTAAATCAATACCCGAAATGTGACTGTATATGCCCTTTGGCGGCAGCACCCCGTCGCATTGCTGCAAAAAACCCGTTGAGCTGTAAACAAAATCTTCGGGAACGACCCCGTCGGCAATTATCTTCTTGTCGGAATAAACGTCCCTCAAAAACATATTCAGCGCATCGACGCGCTGAATAAGCCCCTTTTCAAGCTCAGAGAAATCCGATGCTGAAATAACGCGGGGTATCGCGTCAAACGGGAAAAGCTGTTCGTGGAAATTTCCGTTTTTGTAAATCCCGAATTTTACGCCATAGCGTGCCAGAAGCTCGTTTATTTCCTTTGAGTTTGCAACAGGCGTGTTCATAAAAATTCATCTCTTTTCAAAAAATAAAGGGCGCCTTGACGGAGATCCGCCAAAGCGCCCTTGCTTTACACCTTTATTATATCACAAAGAGAATATTATGTCAAGCACTATTTTAACAGATTTTCAAAATAAAATTGCAAATTTTAGGGCATTATGCACAAAATTTCTTAATTTATTGTGGTTTTTTTGAATTATTTCAAATTGAAAGTTGCATTTATGGGCATTTCAACGAAAATATCTGCGGAAGCGGGAGTTGACTTTCTTCACAAAACAAAAAACAAGATGAATTATTATTTCACGGTGTTTTTGCCCGCCGGATATATTGTCATCATTTACTTCCATGGTACGATTTTCGGCTTGTGCAATCCATCGTTCGGGTCAGGCAGATAATTAGAGGATCTGTTATCCGATCCCGAAGTTTCATTATTGTTTGAACGCGGATGTCTGTCAACACGGTCGGGCTTTTTGAAGCCGTTTTCCTTTGTGACTTCGTGTGATAACGGTTTTCCTGACATTGTAGTTTACCTCCTCTGAAATGGGCTCCTTAAAAACAAATTTCAAATTTATTTCTGTTTAACTATATTTACAAGCGGTTTTCCGTTTACAAACCGCCTTAGATTTTCTTCACAGATCTGTGCTATCAGATTTTCGGTTCTTTCAGAATGACCGAACGATTTCCCCGAAATATGCAGAGTGACAAAAAACGTTTTTCATATCCCACAGCGGTGAATTATGTTCAAGCGGTTCGTTCTCGAAAACGTCAAGCACCGCGCCGAACAATTCTCCTCTTTTCAGCCTTTCACAAAGCGCGTTTGTGTCAATAACATTTCCGCGCTCGACGTTCACGATAACCGCGTCATTTTTAATCAGCATAAGCCGCTCGCGGTTTAAGAAATGTTCCGTTGAAGGCGTCCGCGGCAGGGTGCAGACAATTATGTCGGCGTCCGGAAGCAGCATATCAAGTTTCTCAACGGGATATGTTTCGTCAAATTCAGGGCATTTTTACGGCTTTGACGAACTCCTACGGTTTTTGCTCCGAATGCCCTCAGACGAGTTGGAACGCATTTGCCGATATTCCCGCAGCCCAAAATCAACGCTGTCGAGCCGCAGATCATACGTTCGTTTTTTGTATCATGCCAGTGCTTTTCGATTTGATTTTCACGATAGCTGAAAAAATCGCGGAATAGGCAAAGAATGCCGCCGATGACATATTTCGAAATAACCTCTCCGAATGCACCGGAAGCGTTTGTCAGAACGGTTTTATCGGAAATTGCGTTCCCGTAAATTATCCTGTCCGCGCCCGCGCTCACAAGCTGAAGCCATTTCAGGTTATATAGCCGTCCGAAATATTCATCGGGAATATCTCCTAAAGGGGTGTACAAAACGAAGAGTAAATCTCCATATAGTAGAGGGGCAAATTCTCCCCTTATGTTCTTTGACAATTGAATAGCAGTATTTCAGATACTTTCCCTTGCGCAGCCTGACAAGGAGAAAGCGACAGGAGCACTGCGCCAAGACGTGTGCGAAGCATTTATTGAATTGTACGGTATAATGTGTTGTGAAAGAAGTTGATGAAATGTCTGAAATAACAATAATTCCTGAGAAAGACCGTGCGAACGAAATTATTAGAACGGCAGAAAACGCTGACTAAATGCTACGTGACTCTAAATATTGATATGCGAAAATCGTTTGAGCTTGCTTTTTTGGGGAAAATGTGGTATAATTGTATACAGTCGGGCAGGGCGTAGGCCCACCGATAATTCGGGATTTATTGAGGTATGAAATGGAGATCGAAGAGATAAAAACAAATAAAAAAGACTATCTTGCATTACTGTTATTGGCAGATGAACAAGAGAATATGATCGACAGCTATCTTGACAGAGGAACGATGTATGTTCTTATCAATGACGGCGCAAAAGCTGAATGCGTGGTTACAGATGAGGGAAATGGCGTTCTGGAGATAAAGAATATAGCAACAGAACCCGGATATAAAAGAATGGGGTATGGCAAAGCATTGATTGAGTTTGTTGCGGAAAAGTACAAAGGGCAGTATTCGGTTTTACAGGTCGGTACGGGGGATAGTCCGCTGACGATCCCGTTTTATGAGAGCTGCGGTTTCGTTCGCTCACATATTGTCAGTAATTTCTTTGTTGAGCACTATAATCATCCAATATTCGAATGCGGTAAGCAACTGATAGATATGGTTTACCTGAAGCGGAAAATCTAAATTCATACTTATCCGGCGGATAATAAATCAATAAAATATGAAAAGCATCGCTTTGAGCGAGTCCGAGGGTCAGAGAATGGAGATTGGAGTGTAATAAAATTAAGTTGTTGACAGGTCTTGAAAAATGTGATATAATTTAATTATGGGGACGGATCAAAAAAATCTTTTTATAAAGTTTACACAAATGCAGAACACTGTATTAAAATATATAGGAGATTAGGGGGCATATGAAGAAAACGGTTTTAATCAAAATTTTACTGTCATTGGCAGCTGCAATCGGAATTTGTGCTATTTTCAACGTGAACCTTTTATTTCCGTGGCAGAAGGAGGCTCGAAAAAACAAACAGGCTGCTTTGGAATATATAAACGCAAATTACTCCGATGCTAAATTCATAGAGGCTCACTATGGCACAACAAAAATCAATTTTGAAAATAACGGATATGATCAATTTGTTTTTGATCTGAACGGATAAGGTTTTCAATTTTCGCTGAGCGTGGAAAAATTACAATTGATAGTTACCGGAGTGCATTTGCGGAACATCAACTCTACGACACCTATATCAAGCCGTTTACAGAATCAAGAAATATTACCGCAAAATTCAGCTACAATACAAATCAATTACAAATTTTTTTTAAGAATAATCCTGAAGCGGATATTTCACAATTCGATGGCGGCGTAGGTTTTGTGATTTACGATGGTGAGTGTACTAACCCCAAATCTTTAGGATGGCTGTACGATTTTTACTGTTATTGTAAAGAGAGTATCCCTTTTACAAGGTACACAGTAACCGTGATATGTTTGGGAAGCAGTTTAACTTTTTCAAACGAAAGTGAATTTGGAAATGAAGATGCGTTTTACAATTCATTTAGTTAGATTGTTTAAATTAAAGACGTTTTAAATGGATACTTTGGACAGGGCGATAGGGGGATATAATTTTGCATATACGGAAGATTTTGAAATTGACTTGCCCAATTTTGGCGTTATTACTTATGACGGGCTGCAGAAGCATTAAAGATTTAGCTTCAGACGTCATTGGGAGGGTCAGGGAAGCAGCTTCCGAGGCTGCTTCGGCGAATTACGAGGCAAATCCTTACAAATATCCGCTTGAGTATGCTGTTAATACGTTTAACGAGGTTTTGGAACTTGTTGAAACAAAAGACAGTAGGGCAATTTTTGATATGTTCAGTGAGTATGATAAAACCAAATTTGATATGATGTCCGATATCGAAATACTCGTAAATTTTCTTGACGGCAAAGTTGTTGAGATGCGGCATGTCGGGGCATCAGGCGATTACAGCTCTGTAAGAAACGGAGTTACGGTAAGCGCCGGATATTCTGCAAATACTTATGTTACAACTGATAAAGGAACATTATATTGGTTCAAGGTAGGTGTTGTTACAGCTGCTGACGATGAAACAAAGCTTGGTTTGGACTGGATATATATCATTAACAGCAATGTTCAGACCGAATATTCAACAGAATGGGGGAATTGGAATGAAAGACGAATAAACGGAGCTAAAGAGCCCGAACCGGAGCGTCCGGAAGATATGGAAGTTGGCGTTCACTATTTTAAATCCCAAAAGTGAATAGAGGCTGATTATCACAATCCAAGCAGCCTGTGGAATCAAAAGGTATGAGTGTTTGCAGGTTGTTCGGCAAGGTGTGAAAACCGTTATTTTGTAGAATTTTTACATTTTGAAAAAGTATTGAAAATTGAAACAATATATGGTATAATGTAAAAATAGAAATTGAGCAAGGAGAAATATTATGAAATCCGATAGTTTTAATGAAGGGTTTCATTCGCTTCCAATAATACATATTGATAAGGAAACTCAAGAAAGAGAAACAGAACGTTTGAAACGTTTGCTCGTGGATTCCAAAAAAAGAAACGAGCTATGCGAGAAGCTGATCCGGCATTTCGGCACGGTCATGAATTTCCTGTACGCGAATATTGATGAATATTCGAAAATTCCGGGAATGACAAAGCGTGACAAAGATTTTATTTTATTCTGCTGCGCATTGGTCAAGGACTGTGTGTTGAGCAATGATATTACCATCGCTCAAGGCGAGTCGATAAAGAAATACTTTTCAGATGCAATAGGAAAAAGACCCATAGAATGTTCGTGTGCAATATTTTTTGATGATTCGGGAAAAGCTCTTTTTGCCGAAGTATTTGAGTCCGCGTTTCCGGACAAGAATTCGGTAACGTTTAATGAAACTGTCAATAAGGCAAAAAAGTTTTCTGCTTCGATCGTTATAACGGCGCATAACCACCCTTACGGTCCGGCGCTTCCGTCGGCAGAAGATATTATTTCCGTAAAAGAGCTGAACGAAATTTTTAAGGCGTTCGGCATTGATCTTTACGACCACATTATCGTAAGTTCGGAAAACGCGACATCTATACGCAACAAAGTCGAATATTTATAATCTTTGATGAAATAACATTTTATCCCGACTTGAAAAAATAAGGCTTATAATGTAAAAAACAAAGGCAAACGCCTTGATATGTTTTATGACTGAATACTATTGACAGATTTTTTCAAATGTGGTATAATAACATTAAATTTGTTTGAAATTATAATCGTCAGAAAAACAATATTTATGGAGGAACATACATATGTCGTTTCAGTTAAACAACGTTGTTCCGTGGGGAAGAAATTTCGCGGAGTACAAACTTATGTTTGATCTCAGTGATGAAGATTTGAAAAAGAAAATTGCGGGATTTGGAGATGGTCCCGCAAGCTTTAACTATGAGGCAACGAAGCAGGGATATAACGTGACATCCTTTGATCCGATCTATCAGTTTTCAGCCGATGAACTCCGCAATCGCATCGACGAAGTGCGCACAATTGTTATGGAGCAAATGCGCGAGAATACAGAAAACTACGTTTGGACAAATATCAAAAATCTTGACGATCTGGAAAACAGACGAATGTCCGCAATGCGCCTTTTCCTTACGGATTATGAAAAAGGAAAGGCAGAAAAGAGATACATTTATCACGAGCTTCCCGAAAAACTGCCATATGAAAATAATTATTTTGACATAGGATTAAGCTCCCATTTTTTGCTGATGTACACAATGCTCGGATTTGATTTTCATATTAGCGCAATGACCGAAATGCTGAGAGTCTGCAAAGAGATCCGGATCTTCCCTATCGTTGACCTTGACGCAAACAAAAGCGAATTGACGGCAGATGTAATTAAGCATTTTACTGAAATTTATAACGTGGAAATAAAACAGACAAAATATGAATTTCAAAAAGGAGATAATAAACTGCTGGTCATTCGTAAATAATCGTAAATAATTTCTGTAAATTTTATTTATAAAAAAACACTCCCAAAACCTTGCGGCTTCGGGAGCATTTTATTTTATGACATCATCTGTTTTATCAGTTCTTTAAGCCTTTCCACAGCGCTGTTCGGGTCGAGCTTTTCGGAGAGCGTCTTGTCACGCGACGAAAGCTCAAATACTCCCTCGTCAAGGTTTCGCGGGCTTACTACCACCCGCAGCGGCACTCCGAGCAAGTCCGCGTCCGAGAACATAACTCCCGCGCGGACGTTTCTGTCGTCGTAAATAACCTCAACTCCCGCGTCCTGCAAATCGTTGTACAGCTTGTCAGCGGCGGACTTTACGCGCTCGTCGTCGGGGCGCACCGCGCAAAGATGTACCTGCCACGGCGCTATCGCCATAGGCCAGATCGGACCGTAATCATCGTGAGAAGCCTCGCACACCGACGCTGCCAAGCGTCCCACGCCTATACCGTAACAGCCCATTATCGGGACTTTTTCCTCACCGTTTGCGTCAAGGTAGGTCATACCCATTGACTTTGAGTATTTTGTTCCTAACTGGAAGATATTCCCGACTTCAATTCCACGGGAAATGGTAATAGTGTGTTCGCCGCATTCGGGGCAGATACCGCCCTCGATTATCTTCGCAAAATCGCGGTATTCGGCGTTCAGAACATCGCGCTCCATATCAAGTCCCGTCATATGGAAATCGGTCTTATTCGCGCCGCAGACGAGGTTGTTGAGATTCTTTAACGACTCGTCGAAAAGCACGGTGCAGGGCGCGTTTACCTTAAGGTTTACGGGACCGATAAATCCCGCGCAAATACCGCACTCCTCGTCAATTACGGCAGGACGGATATCGCAGCCGAGGAAATTCGTAAGCTTTGTTTCATTCACGTCCAGATCCCCGCGGATAAACAGAATTACGAACTCGTCGCCCGGAATTTTCTGATAAACTACAGCCTTCGCCGACTTTTCGGGAGCGGCTTTCAAAAACGCGCACACCTCCTCAATAGTGTGGCAGTCCGGAGTATTCACCTCGGTAAGAGCTTCGGAATTTTCGTCGCGGACGTTTTCGATTATGGACTTTGCAGCTTCTACATTCGCGGTATAGCCGCACTTCCTGCAGATAGCGATAGAATCCTCTCCTATAGGCGTCAGCAGCATAAACTCGTGGGAAACGCTGCCGCCCATCATTCCGCTGTCGGACTTTACGGAGATAACTCCCTTTGCTCCGCAGCGCTTATAAATTTTCTCGTAAGCCTTATGTGCGCGCTGATAATACTCCTCCAGATCCTCCTGAGAAGTGTGGAATGAATACGCGTCTTTCATCGTAAATTCGCGAACGCGGATAAGACCGCCGCGCGGACGCGCCTCGTCGCGGAATTTCGTCTGTATCTGATAGATCATAAACGGATATTTTGTGTAGGAGTTTGCGTACTCGCGCACGAGCTGCACAGCTGCCTCCTCATGCGTCATACCCAGTACCATAGGCTGACGGTTTCTGTCTGTGAAACGCACCATCTCGCTGCCTATACTTGTGTATCTTCCCGACTCCTCCCACAGCGGAGCGGGCATTACCACCGGGAACATTACCTCTTGTCCGTCTATTGCGTCCATTTCCTCGCGAATGATCTGTTCGATCTTTCTCGTTATGCGCTTTAGCGGAGGATAATTAGAGTAAATGCCGTTTGCGACATACTTGATATATCCGCCGCGCACCATAAGCGCGTGTGAATCTATCTGGCAGTCTGACGGACGCTCCTTAAATCTGTCACCGACCAACTTGTCCAATTTCATCTTTGATAATTCTCCTTTTATGGCATAATTTGAATATCAGAAATAAATCATCAATCACAATTATTATACCATATTTCACATTATTTTTCAATAGCTTTTGACAATTTTTGAACATAGGTCAAATACACCGACTTGACAAAATATGCTCAAAATGGTATAATATATTAAGAAGAAACAGATAAAAAACGTTATTTCGGATCTTGTCATTCAGATAAAAACACGGCGTTTCTTTCGGGAAATTCTAAAATTAGATTGAAATTCAAGGAGGAAATTTATGAAATACAAAGACGACGGCACGCTGGAAACACTTATCGACGCCCTGAACAGGCGCGACGAAGCACTCCGCGAAGGAACAAGCAGCATAGGGAAATACAACAAATACAATGAAATAATGGTTCAGGCTGCACACAAGCTGCTTGAAAAAGAGCGGCAGGACGAATTGCTGCCGTATCTTAAAAGCTCCAGTGTTTCCATTCAGAAGGACGTTGCGTGTATACTGTTTAATATCTATCCCGAACGCTGTACCTTGGTACTGCAGAAAATCGCGAAAATGACGACTGCATCGGGGCTTCCGGTATGTTACGCCAGACTTCCCGGTTCTGCAAAATCAAGCCTTAACAGCGGTATCCCAAAAGATTTTCCGTAAAATAAAAACCTTATAAAAAAATCTCCCCGATGCTTTCGCGTCGGGGAGTTGCGGTATTATCCGCTAAAGAAAATAATTTAATGAGAAAATCCTAAATCATACGATAAGTTTCAAATTATTTCATCTCGGCGATAGCTGCCTGTGCTGCCGCAAGACGTGCGATCGGAACACGGAACGGCGAGCAGGAAACATAGGTAAGTCCGAGCTTGTGGCAGAACTCAACGGAGGACGGATCGCCGCCGTGTTCGCCGCAGATGCCGATATGCAGGTCGGGACGCGTCGCCTTGCCGAGCTTGATGCACATCTCCATCAGCTTGCCCACACCTGTCTGGTCGAGCTTCGCAAACGGGTCGTTTTCAAATATCTTCTTGTCGTAATAAGCGCCAAGGAATTTGCCCGCGTCGTCGCGCGAGAAGCCGTAGGTCATCTGCGTGAGGTCATTCGTACCGAAGCAGAAGAACTCCGCTTCCTTCGCGATCTCGTCAGCGGTGAGAGCCGCGCGCGGGATCTCTATCATTGTGCCGACTTCGTACTTCATATTGCTGCCCGCAGCCTTGATTTCCTCGTCAGCCGTTGCTACAACTATATCCTTGACGTACTTAAGCTCCTTGACGTCGCCTACCAGCGGAATCATAATTTCGGGAACGAGGTTCCAGTCGGGGTGAGCCTTGATAACGTTTATTGCCGCTCTGATAACAGCTCTTGTCTGCATTTTCGCGATTTCGGGGTAAGTTACCGCAAGGCGGCAGCCGCGGTGACCCATCATCGGGTTGAACTCGTGCAGCGACGCGATAATGTTCTTGATAGCCTCAACAGGCTTGCCCTGTGCGTCAGCCAGAGCCTTAATGTCAGCCTCCTCAGTCGGAACGAACTCGTGCAGAGGCGGGTCGAGGAATCTTATTGTTACGGGATTGCCCTCAAGAGCCTCGTACAGCTTTTCAAAGTCGCTCTGCTGCATGGGAAGGATCTTATCGAGAGCCTTTTCGCGCTCTTCAACGGTATCGGAGCAGATCATCTCGCGGAACGCCGCAATTCTGTCAGCTGCGAAGAACATATGCTCTGTACGGCAAAGACCGATGCCCTCCGCGCCAAGCTCGCGAGCCTTTTTTGCGTCAGTCGGAGTATCTGCGTTAGTGCGGACTTTCAGCTTTCTGTACTTATCAGCCCACGCCATAATACGTCCGAACTCGCCCGCGATAGTCGCGTCAACAGTCGGAATAATTCCGTCGTAAATGTTACCGGTGGAGCCGTCGATGGAGATCGGGTCGCCCTCGTGATAGGTCTTGCCCGCGAGAGTGAACTTCTTGTTCTCCTCGTCCATAGCGATATCGCCGCAGCCCGAAACGCAGCAAGTACCCATTCCGCGCGCTACAACAGCAGCGTGAGAGGTCATACCTCCGCGAACGGTCAGGATACCCTGCGACGCTTTCATACCCGTAATATCCTCAGGAGAGGTTTCTAGACGAACGAGAACTACCTTCTCGCCGCGCTTTTTCCACTCAACAGCGTCTTCTGCCGTGAATACTATCTTACCGCAGGCAGCTCCCGGAGAAGCGCCCAAGCCCTTTCCTACAGGAACAGCGGCTTTAAGAGCCTTTGTGTCGAACTGCGGGTGGAGCAGCGTGTCGAGGTTGCGCGGGTCGATCATGGAAACCGCCTTTTTCTCGTCGATCATACCCTCATCGACGAGGTCGCACGCGATCTTCAGAGCCGCCTGAGCGGTTCTCTTACCGTTGCGGCACTGGAGCATATAGAGCTTCTTGTTCTCTACTGTAAACTCCATATCCTGCATATCTCTGTAGTGATCCTCAAGGATTCCGCAGACCTTAACGAATTCCTTATATGCCTCAGGGAACTTGTCCGCCATCTGCTCGATAGGCATAGGAGTGCGCACGCCTGCTACAACGTCCTCGCCCTGTGCGTTAAACAGGAATTCTCCCATCAGCTTCTTTTCGCCTGTAGCGGGGTCACGCGTGAACGCAACGCCCGTACCCGAATCATCGTTAAGGTTTCCGAATACCATCGGCATTACGTTTACGGCAGTACCCCATGAATACGGGATATCGTTGTCGCGGCGGTAAACGTTCGCTCTGGGGTTGTCCCAAGAACGGAAAACGGCTTCAATAGCGAGCTTCAGCTGCTCTACGGGGTCGGACGGGAAATCCTTGCCGAGCTGTTTCTTATATTCAGCCTTGAACTGTGACGCAAGCTCCTTAAGGTCGGCAGCGGTAAGGTCGACGTCGAACTTAACGCCCTTCTTTGCTTTCATCTCGTCAATGAGCTGCTCGAAATATTTCTTTCCGACTTCCATTACGACGTCGGAGAACATCTGAATAAATCTTCTGTAGGAATCGTAAACGAATCTTTCAAACTTAGGGTCGGGGTTTCCCGCTATCATAGCGGCAACGACTTCGTCGTTAAGACCGAGGTTAAGGATAGTATCCATCATACCGGGCATAGAAGCTCTCGCGCCCGAACGCACGGAAACGAGCAGCGGATTTTTAAGGTCGCCGAACTTCTTTCCGTTTTCCTTTTCCATCCAGGCAACGCCTTCCATTGCCTGAGCCATAATTTCGTCGTTGATCTTTCTGCCGTCCTCGTAATACTGAGTGCAGGCTTCTGTTGTGATAGTAAATCCTTGCGGCACGGGGAGTCCTATCTCGGTCATTTCCGCGAGGTTAGCGCCCTTTCCGCCAAGCAGGTTACGCATTGTCATATTACCTTCTTTGAAGGTATAGACCCATTTTTTAGCCATTGGAATGTTCCTCCTACAAAGTTATTTGAGAACGAACGCGTCAAACCAAACGCTCTGTTCTCATTAAATAAAAAAATCCGGCGAACATTTTATGTTCCCTAACTACTATTATAACAGAATATTGAAAAAATTGCTAGATGTTTTTTCATTTTTTTTGAAATTTTTTTGCAATTTACACAATTTTCTACAATAATTCCCGTGTAATGCGTTACATAGTTAAAAATTTAACAAGCACTGATATTTTTTGAGATCCGAAATAACGCAAAATTCCCGCAAAAAGAAAAGGACACCTTTTGCAAAAGTGTCCTTAATGTATATTTCCGTATTTTCAAACAGGGGAATTATTTTTTCTTCTTTCCGGAGGACGATTCCTCAGGTTCCGATTCGGGCTGCGGGGGAACGTACTCGTAAACCTTGACGGATTCTATTATTATATCCTGAACAGGCTTTGAAACCTCTCCCGTCGCGGAAGTCGTGACCTCGACAGAGGCTATCTTATCCAACACATCGAATCCTTCTATTACCTGTCCGAAAACCGTGTCGCCGCCGTCCCAGAGCGGATAGCCGCCTACGGTCATATATTTCGCGGCAACATCCGAAGAAACCTTAGCCATCATACTCGCGAGGTTGGTATAATACGCCTCCTGAGCGTTGATGTGTTCGAGTTCGGGGTCGGTTTCTTCAAGACCTTCCTTTTGAGCGGTGAATTCGTCGGCTTTTGCCTGGATCTTCGATTCGTCGAAGTCGGTTATATCCATCGTGGTTTTCGCGGTGACGATATAAAACTGCGTCGTGTTCCGCCCGTCCTGATTTGCCATACAAAGTGCGCCGTAGAAATGCCGTGCGTCCTCATTTATTTCGTTTGCGAAATAGCCGTCGGAATTAAGCGGGCTTTCTCCGCCTGTTCCGTCGCCGTACTGTGAGCCGCCCTGAATACACATATCCTTTGCCACGCGGTGTATCTTCAGACCGTTATAGTATTCCGATTCCGAGAGCTTTTCAAGGTTCTCGACAGCCATCGGAGCGATATCGGGAAACAGTTTAGCCTTGATGACCCCGTATCCCTCTATGCTTATTTCGGCGATCTTATCGCCCTCGTAAAGCGCTATTTCAACAGCGGAGTTTCCGACCTGCTTATTGCAGCCCGTCGTAAGCAGACAGCATAACGCCATTCCCGCTCCCAAAAGTATTTTCCGAAGCTTCATATTTCCTCCTTATCCCGCGAATTCCGTAACCGTAACGTCTTTGATAATTATTTCCTGAACGGGGGACGATTTCTCGCCGTTGCCGTTATCCTCGACCTCCACAGCCGAGATAGCGTCAATAACGTCAAATCCCTCGTAAACTTGTCCGAAAACGGTGTAATTTCCGTCGAGGAACGGCGTGCCGCCCTTTTCCTTATAGAGTGCGGAAATCTCGTCCGTGGCGTTCTTTACCCAGTCCATAGTATTCTGATAATACTGCGTCTGGAACTGATAATATTCCACTGCCGCGGCTTGATTTGCGTCGAGAGCCTGCTGAAGATAGCCCTTTCCCTCCTCGACAACAGCCGCGTACTGATCAAGGTCGAAATCCGCAAGATTTTGCGGCTGTTTGTTGTTGACAATATAAAACTGCGTGGAATTGCGCCCCGCCGCGTTCGCATAGCACAGCGCGCCGTAGAAGTGGCGGGCATTCTGCGCGGTTTCTATGCCGAATTCGCCGTCGCCCTTGTCGTCGCTTACCATAGCGTCGCCGCCCGTGCCGTCGCCGTTAAGCGAGCCGCCCTGAAGCATAAAATCCGCGACAACTCTGTGAATATTAAGCCCCTTGAAATATCCCGCGTCGGCGAGTTTTTTGAAATTATCCACGCCCATGGGCGCGGCTTCGGGGAACAGCACCGCTTTTATCGTGCCGAAGCCCTCAATTTCAAATTCCGCGATAAGATCCCCTGCTTGAGGTGTGACTTCTACCGTATTTCCCAAAAATCCGTCAATTTCTTTCGGCTTATTGCTTGTAATCATAGAATCTGCTCCTTTATTCTGTGCGCAGCCCGCAAGCAGCGCACACGCCGCCAGCGAGCAGGCTATTATTTTCCTGAATTTCATAAAACCCTTCCTTTTGTTGCTTTTATGCTTTTTTTACAACCGTGCCCTGACGAGTTTCCTCGACAATATATCCCAAAGCCGTGATTTTGTCGCGCAGAGCGTCCGCAGTCGCGAAATCCTTCGCCTTGCGGGCGGCTTTTCTCTGTTCGAGAAGCTCCGTCACCTCGGCGGGAATTTCTTCCTCATCTTTATTATACAACAAACCAAGCACGTTTGTCAATGCCGTAAATTCATTTAAGTACGCCGAGATCGTACCTTTTGTGATTTCTGCCGAATTGAGAGCCGTATTTATCACGCGCACCAGCTCGAACACCGCCGCAATGCCGTCCGCGGTGTTGAAATCGTCGTCCATCGCCTTGATAAACGCCTCGCGGGCGGATTTCACGTTTTCGAGAGCCTCTGCGCTTGCTTCTCCCTCAGCAGCGTGACCGAGAGCGCGTTCCATTGCTCCCCGACAGTTATAAAGCCTTGTCAGAGCCGCCTTGCAGCTTTCGATTACCTCGACCGTGTAGTTCAGCTGACTTCTGTAATGCACCGAAAGCAGCATAAAACGTATAGGCTCGTAGCCGAATTCTGCCGCCATATCGCGAACAAGGAAGAAATTTCCCGCCGACTTCGACATTTTCTTATTATCGACATTCAGCATACCGTTGTGCATCCAGATATTCGCGAGAGTGCAGCCCGTCGCGCACTCGCTTTGTGCTATTTCGTTCTCGTGGTGCGGGAAGATAAGGTCTGCGCCGCCGCCGTGAATATCTATCGTGTCGCCTATATAATGGCGGCTCATAGCCGAACACTCGATATGCCACCCCGGACGCCCTTTCCCAAACGGCGAATCCCAGTACGGCTCGCCGGGCTTTGCGGCTTTCCACACTGCAAAATCCATAGGGTCGCGTTTTTTCTCGCCGACTTCTATTCTCGCGCCCGCTTTCAGGTCGTCAAGCGGCTGATGAGAGAGCTTTCCGTATTCGGGGAATTTTGCCGTTTCAAAGTAAACGTCGCCGTCCACGACATATGCGTAGCCCTTGTCCACCAGAGTTTTCACAATATCTATAATGATGTCCATATTTTCCGTAACTTTCGGGTGAACGTCCGCACGGCGCACGTTAAGTCCCTCCGCGTCGATGAAGTACTCCCTGATCGCGTTTTCGGAAACTTCGAGCGCTGTCTTGCCGAGTTCGTTGGCTTTTTTGATGATCTTGTCGTCAACGTCCGTGAAGTTCTGAACATATAAGACTTTGTACCCCCTGAATTCAAGATATCTTCTCAGCGTATCGAAAACGCACAAAGCCCTTGCATTTCCGATATGGATAAGGTTATAGACCGTCGGACCGCAGCAGTAGATCTTTACCGTACCCTCGGTGACGGGTTTCAGTTCCTCTTTTTTTCTGCTCATCGTGTTGTAGATCTGCATAGCATTTCTCCTTTTTATTTGGCGGGATTTTCGGACTTTAACGCCGAAAGCTCCTCTGTAAGTTCCTTGACCTTCTTTTCCAGACGTTCGATGTGAATGAGATGTTCACAAAGAATTTCCGAAACGGGGTCGGGAATATGTATCTGGTCGAGTTCGGAGTTGTTCAGTCTTACTCCGTCCCGCTTCACCACTCTTGCGGGAACGCCCACTGCCGTGCAGTTTGGCGGCACCTCTTCGAGAACGACGGCGTTCGCGGCAATTTTGGAGTTGTCCCCTATCTTGAACGGACCTAAAACTCTCGCGCCCGCTCCGACCATAACATTGTTTCCGAGAGTGGGGTGACGCTTGCCTATATCCTTTCCTGTTCCGCCGAGCGTGACGTTCTGGTAAAGCGTGCAGTTATCGCCTATTTCGGTCGTTTCGCCGATAACGACGCCGCTTCCGTGGTCGATAAAGAGTCCCTTACCTATTTTAGCTCCGGGGTGGATCTCTATTCCCGTTTTTCTGAGAGAACGCTGTGATATCCACCTTGCTATAAAATAGTGTTTCCGCTCGTAAAACCAGTGCGCCATACGATAGCTCCTCACTGCCTTGAACGACGGATAGAGGAAGAACACCTCCAGTGAGGAGTGAACGGCAGGGTCCCTTGCCCTTATCGACGCTATATCCTCTTTTATCTTATCAAACATAAAACCTCCGGAATTCTCATAAAGTGAAAAAACAAAAACCTCCGTGCGCACGGCACGAAGGCGTTAAGAACGCGGTTCCACTTCGCTTCGGGCATAATTGCCCCTCAAGATCCTTAACGCGGAAAACGGGCTTGAATACTCAGAGCAGACCTTTCCTCAAGCCGACTATGCGGCTGCACTTCGCCGGAATATCCCGCCGTGATTCCAGCACCCACGGCTCTCTGCGGGGAATTTTCCGGTTACTCCTGCCGCGTCAACGTCTTTAGCATATACTTTAATTATACCACCGTTAAAACAGAATTGCAAACTTTTTGTGACGATTTTTTTACTATCCCGAAAATTATTTTTGTGCACCTTGCACAAATTCAACTCAGAAGTATAAAAGCCAGAGCCAGAATAAGCGAATCGTCCGCGTCCTGTGACATAAGCAGGAAAATAAGTCCCAGTATAAGCATTGAGTCGCTGTCGGAAAAAATGCCGTTAAGCGGGTTTTTCTGATAACGCCGCGGATTTACGCAGCTTTTCGGCGGAGGTGCTTCGTGAATTCTTCGGCAGTTGTCCGTATCATTTCTTCCGGTCTTCGGTTCTTCACGGTTGAATTTATTTGTGCATTCCGACGAAAGACTTGAATTATACGCGTCGACAGCGTGATAAAGCGTCGACTGTGCGGAATTGAATACCATAAGATCACCTCCGTCACAAAAGCTTCCCCATAAGCCCGCTTTCACGAAGTATCGGCAATATTCGCAGGAGCTTCAGAATACGCGCCGCCGAATCGACCTTCGGGCGGTTTTCCTCGTGGAGAAGCGGTTTGAGTGCATAAAGGAACCGCTCGTTGTCGTCACTTTCTTTGAGCGAATCCGAAAGCGCCATAATTTTTATCAGCGTTTCGGGGTCTAATCCCGAAAACAGACCGCCGTCCGAAGAGCCTTCCTGCTGACCGCAGTCGGCGTCGCCGTCGGTTTCGTCGTCCTCCGCAAGCACACGGAGAATGTCCTCGATATTATCCATGTGCATCTCCTTTCACAATTACTTTCCGCCGAGGATCTTAGCCAGCTCTTCGGGAGAGGACGCGGCTTTCAGGCGCGCCATAAGCTGCTCGTCCGCGAGGATAGCACGAAGCCGCGCTTTGTCCTGCTTCGATAGCCTTGCCGAAAGAGCCTTTATATCGTCGTTTACCAGAGTTTCACGGAGTTTTTCGGGCGAAGTACCCAGCTTCTTGCTGGCAGCGTCGACCAGTTTGTCAAAGCTTTCATTGTTCATAATTATTCCCTCCTGACAGAATCTATTGTAAAATTGCACAATTTTTTCGGACTCCCACTTGAAACGGCAAAAAATTCGTCAAATTGCACAAAAATGCAAAACTTGCGCTGAGTACCGCGAAAATTTCAAAATTCCCTTTAAAATTGATTGAAAATGTTGTATAATTATTGTATAAATGTGAAAGGCGACGATTATGAAAATTCTGGTAATTTCCGATACACACGGCGATCCCCTGAGAATGAAGTCTATCCTCGAAAATAATTCGTGGGACAACCTTATCCATCTGGGTGACGGCGAGCGCGATTTTGCTTTCTGTGAAAGCATTTTCCCCCAAAAACCAATGGTCTACGTCGGCGGCAACTGCGATTACGGTCGGCACGAGGATTCGCATATTATGACGGTCTGCGGTGTGAAAATTTTCTGTGCGCACGGTCATAAATTCAATGTAAGAAGCGAAACCGGCAAGGAGCTTCTCGCCGCCGAAGCCGCAAAAAACGGCTGTACGGCGGCACTTTACGGGCATACTCACATATGCGATATACGCACCGTAAACGGCGTGCTGCTTATGAATCCGGGCAGTCCGTCACTTCCGAGGGGCGGCAATCCGCCGTCGTTCGGGATTCTTTCCGTTACAGAAAAAGGAGAGGTCATTCCTGAGATCATCGACCTTGAGGGGTCAGATTATGAGTGACATAATTTTCCTTAAGTCTGTGGATTCCACAAACAGCTACCTCAAATCTCATATCGGGGAGATTTCAGACGGGACTATTGTCACAGCCGAAGAACAGACCGCCGGACGCGGACGTCTGGGTCACAGCTGGAACGGAGCAGCGGGTATGCTGCCGCTGTCCGTCGCGTTTGTCGACCCGCCCGAATACGAAACACTGACCGCCAGAATGGGTCTTGCGGTATGCGATTCTATCGAAAGAACAGTCCCAAAAATTCGCAAATGCGGAATAAAATGGACTAATGATGTTATTATCGCCAATCGCAAGGTCTGTGGTATTTTATGCGAGAGCGTTCGCTTTTGTGACAAAAATTTCGTCATATGCGGGATAGGGGTAAATATTTCCCAAAACGAGGAGTATTTTAAGGAAGCAGGACTTCCGAACGCGGGGTCGATATTGTCGGTTTCGGGTGAGAATGTCGGGCGTGAAGTGCTGCTGCGCGAAATTGCAGAACAGGCGAAGAGCCGTGCCGCTATGCCGTTTTCGGAGTGTATTGAGGAATACCGTTCACGTCTGCTGAATATCGGCAGACAAGTTCGGCTTATTTCCCCAAACGGCGAAAGAAGCGCGTTCGCGGTCGATATTGCCCAAAACGGCGCGCTTATCTGCCGTGACGAGAACGGAGTATTTCAGGTGAATTCGGGAGAGGTTTCCGTCCGCGGCGAAAACGGCTACATTTAGGAGGAAAAATGGTCGAGAACGAGTTTAAGGTAATGCTCACAAAAGAGCAATACGAGAAGATCTTTTCGCTTTTCAAGTACGACAAAATAATTGAACAGGTAAACTACTATTACGATACGGACGATCTGAAGCTCTCGGAATTGCACATAACCTGCAGGGTACGCGAGATAAAGGGTGAATTTTTTCTCCAGATAAAGCTGCCAAACGGCGCGGAACATTCCCGTATCGAGCTTGAAAGAAAACTCACGTCGCTGCCCGAAAAAATATCGTCGGAGGAGCTTGATTCCCTTTCGGGAAGAACCGACCTTCCGGACGTGAAGCTGCTCGGAAAACTTTCTACCAACCGCGCCGTGAAACACTTTGACGGGTGTGAGCTTGACCTTGACAGGAGCGGATATTTCGGAAAGACCGACTATGAACTTGAAGTCGAATTTACCGATGAAACAGCCGCCCGCGAGCTGCTTAAAAAAATACGCGCCGAAACGGGGATAGTTTCCTCGTCGGACGTTTGTCCGGGAAAAGTACGGCGATTCCTCGAAGAATTCAAAAAGGCAAAATAATTGCCGCGGTGATTTGATTTTCCGCTCGCAATACCCGTAATTTCAAATTTTCAACATATGCAAGGAATTTTTTATCACTTTCGCGTAATAATGTATATTATTTCGCTTGACAAACTCCCGAAAAAGTTGTATAATTAAAGATACAGAATGTTAATTTCATAGTGTACTTCCCGATCAATGCCGTTGGACTTGTGCCGACGGCATTTTTCGTTTTTATTTTATATATTGATTTTTATCAGAAATTCTGTTATAATAAAATAAAATTTTGTTTATACAACGGCGGTGGAGCATGGAAAAAATTCTTATTGTCGACGACGACATACATATCGGAAACGTTCTTGAAGAATCGCTTCAAGGCGCGGGATACGGAACAGTCAGGGCATATTCCGGAACGGAAGCGCTGCTTTCGTTCGAGCGCGAAAAGCCCGATCTTGTGCTGCTTGACCTGATGCTTCCGGGGCTTTCGGGAGAGGAACTGCTGCCGAAAATAAAGGACGTTCCCGTGATAGTCATAAGCGCTAAGATCGGCGTAGACGACAAGGTGAACACGCTCCTCGGAGGAGCGGTCGACTATATTACCAAGCCGTTTCAGATAAAAGAGGTCATGGCAAGGATCTCCGTCCGTCTGCGTAAAGAGCAGCCGCGAAACGACGGCGGGTTGTGCTTTTCGGGGATCACTCTCGACTTAAACTCCAGAACAGCGAAAATAAACGAAAAAGAAATAAGGCTTACCCGTACCGAATTCGCAATATTAAAGCTTCTTATGCTGAATCCGACACAGGTAATAACGAAATCGCAGCTGCTTGACAGAATTTCCGAGGACACACCCGACTGCACCGAAAGCTCCCTTAAAACGCACATAAGTCATCTGCGCTCAAAGCTGCGCGAAGTCGGCGGGCGCGAATATATAGAAGCAGTGTGGGGCATAGGATTCAAGATGAAATAAAATCTCAACAGTATCTCAACCTTTTCTTTACCGAAAACTCAACTTTTTTGCGGTAAAATAAAATTACCGAAAAAAGGAGGTATTTTATGGATTTTGTTCTGACTTCACAGGGTCTTACAAAGAACTACGGAAAATTCAGGGCGCTTGACGGACTTTCCATTCACGTCCCGAACGGCTCTATATACGGGCTTATCGGCAGGAACGGAGCGGGAAAGACCACGCTTATCCGGCTTATCTGCGGCTTGCAGGAACCGGATTCGGGGGAATATTTCATCTACGGCAAGCGCAATTCCGACGCGGATATTTCCGCAATACGAAAGCGTATGGGTGCCGTGGTGGAAACGCCGTCGGTGTATCTCGGAATGTCCGCCGAGGAAAATCTCAAAATGCAGTACCGCGTGCTCGGAATGCCGTCGTTTGACGGTATCCGCGAATTATTAAAGCTGGTCGATCTGGATAAGGCAGGCAGAAAACACGCGGGGCATTTTTCACTGGGAATGCGTCAGCGTCTTGGGATAGCCGTCGCGCTGTGCGGGAATCCCGATTTTCTTATTCTCGACGAGCCGATAAACGGACTGGACCCGCAGGGAATTATCGAAATACGCGAACTTATCCTGAAGCTTAACCGCGAACGGAAGATCACGGTGCTTATCTCAAGCCATATCCTTGAGGAGCTGTCAAAGCTCGCCACACATTACGGGATAATCGACAGCGGAAAGCTCGTCAAGGAGATCAGCTCGCGGGAGCTTGAAAACGCATTCAGGAAAAGCGTCACAGCCGAAGTTACAAACACGTCGGCGCTTGCGGAAACGCTCGATAAAATGGGTGTTGAATATAAGATTCTCGACGAAACGCACGCCGAAATTTACGCGAAAATAAACGTGACCGAGCTTGCACTTGCGCTTTCCGAAAAAGGCTGCGACATTATTTCCCTTCACGAAAACGAGGAAAGTCTGGAAAGCTATTTCCTTGATATTGTGGGAGGGGATAATAATGATTAAACTTTTAAGGGCGGATCTGTCGCGGCTTTTCCGCTCGAAAACATTTTGGCTGTGCGCTGCGGCAATGTTCGTGCTGTCGGTCGTAATGGCGTTTGACTATGCGAATTATGTAAGAGAAGCAATTGAAAACGGATATTATCAGGCAGGCTTCGGCGAAGAAAGGGCGTTCATATTGGCTCCCGTTTTAGGCGGCTTTGCGGCGCTTTTTTCCGGAACATTTCTCGGCACGGATTATTCATGCGGCACTATACGCAACAAAATAATTATCGGTCACTCGCGGAGGAATATATACCTTGCGAATCTTTTCACCTGCTTTGCGGGAGGAGCGGCGACAATCGTTTTATGGTTTATCGGAATAATTTTCGGAATGATCTATTCGGGAATCTTAGATATGGGTTTTTGGGATATTCTCGTAAAATTTCTGACGGCGCTCGGATTTACGGCGGTATTCTGCGCTGTTTACGTCTTTATCGGAATGTTGATATCGAACCGGACGGTCACTGTCGCATTGTCGCTTGTCATCTGGATAGGACTTACTATCGCGGGATACTGCATCTTAGGGGAATTTGAAAACATCAATCCGGACGATTTTGTTCCCGGTGAAAATGATTCTTTCATGATCGCCGACAGCGCAAAAGGAAAGTTCATTCTCTGCGGCATTCTGTCAAAGGTTCTCCCGACGTGTCAAATGTTATTTATGCAGAGCGAAAACAGCATTGAAGATGTCTTAAATAATATAGGGCTCTCTGTTGGATTTTATCTGCCCGATATTGTGGTTTCGGCTTTGGTGACTGCCGCGATAACGGCGTTGGGGGTCTGTATTTTCCGTAAAAAAGATATAAGATAGAGGTGAAAAAATGGTTTTGCCGTGGGCTTTGTGCGGGATATTCGGAGTGATCTCGGTAATATTGCTTCTGAAAATTCTGGTTATGAAAAAAAGTCTTGACGAGATCCGCACGGGGTTTGCGGCAAGCCTTGACAGCGACACCAATTTGCTTGTCACCGTTTCGTCGGGCGACAAATATATCCGCCTTCTGGCGAACGACATCAACAAGCAGCTTGAAATACTCCGAAAACAGCGCCTTAAATACGAGCGCGGCGACAGGGAGCTTAAAGACGCGGCAACAAATATCTGCCACGACCTTCGCACGCCGCTCACGGCGATCTGCGGGTATCTGGAACTTCTGGAAAACGAGGAGAAAACCGAAAATGTTTCACGTTATTTTTCAGCTATACAAAACCGCACCGAAGTGTTAAAGGCGCTTACGGAAGAGCTTTTCCGCTATTTTGTGATAATTTCCGAAAACGAGCCTATGGAACTTGAAAGCCGCTGTCTGAACGAGATATTGGAAGAATCTCTCGCGGGTCTTTATACGGAATTTTCACGCAAAGGCATCACGCCCGAAATAAAGATCCCCAACGAAAAAATATTCCGAAATGTAAACAAAACGGCTCTGCTGCGCGTTTTCGGAAATATTCTTTCAAACGCTGCAAATTACAGCGGCGGCGATCTGACGGTCGAGCTGCTTGAAACAGGCGAAATTGTTTTCTCAAATTCCGCCGAAGAATTGAGCAGCGTTCAGATATCAAAATTATTCGACAGGTTTTTTACAGTCAGGACAGCGGGAAATTCCACAGGTCTGGGGCTTTCCATAGCAAAAAATCTCGTCGAGCGAATGGGCGGAAAGATCTCCGCGAAATATGAAAACACCCGCCTCGGCATTTCTGTCTCCTTTGCGGAAGAATAAAATAAAAGCTCCCGAAAGGGAGCTTTTATGATCTATTTTTTGTGGTAACGTTTCTTTATCTGCGGCTTCGCGGCGGGCTTCGGAGGATCGGCTCTCACGGAAGAAGCGTTTCTTTCGGGAGGTGCGGGGGAATTTTTTTCCTGCGTCTGCTGCGATGGCATATACTCTTCGGGAGGGTCGACGAAATAATCGTTTGAAAACTCTTCAAATGTTCCCACATACGCCTCTGTTTCTCCCGGAAGGTTCTTTGCGCGGAGCTTTCCCGAAACAAATTCCGCGAACAGCAGATAGAACACCGCGAACACAGGCGCTCCGAGCAGCATTCCCGGAATACCGAAAAATCCTCCGCCCACGACGATGGAAATAAGCACCCAGATAGCGGGAAGTCCCATAGTTTCGCCGAAGAGGAAAGGCTTTATGATGTTGCCGTCGATCTGCTGCAAAACAAGCACGAAAATGCCGAACCAAATGACCTTGACGGGGTCGTCAAGAAGTATCAGCACTCCGCACGGGATAGCCCCGATAAACGGTCCGAAGAACGGTATAAGATTCGTTATTCCGCATACCACGGCGATAAGCGTCTGATACGGCATTCCCATAGCGAACATTCCTATCAGCATAAAAACGAAAATTATCATTGCGTCAAGGAGATTTGAAATTATATATTTCTTGAAGATATCGTTGCTTTTTTCAAATCCGGAAAACAGCCTTACGCAGCGTTCTTTTTTAAGGAATGCTATAAGGATCTTCTTTGCCTGCGCCAGCAGTCTTTCCTTGCTGTAAAGCAGGTAGATAGCTATAATAAAGCCGATTATAACGTTTTTCAGTACTACGATAAGGTTTCCGACGAATTTAAATACCTCGCTTGAAACTCCGCCCAGAATATCTCCCGCCATGGGGCGCAGCGACTCTGCCAGTTTGCTTATCATATCGGCAAACGACGTAACCTCGGCGGAAATATACTGTAGTATCTGCGGATTATCTTCAAATATTTTTTCAGCCCAATCCTCGAACTGATTAAGATAGGCGGGCATTCTTTTCGTGAGGTCGACCAAAGAATTCGCGACTGACGGCACGACCGCGATTATAACTCCCGCCAGCACCGCGAACACCACGATAAACGTCAGCGACAATGAAAGGATCCTTGCAGCGGATTTTCTTCGGCGAATTTTTTTCTCCATGGGCGTTGAGTGTTTTTCGAGAGTTTTCACGACCGTGGAATCTCCTACCGACGAATTATGCAGCTTTCTCATTACAAGGTTTTCTTCGGGCGGCTCGGAATACTTCAGCTTCCTGAAAATTCTGTTTTCAAAATACATCATCAGTGGATTGAGGATATACGCGATAACTACGCCGCAAATTACAGGCGACGCGACGCTTCCTACCCATGAAAAGCCTTTGGTGATGCTGTCGAATCTCCACAAGAAAATCACGAACAAAGCAGCCAGTGCGATAACAAGCAGCGCATAGACGGCGATAGTTGTGTATTTTCTGTTCCAGTTGACTTTCAAAATACCACCTCATTCAATCAGTATTCAATATAAGTATATCACAACAAGCATAGTTTGTCAAGCATTTTACCGCAAAAACAAAAGGGACACCGAAGTGTCCCTTATTTTATTCAGCTGACCTGCGGAAAAGCGCGACAAACAATATATTTTATCGGGCTTAAAATCTTATTCCGATAGCTTCTTTCTCAGATAATCCTGAACAGCCTTTGGCGAAGCCGCGCCCTTGAGAGCCTTGTTCGCCTGTCCCATAAAGAATCCGAACACCTTCTGGTCGCCGCTCTTGTACTGTTCGACGGCTTTGGGATTATTCGCGATTATCTCGTCCACCACCGCCGCAAGCGCGCCGCTGTCCTCTTTTATCCACAGATCATCTCTGTCGGCAATGGACTTCGGGTCGCCGCCGTTTTCTATCATCTCACGCAGGATATTTTTTGCGTTTGCCTGAGAAATTTTGTCGGTCTGCATATATTCCACAAGCTTTGCAAATTCCCTGCCGCCGAATTTCAGCGCGTCCATATCCGCTTCGCCGAGGTTTATCCGGCGCATAAGCTCACCGATTATATAATTCGCGACGGCTTTGGGATTATTGTACTCCGAAACCGCCTCCTCAAAGAAATCACACACTCTCTTATCTCCGACGATAATGTCAGCGTCGGTTTTCTTGATGGAGTATTCCGACACATAGCGCTCTATTCTCTGTTCGGGAAGTTCGGGGATAGAATTTCTTATCTCTTCAAGTTCTTCCTCGGTGAAAATAATCGGCGGGATATCGGGGTCGGGGAAATAGCGGTAATCGTGAGCGTCCTCTTTCGAGCGCATGGCGACGGTTTCGCCTGCCTGCTCGTTGAAACGGCGCGTTTCCTGAATAACGCGCTCGCCGCTTTCGAGAAGTTCTTCCTGACGCTCTATCTCCGCTTCTATAGCGCGAGTTATCGCCTTAAGGGAGTTCAGGTTTTTAAGCTCTGTTCTCGTCCCCAGTTCTGTCGAACCTTTTGGAGCTATCGAAATATTCACATCGCAGCGAATAGAGCCCTGTTCCATTTTGCAGTCGCAAATTCCCGCATACTGCAAGAGCAGCTTTATCTTTTCAAGGAAAGCTATAACCTCGTCCGCGGAATGAAAATCCGGCTCGGTGACTATCTCGATAAGCGGTATACCGCAGCGGTTGTAATCCGCAAGGGAAATTCTGTTCACGTCGTCGTGAACCAGCTTTCCCGCGTCCTCTTCGAGGTGAATTCGGTTTATGCGGATAGTTTTTTCCTCGCCGTCAACGTTTATCTTAACGTTTCCCGAAAGGCAGACGGGGCGCGGCATCTGGGAGATCTGATACGCTTTAGGAAGATCGGGGTAGAAGTAGTTTTTTCTGTCCCATTTTGTAAAGCGCGAGATCTCGCAGTTCATCACATAGCCCGCCTTAATGATGTACTCGACAGCCTTGTGATTGAGTACGGGAAGCGTTCCGGGAAATCCGCTGCACACAGGACAGCAGCGGGAGTTCGGCGCTCCTCCGAATTCAGCCGAGCAGGTGCAGAAAACCTTTGATTTCGTAAGAAGCTCCGCGTGTATCTCAAGACCCATAGTGGGAAAATAAGCACTCATCAGTACACCCCCTTAAAGTTCGGGAGAAAGCGGAACAAATCCGGTTTCCCATTCGTTTGCGACCTGAAGGATAGTCTGCTCGTCAAAACGCCGTCCGATTATCGACATTCCGATCGGAAGTCCCCCGTCGGTATATCCGCAGGTGGTGGAAATTCCGGGAAGTCCCGCGATATTCACTGTTACCGTGCAGATATCCGCCATATACATCTTAACGGGGTCGTTGTCCTGCGCGCCTATTTTGTAGGCGGGCGTAGGTGCAGTAGGCGTTAAGATAACGTCGGCAATATCGAAAATATCGTTGTATTCTTTGATTATCTCTTGTTTCAAAGCGAGAGCTTTCTTGTAATAAGCGTCATAATATCCGCTTGAAAGCGCATAGTTTCCGAGAAGGATACGGCGCTTTACTTCCTCGCCGAATCCGCGTGAACGGCTGTCGCGAATAAGCTCGTCATATGTCCTGCCCTCGCCGCGGAAACCGTATTTTATTCCGTCAAAACGCGAGAGGTTTGAAGCCGCCTCGGCGCACGCGATAAGATAGTACGCGGGGATAGCGTATTTCAGCCCCGGAATCGAGCAGTCAACCAGCACCGCTCCGCGCTTTTCAAGCTCCTTTGCAGCATTGGTAACGTGTGTTCTGACAACAGGGTCAATATCGTCCGAGAAAAACTCTTTGGGCATGGCGATCTTCAAGCCCTTTATCGGTTCGCCGAGTTTTTCGGTGAAATCGGGAACATCGCGCCTTGCGGAAGTCGCGTCACGGCGGTCATGTCCGCAGATAACGTTCAGCAAAACGGCGCAGTCGTAAGCGTCGTTCGCGATAGGACCTATCTGGTCAAGCGAGCTTGCAAACGCCACCAGTCCGTAACGTGAAACGCGTCCGTAGGTGGGCTTTATTCCCGTAACGCCGCAAAACGACGACGGCTGGCGAATAGACCCGCCCGTGTCCGAGCCGAGAGCCGCCGGTGCGAATGACGCTGCCACAGCCGCCGCCGAACCGCCCGAAGAGCCGCCCGGAACACATTCGAGGTCATACGGATTTTTCGTTTTCGCGAACGCGGAGGTCTGCGTCGAGCCGCCCATAGCGAACTCGTCCATAGAAGCCCGTCCGAGCAGAACGTATCCCTCGGCGTTCAGTTTTTCGATGACCGTAGCGTTGTACGGCGGAACGAAATTTTCAAGCATACGGCTTGCGCACGTCGTGCGAACGCCGTCAATGCAGATGTTGTCCTTTATCGCTAGCGGGATTCCCGTAAGCGCCGAGGATTTTCCCTCGTCTATCATCTTCTGAGCGCGTTTTGCGGATTGCAGGGCTTCATTCTCCGTTACGGTAATAAACGACAGCACCTTTTTGTCTTTTTCTTTTATTCGCTTGAGATATTCGGCGCAAAGCTCCTCCGCGCCGATCTCCCTGCTGTCCAGAGAACGGCGCAGATCCCGGATTTTAGCTCTTGTAATGTCCATATTCTGTCAGACCTCCGTTATTCTACGACCTTCGGAACAACGTAGCAGTTGTTGCTCGGTTCGGTATTCGAGAGCAGCTTATCGGTGGGAGCGCTCTCCTCGGCGATATCCTCGCGGGTATCGCAAAAGCGTATTTCGCACCCGTCTTTTGTATCATCGTATTCGAGGTCGAAGCTCTTTATCTCGTCCATAAGGTCGATGATGTCGCTCATCTCGCCCATTACTTTTTTAAGTCCGTCCTCGTCGTAGTTGAGCTTTGAAAGCTCACAGAGGTGCTTGATAGTATCAAGTTCAACAGCCATAGCAATTTTCCTTTCTTTTGAATTATTTTTGCCGTAAAAAATTCATAAAAAAGCTATACATTTAATATTATATCCCATTTCATAATATTTTTCAAGTAGATATTCAAAATTATTTCCGAATTCTATTTTGTGAATTTTCACAAAATTTTTGCATTTCAAAATGTTTAATTCTTGCAAAAATTACGAAAATTCGGTTTTGAGTGCAGAAGTTGGTTTTCGGGGGTGATTTTACGGTTGAATTTATGGACGATTCGGATATACGATTCTTCAAAAATGAAAGTTTCCAAAAAAATTCTTGCAAAAACGCTTGACAAATTCCGTAAAGGGTGATATAATATGAATTGTCGGACATAGGTGATTTAGGGATTATTCTGCCTGAAATTACCCTCGGCGGCAAAAATTTCACAGTTACATTTTTTTACATTTGTGAAATTCGGGAAAACAAAATACTGCGTTCCCGAAAACGGGCGGAAACCGAAAAAGGCTTCCGCTATATAATAAGGAGTGAGTTTATGTTACAAAGAGAGGGAGAAACGAGGATACCTGCGGGCTGCGCGATTTCGGGCTTCATAAACCGAAGCGGAAAGCGTACCAACGGAAGCGTGATCGTAAATTCCATAGCGTGTATGCACGAGCGTTCAAACGGCTTGGGCGGCGGCTATGCGGGATACGGAATTTATCCGGAGTATAAGGATCAGTATGCGCTGCATGTATTCTACGATTCGGGAGAAGCAAGAGTAAAAGCGGAGGCGTTTCTTGACAGACATTTCGATGTGGTTAATTTGTCAAGGATCCCCGTCAGGAAAAATCCAAATATCACTGACGAGCCGCTTATCTGGCGTTATTTCGTGAATCCTCTGCCTACGAAACTTCAGGACAGTCAGCTTGACGAGCGCACCTATGTTGCAAAATGCGTTATCAAAATAAACGATAAAATAGATGGCGCATATGTTTTTTCAAGCGGCAAGAACATGGGCGTTTTCAAGGCGGTCGGCTACCCTGAGGACGTGGGCGATTTCTACCGTCTGGAGGAATACGACGGCTGGGCATGGACTGTCCACGGACGTTACCCGACGAATACGCCCGGCTGGTGGGGCGGCGCTCACCCGTTCTCACTGCTGGATTACACAATAGTACATAACGGCGAGATATCGTCTTATGACGCGAACAGACGCTTTATCGAGATGTTCGGATATAAGTGCAATCTGCTTACCGATACGGAGGTCATCACCTATATTATAGATTATCTCCACAGGCGGCTGGATATGCCGCTCGAAGATGTGGCAAAGGTGATAGCTTCTCCGTTCTGGAGCGAGCTTGAAAGCGGAAAATTCTCTCCAGAAGATACCGAAAAATACCGCCATTTCAGAAACGTTTATTCAAGCCTGCTCATAACAGGTCCTTTTTCGATAATCCTCGGATTCAACAACGGACTTATGGCGCTGAACGACCGTCTGAAACTGCGTTCTATGGTAGCTGCCGAAAAGGGCGATACGGTCTATATCTCTTCGGAGGAATGTTCCATAAGAACAATGTGCCCCGACGTGGATAAAATATGGAGCCCACGCGGAGGAGAGCCTATTATTGTAACGCTTGACAAAGGCGCTGAAAGGGGGAACAAGTAAATGCCTGTCAATTATATGAATCCTCTTTTCGAGGTCGTGAGAGATCATGACAAGTGCATAAAATGCCGTGTGTGTGAGCGCCAGTGCGCAAACGAAGTCCACAAGTACGACGCGGAGCTTGACAGAATGGTTTCCGACGAAATGACCTGTGTGGATTGCCAGAGGTGCGTTTGCTTATGCCCCGTAAACGCTTTGAAGATCCGCCCGAACGAAAATCGTTTCCGTGACAACGCAAACTGGAATCAGCAGATAATGACGGAAATTTACAAACAGGCGGACAGCGGCGGCGTTCTGCTTTCCGCTATGGGAACTCCGAAAGAATATCCCGTTTACTGGGACAAGATACTCCTCAATGCCTCGCAGGTCACGAATCCGCCTATCGACCCGCTTCGCGAGCCTATGGAAACGAAAACTTTCCTCGGCAAAAAGTCGCAGGCAATATCTTACGACGAGAACGGCAAGGCGCATTACGAAAAAACGCCGTATCTGGAGCTTGACGTGCCGATAATGTTCTCGGCGATGTCGTTCGGTTCAATTTCCAAAAACGCTCACGAAAGCCTTGCGCGCGCCGCAACAGAGCTGGGTACATACTACAATACCGGAGAGGGCGGCTTGCACGAGGATTTCTACAAATACGGCAAAAATACGATTTGTCAAGTAGCTTCGGGACGTTTCGGAGTGTTCAAGGGATACCTTGACGCGGGCGCGGCTATCGAAATAAAAATGGGTCAGGGCGCAAAGCCCGGTATCGGCGGTCATCTGCCGGGAATGAAGATAAATGACGAGATCTCCAAGACCCGTATGATTCCTAAAGGCACGGACGCTATCTCTCCCGCTCCGCATCACGATATTTATTCTATCGAGGATCTGCGGCAGCTGGTATTCTCGCTGAAAGAAGCTACAAACTGGGAAAAGCCCGTTATCGTAAAAATCGCGGCAGTGCATAACGTTGCGGCAATAGCGTCGGGCGTGGCGCGTTCGGGCGCGGATATTATCGCTATCGACGGTTTCAGAGGCGGCACAGGAGCCGCTCCGACGAGAATTCGCGATAACGTTGGTATCCCGATAGAACTCGCGCTTGCAAGCGTGGATTCAAGACTCCGTGACGAGGGCATCAGAAATGATGTTTCAATCGTTGTCGGAGGTTCTATCCGCTCGGCAGCGGACGTGGTAAAGGCTGTGGCTCTCGGCGCGGACGCCTGCTATATAGCGACGGCAGCACTGCTGTCCATGGGCTGCCATCTGTGCCGTTCCTGCAACACCGGCAAGTGCAACTGGGGTATTGCAACGCAGAGAGCCGACCTTGTAAAGCGTCTTAATCCGGAAGTCGCAAGCAAGCGGCTTGTAAATCTCGTTACCGCGTGGAATCACGAGATAAAAGAAATGATGGGCGGTATGGGAATAAACTCCATCGAAGCTCTCAGAGGCAACAGACTAATGCTGCGCGGCGTGGGCTTGAATCCCAAAGAGCTTGAAATTCTGGGGATCCAGCACGCCGGAGAATAAGGAGGGAGTTTGCGATGAAAAAAGTATATGTAAATGAGGATTGGTGCTTGGCGTGCCACCTGTGTGAATATTACTGTGCCGCAGCAAACAGCGGCGCTGCAAATATGGTCGCGGCATTCAGGAACGGAAAAAAGCCCGTTTCCCGTATTCAGGTCGAAGAGGGCGACAAGGTGAATTTCGCGGTGCAGTGCCGTCACTGCGACGGAAAGCCCTGCGTGCGCGGGTGTATCGCGGGTGCGCTGTCGATTGTTGACGGAGTGGTATGCTGCGACGAGAACAAATGCGTCGGCTGCGGGACTTGCGTGCTGTCGTGTCCGTTCGGGTGCGTGGTGTTTGACGAGGCAAATCACAGAATTCAAAAGTGCGATCTGTGCCTTAAAAATCACGACGGCGAACCCGCGTGCGTTCAGGGCTGCCCCAACAAGGCAATAGTTTTCGAGGAGAGGTGAAAGGGAATATGAGGTACGTTATAATCGGCAATTCCGCTGCGGCAATAGGTACGGTTTCGGGTATACGGGAAATAGACAGCGCGGGAGAGATCACGATAATTTCCGACGAAAAATATCACACATATTCCCGCCCGCTTATCTCCTATTGGCTTGAGGGAAGAGTATCCGACAAGAACATTTACTACCGTCCCGACGATTACTATGAGAAAAACGGCGTAAAGACCGTGCTTGGCAAAAAGGTCACGAAAATAGACACTGCAAATAAATCGGTGGTGCTTGAGGACGGACTTTCGGTGCCGTATGACAAGCTGATGGTGGCGACAGGCTCGAAACCTTTCGTGCCGCCTATGAACGGTCTTGACAAGGTTCATTATCATACATTTATGAGCTACGATTCCGCGAAGGCTATACGTTCGGAACTTAAAGACGGAATGAAGGTGCTGATAATCGGCGCGGGTCTTATCGGACTTAAAGCAGCGGAAGCACTTTCGGAGCATAACGTTGATATTACGGTAATAGATATGGCTGACAGGGTGCTGCCGTCTATTCTTGACGCGAGAGCGGCTCAGAAAATGCAGAGGCATATTGAGGCTCACGGCGTTAAATTCATTTTGGGAACTTCGGCTGAGGAGCTTACCGAACATTCCGCAAAGCTTAAAAACGGCTCGACAGTGGAATTCGATATGCTTATCGTGGCAGTAGGAGTGCGTCCGAATACCGAGCTTGTCGCCGACGCGGGTGGAAAAGTAGAGCGCGGTATAATTACCGACCAGACGCAGAAAACGTCGCTCGACGACATATATTCGGCAGGCGACTGCACGGTGTCGCATGACGAGTCCTCCGATTCCGAAAAAATACTCGCACTGCTTCCGAATGCTTATATGCAGGGCGAAGTCGCGGGGCGCAATATGGCAGGACGCGAGAGCTATTATCTCAACGCCATTCCGATGAACGCCATAGGCTTTTGGGGCGTACATATTATAAGCGCGGGAAGCTACGACGGTGAGGAATTCGTTGAGGAAACCGAATCGACGTATAAAAAGCTCGTTTTCCGTGACAACAGGCTGGTGGGATATATCCTGCTCGGAAATGTGGCAAGGGCGGGGATATATACCTCAATGATAAAGGAAAAGATAGACTTAAACGAGGTCGACGTCGATCTGCTGAAGCAAAAACCGCAGATGATGATGTTCGGCAAGGCTCGGCGTGAGGAAAAGCTGGGAGGTATTGTAAGATGAGAATTGACGCGAGAAATCACGGTTACACGGAGCTTAACAGGGTCATAAGAGCAAGCTCCGACGAGAAATTCCAGCTTGTGAACGTCCTCGGACAGAGATACATAGGCGCAGGGCTTTCGGGAAAAGAAATTATGATAGAGGGCACTCCCGGAAACGCGCTGGGCGCGTACCTCAACGGCTCGAAGATAATCGTTCACGGAAACGCTCAGGACGCTATCGGGGATACCATGAACGACGGCGCTATCATCGTTCACGGAAACTGCGGCGATACGACGGGATACGCTATGCGTTCGGGCGAAATTTACGTTCAGGGAAACGCGGGCTACAGAGTCGGTATCCATATGAAAAGCTATCAGGATCTGTATCCGATAATCGTTATCGGCGGCAAGGTGGGCGATTTTCTCGGAGAATATCAGGCGGGCGGCATAATAATCGTCCTAGGTATCGGAGTTGAGGGCTGCCCTGTAGGAAGCTTCTGCGGTACGGGAATGCACGGCGGCGAGATGTTTATCAGAAGCGAAACGGCACCCGTGGGACTGCCTGTGCAGGTCTGCTGCGAAAAAGCCACCGACGAGGAAAAACAGTCCATTCGTCACTATGTCGAGCGGTTTGTAAAGCACTTCGGAAACGATGTCGACGATCTGTTAAGCGGTACGTTCTTCAAGCTTACTCCGAACTCGGCATCACCGTATAAGCAGCTTTACGTCAACAACTAAAGCCTGTTGGCATAAAAAAGAACAAAAGAAGGTGCGGCATTGAAGATATTGATAAACGCCAGAACGCTTGAAGCGGCTGAAAATATCAAAGCCGCCATTGATGACACACAGACGGAATTTGTGCTGGTTTCTTCTGATGAGAACGGTTTTTCCGATATTGAGGATCTGTCGGCAGTAATAGTTTCGACGCCGCTGCGGAGTGAGTTCGGGCTGAATTATGTGGCTGAGATCTCACGGCGGACGACCGCTCCCGTGATAGTTTTAGCGAGAGCGGATATCGCGGACGACGTTCAGTCGAGAGTGAAATTTACGGGAGCTTTCGTTCTCGCAAGACCATTCACGAAAAGCGCCCTGACACAAACGCTGAGATTAGCGGCGGTCGCGGCTGAAAAAATAAATCGCCTTGAGCAGGAAAAATCCGAGCTTCAAGGACGGTTGGACGACGCGAGAGTGATAAGCCGTGCAAAGTGCTGTCTTATCCAGTATCTGAACTTTACAGAAGCGCAGGCTCACAAGCATATGCAAAAGCTCGCTATGGACACGCGCCGCACACAGCGTCAGATAGCGGAGGACATTTTAAGAACCTACAGTATATAATAAATCGAAAAAGTCCGGAATGACATTTGTTTGCCGTTCCGGACTTTATTTTTGTGCAGACTTCAAGACAAGCATACCGCAAAGGCTTATTTCGTGTAACAGACATAATGTTACACAATTGTACACATTTCGAGTTTAATAATATAGCTATTTTTCCACTAATGTTTAATGTTTTTGTATACATTTCACAAAAATACGCCCGACCTATTGACAAATACGTCAAAGCATGGTATAATAAAGGTGCAAGGGAAAAAAGAAGCGAAAAGCTCGGAACTTGCAAAGTGTAGAACAAAAAAGGCTTAACCGTTCAAGTGAACGGCAAGCCTGAAAGAAAGGTGGGAAATATATGCTTCTGTCTATTGCGTATTGCTATGACGTTGTAAAAAACGAAAATTCGGCAGAATCTATCGAATCCCTGCTGAACAGTTACTTTGACTAACGGAGGCGCCCCTCGCGTAAAACGAAGGGCGTTTTTCTGTGTGATTTTTCCGGGAACTCCCGTTGAAATAAATAAAGAAGCAGGCGGTAAATTACCGCCCGTTTTTTATGCAAATTTCACAAATAAATCAAGCTTTCCGACTTTGACGATTTGTTATATTCGGACTGCTGCACTATCGTCCTATTTTGTTTCCTTATCCTCTTTCGGGAGTTTTTTGAAGAACGAAACCGCAAACGGCAGCGCTATCGGCAGAGCCAATATAAGCGACACGGGCTGCGCCTCCTGTATTCCCGCAAGACCGCGAATTTCCGAAAGGATTATAAGCGCGGGAATGAATAGAACTCCGCTTCTAAGCGACGATAAAACCGACGCCCCCAGACGCTTTCCCGTACTCTGTAACAGCATCTCCACCGCCATTGTCGGCGGAAGCGTCATATGTGCAAGAGCCTGAAGCCTAAGCGCCCTCACGCCTATTTCAATTACTTCTGGGTCGTCGCGGAAAATTCCGATAAGCTCTCCCGAAAAAATAAACAATACCCCGCAGCCGACAATAATTATTCCTTCCGCGACAAGCATCGTAAACTTGAACGCCTTTTTAAGCCGCGAGAATTTTCCCGCTCCGTAATTGAATCCCGCGACAGGCTGAAAGCCCTGCCCTATTCCGAGAGCTATCGAGAACGCAAAGAAAATTATACGCGTGACAATGCTCATAGCCGCGACAGCAGGGTCGCCGTAAACCCTGCAGCGTGAATTCAGCATCACCGTCGTAATTGAATTCAAACCCTGCCGCAGCATACTCGGAAATCCCGTCGCCATAATGTTGAAAAGCATTTTCACAGAAGAATTTTTAAGTCCGCCGACGGACAGCTTGGTTTCCGTTTTTCCGAACAGGAACATTCCCACCAGAATACACCAGCTTACGATCTGCGAAAGCGCCGTAGAAAGTCCCGCGCCCGCGATATCCATTTTCAGGGCGAACATAAAAATCGGGTCGCCCGCGATGTTGAGGATACCGCCCGTCATAAGCCCTATCATTCCGAGCGACGCCCTGCCCTCGTACCTTAAAATGTTGTTCAGCGTCAGGCTTGAACTCATAAACGGCGCGGCAAACAAAATGTACGTTATGTAGATCCTCGCGAACGGCGCTATGGTTTCCGTGCTTCCTAAAATGCTTACTATCTCGTCAAGAAAAACGAATCCGAAAACAGTGATAAGCAATCCGCCCGTAAACGACGACACAAATCCCAGTATCGCGTGGTCCGAAGCGGATCCAACGTCCTTTTTCCCAAGCGCCCTTGAAATGATGCTTCCGGAGCCTTGTCCGAACATAAATCCGAACGCCTGTATTATAGCCATAAATCCGAACACAACGCCGACCGCTCCGCTTGCGCTCGTCCCCAGTCTGCCGACGAAAGCGGTGTCCACCAGATTGTAAACATTCGTCACGAGCATTGACAAAACCGTCGGCACTGAGAGTGTTAAAATCAATTTGGGAATAGGCGTTTCCGTCATCTTTTCATACTGCGTCATAAAAAATCTTACCTCTTTTCAAAATAATTATAACACAATTAAAAAGCTTTGTCAAGAAAACATAACTCCCGTTTCAGCGCCAAAATAGAAACGCTTGACAACGGAAGAAGTTTGTATTATAATTAAAATTAAATAAGGAGCGTGATTTTAATGGACGACTGGGATTATCCTGAGATGATAAAAACGATGGTCTTTCCCGCGGCGTGCATAGTGTGGGGTATTTACTCAATGATAAATTACGGGCATACTTTGTATATGCCGACGTATTTTTATATTCTCGGAATTCTGGGCGGGATAATAAGCGGATTTCTGATAGGAAAATTCAATGAGGATATGAGTGATATTTTCAAACAGCGAGTATTGACCTTCGTTTTGGTCTTTGGGATAAAGTTCGTAGTTGGGGGACTGATGAGCTGGATCGACGCGTTTTTGGCGGATCTGATAATACATTACAACAGTGTATACCTTGACAGCGTCGTATTCGCGGCGTGTTCGCTTGTGCCGGTGCTTGTATGCGTTTTCGTGTACTGCTCAAACGTGCTGACAACGCCAAGACAGTATGCTCTTGCGATCTTCTCCGACCCGAACACTTATATAGCGGGGGTGGAATTGCTTAAGATGATCGGTAGAATTTAATGTCCGCAAATAAGCAGATAACTCCGCCGAATGTATAACAGATAAGATCTTTAACGTCAAAAGTGCCGCCTGCTATCGTTGACAAGACCGAGCCTTTTCCGAGCATCTCCGAAAACGGGGTCAGCTGAATAAATTCCACGAAAAAAGCAAATATCACAACAAACGGTGACAGATATGCCGGCTTTTCCGAAAGTATTATCCTGACGAAAAAATAAACGCACAGCACCGCCAGAACGTCGCCGCAATACGGTCTTACAAAGCTGTCACGGACAAAAAGCGCAATTAAAATTTCAGCCGCGAGGATACCCGAAAATATCCCCGCGGCAATAATTTTTCGTTTCGTTCTGATCCCTCCTGAAATTTTCAGATTCTACCGGAAAAAAACGTTCAAAGTCAATGACCGTTCGATCTCGCTGACTCTTCAAGAGCCGCCTTGAACGCGCTTGAAAGCGTGTCCGCGCCGATAATTTTTATTCCGTAATCGGTTTTTTTAGAGAGAGAAGAAAAACAATTCCGCGGAATTATGCAAGTCTTGAAGCCGAGCCGCGCACCTTCCTTTACTCGCTCGACAGCGTGAGAAACCGCACGGATCTCCCCTCCCAGACCGACCTCTCCGAACACCATAAGGTCTGCCGGCATTGCCATATCGCGGACTCCCGAATAAAGCGCGAGCGCCACCGCAAGGTCAGTCGCCGGCTCGTCAAGCCGCAGTCCCCCGACGATATTAAGGTACACATCAAGCCCGCCGAACGCGAATCCCATACGTTTTTCAAGCACCGCGAGTATCATATACAAGCGGTTGTAATCGAAGCCTGTCGCGACACGTCTTGGCGACTGCAAACTGGATTTTGTGACAAGCGCCTGAATTTCCGCGAGAATAGGACGTGTTCCCTCCACGGCGCATATTACCGCGCTTCCCGAAACGTTGGCAAGCCTTCCCGAAAGCATCATCTCGCTTGGATTTTCGACCTGCGCCAGACCGTTGTCGTCCATTCTGAAAACGCCTATTTCATTCGTCGAACCGAAACGATTTTTCACGGCGCGGAGGATACGGTACGACATCTGCTTTTCGCCCTCAAAATAAAGCACGGTGTCGACGATATGCTCCATAATTTTCGGACCTGCTATACCACCGTCCTTGTTGACGTGGCTTACGATAAACACGGGGATATCTTCGCTTTTTGCCATACGCATAAAAGCGTTGGTACATTCGCGTACCTGCACGATGCTTCCCGCGGAGGAATTCATAGCGCCCGAAGAGATCGTCTGAATGGAATCTATTATCACGACCTCAGGCTTATTGTCGACAACGGCTTTGATTATAGTTTCACAATTATTGCACGACGCTAAAAACAGGTTGTCGCACATCACTCCCAGACGCTCTGCACGGAGCTTTATCTGGCGTTCGCTTTCCTCTCCCGAAACATACAGTACGGTATGCTCGTCGCCCATAAATCCGCATATCTGCAAAAGGAGTGTCGATTTTCCTATTCCGGGGTCGCCGCCGATAAGCACGAGCGAACCTTTCACAAGTCCGCCTCCGAGTACGCGGTCAAGCTCTGCCATTCCCGTATCGTAGCGTGTTTCGTCCTCGAAAGAAATTTCCGAGATCCTGCTGTATCTGAAGTCGCCGACAGGAGCGTTTTTTCCGGCAAACACCTCTATCGGCTGTGTTTCCTCAAGTGTATTCCACGAGCCGCAGAACGGACATTTTCCGTTCCATTTTGAACATTCGCCGCCGCACTCCGAGCAGACGAAAACAGTTTTACTTTTAGCCATAGATCCACCGCCGTCAAAAAAAATATAATAATATTATACAATATTTTTCGAGCTTTGTCAACAGCTTTTATAAAAATCAATATTTTTTAACGGTCAAGCAGTCATTGTCAAATACGATCCCGAAATTTGAAACATCGGGATAGGACAACGCAAATCGTTTTTCATCTAACGGAAGATCAGACACGTTATCGACATCAAACGAAACCGAGATGTCGGCTTCCGGATAAACATCTCCGCTCCCGAAAATTTCGGCATAAGGAAAATCGAAAACGATATCCTCGTCATTAAAAGCGCCTCCCGCCGCGGGAGAAGCGGCTGCGGACGCTTTCAACACCTCGCCGATATAAATATTTGCCGTTACGGAATTTATCAATTTTTCCGCAGAATCATCAATGCTTACGGCAAAGCGAAGATCGTCCGGCTCTTCAAAATTCCGCGAAATGAAATTCATTGCCTGAGCCCTCGGAATACTGAAATACGCGAATTTGTTTTCAAATGAATCATTTTCATCAATTGAATGAAACCACTTTTCAAGTTCAAAATACTGCACTCCCAGTTCCTCCGAAGTAAGCGTGGAAGCGGGTCTTACAGCGGCATAGCCCAATTCGTAAAACTCCGAAACATCAAGCTTTTCGATATTTCCCGCACGGAATGCGGAGATATTGTAAGCAGCGATATTCCCCTCAAAATTTCCGAAGCAAAGCACGGAAAACATTATCGTAAATTCAAAGAAAAGCGCTTTCCAAAGCGGAAATTCACGGATACGGAAAATTATCAGCGTAATAAAAATAAGCGCCAGCAGAATCATAAACCATGACGTGTAAACACGCAGCAAAGTCATACCGAATTCGCCGACGTAGAGGAACATTTTTGCAAGCGCTGTGGCGATGATCCCCAGCGTGAAAACCGAGATCATTATCGTGTAAACACTCGTCACAACGGACATTTTGTCGTTTTCAAGGCGCTTGACAAATATCTGCATTATCATTATCACGCACAAATTTATTATTGAAATTGCGCACAGTTCAAAAAAACCTCTTCTCGCAAATTCGGAATAATTCAATGTGTTTTCAGCAATTCCTGCGATATTTTTTATTTGAATTATCGTGTAGACAAGATAAGCAACGCATATCGGCGACACGGCGAAATACGCCACCACAGGCGGCATTATGCGGTATGACGGAGAATTTCCCGAATAAATTTTTGTTTGATTTTCAACGGAATTCAATGCTCCAAAAAGATACATAGAGATCGGAACCGCAAAAAACAATTCAACAACATATAAAAAAGAAAACCTCGGAAAAATGTTGATGATGTTTGCCACCGCGCTGCTGAAATAAACATCAGAGCGCGCCAGAAGATACACTACCGTAATCGTCAGCGGCACCGCGATAAGCAAGCCTATTACAGCGTAAAGAAAATTTTTTGCACGTTTTTTTCCCTTGAAAACCGAAAATGCCGCCACAGGCTGCGCCGCGAATTTCTCGAACGGACGTTCAAAAACAGACAGCAGCACATCAAGCACAAAATGTCTGCCGAACGGCTTTGCGCCGCCGATTATAAGCAGCAAATAAAAATCGAGAACAAAAGAAAATGTCGACGCTAAAAAACAAATAAATCCGTTTGCGGAAAAAATCGGAACAAGGCAAAACAATTCGGAAATTCCGAAAATCGTTAAATGCAGCGCCCTGAATTTTATTTTCTTGAATTTTCCGAAAATGATTATCGAAATTCCGAACAGCGCCCAGAATATCCCGCCCCAGACGCCTCCGAAATACCTTACGCAAAAATGCGTAAACACAAATGAAAGCGCAAATATTATCCAGGCAAAAACCGCTTCGTGAAGCGGGATTTTCTTGTCGCTCAACTCCCCGTTCTGCACGGGGATCTGTACGTTTTCGGGCAAATTATTTTCCATCTCTAGTCCTCCTCATCATATTCATCGTCGACAAATTCCAACAGATCTCCCGGCTGACAGTCGAGCGCACGGCACAGTTTATCAAGCGTCGAAAAACGTATCGCTTTAGCTTTTTCGCGCTTTAATATTGATAAATTCGCGGGGGTGATCTCAATCATTTCGGCAAGCTCATTAGATGAAATTTTCCGCTTCGCCATCATTACGTCCAAGTTCACAACAATCATACCATTCACCTCAGACAGTAAAATCATTTTCTTCCCGAATTTCAATAGCCTGACGGAAACAGTTCTTCACAACACGCAATATTATGCCGAAAAACGCCCCCGCAAACACTATCGAAAACGCAAACGGACGCAAGAACGAGAAGTAAACAAAAATCAGACTTACCGCAAAGCAACAATAGGAAATTATCCTCAGCAAAACTACATTCTGCATCACAAACGGGTTATTTTTCTTGATATTCGCAAGCAAAATATCAAGGCACACAAGCGCGGCGACCGACGGCGGCACGCACGCGTAAAGCGTTATCAGAAGCGGCAGCACCACTGTTTCATCGCCGATTTTTTCGCTGTAATAATTCACAAGATTCGGAGCCGCGACGCAGCAAAAAACTATCACAGCATAAAAAATTTTAATGACAATTTGCGACAGTATGACCGATCTGTCTTTATTCCACATAATCAACGCCTCTCTTTCATTTAATTTATTATACCATACTTTTTTCTTTTTGTCAATAGTTTTTTATCGAAAAACAATAAATTTTTATCAAAAATCACTTTGTTCTATTTTTTGAAAAAATGAATATACTTATATAAATTATTTTTGGGGGAATTTTTATGGGACTGAAAAATTCGCTTCTTCAATTTGAGGAGCAGGCTTCAAAGCAGTGTACGATAACGCTCGTGTCAAAAAACGGTTATCGCGGCGGAGCTGAATTATTTGTCGAAAACTGCAAATGCGTTAAAAGCTGCGACGGGAATTTTATAGCGCTGTCTGTTTTCGGAATGGACATAAAGGTCGTAGGAGAGCCGCTTGTGCTTGAAAATTTCGGAGTGAACGGCGTGAAAATATCGGGTGTTATACACTCGCTGAGTTTTGACGAGGACGGGAATTTTTGAATTCGGAGGATAATATGAAGGATAAATTCAGTCAACACAGCGGATTATATTTCGGAAGCGTGAAATTTTCGGGTATCGGCGGATTCCGTGAGAAAATGATTTCCGAGCTTCTCGAAAACGGCATATCGGTAAGGAATATCAAATTTACCGACGTCGGTATCTCCGGCGAGGTATCTCCCTCCGACTATTTCATCACGGCAAAAACAGCACGCAGAAACGGCGTGAAAATACGCTCCGGTGCAAGACGTGGACTGTACTTCGACCTTGTGAAATACAAACGTCGTGTCGGTATCTATATCGGAGCCCTGATATTTATCACTTCTCTTTCTCTGTGGCAGACGAGAGTTCAGGACATCGCTGTTACGGGCGATGAATCCGAAAGCATCGTTCTCTCTATCCTTGCCGAAAGCGGCATTGTCCGCGGCGCAAAAATAAATGGTCTGCGGCTTTCCGAAGCGGAACATCGTCTTATGCTCGAAGTCGAGAACTGTGCGTGGGTGGACGTTTCGTGCGAGGGCTTCCGAGTAAATGCCCGCGTTGAAAAAGGCACGGAAATTCCTGAAATGGAAACCTCCGAGCCACAAAACATCGTCGCTTCCCGAAACGCGAAAATCGTCGGACAGATAGTCCGCGAGGGTCATTCCGAGATCGCCTACGGCGACGAGGTAACAGCGGGTCAGCTATTGGTTTCGGGTGTTTTTTCGGACGGCGGTGACGGAACTCTGGTCGTTCATTCCGAAGCCGAGATCATCGGTGAATGGCAGGAAACGACCGAATTCTATGTTCCCTTCCGCGAGGACATCTCTGTTCCCGAAGGCGAAAAAACAACCTTCAAGTATCTTGTTGTCGGCGGCGAAACCTATCCGCTTTTCTTCGGAAAAGCGTTTCGTGAAAATTCTCTTTACACAGAGGAAACCCGTGTAGTAAAGCTCTTCGGCGAACAGACTGCGCTGAAAATACGAGAAGGGACTTTCACGGAATATGTCACCAAAACCATACAAAGAAGCCCCGAAACGTGTGTTTCGGAGCTTTCGGAAATGCAGAAAAATTACGAGGAAAATTTCCTTTCCGGATATGATATTTCGTCCTGTGCCGAAATGTATTTTCCCGACGAAAACGGTGTGAAGCTGGTATTGAATTATGTCATTCACGGAAACATAGCCCGACCGCAGCCGATAGAATTCGGTACAGATCCCGCTTCACACAGCCGCCCTTCGGACGAAAGCTAATTTGAGAGCTGCTTTATTTTTGCCTGTATCCTTTTATATTCGGGAGAGATGAGCGACGCGCCTTTCTGTTTCAAAAAAACCTCCGCGTAGACTTTGTTAAAGAAGATCTTTCCGCTGAAAAAACGCTCTAAACGGCGCATCTGCTCGTATGAGTAAACCGTCGAGAGAAAAAGTATTTTTTCACGCTCGGTCGTGTTTTGCTCTATTCCGCCCATCATCAGGAAATCGTAGATCGTGTTCAGTACTATCCTCACGTCCTCCGGCGGAAATTCGCCCGTCGTCATTTCCTCACACAGCGCAGTCGCGTCGTTTATCCGAGCCGTGTCTTTAGACTTTAACCAGACCGCTCTGTCGTAGACGTAAAGCGCTCTGCAAAGCGATTCCTTTACCCTCATATCGCAGTGGCAGCGCATTATAAGCAGCATTCCGCGCCTTAAGACCTTGTCGGGCTCGGCGGGGCAATTTCCAACGGCGAACCGCGTAGTTTCGTGGTCGAGCCGTGCAGCGTCGGTGAACGGCGCGTTTTCGACATTCAGACAATGCGCCAGTATCTCGGCTGCGGTCTGTTTGAGAGCGGGAAAGCTTCTTGTAACACGCTCAAAAAATCCGATGGTGAAGCTTGGCGATACATATCTCCCGCCCTTTGAGAGGAATTTTTTTATTATTCCGAGAACATACTCCAAAGCCCTTGAAGCCATATTCCAGTTACTTTGGGAGCGGATCTTTTCAAGGCAGTCCGAGAGATATTTCTCCCAGTTTTCCGTATCCTTTAGCCGCAATATTCCCGCGACCATTATACCGCAGCAGCTCTCAAAATCCGTCGGATAATACTCAAGCGCCCTATTAAAAGCGTCGAATGCTCCCGTAAAATCCCACTGTCCGAGCAGGTCTGCACCCTTAGCGCACTCGTTGCGGCACTCTGCCTGTCCCTCCGCCGGCTCTTCGGGAACTTCCTCTTCGATAAGTCCCGATACATTCTCTAAAGCAATTTCATCGGGAACAGAGGCGCGCAGTCCTGCCAACAGCTCCTCACGGGATTCCTCGTATGAAATATGAGTACCGCACACGCAGCAAAATCCGCTCTCGAAATCGCTGTCGAGCATTATCATACGCTGACACTTCGGGCAGACGCAATATTCAAGCATAATTTCACCACACAGTTTAAGTCATTCGAGCCGCCAGTCTATCGGCTCGATATCATTTTTCCGGAGAAATTCGTTTGCGGCAGCAAAGTGTCCGCACCCGAAAAATCCGTTATAAGCCGACAACGGGCTTGGGTGAGCGCATTGCAAAACCAGATGTGCGGGATTTGTGATAAGCCGCGCCTTTGCTCTGGCGTTACCGCCCCAGAGCAGGAAAACTATCGGCTTTTCGCGCTCGTTCAGAAGTGTTATCACGCGGTCGGTAAACTGCTCCCAGCCCATTCCTTTATGGGAATTAGGATTTCCCTCGCGGACGGTGAGGACGGTATTTAGAAGCAGCACTCCTCGCTTTGCCCATTCCGTAAGCTCGCCGTGTTCGGGAACAGGAAAACCGAGTTCCGCCTGAATTTCCTTGAAAATATTCTGAAGCGACGGCGGCGGCACGACACCTCTTTTTACCGAAAAGCACAGCCCGTGCGCCTGACCCGCGCCGTGATACGGATCCTGTCCGAGTATCACCGCCTTGACGCTGTTGTACGGCGTATATTTCAGCGAATTGAAGATATCGTTCATCGGCGGGTAGATACGCCTTGAATTATACTCGGAGATCAAAAACTGTCTGAGCTTCAGATAATATTCCTTTTGGAACTCGCCTGCCAGAAGCTCGTCCCATTCGTTACCTATATGTACCATATTTATCCCTTTTTCTTCGCGGACTTTTTACCGGAGTTTCCGGATCTTTTCGGAGGATTTTTCCTCGCGACTTCTTTTGTGCGCTTTGTTCTGCACGAATATCCGAACGTGCCTATTTTCTTGCCGAGCGCAAAGTACGTTCCGTGCGCGTAAGCCGCAAGCCCCGCCTTTTCTATGCAGAGCCTGCCATTTTCGTCGATAAGATCCTCCTCGATATTCACGGCGAGTATATCGGCTAAGAACATATCATGCGAGCCCTGCGGTATAACGTCGAAAACTTTACACTCCAGTGAAATTTTACTTTGTGCTATCTGTGGTGCCGATATTTTTCCGCAAGGTATTGCCGTAAGCTTTTTCTTTGCGAGCTTATCCTCGTTTCTTCCCGATTTTATCCCGCAGTAGTCGAGCTGCCTTGTAAACGACGACGGAAGCATATTCACGGCGAATTCGCCGCTTTCCTTGATGATATTGTAGGAATTCCGCTCCGGACGCACAGAGATATACATTCTCGGCGGGTCGGAGCTTATTATCCCCGTCCAGGCTACAGTAAGCGCCGTGGGCTTTTCCATACTGCCGCAGGAAACCAGCACAGCGGGCACGGGCGAGAGCATTGTTCCGCCTTTCCAGCTTACTTTTGACATATTCAGCACTCCTTTGTTGACATTTTGCGGTTCGCCATAAACGGAGAAGAGTAAAGATCTCCGGTTCGCAAAAATCATTATAAACAGAAAAAAACATTCCTTTTATATTCTACCACAAACAGTAATCTTTTTCAAGTGATTTTAATACCCTATACAAAAAAATCGGGCGAATAAAGCCGAAGCTCTGACCCACCACTTGATTTTTTCCGAAAAATATGTTATAATAATGAGGTGACTTCATTATATGGTCGCGGGGCGCGAGAGCGTCATGAGGAAAGTCCGAGCATCACAGAGCAGGATAGCTGATAACGTCAGCCGAGGGCGACCTCAGGGCTAGTGCAACAGAAAATATACCGCAGTTTTTACTGTAAGGGTGGAATGGCGAGGTAAAAGCTCACCGGAGCGCGGGAGACTGCGCTGCCGTGTAAACCCTATCCGATGCAACACCGATTGGTGCGGGGAGTAACGCGTCTGCTCGGCGCGCCTCGTTGAAAGGTGGCTCGATCCTGCCGGCGACGGCAGGGCTAGATAGATGACCATACACGACAGAACTCGGCTTACCGATGGAGTCACTTTCAGAAAGCAAGAGGCTAAGGCAAACGACGCCCCGCTTCTTGCCTAACAAGAAATCCCGCGAGTGTATCGCGGGATTTTTGTGCTTATAATTCGTTTTGCGCGTTTGAAACATTTGGAACTTTAACGCATGAATTTTCAGACTACAAATTTCTCGATCTGAGATTCGAGTGTTGCCGACTGGCTTGAAAGCTCCTCGCAGGACGCCGCGGTCTGCTCGGCTGTCGCGGAATTCTGCTGAACTACCGTCGAGATACGCTCTATGCCTATCTTTACCTGAGTAATGGACTCCGCCTGTTCTTCCGAAGCCGACGAAATATCCGTAATGTACTGGTTCGTCTTATCCGACAGCGACGTTACTTCCTTCATTGTTTCCGCGGTCGACTGTGCTATAACGGTTCCCTTGTCTACTGCCTGTATCGTAGCGTTTATGAGGTCGCCTGTCTGTTGAGCGGATTCTGCGGATTTCGCTGCCAGATTTCTTACCTCGTCCGCTACTACCGCGAAGCCTTTGCCTGCCGCGCCCGCTCTTGCCGCTTCTATCGCGGCGTTCAAAGCGAGAATATTTGTCTGGAACGCAATATCGTCTATCGCCTTGATAATGTTCTGGATCTGGTCGGATTTTTCCTTTATCTCGTCCATAGCGGCAAGCATATTCTTGATCTCTTTATCCTGATAAATTATCTTATCGGAGGTCTGGGTAGAGATCTTTGAAGCCTCAGCAGCGTTTCCGGCGGACTGCTGAACCTTATCCGCTATATCCTGAATGGACGCTGAAAGCTGCTCTATAGCCGCCGCCTGCTCGGTAGTACCTTCCGCAAGCACCTGAGCGCCCTCGGCTATCTGCTCCGAACCGTTCTTTACATCACGCGCCGACTGTCCGATATTCCCTATCATAGAGCGCAGAGAGGTCTGGATAGTCGAGAAAGAATCGCGGATCTCGGCAAAATCGCCCAGATATGCGACTTTCGGGCGAACCGTAAAATCTCCCGTTGCCATTCCCGACAAAACGAAATTTATATCACCTATGTAGTTATTGAGTTCGCTCTTAGTGGATTCCAGCTTACGGACAAAATCTCCGAGTTCATCATTGGCGAATTTATATGTTGACTCGCTCGGCTTAAAGTTACCGTTCGCCATATTTTCGGCTACCTTATTTGCCTCCTTGATGGGCTTGATAATAGTATTTCTGTTAAAAGAAATAATAAGGAACGACGCCAACACTGCTATAACCACTGCCGAAATAATTGTTGTAATTATAAGGGTGTACTTCATGGTATCCGTTTCAGCCGAAGCGTATCCCGAAAAATACGCGCCGACTATTTTTCCGTGGATATCGGGCATAGGCTCATATGTAACGTAATGATTCTTGCCGAAGAGTTTAGCCTCTCCCTTATAGACCTGACCGTTGTCGATAACGGTTTTCTTGATAGCGTTGGACATCTGCGTACCTACGGCACGATTTCCGCTATCGTCAATAAGGGTCGTTGCAAGGCGGGTATCACCCGTGAATATAGTGATCTCCGAGCCTGTATTTTCCTTTATTTTGTCTATCCATGCGCTTTCGGACAGAAGCATTCCTATTATTGCCACTCCGACGGTTTTGCCGTTGCGCTCGATAGGCTTGCACACCTGGATTGTAAGGTCAGCTGCGGAATCGACCACAGCGCCCATATATCCTCCGCTAAGACCGTCCGCCACATTAAAGTCCGACAGCGGAAAATTTTCGGTCTTGAAGTACATTTTTCCCGTTGTATCGCAGAAAGCGGCGAATTCGCTGTCAGTGTTCTTCTGCAGTTCCCATACCTTCATAGCGTCGGACTCTTTTCCCTCCAACGTGAGGTCGAGGGAATCCATTGTCTGGAAAATTGTTCTCAGACGGAACACCTCGTCTGTAAGTTCCGCCTTGATGTCATTCACACTTGAAACATTCTGTTCCGCCATTATCGTTCTTATGATATTAGCGGACATAAACATTGCAATGGTATTTACTGTCGCGATCGCTATCACGAGGCATATCAGGAAACAGCCGATCAGCTTTTTGCCAAGCCTGGACATATTGAAACACCCTTTCATTTTTTATTACTATATATATTATACAAAAATTTTTCGTACTTGTCAAGAATATTTTTGCAGATTTAACAATTTTTTAAAAACAAAAACGTTCAGAAAAAAAGAAAACCTGAAGTCTGCGGAAGCCCTTGACAAATACGGCAGAATGTGGTATACTTTAAGTAAAATTTATTTGGGAGGAATTTGAAATGCCTTTTATCAACACAAAATTTTCCGGTGAGATGACAGAACAGCAGATGGACAACCTCAAAGCTGCTTACGGCTCGGCTATGCCTGTCCTCGGCAAGAGCGAGCAGTGGCTTATGGTAGGATTCGAGCAGAACGTTCCGCTTTATTTTAAGGGAGAGCGCTCGCCGAAAATAGCCTTTGTTGAAGTAAATCTTTACGGAAGCGCGCCCGATTCGGCTTACAGCAAGCTTACGGGGATAATCTGCAAAGCTCTCGGAGATACGCTCGGTGTTCCTTCAAACTGCGTTTATGTGAAATATTCTCCGACGGAAAACTGGGGCTGGAACGGAAGCAACTTCTGAGCCAAAAAGTCTTACGCATAGACTAATTAAATTGACAAAACGTCCGCGAAAACTCGCGGACGTTTCCTATTTCCATGTGATAACCGTCTAGACAAATCAATCGATTTCAACGGAAATCTTCTCGTTGGCGCGAACCGCGCCCGCGCGCATAACAGTGCGGATAGCCTTTGCGATTCTGCCCTGTTTACCTATAACGCGTCCCATGTCGTCAGGTCCGACGTGCAGGTGATAAACGATAACGCCCTCTTCATTAGGCTCGTCCGCTGTTACCTCAACCGCTGTTTTGTCCTCAACCAGCGCTGTTGCGATGGTGATAAGAAGTTCTTTCATCATTGCCTTTCCCTCCATAGCGGTTAATTGCTGTGGTAAATTATGCATGAGGTTGCGATGAGTACTAAAATACCTTTGCCAAATAACCTTTTGCTTTACTTTACTGAATTACTTTAAGAGTCTTTTAACCGTGTCTGTAGGCTGCGCGCCTTTTTTGATCCAAGCGTCCGCCTTTTCCTTGTCGATGTTGACAACAGCAGGCTCTTTGGTGGGGTCATAGTAGCCGATTTCCTCAATGAATCTTCCGTCACGCGGAAAACGGGAATCAGCGACTACAACGCGGTAGAACGGGGCTTTCTTCGCGCCCATTCTTCTCAGTCTGATTTTAACTGCCATCGGATTATTTCTCCTTTCAATAATCGTTATATAAAATCAGGTAAGTACCTGTTTTATGCGAAAAAGTGTTATACCCCAACGATCCACAACACAATAGCCATAATCCCTATTGCTGCAAGCAACACCGACGTAAACCACCAACGCGCCCTCATGTATCCCGACGAACGCCCGATAAAGCTTACTTTCTTTATAAGCAAGACCGCAACAAGAACTCCCAGCGCGATGCACAAAGGACTAAACCACTTAAACACATTAAAAAATTCTTTGCTGCTCATATCCCGCTCCTCTTACATTCCCGGAAAACCGCCCATGCCGCCCATGTTCATCGGAAATCGGGGGAATTTGCGCTTCTTGCCGCCCATAATACCCATTTGCTTCATCATCTTCTGCATCTGGTCAAACTGTTTCAGCAGCACGTTCACTTCCTCAACGGACGTTCCCGAACCCGCTGCGATACGGCGTTTTCTCTTGCCGTCGATTATCGACGGTTTCTCGCGTTCGCGCTTTGTCATCGAGGAGATTATCGCTTTTGTATGCGGAAGCTTTTTCTCGTCAATATCCTCGTCCTTTATCTTCCCCGCAACTCCGGGAATCATATTCAGCAGCGAGCGGACGTTGCCCATTTTCTCTATCTGCTCAAACTGCGCGTACATATCGTTGAGGTCAAACTTATTCTCCTGAAGCTTCTTGACGGTATCCATCGCGGCTTTCTCGTCGACAGCGGCTTTTGCCTTGTCGATAAGCGTCAGCACGTCGCCCATTCCGAGTATTCTGTTCGCCATACGGTCGGGATAGAACGGTTCCAGATCTTCGGGCTTTTCGCCTATACCCGCGAACTTTATCGGCTTTCCCGTTATCTCCAGTACAGTAAGCGCCGCGCCGCCTCTTGTATCGCCGTCGAGCTTAGTCAGAATAACACCCGTGATATCGAGTGCGGAGTTAAAGCTCTCCGCGACGTTCACCGCGTCCTGACCCGTCATGGAGTCCACGACAAGCAGTATCTCATTCGGCGAAACTTCCGCCTTTATATTCTTAAGCTCCTGCATAAGCGTTTCATCTATATGCAGACGACCCGCCGTATCCAGCAGCACGGTATCATAACCGTTGTCCTTCGCGAGTTTTATGCCGTTTTTCGCTATCCTAACAGGATCTCCCTGACCCTCGTCATAGACTTTCGCGCCGACCTTTTCGCCGACGATATGCAGCTGTTCTATCGCAGCCGGACGATATACGTCGCACGCCACGAGCAGCGGTCTGCGGTTCTGACCTTCGAGCCACTTTGCAAGCTTTGCACAGTGAGTGGTTTTACCTGCGCCCTGAAGTCCGCACATCATAATGACGCACGGCGGCTTGCTCGGAAAATTGAGCTTCGCGGTAGTATTTCCCATAAGCTCGATAAGCTCTCCGTGGACTATATCTATCACCTGCTGCGCAGGAGTAAGGCTTTCAAGCACCTGCGCTCCCAAAGCCTTTTCACTTACTCTCGCGACAAAGTCCTTAGCGACCTTGAAATTCACGTCAGCGTCGAGAAGTGCCATTCGCACCTCGCGCATTGCGTCCTTTATATCCTTTTCGGTGAGCTTTCCGTGACCTCTGAGCTTTCCGAAAACGCTGTTAAGCTTCTGTGACAATCCCTCAAAAGCCAACCTCAACACACCTCTCTGTGATTACATATATGATTTTTGATCCGGCTCTAGCTGTTTATCTCCAGCTTGATCTTTTCCAATGCCTTATCCAGATTTTTAAGCCGCTCGTCCGACGAATCCGCGCGGATATTGTTCAGTATATCCTTTGCCTCTCCTACAGCGTCCGACACGGCGCGGAACCTTGCCGCGCTTCCGACGACCTCCTCAAGCTCGGACAGACGTTTTCTTCCTTTATTGAGGAAATAGTTGACCGACTGGCGGGATATCCCGCCCATCTCCTCAGCTATCTCTGCAAGTGACAGATCGGAATTATATTTCAGATCCAATGCCTCACGCTGGCTCTTTGCGAGCAGATCACCGTAAATATCGAGCAAAAGCACATAATCGTTCATAGTTTTCCTCTTGAGCAGCATTGTGTAAAGTAATGTTCCATTACATCAATTATATTATATCAGAAAAAATCCCCCTTGTCAAGGGGGATTTACAATTTTTTTGAATTATTTCACAAACTCGCGATATGCGAGGATATCAGCCGCGGCGCTTTGCCTTTTTCAAGGCGCGTTTTTCGCTTCTGTAAGGAGTCTGCGGCGAACCTGCGTTCGGAGCGTTGGGCTTCAGCACCTGTTCTCTCTGCGGGAGGATATTTGCCTGAACATGAATTGTAAGAGTTGTTTTTACGGTATCCTCACGGATAGCGGCTATCATCTCGTCAAACATATTGAAGCCCTCAAAGCGGTATTCCTCAACGGGATTTCTCTGGGCGTAGCCGCGCAGTCCGATACCGTTTTTCAGCTCGTCCATAGCGTCGATATGATCCATCCAGTGGTTATCGACAGCCTTCAGCAGGCACACACGTTCCACCTCGCGCAGTCCGTCCGCGCCTATTTCCTTCTCACGCAGGTCGAACATCAGCTTTCCGCGTTTCTTTATGAAATCTTCGATGTCCTTTGAGCTTATATCGTTGAGTTCCTCGACTGTATACCTGAGATCCGTATCCATCAGAAACAGATTCAGATAATGTGCGCGCAGCCCGTCCAGATTCCAGTTATCCGCAACGGTATCCGAGCAGTAGGTCTTGACATTCTCCTCGATATCCTGATTCATCATAGACAGGATATTTTCGTGAACGTCCTCCCCGTCGAGTACCTTTCTTCTTTGCGTGTAGATGGTCTGACGCATCTGGCTCATAACATCGTCGAAATCGAGGACGTGCTTTCTTATCGAGAAGTTGTTGCCCTCTATCTTCATCTGTGCGGATTCTATTGCCTTGCTGAGGAAGCCCACATCAAGGGGCGTATTCTCATCAAAGTTCATAGTTTCCATAATTTTCTGTACTCTGTCGCCGCCGAACAGTCTCATCAGGTCGTCCTCAAGAGAAATATAGAAGCAGCTTTCGCCGGGGTCGCCCTGTCTGCCCGCACGTCCGCGCAGCTGGTTGTCGATACGTCTGGATTCGTGACGCTCCGTACCTATTATATACAGACCGCCTGCCTCGCGCACGGCTTCGGCTTCGGGCTTTATCTGTTCCTCAAATTTGCTGTTGAGTTCCTGAAATTTATTTCTTGCTTCGAGTATCTGCTCATCGTCGGTATCGGCAAATCCCGTAGCCTCGCGTATCATATCCTCCGAATAGCCCTGCTTGCGCATTTCCGCGAGTGCCAAAAACTCTGCGTTACCTCCGAGCTTTATATCCGTGCCTCGTCCTGCCATATTCGTGGCGATAGTTACAGCGCCCTTTTTGCCTGCCTGAGCAACTATTTCCGCCTCACGCTCGTGGTTCTTGGCGTTGAGGACCTCGTGCTTTATACCTCTTGCTTTAAGGAGCTTTGACAGCTGCTCGGATTTTTCTATAGTTACCGTACCGACAAGCACCGGCTGTCCCTTTTTGTGGCACTCCTCCACAAGGTCGCACACGGCGCGGAGCTTTCCCTGTACATTCTTGTATATCTTGTCGTGATTGTCTATTCGGATAACGGGCTTGTTTGTCGGTATCTCGATAACGTCAAGCGAGTATATCTGCCTGAACTCGCTTTCCTCGGTCATTGCCGTACCCGTCATACCGGAGAGTTTCTTATAAAGACGGAAGAAGTTCTGGAAAGTTATCGTCGCGAGGGTCTTGCTCTCGTGCTGGACTTTAACTCCCTCTTTTGCCTCGATTGCCTGATGAAGTCCCTGATTATAACGGCGACCGAACATCAGACGCCCCGTAAATTCGTCGACGATTACTATTTCGTCGCCGCTTCCGTTATCTTTAACGACGTAGTCAACGTCCCGCTTCATGATACCGTTTGCGCGGCACGCCTGATTTATATGGTGAAGAAGAGTCATATTTTCGGGATCCATAAGGTTTTCTACCCCGAAATATTTTTCTGCCTTTGCGATACCGTTAGGAAGAAGGTTGCAGGTCTTTTCCTTTTCATCGACGAGATAATCCCCGTCAAAATTTCTGTCGTACTCTTCCTTTGTGTCTATCTCGGTGACTTTATCCATTGTAAGGGTCTTGGCGAATTTATCGGCTTTTTCGTAGAGGTCGGTAGACTTATCGCCTCTTCCCGAAATGATAAGCGGAGTTCTTGCCTCGTCGATAAGGATACTGTCCACTTCGTCGACTACAGCGAAATTGAATCCGCGCTGAACGAGGTCTTTTTTGTAAATGCACATATTATCGCGCAGATAATCGAAGCCCAGTTCATTATTTGTGGCATAGGTAATATCGCACGCGTAAGCTGCGCGGCGCTCGTCGTTATTCATTTCGTGAGTGATAAGTCCGACGGTAAGCCCCAGAAAACGGTGGACCTTGGACATCCACTCACTGTCGCGCTTTGCGAGGTAGTCGTTGCACGTTACGACGTGAACGCCCTTTCCCGTGAGTGCGTTAAGGTACGCGGGAAGCGTCGCTACGAAAGTTTTTCCCTCACCCGTTCTCATTTCGGCTATTCTTCCCTGGTGGAGGACTATGCCGCCTATTATCTGTACGGGGTAATGTTTTATTCCGATAACTCTTGATGAAGCCTCGCGGCACACAGCGAAAGCGTCGGGAAGTATATCGTCAAGTGTTTCACCTTTTTCAAGTCTTTCTTTAAGGATACCCGTCTGAGCCTTAAGCTCGTTGTCGTCCATTTCCTGATATTTCTGTTCGAGGTCGAGTACAGCCTGCTTTATCGGTTCGATCCTTTTCAATTCTCGTGATGAATATGTTCCGAAGATGGATTTGATTATTCCCATAGCAATTCCTTTCTTTTGGTATATTGTTCCAATTCCAGTATCACAAATATACAGTATATATTATACACCAATTTTTTTCTTTTGTCAACAGAGATTTCCGAAAAAATGAATAACGCGGGCTGTTTTTTCTCATAATATCCGAAAATCCATGAAAGGAGTGATAATATGTATCCTTATCCGAGTGACAGCGACCGCGAGCCGTGGGAGGACATATCCGAGGATCTTGAACGCTCTCCGAGCGGCACGGACTGCACGGGTCTTATTCCGGCGCAGCCGCAGAGCGATTCCGAGCTTGAAAATTACAATGAGTTATATGATTTTCTTCCGAGAGCAGTTCCCAAAGACGGAGAATAACGTTTCCCGCGCTGATGTAATCGTTTTCAATAATTGCGTCCCCCGCTTTTACACAACGGGGGATTTATTTTGTGATTCCGCATCGTAAGGCGATTTTTCATTTTTCAAAAATTACAATTTGTTGAAAACTCGGTTGAAAAAGTTGAAAAAACATCAGTGTGCGGCATTAAACAGGAATTTTTCACCCCGCGCATTGATTCCAGAAATCCCCGAATATTATTGTATAGTCTGATCCATTTTCAAATAAGGTCCATAAGAAAACTGCATTGTTTTGCTTTTTTGAAGTGATGTCAGCCCTATGCCGTCCATTCGGCACTGTAAACCGTAAACCGCTTACGCGGCAATTCTATGGTGGTGAAAAGACGTATTCCGAAAAAAGTAACGTGTGAATACGATATGACCTCCGACAGGCGTATCCTCTGCTCGGAGCGGATAATAATGCCGCTTCGGATAATCAGCTCGCCGTCCGAAAGCTTATAGCTTACCGAAATGAACCATGCCGCGCTTAAGATCCATAAAAAAACAAGTATCCACGCCAAAATCGGACGGATACCGTGAACAAAGTCAAAAATCAACAGTATCACGCATAATATAGCGTAAATCACCGATATCAGAACAAAAAATACATACTGCTTTTTTATCACGAATTTTTTCTCCTCGTTATGTGTTTTTACTTATTGCATAATTCGGCAGAGTTTTATTCCGCGAATTTGTGAAATGTGCTGAAAAATTATAGCGCTACTTGACAAAAATTTTTATAGGTGGTAAAATGTATGTTGGATATACAACAAAGCGTTATTTAAGGAAGGAGAGCTTATGCTTCAGATAAAAAATATCGTCAAGGATTATGAAACAGGCGGCGATACCGTCCACGCATTGAGAGATGTGTCAATAAACTTCCGCGACTGCGAGCTGGTAGCCATACTCGGACATTCGGGGTGCGGCAAAACAACACTCCTGAATATCATCGGCGGTCTTGACCACTATACAAGCGGCGACCTTATAATCAACGGACGTTCAACAAAAAAATACAAGGACCGCGACTGGGATACCTACCGCAACCACTCTGTCGGGTTCATTTTCCAGAGCTATAACCTTATCCCGCATCAGTCCGTTCTCGCAAACGTCGAACTGGCACTCACACTATCGGGAGTTTCAAAGAACGAACGGCGCAGGCGCGCCGCCGAAGCCCTCGCAAAAGTCGGTCTTGCCGACCAGATGCACAAACGCCCGAACCAGATGTCCGGCGGTCAGATGCAGCGTGTGGCTATCGCGAGAGCGCTTGTAAACGACCCCGAAATACTCCTCGCGGACGAGCCGACAGGCGCACTCGACAGCGAAACCTCCGTACAGATAATGGAACTGATAAAAGAGATCGCAAAAGACCGCCTCGTCATTATGGTAACGCATAATCCGGAGCTTGCAGAGAAGTACTCTACCAGAATAGTAAGGCTTGTCGACGGTCAGATAAAAGACGATTCCGACCCGTTCGAGCCCGCCGACGCTCCCGAAGCCGCAAACAAAAAGTCCGGCAAAAAGCCCTCTATGTCCTTCGGAACGGCTCTGGCACTGTCAAGGAACAACCTTTTCACGAAAAAAGGAAGAACGTTTCTCACGGCGTTCGCAGGAAGTATAGGTATCATAGGCATAGCGCTTATACTCTCGCTGTCAAACGGTGTGCAGCTGTATATCGACAGCGTCGAGCGCTCGACGCTCGCGTCATATCCCGTCGCCATACAGCAGGAAACTATAGATTATTCCGGCATGATGGAATCTATGATGGGAGTCCGTGAGGAACAGCAGACCGAGCGCGACCCCGACAAAATATACACCAACGATATTTCCACCGAGATGATGAAAACAATGCTCTCGGAAATGCAGGTAAACAATCTGTCAAAGTTCAAGGAATATATCGAGAGCAACCCCGAAAATATCGCCGATTCCATTCAGGAAATAAAATATTCCTACTCGCCGAATCTTTACATTTACGGCAAAGACCTCAATGACAATATCCTTCGCGTAAATCCCTCCACCGTTATGGAAGCTATGATGGGAAAATCAATGGCGGACAATATTTCCCAGATGGCAGGCACCTATTCGTCGCTTATGGGCGGCGGAATGGCAGGCGCTTACGACGTGTGGGAGGAGTTGCTCGGAAATTCCACTCTGGAAGAACAGTATGAAGTCCTCGCAGGACGTCTGCCCGAAAGCTACAACGAGGTCGTTCTCCTCGTAAGCGACAGAAACGAAATGTCGGATATTACGCTCTACGCGCTCGGACTGCGCGACCAGTCGGAGCTTGAGGGTATGATGGCAAAGGTCATGGCAGGAGAGAGCTTCGACCTCGACACGGGAGATCTTTCGTTCACTTACGACGAGCTTATGGGACTTGAATTCCGCCTGCTTGTCGCTTCGGATTTTTACGAGAAGCAGGACGACGGAACGTTCAAGGATATGAGAGATGACAACGATTTTATGGCAAAAGCTCTCGAAGCCGCACCCGAAATAAAGGTCGTCGGCATTCTCCGTCCCGACGACGATTCTCTGCTGAATTCCTCGGCTTCGGGCGGGATAGGCTACACTCACGCGCTTACGGAATTTATGATAGACCGCGTGAATAATTCCGAGCTTGTAAAGCTCCAGAAAGAAAACCCGAAAGTCGACGTGTTCACGGGGATAGAATTCCCCGACGATTCCGAAGAGGAAAAAGAGCCGATGTCCCAAGAAGAAGCAATGCAGCTTATTATGGGAATGATGACGCCCGAACAGCTCGCGGGGCTTTCGCAGACGCTTGTCGCGGGGCTTACCCCCGAACAGCAGGCGCAACTCGCGCAGCTCCCGCCCGAACAGGCACAGCAGGCTGTTTTCGGAATGGCAGAGCCGTCGGCGATATCCGCGGCATTTATGCAGACTCTTACCACAGAACAGCTCCAGCAGCTAATGTCGCTGACTCAGGAGCCCAAGTCCACCGAGGCGACTTATGACGGAAACCTTGAACTTCTCGGCGTAGCAGAGCTTTCCAAACCGAGCGCAATACAGATATACGCCAAGGATTTCGACGGCAAGGAAAAACTCGCCGACCTTATCAAGCGCTACAACGAGCAGTGCGTTGCCGACGACAGGCAGGAGGACGTTATCAACTACACCGACTATATCGGTCTTATGATAAGCTCCGTGTCGACAATAATTGATTCTATCTCGTATATCCTTATAGCGTTCGTGTCTATCTCGCTTATAGTATCGTCAATTATGATAGGAATTATTACCTACATCTCAGTCCTTGAACGCACAAAGGAGATAGGCATACTCCGCGCTATGGGAGCGTCAAAGCGCGACGTTTCCAACGTGTTCAACGCCGAAACCCTTATTGTAGGATTTTCGGCGGGAGTTATCGGAATACTTGTGACGCTGCTGCTGAATATTCCTATAAATCTGATTATCGAGCATCTGACGGATATATCGAATATGTCGCAGCTGCCGTGGCAGGGCGGAGTCATACTTATATTGATAAGTATGGTGCTGACGCTTATCGCGGGATTGTTCCCTGCGTCGGTAGCGTCGAAAAAAGACCCCGTCGAGGCTCTCAGAACAGAATAAACAAATCCCCCTCCCGGCGAGGGGGATCTGTTATTTATATTTCTTTCAGGTAAAAAATTCATAAATTCGGGAAAATAATGCTTGACATTCATTTTTCAATATTATATAATAATAATAGTACTTTAAAATGATTAAAAAATTTAAGCTTAAACGGAGAGGGATATAATGAAAGAAACTGTTGAAAATTACCACTTGAACTTTGTCACGGAGGAATACGGCGAGGACGGTATTCTGAAAAAATTCGGGATAAAATATCCCGATACTTTTAATTATGCTTACGATATAATCGACAAGTACGCCGAGCTTGAACCCGACCGCAGAGCGCTTTTCTGGGTAGACCTTCAGGGGAACGAGAAAATGCTGACCTACGGCGATCTGTCAAAACTGTCGAACCGTGCCGCAAATATGTTCACGGCAATGGGCATAAAAAAGGGCGACTGCGTTATGCTCACCCTTAAAAGACACTATCAGTTCTGGTATGTGCTTTACGCGCTTATCAAAATAGGAGCTATAGCTATACCCGCGACTCACCTGCTTACACCGAAGGACTATGTCTACCGTTTTCACGCGGCAGACGTAAAAGCAGTGGTTTCCACACATCAGGGGGACGTTGCCGATTACATCGAGGACGCGGAATCAAGTATGCATATAAACCTCAAAAAGTATATCGTAAACGGCTCACGCGAAGGGTGGACAAATCTCGACGAGGAGATTATGAAATATCCCGATACTATGGAACGTGTCCCGACTAATGTACACGACCTGTTCCTGCTGTACTTTACTTCCGGAACAACAGGCTATCCGAAGATGGCTGTCCACGACCACACCATAGCTCTCGCGCATATCCAGACCGCAAAGCACTGGCATAAAGTCGACCCGAACGGTCTTCACCTCACGGTTTCCGACACGGGCTGGGCAAAGGCGGCTTGGGGGAAAATATACGGACAAATGGCTATGGGAACGTGTATTTTCGTGTATGACTTCGACAAGTTCATTCCCGAAAATATGCTGGCGATAATCGAGAAATACAAAATAACCACTTTCTGCGCGCCGCCGACAATGTACAGATTCTTTATCAATGTCGGACTTGAAAAATACGATCTTTCAAGCCTTAAATACTGCAATATCGCAGGAGAAGCTCTGCAGCCCGAAATTTTCAACAAGTGGTACGAGGCTACGGGATTGAAGCTTATGGAGGGATTCGGTCAGACGGAATCCACCTGCATTATCGGAAATATAATCGGTATGAATCCGAAGCCCGGCTCTATGGGCAAGCCCACGCCGCTGTACGAGGTCGACCTTGTGGATAAAGAGGGCAATTCCGTGCCGCCGGGAGTGGTTGGGGAGATCGTCGTTAAGGGCGAATACACAAACACTCCGGGGCTTTTCAGAGGTTACTACAAGCACCCTGAGCTTACCGAAAACGTCTGGTACAACGGCTATTACCACACGGGCGATACGGCTACACGCGACGAGGACGGCTACTACTGGTATGTCGGAAGAAACGACGACGTCATAAAATCAAGCGGCTATCGTATAGGTCCGTTTGAGGTGGAGAGCGCCGTGGCTTCTCACCCCGCCGTTCTGGAATGTGCGGTAACGGGCGTGCCTCACCCGATACGCGGAGAGGTCGTCAAGGCGACTATCGTGCTTGTTGACGGCTATGAGCCTTCCGACGAGCTTGCCAAGGAAATTCAGGACTTTGTAAAACACAACACCGCTCCGTATAAATATCCGCGTGTTATCGAATTTGTGGAAGAGCTTCCCAAAACCGTCAGCGGAAAGATACGCCGCGTTGAGATACGTCAGAACGACATAAAAAAGAACGAGGAAAATAAATGAGCAAGAAAACCTTCGACGTAACTCACGAGGATATTCTGAAATTTTTCGCGGACAAAGACCCCGCGCTCTGCCCGATACCGAAAGAATTCTGGCAAAAACGGCTCGGATATATCCCGACAAAACGCGTGTTTTGCGAGCTGAACGGCATTGACCGCGACGAGCTTGACAATACGGGATTTAAGACGGAGATCGTGGAGCTTTACAAGTGGATTTGCAAGAATTTTCACGATAACAAGAATAATCGGACGGATTTTCTCACGCTTAAATACCTGCCCGAAGATTTCGACTCGATTTTGCTTTACGGGGAGAAAAATTTCGACCAGAAGTGGCATTTTTTCATTGCGTATTACGCGCGGCGGGAGTTTTACAGCACGCCCGAATGTACCCTTGACAAAAAGCAGTTTATGTTCATGCCCCTGAAAACGGATTCCGACCCGCGTATAGATTTAAGGAAGCTCAAGAACATTGAGCTTGTGATGTGGCTTTGCGCGGCAGCGGGGGTAAATTCTCCGACTATGGCAAAATACACGGCAAATCCCGCGGTAAATCCCGAAACAATTGACCGTGAGGATATGAAGATCCTCGCGGAGGAAATTACAGAAAAGGTGCGGGAATCGCTTTGACAGCATAAAAATCAACCCCCGAACTTCTGATTCGGGGTCGATTTTTGATATTGAAGGCAATGTTGCGCTGATTTTGTGCGCTGAAAGAGCAATAACTTACAGTGTGAGGATTATCGCTTCATAAAGGCAGCAGGCAAGTATACCGGCAAGTATCCCCAAAAACGTAAGCGTGAAGCCTCGGCGCGGTGAATCGTCAAAATGTACGGTGCCGCCTTTAAGGACGCGCATTATCCCCTGCGAGAACGCTCCCGAAACCGCTGCCCCGAACGCCGTAAGAATACCGCCGATTATAATGCCGGGCAGAAGTTTCCAATGGGCGCTTGCCGTTACTCTCAACGCTCCTCCCATACAATACCACAGCGGTAATGCCCATACAAGCAGATCACCGAACGCGAAAAATCCAAGCAGATATTCCGCTGCAAGAACAGCGGCTCCTATGGAAATCCTGCTGAGAAATATTTCCATAAACGTTCCCGAAAGCTCCGTTGTCGGGATAATTCCGCGAAGCGTCGGAATAATTCCCGCCAAAGCCCCGGAAATTCCCGAAAAAATCATCAGAATAAGCAGCCCGCGGCGACTTATTTTCGGATAGCGCACATGGGTGTATCTTTCGGAATAATCGTAATTTTCGGAGTGATAATCGGAAATGTCTTCGGAAGAGCCGGTCGGCGGCTCGATTTGCGGGGGCTTGTACGGTTCGGCGGCAGGACTGTTGTATTCGGGGATTTTCGGAAGCTTTTCCGCTTCGGCTGAAAATCCCGCGGGCAGAACGCCTGAATTATGATTTGCGGCAGTTTCCATTTTTTTGCTCCTTTGTTTTTTATAAAATATATTCGGCTGAGTTCCGATTTATGATAGTTCGGAAAATTAATTTCATTTAAGGAGAATATTATGAAATACGATGTTGTTATAATCGGCGCGGGACCCGCGGGGATATTCACCGCGATAGAAATGCTGCGCCGCGGCTCAGAAAAAAAGATACTTATCGTCGAAAAGGGAGAAGCCGTCGAACACAGGCACTGCCCGAAAGCACAGACCAAGGAATGTGTCGGTTGCAAGCCGTATTGCCACATCACGACAGGATTTTCCGGCGCGGGGGCGTTCTCGGACGGGAAGCTTTCGCTGTCGTGTGAGGTCGGGGGTACTTTGCCGGAGCTTATAGGCGCGGAGCTTGCCCAGAAAACAATAGACTATGCCGACAAGATATATCTGGAATTCGGCGCGGACACTCACGTTGAAGGCATTTCAAATCCCGAAAAAGTCCGCGAGATACGAAAAAAAGCAATAAACGCGAATCTTAAGCTAGTCGACTGCCCTATCCGCCACCTCGGTACGGAAATGGCGCAGCAGCTTTACTTCAGAATCGAACAATATTTGTTGGAGTCGGGAGTGGAGATACTTTTCAAAACCGTCTGCAACGATATTATCGTAAAGGACGGCGCCTGCGTCGGAGCCGTGATAGACGACGGACACTCTACGCGGGAGGTTTTCGGCGACCATATCGTTATCGCTACAGGCAGACGCGGAGCGGACTGGCTTGAAGGCGTGTGCAGACTTCACGGGATAGAACATCGTTCGGGTACGGTCGATATAGGCGTTCGGGTGGAGGTAAGAAGCGAGGTCATGGAGGAGGTAAACGAAGTCCTATACGAGTCGAAGCTTATAGGCTACCCCGCGCCGTTCAAGAACAAAGTTCGCACGTTCTGTCAGAATCCGGGTGGATTCGTAGCACAGGAAAACTACGACGAGGGACTTGCGGTAGTCAACGGTCACTCATTCAAAAACTACAAATCCGACAACACGAACCTTGCGATATTATGCTCGCACAATTTTTCCGTGCCGTTCAACCAGCCGATAGAGTATGCAAAGCGTGTCGGCGAGCTGTCGAATATGCTTGGAAACGGACATATTCTGGTGCAGAGATACGGCGATATACTTGACGGAAAGCGGACGTGGGAAAAGGAGCTTTCGTTCTCGAACGTCCGTCCGACGCTTCCGGACGCGGTCGCGGGGGACATCACCGCCGCTATCCCCTACCGGACAATGACCAACATCATAAACTTCATAAAAGCGGTAGATGATGTCGTTCCGGGATTTGCGTCGAATGAAACCCTGTTGTATTCGCCGGAATTGAAATTTTATTCCAACCGTATAAAAATGGACGAGCATTTCAACACGAATCTTAAAGGGCTGCACTGTCTGGGCGATTCAAGCGGCTGGACACGCGGACTTATGATGGCTTCCGCTATGGGAGTCCTTATGGGAAGGGAGCTTTGTAACCTTTAACAGCTAAAAGTTTATAGGGCATAAGCATCAGGTGATAATAATATGAGAATGAGAAGAAAGAAAAATCTGGACGAACGGCTCGCGGCTTGTAAGCCCGTGATGCTGTATATGCAATGCCAGAACGAGCATAAGGACGACCCGCTTTCGGAGGAGTTTTTCGTGGACGTGCGAAAAATATTCGGAAACGATAACCCTCTGTATCTCGAAATAGGCTGCGGAAAGGGCGGATTTGCGCTTGAATTTGCGAGGAGAAATCCCGATATAAACCTTATCGCTCTCGAAAAAACACCGAACGTAATCGTAACGGGAATGGAAGCGCTTATGAACGAAAAGCTTCCGAATCTGCGGTTCTGTCTGGGACAGGCGGAATATCTCACACATATGTTCCATAAAAATTCTGTGGACAGAATATTCTTGAATTTCAGCTGCCCGTTCCCGAAAAATCAATACGCGAATCATCGTCTGACCCACGAAAGATTCCTTGCGATCTATAAAACAGTCCTCTCGGAAAACGCGGAGATACACCAAAAGACCGATAATATGCACTTCTTCGAGTTTTCGATAGAACAGTTTTCAAAATGCGGCTTCCCGCTGAAAAATGTAAGTCTGGATCTGCATAACAGCGGCTTTGAGGGGAATATTATGACAGAGTACGAAACGCGTTTTACGCAGCTGGGACAGCCTATTTACAGACTGGAAGCCGTAAATTCGCGATAGGAGCGTTTTATGAGAAAATTCAAAGGCTCGTTTGCGTCGACAAGCGGGCTTTGCGATATAAAATTCTACTTTTACATTCCGGAAAATTCAGAACCGAAAGCCGCCGTTATGCTATCTCACGGAATGTGCGAATACATCGAGCGCTACGAGGAATTCGCGGAATTTCTGTGCGGAAATGATGTGGCATTGTGCGGGTGCGACCACCTCGGACACGGAAATTCCATAACCGATATGGATATGCTCGGATATTTCGGCGAGGAGCGCGGCTATATCAATATGGTGCGGGATCTTCACCGAATGAAAGTCATTCTCGAAAGGAAACTGCCGGATATACCGCACTTTCTGATGGGACACAGTATGGGAAGCTTTCTGGCTAGGATCCTTATCTCAAAATACAAAGACCGCTGGGACGGCGTGATACTGACGGGAACGGCAGGCGGAATTTCGGGCTCCGTGCCGCTTAAAAGCACTCTCGACCTTATCACACTAAATCACGGCGATTTTTACAGACCGAAATTCGGTACGCGTGTGGTTTTCGGAATATTTAATCTGAGAACCGAAAACATACGCACATCGAACGACTGGCTTTCCCGTGACGACAAAAGCGTCGACAAATTCTGCGCCGACCCGAAATGCAACTTTACGTTCACCGCGGCAGGGTATCGGGATATGCTGAGTGCGCTTATGGCGTGCAATTCCGCTGCTATAATCGAAAACACCCCGAAAGATGTGCCTATGCTTTTTCTTTCGGGAGGAATGGACCCTATAGGAGAATACGGTTCGGGAGTACGCTCGGCGTGTGAGAAATATCTTGCAGCGGGGTGTATGGCAAATATCCGGATCTATCGTGAAGCAAGGCACGAGCTCATGTTCGAGCTGAACCGTCAGGAGGTTATGGAGGATATTCTCGGCTTCCTCACAAAAAGGATCTGATAATCAAAACGCCCCGCGAGGGGCGTTTTGATTTTCAATTATCCAATTTCTATTATTTATTCCTTAACTTCCTCCTCCGACCGTTCTGCCGTGTCGGAATTCTTAAACCACCCAAAGTCGTTTCTTCCCTTTTTCTTGACAATGTACAACGCACTGTCAGCGCACGATTCCAAACTCTTCAGGTCGGACGCGTCCTTCGGGAACACCGCCGCGCCGCAGCTGAAAGTAAGTTTGAAATCCCCGCACACTGCGCTGTCGTCGGCAGGTTTTACCTCTCCCGCTTTCTTCTGAAGATTTTTAAGCTGCGTACTTATCCTCTCGACGTCGCCGTTTTTCAAAAGAACCACAAACTCATCGCCGCCGTATCTGGAAATATAGCCCTCGTTTCCGAAAATTTCCCTCAATGCTGCGGAAAATCCTTTCAATATCCTGTCGCCCGCTTCGTGACCGAATCTATCGTTCACCTGCTTGAAATAATCAACATCAAAGAAAAGCAGCGACGCTTCATTTTTCAATGATTTTCCGAAATACTGCTCCGCGGTAAAATCGAATGCGCGTCTGTTCATTACCGACGTAAGCGGGTCAAGTACGGAAAGGTTCTCCAGTACACGTTTTTCCTCAGCCTCGTGCCTGTGGAACAAAATAAACATTATCACCGTAGTTATCAGCAGGATAGTCATAAAGATGATAACGCTCTCCCGAAACTGCTGTATTGCGGACGAAAGCGCCTGACTTGGGATCCTTACCACAACATACCAGCCGTGCATAAAATCAATTTTTGAATACACCTGAGTATAGGTTACGCCGTTTATTTTATAGGAGATATTCGCGGAGTCCTCGCCCGCGCTCATAAGACTTTTCCACTTACTGTAGTCGTCCTGATAAGCCGAGTCTATCTGTTGCCTTATAGAGAGCAGTGCGTTGTTCCAGCTTCCGATAGCGTATTTATTGGAACCTGCGCACTGAATAATATTATCCGACGCTGCCTCCATAAGCCATATCTCCGCGTCCTCTGTCAGGGATTCGGTATATGCTATGTTCTGTATCTCTTTTAACGGATATGTAAGGAAAAGATATCCTATCTTCCCGCCGGCGTAGGAGAAGTGTGTAAACATCGAGAACACAGGTTCTCCCACCTCTCCCGAACGATAAGGCGCGGAAATAGACACGGGATCTGCAAGCTTTGCTGTTTCCAGAAGATCCCACTTCTCAAACTCAGCAAGCTCTATATCGGAAGCGTAAATCTTATTGTTTTCGTCAATAACGCCGATACTTACATAGCCTGTTCCCTTTTTATCACGGGAGATAGTATTGTACAGATTCTGTAGGTCGTAATGGTCCTCCGCTGTCAGCACTGCCGCCATATTTTCGACAGAGTTTGTCATATAGTTGATGGAGTTGTTCATTTTCTCAGTCACCAAGCTGCAGATATCGCCTGTCAGCGTTTTATCGTGGCTTCTTATCAAGCCGTTCAAGTTGATAAGAAGAACAGTTATCCCGACTCCGCAGATCGCGATATACACGATAAGCATTCTGATAAATGAAAATCTCTTGGCTAATTCATTCGGTGATGCAGAATTCATTTCTTTCATATAACTCCATTATACATTACGCGTGGGAGATAGCGTCCCGCGCTTCCGGCTCGTCCTTTGTTTCATTATTTACTACGACTACTCCCGTATCCTTGAATTTTGCGGGAAGTTTTGCGCCGTTTATCAGATCCATTGCTGTCTGCACTCCGACATAACCCATATCGTACTGCTTCTGAAGTATTGTGGAGGCGAGGTATTCATCGTTGTTGATAAGTTCGGCTATTTCTTCGGAATAATCGAAACCTATCACGACAACGTCCTTGCGCTCCGCTTCCTTTACCGCTTTCGCGAAACCGACTGTAGAGCCGTTATTTGTCCCGAAAACACCCTTTATGCCGTCATATTTCAGAAGTTCCTCGGCGCAGTCCACCGCCCTGTCTACATAGCCTTCGTTGCACTTTATATCGGGGATTATTTCCCATTTTTCAGGAGCGTTTTTGCTCCAGAAATTAAAAAATCCCGCAAGCCGCTCGTTTATTGTCTGAGATGAAGTAGAACCTACCTGTATCCCCACCTTTACGCTGTCGTTTTCGGTATAGCCGTTTTTAAGAAACTGCGAATACATTTCCTCTGCTGCTTTCTGACCTGCCATAAGGTTATCGGTCATATAGCACACATCATAGTTATTAGTATTCACGACGGTATCTATAAGTACTACGGGTATTCCGTTTTCGTGTATATCATCTATTTTTCCCGAAAGCTGCACGGAATCGTTCGGTGAGATGAGAATAGCGTCCGCGCCTGAGTTTACCGCGTCATTAAGAAGTTTCTCCTGCGATTCCCAGTCGCTCTCGGCGTAGGTGCCGCTGTAGTAGACGTTGCAGTTGTTGTCCCTGCCGCTTTCTTCTGCGGCGTTGATTATTACCTGCCAATAGCTGCTGTCGAGATTCTTGACGATGAGGTAGATATTCTTCTGCCCCTCAACTACATCGTTCAGCGGTACGAAATCGGGAGGCGGTTTAATATTTTGTACAGTTTTATTTGACGAACAACCGACAAGCGACAAAAAAGCAACTATGCTTACCAGTGCGGCGGCGATTCTTTTCACGAAAACCGACCTTCTTTCTATATAATTTTACAATTTTTAAAATTTAACGCTTTATTTAATTATAGCACAAAATGTCTTCCATTTCAAGGGGGTTTGTGAATTATTTTGAAATTATTTATAAAAACATCAGAAATATGCTTAAAAACGAAAATCTCCCGCCGAAGCAGCGGGAGAATATAATTATTTTTCATCAATGCCAAGCATATAACTCAATGCCATAAGGCTGTCGTTCAGGTGGACGTTCTCGACGACAGCGTCGGGAAAATCTCCGAGAATATCGTAATGCGAATAGTTCCAGAACGCCGTGACGCCGCAATCCGTAAGCGTCTTTACCACCTTAGGCGCACTTGTGCGGGGTATGCACAAAATCGCCATAGAGGGCTTGTTCTCACGGCAGAATTCCGGCAGCGCACCCGACGGACGCACTTTCAGTCCCGAAATAACGTCCCCGACAAGATTCTCCTCGCAGTCGAATATTCCTATCAGCTTAAAACCGAATTTCTCAAAATTGAGGTGCATAGTTATCGCTCTTCCGAGGTTGCCCGCGCCGATAAGTATTGCGGTATGTCCCCGGTTGAGATTCAATATCTCGCCTATCTCGGCGCGAAGCTCCGACACGTTATATCCGTATCCCTGCATTCCGAAGCCGCCGAAACAGTTCAGATCCTGCCTTATCTGCGAAGCAGTAAGGCGCATTTTTTCGGACAGCTCCCGCGAGGAGATCTTCTCCTTTCCCTCACGTTCCAATTCGCCGAGAAAACGGTAATATCTCGGTAAACGCCTTATTACGGTCATTGATATATTGCTTCTATCCTGCATTAGATCGCACTCCCGTTCCCCGTGCTGAAATCAGCCCATAAGCTTATCTAATCTGTTATTGATTTCAACGAGGAAAGTTTCGGTATCAACAACGCGTTTTTCGGGCAGCTTGCTCATAGCCGCAAGATTCTTGTCCATAATTCCGTCCTCCATAGTTCTGATGGAAGCCTTTTCGAGCTTGTCGGCGTAATCGCGAAGGGCGGGGATATTGTCAAGCTCTCCGCGCTTTCTGAACGCGCCGCTCCATGCGAAAATAGTGGCAATAGGATTTGTGGAGGTCTTTTCACCCTTAAGGTAATTGTAGTAATGACGTGTCACGGTCCCGTGAGCCGCTTCATACTCATAAACTCCGTCAGGCGACACAAGCACCGACGTCATAAGTCCCAGCGAGCCGAACGCCGTCGCGAGCATATCGCTCATAACGTCGCCGTCATAGTTCTTGCAAGCCCAGATAAATCCGCCCTCGGAGCGGATAACTCTTGCCACAACGTCGTCGATCAGCGTGTAGAAATACTCAATTCCCGCTGCCTCAAACTTCGCCTTGTATTCGTTCTCGTAAATTTCCGCGAAAATATCCTTGAAACGGTGGTCGTAGGTCTTGGAGATAGTATCCTTTGACGCGAACCACAAACTCTCCTTTACGTCAAGAGCATAATTAAAGCACGCTCTTGCAAAGCTTGAAATCGAGCTGTCAAGGTTGTGTACCCCCTGAACGATACCGTCGGAATTTTTGAAATCGTGGATAAGAGCGCGTGTTTCGGAGCCGTCAGGATTGGTGATAACAAGCTCTGCTTTCGAGCCTTTAGGAGCTTTAAGCTCGGTGTTCTTGTAAATATCGCCGTAAGCGTGACGCGCGATAGTAATAGGCTTTGTCCACGTCGGAATGTAGGGAGTGATGCCCTTTACAAGAATAGGCTTTCTGAAAACCGTTCCGTCCAAAATGGCGCGGATAGTGCCGTTCGGCGACTTCCACATTTCTTTAAGCTTATACTCCTCCATACGTTGAGCGTTCGGGGTAATGGTCGCGCACTTTACCGCAACGCCGTATTTTTTCGCGGCATTCGCGGAGTCTATCGTCACTTGGTCGTTGGTTTCATTTCTGTGGACCAGACCGAGGTCGTAGTAATCGGTTTTAAGGTCAATATAAGGATTTATGAGAATATCCTTTATCATCTTCCAGATAATTCTGGTCATTTCATCGCCATCCATTTCGACAAGCGGCGTAGTCATTTGTATTCTTGCCATTAAAGTTACCTCCTTAAATTTACGGTATTGCGAAAATATATTTTTTGTTCCCGCCAAAGTGATTTATTGCCCGCTCGAATATCGGGAGAACCTCGTTTTCGGCGTTTATCTGTCTGAAATCCATAATTTTCCTGTTATTTTTTCCCGAACAATCCGAACAGCCCGTGTTTTTCGGGCTTTACCGGCTCTCCGGTCGCCACGGAAATGATCTCCGCTTTCGTCAGCGCACGGATAAGCCTCCAGTCGTCGCCATACGCGATAAAATACGGCTCTAAGCGTTTCATAGCCTCGTGATAATCGACCATACCCTCAACGTTTCCCGTGGGATTTTTCTTGCCGGGCTGCGTCACAACCGTCACAAACGAAATCATCCACATACTTATGGTTTTTCCGGGAATATCCCACTGCTTTTCAGGGTAGAGCGGGAACAGCGAATCGGTGTCCTCCGTCAGCGCAAAACCCACCATCAGCGTTCCGTCCTTTTCGTAGACCCTGGGGTTCGCCTTGTACGCTTCGCTCCAGCGCTTTTTAATTTCTTCGTCCATTGGTTCTCCTTTAATAAGCAGACAAAACGTAAATTCCGCGCTGCTGCCTGCGGCTGACTTGAAAGCGGTTCTCCTTTTTCAGCGCACAGAAAGTTTTATCACGGACACTTTGGTTCGGGGGACTCTGTCCCCCCGTTCCCCCTGCCGGAGGGTGCGTCCTCCCTCCGGACTCCGTTTTCTCGCGCTTCGCGCAAGTAATTTTTTATTTGCCCTCTTTTGTGAAGTTCAGCAATCCACCCGCGAGCATCATACCGCGTCCGCGCTCGGACAATTCGCACTTCACCTCAAACGAAAAGCCCTTTGTCTTGTCCTCGACAACTATCTTTCCGTTCGTCTTGATAATTTCGCGGATATTCGCGAGAACCAGCTTGTCGCCCTGCTCGATTTTGTCGTAATCGGCTTCGTTTACAAATTCAAGAGGCAAAATTCCGTTATTTATAAGGTTCTGACGGTGGATTCTCGCAAAGCTCTTGCAGATTATCGCCTTAACTCCGAGATAAAGCGGAGCAAGCGCGGCGTGTTCTCTCGACGAGCCTTGACCGTAGTTCACGCCGCCGACGATAATTGAAGTTCCCGCTTCTTTTGCGCGTTTCGGGAACGTTTCGTCGCAGACCGTGAAACAATATTCCGAAATCGCGGGAATATTTGACCTCAGCGGCAGAATTTTCGCGCCCGCAGGCATAATGTGGTCTGTCGTGATGTTGTCGCCGACTTTGAGAGTTACCCCGCTCTCGATAGTTTCGGCAAGCGGCGCAGCCTTCGGGAACGGCTTTATATTCGGACCACGGAGGATTTCCACATTCGGCGCGTCCGCTTCGCTTGCGGGAGGTGTTACCATATTGTCGTTTATCAAAAACCGCTCCGGCATTATATAAGGCGGCATATTTCCAAGACCTCTCGGATCGGTGAAAACTCCCGCAATAGCCGAAGCTGCAGCGGTTTCGGGGGATACGAGGTAAATTTGTCCGTCCTTTGTGCCGCTGCGCCCCTCAAAGTTGCGGTTGAACGTGCGAAGCGAAATGCCCTTAGAGTTCGGCGACTGTCCCATTCCGATACACGGACCGCACGCGCTTTCAAGGATTCTTGCGCCTGCCGCTATCATATCGGCGAGAGCGCCGTTTTCCGCCAGCATATTGAACACCTGCTTCGAGCCGGGAGCTATCGCCAGCGACACATCGGGGTGAACCGTCTTGCCTTTCAGAATGTGCGCCACTTTCAGCATATCCTGCAGGGAAGAATTCGTGCAGCTGCCGATACATACCTGATCTATCTTCATTCCCGCAAGTTCCTCGACAGGTTTCACGTTGTCGGGAGAATGCGGACACGCTGCCAGAGGTTTCAGCTCGGAGAGATTTATGTCGACTTCCTCATCGTAGACTGCGTCCGCGTCCGCCGAAAGTTCCACAAAATCTTCCTCACGCCCCTGAGCCTTCAAAAACGCGAGAGTGGTTTCGTCCGACGGGAAAATAGAAGTCGTCGCGCCAAGTTCCGCGCCCATGTTCGTAATAGTTGCTCTTTCGGGAACGGAAAGCGACTTCACGCCCTCTCCGCAGTATTCCATAACCTTTCCGACGCCGCCCTTGACGGAGAGCCGTTTCAGCACTTCGAGGATGACGTCCTTTGCGGAAACCCAGTCAGGCAGCTTTCCGGTAAGATTTATCTTAACGACCTTCGGCATAGTGATGTAATACGCGCCTCCGCCCATAGCTACCGCGACGTCCAGACCGCCCGCGCCCATTGCCAGCATACCTATTCCGCCGCCCGTGGGAGTATGGCTGTCCGAGCCGATAAGCGTCTTTCCGGGCTTTCCGAAACGTTCGAGATGTACCTGATGGCATATGCCGTTTCCGGGACGCGAAAACCATATCCCGTGCTTTTTCGCGACAGAGCCGATAAAGCGGTGGTCGTCGGCGTTCTCGAAGCCGCTCTGTAGGGTATTATGGTCTATGTATGCCACGCTGCGCTCGGTCTTTACGCGTGAAACATTCATAGCCTCAAACTGCAAATACGCCATAGTACCCGTAGCGTCCTGAGTAAGCGTCTGGTCGATCTTCAAGCCGATCTCCGTGCCTTTTTTCATTTCTCCGTCAACTATGTGTGCCTTAATGATTTTTTCCGTTAATGTAAGTCCCATAATTATTTCCTTTCCGTAAGGTAAGAGGTTAAAGTCAGAATTAAGGATCAAGAAGCTGCTGCGCCTCTCACTTCCTATCTTATAATATTATACACCATTGAGCAGCTATTGTCAAGAATTTAACGTTATTTTTTGCAATAAAATAAAAATAAAGATTCAAAATTTCTTGACAAGAGTTTTTTCGGTATGATATAATATAAATGTATAAATGTGCTTATTGACTTGCAGAGAACGTTGTTCGGTAAAAACCTCGTTATATCGGAAAAGGCGGCATTGCCGCTGTGATATGATAAATTTGGAAATAAACTTATTGTGTGGTGAACTGATTTGTCCTTGTTTATATTGCTTGCGGCAGCGGTGCTTATTCTTTGCGTTTTCTCGGACAGACTTTCGGGAAAAATAGGTGTTCCTGCCCTTTTGATATTTATCGGAGTCGGTATTTTCTTCGGAACGGACGGTGTCGTCCGCATTGAATTCGAGAATTACCAATTTGTGTCCTACGCGTGCGAAGCAGCGCTTATTGTGATAATGTTCACAGGCGGATTTTCGATAAATCTGAAAGCCGCAAGACCCGTCGCCGTCAAAGCGGGTATATTGTCGACTTTGGGCGTGGCAGTTACGGCGGGAGTGACGGCGCTGTTCTGTTGGCTGGTGCTGAAGATCCCGCCCGCCGAGAGCTTTCTGATAGGCTCGGTAATAAGCTCCACAGACGCGGCAAGCGTGTTCTCGGTGCTGCGTTCCAAAAAGCTGAACCTTAAAAACGGTCTTGCGCCGCTTCTCGAAGCCGAAAGCGGAAGCAACGACCCGTTCTCGTATATGCTTACAATAATTGCCATATCCCTGCTGAAAAACGAGGGTACGGCTTTTATCGGAAAACTCGTGTTCTCACAGCTTGTTTTCGGAGCACTGCTCGGAATGGGCGTCGGGATACTAGGCGCGTTTATCGCTAGCAAATTCCGTGCGCAGACCGAAGGCTTCGAGAGTATACTGTTTGTCGCGTTTGCGCTGTCGGCTTACGGTTTGCCGTCGCTTATCAACGGAAACGGATACCTTTCGGTCTACATAGCCGGAATCATTATGGGAAACGCGAGAACTCCGCTGAACCGCTGCCACCAGAAAGACCGTCCTTTCAAGCGTTTTTTCAACAATGTCCTCGGAATAGGGCTTTCGGGCGGAAAGAAAATCGCGCCCGCCGATACGGTCGTTTTCCTCAACGGCATTACGGGGATATGCCAGATACTGGTTTTCTTTCTGTTGGGACTGCTCTGCACACCGTCGGAATTTCCCAGAAGCATACTTCCCGCGACGGCGATATATCTTGCGCTGACGCTTATTTCAAGACCTCTTGCCGTGCTTGTTTTCGGAGGAAAGTCGCCGTTAGCGGACAGGATCTTTCTCTGCGCGGCAGGACTTCGCGGGGCTTCGTCGATAGTGTTCGCAATACTTGCGGTAGTAAGTGAAGTCCCCGCCGAAAACAATATTTTCAACATAGTGTTCTGCGTATGCCTGATGTCGATGCTTATTCAGGGAACACTGCTGCCTGCGGCGGCTAAAGGTCTGAAACTTATTGACAACAACGCCGACGTTCTCAAAACGTTCAACGACTATAAAGAAGAGGATTCCATCACTATGATGAGAATGTTCATACCCGACGGTCACAGCTGGCAGGGACGGAAGCTGTCGGAGATATCGCTTCCGACGGGGTCGCTGGCTGTAATGGTCAAGCGCGGAGGCGAAACGATAATCCCGCGCGGCGATACAGTAATTCAGGCACACGACAGCGTTATCCTCTCCGTTCCTCCATACGAGAGCGACAAATCGCTTCAGCTGCGCGAGGTATTCATCACGGAGAATCACCGTTGGAAAAACTCCGAGATACGGAATCTCAATCTTCCCCGCCGGCTGCTTATAGTGATGATAAAGCGCAGCGGCGAAAGCATTATCCCGTCGGGCAATACCGAAATCAAAGGCGGGGACATCGTTGTCGTGACGGATGTGGAGGATGAAAAGAATAAAGTCGAATCATAAGCTTAAAAAATCAAATCGGCTTTAACATACAAAAAGGAGAGCCTTAAATCGGGCTCTCCTCTTTTTTGATAATTGTTTGAAACTCGTTGCTGCGAGCTTTTTATTTTACTTGCTGAAATACTTTATCGCGTTGTTGTAGCAAACGTCCTTGACTATTTCGCCGACGAACTCAACATCGTTGGGGTATTCGCCCTCTTCGATAAGCGTACCGAGCATATTGCAGAGAATTCTTCTGAAATACTCGTGGCGGGTGTAGGACAGGAAGCTGCGCGAGTCGGTAAGCATTCCCACAAACTTGCTGATAAGACCTACCTGCGAAAGAGCCATAAGCTGGCGCTCCATGCCGTCTTTCTGGTCGTTGAACCACCAAGCCGAACCGAACTGCATCTTGCCGACTACACCGCCCTGCTGGAAGCAGTTGATAAGCGTCGCGAGAACTTCGTTGTCACGCGGGTTCAGGCAATAAAGGATTGTTTTCGGAAGCTCGTTCGTGTTGTCGAGAGTGTCAAGCAGCATCGAGAGCTTTTTCGCGAAAGTCTGATCCTCGATAGCGTCAAAGCCCGTATCGGGACCCAACTCACGCATATAACGCTCGGAGTTGTTGCGCAGCGCTCCGATGTGATACTGCTGTACCCAGTGCAGACGCGCGTACTGTTTTCCAAGGTGAACGAGGATATATCCCTTATACTGCTCTATCTCCTGACGGGTGAGGTCGTCGCCCGCAAGAGCCTTCTTGACGATCTTGTCAACGGTTTCCTTGTCGGCAGGCATAAACATTACAACGTCCAGCGCGTGGTCGGAACATACGCATCCAACGCTGTCGAAATATTCGATCCTCTTTGTGAGAGCCTCGCAAAGGCTGTCAATGCCGTCGATACGAACGTCCGCTGCGTCCGCGAGCTTCGCGATATACGGAACGTAAGTCGGCAGCTCGATATTTATCGCCTTGTCGGGACGGAACGCGGGAGCAACTTCAACATCAAAGGATTTATCCTCTTTAAGGAGTTTGTGGAAGTGCAGATCGTCAATCGGGTCGTCGGTCGTGAAGAGCTTCTTTACGTTCGACATTTTGATAAGCTGACGAGCTGTAAGCGTCTGGAGCTTCTCGTTGCACTTGTCGAAAATTTCCTTTGCAGTTTTCGGGGAGAGAATTTCCTCGATTCCGAAATAACGGCGAAGTTCAAGGTGCGTCCAGTGGAAGATGGGATTTCCGATAGCGTAGGGCATAACCTCCGCGTACTTCATAAACTTCTCAAAATCGGAGTGGTTCTTGCCGGTGATGTAGCTTTCATCAACGCCCATTTCGCGCATCAGACGCCACTTGTAGTGGTCGCCGCCGAGCCAAGCCTCGGTGATTGAGGAAAATTTCTTGTCGTTGTAGATCTCCTCGATATTAAGGTGGCAGTGGAAGTCGAAAATAGGCATATCCTTTGCGTAGTTGTCGTAAAGCTTCTGCGCAGTCGCGTTCTTAAGAACGAAATCATTGCCCATAAATTCTTTCATAATCAGGTCTTCTCCTTATGTAAATCTTTCAGTGCAGTATCCGCCACGGCGAATACTGCACTCTTACCTCTTACTTCTAAACTTCTTACCTCTATAGGGTAACTCCGGTCTTGAAGATCGCGATGTCGCGGGAATTGTACCGCTCATTGACGGTCTTTTTGCCGTTGGCTGTTTCAACTACGAGGTCGATAAGTTCTTCGAGTTTCTGCTCAAACGTATCGCCGGTCACAATGCTCCCCGCGTTGAAGTCTATCCAGTTCTTCTTTCTTCCCGCAAGGTCGGAGTTAGTGGAAATTTTGATGGTAGGTACAAATCCGCCGAACGGCGTGCCGCGTCCGGTTGTGAACAGAACCATATGGCAGCCCGCGGACGCCAGATTCGTCACCGCGACCATATCGTTTCCGGGACCGTTCAGAAGATTAAGTCCGTGAGAAGTAAGCTTGTCGCCGTCAAACAGAACGTCGCACACCTCGCGCGAACCGGATTTCTGCGTGCAACCAAGCGATTTGTCCTCAAGCGTCGTTATTCCGCCCGCCTTATTTCCGGGCGAGGGATTTTCATAAACGGGCTGGTCGTGCTTCTGATAATACTCCTTAAAGCCGTTTACGAGATGGACTATCTTATCGAAAGTAGCTTCGTCCTTTGCTCTGTCCATAAGCAGCTGTTCCGCGCCGAACATTTCGGGCACCTCTGTCAGAACGGTAGTTCCCCCCACAGTCGCGATGTAGTCCGAAAACCGTCCTACAAGCGGATTTGCGGTAATTCCGGAAAGACCGTCCGAGCCGCCGCACTTAAGTCCGACTTTAAGGCAGGAGATGTCCTTTTCAACGCGCTTGTCGTTCTTTGCCTTTTCGCAGAGCTTTTCAAGCAACTTTACGCCCTCGGCAATTTCGTCCTCAACGTCCTGCGCAATGAGGAATTCCGTTCTGTCCGCGTCGTAATCTCCGAGTGTTTCACGGAAAACGTCCATTCTGTTGTTCTCGCAGCCGAGTCCGAGTACGAGAACGCCGCCCGCGTTCGGGTGCTTTACCATGCGCTGGAGAATCATTTTCGTTCGGTTGTGGTCCTCGCCTATCTGCGAGCAGCCGTAAGGGTGCGTAAACGTGAAAACTCCGTCAATGCCCTCAATATCGCCGTGCTTTTTATTGAATGCCTCGACTATTGCTCTCGCCTGCGAATTCACACAGCCTACTGTCGGGATCACCCACAGCTCGTTTCGTATGCCGACTTCGCCGTTCTTGCGCTCGTAGACGTTCACTTTGCGGCTCTTGAAATCAGGAGCTTTAGCAATTTCCTTTTTGTTGTAGGAATAGGTGAGCGTCCCCTCCAGATTCGTCGCCATATTGTGCGAGTGGATATGCTCGCCGACGGCAATATCCTTTGTCGCCTTGCCGATAACCTCGCCGTACTTTATTACACGCTCTCCCGCCTTGATAGCCTTAAGCGCGAATTTATGACCCTTTTCGATATCCTCGATAAGAGTGACTCCCTCGTAAGTTTCGCCTTTTTTAAGCGGAGTAAGCGCCACTCCCACGGAATCATTCGGGGTTATAACGATAGTATTTTTCATATCCGATCACCCAAGAAACGCCTTAAGAGCGGCTCTTTCTCCGTTCTTCAAAATGTTGTCGATATAAGACGCCACAAGCTCGGCGTTGTCGTCCTCGTTTAGATCCTGCTCCCAGAAATCCTTATTAGAAAGCGCCTTAACAGCGATCTCCTTCGGGTCGGAAAGCGTCCACAGCTCTTTCCACCACGCGAGATAATTCGCGTCGTCCGCGAGAGCTATATCATCATTTCCGCGCTTGCCGCGATAGAATACGCAAAGCGACGCAAACGAGAACAGAATGTGCTTCGGGCTCTTTCCAAACTTCTTGCGGTAATCGTTGTAAGTCGGGAGAAGTCTTGTCTTGAACTTAGTAGTGGAGTTAAGCGCAATGCTCATCAGCTCGTGACGGATAAACGGATTCATAAAGCGCTCGATAACGCTGTTCGCGAAAGCGTCCATCTGGTCTTTCGGAAGGTCGATGGTGGGCTTTATCTCGTCGTTCACAAGCTCCTGAACGAATTTTCCGACATCTTCGTCAGTCACAGACTCGCGCACGGTATCAATTCCCGCAAGATAAGCCACAGGTACCATAGCGGTATGCGAACCGTTGAGTATCTTCACCTTGCGCTGCTTGTAAGGCGTGATGTCGTCCGCGAAAATGACGTTAAGACCCGACTTGTCTGCGGGCAGCTTCGACTGAACGAACGCTTCTTTCTGGAGCACCCAGAGGTGGAATATCTCGCCCTTGACGATGTTATTGTCGCTGAAACCTGTTTCCTCGCATATCTGAGCGGCATTGTCACGAGGATATCCGGGAACTATTCTGTCGACGAGCGTCGAAGTGTAGTGGCATGCGGTCGTCATCCAGTTTATAAACTTATCGTCAAGTTTGTTTATCTTCGCAAGCTCTATAAGAACGCGCTTAAGCTCGTCGCCGTTGTGGTCGATAAGCTCACACGGCACGATAGCCAAGCCCTTGTTCATATCGCCGTTAAAGTGATCGTATCTCGCTTTCAGCAGAGCAAGCAGCTTTCCGGGGAAACTCTTCGGGCACTTTGTAAGGTCTGTATCGGAAGTGTCAAGCGCGATTCCCGCCTCGGTCGTGTTGGAGATAACTATTTCAAGGTCCTCGCTCTTTCCGTATCCAAGGAACTTGTCATACTGCTCAAACGGGTTGATAAAGTCGCGCAGAACGTTGATTATTTTCTTGTCCTGCACTTTCTGCCCCTTGTCGATACCCTCAAGGCAGAGCGTGTAAAGTCCGTCCTGTTTTTCGAGATCCTTTACTCGTCCCGTGGGCATTGGCTGTACCACCGCGACATCGGAATTTATCACTCCGCTGTCGTTGAGGTTCTGCAAGATCCAGTCGACAAACGCCCTTAAAAAGTTGCCCTCACCGAACTGGAGAATTTTGATCGGTCTTTCGCTTTTTTTGTCGTAATTGGTTCTGTTCAAGTCCTTCATACTTCAATACCTCAAAATAATTTTATCGCGCACGGCGATTTTTTCGCCGAACGCCGTGTGCAAACCGAAAGCCGCAGTCTTATGCGGCATGGGTTTGCAAGATCTGTCTGACGGGTCTAAATTGCTATCTTGTCCTTGGTTTTGTGCTGGGCTATTCTGATAATGCAGAATATTCCTATTCCCACCGACATCAATCCGATACCGACATTGGAGATGAGCATCGCGATACCGAGGCTCTCCGCGCCGATATTCGGGAAGAAATTGATCATCATCAGCATCGAGGGAATTCTGAACACAAACAGACGCGACAGGTTGCACACCATGGAGAGCTTTGTATAGCCCAATCCGTAAATCAGACCATTGACCGCCGAGTTCACGCCCAGCGCGATTATGCCGATGCTCTCAAATCCGAAGATCTTTTCTATCAAAGCTGCCTTTTCGGCGTTCCCGTCCGCGAAGAACATCGAGAGCGGGGCTTTGAAGATCCTCAGCAGCACAAATCCGACCGACGTAATCGTCAAGTTCACCGCCAGCGTGCAGAAGAATACCTTTATCATACGAGCGTAGTACTGTTTGGAGAGGTTGTAGCTGATAATCGAGCTCTCCGCGTCCTCGCTGTATGTGGTGAGGTGCGTTACCGCACCGCTTATCTGGTTGGACACACCGAGTGCGCCCGGAGCGTCGCCGCCGTAATAGTCTTTCGCCAGTCCGTTGACTATGACCTTACCCATCGAAAAGACGAACTTTCCGAGAGAAACAGGTATCGACAACGAACACAGCGGCTTAAAGAACTCTTTCGTGAACATAGTGTTCCGCGGGCTGAACTTAAACAGGTAGCTCCTGCGGAACAGGTTTATCATCGCATACGTCGTTACCGACAGATCCGCGCAGAGCGTTCCCGCCGCTATCCATGTAGTGCCGAGGTGCATCACGTTTACAAACACTATCGTAAACGCCAGCTTCAGCACCATCGACATGATGTTTATTCCGGTAATGTTCATCATCGCGCCGCGCGACTTTTCCAGTCCCATGAACACGGAATTGAACATTCCCACGCCGAGTGAAACTATTTGAACACGGAAATAACCGATTCCCATGCCGATCATCTCATCGTCTAGCCTGCCCAGCCGCAGTATCCCCACCGCGAACACCTGCAAAAGCAGTATCAGCACTATCGCGAGCAAAAAGAACAGCTCAACGGTGGTATTCGCCGCTTTCTTCGCCTTGTCGTATTCGCCGCGCCCGATAAGTCGTGAAACGATTATCGAACTGCCCGTAGCAAATCCCGCGCCCAGCGCCGAAATAAGCGACTTGATCTGCGAGATCATAACCACGCTTGAAAGCGCGTCGTTATCGGTCGTGGACACGACCACCGTGTCAATAATGCTGCTTATATAAGAAAACGCGCCAAGTGCCATAAGCGGAAGGGAAATGTGCAGAACGACAGCCAACGGGTTGCCGGTCAGAATAAATTCCCTCCGCTTACGGTCCTTTTCGCTTACCGAGGTAGAATCAGCCATTTGCTCTGAGCTTTATGCGCTTCTCGGTTTCTTTGTCGAACAAATAAATGCTCTCGAACGGGATAGCAAACTCCAGCTTCGAGTCAATAGCGGGCGAATCATGCGGGTCTACCTTAAGGATAGTCTTGATACCGTGAATATCAACGTAAACGTTGGTATTATCGCCGAGAAGCTCTGTAAGCTCAACGGTACAAGAGATCTTGAACGCCTTGCGTATATCGTCCTTACCTACGAGCTTGATAGCCTCCGGTCTGAATCCGAATACCACTTCCTCGCGCTCGTACTTATCAACGACTTCCTTATCCGCTATAGCGATAAGGTCGATGATATTATCGGAAATATTCAGCTTTCCGTCCTTGACATACCCTTCGATAAAGTTCATCGGAGGCTCGCCTATAAATCCTGCGACGAACATATTTGTCGGGTTGAAGTACAGGTCATACGGTGTTCCTACCTGCTGAATATAACCGTCCTTCATAACGACGATCCTGTCCGCCATGGTCATAGCCTCGGTCTGGTCGTGCGTTACATAGATGGTCGTAGCGCCCGTTTCACGGTGGATCTGGGTTATTTCGGAACGCATCGTAACTCTCTGCTTCGCGTCGAGGTTGGAAAGCGGCTCATCCATAAGGAAAATGTCAACCTTACGAATGATAGCGCGTCCTACTGCCACACGCTGTCTTTGTCCGCCGGAGAGCGCTCTCGGAAGTCTGTCAAGGTAATCCGTAAGTCCGAGTATCTTCGCGGTAGCAAGTACCTTCTGCTCGATAACGTCCTCGTCAACACCTTGGAGCATAAGTCCGAACGCAAGGTTGTCGTAAACCGTCATGTGCGGATAAAGCGCGTAGCTCTGGAATACCATAGCGACACCGCGCTCACGAGGTCCCTTCTCGTTTGCTCTGACTCCGTCGATTAAAAATTCGCCTTTACTGATGTTCTCAAGACCTGCGATCATACGCAGAGTCGTGGATTTGCCGCATCCCGAAGAGCCGACAAATACGATAAACTCACCCTTTTCGATTTCGAGGTTGAAATCGTGAACGGCATGGAAGCCATTCGGGTAAATCTTGTTGATTCCTCTTAAAGTTAAATAAGCCATAACGGTACTCTCACTTTTCAAAATGGATTTTTTGGGCTTCGCCCTTTATTCCGTAACCGGAAGCCGATTACCTGAGGTCTTTATTGTTGATGTTGTCCATATCGTCGTAGGTCTGGTTCTCGCCGCACATACCCCAGATGAAGGTGTAGTTGCTTGTCGCGACGCCGCTGTGTATGGACCAGCTCGGCGAAATGACCGCCTGCTCGTTGTGCATTACTATATGGCGTGTTTCCTTGGGCTGTCCCATCATATGGAATACCACATTGTCGCCCTCAAGCTCGAAGTAGAAGTAAACTTCCATTCTTCTCTCGTGAGTATGCGACGGCATTGTGTTCCAGCTGTTGCCGACTGCAAGCTCCGTCATACCCATAGCGAGCTGGCAGCTTTCGCAAACGGCGGGATTCACATACTGATTTACAACGCGCTTGTTCATATTTTCCTGAGTGCCGAGCGGGCGATGTACCGCCATATCTTTCGTGATGTACACGGTAGGATAGGTCTTGTGCGCGGGGCAGGAATTGATGTAGAACTTCGCGGGATTTGACTTGTCATCGGACTTGAACACTATGTCCTTTGTGCCCATTCCGATATAGATCCCGTCCTTGAAGCCGAGAGCGTACTCCTTGCCGTCGAGAACTATTGTTCCCTTGCCGCCGACATTGATAACGCCCATTTCGCGTCTTTCAAGGAAATATTCCGTTCCAAGCTCTTTCATGCTTCCCAAAGAAAGCTCTTTGTTTACAGGCATTGCGCCGCCCGCTATCATTCTGTCCTGATGCGAGTAGGTAAGCGCGATGTCGTCCTCGACGAAAACCTTCTCAATGAGGTATTTTTCACGAAGCGTTTCGGTATCGTAATGCTTCGAATCGTCGGGGTGATTGCTGTATCTGGTGTCTAAGGTCATTGTTTTCTCCTGTTACATACGTTCTTTGAGGTGCTGAACGGCAAACGGTATATCGTCGCCGGTCGTACCCTCGAATACAAGGTTGGCGTTCGGGCAGACTTTTTTGATTTCTCCGAGTATTCTGGAGTAATCGAAAATGCCTTTTCCCACGCCGCACTGTTTAAGCGAGCCGTCCGGCTCTATCGTGCAGTCCTTGATGTGGAATACACATATCCTGTCGCCGAAAGTCTGAAGCCCCTCGTTTAGGATATCATACATTTTGTCAACATTCGACCCGTCAAGATAATTGTAAAGGTCGAAGATGATCTTGATGTTATCTCTGCCGATCGACTTTACGGCGTATTCCAGCCGCTTTACCTCCCAGCAGACGTGTCCGAACGCCCCCTCCATGCCGACGTAAGCGCCGTTGTCCTTGGCGTAGTCGCACAGCTCCGAAAAGGTGCTTATTACCCGCCTTACGGCTTCATCGGTACGATTTTCGGGGTGGTAAGTCCACTTATCGCCGTTATAGGAGCCTGTTTCGCTCCCGACGATATCACAGCCCAGCTCGTGGCAGTGTTTGAGGTAATCCTTGAATACCGCAACGCCGTTTTTTATTTTCTCCTCATTCGGGTGAACGGGATTGAAATACGCTCCGATAAGCGGCACTGTCTTGCCTGCTCTCTCGAATTCGCGGCGTAACGCCTCGGCTCGGTCGGAAGTGATCGAGCCGGGGACGTAGGACACGTCGTCCAGACATTTATACGCTACGAGCTGCACACCGCAAAGCCCAAGCTCGTCAAGCCGTGCGGTGATATTCTTTTCGCCCTTGACACCTAAGTCGTGGGCACGGATAAAAAGTTTCATTTATTATCTCTGAACGCGTCCCGAAGCGTCGCCGCCCGCGAGAGTTTCTACTTCCTTGCGGGATACGAGGTTGAAGTCGCCGGGGATTGTGTGCTTCAGAGCGGAAGCCGCAACGCCGAATTCAAGCGCCGACTTGAAGTCCTTGCCGTCAACAAGACCGCAGATAACTCCGCCCGCGAAGCTGTCACCGCCGCCTACACGGTCAACGATCGGGTGAATGGAGTACTCCTTGGAGTGATAAAACTCCTTTGAATCTCTGCTGTAGATGCACGCAGACCAGCCATTGTCAGATGCGGAGTGCGATACGCGAAGCGAAGAGATGCAGTACTCGAAGTTGTAGTCCTTTACCATCTGCTCGAAAATGGACTTGTATCCGTCGAGATTGAGCTTACCGGAGGTAACGTTGGTGTTTGCGGGCTTGTATCCGAGAACGAGTTCAGCGTCCTCCTCATTTCCGATACATACATCAACGTACTGCATAAGATTCTTCATGACCTTCTGAGCCTTCTCGGAGGACCAGAGCTTCTTGCGGAAGTTGAGGTCAACGGAAACCTTTACGCCGTGCTTCTTAGCAGCCTTGAGAGCCTCTTCGGTAAGTACAGCAGCCTCATCGGAAACCGCCGGAGTGATTCCCGTAAAATGGAACCAGTCAGCGCCCTTGAATATTTCGTCAAAGTTGAAGTCCTTTGCGGTTGCGGTGGAAATTGAGGAATGCGCTCTGTCGTAAACGACCTTGGAAGGCCTCATAGAACAGCCGCTCTCAAGGAAGTAGATACCCAGACGCTCGCCGCACTTTGCGATATGCTTTGTTTCAACACCATACTTGCGCAGTGCCGCTACAGCGCACTCGCCTATCTCGTTATCGGGGACTGCGGTAACGAATTCCGCGTCATGACCGTAATTTGCGAGAGAAACCGCAACGTTTGCCTCACCGCCGCCGTAGTTGATGTCGAACTCGTCAGCCTGAATGAACTTCTCGCTGTTGGGAGTGGAAAGGCGAAGCATGATCTCGCCCATTGTGATAACCTTAGCCATGTCAATCAATCTCCTTAAAATTTTAATGTCGTATATCCGTTTGTTAGACCCGTCCTGCGGGGTCAGTCCCGATTACTTTCTCTCAACGAGATGAACAGCAAATCCGCTGAACTCATCCTTGAGATAAACTGCCTTAGTATCCGCGTCGATCTCGACAGCCTTCTTCTCGGTTTCAATGCCCATAGCGTTGAGCTGGTAAACGGCTCTGCGCAGACTGTTCGTAGCGACCGCGATATGACCGTTCTTTCCCTTGAACGGGCTCTTCATGCACTCTATGGCAGTACCCGCAAATACGCTGCTGTTGCCTACCTTCTGCTCCCAGCCAAACATCTTCGCAAACTTCGCGGTGGTGTCCTTAGCCTCATCCTCGTTCGCGCAGTTGATACCAACGTGAACGATCTGGAAGTCGAGCATCTTGTTTACAGCGGTGCGGCAGAGAGCCGTAATGCCGTCCCAGTCGCCCGCCTTAACGAGATCTCCGGGAACGATCCACGAGCCGCCGCAGCAGATGATCTTCTTAAATCCGAGGTAGGTGTTGAGGTTCTTCTCGTTAACGCCGCCTGTCGGCATAAACTTCATATTGGAATACGGTGCGGAAATGGACTTGATGTAAGCCAGACCGCCCGCCTGCTCTGCGGGGAAGAACTTAACGAAGTCCAGACCCAGCTCCATAGCCTCTTCGATCTGTGAACTGTTCGCAACACCGGGAGCGAACGGAACGCCCTTGTCAAGGCAGTGCTTAACGACCTTAGCGTTAAGACCGGGGGCTACGCAGAACTTCGCGCCTGCCGCGATAGCAGCGTCGCACTGCTCTATTGTGGTTACAGTACCCGCGCCCACGAGCATATCGGGGAACGCCTTGGTCATATCGGAGATGACCTTATCCGCACCCGCCGCACGGAACGTTACTTCCGCCGCGTTGATGCCGCCCGCGCGGAGCGCCTTGGCAAGGTCGACAGCCTTGGATGTATCTTCCAGCTTGATAACAGGGATTATACCCGTGAACTCAAGTTGGTCCTGAAAAGCTTTCATATCAATAGCCATTTCAAATTTCCTCCAAATTGTTTATTTTTCGCCACAATTGTGACGTTCAGTACAAACAGGCTTTTTTTGCAAAAATCGGTACTTTTAGCAAGCCGAAACGACTGTTATCTGCCGAGCCAGCCGCCGTCAACAGCGATGGTGAAGCCGTTTACATAGTTGCTTGCCTCGGACGCGAGGAATACAGCCGTACCCATAATGTCATCGGGTGTACCCCATCTGCCTGCGGGGATACGGTCGAGAATAGCTTCGCTTCTGTCAGCGTCTGCACGCAGAGCCTTTGTATTGTTGGTAGCCATATATCCGGGAGCTATAGCGTTTACGTTAATGCCGTCCTTAGCCCACTCGTTTGCCATAGTCATTGTGATTCCCTTAACAGCGGACTTCGACGCTGTGTAAGAAGGAACGCGTATACCGCCCTGATAAGACAGCATGGACGCTACGGAGATTATCTTGCCGCGGCTTTTGCCCTCAACGGCTTCCTGCTTCATAAACTGTTTAGCTACTGCCTGCGACAGGAAGAACAGTGTACGGCAGTTTACGTTCATTACCAGATCCCAGCTTGCAACCGAGAAGTCGATAGTGTCCTCGCGCTTGATAACGCCCGCATTGTTTACGAGAATATCAATACGTCCGAACTTTTCAAGACAGGTATTGATAACAGTGTCGATAGGGTCGAGAGTAGAGAGGTCAGCCTGAATGAACTGGAATTTATCCGCGCCGAGCATCTCCTGTGTAGCTGTACTCGGCATATTGGATACACCGAGAACCTTTGCGCCCGCCTCAACGAACGCCTTCGAGAAGCCCTGTCCCAGACCTGTATCGCTTCCTGTTACGATAGCGACTTTTCCTGTTAAGCTGAATTTGTCTAAAATACTCATGATTTTTTTCCTCCGCTAAATAAATTTATTTTATGGTACGGAATTCTCCGACCAAAAAAATCTTGTTGAACTATCGTCCGTTTCCGGCTGAACTCTTCTAAAAGATGCCGACCGCTCTCAGGACTGTTGAGTAAATAAATATCGTCACGGCGCTCACAAGACTCGTCCATACCACAAGCTGTCCTGCAAGCTCGTCGTCCGCGCCCATTTCCTTTGCCATAATGGCGCTTGCGACCGCCACGGGCGTTGCGAATACTCCGACATATACCGCGAAATGCTCGCCGCCGAGTGAAAGCGCATTCCTTAAAAGATACGCTGCTCCAAGACCCATGACCGGCACTGCCACGGTGCGTATCGCCGTACCGAAAACGATTTCTTTCCAAAGCCGCGAAACCGCCGAGAACTCGAACTTTCCGCCCAGCACTATCAGTGCAAACGGTGTGCAGACGGACTTCACGTTCTGAAGCGATTTATAAAGGAATTCAATATCCGAGAGCCTGAACGAAATACCCGCTGCCTCAAAGCCCGTGCGTATGCCGAGTACCGCCAGACCGGCGACCGTACCTATTATAAGCGGATTTTTGCATATGCCGAGAAGTATCTTTCCGACATTTACTTTTTTCCGCTCTCCGCCGTTGAAGATCGACAGCGCGATAACTCCCAGAATATTAAACGTCGGAACGCAGAACGCCGACATAACTCCCGCTGCAGCCGCGCCCGCGTCGCCGAAAAGCGACGTTGCAAGCGGGATCCCGATTATTGCGTAATTCGAGCGGAACACGCCTTGAATAAGCGCTCCCCGCTTTGCGGGATCTTTCGTAAACAAGCAGCATATCCCGATAGCCAGAAAAAATATCACCAACACCGCGCCTATGCCGTATAGGATAAAGCCTGCATTTATATCGCTGAAGCTTTCGATAGCATACACATTGCAGAAAAGCATTACCGGCAGCAGCACCCTGAACGTTAGCTTGTTTCCCACTTCAAGGAACGCCGGAGTAAGCAGCTTTATGCGTTTAAGCACATATCCCAGAACTATCAGAAGTACGATCGGCAAAACAGCGTTTGCGGAAAACAAAAGCGCGTCTGTCACAGTTTAAGCTCCTTAAGCGGGAAATAGTCTTTCAGATATTCCGAAGTTGCGTTCACCATATCGGTGAAAAGCTCTTTCGCCTGCGAAATTGACAGCTCCGAACAGAGCGGCTGATTCGCGAACGCCTCGAATATCTCTTTGAAATTCCTGTGCTTTATGCCGTAATATGTGTTCTCTATGTTCAGCGCGTTTCGGAGAACCAGTGCGTTTACTGTTTTCGGAAGCGGCTTTGCGGCTATCGGCTTCACCGAATCCCGCGAGAATACGCAGTTGGTTTCAACTATTGACCCCAACGGCATATCGGGCATCTGTCCGACGTTAGGCACATTGGCATTGGAAACGTGAGCAGGTATCATTCCGAGGATCGCCTTCATAAGCTCGACGACTTCCTCGTCGCTTTTTTTAACGGGAATCTTCTCCTCGCCCGCCGCGATACGATCCGACTGAGCGATTTTCTCCTCGCGGTCTTTCTTGCGATAATCCACGGAAGTGAGGTGATACAGCCAACTCTCCGCGTCGTCTTTGTCCTTTATATACCAGCTCTTGTTCATAAACTCGACAAGATGCCGGTCGCCCGCTGCTGCAAGAACTCCGAACCGCCTAAACAGGTCCATCTTGACCTTGTTTCCGTATAGGAACGGATTTTCACCGCGAAAATCCTGCGGTTTGAATCCGACCTGTTCGCAATAGCCTTTTTCGTAGAATCTGTCAATAAAATCGGGAAGCAGCTTCAGCATATCCGTCCCGTTGAAATTTGCCTCTGTTATCCATGTGAAATGGTTTATGCCGCAGGCGTCGATCTGTATATCGTGTCTTGTGGGACGCTTTACGCCGAGAATTTCCTCTGCCGCGCAGCAAAGGAACTCCTGCGCGTGGAACACCTCGTGACAGCAGCCGAACGCTTTTATTTCGGGGAAAACATCGTGAAGCGTTTTCGTACAGGCGGTCATAGGATTCGTGAGGTTAATGACCCACGCGTCGGGGCAATGCTCACGGATAGCGTTCGCAAAACCCTCGTATATAGGCACCGTCCGCATTGCTCTTAAAACTCCGCCCGGACCCACCGTATCGCCGACAGACTGGAAGATACCGTATCTTTCGGGAAGATGTACGTCGCTCTGCATTTCATCGAACGTACCCGGCAGTATCGAGCAAGCCACGAAATCCGCTCCGTCCAGAGCGTCGCCTATATTCTCATATACCTTGTAATCCCACTTTGATATCGTTTCGGGAGATTCGTTTATTCTCGCGCCGATCTTCCTGTTGCGCTCCGCTGCCGGAACGTCGATATCGTAAAGCGCGATTTCTCCGCAAAGCCCCTCCGCAAGCGCAAGATCAGTCATAAAGACCCTTGCCCACGCCTTAGAGCCTCCGCCTATGTACGCGATTTTAATGTTTTTCATAGTGTTCCTTTTTGTTGAATAAGCTCAACATATACAGCATTATTATGCAGTTTTTTCAAGCCGAAAATCCTTTTGTCCGACAGCCGTGACCGAAACTCCCGCAAAACCGGAAACCACAGCGCTCCCGTTTTTACTTTTCGCTCCAAAACAGCCGCCTTCCGTTCTCGGCAACAAATCAACCCAGACGCTTTACTTCTGTATAGCACAGCACGAACGGCGCAACGCCTTTCGCGTCATTGTCAACGACAGGCTCGGAAATGTAGTACTCGTAGCTGCCGTCGCGGCGTCTGTTGTCCTCAGGTCCAAGACCCGCAACAAGGCAGATACCGCCCAAATTCAGCTCGCCGTCCTCGGAAATCCTGAGGTACTTGTTACAGATACCGTCGAACGTTTTCTTGCCCATTTCCGAATACTTCTTGTCTATAACGCCGAGTCTTGCGCCTTTCATCATAGCGTAAGCTATCATGCTGCTGCCGCTGGTTTCGAGGTAATTTCCCTCGCTTCCTCCGCGGTCAACGACCTGATAATACATACCTGTTTCGGGGTCAGCGTACTGCGCTATTCCGTCAATTGCCTCACGGAAGATCGCAATAAGCTCGTTTCGCGAATTCTCGTCGTCCATATAGTCGATATTATCGGCAAGCGACACACAGAACCACCCTATAGCTCTCAGCCAGAAATTTTTCGAGCAGCCCGTGTCCTTATCCGCCCAGAACGCCGTTTTTGAGCAGTCGCAGCCGTGATAGAACAGCTTCTTATTCTCGTCGAACATATATTTGCGGACATTCTTAAACTGTGCGACAATATCGGAATAATCACCGCCGCCGAATTCCTTCTGGAATCTTGTGTAGAAAACCTGCGCCATATAAAGTCCGTCAAGCCATATCTGATTCGGATAGATCTTCTTATGCCAGAAGTTTCCCGTATTTGTGCGGGGTTGTTTTTCAAGCTGTTCCCGAAGCATAAAGATAGCTTTTTTATACTTCTCCTTGCCGGTAGATTTATAGAGGTCGAACAACACCCGACCCTCATTCACATCGTCAAGGTTGAACTTATCCATTGAATACCCGCGTATGGTGCCGTCCTCATTGACATAATAATCAATGAAATTCTCCGCGAAATCCGCATAGCGCTTTTCGCCGGTGATCTCGCTTGCGCACAGCAGAGCTGTTATCATACAGCCGTCGATGTAATTCCAGTGTGCGGGCTTTCCCTGACGTATATTTTCGATGTTCCACAGCGGAGCTTCGGGCTTTGAGCCGTCCAGCAGACGGTCGATATATTTGTCGATCTGAGCGTACATAAAGTTACTCCTTCGTCAGTTCCTCGTAATTCTGAGCCATAAGCTCCTCGCCGTCACAGCCGTCGACCGTGACATTTTTCACGGTAAGCCTGCGGACGTTGTCGAAATACATTCCCGCCCTGCAAAGCTGAACATTGTTGTTCTTCATTGACGGATAACCGGGTTTAGCGTCGGGATCGTATGTGAATTTTATGTTCTCGACTGTTATCTCATCTATCGGCATTTCGGGAAGTCCGTCGCAGTAGCAGGCGGCTACCTGACAATTTTCACAATCCATATCCTTGAACGTGAACTTTCCGAGATACGGCGTTCTGTCGTCGACAGGCAGTTTTTCGCGAGTTGTATTGTACTCGGAGAATCTGTCCGGATCGCAGCAGTTGTACCACATATTTATTACAATAGGAGTAAGCACTCCGTCCATTTTTATATTTTCAAACAAAACTCCGTCGATAACGGCGTACTTGCCGCGTCCGCGTCTGGTCTTTATTCTAAGACCGCGGTCGGTATGGTTGAAAATGCAGCGGTTCACTGTGAGATTCTTCACGCCGCCCGCCATTTCGCTTCCGAGAGTCACCGCACCGTGACCGAACTGCATAAGGCAATTACGGATAGTGTGATGATCTGCGGGAGTTTTGTATTTCTTTCCTATTTCAATTTTGCCCGATTTTATCGCGATACAGTCATCTCCGACGGAGAACTTGCACCCGACGATATTGACGTTATCGCACGCTTCCGGATCAAGAGCGTCGGTGTTCGGGCTGTCTTTCGGAGCATTTATTTCGAGGTCGAAGAAATTCATCTGCTGCGAAAAATACGGATGTATCTGCCACGAAGCAGCATTCTGCACCGTTATACCGTGAACGGTAACATTTTTGCAGCGATTGAAGAACAGCAATCTCGGTCTTGCGATCTTGCGTTCTTTAACATTTACCCACCACTGGGAATTCTGAGCATTTCCATCGACTGTTCCGCGACCGATAATGTTGATATTTTCGGCATATTCCGCGAAAAGAAGCGACTGATGCATCGGTACGGATTCGCCCTCCCACATACCGAACTGAACGTCCTCACCCGTTACGATGTCATTAAGCGTTCCGGGAATTACGGGATACCGCGACTCGTCTGTCAGTCCGAGCAGAACAGCGTTTTCTCCAAGCTCGATCGTCATATTGCTTTTAAGACTCAGCGGAGCCGTGTTGTACACTCCGTCGGGAATGTACAGTCTGCCGCCCTTCGGCAGGCAGTTTACAGCGGTCTGGATAGCGAGCGTATCGTCCGCTTTTCCGTCGCCGACCGCGCCGAAATCCTTCACGTTGACCGCACAGGATTCTTTTGCTGTCTTGAATTTCAAGGGCTCTTCTCCCGAAACCTCAAGTGTGTATTCGGTATCGGGTTTCAGAGAAAACAACGAAAAGACGTTTGTATTAGAGGAAAATTTCTTCTCCCCATCAAGCGTCACGGTGTATTCCTTATCATTATAATATGGGCTTTTGTTGTCGAACTCGAAGCAAGCCGACACCGACCCTGCAAACAGTATATTTACCATTGTTTCTCCAAGCGCCTCCATTCAATTCAATAAACATTAAAAACATTCGGATACGCGGAAATTGCGTATACCGCAATTCCGCGACCGAAATTTGATTTGTGAACTACGAATTCTTTTCGCTTACCTTTTTCTGAGCGTCACGGAAAATTTTGATAAGCAAATTCTTTATTCCGATAAACAGCATATCAAACGCCATAAAGAGGATACCGAAAAGCAGCGGCTCAACTCCCACCGGCACGCTTTCGGCGTTTTCGGCAGTCGTTCCTGTCACAAGCATATTTATCAGCTCATATGCCTGCATAACGCAGATAAGCAGCAACCCCGCGTACAGAATATTTATGAACAGCGACCAGAATTTTCTGACTGTAACCATCATCCACTTGTCATACTCGCCCTTTGTCGGCTCGAAATAGTGGAGCAGATGATTCACCATCAGATCCATTGAAGCGCCGAGCGCACACGCAAGCACCACCATAAGGTCGAGGTTCTGCAAATACATTCCCAGACCCCACAGGAAGAAGTAGCACATCGCTCCCGCAAACCAGAACTTGATGAAAACGATTTTCACCCAGCTCGGAATGTGGAATTTATTCTTAGATGTGTATTTCCTGATTTCCTTGTCGCTGACCTTCGGAGCGTCCTTCGCGTTCAGGAGCTTGTTGACAGCGTCTGTTTTAAGGTCGTAATATTCAGCCGTTGTCTTTTCCCTGTCGCGTATTTGGTTTTTGCTTTTCTTAGACATTTTATCCCCTTTTGAAATGAAAGCAACAAAAGCCTACGGCTAATGCTGCTTTACATTCGATATTAGTCTTCTGAAGCGATGTCGATCGCAGCCATATTTTCGTTGCCCTCAACGTCGATAGAAGTATTGATTTTCTTAAGCAATTTGCTGTATACAGGAAGCAGAAGTATCAACGCAAGGCAAATTGCAAGACAAATCATATGGATCGTCAATATTGTCCGCGAATTCGGGATATACATTGTATCAGCTGTAATTGCAATTGCGTCAGCGCCCGTCATTGAAAGAGCCTGAGAAACTCTCATTACATAGACAAAGTCTACAGCTATATTCGCCGCAAGCATAATCACCGTAAGAGCGACCATAGGCTTGTTGGCTTTCTGACGTCTGGGGAACGACCTCAGGAATGTTACAAACGTCAGAATTGACAGAAGCATTCCCGCGAACTCGCACTGACCCATATTTGTCATATTGACCTTCATCGTCGTATTAGAAATCGACGTGAGGTTCAACGAGTAGATAACGAATGTCACGACCAACGCAAAAAGGATCAGGTTGTGAGGACTTCTTTTAAGGGATACGATGAATTTACGGATAAACTCTTTAATTCCGCGGCCCTGCTTTTTAACACTATTAGCCATCTTCTCGTCTCCTTTATTATAATCTTATTGCGTCGGTGGTATCCTTATCGAAGAAATGCATCTTGTTAAAGGAAACTTTGACCTCGTCGCCGGCTTTGTAGTTGCACCAGTCGCGGAATTTGCAGGTGATCCTGTGCTTGCCGACATTGCCGTTTACGAGAGTTGTCTGACCCAAGTTCTCATTTGAGAATACATTGACCGTGATATTTCCGCCCTCTACAGCGTTTTCGGGACGAACGCCCATAACGACCGTTCTGCCCTCGTATCTCGAAAGCATCGCCTTTTCCTCAGCACTGAGGTCAACAGCGAAATCCTCACAAATAGCCTGACCGTTTTTGATCTCAACGTCAAACATATTCATAGGAGGCAGTCCGATAAAGGACGCTACGAAAAGATTCGCAGGCGTATCGTACAGCTCAAGAGGAGTCCCGACCTGCTGAACGTGACCCATCGACATACATACGATTCTGTCCGCGAGAGTCAGCGCCTCGGTCTGGTCATGCGTTACATAAAGCATCGTCGCTTTAAGTCTTTTATGAAGCAGAAGTATCTCACGACGTGTCGCAGACCTCAGCTTTGCGTCAAGGTTTGAAAGCGGCTCGTCAAAGAGGAAAACCTTAGGAGTACGAACAATCGCACGTCCCATTGCAACTCTCTGACGCTGACCGCCTGAGAGCTGATTCGGTTTTTTATTGAGCTGGCTGGTAAGATCGAGAATTTCGGCAGCCGCCAGAACTTTCTGGTGGATCTCGTTCTTATTTTCCTTGCGGAGCATAAGCGAGAACGCCATATTCTCGTAGATCGTCATATGACCGTACAGCGCGTAGTTCTGGAAAACCATCGCGATATCGCGGTCCTTAGGCGGCATCTGAGTAACGTCCCTGCCGTCGATTATCAGGTTTCCGGCTGAAATATCCTCAAGACCCGCGACCATACGGAGCGTCGTGGATTTTCCGCACCCTGAAGGTCCGACGAGGACGATAAGCTCACCGTTTCTGACATCAAGGTTAAAGTCATAGACAGCCTGTACCTTGTTGTCATAAATTTTATCGAGATGCTGTAATCTGAGGTCACTCATGACTTGCCACCACTCCTATTCCTTTTTTCGAGTTCCGCTTCATAGCTTCTAAGCGTCGATGTCTTGATGATCCCGACAATGCCTGCTATGATGCACAGAGCGGCTGAAGCAATAAGGCATACCGACACATAAATAAACTGTACGTTGTCCATTGCGACTACGTTTTCGCCGCCGATAGCTACCTCAGCGTTTTTAGCCTGCATCGGAATTATAAGGATCCTTACAAGCTGACCCAATCCAAGAAGAATGAGGACATAACTATATCCCATCTTGTAGCCCTTTACGCCCTCCTCGCACAGGAACGCCGCGAGCATAAAAAGAAGATTGTAAACGATCGAAACCCCGATGAGCCAATTGTAAAAATACGTTCCTACATCGGATTTATAGATACTGACGAAGTACAGCGCGTCAAATACGATCGCCAGCAACGTAAGGTTTGCGGATAACTTGTTCTTCGTAAAGCGAAGTCTGTCCTTTTTGATAAGGGCGTCATTGTTCAAAGTCATCTTCCCACCACATCCTTTCTGCTGCCGATCAAACGTCTTTCTTCCTTCATCATGATTACTTTCAAAGCCAAATTAACAAGAAGCAAAACGGTTGTCAACAAAAGCAAACCGAACACAAAGAAGCTTATATCAAACCAGAATGTCGAATCCGTGTATAACGTTTTCCACAAATCTGCGTGCGCTTTCAAAGCCTCAAAGTCGATTTGAAGATATGTCTGTTTATAAGCCATCAGATTGCTGATAGCCCATACGGACGCACCAACATTGCATACTGTCGAAAGTCCGATAGAGAAGAAGTTGCCTATGTAGTACTTTCTGCGCGAATGTGTGCAGGTGATAAACAAAATCAGATTCGCGATAATCAGACCGATAGAAACCATAGTAAGCGCCTTGTTGAACGGCTGAATATCGTAATAAATGCGTGAACCCTGAACGTCGGTCATATCATAATCCGAAGGGTCCATCATGGTTGAATTAAGTGCGTCATACAAATCGGTCGAAAGACCCAAGGAATATACGAACACCAGCGCGCTTGCGACCAGCATTACATAGCATATTACCTTCTGGAAAATCATTTGTTTCTTGTACATAAAAACTCCTTTATGTTTGAGGGAGAGGGGCTGCCTCCCCCTCTTGAACATAATGTGGATTTTGCGTCCCTGCGGGGAAACCCGCAGGTTCGCTTTAATTCAATTTGCCGGGGTCGGATTAAGCGTTAAGAGTATTGTAGTAGTCAACGAGCAGCTTCCATGCAGTGTTTGCAAGTGCAAGGTACTGAGCGCCGTTCCAATCGCCGGAGATAGTAGTTGCTACTGCTTCTGCATTAGCGCCTGCCGAACCGGTGTAACCCTTAGTGATAACATCAACGAGGAGGTTAACGTTAGGATCCTTAGAGGAGCTGAACTGTCCCTTTTCACCGATCTCGGTAAAGCCGTTGATCATGTTCTTCTGAGTTGTTGTGTAAGGAAGAACTGTCGGAACAGAAGTGTACCAAGGATTCTCAGCAAGTGCAAGCTCAGGGTGCTTGATTGTGCCAAGACCGATTGCGGTAGAGATGTAGCCTGCGCCCTCTCTTCCTACATCGGAAGTGCACTGATACTCAAATGCCTGGCTCTTTGCAAAGCTCAGAGTAGAACCAAGGAAGTAACGAGCGTAGTTGGTGTAGTTGCCCTTACCAAGGCTCCAGAGCTCTTCACGAGTCTTGTCTGAGATTACAGGCCACTGTTCGCCGTTGAAGTTGAATGTTTCGTAAGAACCGTCTGCCTTAGTCTTGATGAAGGAATCAGGACCGTAGGACATAAGGATCTGACCTTCCTGGCTGTACGCATAGTCGATAAGAGAAAGTGCAGCGTTGAGCTTATTGGTGTCGTTTCCAACGCCCTCAACAGAGATGCCCCAACCATCGGTCTTAACAGAACGCCAAGACTCGGTGAATCTCATGTACTTTTCAGTACCGTCGTTCCAGCGAGCAACAGGCACCATTACAGCCATGTACTTCTCACCATTAGCGGTGTCGAGTATACCCTGTGATTCATCATCGTAAAGGGTCTGGGTCTGGTTGTAGTCATAGTGCATAAAGCCAAGGTCATCCTTGAGGTAATCCTGAGTCTTTACGTCCTCACCATTAACGAACGCAGTAGAAATAAGACCTTCCTTAACCATTGCGTTCATCTTGTCCATTGCTTCCCAGCATTCCTTTTCCTGACGAGCGTCGTGCATCTGGTTGTCAGTACCTACATAGAGATAATCCTGACGGGACTCCAGTCCACGAACTCCGAACAGAGTGCCTGCGAATCTGAACATATCAACACGGCGCTGGTTGTTAGCATCTTCACGGCTGTGAAGACCCTGAACAGAAGAAGTACCGTTAAGTGTCTGCGGGTTAGCTACTACGCAGCGGAGAAGAGCAACAAGCTCGTCTGCGTCCCAAGCAGCGTTCTGACCGATAAAGAGGTCAGCACGGTTGGTTCCGTAGTATCCGTCATAAGCTTCGTCGATATATGTGCGGAGCATATTGACAGCTTCAACACCGGTCATAGGACCCTTTTCGTTCATCTTTGCAACAATGTTGCCTGCCTTGTCATAGTCCTTGTTGATTGTCTCAACGCCGGAGCCATCCTTCTTTACAACGTCAACAGCAACCTTGCCGGAAGTGGGCATATAAGGCTGATAAGCAGGAGTGCTTGTGTTGTTGTATGCGTCTGCTTTGAATTCGCCTTCGCCGTTAAGAAGCTTTTCAACCCAGTCGGTTCTCATAAGGGGCATACGCTCGATATCGTTTACACCGTCGAAGTACGGGCTGAAGTAGATAGCGCCCTTGTCTGCACCGGAAACAGAACCTGTGATAGAAAGACGAACGATAGGATTAGCTTCGAGGTAAGCCTTGAAGTTAGGCATGCTGTCGAGATACTTGGAGATATCAACGAGCTTGCCTGCAGCACCGTTTTCAGTAAGCTGAGTAGCCGTACCGGAAACCATATCTACATCGCCGAGTTTCTCTTTCCAGTAGTCAAACTCTTTGCTTGCAGAGTTGCCCTGATACTTGTTCTCAAACTTTACCTTCAGACGGTTCTGAACCTCTACCCAAGTAGGCTTGAGGTCGCCGTTACGGTAGGTATTACCGTCAGAAAGGGTCAGAGCACCATTTTCGCCGTTATCGGTAATTGTCTTTTCATCGAAGAAAAGTCCCGTAGAAGCACTGTTATAACCTGTTGCCATACGAAGTATTGTGTCATCTGCGTATTCAAGCTTAGGAGCTTCGGGTGCGTTTGAACTGGTATCTCCGCCTGCGGAAGAGCTTCCTCCCGCACTACTGTTGCCGCTGTTGCTGCTGTTGCTGTTCTCGTTTCCGGTAGTATTGCAGCCCGCAAGAAGTGTGGTTGCTGCAACAGAAGCCGCAAGGAGAGAAGCAACAATTTTTGATTTTCTCATTTTGTTCCTCCTTAAGGATTGTTTGTAAGGCTTAATTTTGCCTGAGTTATATATCAACCGCGTTTTTTTCGCGTTTGATAGCATTAGATCCCGCTCTGCTTATGTACTCACGCACATTGACAACAAAGCGCTTTTCGGTGATACCCGAATCATTCCTTTACGCCGCCGACGTTTACGCCCTTTGCGAAGTATTTCTGAATGAAAGGATATATAATAAGTATCGGGATAACGGAGCAGACGATAAGCGAGTAGATAAGCGAGTCAGGAGCATAGTTGTAGTTCCAGCCCGCGATCTTCTCCGGATCGGTGTAGTCCTCAAGACGAACACGCATAAATACCATCAGCGGGTGTTCGTTGTTATTGGTTATCATCTGTCTTGCCCAGAAGTATCCGTTCCAGCGCGATATCGCGTAGAACAGCGTTACTGTAGCTATGATCGACTTGCTCATCGGGAGGTATACGCGCGTGAGAACCTGCATTTCCGTTGCTCCGTCGACTATTGCCGCCTCCTCAATTTCGGAGGGCACTCCCTCAAAGGAGTTACGAAGCAGGATTATGTTCATTGCCGCCATACCCATTGCGAATACGACAAGCCATTTGTCGTCCACGATTCCTATCGCACGGAAAACCTTCTGAGTTGCGAGGTAGTTCAAGTACTGCGGTACAAGACCTGCGCTGAACCACATCGTGAACACGAGGAAGAAGTTGAATCCCTTACGGAACAGCAGTCTGGGCTTTGAAAGCGCATACGCGCCCAAAACGGAGAGCAGCAGCTCCCAAATAGTACCGTAAACGGTAAGGAACAGTGTGTTCGTGTAAGAGTTCCAGAATCCGTTCGTATTGAACATAGCCTTGAACGCGTCGAACTGAAGGTTCTTCGGGAGAAGAACGACCTCGCTGTGCGTTACTGCGTCATAGTCCGAAATCGACGATGAAATCGTATAAATGAACGGGTAAAGACACATTATCGCGAAGATCGTAAGCAAAAGGTAGCTTATAATTTTGAATATAAGCTCCGAAATTTCAAGTTTTCTTTTCATACACAGACCTCGTTCGTTTTAATAGAGTGACACGTTCGACGCCTTTTTAGCGATTGTGTTAGCGCCGATAACGAGCAGCATTCCGATTACGTTGTTCATCATTTCAGCGGCAGCCGCAAGACCCTTCATAGTGCCCGCGATACCGTAACGCTGTGAGAAAGTGGAAACTACGTCTGCGGTCATGTAAGTTTCCGGCTTATAGAGAAGCAGGACTTTCTCGTATCCGATGTTCAGCAGAGTACCGATCTTCGTAATAAGCATGATTACGATAGTTGAAAGGATACTCGGCAGTACAACATATTTCATCTGTGCCATCTTGCCTGCGCCGTCGATCTGAGCAGCCTCGTAGCTCGTCGGGGAGATCGCGATGATCGCCGCGAAGAATACGATAGAATCGTAGCCCGCCGTCTCCCAGATACCGCTTATCTGATAAATGGCTCGGAAGAACGATGGGTTGTTCAGCAGTCCGGCATTGGCGACCTCCGAAGAGATAAGACCCAGATGTTCGAGCATCTGAGAGATAACGCCCGCGCCGCTGATGATCGTGCCCTGCTTAACAAGCATCGTAATAAGCGAGGTCATAACGACTGTCGACATAAACTTAGGAAGGTATGTAAGTACCTGATAAATCGAACGCATGATGTTCGACCGGATCTCGTTGAAGAACAACGCGATAATGATCGGCATCGGGAATCCGAAAATCAAGCCGTAGAAGCTGAGGAGGAACGTGTTTCTGAACGCTCTCCAGAACTCCGTCGACAGTGTCGTGCCGCCGATAAGCAGCTGCTTGAAATACGAAAAGCCGGAATAGAACTGTTCAGCGACGGTCTTTACATCATCCGTCACCTTAAAGCATCCGAGCAGCTCGTACATCGGTAAATAGCGCCATAACAGGAATACCGCGATCATCGGGACGAGCATCAGATACAAACGCCAATCCTTCAAAACCTGACGGAAGACGTTCAGCCAATGATGCTTTTCCACGTCATCGCGAACGACCTGTTCGGGATTTTCGATGTAGGTACCGCTTTCCTCATCGAAAATCAGATAGTCTGATACGTTGAGTGCCATTTTGAAACCTCCTGCAAATGATATTTTCTCAACTGCTTTGCAGATTATGCCCTATGTTTACGGGAGTCACATAAGCCGATCGTCCCCGCCGAGCCTTGCCTTCGCACGTTCCGACTCGGTTCTAATAAGATAGCTTTTCTGGTCCTCGAACAGACCGTCTACCCTTCTCGCCACAAAAATGGCGACTGCCGCGAACAGCAGCGAAATAAGGTCGGTCCAGAAGAACATGACCAAAGTTGAAAGCGGCGCACCGAGCAAAAGGCTTACGATCCCCTTTCCGAACGCCGAACCGACGTATACCGTCAGCATAAACAGCTCCGAAAGCTTGAAGCTTGCGCGGATCTTTTCCTTGCCGAGTGTCTTGAACAGAATAAGCCCCGCCATGCCGCCCAGTCCGCCGACACAGCAGACCACATACTGCTGCCAGTCAGCGCCCAGCGCCACACAGTACGTCAGCCCGCCTGCCACAACGTCGATCGCTGCCCAGCCGCCCCAGCGCATCATCACGATGCACACAAGCGCCACCACAGGCGACAGCGCGTACAGCTCCATCGGGAACCACTCTGTAGCTTTAGTCGCAAGGAACGTACCCAGCACCAGTATTCCCGTCAGTATCGCGATATCTATCGCTTTATATTGTTTTAAGGTTAAATTCATTTTGTAAAGACTGCCTGCCTTCAGGACACGGGTCCGAATTTTTATAATATGTATATTCCCACGATTCGGAGTTCAAATTGATTTGCAGTTATCTTTATTATTTTACCTCATAACAGGGATATACTGCAAGTCATTTTTAATTCATTTTATGGACAATTCGGACATCTTTATTCACACCTGAAACTTTTAAGTTTCAGAAATATTTGTTGAAAATCTATGAATTTCTGTAAGACAATTTGTCAAAAACTCACAAAAATCCGAATTCCTCCTTGAAAATGTTCGCCGATTTGTATATAATCAAATAGTAGTCACATTACTTTTTCAGAACGAAAGGAGAACTTTTATGTCTGTTTTAAATGTCACGCCCAACGACGATCTCCAAAAAGCTGTCAGCTCGGCTCCCTCAGGAACGGAGATCCGTCTTTCCGCAGGAACCTATCGCGTAAAGCTTGAGATCCGCACCGAGGGTATTTCCCTCGTCGGGGAAGATCCCGAAAAAACCGTGATCATCTGGGACGATTACGCGAAAAAACTTGATGAAAAAGGTGTTGAATACGTCACTTTCCGTACCTATACCGCCGCGGTCATTGCGCCGAACGTGACTTTCCGAAATCTCACCGTTGAAAACGACGCTCTCAGACCCGAAGAAAAGGGACAGGAGGTAGCCCTCACGGTTTATGCCGACGGGTTCCTCGCGGAGAACTGCCGATTTATTTCCACTCAGGACACGATTTTCTGCGGTCCGCTCCCGCCCGACCTCATCGAGCGCTACGACGGATTTCTTAAGGACGACCTCCGCACGGGGAACTTCCAGCGCGGCATCTTCCGAAACTGCTTTATCGCGGGCAACGTGGACTTTATTTTCGGCTGCGGCGATACGCTGTTTGAAAACTGCGAGATAAAGTCGATCTACGATGTGCGCGGTCACGGATATGTTGCCGCTCCCGCTCATGCTCTCGAACAGGAAATCTGTTTTGTATTTGACCGCTGCCGCTTCACCTGTGAAGATACGGTCGCGGACGGCTCGATATTCCTTGCGCGTCCGTGGCGTGACTACGGGAAATGCTCATTTATCGACTGCTCATACGGCAGGCACATTGCCGCCGAAGGCTTCAACAAATGGAACGATACCAACCGTGATAAAACGGCACGTTTTGCGGAATACGGCGAGATCCCCGAAGGGCGCGTACCGTGGAGCAAGGTTCTTTCGGAATCCGAAAAGGACAAGCTTCTTGAATATTTCAAGTGACCCGCTGCCGGTCAAAACAGTCGGGACACGACCGGCAATGCGCTGCCGCATACGCGAAAACCGCCATAAGCAGGCGAGGTAATCGTTTACGCATATCCTGTAATTTTAGTATATCATATTGCGGCACTTTTTTCAACGGTTTTTTGCAAAATTGTTAATTTTGCACAAAAATCACCTGTTGAATTTAGCACTAATACAGATTCTGCAAAATAACGAATGAAATATTTTTCACGGCTGAAAGGGGTGAGAAAAACGAACGAGATCGTATATATCGGGAAAAATCTCATAACGTTCTCAATGCACAGGCACTCTCACGAGAACTGGGAGCTTGTGTACTGCACCAAAGGCGGCGGGGAATTTCTGTTTGAGAACAGCTCGATAAAGTACTCCGAGGGGGACATTGTAGTTATACCGCCCGATACTCTCCACGCAAACAACTCCGTCGAGGGATTCACAAACATTCATATCAATATTGAAAATGCAATGCTTTCATTCAAGGAACCGGTGATAATTTCGGACGACGGTGAAAAGCATATCTTGAATTCGTTCAACGACGCGTTTTACTTCTACAACAGCGCTATAGACAATAAAGCTCTTATACTCGCGGCGTTCGGGAACCTGATAGTTAATTATGTTATCGCTTTCCACAACACAAAGCCGCTGCGGGAAGTGACGGATATGATAAAAAATGATATAATGAAGAACTTCACGGACTGCGGCTACGAGCTTGACGAATTCCTTAAGACAATACCGTTCAGCTACGACTACCTGCGGAAGATATTCAAGAACGACACCGGACTTACGCCTCACAACTTCCTTACCTCGCTGAGAATGGAAATGGCGAAGCAGCTGCTGTGTACGGCTGACGGGAGCGACCAGAATATTTCGCAGATCGCTTACATCTGCGGATTTTCAGAACCGCTGTATTTTTCGAGAGTTTTCAAAAAATATTACGGCTGTTCGCCGAAAAATTACGCGGACAAGCACAAAAAAGAATAAAAAATATCGGGAGAGCGTCCAAAGCTCTCCCGTTTTTTAATCCAGTTCGCTCACGCCTTTCCACAAGTCGGCGTATCTTCCGCCGAGAGCTATCAGCTCCTCGTGTGTCCCCCGCTCGATGATCCTCCCTTTTTCCAGAACCATTATCGCGTTGGATTTCCTTACGGTAGAAAGTCTGTGTGCTATGACGAAAGTCGTCCTGTCCTCCATAAGAGCGTCCATTCCCTGCTCTATGTGAAGCTCCGTCCTCGTATCGACCGAGCTTGTCGCCTCGTCGAGTATCAATATCGGCGCTTTTGAGATAGCCGCTCTGGCAATGTTCAGAAGCTGCCTTTGTCCCTGTGACAGATTAGCTCCGTCATTTTCAAGAACGGTGTCATAGCCATGCTCCAGACCCTCGATAAACGAATGAGCCGACGCGGTTTTCGCTGCCTCGACAACCTCCTCGTCTGTAGCGTCCAGACGCCCGTAACGGATATTCTCGCGGACAGTTCCCGTAAACAGGTGCGTATCCTGCAAAACCATCGCGATATTCGACCGCAAAATGCTTCTGTCTATGCGCTCGATATTTATTCCGTCGACGGTTATTGTCCCCTCCTCTATATCGTAGAATCTCGAAAGTAGATTCGTGACCGTCGTTTTTCCCGCTCCTGTCGAGCCGACAAAAGCTATCTTCTGTCCGGGCTTTGCGTAAAGAGAAATATCGTGAAGCACCGTCACGCCGGGAACGTATCCGAAATTTACCTTATCGAGAACGATATGCCCCTTTATCTTGTCGGGTCTTACGGGATCTTTATCGGGAGCTTCGCCCTCCGCGTCGAGTACCTCAAATACACGTTCCGCGCCCGCCAGCGCCGAGAATACAGTGTTCACCTGCATAGCAACTTCGTTTATGGGTCTGTTGAACTGCCGTGTGTAATTAAGTGAAACGGTAAGTCCTCCGATATCGAAAACGCCCTTAGCCACCATAATTCCGCCGACCATTGCCGAAACCGCATAAACGGCATTGCACAGCTGGTGAGTTACCGGACCCAAGATCCCCGAACGGAACTGCGCCGTTTCCTGAGCGCGGCACAATCTCTTATTCAGGTAAGAAAATTCGTCGACGGCTATTTCCTCGTGATTGAAAACCTTGACTACCTTCTGTCCAGAAATTATCTCCTCGGAAAATCCGTTCAGCATTCCCAGACAGCGCTGCTGCGCCGAATAAGCCGCTCGTCCTTTTTTCATTATCACTCTTGTGAGGAACGTCAGTATCGGCGTGCTTATTATCGTGATAACTCCGAGAACGGGATTCGTGACAAGCATGAGGATTATTGTACCGACTATGGTCATAGCGCCCGAAATTATCTGTATAAGCGTCGTGTTCAGCATTTCCCCGACGGTGTCCGCGTCGTTGGTGAAGCGCGACATGATATCGCCCGCCGCGTTCACATCAAAATACCTCACGGGAAGAGTCCTGAGCTTGTCGAAAAGCTCCCCTCTCATTCTTTCGAGAGTCCTCTGCGAGGCGCACAGCATAAGCCTCTGCTGCGCCCACTGCGTTATTACCGAAACTCCGTAGATGACCGCAAGCAGTATAAGCCACGCGCCCAGTCCCGCGAGCCGCTCGGAAATGTCGGGCTTTCCTTCGTCGAACCAGATGAATTTATTGATTATCGGACGCAGCAAATATCCCGCCGCAAGCGTCGACACGGTATTTATTATCGAGCATATAAGAGCAGCCGTGATGATACCCCGCTCGTGGGAAACGTATTTCGCAAGGCGTTTTACCGTTGTTTTCAGATCTTTCGGCTTGCCGGCGGAGGTCATTGCCCGCTCACGGCCGCCGTTCCTGCCGAGATCAAGCTGCTTTCTTTTCTGAGAATTTACCTTGGCGGAATTGTACTTTTCCTCAAGGCGCTTCGCTCTTTGTTCGTTCACGCCGGATCCTCCTTTTCATCGGTCTGGGAATAGTATATTTCACGATATTCACCGCAGACTTTCAGCAGCTCGGAATGAGTTCCCACACCCGCTATTTTCCCCTCGTCAAGGACGATTATCTTATCCGCGTCTATTACCGAGCCTATCCTCTGGGCGATTATTATTTTCGTTATGTCGGGGACATTTTCGCGCAGGGCTTTTCTTATCGCCGCGTCAGTGGCTGTATCCACAGCCGAAGTCGAATCGTCAAGTATCATGATCTGCGGCGACTTCAAAAGCGCTCTGGCTATGCAGAGCCGCTGCTTCTGACCGCCGGAGAGGTTTCCTCCGCCCTGACCTATATCCGTATCATAACCGTCGGGGAACGACATAACAAAGTCGTGAGCCTGAGCGAGCCTGCACGCCCGAACGATCTCCTCGTCGTCGGCATTTTCGTTTCCCCAGCGGAGATTTTCGGAAACGCTTCCCGAAAACAGCGTGTTCTTCTGCAATACCACCGCGATGCCGTCACGCAGCGCCGTTGACGACAGCTCCCGAACATTCACGCCGTCGACAAGCACCTCCCCCGAATCTGCGTCGTAAAGCCGCGGTATAAGCGAAACAAGCGTCGTCTTTCCCGAACCCGTAGAGCCCACTATCCCGACGGTTTCGCCCGGCTCTATTTTCAGTGAAACATTATCCAGAGCGGGCTTGCGGTTGTTTTTCATATAGCGGAATGTGACGTTTCTGAACTCTATCGAGCCGCTTTTTATAATATGTTCTTTCTGAGTGGAGTTTTCGTCCGATACGGACGGAACGGTTTCAAGCACTTCCGATATTCTCTTGTCGGAGGCTGCCGCTCTTGTCGCCTGCAAAAACAGATTCGCAAGGAAATTCAGTGCCGTAAGCACTTGCGACAGATAGGTTATGAACGCCGTCAGCGTCCCGACCTCCATATCTCCCACCATAATATGCCTGCCTGCTATCCACACCACCGCAAGCGTCGTGACATTTACCGCAAGCGCCGACACGGGCTGCATAAGTATCATCATTTTCAGCGCATTAACACATTTTTCCCGAAGCGAGGAATTTATCCTGCCGAATTTTTCGTTCTCAAAGTCCTCCCGGACAAACGATTTTATTACCTTGATATTCGTGACTGTTTCGCCCACGCCCGTGTTAAGGGCATCTATCTGCTCCTGCATTATTGTATAGCGCGGCGAAGCTGTCTTTATAATAAGGAATGTCGCCAAAGCCAGAAACGGCACGACGATAAAGATCACCCACGCTATTGACGGCGAAAGCAGGAAGCTCATCACCAGCGCTCCGATAAGCATAACAGGGCTTCGGAAAAATCCCCTCAGCATACTCTGCATAAACGTCTGTATCTGTGTTATGTCGTTGGTGACACGAGTTATCAGCGAGCCTGTTGAGAACCTGTCGATATCCGAAAACGACAGCGACTGTATCTTCGCGAAAACATCACGGCGTACTCCCGAACACGCCCGCGCCGAGCCTTTGACTGCGAAATACGCGCCCAGTATACCCGTGACGAGCATCAGAACCGCGATAATCACCATAAATATTCCCTGCCGAATTATGTACGGTATATCACCGTTCGCTGCGCCGTTGTTTATGATATCGGCGTTAAGAAACGGCAGAATGAATTCTCCCGAAGCCTCCAGCGTCATAAAAAGCGGTCCTAAAATGAAGCAGGCGCGGTTTTTCGCGATATGCTCGCGGTATTTGTGCATTTTCATTACCTCTTTTTCCTAAAACTCAAAAATATCCTACACCAATCCCTGCCGCGGCAAATAATAAACAACGGTAAATCATTACGCTTCAGCGCGGCAATCAATTTTATTATATCACATTCTGTTTCAATTTTCAAGCGGTGGATCCGTACTCATATCAAAAAATTCCGTGCAATTTCCCAAATTCCCTTGACAGACGCTCCGCAAAGTTGTAATATATATATTGAAGTGTAAAATAAAGTATAAAATTCGGAGGGTTTTTTATGAAAAAACGATCAACAGCACCTTTAAAAATAGCAAAGTTCGGTTACACGACCATTTCCGTGATACTTCTCGCAGTGGGGATAATTTTTATAACAGTACCCGCGCTTACGGTCAAGACCATAGGAGTTATAGCAGGTATCACCATGCTGGTTTTCGGGATACTCAAGCTTGCGGGAGGTGTTTCCGGCGACGCATACAGGGCGTTCAGATTCGACCGTGAAGCGGGTATACTGATGATAATAATCGGCGCGATAATTCTGCTGAATCCTGAGGGGCTGATGACGTTCATCTGCGTTATAATAGGCATCTCGGTGCTTGTGGACGGTATCTGCAAGATACGCACGGCTATGGATTCAAAGACTCTCGGCGTTAAGAGCTGGTGGGTGGTGCTGGTGTTCGCTGTCGTCACTATTCTGGTGGGGATCACACTGGTTTTCGATTCTGCAAGAAGTGCGCAGCTGCTGACGGTATTTCTGGGTATCTCGCTTGCGTCGGAGGGTATTCTGAATCTCATTACGGTATTCGCGACGGCAAAAATTATGAAAGACCGTGTTCCCGATGAAATAGACGCGGAGGGCACAGAGGTTCAAAACGACAAGAGCAGTCTGAAATGATTTTCAGCGGACTCAATTATATAAAGTTAAAAAAATATATCCCCCGAAGCTGTTCGGGGGATAATTTATGGATCTTCGGCGGTCGGCGGTTTTATTTTTCAATTACAGCGTCGCCCTGTGTGTATTCGCCGAGAGAATTCTCCTTTACCTGAATGCAGATATAGCTTATCGGAGAATCGTCCGCCGCCGAAAACTGTCTTTTCGCCGAAGGAGATACCCGTATCCAGTCCCCTGCCGAAAGTTCCACGGTTTCTCCGTCAATGACTGCCTTTCCTTTTCCGGAAAGAACAGCATAAATTTCCTCGTTATTCTTGTGAGAATGAACAAACGGCACGCCCGCTCCCGCAGGAAGATTGTTCACACTTATCTCCGCACCTGTTAAAGACAGCTTGTCGTGAAGCTCTGTTCTCGCATCGGCGGATACGCTTACTTTTGTGTAATTGCTCATAAATAATTCCTCCAAAAAATATAGTTGCAACCTCAATGGTTACAACTATATTATAGCACGCTTTCGTTGTAATGTCAAGTGTTTCAACGAAAAAATTTTCAGCTATCAAGATAACGTTTGAGGTCGCTCTTTACATCCTCAAGAGTAATTGACTTAAGTTCCCTTTCCAACGCGTTTTGCACTTGTAAAAGCTTATCGTCGAGAATAGCGTGAATGTTTCTTCCGACAGGACATTTTTCGTTAGGGGCTTCGTGGAAATGAAACAGTTCCCCCTTGTTGACGCAGTCCACTGCTTTATAAATATCAAGAAAAGTTATTTCGCCCAAAGGCTTTGTAATCGAAGCTCCGCCCGAACCTCTTGCGACATTAACAAGTCCGGCTGATTTTAGCTGACTTAAAATTTTTCTCACGATGACGGGATTTACATTTGTGCTGCCCGCGAGGAAATCGCTTGTGGTTTTACAATCATCTTTGAAAGTATCGATGCATATCAAAATATGAACAGCAAGCGTAAATCTGCTTGAAATTTGCATAACAGCGCACCTCTTTTCTCAATAATATTATACAACAATATTGCGGTGATGTCAACTGTTAGGGGAGCAAGCGGCGTTTTGAACGCGGGGACACCGGTTTGCAGTGCCAATTCGATAAACATATATACAGCGAATTTAAGATGAATGGCGTTACACATCTGTAATGCTTTTTTTCTTTTCAGCCGGTTGACATTATCCGTCTTGTATGGTACAATTATAAAGTAGAAATTTATACTACAAATCGGGATTTATAGGAGGTAGCTTATGAGATTGGACGGTTTTGGATTATTTGTTGAGGATATGGCTAAAATGATTCGGTTTTACAGAGATGTACTCGGCTTTGAGATTAAAGAAACCGATAATACATCGAACGTTTATCTTGTGAAAGACGATACTTTGTTTCTGTTGTATGGGAGAAAAGACTTTGAAAAAATGACAAACCGAAGATATGACTATATCAAGGGATTGAACGGACATTTTGAATTGGCTCTTTATGTTGATACATTTGATGAGGTTGATGTTGCGTTCAAAAAAGTTGTGGAAAACGGAGCTATTCCTGTAATGGAGCCGAAGCTTGAGCCTTGGGGACAGAAAACCTGTTATATTGCTGATCCCGAAGGTAATCTGATTGAGATTGGTTCGTGGGATAAGCCCTACGAAGAAAAGGATTCATAAATTCTAATTTATCAGCACAGCACTGACAGCGCATACATTCCCCGTGACAACTCGTGACAGTCGGAAGAGTTCTCGGCTGCGAAAATTCACTTTGCCGAAAACTGTGAACTGCCCGCGTTTCAAGGACTAAGCCAAAATTTACGCATTTTTTCAAAAAAGCTCTTGACAAACTCAATGCATTGTGGTATAATATTATATGTTCAGTGAAAGAATCTGAATTTTAATACGCAGGTGTGCGAGTTAACTGCATTAACGCTGAATTTGGCAGACGAGCTAGTTTCAGGTCGTGTTACGACAGGGGTTTATTTTGTGAGAAACGGGTTAACCGTTTTGATAAACGAGCGAAATGCTCCTCGGAATTTCCACCGAGTAAAAAGTGGAAAATAATACGCAGGTGTGGCGGAATTGGCAGACGCGCTAGCTTCAGGTGCTAGTGGCAGCAATGTCGTGTGGGTTCAAGTCCCGTCACCTGCACCAAGTCCCAGTGTGACGTTGATCTCGCTGGGACGTTGTTTTCTGTACGGATATTATGTAATCATTGGGTAAAGGTGCCGGTGTGACCGGCGGCAAGTTCATCTCGCAGGTCGCTGCGGAACGATTTGTTTTCGAAAAGAAATCAAAAGTCAGACAGCCAGCAGAAGTTGCTCTGCAGGGAATGTTCTTTCTGTAACATGGTTTTGAATTGTTATTCGTATAACTAAGACAAATTAAGCTCAGATTATAACGATCGTGGGAGGATTTTTTGTGAGGCATATTGTAGAGCCTTCCGGATCTCAAAAAAAGAAACGATTATTTTGTACACTTCTTATCACCTTGAGTGTGATTGTCGTGCTTGTCACTATGATTGTTTTTCTTAATGCAAATCTGCTTCTGCCATGGCAAGGTGAAGCCAGAAAAAACCAACAAGTAATTCTTGAATATGCGGAGGAACATTATCCTAAAGCTACAATCATTAACAAAGAATTTAATACGGCAAAACCTTTTGTATGGAACAACTTCAGAGATTGTATTGTCTTTAAATTAGACGATGTCGAATTTGGAATTACTGCTGAAAAAGGGAGAATCTTAGTAGACGGTTATTTTGGAGCAAGAGTTATCGCACAATTTGATGAAATAATTCAGGACGGGTTCTTAAATCCGCGTGGAATAACAGCATATACCAATTATATCTTTGCTGACATATTATGAAATTTATCCTTATACCGGTCGTTTGGATGTTCAAATAACAATTTGGGAGCAAGGCTCAACACCTCAGAAGATAAAGTGGCTTTATGATTTCTATAAATTCTGGAAAAAGGAAGGAGAATTTCTGACTGAATATAGTGTAAGTATTGATATCGTATCAAGTGATGAAACGGTATACCATATCATTTATGATCATATGAAAGAATTCTCTGATGAAAGTACATTTTATGCTGCTTTTAGTGAAATCTGATATGTAAGTTATTTATTGAGAATCCAACAATGAAGAAGAAAATTTATTATTTATCGGAATTTAGATGAATTTTTATTTAATCTATTAAAACGAGGAGAAAATATGCAAATTTTAAAAGCACATTATAAAGACAGATTCCACGATACTATTATTGATATTTTCAATACAGAAGAGGATAGCCGGACAGATCCTATTTCTTTTATTTTGGACGGAGTAAAATTTCAAGGGAGTAGTTTCAATTGTTTTATGCTTGCTGATGATACGAAGTATGATGAGGCAAAGGAAAAATTTTATATTTTAAAAGCAGGTGGTTTTAGTATTGGTAACACTAAGATACCATACTGGTATGAATTGCAAAGATATGCACTTGATATTGAAATACCTGTGAAAGTAGTCCGTAAACGTGACAACTGTGAAATTCAGGGCATAATTCATATTTCTTTTGAATACAAAGAGCATGATATGGAAAAATGTCAGGCAAGGACGTACTGTGACAATGTGCAAGTATATCACGATGATGAGAATGTCTATGACTTTACTCTCCATGTGGACGGAGTGAAATATAGCAGTACAAAAAAGACATTGGATTTTGAATCTAACTTATATGATATTTGTCAACAAATGGCGCAGGATTACTATATGAAGTGTTGTTTTACTTGTCAATATTCTGATTATTCACCGTATGGAAACGATGATTACGGCTGTATGCTGTGCTATTGCAGATTTAAGGAAGAGTACCTTAAAGTAAACAATAAAGGCGATTACTTCAAATATCTTGAAGATAAAGATTGTGATGTACGGCAGGAAACATATCTCTGCAAAGAATATGATTTGAGAAATAGATGTTTAGGATATCGTGGATTCGTGTATGGGGTCAATTAAATGTTAATACAGTTTTATGATACTTAATTCTGATTTATCTAAACTATCAAATATATTTAATACACCCGAAAACTGTTCTGCACAAGCCAAATCAGCATTGTGGAAAATTCAAAATACTAAAGCACGTTCTCAAAGCGTTTGAGGGTGTGCTTTTTTGTTGGAATAGATTCCGTAACGCAGCTCGGACGGTGAGCACGCGGAGATAAGACGAATGTTTCCTAATTCAACAATTGCTCTTTCAATGCTCTTTACAGGCTTAACCGCCGAGTTTATCAGGAAATAAACTATAGCCGTAAGAATAAGCGCGCTAAAAAGGCAGATTATCGCAAGCACTATTCTAAAAGCCCATAAGCCGAGGCGTAAACCTCATTTCTTTTGTTGGTAATAACAAACACTTATTTGTAGTCGCTTATGCCGTTATACGCAGCCATGTAAGAAACTCAGTCTTGATTGTATGCGATAAAACCGCAGAGGTCCTCACTTTTTCCGTTTGCTTTTTCGATAATGTAGATTCCACAGCCTAAGCGACAAGCATCATAGGCATGATGTACAGTCCCAATTTGTAAACCTTGCTTCTGTTATTCAGAAGTTTATCTCCTTAAAATTTTTATGTCATAATTTTTCAACATTATGATTATTTTCTAAAAATAATTTAACAGAATATTAAAAAATACAATACAAATTCAAAAATTTTTCCAAAAATACAAAATATTTATTTTAAAACGGTGTCAAAAAAATGCGAAAATCATATTTTGAAGTACAAAACCTGTTTAAATTAAAGTAACAAAGGAGTGAGCTGTTATGAACAGACAGAACTTCCCCAACAATATGGGAAACAATATACAAAATAACAACGGCTGTTGTCCTCCCGGACCCCCTGGTCCTCCGGGACCTCCGGGCTGTCCCGGACCGAGAGGTTTTCAGGGCGAGCAGGGTCCTGTCGGACCTCAAGGGCCTCAAGGTGAGCAAGGACCTATAGGAGCTACGGGCGCACAAGGTCCTCAGGGTGAGCAAGGACCTATAGGAGCTACGGGCGCACAAGGTCCTCAGGGTGAACAGGGTCCTATAGGCGCAGCAGGACCGCAAGGTCCTCAGGGCGAACAAGGACCCGCAGGACCGACAGGACCGCAAGGACCGACAGGACCGCAAGGACCACAGGGCGAACCGGGACCTGCAGGCGTAGCAGGACCGCAAGGTCCTCAGGGCGAACAAGGACCCGCAGGACCGACAGGACCGCAAGGTCCTCAGGGTGAACAAGGACCCGCAGGCGCAGCAGGACCGCAAGGCCCTCAGGGCGAACAAGGACCTGCAGGTGCAACAGGACCGCAAGGTCCTCAGGGTGAACCTGGACCCGCAGGCGTAGCAGGACCGCAAGGTCCTCAGGGTGAACCGGGACCCGCAGGCGCAACAGGACCGCAAGGTCCTCAGGGCGAACAAGGACCTGCAGGTGCAACAGGACCGCAGGGTCCTCAAGGCGAACCTGGACCCGCAGGTGCAACAGGACCGCAGGGTCCTCAGGGTGAACCTGGACCCGCAGGACCGACAGGACCGCAAGGTCCACAGGGCGAACCGGGACCCGCAGGACCGACAGGACCGCAAGGTCCACAGGGCGAACCGGGGCCCGCAGGCGCAACAGGACCGCAGGGTCCTCAAGGCGAACCGGGTTTGCCGACAGCCGCGGGATACGCGGACTTTTACGCTCTTATGCCGCCCGACAATGCCGAAACCGTCGCACCCGGAGGAGACGTAAGTTTTCCGAGGAACGCTTCGTCGTCAAACAACATGGTTGTAAGGTCTGACGATTCGACATTTACGCTTACTGAAGCGGGAACATATCTTGTTATTTTCACAGTAAACGCCAATCAGGCGGGGCAGCTTGTGCTTACGCTTAACGGCGAGGAGCTTGACTACGCTGTTTTCGGCAGAGCGACAGGCGCGTCGTCAATAATAGGCACAGCGCTTGTGACATCAACTGACGCAAACTCCTCCGTAACTGTCCGCAATCCCGCCGACAATCCCTCGGCTTTGATAATAACGCCTGATGCGGGCGGAACTCAGCCTGTTTCGGCACACATCATATTTATAAAGCTTGCATAAGTTGCTGAAAGCGGAGAAGTTAAATTTTAAGCGCGTTTTCTTACTTTCGGGCATTTCTTTCAGAACAGGTTTTGAAATGCCGATATAAACGATTGTCCCGCGGTTTCGCGGGACAATTAGCTTGCGGAAAATCCGCCGAAAGACGGGAGTTGAGCGTTTATGTAAACAGGCATAGTTACTGCAATATAATTTAACGACCGCCTTGTCAGCGTATCAAGTTTGTTATTGACGTCATTAAACTTGTTCACACTAAAAATCATTACCGTAGAAAATGACCGCAGCAATAAACCGGCGGTCATTTTTGTATGAAATTATTCCTATTGTTACTAAGGGCAGCAGAATTTATTTTCGCAAGACAAAAACGGTTTTCAGTAATAAATCACAAACCTTAAAATTTGTATTCAGAGGAACTTTATTATGAACATTAACTGCAAAGCGCAATTACAACTGGATTTGAGTAGTTTCGCAAGCCATCACAAATTGTTTTCGAACTAAAAACAACGGCTCGGAAACTGTACAATATAGCCGACCGCGCGTTGAAATTATTGACCTAGGATATTCTCGTTCAGTGTGCAGAACAAAATTGTTCGGTACCGGTATTACGAAACTGTTTAGGTAAATCAGAATTTAAAAGCTCTTACCTATTTGCTAACCAGCAGACAGTAGAAAAAATATTTACAATATGATTCGTATCAATTTCAGGGTATTGTTTTTGACATTCACTTACATATTCTAATATTTCCTTTTGAGCTTCTTCTCCTTTAGGTAAAAATGGTGTTTTATATTTTTCAGCTAATAAATCTGCATATTTCACGCAATACTCAAAAAGCAATAATAACTTAACGATACAACTATGTTACAAAAACCCGTATTAAACCGTGTGACCTATTAGAACCATATTCATAGGTGGTTTGAGGTGCTTTAATTTTGATTTTCCCGACAAACCGAAAATAAATTTCAATTTCACGAGTATTCGTCTCAACGTCAGTTGCGTGTATCAGAATTCGTTCCACAAGCTCGTGAATATTTTCATATGTGATATCGGTAAACCCGGCATATTTCTTTGCCAGCGCAACGAATTTCTTAGCATTTGACGTTTGTTCCGCAGGAAGATCAACTTCTTTTTTCAGCTCGTTGATCTGTTTCTCCAATGCGGCTTTTTCCTCATCAAAATCTCCTGTCAGAAAAGAAAACTGTTCATCGGAAATCCTACCCAAAGCATTATCCTCGTATGATTTACGAAACAAAACATTAAGCTCTGCAATGCGTTTTTCCGCAGCCTTTAGCTCTTTCTCTTTGCGGATAAGAGTTTCTTTTGCGTTGCGTTCATTTGTCCTACTCATTGCAGCGATGAACTTCTGACCGTTATTATTTACATACGTCAGAATTCGCTTCAATTCCGCACGTAAAACATCGAGAACGATCTCTTGCTTTATGTAATGCGCCGTGCATTCCTTAAACTTACGACTTTGACGTCTGTTTCGATAATTGCCGCAAGTGTAAGCGCACATTCGACCGCCTGTTGTTGAGTGTATACTGTGCATTTTCGCACCGCATTCTCCGCAAAACACTAAGCCCGAAAGTATGTCGATTTCGCTGTTTTTCTTGTGCCTGATACGATTTTGCAACCGTATTTGCACTTGCTCAAACACATCTTTGTCAATCAGCGGCTCGTGCGTGCTGGGGAAGTAGAACTGATCCGAATTGTCGGTATATATCTGCCTGTGGCATTTAAACGAGAGTCTGTGACTTTTGTTCGTAATCGTGTCACCTATGTACTCGACCCGTTGAAGGATCATCTCTATCGTTAAAATTTGCCAATCATACGAATGCTCGGTTAGAATGTGATTGCTGTCTTTCTTGAAACGTCTGTATTCGGCGGGTGCAAGAATGTTATTATCCCGCAACCACCTTTGGATGCCCATCATCGACGAGCCGTCCAGAAACATTTCAAAAATCTTCTGCACCACTACCGCAGCTTCGGGATCCGGTATCAGATGATTGCGATCATTTGGGTCAGCAGTGTATCCGTACGGCGTAACACCGTTTACGCGTTCCCCGCGTCGAGCCTTTTCAAATTTGACAGCTCGTATTTTCTTGCTAGTATCACGGGCGTAAAACTCATTGAACCAATTCCGCAGCGGCATAAATTCGTTATCTTCGCGTGCTGTGTCAACACCGTCGCTTATCGCAATGTACCGCACATTGTTTTCGGGGAAAACGATCTCAATAAGCTCACCTGTTTTGAGATAGTTTCTTCCGAGCCTTGACAAGTCTTTTGTAATGACCGTCGCAACATTTCCCGCTTCGACATCATCGAGCATTCTTTGCAGTCCCTCTCGCTTGTCAAACTCAACACCCGAAACGCCGTCATCGATGTAAAAGCGGATATTCGGAAAGTGATTTTCTTTTGCATACCGTTCCAGAATAACCTTCTGGTTTTGTATGCTTTCACTTTCGCCCAAACGCATATCTTCTTGTGAAAGGCGACAGTAAAGGGCTGTGATTTTTCTGTTTGTCTGTGGCATTTTTTACTCCTTTCGTGATGACAAACAAATGATTTTGCACAATTATATTATAGCACATTTCTTGTCGCTTGTCATCACATTTTTTCAAAAATGCCGTGTTTTTTTGGAACGATTAACGGAATTTCTCCCGCTCCTCGCATATGTGGCGCGTGGTTTCCCACGCGCCGAAAGGGGCTTACGCCCCGAAAAAATCGTTGCTTACAAAGGCAAGCCGCAGGTAATCACGCAACCTGCACATAGGACTTTCACCTCCGACCATTCCTATGGTACGGACCTCACGGTAAGTATCATTATATTGCCAACTGTTCAATTGCCTTCGCTCCGTTCCTTGCTACTCACAACTGCGTTGTTGCTTTCAATTGACCGTTATCCCCTGATTTCTATTCCCGCGCTGATTTCATAATGCTTGACCACGGATAGAGTATCACAGACGATAGAGCGGCAGAAACATCTTCGCGTTTGCCACAGTTTACAATTTATGTGCCTGCCCGATTAAATTGTCAAGGAACAATTGGCTTTGTATTCACGCATTCATCAGAAATTCCAAAACCAATTTTATTATAACTTATTTTTTGACATTTGTCAATAGCATTTTGCAAAATATATTATTTTTTTGCAAAAAATGCAAAAAAGTGTCACAAGTGACACCAAAACGGCGTGTCACTTGTGACACAAAACAGGTTTCAATTCTGAAAAAGAAAGTTAGGGAAGTCTCTCAAAATTTGAAGTGATATATGAATTGTAGGCACTGTTGAAATCCTTCGCCGAACCGAACGCCCAGTCGGAATACATCACGCCTTCGGGCGTTATTTTCGAACCGCTTATGCGGACGATCAGAACGCAATCCTTTTCATCATCATAAACGGTAAAGAAGTCCTTCATATAATACGAAACCTTCGCATCGTAAATGTAATAAATATACTTCTGATTTTTATCCCCGACCCCAACGTAAGCCGAATTCAACTGCGTTATCTCCAGCTTTTTGATTTGATCGGAACAGCCCGCATACATTTTTCCAACACTCAGACCCGATACTTGTGACAGCAGATTATATCTCGCGTCACGATCTTTTTTGTTATATATCTCGTCTACCTTTTCGTTCACAAGCTCTTCAGCGATTTTGTCTACTTCACTGCGATATTCATCGGTCAGATCCGCCGCCGTAAGGATATATCTGCCGTCCGCTTTTACTGTGTAATCCTTGGTAATCACTTCAATTATGTGTTCCTTGCGGAGTTCTTCAAGGATTTTATCTGCAATCGTAACGGTTATGACCTCGCCATCTTCAAATTGTGCATTAGAAATGTCTGCTTTGCTTCCCGACTTGCCGCCGCTTGATTTCCACGTAAACCAATCGCGCATATCTAAGCCGGTATCATTGGTGTACTTTAATTCAGCGGTACATTCCGGAGAAGTCCCTTCGCAGCTGAATTCAACATTAGAAAACAGATCCAGAAGCTGCTTTTCTTTCAGCCCCGAAACGGTGAATGACAGCGTTGGGTTCTGAACGTTGAGCTTTGCGTTTTCCATCATTTTTTCGTTGAATTTAACGGTAACGCCGATTGTGTCACCGTTGGAGAGCTTGCCGTTGTTTTTGATCTCCTCTGCGGTAAAACTGCTCGCTATCATTTCGGGGGAGTTCTGATCCTCGATGAGCGGGAGCATAGCGTCCGTGTCGATAACCACGCTTGCGCTGCCATCACCGTTGTAGCCCGAAAATCTAACGCTAACATAATCCTCAAGGTCAATGACCTTTTTCCCCGAACAGCCGCCTAACGCGCATACACACGTCAAAAGCAGCGTCGCAAGTGCCAATGTAAAAATTTTCCTCTTCATAAATTTCCTCTTTTCCTGTGATCGTAATTGTGAAATCGTAGTTCACATATTACATTGTACCACTTTAAAGCGCCAATGTCAACAGGAAATACTACTTTTCGCTGAATTTGACAAAATGCACAAATTTGGCACGGCTTTATGGAGAATTTTGTTTATTTTGGTCAATTGTGTCACAAGTGACACAAAAATCCCCACCATTCTTGGTGGGGAGGGGGTATTCGGATATGCATCTTCTGCCGTGCGCTTCAATGTCGCTGCTTATTCTGTTACAATGACGCACGATACATTCAGGTGCAGTTTTTATCCATATCATTTATTTGATAAATCAATTTTTCCTCCCTTGAAATTTCCTTTACAAATCTAACCGTCAAGGGGTCGTTTTTGTGCTCGTTAAGTGCTTCAATTGTCACAAGGTCTATTTCTTTGTTCAAAGCCTCTCCCAAATCAGCATACACTCCTCCAAGTTCAAATAATCCCTTAATGTTTTGAGCATCAATCAATAAATCAATATCGCTTTCTTCGGTGGCTTCTCCCCGTGCGTAAGAGCCGAAAAGATATACTTTCGGAATATTGTAACGTTCAGCTATAGGACGAACACGTTCCGCTATTTCTTCGATTTTGTAAACACACATCGGTTTGTCACTCCTTTCCCACAAGCACATACACCATCCTTAGTCCCATTGTACCACACTTTACCGCAAAAGTCAAGGGAATTCTGCTTTTGTGTCACAAGTAACACAAAAATCCCGTTCCGAGGGTTAGCTCAGAACGGGTCTAATCAAAGTTTTTTCATTTGCCTTTACATAAAGAACAACGTCGCTACCCTTTATCATTTCGTAATAAACGATCCCTATAAAGCAAATGAAACTTATATAACTTGTCAAGATTTTTTCGGTGCGTCAATGCTTTCTGTACGCTGCTTAGCTGAGATGCTTTTGCCGTCCTGCTCACGGAGATCCTTTGCGCGTGCAAAATTCTGATCGGCTTGCTGTTCCCGAATAATATTTTTAAGATAATCTCCGCCGGAAACACGCTCATAATGTTCGATAACGTCAACCACGCGAGAGAGCTTACGCCTGTCACGCTCGATCTCTGCTTTCAGACTATCAATATAATTGGGAAGTAAATCATATCGCCGATGTTGATCCTCGGTCGGTTTGTCATTTTCTATTTTCTTTTTCAGCACAGGGATCTCGTTTTTCAATTCTTCTACACGCCGAAGGTTCTCCGCAATTTTGTTTTCAAGTTCTTCAGCGACAGCATAAAGTTTTTCGCGCGAATTGATGTTGAATTCTGTGATGGTAAGGATTTGTTTTGAAAGCTCGTTGATTAAATTGTCGTTTTCAAAATCGTAGATCCTATCCTCGCGCAGCTTTTTGGGACGAAACGCCAGACCTCTGATCGCGACAATTGTCTTTGAAATTTCAAGATGAAATTCGCGCTCTATGTCGGAAGAATTTTCAATAGCCGAATAGACAGCATTCGGGAAATCGTTTCGATTTGTGATACGTTTCTCAAGATTTTCAGGCAAATAATCCTCACCAAGAGTTTTCAACCGTGTAAACTTTTGAGCATCCGGAGATTTGACAGCGAGATACTTTCCTCGCTTTATTTCATAGCCGAGAGCTGTCATCTTGTCCAAAAGCTGCTCTAAACTTTCACTCGACAGCACAAGCACATCAATGTCCATTTTGATTTTTTCTTTTATGCCCGGAATGATGCTCTTAAATTCTGCAGCAAATTTTTTACATTGTGCAAGCGCGAATTCTGGAACATAAATCGAATTATTATCCTCAGCAAATTTTATATTCCTATTCTCCAGTTCGCGGGCAACATACAACAGCTTATCGGCATCGAATATCTCAAATTTTATAAGTGGCGATTGATAGCGTTCGGATAACTCGTTGATCTGTTCGCGCTGCCGTTCGATTTTCTTCCGCATTAAAGCGTTTTCGTTTTTTATCATAGCGGCTTCATCGGCAGTAATGTCCGAAGGATTTTTTTGAATTGCAGCTGAGACATTAGCTTTTATCTTTTCTGTTTGAGCTTTAATCTTTTGCAGCTCTTCCTGCTGTGCTTTGTATTCTGAAATCGACAAGTGTGAGCGATGTTCGTTTTTAAAATCACGTTCCAGTTTATGACGATGTAAAATCTGAGTCATAAATTCTCTTTCGCTATCTTCCCAAGCGATCAGCTCGTTGTCTTTTTTATGAGCAGAAACAAATCCCTGCTCCATAAGCGCACGTTTCATTGAGACTCTGGTAGATAATCCGCGTGATTGATTTGTCGCTATCGGTACAAAATCTATATGAAGATGTGGATTTGCTTCATCGAGATGCATAACCGCATTGAACACCCTGAGGTTTGGATTTCTTTTTTCAAACGTGCGGATATATTCGTCGCAAAGATTTTTAGCCGTTTCCCAATCGTCTGTTCCAACACCTATCTCTTTTGCGTTTCCGAAACCGACTATTATCTCTTGAAACAAACGTTCTTGTTTCGAGTTCTTGATGTGTTCGTAGTAGTCGACAATTTTTCTATTCGATCTCATTTTGTCATTGTAGCTTTTTAGAGCATCATCGAACAGTTCGTGATAAAATTCTCGTAGATCTTTTTCAACGTAAGTCACATTGTCCGCACTCCTTTTTTGATCAACATTTTTTGCAAAAAATCTGCGGTTGTTATGAGAAATTACGCCTAAGTTCCGAGTTTCGCTCTTATTTGCCACTTGAAAAGATGTCGAAAATTTTTTCAAACCCATAAAGAAGTCCTCCTAAAAATACTACTGAAAGAAACCGTGTTCCTGTAAAGTACTAAACACAATAGCACTTTTGGCAAGCGGAGCTTGCCAAAAGTGCCTTGTGTTGGGGCTGCCGCCCCAAACCCCGCAGCGGGATTTCTTACACTCAGGGAAAATCCCTGAAACCCTTTTCATTACCTATTATATCAATAGGCTTTTTGTTTTCTGCTAAAAAAAATTAAGCCTACTAAAGCAATAGGCTTAAAATTTTTGCAAAAATTTTTATTCTTTACCTACGATTATGCGATGTTTTTTTCTGCGATGTTTTTTCGTTTTCCAATTTTCCCGTATCGTTTTTTGTCAACGGTTCTTTAGAAATCTCTCTCGGAAATGATACTTTTTTCAAAAGCTCATTAAAATCCTTAACGCCGTTTTCGACCAGAACCTTTCTACAACTTGGAAACCCGTTGCTGATTTCAAAATCGTGTCCCGCTTCATCGTTGTCTACGCAGGAGTAAATTTTTATTCCCTTGTCAGCGATACTTTTAAGAGAATTTGGCTTAAGCCCTGCCATTGATACGAGAACCGAGTTTTGAATTTTCTCTTGATTTGCCAATTGTTTGAACGAAAGTAGATCTATCGCGCTTTCAAAAACATAGCACTTTCTCGGATCGCCGATTTGAAAAGAAAAAACGCTGTCTCTCGTCCCTTTTGCCACACCCTTGAAACGCTTTTCAGAATTTGTACCTTGAATTTCCGCGCCGATTATTTTCCCGCTGTCATCCTTGTGGAGAAAAACTGCGTTGCCTTTTGTATCTTGGTACAGTAACTTTTCGTGTGCAAGCTGTGAAACAATGTCTGCGGAAATTCCCCGCGTTTTGCAAAGATACGCAAAGACTTTACGCATATTGTCTGCCTTTTCGGGAAGTACAAGCTCGTTTTTCTTTTCTGAAAAGGAAGTATTTTCTCGACGCGGTATAAATGAAACAGCGTTCCCTGCAAGTTCTTTAACGGCGGTTTTGAAATCCATTCCGAGTAATTCTGTTAAACAATTTACGGCATTGCTTCCGCCCTTGTTTTCCGAGAAGCAGTACCAACCGCCTGTTTCTACGTTTACAAACAACCCGCCAAATCCCTTGACGTGCAGTTCATTTTTTCGCAGTTCACACTCATATCCGTGCGTTTGAAAATATTCGGCAAGGTTTGCCGAACGTGCTGCTTCAACTTGTTCATTCCATTCCATAATAATTCCTCCTAAAATTTATAAGAAATTATCCCCGTCGATATGACGGGGATATAAAATTAGTGCTTAGGACGCTTGGGCTTTTGATTTTGTTCGAGTTTATCGTTTTCTTTGCCGTGTTCATCTTCCGTTTTTTCGTTATCATCGAAAACGATCTCGTCACTTTTTTCAATGCCGAGTTCCGCATCGAGCTGTGCAAGCCGCAAGGATTTCTGTGCAAGCTCTTCGGCATACTCGAAAGGCGCATCCTTTGTACGTTCCGCTTCGGCAAGGTCTTTCTCATTTCGATATATTTCGCTTTCTAGTGCTGCAATTCGTTTTTCAATGCCAAATTTCAAAACATTTTCAATGCGGGTGATATTTCCAATATCATTCAAAAGCTCCAGTCCTGCAGAATAGGTAAGACCTGTGTCGGGCTTTCGGAGAAGCGCCGAAACATTATGCTGCTCATCACCTACAAGTTCCCAATTTAATGATAACCTAAAGCCGCGATATTCGCCGATCTCCTCAGGCTTTTTCGTTGAAAGAAAAGTCATTTGCGCCTTTCGCAGTTCTGCGCCCGCGTCCTTGCGTTCGGTGAAAATTCTTCCGTTGATTTCCATCTCAAAATCTCCATCGCGCAATTGGTTTTTCGCGGCAAATTCTTTGTCCTTAAAAGCGAGATCAAGCTGTTTTCGAGAGATAGACAGCTGCGCTTTGCAAAGTGTAGCTTTATCCTCAAGCCGGTACTTGTTATTCATATGTTCGCTTTCGAGCAACCGCAGGCGGGATACATCAGTATCGAGTTTTATTTTTTCCTTAATTCTTGGATCGCCACTAGCAATCGCTTGCATTTCGGAATAGTTTAACACAGCATCGTCAATGTCCTCACAGGTTCTCGCAGGTGCTTTACCGCTCATCAGCTGAGAAATGAACTTCTGTTTGGTGACGATGAGGTTAAGCATATAAGCGTCAAACGTACCCTCGGTCACATAGTTGAAAATTTTTACTGTTGAAAAAGTATTTCCCTGACGGACAATTCGTCCGATCCGCTGCTCGAAATCCGAGGGTTTCCACGGTATGTCGAGGTTGTGAAGAGCGCATAATCTTGTCTGAACGTTTGCACCCGTTCCCATTTTGGACGTGCTTGCTATTACTATGCGTTTTGTTCCTGCACGAAGCTGCGCGTACAATTCACTGCGTTGTCCTTGATTTTTGGCATCACCGGCGAAGCATATCTCGTTGGCGGGAATTCCGCGGCTTATGAGTTCCTCCTTAATATAATCGTAAACGGAGAATTTTGATGCGCCAAGCAGTTCAGTCTGCTTTTCTACACTCAAAATCTTTTCGCTGTCATCGTCAAACGCTTCATCAATCTCCTCATCCGTGTCCTCAGCAACTTTATTGCCACCGCCGTTTATGGCTATATCGCAGAAGATAGCTTGAACACCTTTTTGCGGTGTCGTTTCGGTGTAGATCTCCATAACCTTTGAGATAAGAAGATTTACCTTACTGTATGGGTCGTTTCCTGCATCGGGACTGATACATCTCGCGTCTAAGCCGAGCAGACGCGCTTCATTTGTGATTTTAAGCATATTGTCCTCTGACGGATCAACATTGCCGTTGTGGATAGCTTCAGAGCGCGCTGCGAGTATGGTCATATACGCCTGTTGAAACTCGTTTGGCTTTGCTGATATTATCTGAGGTTTGCCACCCTCAATATCCGGAGTTGGCAAATTCAGCATATCTGCCGTCCTAATGTCTGCAAAATCCTTGTATGTCTGCATTAGTTCAGGGAGATTTGTAAATTTGGCAAATCTCTTTTTCATACGGAAGCCATCACCTGCAGGCTTCAGCTCAAGTTGCGACACCACCTCGCCGAACGTGTTTGCCCAGTCGTCAAAATTCTGCAAACCCTGATGCAACAGCGCAGATGGACGAAGATACTGCTGCATTATGTACAATTCAGTCATAGAGTTTGATACCGGCGTGCCCGTGGCTACACATTATCAACTCAACGAACGCCGATACAGAGCCAATCCATTAAACCCGTTAGCTATACGAATATGAAAAACGACCGAAGAAGAAAATTCTCCGGTCGTTTGTTCTGTTAGTAATCTGCTCGACTTATGGGAATTTGACTATCTCTTAACTCGTTTTGATAAATGAAGTTCATTATCATCTACATAACCAAGTTTATTATATACAG